>NZ_JAGPXT010000001.1 GCF_018070465.1 Micromonospora sp. C95
CACGCCGAAACCATCCCAGAAGCCGGCCACGACCTTCCTGTCCGCTGCCCCGAACTGGTCAGCAACCGGACCATCCAGTTCACCGCCGCAACCGAGAAGCAAGCATGAACATCCGCTCATCGGCATGAGCGTGCGCCGGTGTTGGCAGTCCCGAACCGCGTCGTGCAGGCACCGCACGTGAACGGTTCGTGGGCGAAGCCGCTCGACCAACACCCTCCCGTGCCGGTCACCGGCGGCTGCTACATCGGCCGCTGCGGTTCATCGCGTAGCCGGCACCGACCTGGTCCAGACCCGATGGACACCCCGGCGACGAGCCGGGAGCCCGGCTCGTGCCGGCCCAAACCCAACCCGCACGGTCTTCAACCGCACCGTGTCAAGTGCCCTCCACTACCCGGCGCCCGGGACAGGACAACCGGGCGGAAATCAGATGTCCACACCACCACCGCCACCACTGGCCACAGTGGACAGAAACCGACGACCTGCCGACGTGCACGTCCACCATGATCCAAACGAGGCGACACGCACACGCACTGGTCAGCACGCACGAGCACAAACCGCCACTCAGACGGCACGCGAACCTTGGAGCACCAACGGAGCACCAAGCTCCCACATCGTGGGAGCTTGGTGCACATACTGGGAAACGGTCAAGGCCGCAACCAACGTTTTAGCTGGTCACGGCCTTGATTGTGTGGCGCGCCCGAAGGGACTCGAACCCCTAACCTTCTGATCCGTAGTCCGGACCCGTCAGATGCTCTCTACGCTGCGTAACCGCCGCTTCACACGTGCCGCTGAGTGGTGCTGCGTGCCGAAACAAGCGGCTGAGTATCTGCTGGTCCGGGCGCTACAGCGAATGAAGGGTCAAGATCAGGCGTGAAAAGGTCGGGCGAGCGAGGCGTCCGTTGCCGATTCCGATCAGTTCGTGCCGACCAAGTACCGGACATCCGAGCACCAACGGAGCACCATCACGGCAGGTGACCGTGGGCTCGTGCCAGTTCCCCGGCGTACGAGCAGCCACGGAGCAACCATCCCCACCCGTCGCGCGTGTCGGTCGGCGTGCTGGACGAGTTCCGATGGTGCTCGATCGGTGCTGAACATCCGAGCACCATCGGAGCAGGGAACCACCGAGATCCGCCGGTAGCCGGCGCCGAGCACCCCAGCGAAGACGACCATCGGTGTGTACGACGCTTGCCCGCCGATCAGAACGCCGTAACGGTTCCCGAGAATCCCACGAAGATCGCCGCCGCCAGAACCGTCACCACCGCGACCGCGCGCAGGTCCGCCACCCGGGCCGCGAACATCCCCACCACCGCGGCGATGACCATCACCCGCGCTGGCAACTCTCCCACCTCGAACACCGCCGCCGCAGCCAGGGCCGCTCCGACGAGCGCCACCGACCCCGCAGCCGTGCTCACGCCCACCGGCGTCGCGACACCTACACCAGCGTCCTACCCCACGACCAACGCCGCTGCGCCGACGCCACCGCCCACCTCGTCCTCGCCGCCGCCCACCACACCCGCGCGAAGATCCGCAAGAGCGGCCGCCGCAACCGCCCCCAACCTCGACCCGCAGCAGATACTCCAGCCCGCAGGGCATCCGCCGAGGGAAAGGAGCCGCAGGTCACCAATCCCCGCCCGAACCCACCGTCACGGAACGCGATGACACCCGAATGGCACCCACGTGATACCCACCGTCCGAACAGGCCGAACAACAGAAAGTCCGCACTGCGTTCACACAGTTCAGGCCCCTTATGATCTTGCGCGTCGAAGGGACTCGAACCCCTAACCTTCTGATCCGTCGGCCGGCCCTGCGTCCGGCGTCCTGACGTGAGCCAGCGCTCGGAACCCGCAGAGGGATGTAGAACGCGGCAGGACCTACTCGATGAAACCCTGTGAGCCGCTCCGATGTCAGCGAATTTATACTCTTCTCCTATAGGATCAGTATGTTATTCTGCTGGCATGACCGCTCGAATGACTGGCCCGGCCGGCGCTGCAGCTGCTGGGATGCTCGTCGTTCGGCGGTATGTCGACTTCCAGCGCACCCGCAGCGCTCTCTGTCGCTAGGCGAGGCCCACTCCGGGGCGGCACGCATCGGAGCAGGGCACGTAAACGGTTGATCATCATCCGCTTCTTCCGCCCATGCTGGAGTCCACGATGACAGTTGTGCCTGACGTTCTGCGCCTGCCGGGTCAGCGGGCGAATCTACCCGAGCGCGAGCTCCATCTGACGATCACGGTTCACCTCAGGCTTGATGCTGCCGTCCCTGACGAAAAGGACCTGTTGCGGCAGTTGGTGGCACGGCTGTCGGCGATGAGCGCTACCGGCCTGCCGGACTGGCTCGGGCATGTCCGTCCCGACGTCCCGGATGGTCCGGATGTGATCCGCATCGATCCTGATGCCCGGACCGTCGCCCGAGGTGGCGTGCCGGTCGAGTTGTGCCGGCGGGAGTACGACCTGTTGCTGTTTTTCGCCGAGCACCCCGGCCGCGTGCTCACCCGCGCTCAGCTCCTGGACGGGGTGTGGAACCAGCCGTTCACGGGGCCTAGGACCGTCGACGTCCATATTCGGCGGCTGCGGCACAAGCTGGGTGTTCGAACGCCCTTGATCAGCACAGTGCATGGTGTGGGTTACCGGCTTGCGGCCGATGCTTCCGTCGTCGTGGTGCGCGCCCCGCGCCATGCTTCCGATGGGCGCGAGGTCTCCGTCGCGCCCACCGGTCCGCTCTCGGGTCACCCGCGGCGGAGGGCGGCATGAGCACGGCGGTATCTCGCACGGGGTTCGCTCCGCGTGGTGCGGGTGGCGACCCGCTGGCCATTGCCCGCCGGTACGCCGCTCGTCGCGCCAACTGGCCGCAGGTGCGGTTCGACCGGCGGCGGCGCTGGTACCAGCGCCTCGCCGTGGGTCCGGAGGCCGAGGTGTGGCTGTTGAGCTGGCTGCCAGGGCAGGGCACCGATCTGCACGACCACGGTGGTGCGGCGGGTGCGTTCCTGGTGGTCGCCGGCACGCTGACCGAACACACGCCGACCGGCGGCAACCGTGACGGCGATGTCTTCGGGTCGGCCGGTCCACGTCGCCGTGACGACGGCGGCTGGCGGTTGCGGCAGAGCCGGTGGGGCGAAGGGCAGGGCCGGGTGTTCGGTGCCCGGCACATCCACCGGATCCGCAACGCGGGAGGGGAGCCCGCGGTGAGCGTGCACGTGTACCGTCCCGCGCTGCAGGAGATGACCCGCTACGAGATAACGGACGACCGCCTCGTCGTTACCGCCGTGGACAGTGCCGGGGTGGACTGGTGAGGCGCGGGGATAATCCGCCGGCCGGCTCCCGAGGCATCGACGAGATCCTCGCCGCGGCGCGTGGTCGGTTGCGCCGGCTGGCCCCCGTCGACGCCCACGCGGCGCAGCGGGCTGGAGCCGTCCTCGTCGACATCCGGCCCATGGCACAGCGGTCCGCGTGCGGAGAGATTCCGGGGGCTGTGGTGATCGAACGCAACGTGCTCGAATGGCGTTTGGATCCGCGCAGCGACGCCCGCCTCGACCTCGCCGACGGGTACGACCTCGCGGTGGTGGTCGTCTGCCAGGAGGGCTACACCTCGTCGCTGGCCGCTGCGGCGCTGCAGGATCTTGGCCTGTGGCGGGCGACCGACGTCGTCGGCGGCTTCGCCGCGTGGCAGGCAGACGGTCTGCCAGTGGAACACCTCCACCAGGGGCCGGTCGGCCGGCGGGGAGATCCCGGGTGACGACGGCGGTGTCCCGGCCGGGGCGGGCGAGCCAATGTACGGCGCCCCGTCCCTGGCCAGGACGATCGTCCGGCCCGGCCAGGGTGATTCAGCGCGAGGCGGCGAGGCTCGCCGACGCCGACGCGCGGGGCCGGGACGTGGTGGCGACCGTGGGACTGTCCGGCGCGACCGTCAGGTGGACCGACGCCCTGTCGTGGAGGCCGAGGGCGAGGAACTCGTTGCGGGTCAGGGTCACGGCGACGACCTGGCCGGCGTTGGTGGTGACCTCGATGCGGATCTCGAAGCCGACGCGGGTGATCCGGGTTATCCGCCCGGGCACCGCTGCTGGCTTCCCGTCGCCGGCGTGGATCTGCAGGTCGTGCGGCCGGACGAGGAGGCCGCCGAGCTGGGTGACGGGGCCGAGGAAACGCATGACGAAGTCGTTGGCCGGGCGGTCGTACAGCTCGTCCGGCGGCCCGATCTGTTCCACCCGGCCCTCGTTGATGACGACGATCTCGTCGGCGACCTCGAGTGCTTCTTCCTGGTCGTGAGTGACGAAGACGGTGGTGACGTGCACCTCGTCGTGCAGGCGGCGCAGCCAGTCGCGCAGCTCCTTGCGGACCTTGGCGTCGAGGGCGCCGAAGGGTTCGTCGAGCAGCAGCACGGTCGGTTCGACGGCGAGCGCGCGGGCCAGGGCCATGCGTTGGCGTTGGCCGCCGGACAGCTGTGACGGGAGCCGGTCGGCGAACTGTTCCAGGTGGACCAGGGCGAGCAGTTCGTCGACGCGGTTGCGGATATCGGCCTTGGGGCGCTTGCGGATCTCCAGGCCGAAGGCCACGTTGCGCCGTACCGACAGGTGTTTGAAGGCCGCGTAGTGCTGGAACACGAAGCCGACGTTGCGTTTCTGGGGTGGGAGGCTGGTCGCGTCCACCCCGTCGATCTCGACCCGGCCGGTGTCGGCGCGTTCCAGACCGGCGATGATGCGCAGCAGTGTGGACTTCCCGCCGCCGGAGGGGCCGAGCAGGGCCGTGAGCTGGCCGGCCGGGATGCTCACCGACACGTCGTCGAGCGCGACGAACCCTCCGAAACGCTTGCCGACATTGGCGATCTCGATACTCAACGGTCTTCCTTCGGCCTGAGGGCGGATACGACGATGATGCTGGCCACGGCGACGAGTGCGAGGAGGAAGGCGGTGGCGTACGCGCCGCCCTTGTCGAAGTTCAGGTACTTCTCCTCGACCACGAGGGTGGCGGTGCGGGTCTGGCCGAGCACGTTGCCGGAGACGACCTTGACCGCGCCGAACTCGCCCAGCGACCGGGCGAGGCTCAACACGACCCCGTAGATCACACCCCATTTGATCGAGGGCAGGGTGATCCGGCGGAACGTCTGCAGCGCGTTGGCGCCCAGGCTTCGGGCCGCCTGCTCCTGGTCGTCGCCGAGTTCTTCGAGCACCGGCACGACTTCCCGGATGACCAGGGGCAGTGCCACGAAGACGGTGGCCAGCACCATGCCGGGTACCGCGAAGATGATCTGCAGTCCGGCTGCTTCGAGGGTCGGCCCGAACCAGCCTTCCCGGCCGCCGTAGACGAGCACCAGGGCGAGCCCGACGACGATGGGCGAGACCGACAGCGGCACGTCGAGCAGGGCGTTGAGCAGCCGCGTTCCGGGGAAGTTGTAGCGGACGAGCAGAATCGAGATGCCGACGCCGAACACCGTGTTGATCATGACGGCGGCTACCGCGATAACGACGGTGAGCCGCAGCGCGTGGGTCACGTCGGGGTCGGTGAGGATCGCGGTGAGGTCCACGAACCCGTCGGCGAACGCGTTACGGCCGACCAGGTACAGCGGCCACGCCACGAGCAGGAACAGGTAGGTCGTGACCACGAGTCGCAGCAGGTGGCGGACAGGTCCGGGGCCGCCGACCCTGGTGCCGGTCGTTCGGGAGTGGTCAGCCACGGCGCACCACCCGGCGTTGGACGAGGTCGAGCACGACGATGACGGCGAACGAGATGGTCAGTAGTACGACCGCGACCGCCGCCGCGCTGTCGGGGTTGTCGTTCTCGATGCTGCTGAGGATGCGGACCGACGCCACCTCGGTGCGCATCGGCAGGTTGCCGGAGAGCAGGACCAGCGAGCCGTACTCGCTGATCCCCCGAGCGAACGACAGCGCGGCGCCGGCCGCGATGGCCGGGGTGAGGCTCGGCAGGATGATCCGCCGGAACGTGGTGAGGCGGCTGGCGCCCAGTGATGCCGCCGCCTCCTCGATCTCCGGGTCGAGTTCGGCGAGGACCGGTTGCACGGTACGCACGATGAACGGCAGCGTGACGAACAGGAAGGCGAGGAACACCGCGGCCCGGGTGTTGGCGACGTTGACCCCCAAAGGGCTGTCCGGCCCGTACAGCGACAGGAGTACCAGCCCGGCGACGATGGTCGGCAGCGCGAACGGGACGTCGATGAGGATCTCCAGCGCCCGCTTGCCGGCGAACCGGTCCCGCACCAGCACCCAGGCGATCAGGGTGCCCATGACGATGTTGACCAGGGTGACGAGTGCCGCGGTGCCCACGGTGAGGCGGATCGCGGCGGCGGTCTGCTCGTTGGTCACCGTCTGCCAGAGGCCACCCCAGCCACCCTGGGACGCGGTCACCACCACGGCGGCCAGCGGGATGAGCACGAGCAGGCTGAACCAGAGCATCGCCACGCCCAGGCCCAGGCCGGAGACCGGGGTCAGCGGAAGGCCGCCCCGGGCGGACCGGCGGTTGGCCGCCGGTCCGTCCGGGGCGAGTACGGCCGAGGTCACTGAGCCTTCCCGGAGTCCGCGATGATCTTGGTGACGATGCCGTTGTTCTCGTCAAAAAACTTGGTGGACAGCGCGGACCAGCTCTCGAAGTCCTTGTCGACGGTGAGAAGCTTCTGCGGCGTCGGGAAGGGGTTGTTCGGGTCGAGTGCGCCCTCGACGCCGCTGGTGTCGACCCCGTCGATGATCGGCCGGAAACCCTTGAGCGCGAACTGGCGCTGGCCCTGCGTGCCGAGGACGAAGTCCAGCCATTCCTTCGCCTTCGGGTCCGCGTCCTTGAGGACCGCGCCGGGGTTCTCGATCCGGATGGTGGTCGCCGGCAGCACCCAGTCGAGTTCCTCGCCGTTCTGACGGGCGAGGATGGTCTCGTTCTCGTAGGCGAGCAGGACGTCGCCGGTGCCGCCGAGGAACGCCGTGGTGGCGTCCCGGCCGCTGTTGGGCAGTGCCACCACGTTCGCGAAGAGCTTGGTGAGGTACTCCTCGGCCTGGGCTTCGGTTCCGCCGTTGGCGGTGATGTGCCCCCAGGCGGCGAGGGCGTTCCACCGGGCGGAGCCCGAGGAGGCCGGGTTCGGCGTCACGATCCCGATACCCGGCTTGACCAGGTCGTCCCAGCCCTGGATGTTCTTCGGGTTGCCCTTGCGGACCGCCAGCACGACCACCGACGAGGACACGATGCCCTTGTTCGGGCCGTCGTCCCAACTCTGGTCGACCAGCCCCGCATCGACCAGCCGGGTCACGTCGCTGGCCACCGAGAAGTGGACATAGTCGGCCTTCAAGCCGGCCACCACCGCACGGCTCTGGTCACCCGAAGCACCGTAGGAGGTCTTGAATCCCACGCCTTCGCCCGCGTCGGTCTTGATCCACTCGGCCGCGATCGCCTTGTTCGCCGCCTCGGGCACCGCGAACCCGACGACGTTGAGTGTCGTGCCGTCTCCGGCCGCCTGCCCACCTCCACACGCGGTCAGCGCCAGACCGGCAACCAACGCGACCACAGCGGTGAACTTATGTCTGTTCCTCACGGGGTTTCCATCCTCCTTCGCCGCGCGGGAGCGCGGTGCGTCGTGGCAGGTGACACCTGCTGTTCTGCGTCGTCCGCAAACCCTCCGCGCAGCAGGTCGGCGAGGCTGGCCCGGTCGACGACCTCCTCGACGGCCCGGTGGACCGACCGCCACACCTCGCTGAGCCCGCTGGCGACGCCCTGGTACGACGTTGCGGCGACGGGCAACCCACGGACCGCGGTGATCGCCCCGACCGTGGCCCGCAGCACGTCGCCGACCCTGATCTCCTCAGGCGAACGGGTCAGCCGGTAGCCGCCGTCGGTGCCGCGGAGGCTGTCCACCATGTCGGCCCGACGCAGGTCGAGCAGGATGCCGCTCAGGAACGGATGCGGAATGTCCTGGCTCGACGCCAGCACGAGCATCGCCCGCAGGGCGTAGTCGGTGCGCGCCGAGACGTACAGAACCCACTCCCCACTCTCCGATGTTTCCTACTTGAGATATAGGAATAGTGGACTAAGCTGGTCTCGTCAAGACCCGTCCCGCCACTCACCGGGCAACGCCCCGCCGTGTGGGCGATTCCCCACCGGACAAGTGGCTTGAGGCTGGTGCTCCCCACCCAGGAGGCTCGAATGCACGCCACCGCCGGACCGCCGCTGGCCGAACAGGACGCGGAGGCGTACCTGGCCCGGCACGCCTTCCACACCGGCACTCCCCGGCTCGTCGGACTGCGCGTCGAGTGGCTGCTGCGTGACTCGACCGACCCAGGGCGCGCCGTGCCGGCGCCACGGGTGAAGTCGGCGCTCGCCGCGCACGGCGCACCTCCCCACGGGCGGCACGAGGTCGCCCCTTCCGGTGCGATCACGGTGATCAGCCCGCCATACCGCGACCTGGGCGAGTGTGTCCGCCGTACCGCCGAGGACCTTGCCGCGATACGCGCGGGACTCGCCGGCGGCGGCCTGGCCGCCCTGCCCCGCGCGGTCGATCCGCGCCGCGCGACGACGGCCGCCGCGGCGGTGCGGGTACGCCTCGACGCCGGCCACGCCGCGTCCGGCCCGCTCGGGTTCCGCCGCCGGTGGGCCCTCGCCCACGCCGTCGGTCCGGTGTTGCTGGCCGCGTTCGCCAACTCGCCTACGACCGCGGGCGGCGGGTGGCGCTCCAGCCGGCAGGCCACGCTGCTACGACTCGACCCCCGCCGTACCGCGCCACCGCCCGGCGGCGATCCCCGCGAGTCCTGGTCCCGCTACGCGCTGGATGCCCCGGTGGCCTCTCCCGCCGGTCCCGGCACGGCTCCGGTCGGGTTGACCTTCCGGCAATGGCTCCGTGCCGGTCACCCGCGTCGGCCAACTCTCGACGACCTCGATCGCCACCTGGATACGCTGCTGCCCCCGGTGCGCCCACGTGGACACCTGGAACTCGCGATGATCGACGGACAGCCGGTCGACGGCTGGCCCATGCCGCTCGCCGTCGCCGCCGCGCTCTTCGCCGACGCCCAGGCCGGCGACGAGGCGCTGGCCGCCACCGAGCGGCTGCACGCCCTCCGTGAGCCCTACCGGCGCGGTCCGTGGACGCGTGCCGCCAGGCACGGCCTGCGAGACCCCCACCTCGCCGCCGCAGCGCGGGAGTGCTTCCACATCGCGTACGCGGCCCTGGCCCGTACCGGCGCCCCGCCGGCGGTACGCGGCGCGGTCGCCGATTTCATCGAACGCTACGTCGCTCGCCGCCGCTGCCCCGCCGACGACACCATCGCCGCGCTGATCGGCGACGGCACCACGGCGCGGACCTGACCACCAGCAGATCCGGTCAGGACGGGTTCCCCGGACAACGACGGTCCGCGAGGTGGAGCCTAGAGGGCCCAAACCACTTGATCAGTAGGCAGGCGCGGCAGCCGGTCACGCCAGGCGTCCGGGCCGGGCCGGCCGATGTTGAGCAGCAGCAGCACCTCGTGACGGCCGTCCGGGAAGAACTCCTGCCCGACTGCTGCGGCGTCGAAGCCGGCCATCGGGCCGGCGGCCAGCCCCGCCGCCCGGACGCCGACGATCAGGTAGCCGATCTGCAGGGCGGCGTTGAACCGGGCCTGCGCCGCCCGCTGGTCGCGTTCGGCGAGCCAGTCCTTGGCCTGGGGCCGGTGCGGGAACAGCTCGGGTAGCCGCTCGTGGAAGTCGATGTCGGCGGCGAGCACCGCGGTCAGCGGGGCGCTCTGGGTCTTGGCCCGGTTGCCGCCGGCCAGGTGCGGCAGCAGCCGGGCGCGTGCCTGCGCCGAGCGCAGCAGCAACACCCGCAGGGGTTGGCCGTTGAGCGCGGTCGGCCCGTACCGGACGAGGTCGTGGATCGCGGCGACCTGAGCGTCGGTGACCGGTTCGTTGGTGAACGTGTTCGCGGTGCGGGCCGCCCGGAACAGCAGGTCCTGGGCGGCCCGGTCGAGCGCGAGCAGGTCGGCGGAGGCGACGCTCACGCGGGCACCGTCGGCTCGGCCGTCGTGTACGCGCCCCGGTGGTAGACCAGCGGGTCCCCGTCCTCGCCCGGGCCGAGCGCGAGGGGTTCGGCGATCACGACGGTGTGGTCGCCGGCCGGCACGCGATGCACGACGCGGCAGAGCATCAGGGCCAGCACCCCGTGCAGCAGCGGCACCCCGAACGGCCCCGGCGACCAGTCCGGGTACGCGGCGAACCGGTCGATGCCGCTGGTGGCGAAGATCCGGGCCGCGTCCCGTTGACCTTCGTTGAGCAGGTGCACGGCGACGTGTTCGGCACGGGCCAGCACCGGCCAGCTGGACGAGGTGACGCCGAGGCAGAACGAGACCAGCGGCGGGTCCAGCGACACCGACGTGAACGAGGTCGCGGTGAAGCCGGCGCGGACCGGGTCCCCCAGCCCGCCCAGGCAGGTCCGATCGTTGGTGCCCGGCGCCACGGCGGTGACCACGACCACCGTGGCGGCCTGCCGGCGCAGCACCGCGCGGAACAGGTCCCGGTCCACCGGCAGCAGGTCGGTGGGCGCGTGCGCCCGGGGTCGGTCGACGGTGGTCACGCCGGCACCAGGGCCGGCGTGGCGTACGCGCTGGCCGGGCGCGGCAGCCCGTAGTGCTCGCGCAGCGTCCGGCCGGTGTACTCGTGCCGGAACAGCCCCCGCGCCCGCAGCAGCGGCACCACGTGGTCGACGAAGTCCGCCAGCCCGGAGGGCAGCAGCGGCGGCATGACGTTGAAGCCGTCGGCGGCGCCCGAGGTGAACCACAGCTCGATCTGGTCGGCGACCTGCTCGGGGGCGCCGGCCACCACCCGGTGACCCCGGCCGCCGCCGAGCCGGCCGATGAGCTGCCGGATGGTGAGCCGCTCCCGGCGTGCCAGGTCGACGACGAGCTGGTAGCGGCTCTGGTGGGACTGCACGGCGGTGACGTCGGGCAGATCGGGCAGGGGGCCGTCCAGTGGCAGGCCGGTGAGGTCGAGGCCGGTCATGCCGGAGAGCTGGGCGAGGGCGTGCTCCGGGACGATCAGTGCCTCCAGCTCGTCGGCGAGGGCCCGCGCCTCGGCCTCCGTGCCACCGAGCACCGGGGCGATGCCGGGTAGCACCTTCACCAAGTCCGGGTCGCGGCCGGCGGCGGCGGTGGCCTGCTTGAGCGCGGCGTAGAACCGCTGCCCGTCGGCGAGGGTCTGCTGGGCGGTGAAGACGGCCTCGGCGTACCGGGCGGCGAAGGCGGTGCCGTCGGCCGACGAGCCGGCCTGCACCAGCAGCGGCCGGCCCTGCGGCGGGCGCGGGGTGTTCAGTGGGCCGTGCACCCGGAACCGCTCGCCGGTGTGGTTGATCTCGTGCACCCGGTCGGAGTCGGCGAAGATCCCGGCGGCGGTGTCCAGGACCAGGGCGTCGTCCTCCCAGCTGTCCCACAGCTTGATCGCCACGTCGACGAACTCGGCGGCCCGGCGGTACCGCTCGGCGTGCGCGGGATGGTCGTCGAGGCTGAAGTTGCGGGCCTCGCGGGCCTGGGCCGAGGTGACGATGTTCCATCCCGCCCGGCCGCCGCTGAGGTGGTCCAGCGAGGCGAACTTGCGGGCCAGGTTGAACGGTTCGTTGTAGGTGGTGGACGCGGTGGCGATCAGACCGATGTGCTCGGTGGCCGTGGCCAGCGCGGCGAGCAGGGTCAACGGTTCGAAGACTGCCTGGATGTTGTGCCGCACGGCCGGCCCGACGGCGAGGCCGTCGGCGAGGAACACCGAGTCGAGGGTGCCGCGTTCGGCGGTGCGGGCCAGCTCGACGAAGTGCCGCACGTCGGCGACCCGGTGCGGGTCGGTGCGCGGGTGCCGCCAGGCGGCCTCGTGGTGGCCGACGCCCATCAGGAACGCGTTCAGGTGCAGGGTACGGGACACGACAGGTCCTTCCTTTCAGGAGGCGGAGACGTCGACGCGCCAGGTGGAGAAGCGGCGTTCGACGGCGACGAGGAGCTGGTTGACCACCAGGCCGATCGCGGAGATCGTGATGATCCCGGCGTACATGTCGGGGATCGCGAAGTTGTACTGCGCATAGTTGATGAGGTAGCCGAGGCCGGCCTTCGCGCCAACCATCTCGGCCGCGACGAGCACGAGGATCGAGTACGCCCCGGCCAGCCGCACGCCGGTGAAGATCGTCGGCACCGCGGCCGGCAGGATCACCTTCTGGAACAACCGGAGGTGGTTCAGGCCCATCGAGCGAGCCGAGCGGATCAGCAGCGGGTCGACGCCCTTCACGCCGGCGATGGTGTTGAGCAGGATGGGCCAGGAGCAGGCGTACAGCACCAGGGCGATCTTGGAGGTCTCGCCCAGGCCGAGGATGAGAACGAAGACGGGCAGCAGGGCCAGGGCGGCGGTGTTGCGGAACACCTCCAGCAGCGGGCTGAGCAACTCGGCGAGGGGCCGGTACCAGCCGATCAGCAGCCCGAGCGGGATCGCGGTGAGCACCGCCAGGCCCAGCCCGGTCAGCGATCGGGTGAGGCTGGCGCCCACGTGCTCGGCGAGTTGCCCGCTGCGCAGCAGCGCCGTCCACCCGAGCAGCACCTCCGACAGCGGCGGCAGGAAGACCCGGTCGACCAGGCCCAGCCGGGGTGCGGTCTCCCAGACCAGAGCCAGCGTGAGCAGCGCGGCGGTGCGGTGCAGCACCCGCCCGCCGAGGCCGAGCAGCCGCCGGGGTAGCCGGGGCGCGGCGTCAGTGGCCGCCGTCGCGGCGGCTGTGGCCGCCAGTCGGGGTCGTTCGGCGATGTCAACCAACGCGGGCCTCCTCGTGACGGGCCACCGCCGGCGCTGCGCGGTCCGCGTCGGCGCCCGGCACAGCAGGGATACGACCACCGTCGGGTCCGGTGCCGGCGGTGCGGCCGACTGTCGAGGTGCCGTACCGCGCCCACCGGCGGGAACGGCCGGGCGCGGGAGCGGGAGCGGCTGGTCGCTCGGCGGACTGGGCGGCGCGCACCTCGTCGCGCAGCAGCGTCCAGATCTGGTGCCGGTGATGGCGGAACGCGTCGGTGGAGCGGACGTCCTCCACCGCCCGGTCGCCGAGGTCGATGTCGATGACCTGCTTGATCCGGCCCGGACGGGAGGTCATCACGGCGACCCGCTGGCCGAGGTGGACGGCCTCGTCGATACCGTGGGTGATGAACACGATGGTCTTGCCGGTGGCCTGCCAGATCCGCACCAACTCGTCCTGCAGCGAGTCGCGGGTCTGCGCGTCCAGGGCGGCGAACGGCTCGTCCATGAGCAGGATGTCCGGGTCGTACGCGAGGCTGCGGGCGATCGCCACCCGCTGCTTCATCCCGCCGGACAGCTCGTGCGGGTGGCGGTCGGCGAAGCCGGAGAGCCCCACCAGCTCCAGGTGGTACGCGACCAGGTCGGCGCGCTCGGCACGGGGCACGCCCTTGGCCTCCAGCCCGAACGCGACGTTCCCGGCGGCGGTGCGCCAGGGCAGCAGCGCGTACTGCTGGAAGACGATGCCCCGGTCCAGACCGGGCCCGACGACCGCCTCACCGTCGACGAGCACCTGCCCACCGCTGGGCTTCGACAGCCCGCCGAGCAGGTCGAGCAGAGTGGACTTGCCGCAGCCGCTGGGGCCGACGACGACCAGGAACTCGCCGTCACGTACACCCAGGGTCACCCGGTCCAGCGCGGTGACCGCGCCGGCCTGCGAACGCCGGCTGGCGCGGACCGGGAAGGTCTTCGACACCCGATCAAAGAGGATCTTGTTGGTGCTCACCCGGCACCACCCCCGTTGGCGAACGGGTTGAACCGGTTGGTGTAAATGTCGCCGGGCTTCGGCTTGTCGCCCTCGAGCTCACCCTCGGCGGCGAGCCAGTCGATCCAGGTGCCGAACTCCTGGTCACTGATCACGCCGCCGGTGCCGGCGACGCCGCTGCTCTTCCAATACCTCACCAGCGACGTGTCCTCGTTGCGGCCCCGCTTGGCGATGATCGACTCCATCCGGGCGACCACCGTCTCCCGGGGCTGGTTGCGCGCCCATTCGATGGCCTTGGCAACACCCGAGACGAACGCCCGGACGGTGTCCGGGTTCTTGCGGATGAAGTCGTCGCGGAAGACGTACGTGCCGCCGCTGAACGCGCCGAGCAGCTCGTAGTCGGTGAAGATGGTGCGGATGCCGCCGCTGGCGACGGCCTTGTCCCGGATCACACCGCCGAGCACGGCCACGTCGATCTGCTTCTGCCGCAGCGACTGCTCGGTGCTGACCGGTGGCAGCGCGACCAGCTCGACCTGTTTGATCTCGGCCGGGGTGAGCCCGCCGCGCGCGAGCCATGTCTTGAGTACCGCCTCGGCGTGCGCGCCGAGGGTGTTCATGCCGACCTTCCGGCCGATCAGGTCGCGCGGGCTGCGGACCGGACTGTCGTCGAGCACGTAGTAGCCCTGGAAGGTCTGGGCGTCGGAGCCGTAGTAGCTGACCACCGCAGTGATCGGAGCGTTCGCAGCGGCGAGCTTGACGATCGCGCCGTTGAAAGCCCCACCGAAGTCGCTCTGGCCGGTCGCGGTCGCCTGGATGTCAGCGGGGCCGCCGGTGACGTTGCCGATCCAATCGAGTTCGACATCGCCGAGATAGCCGAGGTCGGCGGCGAGCTCGGGCAGCGTGACCTGCCCGACGGACCCCTGGTAGCGCAGCTTTCTGGCCTGGTCGGAACTGGCCTCGGCGCCCCCACCGCAGCCGGTGACGGCGGCGAGGGCGAGCGCACTCGCGGCGGCGGTGAGCGTACGCAGGACGGCACGACGGGATGAGGACATGGCGGATCTCCTGGGTCTGTCCACGGTGGGTGGCGAGGCACCCGGGCAGGTGTGTGGGCAGGCCGCTCCGCGGTGAGCGGACAAGCCGTGAGTGATGGCACTGGCACCGGACGTGCTCCCGGTGCCGGCGCTGGAAGCAGCGGCTACGTGTCGCCGGTCAGTTGCGGCGGCCGGCCGGCTGCGGTGGTGGTGGTGGTGAGGTCGGCGTCAGCTCAACAGAGCGCGCTCGCGTGCCGGACCAGGTCGACGTGCACACGAGCGGTGAGGAGAAGCTCATCCCGCTGCGACATGCACCCATGTTGACCGCGGATCCTGCAGCCGGTCAACAGTCTGCCGGAAGCGTTCACTGTCCCGAAACACCTACCTGAAAAGTAGGGTTTGTGGGAAGCGGTCTCGGTCGGTGTGAGGGCAGTCCGGGAACACCGCTGCCGGCCTCGCCATTCGGACCCGCGGCGCGACCGGAAATCGGTTCACGTCGTTCGCTGGGTGGACCCGGAGGGTCGGGTGGCCGTCTGGACGTGTGCTGCCGATGTCATGGCCAGCGAGGAGTAGGACGCCCCGGTCCTCACTGATGACCGCTGCTACGCAACGCTACGTAGCGACAGAAGGCGGCACCGCCAGAGAAGGCTAGATCCGCCGCCCTGCCGCCCGAGCGACGGCTCACCCCCAGACAGCACGCACCGATGGTCGGAAGGCACAGCTAGCGAGTATCGGCGGACAGCCCCGTACCAGCAGGCCGACCGACGTCGATGGAGAGGATGACCTCTACGAGAAGGGTGCCGTCATGGGGACGTCAGGTATGATCTTCAAACGGTGCGGATGCCGCAACGACAGCGGCCGGCGGCTGGAACAGCACTGCCCGAATCTGGGCGACCGTGCTCACGGCACCTGGTACTTCCACTGCTCGGCCCGCAACGTGCTCGGCCGATCCGAACGCGTCCGCCGAGGCGGCTTCCCGTCGCAGGCGGCGGCCCGCCGGGCGCGGGATGAGTGGCTGGCCACGACCCAGGCGCAGCGCACCGCCAGCGGCTGGACCGTGCAGCGGTGGCTGCGGCACTGGCTGGAGCAGCACACCCGGATCCGGCCGACCACCCGCCTGCACTACACCCGCGATGTCGAACGCGTCCTGATCCCCCACCTCGGCCCCTACCGGTTCGCCGACCTCGACGCCCGACTGCTGCGCACCGTCTTCGACCAGATCGCCCAGACCACCAACACCAAAGGACTGCCCCAATCGGCGTCGGCGATGCAGCACCTACGCACCACCCTGCGCGCCGCGCTCAACCTCGCCGTCAAACAGGGCCTGATCGACGGCAACCCCGCCCGGCACATCACCGTCGCCGGCTACCGCAAACCCCACGCCCAAGTCTGGACCGACGACCGCGTCCACGCCTGGCACACCACCGGGGAGCACCCCACCGTCGCGGTGTGGACCGCCCCGCAGCTCGGCGCGTTCCTCGACACCGTCACCGACGACCCACTGTTCGCGTTCTGGTGGCTAACCGCCCTACGCGGCCTACGCCGCGGCGAGATGTGCGGACTGCGGTGGACCGAAATCGACCTCAACCGCGGCGTCCTCTACGTCGAACGCAACCGCACCACCGCCGGCTACCAGGTCATCGAAGGCGACCCCAAAACCGCCGCCGGACGCCGCCCAGTCGCCCTGGACAAACGCACCGTCCAGGTTCTGCGCGACCACCGACGCCGCCAAAGAGATCAACAATCTCGCCGAGAGGCAACCGGGAAGACCTGGACCGACTCCGGCTATGTCTTCGTCCGCAAGGATGGCAGCCCCATCCACCCCGGCTACGCCAGCGGCCGATTCCGGCTCCTGGTCAAACGCGCCGGCATCCCGCCGGTCCGACTGCACGACCTACGCCACGGCGCCGCGTCCCTCGCGCATGAAGCCGGAGCTGACCTCAAAACCCTGCAAGACATGCTCGGGCACTCCAGCATCCTGGTCACCGCCGACACCTACACCAGTGTCCTCCCCCAGGTGCAGCGCCGCTGCGCCGACGCGACCGCCCACCTCGTCCTCGCCGCCGCCCACCGCACCCGCGCGAAGATCCGCAAGAGGGGCCGCCGCAACCGACCCCAGCCCCGACCTGCGGCACATACTCCGGCCAGCAAGGCATCCGCGAAGCGGAAGAAGCCGCAGGTCAAGAACCCGCGACTGGCCACACAGTCACGGAATGTGATGACACCCGAGTGGCACCCACGTGACACCCACCGTCCGAACAGGCCGGATAGCAAGAAGGGCCCGATCCGCGTTTCCGCAGCTCGGACCACTTATGATCTTGCGCGCCGGGTCTGTGGATCTGAAGGTGTTTCCGGCCTGACCTGCCGGGCGTTGTGCCTGGTGAGGAGGGTGCCGTGATGACCGCGACCCTGAACGACCAGACCGGACGGAAGAAGCGGCCTGAGCCGTCGGCCGAGGCGAAAGCCGCGGCCGAGCTGGTCCGGGCGGCGAAGGAGCAGGGCCTGTCGCTGACCGGCCCGGACGGGCTGCTGAAGCAGTTGACCAAAACGGTCCTAGAGACCGCGTTGAACGAGGAAATGACCGAGCACCTCGGCTACGAGAAACACGACCAGACCGGCGCCGGCTCGGGCAACATCCGCAACGGCAGCCGGCCGAAGACAGTGCTGACCGACGCGTCGGGGCCGGTGCAGATCGACGTGCCGCGGGACCGGGCCGGCACCTTTAGCCCGCAGATTGTCCGCAAGCGGCAGCGTCGCCTGTCGGGCGTCGACGAGGTCGTGTTGTCGCTGTATGCCAAAGGGTTGACGACCGGGGAGATCAGCGCTCACTTCGCGGAGATCTATGGCGCCTCGGTCAGCAAGGAGACGATCTCGCGGATCACCGACAAGGTGATCGAGGAGATGACCGACTGGTCCCACCGACCCCTCGATGAGATCTACGCGGCGGTGTTCATCGACGCCATCGTGGTCAAGGTGCGAGATGGGCAGGTCGCGAACCGACCCTTCTACGCCGCGATCGGGGTCACCCTCGACGGGGAGAAGGACATCCTCGGGCTGTGGGCCGGCACCGGTGGTGAGGGCGCGAAGTTCTGGATGAGCGTGCTGACCGACCTGCGTAACCGGGGCGTCAAGGACGTCTTCTTCCTCGTCTGCGACGGGCTGAAAGGCCTGCCGGAGGTCGTCACGAACGTGTGGCCCCGCACGATCGTGCAGACCTGCATCATCCATCTGATCCGCAACACGTTCCGGCTGACGTCCCGCCGGTACTGGGATGAGTTGAAGCGGGAGATCAAGCCGATCTACACCGCCGTCAACGCTCAAGCGGCCAGGGCGGCGTTCGATGACCTGGCGGAGAAGTGGGGCGGGCGGTATCCGGCGGTGATCCGCTTGTGGGACAACGCCTGGGCGGAGTTCATCCCGTTCCTCGACTACGACCTGGAGATTCGCACCGTCATCTGCTCCACCAACGCGATCGAGTCCCTCAACGCCCGCTACCGGCGGGCGGTCAAGGCCCGCGGCCACTTCCCCAACGAGCAGGCCGCGTTGAAGTGTCTGTACCTGGTGACCCGGTCCCTGGACCCCACCGGGGCAGGCAGAACCCGATGGACGATGCGCTGGAAACCCGCGTTGAACGCCTTCGCCATCACCTTCAGCGACCGCTTCCCAACCGCTGAAACCTACTAACCAAGATCGCCGGAAACACCCTTAGCGAGACAGGCCCCCGCCGCGCAGGGCCTGTCTCGCTAAGGGTGTTTCCGGCGATCTTGGTTAGTAGGAGCGCTTTTCATCGTGAGTTTTGGCTGGTCGGGCCGTGATGTAGAGCGAGGATGGCCTGGACTATCGCGGTGGCGGGCCGGGGCAGCAGCGGAACTTGACCAAGATCTTCCAGCCCTTGAGGGTGGGGACGGGACGCCCGCCGACGGCGCGGATCTTGGCGTGGTACCGGTTGACGGTCTTCTGCCGGTGGGACAGTCGCGGCCGGTGCCGACGGCGCTTGAAGGGCGTGCGGATGCTGCCGCCGGCGCCTTGGTACGCCTTGTCGGCAAAGGTCATCCCGTTCGCGCTGGTCAGCGCGTCGATTAGGCCGTGGGGCGGGTGGCGGTCAGGTCGTGCGGCGCCGGGCAGGGTGGACGAGGCCCAGATGAGGTGTCCCTTGCAGTCGGCGATGACCTGTACGTTGACTCCGTGCCGCTTGTGCTTTCCGGAGTAGTACGGCCTCTGGTCCGCGACTCGGTCGATCGGGATCAGGGTGCCGTCGAGGATCGCGTACGCGAGCCGGGCGATGCGCTGTATGGCCGCGTTCAGGTCCTCGGCATGCGCGGCGAGCAGGTGGATGGCTTTCCGGACGTAGCGCCAAGCCGTCGTGACGCTGACCGCGAAGCCGCAGGCCAGGCGGGCGCTGGTGTCCCCATTGCGCAGATGGGCCAGGGAGAGTAGGGCCTGCTGGCCGGCGTCGAGGCGCCGCCACCGGCCTTGGCGCCGGATGCGTTCGGCGCGGATGAGGTCGGCCAGGTGGTTCAGGGTACGGATGGACAGCGCGACCGCGGACGGGTAAGACAGCACAGCGAGGCTCCCGGTTGGGGCATCGGATCTTGGTCGACTGCTGTCTTACCGGGAGCCTCCTCCTATGGCGACAGACCCTTGCCCGCATCCAACGTGACCAGGCCCGTCACGATCCTGACTTGGCTCACGATCATGGGGCGTGCGCGGGCTCGTGGCGTTGACCAGGGGTTTCTCCGCTCGTGTTGAGCGGATCTGTGCACTAATTCCGGCCGTAGGGTGGGCTGGTGTCTCCCTACGTACGGACGGTGAAGACCGCGTCGGGTGCGCGGGCGGTGCAGATCGTCTACTCCTCGCGTCGGGGGTCGCGGGATATCGAGCACATCGGGTCGGCGCACGACGATGCCGAGCTGGAGGTGTTGAGGGCGGTCGCCCGGCAGCGCATGGCCGCTGGGCAGGGCGAACTTGATTTGGGTGTGGAGGGTGCCGCGACTGCTGGGCGGGGTGCGGGTCCGTTGCCGATCACGTCATCGCGGATGGGTCACCTGTGGGACGCCCTCACCCGCGCCTATGAGGCGCTCGGGTTCACGCAGGCTACCGGCGGCGACGAGGTGTTCCGGCAGTTGGTGTTGGCCAGGATCATCGAGCCGACGAGCAAGCTGGACAGCTTGCGGGTGCTGGAGGAGACGGGCGTCGTGCCGGCGTCGTACGCGACGGTCAAGCGTCGTCTGCCCGTGTTCGCGGACCAGTCGTGGCGGCAGAGGTTGGCGGCGGCGTGCGCCGCGCACGCGGGGTTGGGCCCGGCCAGTCTGGTGCTCTACGACGTGTCGACGTTGTACTTCGAGACCGACACCGGCGATGGGTTCCGCGAGCCCGGGTTCTCCAAGGAACGTCGGCTGGAGCCGCAGATCACTATCGGGCTGCTGACCGACGCTGCCGGGTTCCCGTTGATGGTCGAGGCGTTCGAGGGCAACAAGGCCGAAACCCTCACGATGGTGCCGACGATCCAGGCGTTCATGCACGCCCACCAGTTGCCCGACGTGACGATCGTGGCCGACGCGGGCATGGTGTCGGCGGCCAACCAGAAGGCGATCGAAGCCGCAGGCCTGTCGTTCATCCTCGGGGCCCGCATCCCCGATGTCCCCTACGTCGTCGCGGCATGGCGCCAGGCCCACCCGGACCAGGACATCGACGACGGGCAGGTGTTCAACCAGCCCTGGCCCGCCGGGTCGGCCGACCGACGCCGCGACCAGGTCATCTACTACCAGTACAAGACCGATCGAGCCCGACGCACCCTACGCGGGATCGACGAGCAGGTCGCCAAAGCCGAGAAAGCCGTCGCCGGCCAGACCACCGTCAAACGCAACAGGTTCGTCCGACTCTCCGGCGGCACCCGGACAGTGAACCGGGCTCTGGAGGCCAAAGCCCGGGCCGTCGCCGGCCTGAAGGGGTACGTCACCAACCTCACCGCCTGCCCCGACGGCACCCCGATAACCGCCGAGTTCGTGATCGACGCCTACCACCGGCTGTTCCACATCGAGAAGTCGTTCCGGATGTCCAAACACGACCTGCAAGCCAGACCGATCTACCACCACACCCGCGACTCGATCGACGCCCACCTCACCATCGTCTTCGCCGCCCTGGCCGTCAGCCGCTGGATCGAAGACCACACCAACTGGTCGACCAAGAAATTCGTCCGCACCGCCCGCCGCTACCGCACCATCGAAATCCAAGCCGGCGAACACACCATCACCGCCGCCGACCCCCTACCCCACGACCTCCACCACGCCCTCGAAGCCATCACCCAGTCCAACCGACGTGCGCACTAACTTGAGCCAAGTCGGGTAAGACAGCACAGCGAGGCTCCCGGTTGGGGCATCGGATCTTGGTCGACTGCTGTCTTACCGGGAGCCTCCTCCTATGGCGACAGACCCTTGCCCGCATCCAACGTGACCAGGCCCGTCACGATGAAAAGGCCTCAATGTGAGAGAGCCGTTCGTTTGACAGACCCATCCAAGAACACGACCACCGCGAAAGGCCGAGGTTAGGCTGAGGCGACGAGCCGCCGTGCGGGACACCAGCAGCTGCCGGTGTCGTTTAGGTGACGGCGCTTGGTGCGAAGTAGTTCTGGCAGGTCAACGCGGCCGTCGAGGACGTGGAAGAGATCGTCACCATCGAGGGTGATGTAGGGCGTTCCTCCTGCGTGCGTTGCCTGGAAAAAACCTTCAGTGAAGCCGTTGACGGCAATGAATATTCCGAGCGTGTTGCGGCCCTTGCGGCAAATCTTGGCGGCGAAGACGTCCGCCTCGGCTCGGTCGACGTGATGCTTCCACCACTTAGCTTCGACGAGGTAGTCGTCGGTCTCGAAATGAACCGACCCGTCGATCTGCTCGTTGTTCAGCGTGTAGCTGAGTCTCGGCTCCATATCGTGGAGTTCGAATAGGCGGTTCAGGACCCCTTCGAACTGCCGGCCCCGCGTGTGAGGATCAGTCGCCCGATGGAGGCCGACGAAGTCGATTTTTATGGCAGACATTTCTCGGGCGTGTAGTCGAGCAGCCTCGGCGGCACGGCTCTGTGCCTCGCGAGCAAGTCGGAGGCGCTCTTCCTGATGAAGGTCGCGGCGGTACTGACTCGTCAAATCAGCCAGTACGCTCACCGCGCTGCGGGCGACGGCGATCCGTTCAGCGGCGTCAACCTGCCGAGCGAGGTTCGGGAAGGTCGTCATTTGGCCATGTGGACCCGCTGCCGGCTGGCCACTGTTAGAACCGTGCGGGTCGCCAGGACGGCCCGGCGATCTTCGGCGGCTTGGTCAGCGTGGGCTTGATGGCGTGCCAGGTGGCGCGCCACTCACGGGGAGGAAGTGCCAAGGTGGCGGTCAGGTCGTGCGCCACCTCCTCGGGGCCACGGCCACGCCACAGGGTGTCGACGAAGACCTGGTAGTCACCGTCGATGTGAAGGGCGACCCGGAACAGTTCGTGATCGCGGTAGTCGTTGGCGACCCAACTGGTTTTGAGGCCGTAAGAGCGCAACCGTTCGCGGTCCATGTCCGTCAGGACACGTCGTCCAGCTGTGCGCTCTGCCGTCTCCCACGAATGATCCGCGGCCACCCGTGCGACTTCCACGTCGTACTCGGCGGCCGAGAAGGAGACGCCGCGGTTCATGGGCACCTCGATCAACCAGTCCCAGTGCACCAGTTCACCGTCCCGCGTGATGGTGACGTCTGTGGATCCACAGCCATACACGCCGCATTCGCAGCGGGCGATCGGAACGGTGTGCGGCTGGGAGCCGGCCACCAGACGATTGGTGGGGACAAGGATGTCGTACGGGTCCATCCCGAGTCCGGCCGCGGCAGAGGTCATCTCCGTACCGTTGACGTAGACCTGCACCTGGAATCCGCCGCCTACGTCGCCGGGCGCCGGCGCTACTTCCAAACGTAGAGAGTCGACTCCTGGCCGACGGGCGACTCCTCCACCTGTTGCGAGGGCGAAGCCTGGGGGGACAGTGCCCGGGTAGGGGATTCTGAGTTCCTCCAGCGACTTGGCCACGAGTTCGCGGATATCCCAGGATGGGTCTCTCACCGAGGCGCCAGCGAGTTCGCGCAACGTCGGCGAGTCCAGCCCGTCGATCAGCGCCTGGCAGGCGGCATGGATCATGTCCGCCAGGCCGTACCCGGTGTCGGCGTTCCATCGCGCCACGGCGTCGTACAGGCGCTGCTCCCCGGACCCACTGCCCTTCTCAGTCACGCTAAACATCATCCACAGCCCCGGTGAGGACCGCACCGTCGTTCCGCGTCCGCCGCCCTCGCCTCATCCACTCATCGGATCGAAATCCGGGAGCGGCCGGTTTGCCCTCGCCCTAACGTCGCGTAGTTGGCGAACTTCAGGGGCGGACTTGTCGCCGACGCTGCCGACCCAGCCGTTTGCACTTGCTGACGTCGATGGCCGTCATCTGCCCCGTGCTGGGACGGACGTGGCTCGGCACTGGAATTCGTACGACGGCAGATTCATCCCCCGCACCCACATCGTCGTCCCAAGTTCATCTCGGCGGGCCTCATCCGATCTACCACTTGGCAGCCCCGGGAGACAGACGCGCGGCTGCGGCATTGTCGCCGCAACGGTGCTTTGGCCTGTTGGAAGCAACGACGACCGGAGCCGGGTCGGCAAGGTCCGTATGGCGGCACCGGGCCTGACCTGCGGTTGTGAGGTGGTGTGAGGTGGTGTGAGGTGCTGTTAGACCGGCATCCGGCCTCCACTGCCCGCCCTTCTCCTAGGTTCGATGTCACGGCCACACCGGTCGTCGCGAATGAGGTGCCCGGGACGGGAGGGCAAGTGAAATCACCGGTCTCGGCAGCGCTTGTGGCCGTGGTCGTGCTCGCGGCGGCGCCACTCGTGCTGCTGTACCTGGCGGCCTGGCCGGCACCCACGATGCCGTCTGGCAGCCAGTTGCGCGCGTGGCTGCAACAGCCCCTGACCACCGGCTTCCTCACCACACTGCTGCAGACCAGCGCCTGGCTGCTCTGGGCCATGTTCACCGCCACCATCGTCCGCCACGTCTACAGGGCCGTGGCGGCTCGACTCAGGTGGCGCATCGCGCTGCGCATGCCAGGACCGATGCAGGGCCTCACGGCCGCGCTGCTCGGCGCCACCGCCGTCACCTCCACCGCTCTCCCCGCTGCAGACCAGGCCACCGCCACGACCGACACAACGCCCGGCAGCCCGCCGGGCGAGGACTCTCTCCCCGCGCGGTCCGACGCTGACCGGTCTGCGTCGGATCGTGTCGGCGCGGGTGGGCCATCACCACGGAACACGGGTCACGGTGCCGGTGGTCAGGAGAATGCTGCTCGGCACGGCACGGCCATCTCCGCCAGCGTTGTCCGCGCGCCGAGCGGAGCATCGGCGGCGACGCGGCTGACGGTCAGCCACGGGGACAGCGCGGCACCCCGACCTGCCCACACCTGCGTGGTACGCGATGGCGACACCCTCTCGGCGATCGCCCACCGGTGGCTCGGTGACCCCGACCGCTGGCCCGAGATCTGGGCGCTCAACCGCGGCGCACGCTTCGACACCGTCGGGGGAACCTTCACCAACCCCGACCTGATCTACCCCGGCTGGATCCTGGACCTGCCCGCGGACGCGGCCCCACCAGGCGCGGCTGGCCCCACCCCGGCGGTTCCGTCGCAGCCCGACCCGCCTCACACCCAGGAACCGCCTGTTCCGGCCGAACCGACCGGCATGCCGTCCCCCGGCGAGGGCAGCGACACGCCGCCGAACCCCACCACCGCCACACCCGCACCGCCTACCGCGGGGAACCTCCCGAGTGACCACGCCACCGCTACGCCGGCGCCGACGAACAGCTCATCGGATGAGTCGTGCGGCCCGGGTATCACGTTGGGGACCGGGAGTTGGCTGGACCTCGGCCTCGCGCTCGCCATCGCCGCCGCCACCACTGTGGTGTGGCGGCTACGCCGCCGCCGCTACACACCCCGCCCGCCCAGCGCCGACAGCCGGGTAGACGACCCGGACCTGACGCCGCTGCCCGACGTGGTGACCAGAATCCGGCGTGGCCTACGCACCCCCACCCCGGACACCGGCGACCGCCTACACGACCTGCTCGACGACACCGACGAGGTCGACGACGACGCGTTCACCGACACCGACCTGCCCGAGGATGACCTGCCCGACCACGCCGGCCAGCCGGAGCCCACCGATGCGCCGCCGCCGAACCTGCCCGCCCTCGGCAACCCGATGCTCACCGCATGGCCTCCCGCCGGGCTGGGCCTGACCGGGCCCGGCGCCCCGGCGGCAGCGCGCGGCTTCCTCGCCGCCGCACTCGCCGCCGGCGGCGTCGACGACCCACACGGGCGCGGCAGCGTGGTGCTGCCCGCCGCCACCCTGGCCACCCTGCTCGGCGCCGCCGTCGTGAACGTGCCGGCCACGCCCCGGCTCACCGTGACCGCTGACCTGACCGAGGCCCTCGAACTGCTCGAAGAGCAGACGCTGCACCGCACCCGCCTGGTGCACGGGCACGAGGTCGACACCGTCGCACACCTGCGCATCGCCGACCCGTCCGAGGAGCCGTTGCCGCCGATCCTGCTGCTCGCCGACGCCACCGGGCCACCCGAGCGGACCCGCATCGCCGCCCTGCTCGCCCAGGGACAGCGTCTGGACATCCACGGTGTCCTGCTCGGAGCGTGGCCCGACGGCAACACCGTCGTCGTGGCCGGCGACGGCACCACCACCCCCACCGGCGGCGAAGGCTCGCGGCACGGCAGCCACCCCGCCGAAGTCGGCCGTCTCGCGGTCATCACCGCCGCCGAGGCCGCCGCGCTGCTACCCACCCTCGCCGAGTCCCACACCGGCCTGCCCCAGCCGCCGGCACCTACCGAGCCGCGGCCTCCCACCCGGGTCGCCACCACCCCGCCCGCGACACCCACAGACGACCACGACGACCCCACCGCCGGCACCTCCCCCACCCCGGAGCCCGACGCCACCACCCCCGACCAACTCGCCGACGCCACGTCGGTCCCGGACACCACCGTGGCCCCGACGGCCGTAGCGTCTACGACCAGCACGAACACGGCGGCTACGGCAGGCCCTCGGCCGGACGGTGAGGACGGCCAGAACCCCAACGACGGTGACGACGGTGCCGCCGGAGGCGACGGGCCGGGAGTCGTCGCGGTACGGGTCCTCGGCCAGCCGCGCATCGTCGGCGCCGACCCAGACCAGCCGCTGCGCGCCAAGGCCATGGAACTGCTGGTGTACCTGATCGTCCGCGACGGCGGCGCCACCGTCGACGCGATGAAAGAGGACCTGGTGCCGGATGCCACCGTCTCCAAGGCGCCCCACCGCATCCACACCTATGTCTACGCCCTGCGCCAAGCCCTCAAGCGCACCGGTGGGGCAGCCACCTACATCACCCACCCACGGCACCGCTACCAGCTCAACCGCGACGCCCTCGACGTGGACCTGTGGCGCATGCGCCAGGCGTTGGCCGCTGCGGAAACCGCCACCGGCGACGCCCGAGTCGCGGCGCTGCGGCAAGCGGTCGCCGCCTACCACGGCCCGTTCGCCGACGGCACTCGCTACGAGTGGGCCGAACCGTACCGGGAGGCCGTACGCCGACAGGCACTCGACGCCCACCTCGCCCTCGCCGACGCGCTGTGCGAGCAACCGGAGGAGGCCCTCACGGTGCTGAACGCGGCCATCGCGCACGACCCGTACGCCGAACAGGTCTACCAGGCGGCGATGCGCCGCCACGCCGACCTCGACGACGCCGATGCGATCGCCGCCCGACTCGCCGAACTGACCCGCCGCTTGGAAGAACTCGACACCGAACCCACCGACGGCACCATCGAACTTGCCAGCGCCCTCATCGACGACGTACGTCGCCGCGCCCGCCGCAACCCCGGCGCCGCCGCATGAGCGCCCAAACCCTGCCCGCCCCCACCGCGACGGGGCGGGCCGAGCGCCCGGCCGACACACCGGCCACCGTCCGCAGCCTCAAGCGCATCCGGTGGGCGGTCCGAGCCACCCTGATCGTCGGCGTGGCCGCCTCCGTGGCCGCGAACATCCTGCACGCCCCACCACACCCGATCAGCCAGACCATCGCCGCCTGGCCACCGGTGGCGCTGCTGCTCACCGTCGAACTGATCTCCCGCGTCCCGGTCCACCGCAAACTCCTGGCCGCCGCGCGGCTGATCGCCACCACCGCCATCGCCGGCATCGCCGCCTGGGTCTCCTACTGGCACATGGTCGGCGTCGCCGCACGCTACGGCGAGACCGGCCTATCGGCCTACCTGCTACCTGTCTCAGTCGACGGGCTCATCATCGTCGCCAGCATCAGCCTGGTAGAACTATCCGCCCGGCTGCAACTGACCCAACCCACGTCCGGGACGCTGCCCGCACCACATCACGCGGTACGTGCGGTGCCGCCGCGCACCGAGCACGAGGCAGCAACGTCGTCCGTCCAGCGGACTGGCACCCCCGCGAGCGGCGCGCTGACCGACAACACGGCGATCGACCACCCACCACCGGCTGACCCGGCTGACCGCACGCCGAGCGAGCAGCCGAAGCCCTCAGGCAATCTCGGCACGACTGTGCCCAACAACCCCGACAGCGGACACCGTCCCGCCGAGGCTGACAACGACGACGAACCACGTCGCGGTAACAGCGACGGCGACAGCCCTGGCGACCAGGCTCGGCAGCGGCGACGCCGCGGCGCCACCAGGAAGGCCGTCATCGACGCCTACCGGGAAGACCCGACCCAGCACCCGACCACCATCGCCAAGACGATCGGCACCTCGGAACGGACAGTACGCCGCTACCTGGACGAGCTTCGCGCCCGCCCCGGCCAGTTACTGTCACAAGGAGGCATTGGCCCGCAAAGACACAACTGATAACCAGTCCCCGGGTCTGTTCAGCTCGGGCCTGTCAGAAACTCTGTGGTTGATCTTGGTGTGGTCCGTTAGGTCGGGTAGGAAGCCCGGCCAGAGGGGATCACGTCATGTCTACGAATCATGGTGCTGAGCAGCAGCTGGAAGGCGAGCGGGGTTCGTCTGTGGACTCGGTGGCGGAACAGCGGATCGCTGAGCAGTTGCTGGAGCAGGCGCGGGTCGACGGGGTGAGGCTGGTGGGGCCGGGCGGTTTACTGGCCGGTGTGACTCGTCGGATCCTGGAGACGGCGCTGGAAGCGGAGATGTCGGAGCATCTGGGCTACGACAAGGGCGACCCGGCTGGCCGTGGCGCCCGTAACGCCCGCAATGGTCATTCAGCGAAGACGGTCCACACGGATCTGGGGCCGGTCGGGTTGAAGATCCCGCGTGACCGTCAGGGTGAGTTCGAGCCGCAGGTTATCCGGAAGCACTCGCGGCGGGTCGCCGGGTTCAACGAGATGATCCTGTCGTTGTATGCCAAGGGTTTGACCACCGGGGAAATTCAGTCACATCTGGCCGAGGTCTACGACGCCGATGTGTCCCGTGAGTTGGTCAGCAAGGTCACCGATGCGGTTGTCGAGGACCTGACCAACTGGCGTAACCGGCCCCTGGACCGGGTCTACGCGGTCGTGTTCATCGACGCGATCGTCATTAAGGTGCGCGATGGGCAGGTCGCTAACCGGCCGGTCTACGTCGCGGTCGGCATCGGCCTGGACGGCCACCGTGATGTCCTCGGGATGTGGATCGGGACCGGCGGGGAAGGCGCCAAGCAGTGGCTGGTCTACCTGACCGAGCTACGCAACCGCGGTGTCGCCGATGTCCTCATCATCTGTTCCGATGGGCTCAAAGGCCTCCCGGAAGCCATCGAGTCCGCGTGGCCCCTGGCCACTCACCAAACCTGCGTCGTGCACCTGGTGCGCAACAGCCTGCGTTACAGCAACCGCCGTGACTGGCAAGCGATCACCACCGCGCTCCGTGGTATCTACACGGCCCCGACGCTCGACGCGGCCAGCATGCGCTTCGAGGAGTTCACCGATACCTGGGGCACCAAGTACCCAGCGGTGATCCGCCTCTGGCAGACCAACTGGGAACGGTTCACCCCGTTCCTCGCCTTCGACGTGGAGATCCGCAAGCTGATCAACACCACCAACATGATCGAATCGTTGAACAGCCGATTCCGGCAAGCCACCCGCCGGCGAGGTCACTTCACCACCGAGCAAGCCGCGATGAAAGTCCTCTACCTCGTCGTCACCGAGAAACGACGAGCCGGCCAGAACATCGCCGCCCGAATCCCCGCCTGGGGACAAGTCCTCAACGCCCTCGCCGAGCAGTACAGCGACCGGATCAACGACAACTAAAAACATCGATCACACCAAGATCCACCCACAAATTTTCGGACAGGCCCTTCAGCTCAGGGCAGCCAGACTGGGATCGACCCGATGGGTGCCGCCGCAACGGTGACCGGTTCCTGGGACAAGCAGGTGACGTGAATGCTCGAGCCCTGTGGACGCTCGAAATGACTGAACGCGAGGCATGGCTTCCTGGCCTTGGGGGCCCAGGCGGGGTGCCCGTTGAAGCCCGCCAAGCGGGTGACCATGGTGGTCGCTCCCGTGCGGCTGTCGTAGACGTACACCTGGGTTTCGCCGTACGGGTTCGTGGCTGGCGACGAGTACGCGACGTACCTGCCGTCCGTAGATATTGAAACCTCGTTCGGTGCGGCCTGCTCGTTCTGCGGTAGCCTTTTCACGCCGGACTTGCCCAGTGATATCAGGCAGACCTGGGCTGAATCGTCCTCTTTGTCTACGCATTGGCCGGCGATGGTCCGGCCGTCGACGGAGACGGAAGCGGTGCGCATCTCAAAACCAGGCGTCGATATGGGCTGTGGTGCACCGAATCCGTCAGGAGAGGTTTCCATCAGCCGGCTTTGCGCGCTTATCCGGGAGCCGTTCCCGGTGTCCCGCCAGGACTGCCGGATGAAATATACCCGCTTCGTTGCGGGCGCATAGGTCGGTGAGGTATCTGATTCAAGTGCGGCCGGGGAGGTCAGTGCTCGCTGGAACCTCCCCTGGCTGGAGAAGACCTCCAGGCGGTCCGTGGAGCGTTCCTCCCAGGGGGCTGAGACGATGAGGTCGTCCTTGCCGGGGATTATGGCGGCAGGCCAACTGTCCGGCATGTCCCAGACCAGTGTCCGTGAGGTTCCGTCCGGCCGGGATGCGAACAGCGACGGGCGATCCGCGCTGTCGTCGATGGTGAGGAGGCGCTCGTCGAGAAGCTCCGGGGCCAGTTCTGCGAGACTGGTAGCAGGGACCGCGCCGGCCTCTTCGGGCCGTTCCTCAGCATCGTCTTTCGGAAAGAGCGCCACGGCGCCCACGAGGGTGAGCAGTAGGCCGCATATGACGACGCCTCCGACGACCTGCCCTTTGCGTAACCGCAGGATCTGCGAGAGCCAGTTTCCAGCCAACCCCAGTAAGGCGGTGGCGAGCGTGCCGAAACCGGCGATCAATAACGCGCGGATCACGGCTGGATCAATTCGGGATACTGGCCGATGGGCAGGATTTTTGCGGTCTGCCAGTCGCCGCGCATGCAGGCGAGGTGCACGGACGGATCGCTGCCGGAAAGGTCGTGTGTGAACAGCAAGCAGGGGTTGTTCGAGCCGCGCACCCAGGAGGGCTGGCTGTTGAGGCCGTCCAGTCGGGAGGCGTCGATCGTCTTCTTGCTGTGCAAGTCGTACAGAAATATTTGAGACTCGCCGAACGGATTCTTGGCAAAGGAAGAGTAGGCCACGTACCGGCCATCCGGTGACACCTGGACGTCTGACAATGTGGTACCTTCCGACCCCGGAATGTACGCGAACCCATCGCCGTCGGCGGACACCAGGCATGCCTGACCGACGTGGCTCGGGTCGTCGCACGTCCCCGCGATGACCCGGCCGGAGTCATCGACGGAGACGGTCCGCAGCTCTTGCCCGACCCGGACCTCCTCAGCGGCCGCGGAACCGTCGATACGGACGCGCATGACGACGCTGGACCCGGCGGTCGAGGTTTGCTCGTCCGCTCTGTTCCACTTAGTTCGTATGAAGTAGACATACCCAGTATCGACCGCGTAAGACGCCGAGTCGTCACCGTATCCGACCGGAGGCTTCGTCAGCGCCCTGACCAGGTCACCGGTGATGGTGCGGATCTCGATCCGGCCATGCCCGGACCGCTCAACGTAGCGGGACACTACGATGTTGGTGGACTTCGGTATTGCGGTGATCGGTCCTCCCCAGTCCGCGATTCGGCGCCGGTTGGTCCCGTCGAGGCGCGACGCGAAAAGCAGGTACGAGCCGGCGCTATCGTCGGTGGACAGTACGATGCGATCTCGCAGGTCCGGTGCCAACTCGACGGCCGTAACGGCACCATCCGGCGGGGGCGCTCCGGCAGGTAGTTCATCAGCGGCTTTGTTTAGCAGCATCGCCAAGACGCCGGCGCCCAGCGCCACGACGACCAGGACTGTCAGGTGGCTGCCCTTGAACCAGGCCGGTCGTGGGATCGGGTTGACAAAGATCGACAGCCCGAGTCCCAGGAGCACCGAGGCGCCGGCTAGGAGCAGCGTACTGACGGTCACCGAATCATTGTCATACAGCCGGTCCACGCGGGCGCGGCTGACCATCCGCTCGACCAGGCGATCGCCTATGCCCAGCGCCGTCTTCTCGCTTCGTGCCGGCGAGCGCCGGAAGCCGCGGGTGGCTCGCGCCGCAGTGGGTGACGGCATGTTGATCTCAGCAACGGTGGGGACACGGTGCCATAGACGGAACGGCCGGCTCGGATCGCCGCCGGGAATCCCAGCGACGGTTGGGGCGCCCGGATCCCGGAAGGGCGGTTGGCATGCTCTGTTACAGCTGGGCGATGAGTGGCTGTGCGTGCGGGTCGAAGTTGTATCCGTTATCCCAGGGGAACCGGCCCTGCTTGTCGGGCCACACCAGCTGCTGGAGGCGGATCTGGTCGCGGCCGTAGCGGTTGATCGCCATCGCGGGCAGCAGCTCTTCGGTGGGTGGCCCGTCGATGATGATCGCGTCGTAGCCGGCGATGAGATCGCTGATGCGCTGGCCGTGGGCGAACCGTTCGGCCTTGTCGTAGACCCGGCGGGCCAGGTCGTTGAGGAGGCTGTGGGCGACCTCGGGTGGCAGCCCGGCGGTGATCAGCTCGGGGTAGTCGTGGGCGGTGAGTCCGACGGTGTAGGCGAACGGGGCGGTGGTGTCAGGGTCGTCGTCGGTGGGCAGGACGTGGGTGACGGCCCAGCCGGTGGTGTCGATGATCTGGTCTTGGCGTCGGAGGAAGCCGTCGATGTCACGCATGGTGGGTGTCTCCTGGGCATTCGGGGGTACGGGCGGAGTCCGGTTCGGGTGGCTCGATGTCGACGAAGCCCCAGAGTCGTTCCATGACCTGGAGTTGCCAGGTGCGGTAGCGGTCGGCGAAGCCACGACAGACCGCGGGCGGGACCGGGCTGCCGGCGTAGGGCAGCGTCGAGTGGCAGATGATGTATCCCGCGTCGCCGCACGCCTCGGTCACCATCTGCTTGAGTCGGCCGGGGTCGAGGTGCATCGGGTTGCCGGGCTTGAAGATGCAGGTGGCGCACTCGCGGGCGAGCCGTCGGGTCTTGCGTAGCTCCGGGTCGCCGACGCTGAGTCGGGGTGACCGGTCGCTACCCGGATCGTCGGCGGGATCGAACATGCTGTCCATAGTCAACTCCTTGTCGTTGCGGCGCGGGGCCCGCATCCGTGGATGCGGGCCCCGCGAATCCGGGTGAATGGAGTGCCTCGGCACCGGTAAGGCCTGGTCAGAGCCGGCGCAGCCAGGTCAGCACCGTGTCGACGTCGGCACGGCGCAGCCCGTCGTACGGGTCGACCCGGTGGAGCAGGGTGGGTGCGCCGCCTGCGGTGCGCTGGTCGGCGATGGTGGAGTCCTTGCCGCCGAACTCGTCGTCGAGGACGGCGATTGGCCGTCGCGCGGCCCAGGCATACAGGTCGGCGAGTTTGCTCTGGTGGCCGAAGCGGACCCCGCCGGCGTGGACGGGGACATGCGGCCAGGCGGTCGGTAGGCCGAGCCGTGGCGCGATCCATGCGGCGGCCAGCTGGTTCCAGCTGGTGCACCACACCGGTTGGGCGCGCTTGGCCAGTTCCCGCAGCCACGACCCGTGGCCAGGGTTCAGCCAGACGGTGCCGGTGACGCGCCGACCGTCCGGGCCGGGCCCGTCGTAGCGGTGCGGCCGGTAGCCGAGTGTCTCGGCGTGGGCGGGGTTGGCGGGGTTGAGGACGCCGTCGACGTCGATGGCCACGATGGGTGAGGAGCCGGGGTGTGCCAGCGGTCGGGTGCTGGTCATGGCTGGGCCTGCTCGATGGTGATCGGGTGCAGGGGCACGGTGAGCCGGTCGGCGGTGCGGCCGGGTCCGTCGGCGGGTTGCCACGTGTCGGCGGCGGCGTGGTTGGGGAACGGGCCGATGGCGGCGAGCCAGCCTTCGGTGCGGTCGAGCAGCACGAGGACGGCGGTGCGGGCGTCGTCGAGGGCCGGCCGCAGGATCGGGGCGAGGTCGGGTGGTAGGTCGACCCAACTGGCGGCGGGCAGGTCCGTGACGGCGGGGTCGTGCAGCGGTACGGGCCTGGTCACGGCGATGGTGGTGCTGTCGAGCGCGAGCGTGGCGGCGTGGGAGTGGGCTGCTTCGGCGCCGCTGGTGGGGCCGTGGGCGCCGAGTTCGCCGCTGGTGTGGACCGCGAGCAGCGCGTGCGGGTCGCGGATCTCCAGGGAGTCGAGGACGGCGAGGGTGACCGTGTCTCCGGTGCGCATGTCGCGCAGGGTGAGCAGGACCGGCCGTCCGTCCGGGTCCCGGTTCCAGATGATCGTGTCGAAGTGTTCGCTGGTGACGTCGCGCAGGCGCCGCCAGGCGCGGTTGTCGGTGTCGAAGGGGTGTTCGTCGTCGGTGCCGTAACGCATACGGAACTCCTTGATGGGCAGCGTCGTACCGCGTCCGGACCCGGGGTCGGTCAGGACGCGATGCATGCACGCTTCGATGGCGCGGGATGGTCAAGTCGCAGGAGCGGCAGCGAGGCGTTCGGCATCGGCCCTGCGCGGGATGCGAGTGGGGCCGCTTGGGCGGCCCCGCTTTCCAGGCCCTGGTATGTCGTGGATCCCGGCGCACGGTGATGCGCGGGCCGCGGCCGGTGCAGCGCCGCGGCGCGGAGTGGGACTGGTTTGCTGCCGGCTCGGGGCCCGCTCGGCCGGGATTCAGGCCTGGGTGAGTGCGGTGACGGCGGCGTCGGCGATCGCCGCGATGGCCTCGGTCGGGTCGGTGACGGTCAGGGTGGTGGCGTGGGTGAAGGTGTGCCCCCAGATCTGGTCCGGGTCGGTCGGCTCGCCGCCGGTGGGTGGGTCGGCGGGGTGTAGCCACAGCACGGCGCAGCCGGCGCGGTGCAGGGTGGTGACGAGTTGTTGTCCGGCGGGGATGTCGTCGAGGTAGCCGTCGGAGACGACGGCGAGCATCCGCAGGGTGCGGCCGTGGCGCAGGTCGAGGAGTTGGTCGGCGACCTTGACCGCTTCCGGGAAGGTGGCGGTGGCCAGCCCGGTGCGCATGTGCATCACCTGGCGGGGGTAGGTGCGTGGGGGCACCAGGACGGTGGTGCGGTCGCCGAACCCGATGGTGGTGGTCGTCGCCTCGGCGCGGCGTGCCGCGTTGGCGAAGATCCACGCGGCGGAGGACATCGCCTCGGTGTAGCGGGCCATCGACCCGGACAGGTCGACCAGGATCGCCAGGTGCAGGCGCGGTTTCTCCGGAGGCAGTTGCGCCCGTTGCTGCCACGGGGCAGCGGTCGGCATTTGCCCGGCGGCGGTTTGCGCTTCGGCAGTGATGGCCTGCCGGGTCCGCAGCCGGCCGGGTGGGATCGCCGAGGGGCGCCGGCCGGGTTCGGGGTGGCGGGTGCGGGCCTGCCGCAGCCGGTGGGCGAGGTCGCGGGCCGCGCGGTGTTCCTGCTCGGTCGGGTCGGTGCGGTCCCACTCTGCTGGTGGGCTGTGCCGGTGGGCCAGCAGCGCCGCGGCGTACTCGGCCGGGGTGACACCAGCGGCGACGGCGAGGTAGTCGACGAGGGCCGCGGCGAGGCGACCGGGGAACAGGCCGGCGTCCGGCACGGGCGTGTCGTACTGCTGGTCGGGGTCGATGCCAAGGACCTGACACCACCGGCGAGCCAGGCAGATCATGGTGTCAGCATCGGCGTCGTCGCAGGTGTGGGCCTCCCGCCAGATGTCCCGCAGTTGCCGCAGGCGCTTGCGTCCGAGGACGCCGGTGACGGCGGCGCGGACGGGGCGGACGTCCTTGCTGGTGACGATACGGGCGTCGACGCGGGCGAGGAGTAGCGCGGCGAGTTGTCCGGCGTGCCACGGGTCGTCGACGGCTGCGTCGTCGGGGTCGAGGAGGGTTTTGACGACGTGGCGCAGCCAGCGGCGGTCGCCGCGGCGGCGGGCGCGTTGGCGTCCTTCGGCGCGGGATTCCTCCAGCATGTCGGCGACGGCGGCGAGGATCGGCGGGGTGCCGGGCGGGGTGGTCCAGCGGCTGTGCGCGGCGTGCGCGGCGCCGTGCACGAGCAGCCCGTAGCCGGTGGGCACGAGGCGCTTGTGCCGGGCCTTGGCCGGGTTGGTGACGTCGGGGCGCTCGGCGATGTAGGTGGCGTCGACCTCGATCCGGTTGAGGTCGGGGTAGAAGCACTCGGGTGCGTCTCCGGCGGCGCCGGGGGCGACGAGGACGGTGAGGTCGGTACGGCCGGTCAGCAGCGGAACGTGCTTGGTCCACGCCGCGGACCAGTCATGCCAGTCGCTGGCGCCGGCCGGCGTCGGCGGTGCGCCCTGCTGGAGGTGGGTGCTGGGGTGTGACACGGATTGGCTCCTTCCAGAAATCTGAGGTGAACGGCGGTTAGCGCTTGCCGAGGGCGAGCGCGGTGATGGGCGTGCCGGTGTGTCGGGACAGGGCGGCGGTGACGTCGTCGCGGGCGTCCTCGGGGGCGATGCCGGCCAGGTTGGCCAGGGCGGCGGTCATGCCCAGGTGGTCGCGGACGGTGACGAAGCCGAGCAGTTCGCGTAGCTGCGGCGCCCACACGGTCTTGCCGGCGGCGAGGTCGGCGTTGAGGTCGATCGCCGCGGCTACGACCTGCTTGGGAACGCCGAGTTGGCGGGCGAGGTCCCAGTCGGTGGTGACGTGCAGGTGGACGGTGAACCGGGAGGCCAGGGCCTCGGTGAGGACCGCGCCGTGTACGCCCGGGTTGTGGCCGGCGACGATGTAGAACCCGTCGGCGGCCTGCACGGTCTCGTTGCCGTGGGCGGGGATGGTGAGTACACCGCGGCCGTCCATGGCCGGGTACAGCACGGCCAGGACGCGGGGCGGGATGAGGGTGGCGTCGTCGACCAGCAGCACCCGCCCGTCGCGCATCGCGGTGACCAGGGGTCCGTGGACGAACTCGTAGCCGCCGCCGGGTACCGGGGTGTAGGAGCCGAGGAAGTCGTCGACGACGGTGTCGCCGGTGCCGGCGACGGTGAGCAGGTCGGGGAACGCCGCCTCGACCATGGCGGTCTTGCCAGTGCCCGGCGGCCCGTACAGCAGCACCGGCACCCGCTGGGTGCGCAGCCGCCGCAGTTCCTCGACGTCCCAACCCCTGCCGAGCCGCCGCGGGTGGTACAGCGTCCCGTTCGGTCGCCGCACCGGAACGGGCCGGGACCGCCGGCCACCACCAGCACCGCCGCTGGAGCGGGTGCGGGGTGCGGCGGATGGGAGGGTGCCGGCGGCGTCGATGCCGGCCTGGGTGATCTGGAAGCGGTGGTGCGGATCGCGGTGGTGGGTGGCGTGCCCGGCGGCGGCCATCTTCTTCAGCGCGTCGAACACCGCGCCGGAGGATGGTGCGCCGATGGCCCGGGTGATCTCGCCGACCTTGAGGATGGTGTCGGGGTGGTCGGCCAGGTGCAGGGCGATCTTGCGGTAGAGGTAGCCGGACCGGCCGGTCGCCTCGGTGGCGGGAGTGCCGGCGCCGCCGGCCGGGGCCGGGTCGCTCTGCGGTGAACCGGCCGGCGAGTGTGGTGTGGTCATGGGATTGCCTCGATTCGGGGTCGGGCCCGCGCACCCGTCTCCGGGTGCGCGGGCGGTGGGTACCGCACAGCGGAGACGGGTGGGGCCAACCCCTGCCGGCCCATCGGGCCGGCAGGTGGGCGACCACACCCCTGGTGGTGCTGAAGGGTTACGGCGACACGTCGGGTCGCCGCTGGTGCGTGCTGGTCGGTGTCGAGGCCGCGCGGGCGGTGTCGGCGCCGACGATGGAACCCCCGCCACCCCAATTGATCAAGTCGCATTGGTTGGCGGGTGTGGGATTGCGGGAGCGCCGGCTGACTACGTATGCACGGTTAGGGCCGGGAGCGATGCTGGCGGCGCGGTCGTGGTCAGTCGGCGCAGCCCTGTTCGCAGCCCTGCGGGTCGCACTGCTGTCCCTCGGCCATCCGGGCCAGGGCCAGCCTCGTCGCCGTCGAGGTCGTCGAGGAACGGCCAGCCGAACCCGTCGGCGAACGCCTTGACCTTGGGCGCCCCGTACATCGGGTAGCCGGCGTGGTCCATCGCCGCCACGATGTCGTCGCGGCCGAGGAGCCAGGCGAGTTCGCCGAGCTTGTCCACCGACCGGGTGTCGGGGGGCGATGACCTGGTGGGCATGGTCGAGGTCGAGTGCCTCCACGAGCACCTCCTCGCGGAAGCCGAAGATGTCCCCGCGGTCGGCCCGCAGAGCCCATGTCCGGGTGACGATCTCCTCCTGGGTACGGATGGTCACTGGGTTTCCTTCCTGGTGGTCTTACCTGTCGTGGGGGTGTGTCGGATGCCGCCGCCGAATTCGGCTCAGCCTCGGCAGACGCGGCATGGTTGGGGTGTCGGCCTATGCCTGGTCGGGGTCGGGCAGGTCGCCGACGATCCGGTCGCAGGCGTACGGGTCGACGGCCTCCCAGCACCAGCTACGGCCCATCACCACGTACCGGCCGTCACCGTCCGGGGTGATGCGGTCGATGGCGTCCGGGTCGTCGGCCAGGGCGCGCTGGTCGGCGACGATGACGTCGCCATCGAAGGACAGGTCGGCCAGCGCGGCGTCGACCCGCCGGTCCAGGTCGTCGGCCGGCACGCCCTGCTCACGCAGGCGGTGGCGGTACTGATCGCGGTGACGCTGCTGGTCGGCGACGATCGCCTCGGCCACGGCTCGGGTGCAGGCAAACACCGCCCACCCGTTCCAGTGATCGATCAGGGTGCCGACGAACCCGACCTCGATCCGGTCGTCGCCGTCGGGGCCGGTGGTGCGCGCCCACTCGCCTGCGAACACACCGACGTCGCCGATACGGACCCGGTCGGGGCGAAGGTGGGACACGTCGCGGCCGGTGGGGCTGGCCGCGAGGTGACACAGTGCGGCGACCCGGTCGGTGGCGGCGGTGTCGTAGGCGTCGCGGTAGACGGCCATCGCCTCGTCGCGCCGCTGGAGGCGCAGCCCGAACCAGCCCGTGGTGTCGCCGGTGGCGTCGGCGAACAGCTCCCACCCGGCGATGTCGACCGACTCTCCCACCGAGGAGAAGTGAGGCAGCGAGTCGAAGACGGCGGGATCCCCGTCCTCGACGCCGGCCAGAATCCGGCGCGCGGCCAGGCGGGTGTCGCCACTAGCGCGGGCGCCGATGGTGTCCTGCGCCCACCATTCGGCGGCGGTGCGTCCGGCCTCGGCACCGGCGGCGCGCATCCGCCGCAGCGCGGCGGCCCATCCGGTGGCCTCGCCGACCAGATCGCCGGTGGGCGACGGGGTGGTGGCCGGTGCGATGCGGTCACCGGCGTCGAGGCACATCGACAGCGTCGAGCCGCTATCCCACAGGACATCGACGATGTTGTGCCGCTGGTCGTGGCGGCGGACGGTGCCGGTGTCTCCGGGGCGCAGCAGGGTGTGCGGGTCGCTGGTGTGGACCAGAGCGACACGCTGGCCGACCTCGTAGCTGGTCATGGTGGTCTCCGATCGGTCGTCGGCGTCGGTGAAGGGACCGCCGTCAGCGGCGGCCGGCGCGGGCATGTGGTCGGTGTTCACCTGGCGCTGCCCGTCGCGTCACCGGTGGCGGGCTGCTGCGGCGGCCAGGGCCTGCGGGTGACGTGGTCGCCGAACATCGGGTCGGTGACGACCGAGGAGCCGCAGCGGGTGCAGCTGGTGGCGGTGTCGTAGCCGTAGCCGGCCATGGACGGCACCTCGACGTGGTCGATCTCGTCGACCGCGCCGCAGACGGTGCACACCGTCATCTCCGGCCCGCCCTCCTCGAGAGCGGGTGCGGTGACGAACAGCTCCTCGACCGAGTCGAGGTGGTGCGCGCTGTGCCGCAGCCAGCGGCCGTGGACCGTCGCCTCGTACACCACCAGCCGCCGCTGGTCGAGGTGCAGCAGATACAGCCACTCGAGAAACCCGTCAACGGGCTCGCGCAGCGAGCCCCGCCGGTTCGTGTCGTCCTCGGTGACGACCGGGTAGCCCAGCCCGGGCACGGGCGGCTGCCGGTCCCACGGGCGGGGCTTGGGGTTGATGGCAAGGGACCACCAGTCGCGGGCCAGCAGCGCGGCGGCCATGGCGTCGGTGTCACGGCCGAACGTGTCGGTCCAGATCCGGCGCAACAGCGGCACCAGAACCTGCGGATCCTCGCCGAACTGGATCAAGCGGGCGGTGTAGCCGCCGCGGAACGCGGCAACGCCGATCAGCGTGGGTGTGCTCACGTGCCTTCCTCCTCAGGATGTGTGTGGATGGAGGTTGCGGCGGTCGTCCCGGACGGGACGGCAGCCGAGCTGGAGTGACCGTGGATCCGCCGGCATCGCCTCTAGGGCCTTAAGCCGAGCGGGGCATTCTGAGCCGCCATGAAGGGCACCGGGTCGATCGCGCCGTTCGGGCTGGCATCGCCGTCGTGGTGCACCTCGAAGTGCAGGTGCGGGCCGGAGCTGTGGCCGGTGGAGCCGACGACGCCGATGGGCTGGCCAGCGGCGACCGGCTGACCAACCGTCACGAGCGGCGGCTGGTCCATGTGGCAGTAGCGGGTGAGCAGCCCACCGGCATGGTCGATGTCGACGTACCAGCCGCAGCCGCGCGTGAGAACGGGGTCGCCGTCGCGGTCGCAGCCCCATTCGGCGCCGGTGTCGGCGTGGACGGCGTCGCAGCGGACGGTGCGGACGGTCCCGGCGGACGCCGCGCGGATGACGGTGCCGCGCGGGGCGCTCAGGTCGACGCCGTCGTGGCCCGGCCGGTCACTGGTACGGAACCCTGACCCGACGGGGGCGAGGACTGGCTGCGTCCACGGGCCGACGGCCCCGCACCCGGCCAGGCCGTCGGTAGGGATGCCGGCGGTGTCGGCGATCGCGGTGACCAGCTGGGTGGCCGGTCCCTCCCATCTCGCGTAGGCGTCGGGGAAGGCGCTGACCTGCACGGCCTGGGCGGCCTCGGTCAGCGGCATCGCCTGCCAGCCGTCGACGGCCTGCAGCCTCTGGTAGAACGTCGTCGCCGCGTACTGCGGGTCGTGCAACTGTTCGGGGGTGCCCCAGCCTTGGGAGGGTCGCTGTTGGAACAGGCCGACCGAGTCGCGGTCCCCACCGGGGGTGTTGATCAGGGAGGATTCCTGCATCGCGGTGGCCACGGCGATGACCCAGCCGCGGGGCGGGACGCCGAGGCGCATGCCGACGGCGGTGATGGTGGCGGCGTTGCCCACCTGCTCGGCGTTCCAGTCACCGATCGCAGCGATCCCGTCCGGAGCGGGGCCGTGCGCCGCCGTCGACGCGGTGGCCGTGACGCTGGCGGGCATACCGCAGGCACCGGCGTCGCCGCTGGAGATCAGGGTGGTGGCCAGCCCGGAGCACAGCAGCAGGACGCCGGCGACCACGATGGCGATCCAGGACAGCACGCGGATGGTCATGACTGGTCACTCCTTCATGGCGGCGGGCGGGTGGTGGGCGGGGACGGCGAAGGCCGCGCGTGCCGGTGGAAGACGTCGCGCGGCCTTCGAGCGGGTGCGAGGAAAGCGGGTGGAGACGGCCACCCTCCGCGGATCGCGGGCTTGCGGGGTCGTCACCGAACTCGCGCCGGAGGCCCCTGTAAGTACTGATGTCCGCGCGATGGCCGACGACCAGCGCTGATCGCTGCTCGTCTCCCGATGAAGGTCAAGTCGTCAGCGGCGGGCTCGCCCTCGGCCGACGGGGGTGTCCGGCCGCAGGCCCAGACCAGTGGACGCGTGGGGGTCACCCGGCGGTGGTATCAGCGAGGTTCGCCTCCGGCGGGGCAGACGCGAGAGCCGGCTGGCGAGGTGCTGGTGGGCGCCTCACCTGTCGGTGGCACCCATCTGCAGCACTCCGAGTTCGGTGAGCGGAATGATGAGCGTCCGTGTCCGCTCGATGGCTGCCTGCCGCTGGTCGAAGAGGGTCAGCGACATGTCCGCCAGTGCGGTGGCGACAGGTTGCAGGCTTTCGTCGAAGCCGCCGTCGGCCCTAGCCCCGTCAAGCATCGCGTTGATGTCTTGTTGGTGCTCCCGCAACCAGGAATCGGCGAAGGAAGCGATCGCTGCGGCTGCGATCAGCGCGGCCACGGGCGCGGACCGCGAGTTGCTGTGCAGCGCATCCCAGTCGACGGTGGCGCCGAGTTCTTGTGCAAGGTCGTTGACGGCCTGCGTGACTCCGTCCACGGCTACGGGTGTCCCAGCAGCGGCTGCACGTGTGCGGGGTCTTCGTATCCGTCATCCCACGGGAACCGACGCCGGATGTCGGGCCACGCGATCTGCCGCAGCCGCACGCGGTGTGCGCCGGACCGGGCGTAGGCCGCGCCGGGGTACAGCACCCCGGTGGCCGGCTCATCGACGATCACCGCGTCGTAGCCGATGATCAGATCACCGACGGGTTGACCGTGGGTGAGTCGCTGGCCGCTGTGGTAGACGCGGTCGGCTATGTCGTTGAGCAGTTGGTGCGCGACCAGTGGATGCAGTCCGGCGATGACCAACTCGGGCAGGTCCCGTCCGATCAGGTCGAAGGTGTTGGCGAAGGGGACGTCGGGCTCGTCGGGATTCGGCAAAACGGCGGTCACCGACCAGCTGACATCGTTCATGTGTCGCTGCTGCTGCCGTAGGGAATCATCCGGCGACGACATGTTCGTTCTCCTTAGTGGTCAGCGGGCAAAGCGGGCAGCGGGCGGGTGGAGCGCGAGGACGGCGAAGGCCCTGCGGCCCCGTGGAGGGGCGTCGCGCGGACTTCGGGGTGGGTGCGGGGATCAGCGGGCGAGGACGGCGACTTTCTCGCCGTGTAGCAGGGGTGCCCCGTCGGGGCCTTTGATGTGGGCGTTGATCCAGATGCGGTACGGGTGGCCGTCGCGGTCGATGAGGCGCCGCCAGTGGCCGCGGACGACGAACCGCACCCGGTAGTGCCACTTGGGTTCCCCGTCGGTCGGTTCGGCGAGAGGGCTGGTGCGGCGCAGCATGACCACGCGGGTGTCGTGGCGGATGCTGGCGCGCACGGCACGGCGGCGGGCGGCGCGGTCCACCGGAGCGGCGGCGACGGTGGCGAGGGGTTGGGCCCGGATGCGCCAGAAGGCATAGGCGACAGCGGCGCAGGCCCGCATCGGGGTGGTGGTCTCGTCGATGCAGAACCGGCCGTCGGGCGCCGGTTCCCAGTCGCGGTCGTCCCCGTCGAGGACCGGCAGGTCGGGGCGGGCGTCGACGGGCTGACCGATGGGGATCTCGGTGAAGTCGGTCAGCACGTAGGGGCCGAACTGCCGGGCGAGGTCGGGCCGGTCAGCGAGTTGCGCACGACGCCGGACGGCCGCCGGGTCGTGCGGGTCGCGGTGGTCGGCCCAGCCGGCGATGGCCCAGAAGGACCGGCCGCTACTGGTGTTGGCGGTGCGGGCCCAGGTGATCGCACCGATCGAGGACACCTCGCCGCTGAGGCTGCGGTGGTAGATCGGTTCGGGGAGGAACAGCACCCCGCCGTCGTCGGGGGCGACGTCGGCGGGCAGCACCTCGCCGGTCAGATCGAGGGCCGCCGCGGCGGCGGCGATGATCGCGGTCATCGCGGGGGCGATGACGTACGGCTCGCCGAATCGCCACGGGTTGGCGGTGATGGCGCGCACCGCGGTGAGGACCTTCGCCATGCCCGCTGGGCTGGGACTGGGGTGGTCGGCGAGGCGGCTGCCGAAGAACGCCTGCAGGTACCGCGCCGCGAGCGGGCCGCGGTGGTAGTCGACCATGCGGGCACGCAGGTCGACGGCGGTGCGGGCGTAGCCAGCGAGCGTGTCGTTCGGTAGGAAGTTCACTGATTTGCCTCCAGGTGCGTGCTCAGGCGGCCAGCGCCGCCACGGGTGGACGCCGGTGCAGCCGGGATTCCGGCGGCACCGCAGCCGGTGCGGGCGCGGGCCGCATCAGGGGTGCCGGCGGGCGGGCGGGGGTGAACCAGCCGGTGAAGCGACGCGGCGCGGCGGGAACGGCGGCGCGTCCGCGTGCGACTCCGGCCGGGCGCGGCAAAGGGGGTGTGGGCGGCGGGGCGAGGGCGGTGGTGGTGCGGCGGGCGTGTTGTTCGGCGCGCTGGGCGGTGCGCAGCGCCCAGCAGGGGCCGTGCTGCCCGCGGCACTGCAGGTTCGTGCAGGCACCGTCGGATCCGGGTTGGTGGGCAGCGGCGACGTCGACCGCGAGCGCCCACAGAAGCCGGTCGGTGACGTCGTCCGGTAGCGCGGTGCGGTCGCTGGGACGCCGGCTGCGGTCCTCGGGATGTGCGGGGTGTGCCATGGTGGGTGGCCCTTCGGTCGGCGGATCGCGGGCATGCGCGGTCGCCGCCCGACTCGCTTCGGGCTCCTTGGGGATGCTGATGTCCGAACGACGGACGACGACCAGCACCGATCGACGCTCATCTCCCGACAAAGGTCAAGTCATGTCGGGCGGGCAGGGGGTTACCCGCCCGATACGGCTGCGTGGGGTCGCTGCTCAGGTGGTCTGCTCGGGGTCGAGGCGTACCGGGTGGGGTCGACGGTGGTAAGTGGGTGGCGGGAGACGCCACGCCAGTAGCGGCCGTTGTTACACCTGAGCGCGACGAGGGAGATGCGAGCAGCGTCGGCGTCCCGCAGTACCACGTACAGCTCGCGTCGGTGTTCGGGCTCCGGTGCAGACGCTGGTACCCCGGACGCGCTGCGGTCGGGGTGCGAAGGCTTCGGGACTCTGTGGCGGCGGCTGGTGCGACGACCTAGGGTCGCTACTCACAATGAGTAATCGGTCAACGTGGGCGAGCAGAAAGCGGCAGATCCGCGCAGGTGATCTTCGCGTCGTTCTAGTTTTGCGGTTCTCTGAGCCGTTTTCATCCTGAGTGGCGGCTGGTCTCGATGCGGTGCAGGACGAGGATGGCCTGCACGATCGCCGTGGCGCGGCGGGGACAGCAACGCAGCTTGGCCAGGACCTTCCAGGTCTTCAGCGTGGCGATGGCTCGCTCGCCGCGGGCGCGGAGCCGGGCATGACCACGGTTGACGGTCCGCTGACGGTGGGACAGTTTCGGTCGGTGTCGGTGGCGTTTGAACGGCGTGCGCACGCTCCCGCCGGCTCCCTGATAGCCCTTGTCCGCGACGGTCAGCACGTTCGCGCTGGTCAGCGCGTCGATCAGGCCGTGGGTTCGGGCGGCGGTGAGGTCGTGGACCGCGCCGGGCAGGGCGGCCGAGGTCCAGACCAGCCGCCCGGCGGCATCGGCCAGGACCTGCACGTTCACCCCGTGGCGCTTGTGTTTGCCCGAGTAGTAGGGGCGTTGGTCGGCGACCCGGTCGATCGGGATCAACGTGCCGTCGAGGATGGCGTACGCCAGCCGGGCGGCCCGGCGCATCGCGGCGGCGAGGTCGTCGGCGCAGGCGGCGAGCAGGTCGACGGCCTCGCGTAGGTACCGCCACACAGTGCTGACCGACACGGCGAAGCCGGCCGCGAGGCGGGTGAGGGTATCGCCGTTGCGCAGGTGAGCCAAGGCCATCAGCGCCTGCTGCCGCGCCGCCAACCTGCGCCAGCGGCCACCGAGCGCGCGGCGCCGGTCGCGGATCAGCTCAGTCAGCCGGGTCAGGCTGCGCGTGGACAGCGGGATGCTGGCAGGATAGGTCAGCAACGAAGCTCCCGTACTGGGCAGTGCGTCTTGGTCGACTGCTGTCCTACCGGGAGCTTCGTCCTATCTGGAGCATCGACACGCTGCCCCTGCCTGCCTGGCCAACCATCCTTGACCACGATGAAAAGGGTTCTCTACTGGGCAGCCGCAGCACGGGTGATCTGGAGAGGTCCGCGGTCGGGCAGTACGACGATGAACTGCGAGCGTACGTGCTCGACCTTGGACATGCCGATCGGCTCGTCGGTGGGCAACGTCGCCACCACAGATGGGCTGCCGATCAGGTCCAGGTGGACGGTAGTGCTGGCGAGCGAGGTGGCTGGGCCGCTTATCCAGAACGTGATGTCGGCACCTGCGCAGACTGTGGCCCTCACGCAGTGGCCCCGCAGCCCCGCAGCAGCCGCCGTGCAGCTTCGGCCGACACAGTGAGGTATACCTTTGACGTGGCTAGAACACCTGAGACCGCTTCGAGGCCGGGATTCGTCTACATCCTGATCAACCCGGCACTTTCAGGGATGGTAAAGATCGGCCTGACGGTCGGTGACTCGCTGAATCGAGCGCGCCAATTGTCGCGTCATACCGGCGTTCCACAAGACTTCGAGGTTGCCTATGAGGAGCTTGTGAGTGACTGCGCGGCTGTTGAGAGACTCCTGCACAAGCGCTTCGAAACGTGGCGTTTGAATGCCCGCCGGGAGTTCTTTCGCATTCCAGTCAAAGATGCGATAATGGCGCTTCAGCAAGCTGCCGCAATGTATCCCATCGACGCCACTCGCGAGGAAAAGGTCGACATTCTCTCACAGTTGGAGTCTCGCCTTCGGAGGTGGCTGCGAAGAGATCTCGTGGGCTTGTACATCAGTGTGGTCCAAGACATCGTCTACTTGGAGCAGATCTTCCAACCTCACCCAACGCTCCATGACTTCGAAATCAAGAATATCGACCTGGGCTTTATCGGGGACGATGAGGATCCCGACGAACTGATGTTCGATGCAGCTCTGTCCGCAAGTGAGAATGCTCGCCGCTTCCTGGCGCTAGATACATACTCCTTGTGGTACTGCACTGACTTGATAAATGACGAGGTGGAGTTCTTATTCCGGCAGGCCGAACAACGCAAGGACTACGCGCAAATACCATTTGCGCTCTAGTGTGGCAGCCCACTGTTCGGTCAGCACTTCAAGGTCTCGGCGATCAGCTTCTGTAGTCCTCGATCGCCTGCTCGGTGTCGATCTCAGGTAACGCCCTGCGGGTAGATCCGCGGCTCGCCGTTCTTCCATATCCATGAATAGCTGGGAATCAGATCCCCCCGGGGTGCTGCATAGCAATCGCAGCGTTCATGGCCGTGTTCCAGCAACCCTCAGGCCTGCCGCTTCTTCGCCACGTCAAGGAGCCAGAACTCGTCGTTGATCTTGATGGTCAGAGCGACCATCAGTCGCAGTGCGCTGTAGTAGGTCTGCTGATGCTGGGCTTCGCCGTTGCCCTTGGATTGGATACCGTGCTGGTACTTATTGCGGAGTTTCGGGCCGTTACTGAAGTCGACTGAGTTTAGGTTGTAGTTGAAGTAGGCGGCCTCGGCGTCGGTGAGCAACGACGAGCGCCTGACGAGCCACTCAGCGTCCACCATCCTGTCGACGTGCGCACGACACCTCGTGTTCAGATGGTGGTAGGCAACGGCCTCGTTTTCGTTGAGCGACTGCAGAACGTGGAACAAGTCGGAATCCTTGAGTCGGATGCGGTTGCCTGTGTTCTCGACGACCCCGTGTTCGATGAGTTTCTCGACTAGGGGCTGTTGGTATTCGTGCAGCGATTCGTACGAGACCTTGCTTCGCCGCAGCAGGTCGGCGGCGTTTTCGCCGCGAATATCCTCGTTAATGTAAGTCAGGGGCGACTGATCCGAGAACAGGACGTGCAGGATAGTGCGGATTTCAGTATGGTCGGTGGCGTAGGCGTACTTGCCTTCCAGTGCGCTAGGGATAGTCCTGTATCGGACCAGATTGGCCCCTGCAGTGGCTACGTCATGGTCAATTTCGCTGTCCTCGACAAGCAGCCCGAACTGCGTCGCGACGGACTCCATCTCAGCGAACAGGTTCCGGCAGCGTTCCAGATAATTCGCCTTCGGGTTGGACGGGCTGAACGCGAAACCCGCGACGCCGTATTCCGTGAGAAGATGCTCCTCGAAGTACGAGCGGAGCACCTCCTCAAGGTCGATGTCCTTCGTCCCGAGGTAGCGCTGGTACATCGCCGTTTGGAGTAGTGTTGCGCGATCCTTGGCGATGAAAATGTGACCGGTCCGATAGTCTTTGGCGCCGTTCATGCCTATCGCGAGTTCAAGCCCGCGGCGTTCGCTGTTAAAGGCGGGGAGCGTCAGGAGTCCGTCCTGTGGTGCGAACTCGAACAGGAACTGGAAGTTGTTCAGCACGGACGGGAAGTCCAACGTGCCCTCCAGCCAGGTCTGGCTGAAAGTGTACTCGACGACCATATCATTCAACGTTACCTTCACCGGCTCGACCTGGGTCGATGACACGGCAACGGTGCAACCGGTTCTTATACCGGGAGTCGTCTTAAAGAAATCCTCGATCATGGCGTCGTAACGCCGCTTCGCCTTAACGACCAACTTGGCATCCACCCCGCTCTTGCTGTCGATTGGGGCGTCCGCGATCAATTTCAAGTAGTTCGGGTTCGGCTCCGCGCTGTCAATATAGGCCTCCATCAGTGCCCGGGAGTCGGCGGGAGTGAAACTGACGGGGAGGAAGGTCTCATTCTTCATCTCGCCCCCAAGGTGATGCCTGACCACGAGTTCGGCTCGATCCGGCTCGGCCAGAAGTCGCTCCCGGATGGCCACGCCGTAGTTCTCCACGAGCCGCTTGCTCGTGAGCATGTCGCCGATGTGGACGTTCGCCCCGTCGAGCGCATTCAGCATCGCTGTGGTGGAGCAGCGTCCGAAGACTCCGAGGCCAGCCAGGAGGTCGAGGAGGTGCTCGCGGTACTGCCAGTCGACTTCCGTCAATAAGTCGGCGAGGTTGTCGTCCTCTAGGGCGCCGAACCACTGTGCGACGGTCCGCCCGATCCGTTTGGCAGATACAACGAGGGCCTTCCGGTCGTCTTCAACGACGTCCGTTGGGATGAAACCTGCCTCGACGAACAGGCGAGCGTTGTGCAGTTCCAAGATGCCGTTGACTTCGTCAGGCGGAGCGGCTGGATCAAACCCCTCAACTACCTCGGCCGCTCGGTGGACTTGCCAGTACGTCGCGAAGTCGCCAGCGCCGTAGTAGCGGAGCCGAGGAGTGAGCTGGTCGTCTGCGGTCTCAGCATCCATGAAGATCCTTACGAGCGTTCAGCGCCGGTCGAGGGGTCTCGGGTTCCCTCGACTCTAGGCGGACCGAAACAATCGTCGCCGGTGCCGCGACAGGGCGAACACCAAGCCGGCGCCAGTCCGGGCGGCGACGCTGCACCCACCGCCTCGGTGCCGGTTTGCTCGGCGACCTGGTTCCGTGCCCATCCCGCACGAGATCAAGTTAGGCGCACGCTCATCGGCTACTTGTTTCATTGACCTGCGACCGTGGCCCGGCCAGGCTTCGGTCCAGGCGCCCGGGCTGTCGCTCTCATTTCGGCTAGATCCGGACATCGCGGGCTCGGCAGAGGTCACCGTATGTGGTCGATGATTTGTGTGCTGGCGGCGGCTGGGCGGTCTGCTCATCGTCGAGCTGTGGATGTCGAAGGCCGCTGTGATCGGTGGCGTACGCGGCTCTGCCCTGCAACGCGTAGCCGACAGTTCGCCAGGAGGCTGCTCCAACCTGCGCTGGCGACGGTGACGGCAGTGCGCGGGCGCAGGGGCGCCTTGTGGACCCGGTCCACTCGCTGCCGTTGCTACCGCTGCCAGTGTTGGCGTCCGCGGTGGCGGGCCGCAGGTGGGTGGGTTGGCACTTCTGGTCGGCCGTCATCAACGGATCCGACGACGACGTTGATTGGCAGCAGCCGGATGAGGCGGTCGGTGTCGCCCCGGGTGCTGGCGCGGGCCGCCGCCGGGTCGATTGGTCAATTGACCGCCGCTGGTGTGTGTGGGACTGCCCCTGGTGGATGCGCTCCTTGGCGGGGTCTCGGCGACCCTAGCCGTGGACCGGAAAAGCCGGGCTGGCGGATGGAAGCGAAGCGGGGCACGGTGAGGACCTCGCGCAGGTCGAGGGGCGCGAGGTCCTCTTGGTGTGTCCGTGAGCGGTCAGCGGCGGCGCAGGTCCCGCAGGCGGATACCCGGTAGTGGCCGGGTGTGGCCGGTGGTGGCCGTGGCTCCGTGAACCCCGGATCCGGTTTGTTTGGCCTGGTACATGGCGATGTCGGCCTGGTGCAGCAAGGTGCGCGGGCCGACACCGAGGGCGGCGGTGGTGTACCCGACGCTGGCCCCCAGGGCCACCGTGTGCTCGCCGAGGTCGACGGGGTGGCGTCCGACCGCCCGCCACGCGGCGCGGGCGGCGGCGACCACGTCGTCGGGGCCGCCGGAGACCAGCAGGGCGAACTCGTCGCCCGACAGCCGCGCGGCGAGCCGCACCGGCCCCGGCAAGGCGGCCAGCCGTCGGCCGACCTCGGTGAGCATGTCGTTGCCGGCCTCGTGGCCGAAGGTGTCGTTGATGGCCTTGAAGCCGTCGAGGTCGAGCAGGACGAGCCCGAACGGTGCGCCGCGCCGCGCGGCGCGCTCGGCGGCGGCGAGCAGGGCCCGCCGGTTGGGCAGGCCGGTGGTGTCGTCGTGGTCGGCGGCGTAGCGGGCGCGGGTCAGCGCCTGTTGTTGGCGCCACAGCAGCGTGCCGGCGAGGGCGAGACCCGCGAGGATTCCACCGACGGCGGTGACGACTGAGGTGAGGATGGGAGACACTTCGGGAGCTCCTTGTCAGTGAAGGAGCACCGGGGGCGGGCGTGGTTCCGGGAAAGTTCGACGCCCGCCTCCGGGCTACCGGCTGGCGGGGTCGTTCAGGCGGTGGAGTTGGCGAGGGCGAACGTGGCGGGCTTCTCGGCGGCCAGGATCGCCCGTCCGGTCGCGACGAGCTTCACGGCGGCGTTGTGGACCGCGCCCGCGCTGGCCTTCCTCGCGTCGGTTCCTTCATTGGCCCGGTCGATCAGCTTGCACAGCTCGCTGACCTTGTACTGCTGGCCGGGGTTGGCCTCGAGGATGTCGAGGATCGCGCCGCGAAGTGTGCCCGACGCTCGCCGGGTCCGGTCCTGTGCCGCCTCGCCCGCCGCCTGTATGGGAGGCGGTGCGGCGGGTGCTTCCGTGGCGGGGTCGCCGGTGGTGCTGTCGGTGGTCGTGCCGGCAGGGAGATTGTCCGGTGTGGCCGGTTCGGGGTCCGCTTGGTTCGCTGCGGGCGGCGTTCCGGTGGCCGGGTCGGTGTCGTCGGTCGTGACCGGCATCTCGGGTTCGGCAGTCAAGCTGTCGCCGTGGTCGGTTTCGGTGTCCTCGGCTTCGGTGGCCTCATCGAGTGCTGCCTCGACATCGCCAGGAGTCGGCGATGCCGACTCCTGGGCGGCGTCCGGCTGCCCGTCGGCGGCTGGCCGCTGGTCGTGGTCCTGTCCGGCAGTCTCTCCGGTTTCCTGTGTGTCGTCGCCGCGCGGCCCGTGTTCCGCGGCGGTGCCGGGTGTGTCGGTGTCGCGGGTGGCGGGCTCGGGTGCGGGCTGGCCGTGATCGCCCTGTTCGGCGTGCTGGCGGCCGGTGTCGGTCAGCCGCCACAGGCTGCGTCCGGTGTCGTTTCGGGTGGGCTCGGCCAGTCCTGCGGTTTCCAGGGTGCGCAGTTTCGGGGTGGTGGTGGAGTAGCCGAGGCCGGCTTCGGTGGCGATGGCGGCGGCGGTGGCCTCGCCGAGGCGGTGCAGCGCGGCGAGGACCTTCGCGACGCTGGGTGCCGGCGGCGTTGGTGCGGCCGTATCGGTGGTCGTGTTGGTGGGGGTGCTGGTCATGGGCGCGTGGCCCCCTTTCTCCTGCCGTCGGCAGGGGTTGGTGAGTGAGCGTGTGCACTGATGCACGCTTCGGTTTAGGTATTGATCAAGTCGTCTGCCCGGAGTGCGGGACGGCGGCGACGCGCACGGGTGTGCCGCCCGGCGATCGCCGGGCGGCACGTTGGTGGCAGGGGTCAGTGCGCGGCGTGATAGGCGTCGCGCACCGAGGTGGGGATCACGCCCCCAGTTCGTGGCCGGGGCAGGTTCAGCTCCTGCCAGTTGACGGTCCACCACCAGGTGCGGATCTCCTGGCTCTGGGTGCGGCCGGTAGCGGTGCCGTGCGGCCGCCGTGGTGCCCGGGGCTGTTTCGGCAGGCGGCGTCCGGCGGTGATGAACGGGCCGAATGCCGCGGCCATCCGGTCGAAGTTGCTGGCGGACAGGTCGATCTCGTAGGTGACGCCGTTGAAGGCGAACTGGTAGGTGCCGACGTCGTCGGTGGAGCCGTCGAGGTCGTCGACGAGGATCGCGGTGGTCTTGGTGGCCACGAGGCCACCTCCTCTCGTGTAGGGGGTGCGGTTTACTGGGTGGGTTGGTGGGTGCCGAGGCCGAGCCGGTGACCGATGACGGGCCCGCGGTGCACGGCGGCGACGGCGGCGGGCAGGTGCCGGCGTTGCCACCCGTGCAGGGCGGCGGGCAGGTCGGCGGCGTACTTGCGGTGCTGGGTGAGGGCGGCGGCGAGGCCGGCGGCCTGTTCGATGCCGTTGTTGGCGCCTCGGGCGGTGTGCGGGCGGACCGGGGCGAGGGCGTCGCCGAGCAGGACGGCATGCCCGGCGCCGACCGGCCACACCATGCGCTCCGGTGCGGTGATGTCGAGGACCGGTACCGCCATCCGGGTGCTGGTGGCCCGCACGATCGCGGCGTGTTCGGCCGGGAGGAGCAGCTCGGCGTGGGTGTCGACGTGGGCGCGGGCGGCGGGGCTGACGTGCCGGGGCAGGGCGAAGACCCGGCGGGTGGGGTCGGCGCCGAACCGCCGCGCGTACTCGCCGCTGGTGCAGTCGAGGTAGAAGGTCCAGTCGCAGCCGCCGGGTACCGGGGCGAGGTTGAACTGCACGCCGGGGCAGGGCTGCAGCCGCAGGAAGTCCCGCAGGCCGGGCTGGGGGGTGATCTCGGCGATGCCGCGGTGGGCGACGTAGCCGGCGTACCGCAGTTTCCGGTGTGGATCCAGCAGCCGGCGTCCGGTGGAGGAGCGGCCGTCGGCGAACACGACCAGGTCGGCGGCCGCGGTGTGGCCGTCACTGAACCGCAGCACCGGCCGGCCGGCCCGCTCGGCCAGAGCGGTGACCTTCATGCCGGTGTGCAGCACACCGGCGGGTAGGCGGCGGGTCAGCGCCTGGTGCAGCAGCGTCCAGGTGGTGTTGCGGCCCGGGTAGGTGCGTCGGATGGTCTCGGCCGGGTGGCGGTCGCGGATCCTCATCTCGACGATGGCCTCGGAGTCGTGGGCGACGAACTCGCGCTGGCCGATGCCGAGGCGGTCGAGCACGTCGAGGGCGGGATGTTCCAGGCCGATGAGGCCGCCGCCCAGGGGCGCGGACGCCGGCGCGGCCTCGAATACGGTGACGTCGTCGAATCCGGCCTGAAGCAACAGCAGCGCGGTGACCGGGCCGGTGAGGCTGCCGCCGACGACGGCGATGGTGGGCTGCAGGTCGCAGGCCGGCCTGACAGGTGGTGTCATGAGGGGTTCCCTTCGGTAGGGCGGGCGGGAACCCGGGCACGGCCGTGCCCGGGTGTGCGCGAGTGCGCGGATGGCCGGGCATCGGCCAGGTGGTGCCAGTGAGAGCGCGGGTCAGCGGCGGTGGGCCGCGGACACGCTGATCAGCCGCCGTGGTGGGGGCGGGCGGATGGAGGCTCGGCAAGGCGCGGTACCGGACTGCGTCCGCTGGTGCGTGAGGTGCGACCGGGACGGGTAGGGCGGCGCGGGAAGGTGTGGCCTTGGCGGGTTACCGGCCGGGCGTGGTGGACGGCGGCGGCACGGGGAGGATCCGCCGCGCCCGCCGCAGCAGGTCGTCGGCGACCGGGGTCAGCGGTGCCGCGTCCGGTGACGTGGTCGGGGTGGTGCGGTGCCAGCCGCCACCGGGGCTGCTCGCGATGATCGTCCAGGTGAACAGCCGGGGTAAGGATCTCGGCGACCGCCGTGCTCTGCGTGGCGTAGCTGTCGCGGTAGACCCGCACCCGGAGGACGTACCCGTCGGTGTGGTGCACCCGGGTCAGCTCGTAGGTGCCGTGGCCGCCCTGGTGGAACACCTCGTCGACGATCACCGTGACCGGTCCCCTCGCTCGTTTGCGCGGGTGGTTGGCTCGGAGGCGACGAGGGTCCAGGGCCACTGGTAGGCACCGATGGCGTAGCAGCGGTTGACGTCCGGGACGACCCGGTCGTCCTCGACCCAGCGGCTGCCCAGGCTGTCGTCGTGCTCCCACTCGACGACGACCTCGTCGCCGTCGAACCGCAACCGGGGATGCTCACCAGGCATGTCACCGGGGTAGAGGGCGTCGAGGTGGGCGGCCATGCGCTGCACCGCGTACCGGGGGAAGCGGCACAGCAGCCCGGTGCGGGTGAGGGTGGTGTAGCCGGTGGCGACCATGGCGCGGTAGGCGCCGCCGACGACGACGTCGCAGGTCACGGTCGCCGGGGTCCAGGTGGCCAGCGGCGGGCTGATGTCGCCGCGGCTGCGGGAGATGCGGTGGCGGCCGCTGGTGGCCTCGCTCGCCGGGTCCGGGTGCAGCCCGAACCAGTGCATCCCATGGCGGCGGGCGTAGCGGAGCAGGTCGAGCAGGTCCCGCCGGCCGTCGAGGTGTTCGGTGTGCAGGGGCAGGAATCCGTGCCCGTCGTCGGCGGGGACCGGGTTGCCGGTGGCGCCGGTGGCGGTGTGTGTCCAGGTCTCGGCGAGGGCGCGGTGGTCGGTGCCGTCGGCGTCGTACCAGCGGGGGACGCCGTTGGAGGACAGCCAGTCCCCGTCGGTGGCGTGGGACCAGATGAGTGCGGGCTGGGCCGGTGCGCCGGCCCGGTACTGCTGGCGGGTCGGGCGGTGCGCGTGGGTTGCGGCGGCGTGTTCGGCGATCGGCAGGACCTCGGTGATACGGAACCAGAGACGGGACATGGCAGAGGACTCCCTTCCGGGTGGCAACGTGAGGGCACGGCCGCGCGGCCGTGGCCTGACCTGCGTGGGGATGCGGATTGGCCGGGCATCGGTCGGATCGGGCAGGGGGAAGCGGCGCAGGGTGCCGGGCCCTGAAGAAAGGGCTGGGTCAGCCGGCCAGCTGGTGCGGGGCGTCGGGCCAGCCGTCGCCGGTGTGTACCGCGACGATGTCGGTGGCCGGGTCGATCAGGTAGATCGAGTCGACGGGGAGGTCGCCGGCGTCGGTGAGGCAGAAACTCACCGGCTGATGGCCGCCGCTGGTGGCGATGCCGACGCCGGGGACGATGTGCTCACCGGCGGCGCAGTGGTGTGTTGTGGTGATGCTGAAGGTGTCGCCAGTCGGTGGCGATCAGTGCGGTGGGCATCGCGTGGGTGTCGCCGCCGAAGGCGTGCCGCCAGATCTGCCGCAGCGCGGCGACGCCGTGGCGGGGGTCGGCGCGCTGCGTGATCGGGCGGGCCAGGACCACCTGCGTCGGCGGGTTGATCGCGCCGACGAGGGCGCGGCCGGGCACTGCGGCGGCGATCGCGGCTGTCCGTCCGGGATCAGCGTGGCTGAGCGTGTCGGTGGCGGCGTTTGGTGACGGCGAGGGTGAGGCTGGCGGTGTCGATGGCCAGGTGGCGGTAGCCGGCGTGGACGGCGGCGCGCATCATCTGCAGCGGTGACCGCGGGCCGGGCCGGTGCAGCGGCAGGTACCAGCTGCGGGCGACGGGCAGGGGGCGGCCGGTGATGGTGCCGGCGGGGACGAGTTGGTGGAGGTCGATGACCTCGTGTGGGTCGGTGGGCAAGCCGTCGGGCGGGGTCGGGGTCCGTTCGGCGTACAGGGCCACGGGCGCGCCGTCGGGTTTGCTCAGGCGCGGCACGCCGCAGCTGAGCAGGTATACGACCGGCCGCTGGCCGGGCACGGTTTCGACGATCAACCGCATTGCCGGGGTGTTGACGAGCGGGCTGCCGGGGCGGCGCGGGTTGGCCGGTGCGGCGCTGGTGTGTTCGGCCAGGCGCAGCGCGCCGGCGAGGGCGAACGAGAGTCGATCGGACATGAGCGGGTTCCTCCTTTGTGCGGCGGCAGACGACGGCGGCCCGTGGTGGGCGGGCTGCCGGAAGAGGGAAAGGGCGGCCGTTTCGCTGGCCGCGCGGCGTGGGTATTGGCGCCCAGCCCGGGCCCCGGGGCGTGTTCGTCCGCCGTCCGGCCGGAAGGCGGCCGGCAGCAGCCGGGATCCGGTGCCTGTCCGGGCTTCGGTAGCCGGGAGAGGGAGAGGCGTGGGCAGGTGTTCGGAGCCGGGCTGCTCGTCCGGTGACGACGGCAGCGCCAGGGAAGGGCACTCCGATGCCGGGCGTCGGTCAGTCAGCGACCTGTCCTGCGCCCGCGGGATTGAGGCGGGTCCAAGGTCGGTGGCTGAGAGGGTGGAGCCGGTCGGACCAGGCACACGTGCTTCCCTCGAGTGCCGGGAGTCTGGGTGCGCTGGGTCCGGCCGGTTCCGGATGCGGCTATTGGGGGTGTCAGAGAGTGACCGCGAGTAGCCGCTGGGCGTCGTCGAGGGTGCCCAGGTAGCGGTTGGCCTGTTCCAGGAAGGTGACCCGGTGGGCCATGCTGTCGCTCGCGGGCGCCAACTGGTCGCCGTCGAGGGTGAGCAGTGCGTCACCGACGATGGCGGTGCTGGCGCTGTAGTGCTGGTAGGCCATTTGGCCTGCCTGGTACATCTCCAGTTCTTCCAGGGCCAGCGGTGCGCTCGGGTGCAGGGCGTTGTGCATCCGCATCGCGTTGACGCGGGGCTGGTTCCAGAAGTCGGCGGTGGCGGTCTGGATCGGGTACGTGGCCGGACGCTCGAGGTTCTTGGCCTCGAACTCTGACCACGGCTTGGCCGGTCGGGTGCCGTGCACGGCGCGCTGCCACCACTGGTGGCGGATGCCCGCGCCCATCGCGGCGGCGCGGTGCGTGCCGGTCAGGTCGAGCAGCCGGGCGGGTCCGCCGGCGCAGTAGGCCGGGCGGCCCGTGCGCAGGTCGATCATCGACCGGCGCTGCCAGAGGCGCAGGGTGCCCTTGGCCCAGAAGCGGGCGTGCAGGGTGCCACGCACGCCGAGGTGCCGGTCGAGCTGGCGGCTCGACAGGGCCTCGCCGGGCAGTTCGTCGGGAACGCAGACGAGCATCGTGCGGATGGTCGCGGCTACCGCGGTGGCGGCACCGTTGGCGGCGTTGCCGTTGCCGTTGCTGGGGTTGGGGATAGCGGCCATAACCGGTCCTCCTCGGATCTCGGGGCGTGCGAAGGCACGCGGGCATGACCGGCCCACTGGGTGCATGGGTCGGTTCAGGAAGGGAGAGGTGGTGCTGGTGGTCGGTGCGACCTGCCGGTCGCCGCGCGGCGCGGGTGCCGACCGGCCCGAGGGCGGGTGGGCGTAGCGCGCCGCGGGGTGCGGCGGTGGGCGGTCAGGTGGGACCGAACCGGGTGGAGATATATGAGGGTGCTGTGGTGCCGAAACGGTAGCGGCCTGATCTGTCAGGGCCGCGTCTGCGCGATCAGCCGCGCGGCGCTCTGACCTGCACTGTCAGACATTCACGCGTGATGGTCGTTGTGTTGTCAGATTCGGGGACTCTGTCAACGGTGCCTGACGGTGCTGGTGCGGCACCGACGGTGTGTCGCGTCAGGTGTCGGTGAGCTCGTCGACGTCGTCGGGCCGGTGCTCGCCGGGCGGGTCGGGGTAGCCGTCGGGTCCGGGGTCGCTGGGCAGCTCGTGCAGGTGCCGGCGGCGTACCGGGTCCGAGGTGAGCGCCCAGACCGGTCCGGCGGGGTTGTCGCCGTGCACGGCGACGGCGACGGGCATTCGGGTGGGCACGTCGTGCAGGATCCGCAATAGGCTGGTTTCCCGGCGCTGGTGGGGTACCCAGAGCAGCACCGGGAAGCGGGTGTCCGCGTAGCGGGCGAGGTGCTCGTAGCCGCGTAGTTTGGCCACCACGCGGGCGAGGTCCTCGGTGTCGCGGTCGTGTTCGAGGAAGAACCCGACGGTGTGGCCTTCGGCGTGCCAGATGCCGTGCCCGTCGGGGTACACGTCGATCCTGCGCTGCCCTTCGGTGGTTCGTTTGGTGCCGCTGTAGGCGGCGGTCGCGTGTTGCTCGGACCACCAGCGCAGCAGCCGGCTGTCGGGCTGGGTGCGGGTGTGGGCGTGCAGGTCGACGAAGAACTGGTTGACGCCGAGCAGGTGGTGAAGGCGTCGGCTGTGCACGATCCGCTCGGCGCGGTCGATGCTGGATCGGGGTGCTTTGAGCCCGAGGTTGTCGGGGTCGGCGTACGCGGTGGGGTGTCGGCGTAGTCCGATGGGGCCGAGGGTGTACAGGTAGGAGGTTTCCGGGGTGCCGTCGGCGGCGGCCCAGGCGAAGCGGTGCAGCACGCCCAGCCGGTGCAGGATCGTCAGCCGCTGCTGTGCGGTGCGCCGCGCGGTGAACAGGGCCCGGCCGATCTGGTTGGTGGAGAGCAGGTAGTGCTCGGCCAGCCAGGACATCAGCAGCCGATCGCGGGGGGTGAGACGTCGGTAGACCGACAGCGGATCAGGTTTGGTCGACGGGAGTGGGACACGGCGGTACATCAGTGATGCTCCTAGGCGGAGAACGGTGCCCTCCTGTCGGAGGGTGTCTGAGACGGGAAGGGGTGCCCGGCAGGGCGGAAGTGGGCCGTGTGCGGCACTGACAGAGCAGGTCAGGGCTGTCTGTCAGACCCTGGGGCGCGGTGGCGACGCGACGGGTCACGCGACGGGTCGCCTGCCCCGGGCCGCGATCGGCCGGAACCCACGCTGTCGTCACCTCCGGCTGGGGCGGCGGGCTTGCGGCGGCGGGCGCGTTCCTCCCTTTCCCGCGTGGTGAGCCGTTGGACGAGGTCGTCGACGGCGCTGGTGTCCTGCTCGGGCACCGCTCGCGCGACTGTGTGCCGGATGGCGGTGGCCTCACCGACGATCGGGCGTGGCGGGCGGGTGCGCATGGTGAACGCGGGTGTCTGGCGGCCGGCGACGACGAGGCGGGCGACGGCGGTGTAGGCGTCGAGGTGTGACAGGTCGTGCTCGGCGAGTTCCGGCATGGTGTGCCGCGCCAGGACCCGGGCGTCCTCGGGGCTGACGGTGAAGTACACCTTGTTGCGGGCGTTCGCGCTGACCGCGGCGAGCAGGTCCCGGGGGAACTGGGCCAGGTCCTGGTGCGCCAGCACCATGGAGAGCCGGTATTTGCGGGCTTCGGCCAGCATCGTGTCCAGGCTGGAGGCGAGGGTGAGGAAGTTCTGGCACTCGTCGAGCACGATCTGGGCGTCGCGGCGCCGGTCGACGGGGATGCTGGCGCGGGCGGTGGCGGCCTGCCACACCTTGGCCAGGATCAGCGAGCCGAGTAGCCGGCTGGTGTCCTCGCCGAGGGTGCCCTTGGGGATCCGGACGAGCAGGACACCGCCGTCGAGGATGTCACCCATGTCGAAGCTGGAGCGCGGGTAGCGCATCGCCCGCTTGACGAAGTCCCGCAGCAGGAAGGCCCGCAGGCGGGCGAGGACAGGGCCGATGACCTGGGACCGCAGGGCTGGGCTCATCTCGTCGTACCAGCTCCAGAACCCGTCGAGGCCCTCGGGGTCGTGGAGGTTGACGGTCATCTCCGACCGGAACTGCGCGGAGGTCAACAGGGGTGGGATGTGCTGCAGGGTCACGTTGGCGTGTTTGAGCAGGGTCAGGCAGGACACCCGCATGACGTCGTCCATGCGTGGTCCCCAGGCCTTGACGAAGATGCTGCCGAAGATCGACACGAGGTTGTCGGTGATGAGGTCGTGGTCGCGGCCTTCGAGGGGGTTCAGCGTGGGTGGGTTGGGTTGGTCGGGGTCGAACAGCACGACCCGGTGCGCCACGGACGCGGGTAGCCGGTCGAGGATGTCGGTGACGAGGTCGCCGTGTGGGTCGATCACCACGGTGCCTCGTCCGGCGAGGATCCCGTCGATGGTCATGTTGGCGAGCAGGGTGGTTTTCCCGGAGCCGGTGGAGCCCACCATGTGCAGGTGGTAGCGGGCGTCGGGGACGGCCAGGGCGACGGGGTGTCCGCCGATCTCGGCGTCGCCGAGCACGGTGACGCCGCGGCCGCCGGTGGGCACCGCGACCGAGGCCGGCATCGACTTCGCGCGGGCGCGGTCGAGGCCGGGCACGGCCAGGTCCTGCGGCAGCGCGGCGAGCGCGGCCAGTTCGGGGGTGGCGGTGAGGAAGCCGGGGCCGAGCCGGCGGGCGGCCAGCACCGCGACGGGGTGGGGCATGCGGGTGCGGTGGGCGAGCCGGTTGCGGCCGGCGTGTACGGCGAAGCTGGACGCGATCGCGTCGGCGACCCCGCGCAGCCGCGCCCGCGGCGGGGATCCTCGACGGCTGGTGGTGGTTGCCACGCAGTAGCGGATGCCGGTTTCCCACAGCACGTGGCTGGTCTTGTCGAGGATGGCCCGCACGTCCCGCTCGAGGGTGGGGTCGCGTCGCCGCGGGGCCGCCGAGGTGGTGCTGGTGCGGCCGGGCAGGAACGCCTCGACAAGCCACAACAGGGGGGCGGCCGGGTTGATCGTCGCGACGGCGGTTTTGCCGTCGCGTAGCCGGCCGGCGGCCCGGCGGGCCCGGGCGGCGCGGCGCGGGCGGGCCGGTCGGGCGAGGATCTGCACGCAGGCGTACTCGCCGTCGCGCAGCCCGGCGCCGGCGGCCATCAACGCGCGCAGCGGGTCGGCGTCGTGGTCGGTGCGCAGTGGCAGCCATTCGGCCGCCGTCGGGGTGAGGTGCCCGCCGGTGGCCGCGGCCGCGTCGGCGGGGATCGGGTCGGCGGCGTCGGTGGTGGTGCAGGCGGCGCCGGGCCAGGCGCCGCGCACGGCGGCCTCGACGGCGCCTTTCGGGACGCTGCCGGGGACCCACACCGAGATCAGCAGTTGCCGCCCGGACCAGGTGTACTGCCAGGCCACGTGCGGGGTCCCGTACAGCAGCCGCCGCCACCGTATCGGGGTCAGCGTGCCGGCGAGGTTGGCCAGGAACGCCGCCGAGCTGTGCGGGTCCACCTCCGGCGGTGGGGCGATCGTGACCAGGCTGGCGCCGGTGGCGTGGCGGCGGTGCCGCCACGAGGCGAGCAGGTTGCGGCCGGCGATCCACGCCACCAGGCATGCGGCGGCGACGGCGGCCAGCCACGGCCGGTCGATGGCCCAGGCGCCGGCATGCCACACCCACCGCGCGGGCGGCGACAGCTCGGGTTCGGGCACGGTCAGCAGGTCGGCGCCCGCCCGGTGCAGGGCGGGCGCCGAGCCGGTCCGCGGGTGTGGTGGTGTCGGGGGTAGGGGTGTCACAGGTCGTCCTCGTCTTCTCGGTCGTCGATGAGATCGGCGGGGTTGGTGGTGCACACGGCGTGTTCCTGCTCGGAGCTGATCGACTCGAATCCGGTACGGGCGACGCCGCAGATGAGCAGCCCCTGTCCGGGGCGGGCGGCGAGCAGGAGCCGCCGTTCCCCGCCGGTCAGGCCGAACGCGTCACCGACCGTGTCGATGGCCTGCGGGGCCTGCTTGAGCAGCACCTGCGTGGCGGCGTTGGACACCACGGCCTGGCCCAGTTCGGTGCCCAGCACGTCCGCCACGTCCTGCGTGACGACGGTTAGGCCGGCGAACCGTTTACGGCCGGCCTTCGACATGCGGAACAAGAACCTCGCGCCCTCGCCGTCGCGCATGAGCAGCCACGCCTCGTCCACGACGACGAGGCGGCGCACCGGCGGTGTCGCCGCCGTCCGGGACTGGCGGGGTAGGTCGACCTGACGCCAGATGTGGTCCAGGGCGAGCAGGGTGCCGATGGTGCGGAGTTCGTCGGGCAGGTGTCGCAGGCTCCACACGACGAGGTGTCCGATCGGGGTGTGGGTGGTGGGGCCGTTGAACAGGTCGGCGAAGCTGCCGTGCACCCACGGGGCCAGTCGGGCGGCCAACTGCGCGGCGGCCGGCTCCGGGTCGGCTTCCAGGCAACCCACCAGGTCGCTCAATAGCGGTGCCGGCCGGGTGTGGGTGTGCGGGTCAGCCGTGATGCCAGCCTGCCGGTACACGGCCAGGATCGCCCGGTCCAGCGCGGCCCGCTCCGCCGGCGGCGGGTGCCCGACCAGCACGGAGACGACGGTGTGCAAGAACAGCCCGCGGCGGGTGAGCACATCCGGGCGGTGGTCCCCGACCGGCAGATCCAGCGGGTTGATCTTCACGCCGGGCATGCCGAGCCGGACCACCGTGCCGCCGACCGCTTCGGCAAGCCGCGAGTATTCGTCTTCAGGGTCCACGATGGCGACCTGGACGCCCTGGTACAGGTTGCGCAGGACCTCCAACTTCACGAAGTAGCTCTTGCCGGCCCCCGACCGCGCGAGTACGACGCTGTTGTAGTTCTCCTGGCTCCACCGGTCCCACCAGACGATCCCGTTGGAGGCGGGGTTGACGCCGTAGAGCACCCCGCCGCAGACCGGCGGATCACCCGGCAGCGGCGCCGGCAGATCCGGGCTGGCAAGGGGGAACGCGGCGGCGAGGGCCTGGGTGTCCATGGTGCGCGGCATCCGCAGCGAATCGGTGGCCAGGGGCAGGGTGGTGGTCCAGCCGGCCAGGTGCCGCCACGTCGCCGGCTGCACCTCCAGCAGCGTGGAGGCGGCGGCGGCTTTCACCTGCGCGCACGCTTCCAACAGCTCAGCCTCGGTGCGGGCGTGCACCGTCAGGTACAGGCCGACGCGGAACAGCTTCGCAGCACCCCGGGCCAACCTTTGGGCCAGGTCGGCGGCGTCCTCGGCGGCGGCCTCGACGTACGGGTCGGACAGCTTGCCCTTCTCGCTGCCGGCCCGGCGGGACGATTCGAGGCGGGCGCGCTGGGTGCGCAGCCGGGACGCGGCGACCGGGGCGGGCAGCGGGTCGATGTGCAGGGCGAGGTCGAGCCGGCCCGGCCAGGCCAGCAAAGGTTCCAGCCAGCCCGGCCCGACCTCGGCCGGATACCCGGTCACCACCAGCGTGGCCGCGTACCCGTCGCCAACCCGCAGGAAGCGGGGAGTCACCTCCACCGACGCCGGCGCCACAACCCCCGCCACACCTCCGGTGGGGGGCAGCGCCGCAGTGCCCGTCCGGCCTCGGGCCGTCGGGCCGAGCGGTCTCCAGTTCATGATGATTCCCTTCGGGGTTTCTGCCTGCTCGCCGCAGGCGCGGTGATGACGGTGTCTGGGGCGGCGAGGCCGCCGGTGCGGGGCGGCCGGTATGGGTCGGCGCAGGCCGCGATCGCGGCGGTCGCGGCGTCGCCGTCCAGGGCTCGGGTGCTCACCCCGAGCCCGGACAGCGACCGGACGGTGTCGTCGGCGCGGCGGCGGGCGGCGTGCCCGCCCCGCCCGCCGGCGGGGGCGCGGGTGACGATGAGGACCTGCCGGCGCAGCGGATCACGTCGGTGCGCGAGGTCGTCGAGGAATCGGGCGTGGTCGGCGCAGGCGGCCTCCAGCGCTGGGTGCGGCAGCCGGTGGGCGGTCGCCTCCAGGCCGGTGGCGTGGCTGGCCAGGTCGACCGGCTGCGCGGAGACCACCACCTGCGTCGGCGTGGACAGGCTGTTGAGCCAGCGGCCGAACGTGTCCACGAGGGCCTGCTGCTCGCCGGGGGTGCGCAGGGCGAGGTTGACGGTGGTGGCCGCGACGATCGCCGCCGACGCTCCCGGCAGGGCGATCTCACCGTCGTCGGCGATCGCGGTCGCCGGCAGCCGCAGCGGGGCGGGCAGCGGCATCCGCCCCGCCGTGGCGTCCACCCAGTCGGGGAGGCGGCTGGTCGTGTCGGTGGTCGACAACGCCTTCGGCGCCCGCTGGTGGCGGATCGAGGCGAGCAGCCACTGGTCCATCGGGAGCCCGTCGCGGCGCCCGACGGCCAGGCCGAACACCAGACCGCCGAGCACCACGCCGGCACCGATCAGCAGCGCGACGGGCAGCAGGGTGTGCAGCGACCGCCAGCCGCCATAGAAGACCACGGCGGCGACGGCGAGGATCGCCAGCTGCCGGAAGGTCAGGCCATACAAGACTTTGTCCGGTGCGTCCACGTCCGCGGGCATGCGGGCGCGGACCACCTCGTCGCGGGTGTCGGTCATCGGGCCATCACCCGCGCTCGGCCGAGGCCGGGAACGGCCCTGGACAGTTGCTGGACGACCACGACGCGCACGACCGCGCCGAGGAAGCTGGTGTTGCGCCCGGACTGGGACACGTACCGGCCGACCAGGCCGGGGATCTTGACCGTGTACCAGAGCAGCACCATGACCACGAACAGGTTCAGCACCGGTCCCGGTTCGGCGGGCAGCCCCAGCGCGGGCAGCATGTGCCGCGGGTCGAGCAGCATCCACTGCCCGGCCTGCAGCATCAGCGCCTGCAGCACCGGCGTGGCGAGGCAGCCGGTATAGCCGCGCCACCACAACCGGGCCAGGCCGTCGGTCTGCGGCAGCGCGTGGCAGGCCAGGGCGAGCGGCGCCGCAGCGGTGAGGACCAGCAGGGTGGTCAGCCGCACGATCAGGCTGAACGCGGTCATGGCGAGCAGCACCGTGATGAGCAGCGCGATGACCGCGAACAGCAGCGCCGGCAGCCCCGATCCTTCCGCGGCGGCGGCGTGGACGTGCGTGTTGATCGCGGTGAACGCCCCGTCGGGGCTGTGGCCGGGTTCGGACAACGCCTCGGTCAGACCGTTCGCCACGCCGATGGCCATGCCGCACAGCAGCTGGGAGAAGTGGGCGCTGACGAACCCCACGACCAGGCGTGGGGCAAGGTCCTTGACCGTGTAGCGGGACCGCTCGTCGCCGCCGGAAACCATGACCAGGATCCCGGCGGTGACGAACGCGAGGACGAAGACCGTGTCCACGATCCAGGTGGCACGGCCCGTGAGGGCCCGCACCTGCGGCAGGCCCGTCACGTCAGGTGTGATCAACAGGAATCTCGCGATCGCGCCGAGGACCGCGTCGAAGCACGCGAGGATCGCCGCGGCGACCCACCGCATGACCGCCTCGAGGATGTCGGCGACCGGGAACAGCCAGCCCATGCCTCAGCCCCCGACGATGCCTCTGACGATTTGCAGCAGCACCGGCGCGAGCACCGCCAGGCCGTAGCCCACCAGCGCGTTCTTCAAGGCGCCCTTGGCCTTGTCGACCTGGGCGGGGTCACCGCCCGCGGTGGCGTAGTAGACCCCGGCAAGGACCAGGAACAGCGTGGCCACCGCGCCCAGGATCCCCATGATCCAGGTCTGGATGTTCGCGATGACCTGCGGCAACGAGTTGGCCGCGAGATAGACCGGGGTGCCCGGGTCCGCCAACGCGGCGGAGGGCACGGCGACCAGGATCGCGACGGTGACCACATGAACGGCGACGGCGCCGGCCCGGCGCGGAGTGCGGCGCCGCGTAACGGCGCGGCGGGACAGGAACGTGCGGGCGCGCGGAAGTCGCGTGCGTGACATTGGGACTCTCACCTCCCGCCCCGCGCCGCACCTGCAAAGGGTGCGCGCTGGGGCGAATATCGGAAGACGGGTAGGAACCGCCGCCGGGCGTGGCGGGAGGTGAACGGGCGAACCGCGTGGGGAAATCCCCGGGAGGAGCTCGTCCTCCCTCATGGGTTTGGCGGTTTCGATGTGGTGTCAGCGCATCAAAAGGGGCGCGGCACCCGGGGCCACACGACACGCGCGTGCCTCCCACTAGCCCGACGGCGGGCAGCGTCCCCCGGGGCCCGGGCCATCGATGGCGCCGGCGGGAAACCACTGCACCCACCAACCGGGCTTTGTCAGACATGGCGAACACCCAGAGATCTGACAGGGCACCCGTGGATCTCACAGGGCAGGCGGACTGGCGTATCGAGGGCGATAGGTGTCTACCCGGTGCGGGCGTGAACCGGCGCTGTGCTCGTGCCTGTCGAATGCGTTGTCACTCTGGTCGGATCCCGCGTCCGGCGGCCCGCTCGGGCAGTCGGCCGCGTCCGCGGCGCCTGTCGCCCTGTAGCGGGTTTCGGGGTGGGAGCGGCGCCGGGTGGTGGGCATGGTTCGGGCCCGGCGCGATGGTCACGCCGGGCCCGAGCAGGGGAATGCGTCGTCAGGCCGCCGCAGCGGCGGAGCTCACACGGTGGCGCGGGCCGGCCTTACCGGCCCGGATCTTGGCGCGGATGTCGTGACGTCGGGCCAACTCGTCGCGCAGCCGCGGGGACAGCGGACCGGTTAGAAGGCCGACGTCGAGCGCCCACGCCAGCCGGGTGTCGGCCCGGTTGAGGCGCATCCGCAGCACATCCACTTCGATACCCAGTCCCTCGGCGACCAAGGCGGGAGTGCGCCGGGCGAGGCGGATCGCGATGTACGGCTCGACGTCCTCGCCGTCGATGACCCCGAGAGCCTCGGCCCGGTACACCAACAGGTCGACGTGCCCGTACGGGTGACGCGGCAGGCGGGACTCGGCGACGGCGTGCTCGATGTCGTCGACGAGCGGGTACTCCCGCTGGGCCAGGCGAAGGTCCCGCCCGGCGCGCCACGCGGCGAAGCACAGGCTGGCGTGCGGAGCGTCGCGGCCCGGGTCCACGCCGCCGCGCAAGCCCTCCAAGAATCCGGTGAGAATCTCCGCGTCGATGTCGGCCGGGTCGCCGTGGTACCCGGCGGCGAGGCTGCCGGCCATGGCCACGAGCGCCGGCATGGCCATCCCGACGGCGGCGATCACCCACTCCGGTCGGCCCTGCCGGGCGCGGCGGATCAGCTCCCGCCACACAGCGTCACGGGCGGCGTAAGCGCTCGGATGCGCCATCAACCAGTCCCGCAGTACCGGCAACGGCACCTCACCGGGCGGCAAATCAAGATCAGTGCCGGTAGGTGCCGCCGCGCCGAAATCACCGGCGGTGCTGCCGGCGCATCCGGCAGCGGCTGTGGCACCGCCGGCGAACACGGACGTGCCACATTCGGCAGTGCCGGAATCGGCGGTGCCGCGAGTGCCGGACACGGTAGTGCCGGTGCCTGCCGAGCCGGTAGTGCCGGGCGGGCCGGCACCGGTGAGCACGGCACAGTCGAGGGTCAGTGGCGCCGGGTCGACGGTCAGCGCCGCGAACGCCTTGTCGGCGGCCCGCAGCGCGGACGCCGGCCAGTCGTCACGAAGGTCGGACTCGCTCATCGGATGGGGCTCCAAACCAAAGGCAGCAGGGATGTGCCGCAGGAACGGCGAACAGCACCCAGTGCGCCACAGCCCCCTCACAACGGTCTGACGAAGCAGGTCAACGGGAATGCCCGCTGCCCACGCGAAACGCTCACCCAATCTGACAAGGCATTCACTGTCAGAATTGGAAATATGACAAGGAATCGATTGTCAGGAATCCTTTCAGAGTGGGGTGATGGTCGTGAGCTGCCTTGTCAGGCTCGCCGTAACCTGACCGTCCTCCACCGCCGATCCTGGAGGGCCGACCCGTTCAGTGGGCGTGGGAAAACTGACAACGCTGCGGGAAGCTCACCGTGATCCGAGACCGCGATCTGACAAGGCTCTGACAACCCTCTTCCCGAACGAAAGAACAACGGTCCTGCCATCCGAGGTTCCGTCGCGGCGTAGTTGCTCCGGACGTAGTGGAGGTGGACGGCGGACAGGCGCCGAGCTGCTCGCCCGGCGCCTTCGCGCGGCCGGCGTTCACGTGCTGCTCGGGCGACCGGAGCGATGGACATAGCCCGGCCTCCAGCGCCGCGACCGACGCCAGCGGCGCGTCGCGGCCGGGTGGCCGAGCGCGCCGGCCGAGGATGTGAGGCGAACTGCCGAACTGCCGAACTGCGACACGGCACCGCCGGACAGCCGGGACTGCCGCGGTGCTGTCGAGTCGCCGGAAAGTGCCGACAGACTGCCAGGTGCCGAACTGCCGGAGGTGCCGCGGCAATACCGAACTGCCGCGCCCGCCACCCGGCGCCCGCCCATCGGCAGGTGCCAGCGTCGCCGCGACATCCGGCGGCCACACGGTGTCCGAGCCTGCCGACGCCTTCCGCCGCTCCGTCACCGCGATACAGAGCGTGACGACCGGTCCGGCGCCGCGAGAGAGACTCCGGCGGATCTGACAGTGCGGGTCGCTGAGATCCATGCCGTCGCCCGCCGTGCGCTCGGCACGTCAGCCAGGTATCAGGACACAAACCGAGCTGTCATGCCCTTGCGGGCGCCTTGTCAGACACCGAGGACGCTTGTCAGAGTCCGGGGTGTTCGCCAGGTCTGACAAACCCCGGTTGGTGGGTGTCAGCGCATCACGGCGCGGCGCGGAGCCGACATCGCATGAGTCGATCCACACCGCACACCCCGCAGCCCCACGGCGACCCGGCCCAGACCGGCAGCGCCGACCCGACTCTCCTGGTCGATCTGGTTGCCGGCGACCCGCCGGTGCCGATCACCGTGTGGCGCACCGCCCGCGGCGACGACCCCACCACCAGCGTTCCCGCCCGCCTGGCCTACCGACTGATATCCGCGTACAGCCGGCCCGGCGAGGCGGTCGTCGACCTCACCGACGGCCACACCCTGACCGCCGCCTGCCAGCGCGGACAACGCCGGCACCACACAGCGTGGTTCACCGACACGGCCTCGCTGATCATCGGCCCGGCCACCCCGCGGGGCACCCAACCCGACGGCGAGACCGACACCGGCCTCGACGAGGCGACCGGGGCCGACCCGGACGGGCCGGAGCCGCCCGACCTGGCCGCCTGGTTCGGCGACGACCTCACCGACCCGACCATCCCGCCGGGTCGCCCGCCGGTCCCCGCCCCGCCCCCGAGCGCGGACGCGGACGCCAGCGTCGCCGGCGTCACCAGCCTGGTGGTCGCCTGCTGGCCCCTGGACCGCTCGGGTGACGCGGCCAACCGTGTCCGCCTGGCCTGGCTGCTCGCCGCGTGCGCGCGGCTGCTGCGCCCAGGCGGCTGCCTCGTCCTGGTGGTCGGCACCCGGGCCGGCACGCCTACCACTCCGGAGGACTTCCGACCCCTGGTCGCGGCGGCTTCCGCCGCCGGGCTCGGCTACCTGCAGCACATCGTCGCCGTCGCCGCCGAGGCCGACGGCGACCAGTTCACCTACTTCGCCAGCGACGAGGAACTGCTCGCTCTCACGGCTGGCGAGGACGGCCAGCGGTGGGCGGTCGCGCATCTGCGGGTGCACGCCGACTGTTTCGTGTTCAGCCAGACCCAGCCGCCCACGCCGCGGCGCCGACGGGGTGGTGACGCCCGTGCCTAGGCCCATCACCCCGATCGCCGCACCCGACCCGGACGACAACGACTCCACCAACCAGCCCACGATTGCCTCCGCCACGAGCGCCAGCCCCCACGGACACCGCCGGGCTGCTCCCGGCCCGCAGGGCCTGTCGGTGTGGGCGACCGCCCAGTTGACCGGGCCGGTGCAGCGCCGCGGCCGGTACGTGCCGGACTCGGTCCGGCACCCGGCGCGGATGCTGCCGGCGATCGCCGCGCACGCCATCGACTCCTACACCTCACCCGGCGACCTCGTGCTCGACCCGATGTGCGGCATCGGCACCACCCTGGTCGAGGCCGCGCATCTCGGCCGGGACGCCATCGGCGTCGAGTACGAGAGCACGTGGAGCGACATCGCCGACGCCAACATCGCCCACGCCCATACCCAGGGCGCCACCGGGCGGGCGTCGGTGGTGCGTGGCGACGCCACCCGCATCACCAGCCTGTTGCCGGCCGCGCTGGCCGGACGGGTGTCCCTGGTGGTGACCTCACCGCCGTACGGGCCGACCGTGCACGGACTGGTCCGCCCGCAAGCCGGCGCCGGGGTGCACAAGTCCGACAACACCTACAACGACGGCACCGACAAGGGCAACCTCGCCTACCGCGACCTGCCCGGCCTCGCCGAGGGATTCGCCGAGATCCTCGCCGGCTGCGCCACCCTGCTCACCCCCGGCGGGATCGTCGTAGTCACCGCCCGGCCCTGGCGCAAACGCGGCGAACTGGTCGACCTGCCGTCCGCGGTCATCGGCGCCGGGACCGCCGCCGGCCTCGTCCCGATCGAGCGGTGCGTGGCGCTGCTCGCCGCCGTCCGCGGCGGACGGCTGATCGCCCGGCCGAGCTTCTTCCAACTCTCCGCCGTACGCAAGGCGAGGGCCGCCGGGGTGCCGATGCACCTGATCGCCCACGAAGACGTCATCGTCCTGGCCAAGCCGCTCCCCCAGCCCCCGGGGGAGGGTGAGGCCCGATGACCGCACCGACGACTCGACTGCTGTCTCTCGGCGCCGGGGTGCAGAGCTCGACGCTTCTGCTGTTGGCAGCCCAGGGCGACATTACTGGGTTCGACGCGGCGATCTTCGCCGACACCTCGTGGGAGCCGGCCGCCGTCTACCGGCATCTGGACCGGCTGACGGAGATCGCCGACCAGGTCGGCATCGAGATCGTGCGCGTCCGTACCGGTGACATCCGGGCTGACGCTCTCGACCCGACGCACCGCTTCGCCAGCATGCCCCTGTACACGCTCGGACCGAACGGCGAGCGTGGCATGGCCCGGCGACAGTGCACCGGCGAATACAAGATCAAACCCATCAAGGTCGAGGTTCGGCGACGGCTCGGCTACCCACACCCGGCCCGGGTACCGGCCGGCGTACGGGCGGACATCGCGATCGGGATCAGCCTGGACGAGATCGGCCGGGCCCGCGATGCCGATGTCGGCTACATGCGCAACGTCTTCCCTTTGCTCGATCTCGGTTGGCGACGCGAGGACTGCCTGCGTTACCTCCACCAGCAGGGTCTCGGGGACACCCCGCGCTCGTCGTGTGTGGGGTGCCCGTTCCACGACGACGGTTTCTGGCTCGCGCTTCGCGAGAACAGTCCGACCGAGTGGGCGGACGCCGTCGCGTTCGACCATGCGATCCGTAACGGCTCCGCGCGGGCCAACGCGGCCGGGCATCCGCTGCGCGGGCAGTTCTTCCTGCACCGGCAGCGGGTGCCTCTCGACGAGGTGGTGCTGCGCCCACGCACGCAGGCGGCGGACACGCCGGGGTGCGGGCCGTGGACGTGCCCGCACGACGTCCCGAACTCGGCTCCGGCCGACGCGGGACAGCGGGAGGTGGCGTGAGCGGTGCGCATACCAACGGACCGCGGATCGGATCGGTCTGTTCGGGTTACGGAGGCCTCGACCTGGCCGTCGAACTGGTGCTCGGCGGCCGTCTCGCCTGGTACGCCGAGACCGACCGGCACGCCGTCACCGTATTGCGCCACCACTGGCCCGACGTCGCGAACCTCGGTGACATCCGCACCGTCGACTGGGCCAGAGTCGCACCGGTCGACATCGTCACCGCCGGATTCCCCTGTCAGGACATCAGCAACGCCGGCAAGAGGGCCGGCATCACCGGGGAGCACTCCAGCGTCTGGACACACGTCGCCGCAGCCGTTCGCGTTCTTCGACCGCGCCTGCTGTTCGTGGAGAACGTCGCCGCACTCCTGCGGCGCGGCTTCGACGTCGTCCACCGTGACCTGGCCGAGATCGGGTACGACACGAGCTGGCTATGCCTACGCGCATCCGACATCGGCGCCGCCCACCGACGCGACCGGCTGTTCCTGCTGGCAACCCCCACCGAACGAGGGGATGCGGACGTTGCCGACTCCCTGCGCCCGTGACGGCAAAGGCCCCGGCCACCAGCACGGCTTACCCGACGTCATCGAACCGGGCGGCACCCGCCACCACCTGCTCCCCACACCCACCGCACAGCCCTACGGGTCGAACCGGTCCCCGTCGGCGGGCGCGGCACGCCGGCCGAGCCTGGCCGGCGTCGCCGGGCAACTCCTGCCCACCCCGACCGCCGCAGGCGGCACCGGCTACATGAGCGGCACCCACCGCGACACCTGGAGACCAACCCTCGAATCAGCGGTCCACGGCTACCGGCCCCACCACGGCGGGAAACCCCCGAAACCCCAGGCCCCACCGCCGTCGGCGGCGGCCAGCGGTCACTCGGCTGCGGGCGTGCCCGGCCCCCTGCTACCGACCCCGCGCGCCAGCGACACCGGCACCGCGGGGCGGCGGGCCGGCGCCGGGTTCCGCCCGCCACTGTCGCAGGTGCTGCTACCCACCCCGAAAGCCACCGACGGCACGAAAGGCTGCCCAGGACAACGCGGCTCACACGGGGACCTGACCCTGCCATCGGCGGCGGTGCGGGTACCCGGGCGTACCCTGCCGACCCCACGCGCGTCCGACGCGCGTGGTCCCGGACGGCACGGCGACGGTGGCGCCGACCTGCGCACCACCGTCGCCGACCTCACCGGCGGCCTGGGGCGCCTCGATGAGCGGCGGTGGGGCGTCTACGCCGCCGCCGTCGCCCGCTGGGAACTGCTCATCGGCCGGCCCGCACCGACGCCCACACAGGTCGGCACGCACGGCAAGCCGGTCCTCGCGCCACCGTTCGTCGAGTGGCTCATGGGTCTGAACGCCGGTCACGTCACCGACCCCACGCTCGGGTTACCGCGCACCGCCGCGTTACGGGTGCTCGGCAACGGCGTCCTCCCACAACAAGCCGCGACCGCGCTGCGGCTGCTGCTGTGCCCGAACCGATGGCAGGTGCCCGCATGAGCGACACGATGCCCGCCGGCCGACTGTCCGGCTACGAGTACCACCGGTCCGGTCCCGTCACCCTGTATCTCGGCGACGCCGCCCGGGTGATGTCAGCAATGCCGGACTCCAGCGTCGACTGCATCGTCACCAGCCCACCGTTCTGGGGTCTGCGCGACTACGGCACCGGCGCCTGGGCTGGCGGTGATCCCGCCTGTCCGCACCGGACCGGGCGCGTTCGCCGCGTCAACGGCAGCACCTGCCCCGCCTGCCGGGCCCGATGGATCGACCCGCAGTACGGGCTGGAAGCGACCCTGGACGACTACCTCGACCACCTCGTCGCGGTCTTCGACCAGGCCAGACGGATCCTCACACCAGCGGGCACCTGCTGGGTGAACCTCGGCGACTGCTACAGCAGCGCCTCCGGTGGGGCGCCGATGGCCGGCCGCCCACAGCCGGGAGGGCTCCGACCACCACGCCCGCGGGCGCAAGACGCCCTCCCAGCGAAGAACCTCGTCGGGGTGCCCTGGCGGGTCGCGTTCACCCCGCAGTCACGCCAATGGTGGCTACGCAACGCGATCATCTGGTCCAAGACCAACCCGATGCCAGAGTCCGTGCGCGACCGCCTATCCACCACCTACGAACTGCTGTTTCTCCTCACCAAATCCCACTCCTACTACTTCAACCTGGACCCGATCCGGGTACCACTGGCTCGGCCGGAAGCCGCCGACGGCACCCGCGTCTTCGGCGGCGCGCGTAAAGGCCACAGCGGCGGAGTCGACGCCACCGCCCGTCGCCGGGGCAACACCACCTACGGCGCCGGCAAGTACCGCGCCGGCGACGTCGGCGTCGAGCCACGGGCCGGGCGAGGCAACCTCGTCCCGCTCGGTCACGCCCACACCGCGACCCACCCGAGCGGGCGCAATCCCGGAGACGTGTGGCGGATCGCGACACGCCCCTACCGCGGGTCACACGTAGCGCCGTTTCCCGTCGACCTGCCGCTACGGGCCATCGCGGCCGGCTGCCCGCGACAGGGACTGGTCCTGGATCCGTTCTCCAAAACGCACACATTCCACCCAAGGTGTGCGAGTTGCTGCCTTCCGTCCACAGGTGGTGCAGCCTTCTGCTCCACGTACGGCGATTTCCACATCTGAAAGTGTTGTGGGATCAGGATTTGGTGTCGGCGTTGCTCGACCGGGATCGCCTTCGCATCCGGGCGGTAGGGCTGGAGTTGGCCCGCTCCGCGGCGCTGCTGTTCGGTTACGGCGACGAGCGAGGACTGGGACCACGCCCGCGTCACGGATTCGAGTACGGCTACCGCGACATCGACTCGTTGCTGGAGCCGATGCGGCTGATGCCGTCCACCGCCTGTGGTGGGAGCGCGTCAGCAACGACCTGTGGCCGCTGCCGCTGCACTACGACAACGCCGACACGTCTTGCATCGCTCGTTCGCGTCGGCATCGGCGTTGTTGGCCTGGTTGCCTGTAGAGCGCGATGCGGTCACCGCGGGCCAAGACCGAGCCACCGGGCGCGGCCTGCGCGGCCTCACGCCCGACGTGTCGGACCCGTGGAGAGGGGCAGGCGGGATGTCGCCATGCTAAGGCCGCACATGCCGCCACGGCGTGTGTCGTGCGGTACCGGTGCCCCGTGAAATCGGACAGCCCGACTGCCGACGTGCAGTCCGTGGCAGCGGCGAGCGCCGCGACGATGCCACGGCCAGCGCCGGGAGGAGCGCGTCGCCCGCCCCGCTGGCATCGACCACGAACCACTGGGGCCGGACTCTTCGCTACTGCAGTACCCGGCATCGTGCGGCCTCGCCGCACGACCAGGTGCGAGGACTGAGGCGACGCAGCCGCCGCGGCATCACCAGCGGCTTTACTCGATCGAGGTGGAGAAAGGCGGCAGCTCCAGCCTGGTTCATCAGGAAGGCGCCGAACTCCCAGCCACCGGTCGACGTCAGGATGCGGCAGGAGATTGCCGATCGAAACCTCGGAGCGCCGACGTCGGCAACCGGCGCTGCCCCTGCTGGCCGCCCAGGCAGGCGCTATCGGGTGATTCGTTCGTTGCTGGGTGTGACGTTGTGGCTGGTGCCGGACATAAACACGGTAGGAGGTGCCATGGACGTCGCGGAGAAGCAGTTCACCGAGCTGTACGAGCGTCATTACGGGGACGTGTGGCGGTACGTCGCTCGGCGGGTCGGCGGGTCGGACGTCGGTGATGTTGTTGCCGAGGTCTTCCTCGTCGCGTGGCGACGTCTGCGTGACGTTCCGGCAGGGTCGGCGTTGCCGTGGCTGTACGGGGTGGCTCGTCTGGTGCTGTCGAACGAGGCCAGGGGCCAGCGGCGGTGGCAGGAACTGGCGCTGAGGGTCGCGGCGGAGCCGGGCCGGTCGGTGAGTGTGGATCATGCGGACGAGGTGGTCAGCCAGCGTGACGTCGCGGTGGCGTTCGGCCGGCTGTCCGCCGCGGATCAAGAGATCTTGCGGCTGGTGGCTTGGGAACGGCTGAGTGTCGCTGAGGCTGCGGTCGCTCTCGGCCAGTCCCGAGCGACGTGTGCGATGCGGCTGATGCGGGCTCGCCGCCGGCTTCGAATGCAACTGGACGTGGTGGGTGACGGGGTGCAGCGGGCAACGCGGGCGACGCCGTCGATGTCGAATTGGGGTACATGAGATGAAGGCCGTCAATGAGGTGCGCCAGCTGCTGGGCGGACTGGATCCAGCACGACACGTCCGTCCAGCCGACGAGAACAGCCGCGTGCGGGATCTGGGCCGCATCCTTGCCTCTGATCGCGCTGTGGGCAGCGTCAGGCTAGGGCATCCGCGGCGCCGTTTCGTGTTGGCGGCGGCCGGCGCGGTGGTCCTGGCGGTGGCGGCTGGCGGGGTGGCGCTGGAGACGTTCCGGCAGCCGCAGCCAGCGTTCGCGGCTACGCCGGCGATCCTGAACTACGGGCCGCCCGTGAGCGAGGAGCCGGCCAGCGCCCGGTTGCGACGCCTGGCCGCGCTGGCGGCGGCACAGCCGGCAGCCCAGCAGCCGGCGGGGACGGTGGAGTACCTGGAGTCGACGAACTGGTTCCTGAACTCGTCGATCTCCGGCGGCCGGACGACGTCTGCTGTGGTGCCGCAGCAGTGGCGGTCCTGGCGAACCGATGACGACGCCGGGCGGATGGTCAAGAAGGAACTGCCGCCGACGTTCCGGACTGACGCCGACCGGCGGGAGTGGCAGCGGGGAGGTGGCCGTATCGACTCCTCAGAGGAGGTGCGCGACTTCACCACCGGTGGCTTCTACAGCCGCTTCCAGGGTTCGGTACCGACGGACGCCGGGGTACTGCGGCAGTGGCTGACGGCGGGTGCCTCGGCGCACGAAGCGCCGGTGCAGTATCTGGAGGACGTCGCCGAGCTCGCCGGTGTGCGGTTGCTGAACCCGGCGCAGCGCGCTGCGGTACTCCGGCTGCTCGCTGACCTTCCGGGCGTCACGGTGAGCGGGAGCGTCACGGACCGGGCTGGGCGTCCCGGGGAGGCGTTCTCGATCGTGTCAGACGCTCACGGCCTGCCTGCCCAGTACACCGTGATCGTCGATTCCGGCACCGGCGCGCTGCTGGGGTATGAGGAGATGTTGACCACGACGGCGGGAAAGCTGAACGTGACCATACCTGCGGTAATCAGTTACCGGTCCTACCTGGTCGCCGAGTACGCCGCAATGCCGCGTTGACAGCGTTCGGGTGGGTGGCGCCGAAGACGCCACCCACCCGAGGGTCGAGGCGGTGCCGCTCAGGTCAGCACGTCAGCCGTGGATGTGCTCGGCCCTGTCGTTGTAGCTGCCGAGGTTCGCCGACGCGGTGCAGGCACCCATATTGCGGTTGTCGCCCGCCCCGTCGCCAAGGGTGCCGTTGTCGCTGCCCGAGCACCCGGTCCAACTGCCGCCCTGGTTGTTGGTCCACGAGGAGGTCTGGTCCTTGAAGCCCCACTCGTCCAGGTCGTGCCAGTACTCGTCGTTGAACTGGAGCTTGCGACCCTGGAAGCTCGCATGCTCCCAGATGCAGATCCAGCTGTTGTCGCAACCATTCCACGCGAAGGTGCCGATGGGACCGGCGGACCGTGTCGTGCCGGTCGAGCTGATGCGAGGGGCCAAGTCGGCGGTTGCCTGCTCGTTCGTGGCGTAGCAGCGCACCTCGCTGCGGGACAGGACGGCGCAGACCTGGGCACCTTGCCAGCTCTTGGACAGGTCGATGGTGCGCCCCTGGAACGAGGCGAGCGACGGGTCACGCAGCGACGGGCTGGCGCTCGCCGGGTTCGCCAATGCGGTCACGACGAGAATGGCGACCGCTGTGCTGGCGAGTAGTCTGGTTCGTGTCCTCATGGATTCTCCTCTGGATAGGAATGAGGGCGATTGCGGCCGGGGTGTTGGCGCACCCGGGCTGCGAACTGTCCGTCTCTCCGACGGCTCGTTCCGTCGGAGAGACGGACAACCTGCCGCCGAAGCTAGACCGTGGCGGTGTTTGGCGCGACCCCGTAGGGCGGGTAGGCGAGGTTTGCTCCGAAGGTCGCAACTTGCGCTTTTGCGTGTTCGGATCATCACAGTAAGGTGATGGCGATTCGTGTCGGGCGCTACGGTCGCCATCAACTGAGCGCTCCCGGTTTCCGTTGCTGGCAGCGCGCAGATGCGATTAGCGACGGTGCGAACCTCGGGCTTCGTGATCGCCGTCCGTTCAGTGCCGGGTCACGATGTCGCTGCGGGGCCCTGTGGCGTTCTCCTGCCGTCTTTTGCGTGCGCGTGCCAGGCGGGCTATCGCGGTGGGCTGCAGATCGTCGTGTCAAAGCACGCTTTACTGGGCTCGGCGGTCCGACGGATGCTGTCGTTCTTGGTCGAGATCGTGCGGCCGTGTCTGATCGCCGGCTTCTGGAAAGGCGAGTTCGGCACGATGGACGTTGCCGATCGTGTAGTGCAGGGCTGCCTTTCTGGTGATTCCGATGGCTGCGGCCAGCATGCGCGGGTCGGCGCGCTGGGCGAGATCGGACAGCCTGGTCTGACGCAGGACCTGAGGCGTGAGGGAGACCGTCGTCAGGATCCGCACGGGAAAGCCGATGGAGCAGGGCTTGTTGTGCTGCCGGCTCTGGTGTGTCACGAGCAGAAACCGGTTGTCGGGCGCTGTGGTCGAGCGCTGCTGCAGGCAGGAGCGGATCGCGTCGATGGTCAGCGGGTCGAGCGGCACCGGATGGCGGCGATTGCGCAGTCGAACAGTTGCCTGGTCGAGGTCGATGTCGTCGAGGGTGAGCATGCGAAGGTCGCTGTTGGTGGCCGCGTGGAGCAGGCACAACAGGCCGACCACGCGTTCGCGTGGGTCGGTGTCCTCTCGCCGCCACCGGTTTAGTAGTTGCCGCTGGCGGGCAGGTTCGATCAGCAAACCGGCGTACCCCTTGCGCTGGCTGCGGCGCAGGTCGGCGGCCGGGTTGATCAGAGTGATCTTCCGACGTCGGGCGAAGGCGAAGAAGGCGCGCAGCGCCGGAATGCGCTGGGCGGCGTTGGCGGTGAGGAACCCCTCCAGATCCTCGGCGGTCACGGCAGCCCAGTCGTCGATGACCCGGGCATCGAGGTAATCGGCGAGCTGGAGCAGGACGTTGATGCGGTGGGCGATCGTGGTGTCGCTGAGGCTGGCCCCGCCGTAGAGCCGGGCGCGGCGCTGTTGAACGACCAGGTAGTCGACGAACTGCCGGCCGGCGGGTCTGAGTCTGGGCGGCAAGCGGTCAAGCCGCCCTTGTCTCCATGACTGCACTTCGGTGTCGGTGCTGTCGGCGCGTACGCGGTGGCGGGTGAAAAAGTCACCGAGCATCGCGGCGGTGCGTCGGCTTCCGGGCTCGACACGCAAGGTCGTGATCAGGTCGTCTGGGCGGCAGATGCCGGTAAGGATCAGTCGTTCGATGAGCAACAGGTGCCTGATCACCGTTTTGGCGTGCGCCATTGCCACCCATTCCGTCGCGGCGGTGAAGAACCACGTCGGCAGCTGTCCGTTGCGGACCGACACGCGGTTGCCCAGCCATCCCCACAGCCGCTGCGGTTCGTGATCGTGGCAATCGGTGCACAGCCGCAGCCTTCCCGGGACGGTGCGAGTCTCGACGCCGCAACGCGAACAGGTGATGGTGACGTCGGCCGCGTCGTAGCATCTGCGGCACCGTTGCACGGCGAAGATGCCGGCCGCGCTGCAGCCGCTGCACACACCCTCACGCCGGACGTCGCTGGGTCTGGTCATGGTCAGAACGGCGGCGGGGTTCGGCCGGCCGGGTTGACCTGCTCACCGACTGCTCGGGCGACCGGCTGCGTCTGCGCCGACATAACCGGTTGGGTCGCGGGCGTGGTGTCGATCTCGATGAGATCGTTCGGCGTGCATTGCAGCGCGGTGCACAGGGCGGCGAGAGTCTCCAGCTTCACCTGGTTGGGCTGTTTGGTCATCAACGCGGAGATCGACGCAGAAGACAATTCGTGGCCGGCCCTGTCGATCAGCAGCCGGCGTAGCTGGGCTCCTGTCCACACCTCTCGCTGGGCGGCTGCCATACGCAGTCTCCACCGAATTCGCATGGCACTACTCCTTGCTCGTGCCGAGATCGCCGGTCAAGTCGTTCAACGCGGCGCCGACCGCGCTGCGGTAGGCGTCCTCGATGAACGTCGAGGACGGCGTCACGTAACCCATCGTCGTTCCGACATGCCAATGACCGAGCATCTGCTGGATGGCCACCAGGTCGACGCCACGCTCGTAGTTGCGGGTGGCGCAGGCATGGCGGAGTGCGTGCGGGCTGAACCCCACCTCGTGTTCGCGTCCTTCCACCTTCAGCAGGTACTTCAACCGATTGCGAACGGTTCCGCTGCTGAGCAGGCCGCCACCTTCGTCGCAGAACAGCATCGGCTCGTTCCTGCGGAAGCGGGGCCGCACATCGGACAAGTACCAGCGCAGGATCAGATGCAGGTCGTCGAGCATCGGCACCCAGCGCGGGCGTGGCCCCGATCCCTTGGCTGCCTTACCGAACCGCACGTGCAGCTTCCCGAAGGGGCCGCGGTCGAAGTGCACGTCGCGGATCTCGAGTTTGGTGGCCTCGGACGCCCGCAGACCGGCGTGGTACAAGGTCCGGTATAGCGCATAGTCCCGCGCCCACGGCGCCCACTTGCGGACCACGCCCATCTGCGTACGGATGAACGCGAAGAAGTCGTCCATACGCTCGGGCGTCGGCGGCACGATCTCGGTCGCGTCGTCCACATGCCGGCCGGCGTGGAACTCGTCGATCGGATCCTGCAGCCGCACCCCGAACCGTTGCTCGATCTCAGCAGCATGCCGGGCCAGCAGGTAGCGGAAGAACTGTCGAAACGTTCCAACATAGTCACGACGTGTCACCGCCCCGGTGCCCCGGGCGACCAACGCCTCCACCACCCGATCCACGTCGGCAGGGGTCAACTCCCACGCCGGCCGACCCGCCAATCCCAGAAACCGGTCCAGAGCGGCATTGTCCTTCTCGATCGTGAGCGCGCTGAAGTTGCGCGCCACCATGCTGGACACCCAGCCACCGACACACCGTGCCTGAAACGCCAACGGCTCCTCGGTCTCGCAAGCCGTCACCGCGACCGCCGCAGTTCCCTGGACCAGTCGCAGTCCCGGACGTCCGTTCATCACCGCGTGCATCCCTTCGACACCCCTTTGAACTTCCAGGTGCCGCCTAAAGATGCGGGCCAGAACCGAAAGAGTCGCGGAACCAAGGTCTCGCGCATTCCTGCAGGCCAAATGGCGTCAGGGCTGTCTGGAACGTGTGCGTACCACGGGTGGCGCCGGCACCACCGGGGTCGCCGCGCTCCAGCTCGGCCGCCGCTACGTCGGTGTCGACATCAACGCCTCGTTCCACGACCAGGCGCTGAAACGGCTCCATCCGCACCTGCCCGACTCGTCGAGCGAGGAGAGCGGATGAGCCTACGGACCGTGCCCGTCACCTTCGCCCAAGCGTGCGCGTTCGTGCACGACTGGCACCGGCACCACCGACCGCCGCGCGGACACAAATTCAGCATCGGAGCCGCCAACGAGGACGGCGTCCTGGTCGGCGTCGCCGTCGTCGGGCGTCCGGTCGCCCGGATGCTCGACGACGGCCTGACCTTGGAGGTGACCAGGGTCGCCACCGACGGCAGCCGCAACGCGAACTCGCTGCTGTACGCGGCGGCGTGGCGGGCCGCACGAGCACTCGGCTACCGACGCCTGCTCACCTACACCCAGCAGGGCGAGTCCGGAGCCAGCCTGCGGGCGGCCGGATGGCGCATCGTCGCCACCCGCCCGCCAGCACCAGGCTGGTCCCGACCGAGCCGGCCTCGTACCGATCACGGCACAGGGCACATCGGCCGCCAGCGGTGGCACGCCCCAAGCTAAGCCGTTCCCCAACATCCCCGATGACCATTTCCGGCCGGGAGCGGCGGCGCAATCCGCCGCCCCGGCACCCGCTCGTGCAAAGGAGAAGCCTGTCCGGCATCCATAACCACAGGCCGGACACCCTGCTCTCCGTTGCAGGCCGGCGCCTCGGTGCGTGTGGTGGCTGACAGGAGTAAGGGCTCGCAGAGCCATCGCAGCATTTTGTTGCGCCGCCTCTGAGGGCCACGCCATTCGGCGATCTAGTACGGCAGCCGCCGTTCGGGATCATGGCTGAAGTTCGAGGTTGAGGCGGCGTGTGTAGTGGGATCGTCGGGCTCGGGCTTGATGCCGGCGCCGCCACTGTGACCAGCGCAAACGGTGGGCGAGGTTGCTGATCGGGCGGATGATGCTGGCGTTGATCAGACGGCGGACTTCGTTGACCGTCAGCTTGATCAGTCCGGTGTCGGCAGGGTCGTGGCGGGCCGCGTCGGCTGCGCAGATCGCCAGGACGGCGAGGGCGGCTAACGCGAGGGTGGTGAACCGGTGCCAGGAGTCCCAGCGGCGGACCTGGTGCTGGTCCAGGCCGACCTGGCCTTTGGCGGCTTGAAAGCTCTCTTCGACGGTCCAGCGGATCCCGGCGACGCGGACGAGTTGGGCGAGGGTGGCCGGCTTCGGAGTCCAGCAGCGGTAGAAGGCCAGCTCGCCGGTGGTGGTGTTGCGGCGGATCAGGAGGCTGTGCCGGCCTGCGTCGTCGGGGTCGGCGTCGGTGCACACGTCGTCGAGCCAGGCCCAGTCGTAGTAGCGGGGGCCCTTGGATCCGGAGCCGGCGCTGCGGCGCTGCCACGCCGTCTTGGGCAGGTTGACGGCGATGCGGTCGGCGCGGACTCTGGTCCTGCCGCCGTCGAGGGGCACCAGGTGACTGCGCGACACGGCCAGGACGTAGCCCAGCTGGTGGTGGCGCAGGTGGGCGCGGAACGCGGCGCTGTTGCCGTATGCCTCGTCCGCGGCGACCCACCCCGCGGGCACGCCGGCGTCGAGGGCGGCGGTGATCATGTCGGCGGCCAGCTCCGAACGGGTGGCGAATCCGACCTCGTCGGGCACGCCGGCGGCCTGGCACCGCGTACGGTCGTCGGTCCATGACGCCGGCAGATACACCCGTCGGTCGATCAGGGTATGCCCGTCGGAGCCGGCGTAGCCCAGGAACACCCCCACCTGGCTGTTCTCGATCCGCCCCGCCGTGCCGGTGTACTGGCGCTGCACCCCGACCGAATGCACGCCCTTCTTCAGGTCACCGGTCTCGTCCACGACCAGGACCGCATCCGGGCCACCGAACCGGCCGACGATCAGCTGCCGCAGGTCATCACGCACGGCATCGGCGTCCCACACTGCCCGGTACAGCAGCCGCTGCATCCCGTCGGGCCGGGCGTGTCCGGCCTGCTCGGCCAACTGCCAGCACGTCTTGACCTCAAGCTCAGTCAGCAGCCCCGTCACGAACGCCGCCGCGCACCGACGCGGCTCCACCCGCCCGAACCGCCCCGCGAAACACCCGAGCACCCCGGCCATGACCCGCTCCCACAAAGCAGGGTCTACGCTGTCGCCTGCGGCCACCGCCAGATCTGATGTTGTGTCCACAACGCACAGACGATCACGCGGTGGCCGCCTCGCGTCCACCCCACCTCACCAGCAACATCTCAAACGGCGGCTGCCGTACTAGCCGGCGGGGCGCGCGAACAACCTCGCCTCGTCACCACTACCTCGGCCCCACCAGAACGGGACAGCCATCACCTCCGACGTCGACTCACACCGTGCCGGTACGCGATCGCGCCAATGGACGCCAGCACAGCCCGCTACCGATGACACGACGCCTGTGAACCGAGCAGCAGTTCGTCTCAGTTGCTCAACGCCCCTCTACAACCCATGTCAGGAGTAATCACCGTGACCAGCCACAACAGCGACCCTCGCAGGGCTTTCCCTACGACCGGCAGCGGTAGGCAGGTGTGGACCGAGGAACGAATCCGTGCTCTCGGCGCGATCACCGACCTACCCACCGCCGGCCGCATCTTCGGCCTCGGCCGGGCCCTGTCCTACGAACTCGCCCGCACCGGCGACTTCCCCGTTGCCGTCATCCGCGCCGGCACCCGATACAAGGTGCCCGTGGCCGGCATCCTCACCGCCCTCGGCCTACAGCCGTCCCTGGGCGACTTGACGCCGGGCGGCATGCCAAGCGTCGATCACCAGCGGGAAATCAGCAGCATCGACCCGCCGCACAGCGGCGGCGACGGAAAGGCCGAACCGTGACCCGCGCCCGCAGCCCCGAAGGGGCACTCACCAAACGCTGCACCTGCACCGACCCCGACACCGGCAAGCGGCTCGGCAGCCGGTGCCCGAAACTCCGCCGCCCCGGCGGCGGCTGGCACCCCACCCACGGCGTGTGGGGCTACCAGGTCGAACTACCCATCCGGCCCGCGCAGCCCCGCCGACAGCTACGCCGCTCCGGCTTCGACAGCCGCGACGCCGCCACCACCGAACTGCGTCACGCCCGCGCGCTACTCGACCTCGCCGACGGCGACCACCACCTCGCCGTGCAGGTCGGAGATCTGCTCCACGCCTGCCGGCCCGGCACACCGCTGCCCGACCGCGACACGATCGCCGCCCGCATCCGCGCCGGTGTGCCCGCATCCGTACCCACCACCACCGGCGAATACCTCACCGGATGGCTGCAGGGACGGCGTGGACTCGCGGAAAAGACCACTCGCGGCTACTCCGACCACATCCGCCAGTACCTGATTCCCCACCTCGGGAAGGTTCCCATCCAGAGCCTGCGCACCGGCCACATCGAGGCCATGTTCACCGCGATCGGCCGCCAGCAGGACGACATCCGCGCCGCCCGCGGCAGCACCGACCCCGCGACACGGGCGAAGGTCAGGGGCGTGCGGCCGATGAAAGCGGCCAGCATCCAACGCCTCTACGCCACCCTGCGCAAGGCCCTCAACGACGCGGTCGTCCGAGCCAAGCTGATCCCCACCAACCCCGCCCTCGGCGTTGAACTACCCGCCGCCCGCCGCCCCAAGGCACGGGTATGGACCACCAAAGCGGTCGAGCACTGGCAGGCCACAGGGCAGCGCCCCAGCCCGGTGATGGTGTGGATGCCCGCACAGGCCGGACGCTTCCTCGACCGCGCGGAGCGCCACGACATCGTCCTCTACGCCATGTTTCTGCTGATCCTGCATCGAGGTCTGCGCCGTGGGGAGGCGTGCGGGCTACGCGACCACGACGTCGACCTCGACGCCGGGTACCTCACCGTCGTCCAACAGATCACCACCGTCGGCTACACACCCGTCACCCGTCACGTCAAAAGCGACGCCGGGGATCGCGTGATCCCCCTCGGTCCGAAAACCATCGCCGTTCTACGCGACTACCTCGAGATGCGCCAACGCTGGCAGGCCGTCAGCGGCGACGAGTGGCCCGACAGCGGCTTGTTCTTCGTCCGCCCCGATGGCCAGCCGTGGCATCCCCAAACCATCAGCGACCGCTTCGACCACCTCATCGCCAAAGCCGGGCTACCGCCCGTACGGCTACACGACCTACGCCACTGCGCCGCCACCTACCTGCGCCACGGCGGCGCCGACATGAAAGAAGTCCAGGAAACCCTCGGCCACTCCACCATCAGCCTCACCTCCGACACCTACACCAGCGTCATCATCGAACTCGAACGCGGCACCGCCGACGCCGCCGCCGACCTCATCCCCCGCAACGACAGCGCGGCATAGCCCACAAGGCACAGCGCACCCCCCGTCGGGGGAGCCGGAAGCCGGGCGCCGTCGTGGCGGCAGGTGCCGACCGGGCCGGCGGCGCAGCCACGGTGGTGGCGGTGGCCAGCACAACACCCGCCACCACCGCAGTGCCGAGCGCGGGTGGCCTTGCGACGAAGTAGGGCATAGACGGGCTTCGGGTCACTGTTCTCGCTCCGCATATCCGTCGCCGGGCTCAGTGAGTGTGAGGCGACGGCACAGCGCATGGCTGGCAGTGGCGGCTCGGGTGTAGCCGAGGAGTTGTCCGGCGGCGAGGACGTGCAGGGTGTCGGCGATCTTCGCGGCGACGCCGGCGTGCGGGAGCGCGGCGAGGACAGTCACGCCTCGGGCTGGAAGGTCTCGCAGCACGGTGATGATTTGATCGGCCGCGGTGGGGGCGAGACCTTCGATCGGCTCGTCCGCCAGCAGCAGTCGCGGTGCGGTGCGTAGCGCGCATGCGGTGGTAAGCATCTGCTGCTCACCATTGGATAGCTGCGCCGCACGGTGGCTCATGCGCGCGGTCAATGGTGGGAACAGTTCCAGAACGTCTTCCACTGTCCACGCCCGGCCGCGTTGCGGTCGGATCGAGGCGAGATGCTCGGCTACGGTCAGGGACTGCGTCAGCCGGTGTCGCTGTGGGGCGAGCGCGACGCCGGCGCGGGCGGCAGCATCTGATGGCCAGCCGGTCACCGGTCGACCGTCGAGATAGATGGCACCGGCGGTGGGCTGCAGGTGGCCGGCGATGGTGCGCAGCAGGGTCGTCTTACCGGCCCCTGGGGAGCCGATGACCGCATGCACTGCGGGGCTGGGCAGGTGGAGGGTGACGCCGTGCAGGGCTGGAGCGCCCCCCGCGTAGCTGACGGTGAGGTCACGCACAAGCAGCACGCTGCTCGTCGGGCCATCCAAGCGCGGCATTACTGCGCCTTACCGGGTGGCAATCGTGCTGCTCTGCCACTGCGTGTTACTGCCGTCAGGGTCTGCTCGCCCTGCTCGGTGAGCGCGACGGTGAGTGCGCGCTGATGCGGGATCTGTTCCAGAATTCCTTCGGCCAGGAGCAGGTTCAGGTTGTCACGCACGGTGCTTGTGGTCAGGGCGGGGACAGCTTCCGCGAGGCTTCGGACGGTCCAGTGGCGTCGTGTGTCGGCGAGCAGGGTGTCGTAGATGAGGCGGCGGGCGCGGGTCAGGCGACGTACGAGTTGCCCGGCCCTCGTCTGTCCCCTCTGCGCTGCGCCGCTGGTCGCCGGACTCCTTCTGCCGGAGGTGCCGCCGGTGACGTGTCCCGGCGCGCGGACGGCGGCCGGGACCACCCTGTCTGCCTCTCTAGCACTGGTGTGTGGCTCCGTCCGGCTGACGCGGGCTGCCTGCGGCGTGCTCATCGAACCTTCGATCCTGTTGTGGAGGGCAGGTCGTGGTCCGTGGCGGTGCGGCCTCGGGTGAGGACGAGCACGAACTTGAACAGTCCGGGCCGGGGACCCTCGACCTGCTCTGCCGCGGACAGCAGTTCGCCCGTGACCGGGTCGATGATCAGCGTTGACGTGGAGCGGTCGGCGACCGCTTGGAAGGACATGCCTGTGCGGCCGGCGAGGTCGGTCGTCGTTCCCCGGTAGGTGATGCCGGGTACCGCGGCGAGGACTTTCAGGGTGGCGGCGCGCTGCTGCTGGTCGAGGTAGGAGTCGGTCGCGAGTCTGACGACGCTGTCGACGAGCAGTCTCGGGTAGGCGGGTTCGGCGGCCAGCTCGGGTGGCACCAGATGTGCGATCAGGGTGTCCGCGTCGGTGGGGAACGTCTCGGGTAGGGGTGGGTGCAGTTCTCCTGGCCGGTAGCGGATGGTTCTCGGCTCGGCGTTGTCGAACAGACTCCGTTCGTCGCGGGTGGGCTGGCGGTTGACGCCTCGCAGGTCGGGTGCGGTGCGGATGACGTCTCGACCGGAGTGGTTCCCGGTGTGCCGCCACCGCCGCAGGTCGGTGCGGACGATGGTGTTGGTCGCACGGTTCCAGGTCTGGGTGTGCAGGTGTTCGTAGGGCAGCCTGGTGATGCTGTCGCCCTGTGTACCGCGGAGGGTTTCGGCGAGGACCGTGAGTCGCCGCGGCGCGGTGAGCTCGGCACCGGTGACGGTCTGGGCCTGTGGGTGGGCTGGCGGCGTCGCGGTGGCCGCAGTGCCGGTCGCGTCTGGTCGTGTGGCGGCGGCGTCAGGTCCGGACTGGCACGCGGCGAGCAGGACGACCGCGCCGCCGACCAGCGTGGTGAGCAGATTGCGGGCCATGGGAGTCAGGTTCATGGTGGCCGGCGGTTCAGGCGGCCTTGTGGGCGTGGATGAACTGGCGCTCGTAGGACGCCAGGAGCACGCCGGGGTCGGCCATGAGCGTGCCAAACCGGTCGATGTCGCTGTCGGTGAGTCCGGTCAGGGTGGGGCGTAGGTGCGTGACGATGTCCGCGAGGAGACGGCATCCGGGACCGCCCCCGGTCCAGGTCTCGATGCCGGTGTGCACGCAGTGCCCCGCCATACCGGATTCCAGCAGCAGCGTCTCGATGTCGCTGGTCCAGGTCCCCGCGCCGTCTGAGCCCACAAGAGCCCTGCGCACGTGGTGCATGACGTCGCTGATCAGGTCGGCGTCCTCGGCGCCGGGTGCCCGGTAGATCCGAGGCGGGGTGGGCGTGATGGTGGCCAGGGCGAGCGTGCCGCCGGGCCGGAGCCGGGCGATCATCTGCTGGACCACGTCGACCGGATCGCGGAGAGGACCGTGCCAGCGGGCCACGATGTGGTCGTAGCTGTCGGTCGTGCCGGGCAGCAAGTCGCGGTTCGGGTCTCGCCGATAGATGTCGATGATGTGGGTGGGGGCGAGGTGGCTGGTGTCGGCGTCGACGGCGGTGACCGACCCGTCCGGGCCGACGAGCGTGGCGAGGTGGGCGGTGATCTCACCGGGGCCGGCGCCGACCTCCAGCACAGCCTGGCCGGGTGTGATGTCGAGCCGGTCCAGGTTGGTGCGGATGGTCGAGTCGAGAAGCTGGTGCGTCGGCCCCAGGCGTGCGGGCAGTGATGTTGGGGTCATGGGTTCCCTCCGGGCGTGCGTCGCGGGTCAGGACTGATAGGCGTGGCAGTGTCAGCGAAGCTCGACGGTGTCGGGGTGATGGACGAGGACGTGGTCGATGAGGCGGATCAGGTGCTGGCGGATGTCGGCGCGGGTGGATCGGTGCCAGCGTTGGTAGGTGATCAGTGGTCGGGCCGCCGAGGTGCGGCGGTCGTGGGCGGCGGCCGAGCCGACGACGAGGGCTTCCAGGTACTCGGCGTCGTGGCGGGTGAGGCAGAAGCAGACGTAGAAGCGACGCCTGGTGGTGGCGGGGTAGGGCTGGAGGAGTTGCCAGCAGGTGGTGCAGCGGGCCAGGTCGGTGAGCAGCCACAGGCTGGTGTCGTCGTCGGGGAAGCCACCGCCGGTACGCGCGTAATCGTGGTGGGTGGGGTGGTTGGCGACGATGTTCGGGTTCTCGTCGCCAACCACCCGCTGCCGTCCGCCCTGCCGGAGGCTGCTGGGCGGGCGGCGGTGTCCACCCGACACGGCCGGGCCGGCGGGCCGGGTGAACCACGGCGCAGGCACGCAGGTCGCCTCGCCGCTTCGGTGGGAATCAGGGGTCGGGTTCATGCTGTGGCGGTGGCCGGGATGGTGAGCAGGTCGTGGAGCTGATCGGGGCAGTCGCGCAGGTCGGCGGTGGCGACGTGGCGGGCGATGCGGGCACGGTCGAGCACCGCGATGTCGTGCGCGACGTGGAGGGCGAGGGGCAGGTTCTGCTCGGCGAGCAGGACGGCGGTGCCGCGGTTGGCGAGGCTGGTGATGATCGCCGCGAGGTGGCTGATGACGGCGGGAGCGAGTCCTTCGGAGGGTTCGTCCAGCAGCAGCACGTCGGGTGCGGCGACGAGCGCGCGGGCGAGGGCGAGCATCTGCTGCTCGCCGCCGGAGAGTTGGTCGGGTCGGTGGTGGCGCCGCTCGGCCAGGGCCGGGAACAGGTCGAGAACCTGCCGCGGGGTGACGGTGCGGGCACGGGTGGGATGTGGTGTGGGTAGGGCGAGGTGTTCGTCGACGGTGAGTCCGGCGAACAGACGGCGGCCCTGGGGGACGAGACCGAGACCGGCGCGGGCCCGGGCGCGGGTGTCGAGCCCCGCGACGGATCGACCGTGCAGGTGGATGTCGCTGCCGGGCCCGGCCGGGTGCAGGCCGGCGATGGTGTTGATCAGGGTGGTTTTCCCGGCGCCGTTGCGGCCGACGACCGCGGTCACTCGCCCGGCACGCACGTCGAGGGTGATGTCGGTGAGCACGGCAGCGCCGGTGTAGCCGGCACGCAGGTCGCGTACCCGCAGGACAGGCGCCCCGGTCGGGTGCGGGCAGGCGCTGGCGGCATTGGTGGGGGCTGGTGGGCTGGTGGGGGTGGCGCCGAGGTAGACGCGGCGTACGTCGGGGTGGTCGCGGATGTCGGTGGGTGTGCCGGTGGTGATGTGTCGGCCGTGGTGCAGGACGGTGACGGTGTCGGCGACGGCGGCGACCATGTCGAGGTTGTGGTCGACCAGCAGCACGCTGATGTCGGCTGGCAGGGCACGGATCAGCTGGGTGAGTCCGGTGATCTCGCCGGTGGTGAGGCCGGCGGACGGTTCGTCGAGCAGCAGCAGCCGGGGCCGGCCCGCGAGGGCGACGGCGATCTCCAGTCGGCGTTGGTCGCCGTAGGCGAGCCGCGCGGCGGGCAGGTCGGCGTGGTCGGTGAGGCCGACCTGCGTCAACGCCTGATACGCGGCGGCCACCGCCCGAGGATCGGTACGCAGGGCGGCCAGGCGTTGCCCGGGCACGGCGAGCAGCACGTTCTGCGCGGCGGTGAGCGGGCGGGTCAGGGCGGGGTGTTGCCAGGTGCGGGCGATGCCGGCGCGGGCGCGGCGGTGTGGCGGCCAGCGGCGGATGTCGTGTCCGGCGTAGCGGATGCGGCCCGCGGTCGGGCGCAGGGTGCCGGCGATGAGGTGCAGCAGGGTGGATTTCCCGGCGCCGTTGGGTCCGATGATCGCGTGCCGGGCACCGGCGTGCAGGTCGAGGCTGACCTCGTCGACAGCGTGGCGGACACCGTAGCTGCGGCTGACACCCTCTAGCCGCAGCAGGGGGCTATTCGTGTTCGGGTGCGGTGATGGTGTGGTCATGGCCGCCTCCACGGGAATCGGCAGGTGAGGTCGGCGAGGCGGTGCCGGGGCAGGTAGGCCAGGAGGAGGAAGCACAGGCCGAGCAGGGTGGTGCCGTGGCCGGCGAGGAGTCCACCGGCCCAGTCGCGGGCGGCGACGAGCAGGATCGCGCCGGCGCAGGCGCCGGTCATGCTGCCCGAGCCGATGAGCGCGGCGGCCAGGGCGAGGGCGGAGATGCCCATGGCGGCGTCGGCGGGTGAGACGTACCGGGTGACCGCGATCGACAGGGCACCCGCCGCGCCGGCGATGCCACCGGCGAGAACGTAGGCGGCGAGGAGCAGCCGCCCGGGATGGTGTCCGGTGGCCTGGACCCGGGGTTCGTGGGCGGCGATGCCCCGCAGCAGCAGGGCGAAGCGGCTGCGGACGAGCAACGCGACGGCGACGCCGATGAGCAGGGTGCAGGCGAGCACGTACAGGTACACCCAGCCCGGTCGCACCATCGCCGGCAGGCCGGGCAGCGCGATCACGGGCGGGGTGTGGACGCCTTCGCTGCCGCCCGGTGCCCACGCGTTGGCGGCGGCGTGCACGAGTTCACCGAGGCCGAAGGTGACCATGAGGAAGGTGGTGCCCCGCGCCCGCACCGCCAGCAGACCGGTCACGGCGGCGGCGACCGCCCCGCCAGCGGTGGCCGCGAGCAACTGGATCGGGCCGAGGCTGGTCACAGTGGCGATCGTGGCGGCGGTGTACGCGCCGACGGCAAGGTAGGCGGCCTGGCCCAACGGCGGCAGTCCGGCCAGCCCGACCAACACCTGGGCGCTCATGGCGAGCACAGCCATAACCAGGCCGGTGGCGGCGAGGGAGATGACGTACCCGTTGACCAGCCACGGCAGTCCCACCGCTCCTGCCAGAGCAACGGCTCCCGCGACAGCCGGCAACCACACCGGTATGGAGCGGCGTCGACTGTTCGGCGTAGGGGTGGTGGCTGCACCGGGGCTGGGGGTGAGGGTGGTGGTCATGCGGGCCGTCCGGGGAGTGTGGTGCGCTGCCGGAGGGTGAGCGCGGCGAGCATGGCGGCGGCGAGAACGAACGCGGCGGCGCCGGGGGCGAGGGCGACGCCGAGGGTGAGGGTCTGTCCGACGCCGAGTGCGGCGAGCAGGGCGCCGCGGATGCTGCCGAGTCCCCCGACGACGCAGACGATCAGCGAGTACACCAGGATCGTGGTGTCCGCCCCCGGTGCCGGCCCGATGACCGGGGCGCCGAGCACCCCGGCGGTCACCGCGAGGACTCCCCCACCGACCAACACCCCGGTCCGGACGATGCCGGTGCGCAGGCCGATGGCGGCGGCCATCCCCGCGTCGGCGACCACCGCACGCACGACCGCCCCGGTACGGGAACGTTCGACAAGCCAGAACAGCGCCACGGCCAGCACGGCGGCGACCGCGATGAACCCCAGCCGGTAGACCGGATACTGAAAGGCGCCCAGGCTGACCGACCCGGCCACGGCCTGGGGTGGGTCGACCGAGCGCGGCTCGGCGCCGAACACCGTGCTGAACTGGTCGGCGGCGATGTAGGCGACGCCGAGGGTGGCCAGCACCTGATCCAACGGCCGATCGGTGAGAGGGCGCACGGCGGCGGCGAGCCCCGCACCGCCGAGAGCGCCCACCGCCACGGCGGCGGCGAGGGCGAGGGTGAGGCCGGTGAAGCCGCCGTCGGCGAGGTGCCAGGCGAGGTAGGCGCCGGCGAGGTAGAGGGTGCCGTGGGCCATGGAGAACACCCCGGCCACGCCGACGATCAGCGTCAGGCCGGCCGCGATGACGAACAGCAGCAGCCCGTGGGCGACCCCGTCCAGCGCGGTGATCGTGTAGGCGTTGACGAGCCCGTCCAGGCCCACGACACCCTCCCTTCCTTTTCTCGGGGGTTTGTCAGGCGGGGATGGGGCGTCGGCCGGTGGTGGTGTGCATCAGGTAGCCCGACAGCATCAGCTCCGGGTCCATCAGCACCTCCCGCAACTCGGCTAGGTCCTCAGCCGTCATGCCGGCGGCCAGCAGTTCCCGCTCGCGTTGGATGGAGTTGGAGCGGTGCAGCAGGCAGATGCCGGTGCCGCCGCGCCAGGACCGGGATTCGATGCGGCTGGTCACGTTGATCAGGCCGGCGCGCAGCATCGCCTCGGGTGCCCGTGTGGCCCAGCCCATGTCCGCGCCCCGCGACTCGCCGAAGGACAGCAGGGCGTCCTGGAAGCGTTCGATCAGCTGGGTGGCGCGAGGGCTGGGGCTGGCGCGGATCATGTCCCGCCAGGTGCAGTCCCAGTCCGCCACCACCAGCACCCCGCCAGGGGCGAGGGCTCGCGCCAGCTGGGTGAGGACCTGTTCGCGTTCGGGTAGGTGCATCAGGACCAGCCGGGCCACGATGACCTGCTGCGACCCCTCCAGCTCCATGTTCCGGATGTCGCCGGCTCGGACGGTGACGGTGGGGCCGGCGGTGATGTGGCGGGGGTCGAGGTCCACGGCGGTGACGTGCCCGTCCGGGGCGACCTGGTCGGCGAGCCAGGCGGTCAGGGTGCCCGCCCCGGCGCCGATGTCGGTGACCCTGCATCCCGGTCCCACACCAATCTCCCGCAGGGTCTGTCGGGTGCCCGGGTCGAGGATCTCGCCCAGGTGGCGAAGCTGGTGGGCGGCCTCGTCGGTGGCGTTGTCGAACATGTACCCGGTCTGTCCGTCAGTGGTGGTCGTGCTCATCGCAGGTGCCTCTCTGTTGGTCAGGAGCCGAGGGTGGTCAGGGTCTGCACGGTGCGGTTGACCCACACCTGCCCGTCCTGGGCGACCTCGCGCAGGTAGTACGCCTGCACCGGGGTGTGGTTCTTGGGTCCGAACTGCCAACTTCCGCGGGGCGAGTCGATGGCTCCGACCCGTGACAGCGCCGCCGTCACCGACTGCGACGTCAACCCGCCCGCCGCCGCGTCCGGTGCGGTCGACGGTGTCGCCTCCGCGCTGGCCGTCGGGCTGCCCTCGCCGGCTGGTGCCGTGGGGGCGGGTGCGGCGTCGGGTCGGGCGGTCGCTTCGGCGATGGCCCGGTCCAGCACGAGAGCGGCGTCCCAGGCGCAGACGTGGTAGGTGTTCGGCAGTTTCCCGTCGTTGGCCGAGGTGTAGCGGCGCACGAAGTCCCGGTTGGCCGCGTTGTCGAGGGTGGTGGAGTAGTTCAGGGCGGTGTAGATGCCCTTGGCCTTCTCCCCCAAGGCCGCCAGTGGTGCGCCTTCGGTGAGGAACCCCGAGGCGTACAGCGGGATGTCGACGCCGTACTGCCGGTACTGCTTGACGAACTCGATCGCGCTGGCACCGGCGTAGAAGGTGTAGACCGCCGCCGGGGCGGCCTGCTTGATCTGCGTGAGGTAGGGGGAGAACTCGGTGGTCGGGGCCGGCGCCCACGGCGTCCACGTCGGTTTCCCGTCGGGGTTGGCGAGCTGACCGCCGGCCTCACGGAACGCGTCAACGAAGCCCGCGATCTGGTCGTGGCCGCCGATGTAGTCCGGGCCGATCACCCACACCCGCCCCTGCCCCACCTTGTCGCGTAGGTAGCCGGCGATCGACGCGCCGGTCTCCTGGCTCAACCACGACGTCGACCACAGGTAAGTCGGATCATCGACGGTGGAGGGCCGACCGCCGATACCGATCAGCGGCACCTTCGCTTCGTTCAACAGCGGATACAGGGTTTGCACCGTGTCGGCGGTCGTCCCACCGACCAGCGCGAGGACCTTGTCCTGCTCGATGAGCTTGCGCGCCGCCGCCAACGCGGTGGCCTTGCCGTCACCCTCGTCGGCCTCGATCACCTTCACGGGCCGGCCCCCGAGCCGCCCGCCGAGCTTGTCCAGAGCCAGCCGCCAGCCGGCGGCCTGGTCATCGCCGATCGCCTTGTAGGGGCCGGACTTCGGCACGATCAACCCGATACGGATCTCATCACCGCCGCTGGTCGAATCACCGAGGCTCGACCCGGTGCATCCGGAGACGGCGAGCAACACGGCGGCCACGATGGCGGCGATCGACAGTCGCCGCCGACACCGGCGGGTAGCTGGTGGAGAAGTCACGGAAGTCCTTTCGTCCGAACGCTGTGATCAGGAAGGGGAAGAGGCCTGCGGTGCCGCTGGTGGGCGGCAGGCTCGGCAGTGATGAGGTGGTGCAGGACAGCCAGGACAGAGGCAGGTTCCGCCGCGTCGCAGGTCAGCACCGGAACCCGCGACGGAACGCGCAGCGCCTCTCGGATCTCACGGCGGTTACGGGCACCCACGGTCGGCCGATTGACCGCCACCAGATACGGCACCTGGCGGGCGTCGAGGAAGTCCAGCGCCGGATACGACGCCGGTAGACAGGTCGTGTCGACCAACACCACCGCCCCGCACGCGCCGGCAGCGAGGCGGTCCCACAACCACCACCAGCGCCGCTGGTCCGGAGTGGTGCGCAAGGCGACGGTGACACCGCCCGGCAGCGTGGCGTAGCCGATCTCCCACACACTGCCCGGATAGCCCGCCAACACCGCGTGGCCGCGGCTGGCGGCCCGTAGGAAGCAGGTCTTGCCCACTCCCGGGCCGCCGGCCACCAGCACTGTGAGCACGGACGGGCGACCGCCCATCACGCTGACGTCCGTGGACATACTCACCACCACCGGGCCACGGGTCAGTCGGCCGTACGCGGTCCTGGCTTGACCGCCTCACCGATGCGCGCGGCCAGCGCCGCCAGCTCGTACGCCACCGCGGCCGGGTCGCAGTCGGCGCGCGCCAACGCCGCCAGCGACGATCCGTCGGGCACCTGCTGCACGACCAAGATGCCGTCGTGCATCACCAACATCTGGAACTGCACACCGCCGGTCTGCAGCAGGTCCGTGGCACCACGCGCCAGGCTGACCAGACCGGACACGATCGCGGCGAGCTGGTCACCCCGGTCGGCGTCCAGCGCGGCGGTGCTGGCCAGCAGCAGCCCATCACCGGACACCGCGACGACGTGCGCCACGGCCGGCATCTGCCGGGCCAAGCCATCCAACACGACCGAGAGTTGAGGGTGGCGGGAAACGGTACTGACGCTCATCAGCGTTCTCCTGTCGAAAGGGGAGGAGTAGAAGACGCGGCCCGCAGGCCACGCACCGTGCCGGCGACCTGCGCCCGAATCGCCGCCGGGTCGATTCGCCTCGACGGTTCGGGCAACGGCCGCGTTGTCGGCAGCCCGCCCGGCACCACATGCGCCTGCGGGCGTCGTCGAGGAAGACCAGACGCGGTACGCCCATCGGTGGACGGTTCAACGGCCGACGTCGCCGCCTGCCAGCCCGCGTCCGCGGCCGTGCGGAAACCGCCGCCGTCGTCGGTTCCCGGCCACAGCCACGGCGACTGGGCCGCCATCTCCTGAAACATGGGCGGCTCCCCCGGCTCCGCCGAACCTGGCGGCAGCGGTCGTCGCTGGCGAGGCACCGCCGGCAGCTCCACCGTCGCGTCCACCGGTGTCGGTGGTGGCGGCTGTGGTGACGCCACCGGCGCCGGGGCGGTGGGTCCCGCCCACCCGACACCAGCCCAGGGCATCGATGGAGAGGCAGGCGACTCCGCTACGGGGGCAGGCCGCGGTGTGTGCTGGACCTGGCCCGGCACGACGATCTCCCGCACCCGTACCCGCGTCACGTACACCGCAGGCACCACCACCTCAGCGGTCAGACCAGTGGGCCGGGTGGCATTCAGCCGTACCCGCACCCCGAACTCGCGCGCCAGGCGGGATACAACGACCAAACCCATCTGGTCGGTGACAGCGACCTCCACCTCCGGACTCGCCAACAAGCTGTTGGCGCGCGCGAACTGCTCAGGAAGCAACCCAAGACCGGAATCGACCACGAGGACCTGCACATCGTGTCCGGACCACACCCCGAACACCTGCACCTCACCGGCGGAGAACCGGGTCGCGTTGTCCAACAACTCCGCCAGAATCGACTTCACCGCGTCCACGGCACGAGCGTCGATCTCCACCTCGACCAGCCGCCGAACGCTGATCCGCGCGAACCCCTCAGTCTCCGACAACGCCGCGTTGACCAGATCACTGAGCACGACAGGCTCACGCTGCGACTGGCCAGGCCCCCCGCCAGCCACGATCAACAGGTTCGCCCCATAACGGCGCAGCCGAGTCGCCTGCTGATCCGCGGTAAACACCTTCGCCAGCCGGTCCGGATCCTCCTCGTCCAGCTCCAGCAAATCGATGCTGCCCAACAACTGATCGGTCAACGTCTGCACCCGGCGACCAACAGAAGTGATCATGGCGCTCACCACGGCACGACTCCGCGCCTGACCGACCGCCGCGTCCACTGCGGCCTTCAACACCAGGTTGAAGGCCTCCGCGACCCGACCCACCTCGTCGCGGCCAACCACGGGAACCGCCACCCCACCGGCACCGCCGGCCAGGTTCTGCGCCGCCGTCGGATCCGACGTCGCCCGCAACCGCCGCACCAACGCGGGCAACTCCACATCCGTCACCCGCCGGGCACCCTGCTCAAGCGACGACAACTGAGCCACCAGCGACCCGGCCACCCGCACTGCCGTCACCACCGCCACCAGCAACATCACCAGCAGCACCACGGCCTGGACCACCGCCACGCGGACCTGCGCCAACCACAGGTCATCAGCCGCAGCCGCGACATCGGCGTTCACCGCCGCCTGCACCTGCGCCAGCAGATCCGCCCGGGCGGTCATCACCCGGCTCCACTGCTCAGCACCACCCGGCAACCGCACCGGCTCGTACACGCCGGTGCCCGACACCGCCCCGTCCAAGCGCACGGCGGCCAACACGTCAGGGCCGGTCAACGTCCGACCCAAGAACGCCTGCCACGACGACCGAGCAAGTCCATCAAACTCGCGCAACGCCTCGTCCTGCACCGACCGCGCGGCCACAATCTCGGCATGCAGCGCCGGAGTCAACCGCCGCGCCGCCACCGCCTGCAACACCGCCACTTCCTGCTGACCCACCGACTCCCGAGCACGCGACAACGCCGCCGACGCCCGCATCTCATCGGCGAGCTGCGGAGAAACCCCGCTCTGAGCCACGGCGGGCAGCACGTCGTCAAGATCAGCGATGACGCCTCGATAGGCGAAGGCCACCGCCGACAACGACACCCGACCATCACCACGCACCCGCTGCCGCTGCGCTCCCAACTCCGCCAAACCGGCGTGGACCCTGGCCAACACCACTCGCACGGACTCCGGAGGCCCATCAAGCCGGTCACGCTGCTCGCGGAACCGCGAAACTGCCCGATCCGTGCCCTGGACCGCGCGCTCGAAATCCGCAGGAGTAACCGTCGAGCCAGGCAGCAGCAGACCCACCGCAGCGTTCCGCTCGACCTGTAACCGCTGCGTCACCTCCGCGGCGGCCCCACTCGCGATGAACATGTCACCGGCGCGCTGGGCTGCGTCAGCCTCTCTAGCTGACGCCCAAAGGCCGAACCCCGTCGACAGCACCGCAGCCAGCACGGTCGGCACTACGATCAGCGCCGCCTTGAGCCGAACAGGAAGGTCCGCCAACGGACGCACCCTGGCGGCGATGCCTCGTCTCGCAGCGCTTTTCAACCCCGTCACCTTCGCCCTGGGATCTGCTGGTGGTCAAACGTGCCGCCGCACCTCATGAATCAGCTGATCGTCGTCAAGCCGGTTCGCAGGCAGCGCAGCGAAGAAAGCCCCCCGCGCCGGCCACACCACCTTCGGAGGACCGATAGGTGACCGTCCCGGCCAACCAGCCGATAAAAACTGCAATCGCCAGTAGCAACACTGGGAGCACCGCCTGTCTGAGTGACCGTCAATCCCGATCGCCAGCCGAACGCTCAAGCTCAGCCATTAGTCATTCACGGAGATCATGCCGACCGGAGGTTCACGCTGGGAATACCGACCTTCGGTCCGACCTCGCACACCGACTTGCGGTCCGACTAGCGTCTGGCCTGCCAAAAAAGCGGCGGATCCTCAGGGCGCGTCAGAATCACCCAACGAATTGGGGGTTACAGTGACATCACCCGGCCGACCGCACCGTCGACCGGGCTTGTGTGGTCCGTGGAGGCTGCCGGTGAACCGTCCCAGTCCGTACGTCCGCCGACGCTGGCTCGGACACGAAATCCGTCGCCTACGGGAGGAGCATGGCGTGACGGGCGAGTCCATTGCCCGTGCGTTGCAATTTCCGCGACAGCAGATTAGTGCTTTGGAGAACGGACATCTCGGCCCTGACATCGATCTCGTCAGCGGAATTTGTGACTACCTATCGGTAGGCGTGAAACGGCGGACCGCGATCATGGATGCGGCGGCCGACGGATGGGCGCGTGGATGGTGGGTGGCCGAGGCCCAACGGATGGGCGTCCGACAGGCCATCTACGCCGACCTCGAAAGCGGCACCAAAACCATCACCGAGTACGCCATTTCGCTAATCCCCGGCCTCCTCCAGACACCAGCGTTCGCCGACGCCCGGCTGCGCAGCGAACCCGCCCGTCACGGTGACAAATTCGATCCCGCCGCCGCAGTCACCGCCCGCGCTCGCCGCCAGGGCCTGGTGCTCGCCGCTGGCGGGCCGCGGTACGAAGCCGTCATCGACGAGATCGCGATCCGACGTTGCGCCGCCGACCCCGTCGTCGTCGCCGAGCAGCTTCGACACATCGTCGATGTGTGCGCGCACCATCCATCCGTGACCGTCCAGGTGCTGCCCGTAGATGCATCGATCAGGGGTCACAGCGCTCCCCGGTCCGCGTACTCGATCTACCGTTATCGCGACCCGCAGAGCTCACAGGCCATCGCGGTCGACACCCTCACCCACGACGTGATCCACACCGACCCAGATGAGCTGGACCCCTATTTGAGCCTGCACAGCCGGCTCAAGACCGCCGCGCTCTCACCTGAATCGAGTATTCGTCTCCTCCGCGCCGCGGCGGAGCGCCTGGCACCCACTGAAGGAGTCTCGGTATGACACACCAGCACATCTGGCGCAAGTCCAGCTACAGCGACGACGGCAACTGCGTCGAGGTTGCCAACACCACCAAACCGGTCCTGGTACGGGACTCGAAGAACATCGCCGGACCGGTGCTGCGGTTCCAGCCGGAACAATGGCACGCCTTCACCGAAGCCGTTCGTGATGGTGGATTCGCATCCCCATCGTGACAGAGAGGCACAAGCACCTCTCGCGTCACGACCCGGGCAAGACGCGCCCGGCTTCAGGGGGCTCGCGATACCGCGTCCATAAGTAGCGTTACCGAGACGGGCTCCCGTCTCGGTGACGCCGCCCGGGACTTCCTTGACTCTGAGTGTGCTCGCCACCACGATGGCGACAGCCAGAAACCGCACGCCACGCGGCAGCGTCTCCCGGCGTCCGGCGAGCCCGCTCGCCTATCTGTACCGGTCCGGTCGGTTCTCGAAAGGAGGTGTTGGTGCCTCGTCATCCGGAGACGATGATCACGCCGAACAGGCTCATGTCCGAGCGACGTGCCAGTTTGTCATCGCCGCGGCGGCCTGGGCAGCGCATGTCCCGGGCCGAACTTGCCGATGTGGTCAACGCCGCTCTGGATCAGCTCTACCCGGGCAGGGACCTCGTCGCTCACTACGTCGACCACCGATGGGTGGGCAAGCTGGAACGCGGGGAGCACCGCTGGCCCAGCGAGCAACGCCGCGCCGCTCTCCGACGTGCTCTCGGCGCCACCACTGACGCTGATCTCGGCCTCTACAGCCCACGACGAACGCCACCCGGTGACCCCGGTCCAGATGCCGTGAGCCGCCTCGTTCCTGCTCCGACGCGCATCGATTTCACCGGGCTCCGTGCCTGCCTCGACGCATTCGACGTTCCCCCCGACGGCCCGGTCCGGCCTGCGGATGACCTTCGCGCCGCCGTGAACCAGGTCGTGCGTCTGCGCCTTACCTCGAACTACCACCAGCTCGCGACCGTTGTCCCCGCCCTACTCGATGAGCTGCACCGCGCGCGACTCACCTGCACCGGCGCACGACACGAGAGCATCGCCGCCCTGTTGACTCAGGCGTACCGGGCGGCGGACGCTCTTGCGGACAAGTTCGGTCACCACGACCTGTCAGCCCGCATCATCACCATGATGACCAGTACAGCTCAAGACACATCGGACCCAGCAATCATGGCGACGGCCCAGTACGTACGCGGGGAGCTGTTTTTCCACAACGGCCGGCCGGACCTGGGACGGGCGCTGCTGGAGCGGGCCGCAGCCAACATCAGCTCCTGCACGAGCCAAACCGGCCGGGCGGCATATGGTGCCCTGCACATGCGCGCCGCAGTACTCGCTGGCCTCGCCCAGCGACCATCGCGAGCCTGGGACCATCTACAAGAGGCCGAGGTTCACGCACGGGCGGTGCCTGAGGGCGAATATCACGGCACCGCCTTCGGCCCCTCCTCGGTCCGCATACACAGAATGACCTTCGCCCTCGACTCCGGCGACCCTGACGCCGCCCTGCGCGCGGCTGAGGGCTGGGCCCCACCGACAACCGTTCCCAGCGAACGTCGCTCCCACTTCTACATCGACCTGGCCCGCGCCCACGCTCAGACGGGCACTCCTGCGCAAGCCGTCGATGCGCTGCTGCACGCAAGGACAGCAGCGCCCGAACACACCCGCATCCACCCTCACGTGCGTCAGGTCCTCGCCCTGCTGCGCTCACGAGCATCGACGGACGACCGCCTCTCCGAGTACGCGCGATGGGCAACGGCAGCGGTCGGCTAACCCGGCCGAACCAGACCGGGCAACTGCTCCAACGACTCCAGCACCCAGACACCGTGCTCGGCCATCACAGGGTCGCCAGCCCACAGATGCCCCCAAGGGCCACGCTTGATCAACGCCGACCGCAGCCCAGCAGCCTGAGCAGCTCTCACGTCATAGTCACGGTGGTCACCGACGTACAGGATCTCGTCCGCGCTGCCGCAGGCGAACTCGACAACCCGTGTGAAGAACCGTGGATCCGGTTTGGCAACCCCCCACTCGCCGGACGTCGCGACAGCATCGACCGGCAGCGCCAATTGCCGCAGCAGCTCCGCGGCCCGGCTGGTCTGGTTGCCAGCCACACCAACCCACAACCCGACTCTCCGCAACTCAGCGAGGGCGGGACGAACGTCCGGATACAGATCATCCTCGCTGATCATCTCACCGTGACCAGCACGCTCACGGCGCTCACGTTCGACCGAGAGATCGATGCCGGGACGCAGGTACTGAAACGCTTCGGCGTTGTTGCGGCCCTGCGCCACAACGATCCCCACCAAAGCCGACAAGGTATGCCTTGGCACGCGCAGCCAGTCAGCCCACGCCTGGAACTCCCGAGTGTCATCCAGCAGCGTCTCACCGACATCGAACACAACAGACCTGATCACGTACGACACCTCCGGGAAGGGCCAGCGTTCTACTCTAAAGGGCTGCCTCCGGGCGGCACTCCCATCTATGGGAGAGCCATCCGGTGCGGCACCGGCAGGGTGTTTACTTTCCATCGGGGGTATCGACTACCCATGCGGCTCGATCGGCACTTGCCTGCCCCACGAGGGAGGTGTAGATGCCGCGCCACCCCGACACCGTCATCACGCCCAACAGGCTGCTCGTCCAGGCCCGCCAACGCCTGACGTCACCGCACCGGCCCGGCCAGCGCATGTCCCGAGCCGAGCTGGCCGACGCCATCAACACCGCCCTCGACCTCCTCTACCCCGGGCGAAGCCTCACCGCCCACTACGTCGACCACAGATGGGTCGGCAAACTCGAACGCGGAGAACATCGCTGGCCCAGCCGCGAACGCCGCACTGCCCTCCGCCACGTGCTCGGCGCCACCACCGACACCGAACTCGGCCTCTACAGTCCGCGGCGTACCCCGGACGCCATCCGATCCGGCCATGTCCCGGACCAACCGGCTACGCGCCGGCCACTCCACGTCCGCGTCGGTGGCAAACTTCTCGACGGCGATCCAGAGGCATGGCTACATGCACTCGACGAGTTCACGAACCAACCCATGCGAACCTGGCCTCAACTCAGAGGCCGTGTGCAGGAGTACCTCGAAGTTCTCGATGATCTCCAGGGCGGCCACGGTCGTCCGCACCTTGCACGGGTCGATGCCCGCTGGTCGGAGTTCATGAGTTGGATCGCCGACAACACCGCCGCGCCCGAAGGTTGGGCGTGGCTTGACCGGTCGCACCGTCGCGCGATTGAGGCTGATGACGCATCGCTTGCCGCCTACACGCTCATGCGGCAGAGTCAACGTGCCCTCGACAACGGCGACGTTCGGGCGGCGATTGTCTTCTCACGCCGCTCCCTGGCACCCCGTTCGGTACCAGCCCGAACCCGCGCGCTGTGCCTTACCCGCATGGCCGAGGCATTAGCTGCCAGCGGCGACGACGAGGCACGTACCGCAATCATGGCGGCCCAACATGAGCTGCCCGGCGTGGATGCCAACGCGGTCGATGAGGACGACTTCGCCCGACACTGCGACCCGCGCTACGTTGCCGCAGTTGACGCCCGCTGCCGGCACTTGCTCGGTGATCCGGCATCCGCCACCACGATCTTCGAGGAGCTCCTCAGCGACCTAGCCGCCATCGCACCGATCGACGCCGGACTCTGGCACGCACACCTCGCCGAGTGCTACCTGCACTACGACCCGGAACGCGCTGCCGACCACGGAATGAGCGCGCTGCGGCTGGCGGACGAGGCCGCCTCCTACCGTGTCATACGCGCTACCCAGCCTCTCGCGATAGCGCTGCGCCGGCACAGCGCACTGCCCTCAGCCCGGACCTTCATCGACAGGCACCGCACCGCAGTGACAACCCAGTGACAAGATGACCCTATGGACCTGCTGCCGCTTATCACCAGCACCGACGTCGCCGCGAGCGCACCTGAGGTAGCCGTTCTACCCGTCGGCAGCTTCGAGCAGCACGGTTCGTTTCTACCGCTGACCACCGACACGATCGTCGCCACCGCAATCGCTGCGGCCATCGCGCGACAGCACAACGTCCTGGTCCTGCCGCCGATCACGCTGTCGTGCTCGCACGAGCACGCCGGCTGGGCCGGTACCGTCAGCATCAGCCACCAAACCCTCTCAGCGGTCATCGAGGACATCCGGTCCTCGCTCGCCGCGAGCGGAATCACCCGGCTGGCCATCGTCAACGGCCACGGCGGCAACTACGTGCTGTCCAACATCGTGCAGACCGCCAATACCGTGACGCCCGGCTCGATGACGCTGTTCCCAACCCGCACCGACTGGGCAAAAGCCCGGCAAGAAGCGCGCTTGGACAGCGACGCCCACCACGATATGCACGCCGGTGAGCTGGAAGTTTCCATCCTGCTACACGTACAGCCCCACGCGGTCGGCGAGGACTTCAGCGCTGGAGACCACGCCGCAGACGACCGACCGATGCTGCTACTCCACGGGATGAGCGCGTACACGAAGACGGGCGTCATCGGCCGCCCCTCAGCAGGCACCGCAGCCAAGGGCAAAGCCCTGCTGGCAAGCCTCGCGCAGTCGTTCGACGATCATCTCGCCGCCCTGCTGAGCCAGGGGTGACGGGAACAGTCCGACCGATCCTGTGAAGGGAGGCGAGAACCGCGCCGTCCCGCCACCTGTCGGTGTATAGATCCGAGTGCAGAGATACGTACGGCTGCAAGTGCAACCTGATGCCTAGTTCGGTATGCGTCCGGCGAGTCGCTGCCTACTCTGACGACGGTCCAAGTCGGTGACGTTGCGTTACGGGATGTTGCTGAGCCGTCCGTTCTCTCGGCGTGCGGATCTGCCGAGATCAGTGCGCGTCACCATACCCGTGAGAGGCATCCACGCGCGCGATGCCTTAAGCTGGTCGATTTGGAGATCGTCAGCTAATGGGCTTGGCTCAACCGGCGGGTGAATCTGCGGAGGCTAGGACCACTGGCGGAGGATCGATACAGGCGCTCCAGACGGGGACCGGAAATGACCGCTGAACGAAAATTCGCCGACGCCGAAACCCTGACCCCAGTGATGCGGGAGGTCTTCGGCACTGACCGCCGCATCGCCGCCGTCGAACGCCTACTCAATGGCACCAAGAAGGGTGTCTACCGCATCATGCTGGACGACGCCACGAGCGTGATCGTCTACGTCTGGAACGCCGACGAGGACTACTGGGACGGGCTTCTCCCGGATGGCCACGACGACCCGTCGAACCCGTTCGCTCACGCCTCGGGTATCGACTTCTTCGAGGGTGCCACCCGTCGACTGGAATCGGTCGGAGTTCGGTCGCCGCGGCTGTTGCTAGCCGACCGCAGCAAGGACTTCTACCCGGCCGACATCGCCGTCGCTGAGGACGTCCGCGGCGGAACGCTGGAGGCGCTGCTGGAACGCGACCCGGACGCAGGCCGGCAAACGCTCGCGCAGCTCTCGGACATGCTTCGGCGCATGCATGCCTACCGCGCGCCGGCGTTCGGACGGGTCGCGTGGATCGACAGCGGAGGAGCAGCGCCGGACAAGACCTGCGAGCAGGCCTACCTGGAACGCGCGCTGGTGAACATTGCCACCGCCGTGCCCCGCGATGCCCGCGCGGCTGAAGGTGAGGCAATGCTGGAGGGGAAACTCCGCACCCTGCACGCCGCACTCGGCCCGCGCGCAGAACACGGCGTGGTCCACGGCGAACTCTGCGCGGAACACACGCTCGTCGGGCCGGACGGGGAGCCCGTCATCATCGACATCGAGGGCCTGATGTACACCGACATCGAAGTAGAGCACTGCTGGATGCGGATGCGCTTCGGCCCGCACTACGAGGCGCTCCGCAACCCAGACCTCGACCCGCAGCGTGTCAAGTACTACCAGTACGTCATGCATCTAGATCTGGTCGGCGGCCCGCTCCGTATCGCCGAGGGTGACTTCCCGAACCGGGAGTGGATGCTCGACGTTGCGGACTTCCACCTCCAGAAGGCGCTCGCCTACGAGACATGAGTCGGCCGTGGGTCTTCCAGCGTGGTGCGGAGGTCGCCATCAGGCCCGACGGCATCCTCATCTGCCGCCATCCGGTACGAGCGCGACTAACCCCGGCAGTGACAGAGTGTAATCGGCCAGTGGGTCGGCCGTTGTGGCGTGGAGGTTGCTCGACAAGGCGTCGTCGGCTCTTCAGGGACGTGGATCTCTGTACGCTCTGGCGTACCTGCCTGTACACCCGGCCCTGTACGCCGACACCACTGTCATCACGCCCGTCAGCGGCGTGCCCGTGACAGCCCGGCCAGCACTTGTCCCAAGCCGAGCTGGCCGGCGCCATCAACTCGGCGTGCTTGTTCTAGGCTCACGCATTCTAGGTATGGCAGGCAGTGATCGCTCGATTTCAGCTGCGGCAGCAGCGCATCAGCGCATGCCCGGCTGTGCGATGTCGGCTCTTTCAGGAGACGGCTTGGGCCGGCGGAGGTGAACACGCACTCCCGTGCTGTCGGGCGAGATATCAGCCAACTCGAAACCCGCCGGCGTGAGGTCCGCGGTGGCTGCCGCGAGGGCCCCCGTCGGTGGGGTTTTTTTGATGGCGACCACGATCTCATCGACGCAGTCAAGGTTGTCGTGGAATGCGCCGGAATGATGGGCTCCGACGGCCAGGATGGTTCGCGAGCCGGTGGCGTAGCAGGCTGACAGCCACGGTCGGAGATCACCGCTCAGGTCGTCGGGCAGCGTGAAGTGTTCGGGCGCGTGACCGCCGGAAACGCCCTCCTCAAGGGTCTTGTCGCTGAGCACGAGGTCTGTCCCACTTCGCAGATCCGCGGTTAGTTGCTCGTTGACAGGCTGGCTGTCCTGCGTGTCGAAGGCGTAGGTCCAGATCAGGTAGGGACGGCGGCGGCGGGTGGCGACAAGCCAGGGGCCGAGGACGGTGAGGGTCTCGTCGGGCAGCACGTTGGTCTCGACCTCAATGCCGTGGGCGGTGAGCATCGCGGCGCCGCCGTCGCCTCGGGAGGTCGGGTCGAGGACGCTGATGACGACTCTGGTGACGCCGGCGTTGATGAGTTCCTGGCGGCAGGCCGGGGTGACGCCGATGTGGTTGCAGGGTTCGAGCGTGACGACGGCGGTGCCGCCTCGCGCTGCGGCTCCCGCCGTGCTGAGCGCGTTCACTTCGGCGTGGGCTTCTCCTTTGCGCCGGTGATAGCCGGCGCCGACAACGTCACCACGGCGATCGAGGATGACGCAGCCGACGGGCGGGTTTGGGCTCGTGGTGCCCAAGCCGAACGAGGACAACGTGATCGCTTGCCGCATCGCGGTCAACTCGACGTCGGATGCCATCAGGTGACCTCCCGGAGGTCATCTAGAAAGACGCGGACCTCTGGTAGTTGCTGGTGCACGTTAACTGCGGCGCCGAGGTACGCGAGTTGATGCAGGATTCGTCGTGATCCCGCCCGACGCGCGATCGGCAAGGCGTGGTGTGCCGTCACCGCAGCCTGGTCGGGCTGGTTCGCTGCGGCATGGGCCATTGCCTTGTTCAGCAGGGCGGAGGCGAAGTCCTGGCGATGCTGCCGTGGAATCGCAGGAAGAGCTTCGTCGATGACGCCGATGGCCTCTTGTGGCCGCTGCGCCAGCCGAAGACAGGCCCCGCGGTGCACTTCGATGTAGCCGCTGGTGCAGTAGGAGCCGTGCTCGCCCTCTGGCTTTCCCGGGTGGCGGTCCGCCGCCCAGCGATGCGCGGCGTCCAGCAGGCGCAGCGCCGCGCGGTGCTCGCCTGTGGCGGCGAGGGAGTGCGCGTGCTGGACACGCAGCGCCGCCCGCATCGGTCCGGGGAGCTTCTGGTCGTAAAGCAGCGCCGCTTCGGCCTGCTCAACGGCCTGGGCGGGGTGTCCGCTGGTCAACCACTGTTGGCTGCTGCGGTAGGCAGCCCAGGCGGTCATGGTCGGGTCGGCGATCTGGCCTGCCCAGGCGAGAGCCTGTCGTGTCCGGCGGTGGCCTGCGGCGTGGTCGTCGAGGGATTGGTGCAGCCAGGCCGCGGATTCGGCGTATTGCGCGGCGAGGCGGATGACGGCAGGGCGAAGCGCCTGGGGCACCTCGCTGGGAAGATCCTCGATCGTCGTCAGTTGTCTGGTGACGCCCATCAGCGCGTACTCGGGGCCGAACATCTTGTCGTTCTCGACCAAGAGATGCCACTGTTCACGCAACAGGTGGATGGTCTCGTCCCAGCTGCCTGGTCGTGGCTCGGGCGTCTCGTCGACGACGCCTGTTCCATCGCTTCGTCGAGGGCTGTAGAGGTCGAGATCAGCATCGGTGGCGGCGTCGAGTACCCGACGCAGCGCTGCTCGCCGCGCTTCGCTGGGCCAGCGATGCTCGCCACGCTCCAGCTTGCCGACCCAACGGAAGTCGACGTACTGGGCGGTGACGTCACGGCCCGAGCAAATGCGGTCGAGCGCCGCGTTGACCGCATCGGCCAGCTCGCTGCGGGACATGCACTGGCCAGGACGCATCGGCGAGGACAGACGACGCCGGGCCTCACTGAGCGCGGTGTTCGGCCTGATCATGGTGTCCGGATGACGAGGCACCGATTTCCCCTCTACCCAGCATGCCGACCTCCGCCGACTATGCCACCGGTTGTCTAGATCATCCAGCTCTCACGCTGTCACGCCGCGAAGCGACACGGGCCACCGCGAAGTCGGACCGCAAGTCGGTATTCCCGCACCATTCACTATGAGTGATCGTGTAAGGCGTAGCCGGTGAGGCTTTAGGCGGCAGCCGGCCGCTTCAGGCCTGCTTGCCGAGGTCAGGGAAGGCGTGCGTCGCTGTTCGGCCGGCAGCGGCAGCTCCCGTTTCTCGACGCTGGCTACAGAGGAACGTGAAGTAGCCGACGGGTCGGTAGCCGCTGGGGCTGCCTGCCCACCCATCGCAAGTCTCGTTGGAGGGACCAGTCATGGACAACCTGCTCGCCGTCAGCGGTGACCCGTTCCAGCTCGACGTGGAGATCGTCACGGAGGGTCCGGTCGCCGCGGCGTTGTTGGCGGACACGGACGACGGCTGCGACACCGTGAAGGGCAGCGACTGCTAGTCGCCGCACTTCAGTCGGTTCCGGCGGGCGGTCCCCCGTGCGCCCGCCGGAACCGGCGTCCCACGAAGGCAGGGCCTCGCAGGGAAGTGTTGACGGCAGGAAGGTGTCATGTTTCGCACTGTTGATGCCGCCACCGTCCGCATCGCAGCTCATGTGTGGCCGGATCATGGGGTGCCCTGGTCGCACCGACACGATCCTGCCGGTGTCGAAGCCTGGCTGCGGGCGACCTGGCGTCAGGTCGGGATGGCGGAAGCGGTCTGGGTGGCGAGTCCCGGATTCGCCGACCGTGTAGAGGCGGCTCTCGCTGGCGGAAGGTTCGACGCTGGCCAAGGGTGGCGGTTGGCGTTGGCGTTGGCGCGGTACCTGGTCCGCGCTCGGCGACGGGCGACGCCCTTCGGGTTGTTCTCGGGAGTGGCGACGTTGCGTTTCGACACGGTAGCCGCAGTGACGTCGTCAGAGCGGTCGGCGGTGCGTGTACGCCCGGACGCGGAGTGGCTGGCGTCGCTGGTCGCGCAGCTTGAGGCCGATCCGAAGGTACGCCGTGGCCTGTACGTCCAGGCGAACAACCTGGCGCGGGTGTCTGGGCTTCGGATCGTCGTGGAGTGCCGGCCCCATGCCTGCGCAGTCACCGGGGGCGCGTTCTCGGTGAGGCGTACCGAGGCGGTGCGGCTGGCGATGTCGCTGGCCTGCGGGCCGGTGCTGTGGGCTGACCTGGTCGACAAGGTCGCCGCCAGCTACCCGGACTTCCCGCGTACGTCGGCTGAGGCGCTGGTGGTCGACCTGGTCGATCAGGGCGTGTTGATATCTGCCCTGCGGCCGCCGTCTACCTGCGCCGACCCGATCAAGCACGTCTTGGACCAGCTTGACGCCATCCCTCATACCGACCCCGGCGGGCAGATGGTTCAGGAGCTTCGGGCGCTGCACGGTCGCCTCGGTGCCACCGCAGGCCGGGCGGCAGACGTGCGTGGGCTGGCCGCTCGGATGCGGGAGTTGGCGGTGGCTCGGCAGCCGTTGGCGGTGGATGTCCGGCTCGCGGATCAGGTTGTGGTGCCGCATCAGGTCGCCGCGGAGGTCATCGCGTCGGTGGAGGTGCTGCGTCGGTTGACGCCGCATCCGACGGGGCGGCCGGAGTGGCGCGCTTACCAGGCCCGGTTTGTCGATCGGTACGGGATGGCGGCGGTGGTGCCGCTTGCCGAGGTGGTCGATCCGGTGGCCGGTCTGGGCTACCCGGAGCACTTCGGCAGCATCGATTCCCCGGCGGTGCCACTGTCCGGTCGGGATGAGCGCTTGATGGCGTTGGCGCAGCAGGCGCTGATCGACGGTGTCCGTGAGGTGGTCCTCGATGATGCCGCCGTGCGGGCCCTCGCCGGCCCAGCCCACGGCGAGAGACTTGTCAGTCCGCATGTTGACGTGTCGGCGGAGGTGCGCGCGGTGTCGTTACGCGCGCTGGAGGAAGGCCGGTTCCTGGTCGCGGTGACGGGTATAGGCCGCTCGGCGATGGCGACGAGTGGCCGCTTCCTCGACGTGCTGCCGTATGCCGAGCGCGAGTGGATGCGTCGGGAGTTCGCGCGCCTGCCGGCCGCGGTGGAAGGGGCCATGCCGGCGCAGGTGAGCTTCCCGCCGCGCAAGCTGCATGCCCAGAACGTGCTCAGGTCCCCGCAGGTACTCCCGTGGCTGGTCAGCATTGCCGAGCACCGCCCTGCTGCCGACAACGTGATCGGCCTCGACGACCTCGGCATGGCAGCCGGCGGCGATCGGTTGGTTCTGGTGTCGATGTCGCGGCGTCGGGTGGTCGAGCCCACCGTGGCGCACGCCGCCGCCGTACACACCATGCCGCTGCTCGCCCGATTCCTCGTCGAGCTACCGCGAGCCTCGGACGCTCGACTCAAGCCGTTCGACTGGGGCGCGGCGTCCTGTCTGCCGTTTCGACCCGCCCTGCGGTACGGCCGGGTTCTCCTGTCCGCGGCGCGGTGGCGGATCGACCCGGCGCGGCTGCCCGCCCCAGCTGTCAGCGACGGCGAATGGTCGGCGGCATGGGAAGCGCTGCGCGAGAGGCTACGGCTGCCGAGATGGGTGCAGGTCGGCAGCGGCGACCAGCGACTGCGGCTCGACCTCGATCAGGCCATGGACCGGTCGCTGTTGCGCGCCCACCTGGACGCCAACAGCGACGCGGCGGTCACCATCGTCGAGGCGGCGGGGCTGGAGGACTTCGGATGGCTGTCCGGCCGCGCGCACGAAATCGTCGTACCGGTCGCCTCCACAGCCGCTCCGGCCACAGCTCCCGCCGCGGTCGCTGCCCGAGGCTCGTGGCCGCCTCCTGCACCAGCGGACCCGGTTGCGCCGGGCGAGAGCGGGTTGCTGTCTGGATCGCTCACCGTCGAGCCGTCGATGATGGAGTTGGTGCTGCGGCGAGGGCTGCCGGCGCTGTTCGCTGACTGGCCCGAGCCGCCGATGTGGTGGTTCATCCGCATGCGCCGCCCATACCCGCACCTGCGGCTCCGGCTACACACGTACGACTACGGTCAGGCGGCAGTCAGAGTCGGCCGGTGGGCTGCCGCGCTTCGGCAGCAGGGACTCGCGGGTGATCTGCGCCTGGACACCTACCGTCCCGAGACCGGCCGGTACGGCGACGGCCCAGCCATGTCTGCCGCCGAGGAGCTGTTCGCCGCGGACTCCCGCGCCGCCGTGACCCAGATGGCGACGAAGGACGAATCCCGGCTCGACCCGCAGGCACTGACCGCCGCGAGCATGATCGACCTGGCCGCCGCGATGCTCGGCAGCCGCGACGACGGGTGCCAGTGGTTTGTCGCCCGGCCGGAACACCCCGGCCGGGCGCCGATCGACCGAGGCGTCCTGCGCCAGGCGGTCACCCTCGATCCGACGTCGTTACCGGAGCCGGTTCAGCACGCGTGGCGGGAACGTTCCCGGGCCGCCGCCCGGTACACCGACGCGTTGTCGGCCTCCGCCGGTGCTCTGACTCCCGCAGGGGTGCTCACGTCGCTGATGCATCTGCATTTCGTTCGCACGCACGGCCCGGACGAGGCTGCCGAGCAGGTCACGTATCGGCTCGCCCGCCACATCGCGCTGGCGGCGGTACGTCGCCGTGATCGCATTACAGGAGCTGGCCGATGACCGTCACCCTGCGTGCCACGCCACTGCGACGAGCGGCCGAGACGACGGCCTCGTGCATCACCGACACCCTGACCGAGCCGCCTGCCCAACCCACCGGTGTCGACTACGGGCCGCGAAGCACGCGCTGGTATGGCCAATCGCTGTCCAAAGGGGCCGCCGGCGTGGCGATCCTGCACGGGGTACGCGCGCAGACGGGGCACGGTGGATGGGAGCCGGTCCGTGCGTGGCTGCGCCGCGCGAGCGCGGAGACGCTGAACAACGGCACCGGGGCGGGGCTGTGGTTCGGTGTACCCGCTGTCACCCATGCCCTGACCACGGCCATGCCACACGCCCGACCAGCTGCCCTGGACGCCCTGGACCACGCCGTCGCGGACCTTGCCGAGCGTCGGCTGGCCGACTCCGAGGCGCGCCTCGGAGTCGGCGCCCGGCCCGCGCTGTCGGAGTTCGACCTCGTCCGCGGGCTGACCGGCCTGGGAGCCCACCTGCTGCGCCGTCACCCTGGCGGCGACCTGCTGCGCCGGGTACTGGCATACCTGGTGCGGCTCACCGAGCCGGTCGACGCCGACGACGAGGCAGGCCGGCTCGCGCCGGGCTGGTGGAGCACAGACCCACCCAATGCCGAGGGCCCTGAGCGGGGCGGGCATGCCAACGTCGGCATGGCGCACGGCATCACCGGTCCCCTGGCCCTGCTGGCTCTGGCACTGCGTCAGGACATCCGGGTGCCGGGCCAGATCGAGGCGATCGGCCGGATCTGCTCGTGGCTGGACAGGTGGCAGCAGGTGAGCCCGGCGGGCCCATGGTGGCCCGAAAAGATCACGGTTGCGGAGTTGCATGCCGGGCAGCCCGCGGTGAACGGCCCGGCGCGGCCGTCCTGGTGCTACGGCACCCCCGGTATCGCCCGGGCCCAGCAGCTCGCCGGGATCGCCCTCGGCGACCCTGCCCGGCGGCAGGCGGCAGAAGACGCGCTGGCCCGCTGCCTGGCCGACCCCGTCCAGCTCAGCCGGATCATCGACCCGGCGCTGTGCCACGGCTGGGCAGGACTCGCCGCGACACTCTGGTACGCCGCCGCCGATGCCCGCGACACCAGCCTGTCCGCCGCCGTGCCCCAGCTGATGCGCCTGCTGATCCAGCACGCCACCAACCCCACCCCCGCGCCGTCCGGCTTGATCTCAGGTCCCGCCGGCATCGCCCTGACCCTGCACACCTTCGCTACGGGCACCGACATCCACTGGTCCACGAGCCTGCTGATCAACTAGACGAGGAGAGCGTCATGGACCTCGATCCCGACACCGAGGCACCAACGGACACAGGGCCGGTCAGCCGGTGGCGCCAGGTGAATCTGACCTTCACGAACTGGCGGACTGCTGAGAAGTACGCCGCGGACCGGCTCGCCCCCGCGCTCGTCGCCGCCGAAGACGACGGCGTGATCCGTGCGTTCTGGTTCGTCCGCAAGTCCGAGACGTGGCGGCTGCGGCTGCTGCCCGGCGGTCGGCTCCCCCCGGTCTACGCCCTGCTCGCCGGCATCACCGCCGACGACCGGATCCGCGATGTCGCCGAGCCCGTCTACCGGGCGGAGGCGTACGCCTTCGGCGGCGAGGACGCGATGACGATCGCCCACACCCTCTTCCACGCCGACAGCCGCCACATCCTCGGCCACCTCGCCGGCGGCGGCGACCACCGACGAGAGCTGGGCGTGCTGCTCGCCACCCGCCTCATGCGCGCCGCCGGCCTCGAATTCTCCGAACAGGGCGATGTCTGGCGGCATATCACCACCCGCCGGCACCAACCTCACACACCCGCGCCGAGCCCCACGCTGATCGCCGCCGTGCAGCGTCTGGTCACCGCCAGCGACGACACGCCACGCAGCCCGTTGAGCACCACTCCTGCATGGCCGAGGGCACACGAGCAGGCGGGCCGAGACCTCAAGTTCCTCGACCGGAACGGCGTACTGACCCGCGACCTGCGCGGCGTGCTGACCCACCACGTCCTGTTCCTGTTCAACCGGCTCGGCATCTCGGCCACCGATACCTGGCTGCTGGCCACAGCCGCCATACACGTCGCCTTCCACACGTCCGACATCCCACCCGGCGACCGCTCCGCCGGGACAACCGACAGTAGGGTAAAAGCAGTGAACTCCTCCCAAACCGAAGTTGACGGCCCCAACGCAGCCGCGCTACGCGAACAGCTCGTCACCACCCTCAAACAGCGCGGCCACATCCGCTCCGCCCCTGTCGAGCAGGCATTCCGGACGGTGCCCCGGGAGCAGTTCCTTCCCGGCGTCGATCTGGAAACCGTCTACACCCGCCGTCAGATCGTCACCAAACGCGACCCCCACGGCGCGGCGCTGTCGTCGGCATCGAGCCCCAGCCTCGTCGCGGACATGCTCGAACAACTCGACCCGCAACCCGGAGACCACGTCCTGGAGATCGGCGCGGCCACCGGCATCAACGCCGCCCTCCTCGCCGAGCTGACCAACCCCGGCGGCACAGTCACGACGATCGAACTCGACCAGGACCTCGCCGACGGTGCCCGCGCCAGCCTCGACCGCGCCGGCTACGAGGCCGTCGAGGTGATCTGCGGCGACGGAGCCTTCGGTCACCCCGAATCCGCCCCGTACGACCGGGCCATCATCACCGCCGGAGCGTGGGACATCCAGGCAGCCTGGTGGAGTCAACTCGCCGACCACGGCCGGATCGTCCTACCCCTGCGCCTGCACGAGAGCGGCCTGACCCGGTGCTTCGCCTTCGACCGCACCGGCCCTACGACCCTGGTCAGCACCACGACACCGCTGGTCTGCGGGTTCGTACCCATGCGCGGTACGGCCGAGCACACCGACCAGCACACCCGCCTGGCCTCCGACGTGGTCCTCAAACTCGACGCCGGCGACCAACCCGACCGCGCCGCCCTCGCCCACACCCTGAACCACCCCCGGTACGAACGCTGGACCGGCATCCAGGTCACCGACGACGACCCCGTCGGCCACCTCGACCTGTGGCTCCTCGTGAACGCCAACAAGCCGTTCGGCCGTCTCCGCGCAGGCGACACCGCCCACACCAGCGCACTTGTCACCCCCGCCTACCGATGGGCCGGAGCCGCCATCTACCACGGCGGCACCATCGCCTACCTCGCCTTCCAAGACACCGGCGACGGCCAGCACGAACTCGGCGCCATCGCCAACGGGCCCGAGGCCGACAAGCTCGCCGCGGAACTGACCGACCTGCTCGACCAGTGGGACGAGGCAGGCCGCCCCAACAAGCCCACCGTCACCGCCCACCGCGCGGGAACCGAACCGGTCCAGACCGGCGACATCAGCCGACCCGACACGGTCCTCACCATCTCTTTCTGACCGCGCGCCGCCGGGGTCGCAGCCCCCGCCCCGGCGACCCGATGCGAGCGCGGCCGGCCTGCAGTGCACCACGGCAGGCCACCGCACCTCCTCGCGCCCCGAGGCACGGCCCTTCCGCAGCAGATGAGGACACCATGCCCGTCGTCCCTACAATCGCCGCCCGATTCCCCCTCGTCGCCCGCAAACGCCCACCAGCAAAACCGCTCGACGCACGGGTAACGCGACTCGCCGGGCTCGCCGGGCTCGCACACCGCGAACACGACCCGGAGAAGGCGTCGATGGTGTTCAACGGAGCCGCTCTCGTCGCCTCCGACTGCGCCGCCGCAGAACTCGCCGAACTCTGGTGCCACCGCCACGCGAACCTCTACCTCAGCCGCGCCCCTCTCAACGGGTACACCGCCCGGTTCGCTCTCGAACCAGTCGTCAATCTCGCCCGCCTCCGCATCCGCGCCGGCGACGGAGAAAGTGCGCACCGCCTGCTCACCGATCTCTACCAGGCGGTCGTCGACAGCGACCCCGTTGTCATCAGCGGGTTGGAGATACATCCCCGGCAGCTCCCTGCGGAGGCCGAAGAACGCGCACAGATCACCCACTGGCTCCGCAACGTTCTACTCTCCGACGGAACCCGCGCCCTCACCATCACCGGCCGATGGACCGACGCCATGACGCATATTCAACGCTTCGACGGAATCGGGGACACTTTGCGCGACGGGCGACAGGTCGCCGTCGTGGCCCAGCTCATCCAGGGAAACACCCCCGCAGCTACCGCCATCCTCAACCGCACCACGATCGAGCACCCGTGGGAGGAACTGGTACGCGATCTCCTACATACCTGGAGCGCAGCCACCGCCGGCGATCAAAGCCGAGCCGACCGAGAACTGATCGACCGAGCCTCAACCATGGCGCCAGGCTCCGGACTCTCGGTATTTCGCACCCGCCTCGTCCTCACCGCCCTCGACCTTTCCACAACCGTTGCAGCCGAACTGATCGATCGTCTGGCCACAGAGGTAATCCAGCAGCAGGACGCCAACCCGGCGCGCGATCTCCTCAACCACCCAGCCATCGGTCCCGAACACCACGGCCCGCTACAGCAGATGATCAACGCAAGCGGCCTCGGCCTTGGACACCTTCCGGAACCGGCCCACCGCACTCTCTCGTCGGCACTCGACCTGGCCGCAACCGTGTTACGCAACAGCCAAACCAAACGTTGAATCCCGCTTCCGAGAAGACCGCCGAGATGATGCATGTATCGCTAGGGGCGCTACTGAAGTTCAGGTCAGTCACGGAATGCCGAAGTTCCCTGTCGACTTCACGCCCTGCCCGGTAAGGCTGGTGGCGGCAGCCAGGCGCTCACGCCTCCGCTGGTAGGGCGGCGGGTGCGTTGACCTCCCCACAGGGCGACTCCAAGCCAGGAGCGTTTTGTCACATGCGCCCGATATTGTCGCCGCGCATCCGCATCCCACCGACGTCCCGCTCACGGAGGTCAACCCATGGCTGGTTCCGCGCTCGACACCGTCTCCGCCGATGAGGCCCGCGCCCGGCTCGCCGACCAGCTCCTCGCCGGCCGGTGGATCACCTCTCCGGCGGTGGAGGCGGCGTTTCGTCGGGTGCCGCGACATCTGTTCGCGACCGGCGTCGGCATCGACGCCGCGTACGCCGACGACGTTGTCATCACCAGACGCGGCCCGGACGGACGCGCGACGAGTTCGATCTCCGCGCCGTGGCTGCAGGCCTACATGCTGGAGCAAGCCAGGCCGGCGCCCGGCGCCCGGGTCCTTGAAGTGGGTTCCGGCGGCTACAACGCCGCGCTGATCGCCGACGTCGTCGGCACCGACGGCACAGTCGTCACCGTCGACATCGACGCCGACGTCACCGACCGCGCCCGCACCGGCTTGGACCGGGCCGGCTACCGGCAGGTCACGGTGGTACACGGCGACGGCGAGTACGCACACCCGCCCGCCGCCCCGTATGACGCCATCATCGTCTCCGTGGAGACACCGGACCTGCCACCGGCCTGGCTCGACCAACTCACCCCGGCCGGTGTTCTCATCGTGCCGCTGCGGATACGCGGCATGACCCGGTGCCTCACCCTGCGACGCCACGAGGACCATCTCCTCGCCACCGCCGCACTGCAATGCGGGTTCGTACCGATGCAGGGCGACGGACGCCAACCCACCCGCCGCCTGGCCCTACGCGGCGACGACATCGTCGTGACCCTGGACGACACCACCACCACCGGAGTGAACCCGGACGCACTCGCCTCCGCCCTGCACTCGCCGCGGCGGGAAGCATGGTCGCCGGTCACCATCACCATGCACGAAGGCTCGTCTTTCGAGTCGCTGCACCTGTGGCTGGCCAGCCAGCAACGACCCTTCGGCACTCTCGCCGTAGACCGCGAACGCGCCGCCGGCCTGGTCGACCCGCAAGACCGGTTCGTCTGCCCGACCCTGCTCACCGCCCACAGCTTCGCCTACCTCGCGATCCGCAAGCTCGACGACACCACCTGGCAGTTCGGCACCCACGGCTTCGGACCCGATGCCGACACCCTCACCACCGACATGCTCAACCTCATCACGGTCTGGGACGACCACCACCGGCACGGCCCCGGGCCGACAATCACCGTGCACCCCACCGGCACACACCCGCCCACACCCGACGGACCCCAGCTACTCGTAACCCGCCGCCACACCACGATCACCGTCACCTGGCCCAACTCCGGGGAGCCGCGATGACCTCCGACCCGTCGCGCATTGAACGCAATTCCCCGGGCTCGCCTACGCTGGTGATCATTCGGGGAAACTCCGGCAGCGGGAAGACCACGACCGCCCGCGAGGTACGCCGCCGCTTCGGACGCGGTGCGGCCCTGCTCGAACAGGACTACCTGCGCAGAACCGTGCTCCGGGAACACGACAGCGCCCACATCGACCCGGCCGCCCCGACGTTCATCACCGCGACCGCCCGCACCGCTCTCGACCTCGGCTACCACGCCATCCTCGAAGGCATCCTGCACACCGAACGCTACGCCACCGTCCTACACCAGCTCATCGACAGTCATCCCGGACCGGTCGCCGTGTTCTACCTCGACGTGACCTTCGACGAAACCGTCCGCCGACACCTCGGCCGCGACGAAGCCATGTCCTTCACCCCCGAACACATGCGCAGCTGGTACACCCACCGCGACCTGCTCGACATTCCCGGGGAGACCGTCATCGGCGAGACCAGCACCTTCGAGCAAACAGTCACCACCATCCTGCACACCAGCGGCCTCAACGCCGCGGCACCGCAGACGCCCTGCCCACAGCGTTGCCCGCACTGCGCCCGCAAAGCCGACCAGGACGCTACCGCCACAGCAACGGCCTGATGACACATCGTTCGGACTCACGCCCTCCGGAACCCGCGCAGGCCACGGAGCCGGCGCGGTCTACGACCGATGGCCGGGTCATGTCCCTCCGACCACGATCCCCACCCACCACCTGAAGCCGCATCCGGCACGCCATCCTGAACAGCACCTACTCGCATCAACGAGCACGGCAGCCCTGAGCACGCTTCGATGAGTGGACCAGAGTTGGTTCGCCCACGATCTGCCGCCCTCGACGGGGCGGGATGTCTACCGTCGGAGGAATGAAGCTGCTGCTGCGCGGCGGGCCCGGCGACGGGCAGGTCGTCACCGGCGGCGGGGAGACCGTCGTCTGGCGAGCCTGCCTGTACGAGATCACCACTGAGTTGGCTCACCGGCAGGGAGACGACCTGCGGGTCTACCGGCACCGCTCCGACTGCTGCGAACTGTACGGCAGGGGCGCCGAGGACCGCTGCGAGTGACCTCCGTCCCGCCGACCACCCACAACATGATCGAACATGCGTACGATTCGGGTCATGGATCAGGTGGTCAGGAGGTGGTGGAACGGCGCATGGGGGCGGCTCGCGCGCCGCGACGTGTGGCTCGTCCGCCACACCCGATGGACAGTCGTCGCCCGCGCCGGGGACAGCGAGACCGGCAAGACCCTGCGGTGGGAGTTCGACAGTCATGCCGACGCCCAGGACATGGTCGACCGCCTCCTACGCGCGCCCTCGCCTGGCTCGTGGCGCGAGCACATCAGGCAAGACTGACCCGCCCGTTGTCTACGGTCCCGACACACCGTCGCAGACCAGCACGACGAGGACTTTGCCCAGTCGAGCACTTCACGTTCATCGGCCCCTGCTGAGCACGCCGCCCGCAGCACTTGATGCATCGTCACTCGTCACAGCGCTGGGGCGGCGTGCGGTTGTTGACTCAGCGGCTGGTCACCGCCGCCTAGGGACGGCGGCGGCGGGGGCGCCGTGTCCACGGGCCTGGACGACGGTGCTTGGGCCGGTGGCGGGCCGGGCGGGCGGGACGACTGGGGCGACGGGCTGAGTGTGGCCTCAGGCACGCCCGCACAACGTGTGCGCTCAGTGTTGCCGTCACGCGCCAGATTCTGGTCGAGTGCACTGTGTCACCGCTTTCTCGCATGGTGTATAGATGGCGGGTGCTCCGCGCAACCGGGCGGCCAACCAAGCGGCACGGAGCACCCTGACCGACCAGGCAGTCAGCACCGATCGGCGCGAATGACTTTCCACGACGCCCCTAATGTCGGGAAAGAGGTCCCGACGAACTCCCGACAACACCGACCGCTGTCGGGCAACCCTCGTGCATCAAGGACGACCGCATGAGCACCTACCCCGCGCCGCGCCGCAACACCCGCCCGTACGCCGTCGACGAGGCCACCATCCGCAACCGGTGCGCCAACCCCGACGCCGCCGAATACACCCTCTACGTGCGCAGCCTCATCCACGACTACCTGGGCATCGGCGGCCAGGCGAAGATCCTCGAACACGCCCGCGCCCGGGGCCTGCACTACCCCGGCCTCAACCGGCAGAAGCTCTCCGAGCAACTCAGCCGGTACCGCCTCGGCCCCACCTGGGAGATGACCGAGCTGATCATCGCCTGCCTGCCGGACAGCTGCGACACCGCCAGCATCCGGGCACTCGCCGCCGGCTGGTACCAGTGCGCCCGCGGCCAACTACCCCACGGCTACAAAGGCCCCGTCAGCCGTCCTCCCGGTAAACCCGGCCAACGCAACGTCCCGGAAAGCGAACCCAGCGTCCCGGTCCTGCAGCGCCGACTCGCCCGCCTGCAGGAGCGCCTCTACGCGGAGAACCTCCGCCACATCGACAACCTGCGGACCTCGGAGAAAGCCCGCAACCAGGCGGTACGCCACGCCAACCAACTCGAATCCCAGTTCCACCAGACCAGGGAGGAACTGCTACGGCTGCGCACCATCGCCGCGGAGATCGCGACGATCCGGGAGGAGTACGCGCGCCAGTGCGTCGCCCTCGAACTCATCGCCACACCCGAGCTACGCGCGAAGCCGATCGTTGACCTGCCGGACCTGCCCGCCACCCGCCGCCGGATCCGCTTCGGCGTCCTGGTCGCCACCATCGACGCCACCGCACCACCCGCCCGCCGGGCACTGGCCCGCTACCTGTGCGTCTACGCCGAACTCGCCGGCATCTCCCCCACCGAACTGGCCACCAGGGCCGACATCGCCACCACCGTGACAACAGACATCCTCGCCGGCCGCCGGATACCCACCACCGCCCACGCCACCCGCCTAGCGGCCGTCCTGAACTGCGAACCGGACACCCTGCGTCACCTCACCGACGCCGCTAGCAGCGCCACCGCCGTCGATGAGGACTTCTGGACCATCGCCAACACCGTCACGACCACGTCGTCGCCGGACGCGACGCCCTCCCCCAGCAACCTTGTCGGGTCGGATCCCGACAACCGTGGCACGCACCCACACACCAACCCGACAACTCCGCCGCCCCACACCATCGCCGACCGGCTCCGCCATGCGGCTGCCCTGCACCAGGAAGGACTGATCAGCGACCACGAGCACGCCGAGCAACGCGCTCGCATCCTCGCCGAGCTATGACCGGCCGAAATCCGACGGCCCAGACCACGAGCCGCGCCTGGTGTGCATCGTCGTAGGAGGCGAACCGCTGGGGGCCGATGTCAGCGACGCATGTTGACCCGGATGCCCCCGACCTTCGATGGACGGTACGAGCTGACCTGGCCGCGGCGCTTTAGTTCCTCGAGTAGCTCTTCGGTCCCGTCCCGTTCCTTCAACCTGGGACGATGGTGACCGCGCCTGGTGAGCTGTTCGTAGTCGTCGCCGAGCGCTAGAAGGATCCGGTTCAACACCGATAGGTCGATGTAACGGAGGCGGGGTTGCAGCAGACGCAGGATGTGTTCGGCGGGTGCTCCGGCTTCGCTGAGCTTGACCAGCAGCTCGATCGAGATGTTGTTGCCCTTGGCCGCCCACTCGCAGATCGCGATGGCACCTTGCTGGGATAGCCGGCCGTGTACGTACTCTGGGTCATCGGTGATGGTCCGCTTGACGTCCGGTGTCACCCGGGTGCTCCGCATGATCTTGGGTAGGTCGTCGCTCGACAGCGGAAGGTCGCGCACGTAGGACGCCAGGTGTTTCGACGCCGCGAAGTACTCCTCGCGGATCTCGAACGGGCTACCGCTCAGGCGCGCATACGTCGCGGCAGTATCGGGCACCAGTTTGGCGGCCAGCAGCGCCGGAAGCAGCTTGAGCCCGACGGTCAAGCGTTCGGGATCCAACGCGCCGGGAAGCTTGAGTTGCTTCACCAGCCGGACCCTCGCCGCCGGGTTCAGATTCTCGGCATGGGCCAGCGCGTACCCGAGGTTGTACCTGGACTCTACCTCCACCTCCTCGGCATCGGTAAGGTCGACGCTGTTGAGGGCGTTCGCCAATGCCTCACTGACACCGAGCTTGTCGACGAACTGGCTGACGTTCCGGACGGTCGGCGCGAGCCGGCTCGCCGTCACCACTGCGGTCCATGCCGTAGCGTCGAGTTCCTCCAGGTCGGCCACCTGGCACGCCTGCGACGCTCCCTCAGCAATCGCCAGCACCGCCGGTTCGGCGGCACCGGCGACGTCATTCAGCACCGCGACGAACTCCTCCGAAGCATCGACGGTCACGTCGTCTTCCTCGCGAGCGTGGAGGTAGCTGTCCAGGTTGTCGAGGACGTGGCGGTAGACGGTCAGGTTGGTTGCCTTTAGCACGTCGAGAGCCAGCGGGGTGCCTTCACCGAGTGCCGCGAACAGGTTCGCCCTCGTGACCGGATAAAGGCAGGCCGCCACCACCGCCTCACGCTGCGCGTCCCCCAGCACCGTCAGGTCTCTGACCTGGGTGCCGAAACGAGAAACCAGGGCGACCACATCAGCCGCCGTCGAGGTCTCCACGATGCCGGCAAACGCCCGCATCTCGGCGTAATGCTCCGCGAAGAACTCTGCCACCCGGTCCGAGGAGACGTAGGCGACATCCAGATCCGCATTCTGGACAGTGGCATCGATGAGCGCGACGGCCGCCGCGAGGTCGATCGGAGCGTTCTCGACCAGATGGACGAACACGCCCTTCCAGCGAGGAGCCAGTTGGCCTACGAAGACGTCTCGGAACGCGCCGTCCGTCAGGTACGCGTCGATGAACGAGGTGTCGGTGCCGGCGCGCGTGACGAGCTTGTCCAGTGCGGTGTCGAGCCGCTCGGAGTGCGTGGACAGGTAGTGGTCGAAGACCTCGATGTTGAAGACGCTCTCGCCGCCGAGGAAGCGGGCACCCATCTCCGTCTCGACCGAGTCGATGGAGGCAGGCTCGTCGAACCGGAAGCGGTGGTCTGCGCGATCGGGCTGAACGCAATGGAGGATGAAGTTCATCGCGCTGACGCTGATGGCGATGCCGTGGTAGTCCGAGCAGTACAACGTGAAGTTCTCGTCGATGTAGCCCCTCGCGAGCAAGTCGCGAGCTACGGGCGACACGAGGCCGGCGACGATGTCGTCCAGGCTGCGGTAGTCATCGTCGCCGCTGGGCATGACCAGGTCCGGACGAGCCATGAGCTGCGCCATCGTAGCCTTCGCCACGAAGTCCTTCGTCTCCAGCGCGGACCGCCAGGTGCGCCGGAGACCTTCGACATCGACTTCGACGGCGTCATCCAGCGCAGCGGCTCCATCCCCAACCAGCGCGATCACATCATCGAACGACAGGTCCACGCTTGGGTATCCAGGATGAGCGAAACGTACCCCTTGACGGGTCGTGTGCAGCGACCTCCAGAAGTCGCCGGACGTAAGGTCTGAAAGCGCGTACTCCTGCGACTGGAAGTACAGGACAGTCCTACGACTCACACGCCCCGTCACTCGATAAAGAACGGGCAGCACCTTTTGGAGCCGTTCGCCAGCGACCTTCGCGTGCTTGTCCCACAGCGCGTTTGACGCCATCCGGTCCCGTGCCTCCTTGCTGACCGCCGCCTGGCGCACCGTCTGATACGTGACCATGTCGCGGAAAGCCCGGTAAGCGTCGTCGATCTTGCTCGCGCCAAGCCGGATGGCCTCGAAGTCTTCCAGATGCAGGTTCTTGTAGACCATCATCGCGAACAGTCGGTCCGCGGTGAGACCCTTGAGGCCCCTATCTCCCAGGATCGAGACGCGGTAGACCTCGAACTCGTTGCGGATGTTGCGGATCAGACGCATGTCGGTCAGATGCCCACCGACCAGGTTCATCAGCGCGGCCGAAGGTCGCTCGTCCGATTCGGCGAACTCCGCCGCCAACAGATCCCGCGACGATCGGTGCGTGATGAACGGAACCATGGGAACGACAAGATCGAAGAATTTCGTCCTGTTGGCCGACGGGGCGGTCTCTCGAGCTGACGCGTGAAGCCCCGGCGCACCGACATCGGCGTCCGCGTCACCGCTCGGGGCGGCATCGACTTTGAGTTGTTCGAAGATGCTGTCACGGACCGCGTACACGAACCGAACCGGCCGCGACCCGATCTGCTCGGAGTTGTTCAGGACCGTGTTCAGCTCACGTAACGTCTCGAAGATGTGCGGATCCCGGAAACGGTCCAGATCTTCAAAGATCGCGACCTGAGTTTTCGTCCGCTGGAAGAAGTAGACGATCTCGTCGAGGTACTCATCGAAGTAGGAGTTCTCCTTCGCACTCAGCGTGACCGCCGCTCCGCCCGCAGAGACGCTCTCCACCCGCACCCGGCTCCGCAAACCACGCCAACCCCAGAAACAGACCACACCCAGGAACACGCCGAGCCCACCGACGATCGCCCACGGCACCCAGCCACGACTACCGACCAGAGCCTGAGGTGCCACCTTCTCTACGCGATTCACCAGCCCGAACAGGACCGCGATCACGAAGAACACCACCGCGACCACAGCACCCCCGAACGCCGCCGGCCAAGGCCTGAACGGGTCGATGCGGAAGTACCTCGACCCCGGCATGTCCGCGGGCGCCTTCCGGTAGAGCAGCTGCTTGACGATCTCCTTCTGAATGAGGTTCGTCAGTGGCGGGAGCGTGCCGTCCTCCTGGATGCGCGCCCGCTTCGTATCGTCGATGCCCAGGCTCGACAACGACAGGTTGACACAGTTGATCTTCCGCTGAGCCAGACCCGCCTGGACGCCGAGGATGACACTGCTCTTTCCGCTGCCGTAGTGCCCCGCGAGCGCAATGTTCGTCGCGGCGTTCGCTGACTTGTCATCCAGAACCTCAAGGAGGACCGCTGCGTGCCGCCCATGCAGATCCTCCTCAAACCGGGGTCCGAGACTCCGAAGGACCGGCACGTCGGGCCGTGATGCGGACTGCCGGACCGGCCACACACGCAACATGAGCGAGATCCTACGAACATGCTCCGACTTGTTCGCGGCACGACACTGCAGTCGGCCGCATCTCCAGGACACCGTCGGGATTGCGGTCGATCGGCCGCGCCGAAGCCTCTGCGAGGCCGACGACGAACACCAAACGGACGGCCAACGCCCGACCAGTGTGTGCCGGGGCGAGTAGCGCGCGACCCGATCGGCGGCTGAACCTGATCTCGTCTGTCCTGCCGCAAGGACAGTGGGCCGATGCCCGAACGCCAGGAGCATCACCACCCGCAACCGCCCCCACCGATGCTGCCGCACGAGCCTGACCTGCAGGTCACGTCCGCGCACTACCCGAAACACCCTTGGGACAGGGAAGATCAAGATCCACACCATCGACCACAGTGGACGAACACGGAAGCTCACAGGCCGGCATTCCACCCAGGATCCGGACTGCGCAACCAGGAACGACAGCGACCGACACGAGCAGGGCACAACCCCCACCCGGACAGCACTCAGACATCGGAGCACCAACGGAGCACCAAGCTCCCGCATAGTGGAAGATCACGGCATACGCTGGGAAACAGTCAAGGCCGCAACCGGCGTTTTCGCTGGTCACGGCCTTGATCGTGTGGCGCGCCCGAAGGGACTCGAACCCCTAACCTTCTGATCCGTAGGAGGAAGGGTAACCCACCTTCCCCACCAAATACAAAGTCTCATAGCTCGTACTGTTTTGCAAGCCCTTCGTCCACGCGGAGGGCTTTTTGTTTCGGCTGGTCCAGGCGCTGCAGGCGACGGACAGGGTGATGGACTCGCCGCTGCCGGTCTCACCGTGCTGATTTCGACCCGCCCGTGCTCGACCGGTGCCGAACATCCGAGCACCATCGGAGCACCATGCGGGCCGCGATATCCCTCGGATCTGAGCGCCGAGGGTTCTGGCGATGTCGACAATTAGGTAGCACGCACGCTCCCCAATGACCGCCTTCATCTCCCGCTTCACCCGGACCGAGGCGGGACCGCTGGCGCCACCCACAGACCTTGGCGCGGTGATCCGCGCTTCGATGACAGCGGGAGCGGGCGGCCGAGTGCGGCGATGTTAGTCGTCTTCGGGGTCGGCGAACCGTAGTTCGGCCGCCGCCTCCGCCATGGCGGAGCCGTCGAAGTCCGGTAGCGCCCGTTCCGGCAGGTGCAGGTCGGCGTCCGGGTCGATGCCCTCTGAGCTGCCGATCAGGTCCAGTAGGAATTCCTCGGCACCGCGCAGCAGTACGGGGTCCTCCGTCCAGAAGCCGAACTCGAGGCTGCGTCGTGACGACGCCGTGAAGTTCGCTGACCCGATCCAGAGTCGCTTCGGGGTGAAGGCGGTGACGTCGGCCGGCCCGAAGTCGTTCTCGTCGTGTTCCCAGAGGCGGCCGAGTAGCGCCAGCTTGGCGTGGAGGATCGGTGGCATGGACCCGTTGGCGCCCACGCCCTTGCGGAAGCCGATCGTCCGCACGGTCGGGATCATCTCGTCGCCGGGCGGCAGCGACCACCCGGGTCCGATCATCGAGGGCTCACCGTCGACCAGTGAGGTCAGTTGCTCCAGCGGGGGGAAATAGCACACCGGGAGACCGGGCGCGCGGGTGTTGAGGTCGGCCAGGCGGCGAAGCTTGTAGGGCAGATCCGGCGGCTGCACCTTCTTGTCCCGGGCCTGCTTGCTGACCACCACGCAGGCAGCCTGCAGCCTGGCGAGTTCGTCGAGCAGTTCCGGGTCGTCCATCCACATCGCGCAGCCCAGCAACGTCGCCCCAGGCCCATGGTGTTGGTCCCACCGCTGCTGCCGGTGCTCTCGGAAGTCCCGGATTCCCTGTACCAGGCCAGCCAGCACGTCCCGACCGAAGAAGGCCTGATTTCCGGCCGGGCCGACGTCGAGCGCACGGTCGTACCACTGCCTGAATTCCGGCTGCGCTTCCTCGTCCCCCATGACAGCAGGTTAGAACCTTCGCGCCTGCGGCCCGAGCGCCGCCGGGTTAGGAGGCGTTGGCGGCGGTCTTCCGTGGCGTCGGTCAGCGGGTCTTCTTCGTCGCTCGCTTGCGAGGCGGGGTCAGCAGGTCGGCGATCGTGGCGATGGCGGACGGCACGAGGCGGTAGTAGGCCCAGACGCCGCGCTTGTCACGCTCGAGCAGGCCGGCCTCGGTGAGGATCCGCAGGTGGTGGCTGACGGTCGGCTGGGAGAGTCCGAGGGGCGCGGTGAGGTCACTGACCGACGCCTCTCCCTGAGGGGCCGACTGGATCAGGCTGAGCAGTCGCAGCCGGGCCGGGTCGGCGAACGCCTTGAGCACTCCCGCGAGCCGTTCGGCATCGGCGCGGTCGATCGGCTCGCCGGCGAGGGGCGAGATGGCGGGCGTCGCACTCTTCACAGTTCCCACGTCGTGCATCGTTGCAGCTGACACCGTCGATCGGCTGGTGAACGAGGGCAGGATCACCGTGAGTTCGTTGTACGGGCCCACCGCTTCTGCCGTCTCGGCATGATGATCTATGGATCGAGGGAGGTGTCGTGCGTGCCCGGGTCGTGTGATGTGGTGGTCGTCGGGGGTGGGCAGGCGGGCCTGGCTGCCGGTTACTACCTGCGCCGCGCCGATCTGAATTTCGACATCCTCGACGCCCAGCCGCAGCCGGGTAGCGCGTGGCCGCATGGCTGAGAGTCGTTGCGGTTGTTCTCCCCTGCGGAGGGCGGGGCATGCCGCGGCAGGAAAGTGCGGAGTTCCCGACCGCCGGGCACGTCGTGGACTATCTGCGGGCCTACGAGCAGCGCTACGACCTTCCGGTGGTCCGGCCGGTCCGGGCTCAGGAGGTGCGGCGAGCCGGGGAGCGCCTGGCGGTGCAGACCGGCGTCGCGGAGCGGCTAGCCCGGCACGTCATGTCGGCCACCGGCACGTGGGATTGCCCTCCGTGCCCGACATCCCGGGGCCGTGCGGAGTTCGCCGGCCGGCAGCTGCACACGGTGCACCACCCGTCCGCTGGATGAGTGGCCCGGACCTCGTTTGCGCAGGGTCCGGGCCGCTCCACATCCTCGCTGTGGTCAGGCTTCGACTGTGGTGTTGTTGTGGGCAGCGCGGGATGCGGCGACCAGTGACGCGCCGAGGTTCGCCGCTTTCTGAGGGGTGAGCCGGATCGTCGTGCGGTCCCAGAAGCCCGACAGCAGCGACGCGGCCAGGTTCCGGATCGCGTTGTGGTTCATCCCGTCGAGCTTTGTCATGTCGGTGGGGCGCTGTTCCGGGTTGTCGATGGCCAGCGTCACTGATGGCGGCTCCTCGTACCCGTCGGGAGAGTTGAACGCCTGAAGGTCGACCGTCGCCACCTTGATGTCGTTGACGCATTCGTGGTGCTGGCCGTACACGGAGGCCACGTGCCGGTCGTGCAGGCGGACGCCGTCTTCGGTAAGGCACTCCCCGCCGCACCACACCGGGCACTGCGGCTCGGCCGGCTTGGCGGGTGGAAGCAGGTAGCCGGCGTGCGACCACATCGCGAAGTCCACCACCGCGTCCAGCACCTGCTCCTCGGTGCAGTTCAACCGCACAGCCTGCTCAGCGACGCTCAGACCCTGCTGAGTCAGTCGCTCGGCGACCACTCCGCGGAACACACTGATCTTCTGCTCGGCCGTCAGGCCCTCGGCGTGAACCACCAGATCGGCCACGGTCTGGTCGAGGCGCGGCCGGTGTGGCCTCGGCGCTGGACCGGCCAATCCGGCCTCAACCAGCTGGTTGTCCGTATCGCGCGCCATGGCCACAACTCGTCCGACCGCCGTCCGCACCTGCTCGGCCTCGTCCAGCGTGAGGCGCAACGCTGCCGTCGCGCCCTCGATCACGAACTTCACCACCGGCTCGACCGCGTCGGCGTGCTGCTCCAAGTCGACCTCCAGCCCCGGCGGCCGATACGTCCCATCGCTGCACGACTCGCCGGCAGTACTCACCGAGCTGTGCAACGACAACAGCACAGGCGGCGAGTCGTCTGGCCAGTGGATGCGATCCTCGAGATGGTCGCCGTCCTGGTGCGTCGCGACACACCAGGAAGGACACGCCCGCCTCAGCCAGTACGGCCGGTGTGATCGGCGGGCTTCCATGACCGCCTTCCTAATGGAGGTGGCGAGGTAGCCCGCGTCGGCCAGACTGAGCGGATCCGGAGCGGACACGACCAACTCCGCTGGGGTGCTCTCCTCGGGCTGGTCAAGGTGCTCCAGTGAAAAGATTTCCACCGCCATCCCGCCGACCTCACCCTTGTGGGTCTCCATCACCATCCGGGAGTGCCCCCGGGCCCGGTCGCCCGGACTATCCAACTCATCCTCGGCATGGACCTTGACACACCATGGCGGGCAACCGCCGGGGTGGGCTGTGATGTTCGAGCTCATGATCTGGTTCACCGGAACAGCCATATCGATAAGTTCACACGTGGCGATTGTGGGAGGACGGACACCGTGTCCACCAAGCTGGCAGCGCGGTAACCGGAACCGGTGCTCGACGGGGCGTTGTGGTTCGAGAATCGGGCGTTGCGATGCGCGGGTGGGGCCTTTCGGCCGTTCACACCTCAGCGTGCAGCCGTTTTGCGCCCGGGATGATCCTCCAGGATCTGTCGAGCGAGGTGTACGGGCGCGGGTCGGGCTGTCCGCCCGTCCCAGGCCAGCGAATGCCCACACAGCCGCGCGCTGAGCGCCGCGAGGTGTTGGCGTTCGAAGGTGCCGTGTTCGAGCAGAAGGAACTCGGTGCAGGTCATCGCGTGCCAGGGTGTCCGGAGCTCTCTTGCCTCCGCGAGGTCGAATCGCGTCTGACGATGGCCAGCTCTGACGCTGGACTGGAACGCCTTGTCGCTACGGGATCGATTGATTAGGTAGTAGGTGTCCTGGTGTGCGCCGGGAAGTTGGTGGAGCCGTTCGGTGGCTGGGACTGCACCGTCGTCGGCGTTTGCCCGGTTTCCGGTTGCCCTGACGGGTTGTGGCAGCTTGCCGTCTGATGCCGTGTTGACCCTGACCAGTGAGATGCCGGCTGGGTTGATCATTCCGAGGTGGGGCAGCGCGTCGAGCTGTCCGTTACCCAGGTTCTTGTTGGTGGTGCCGGACCACAGTGGGAACCGATTGGAGCCGTCGATGTAGATGATCATCGGGATGTCGTCGTAGCGGGTGCGGAGCTGGTGCAGGGCCCGTTCTGTGTAGGCCCGCGCCAGTGCTGTGCGGGTGGCGGGGTTCGGGTCGTTGAACTGGCTCAGGTCGGTGGCGTGATGTGCGGCGATGGCGGTGGGGAGGTCGTTCCAGCCGTGGGCGTCGGGGTGGTAACCGAGCATGTGCCAGGGGGTGTCGGTTCCGTCGCTGATGAGGGCGGAGAGGCTGATCATGCGGGTGGCGGGTTGGTTCTGTTCGCGGGTGTAGAGACCGACGATGACGCATGGCTGCGGCTGCAGGGGGCGCGAGAACACCCGGGTTGGTGTGGTGGCGGTGAGTCCCGATGCCCGGAGGAGGTCTCGTACGGCGGCATTGGCGGGGTGGTCGACGGCGTCGGGCTTGGGCGTTGACGCTGGATCGATGAACTGGCTGACGGTGCCGTGGGCGGCCAGGGCGCGGCGGAGCTGCGGCTTGGGGTCTTCGGCGGCGGGCTTGGCTGCGGCGAGTTCCTTGTTGCTCTCGGCGAGTACGAGGTGCAGGGCGTCCGGGGTCCTGGTGGAGATGATCTGCTCGGCGAGGGTGTCCCGGAGGTGAGTGGGTCCGGGAGCGACCAGGATGTCGGTCTTGGCGCTGTCGAAGGTGATGGTGAGCGCGCCGTCGAGGAAGGTGCTCTCCGCGGTTGTGAGGCTGTTCTCTGGGAGGTTGAGTACTTCGGTGAGCGCCTGCGCGGATCGGTGGCGCTGCAGGTCGTCCTGGTAGACGACGCTGATGTGGATCGGCCGTGCTGCCGCGTTGACGGCCGAGGCGAGTTTCGCGTGCCGGTCGGGGTCGCCGGCGGCATCGATGTTGCGTATGGGTGTGGTTTCCAGGACGAGCGACGCCGTGTTGAGCCTGGCGGTGGCGTGCTCGAGCAGGCAGTCGAGGAATCGGCGGCCCGGTCCGGAGCCGATGGGGTGCCTGTCGGGGGTGGTGGCGTGGCGGGCGCGGATGCGGGGGTGGGTCGCGAGGAGGTCATCTGCGGTGAAGTTGGCGGGCACGCCGCGGATGCTGAAGGAGTCGACGAGTTGGGGAAGGAGCCCGGTGATCACGTTTCGGTTGGTGGGGCGGTCGTAGCGGTGTCTGGCGGTGAGCAGCATGCCGGTGTCGTCGGTGGCGATCCAGAGGCTCTTGGCGTTGCCGGGGAAGCCGGTGGTGGCGCTGATGTGGGCGTCGAGGTTGAGCAGGATGCCGGGGTAGCCGGGGACGGTGATGGGTTCGAGGCTGATGTAGTGGATGCCTTGTTCGGCCCTGGGGTGCGTCTCGGGAAGCGGGCGGTTGAAGGCGACGAGGTTGCCGTCGATGTCGGGACGGAGAAGCAGGTCCGTGCCGTCGGGGAGCTTGAGCGCGCCTCGCAGGAGTTCGATGGTGCGCCAGGTGGCGACGTCGAAGACCCAGTTCGGGATGTCGGCGTGCGTCGCCGTGTCCGCCTGCAGGTACTTGGCGATGTGAATCGTGCGTGGCTTGGTGCGGCGTAGCAGTGGGCCGAGGAGGTCTTCGAATGGCGCGCCGTGCCGGGCGGCGAGGTCTCGTTCGAAGGCGGCGAAGAGCCGGCTGATGATGGCGGTGTCGATCTTCTTGCGCATCAGGAGCAGCGTGCCGGGGCCGTCGGGGTCCTTGCAGATGGTGGCGTAGTCGCTGGACACGTAGCGCAGGCCGAGGCTCAGGTCCCTGTACGGCAGGTTCTTCGGGTGGCGGGTGTATCGGCGGTTCAGGTCCTGCCAGGTGTCGTTGACCTCGCTGCCGAGGGTGTAGCCGTGGATCTTCTCCGCCATCGCTTCGGTGTAAGGAAAGGCCAGGGTGCGCATCAGGGGTTCCTGTCGTTGATGCCGGCAAACGTGAAGAACGCGTCGATGGTGGTGCCGTAGATGGAGCGGACCTGGTCCAGCTGGTTGTCGTCGCGCCATCGCTGGTGGAGGTTGCGGATGAGGGAGGCGAAGTCACTGCCCGGTGCGGCGCCTCCTCGGTGAAAGGCGTTGTCGACCAGGTGGAGAGTGGTGTTGGTGCCGCCACGCCTTGCGCGCCCGGCGAGTTGGATCAGGTCAGCCAGGACGTCGGCGAAGATCGCGGTTCGCACGTCGGGGGGCAGGCGCCCGAAGGCGGGGTTGGACCTGTTGATGAGCTCCAGATGTTTGGCGGCGATGCGGTGGCGTTCGTCGAGTTCCTTGCGCGGGTCCTCGCCGGGGTGCCGGTTGCGGCGGGCGTGGGCACCGGTGTGGGCAACCAGTGCGGATGGTTCGTCGATGAGCTTGATGGGCCGGACGCATACCCAGATGGAGTCGAGCGCGGACCGGTGGCCGACGACGATGTTGAGCCCGCGGGCGACCCGTGCGAAAGGTGAGATCAGCACGTCCCTGCCCGTGCCTGGGAAGGTCCGCAGCCGGCTGGCGGGGATGGCGAGTACGTCGTCGGGGATCTGCAGGCCGCGGCGGTCACCGGCGGGGACGGCGACGGCGATGCGGGTGCGGTGGGCTCCCCCGGCGATCAGGCCGCGGCAGAGGGCGAGCATCTGGTCGTAGGAGTTCGTGACGAGCAGGACCCGGGCACGGGCTCGGCGTTCGGCGTCCCGGTGGTCGTGCAGGTCCCGCAGTCTCTGTTCGAGGATCTGGTCCCAGAGGCCGGATCCGATGCCTTCGAGTAGTTGGGCCTTGCGGTTGCGGGCTGCTCCGGAGATGACGATCCCGCGGTTGGTCGTGTGGTCGTTGACGGACGCGTTGCTGACGGTCAGCCTGCCAGTGCCAGTGCCAGTGCCAGTGCCGGCGTTGTCGGGGTAGTAGCAGGCGACGTCGGCATGGACGTGGTTGGTGGGGGAACCGGGTAGGTAGGCGGTCGCGGAGAGTCCGACGATGACTCTGGGCGCGCCCGTGAGCGCGGGAGCCGTGGTGATTCCGAGGTCTGCGGTGTAGGCGTGCGGGTCGCCGGAGAGGATCTCTGCGGTGAACTGCCGGTCGGAGCGGCTCTCCGGGTCGCCGGTGACGGCGAATCCGAAGACCGCTCGGCCGATCGGTCCTTCGGGGGTTGCCTGCCAGGAGGGAGCTCGGTCCAGCGCGGCTTCGACGTCGTCGGCGAGCCGCATGCCGCTGTCGCGCATCAGCGGCAGTAGGGCTTCCAGTTCGGCGAGCCCTTGCTGGAGTTCGCCGAGGAACGCTCTGCGTAGGAGAAGGTGAGCGGTCTGGAGCTGCCACGCCGAAGCGGTGGGGTCTGCTGGACCGTCGTCCTTCCCGGTCTGACGGCCGCAGTCCGTTTCGTCCAGGTCGACGTCGACGTCGGCGTCGGCGGCGGCGTCGGCGTCCGGTTCGCCCTCGTCGGTGGTAGGCGCGGTGATCGTTTGGATCGCGCTGACGATGCCTTGGCTTCTTTTGTGGATCAGGTCCGATTCCGGTTCGTCGGCGACCACGAGGCGCAGTTCCTTGCGTAGGTCCGCCCAGCCGGCGGGTAGCGCGTCAGGGTCGGGTTCGTTCTGGGTGAACAGGAATTTGAACCTGTCGAGTTGGTCGTCGCTGGGGCGGTCTTCGAGTTCGTTGAGGCCGAAGAGGCGGCAGGCGAGGAGGTTGTCCCATCGGCGTGGCAGGTGCAGCCTGGCCTGTTTGGGGCCGAGTGGGTCCTGCGGGTCGATGAACCCGTTGACGACGGCGGCCAGGTAGCGCTCGGAGAGGAACTCGACCCGGTGGATGGCCCGCTGGAAGGCGAGTTCGAGTTCGCCCGGCACGTTGTCGGATTCGACCTGTTCCTTGCGCTGGTCGTCGAGCTTCTCCAGGAGCAGCTTCTGCGTGTCACGACGGGCCAGGACGAGGGTGCGGCCGGACTGAGCGACCGCATGTCCCTGGAAGGCGTCGACCTCGTCGACAAGGACGATGTCGGCGCGCCGCAGCAGCAGCTCCTGCGCGCTCATCCGTCCGTGGAGTGTGCCGTTCGTGATGACGGGAAACGGCACCGAGCCCTGCTGGAAGTAGGCGTGGTTGGTGACGATGATCTTGGCTGGGCCGGCAGCTTGCCGCCATGGCGCCCACTTCTCGCAGGCACCGATCAGAGGGCATCGGTGGCGACCTTCGACGCCGGGCTCGTGCAGATCCGTGCAGGGTTCCTGGCCGGGCTGCCATGCGGCGCCTTCTTCGTCGCTCAGCATGCAGGAGTAGCCGAGCTCCTGCCAGGTCCACCTGGCACCGGCCGGATCCTCCGGTGCGTCGTTGGTGCGCTGGACGGCCACCTCGATGAGCCGTCGGTGGGACATGAGTGCGACAACGGGGATGTCGAGGCTCAGCGCCACGAGGTCACTGCGGATGGCCGCTACAAGATCCAGCGTGCTCTCGACATCAGGGGTGAGCAGGACAACGGTGCGGCGGCCTCCTCTGTGGCTGGCGAGGTGGGTGGCGGCGACGCGCATCCAGACACTCTTACCGGAACCAGTGGGAGCGATCATGAGCTGGAGGGGCCCTGCCGCGAGCTTCAACCGGTCGACGGGTTGGCCCTGTGGCGTCCGCAGCTTCCGCGAGAATCCGTCCAGGACCTCCGCCAGGCGGAAGGCATCGTCACCCCGCTTCTTGTCGATCAGTTCGGCGGTGGCGTGCATGTCCGCGAGGTCGGCCACCACCTCGGCTGGCGCGGTGGCGTCCAGAACCGGGACAGGCGGGTAGGGCATCGGCGCCCGCGGGATGAGGTAGGTGTTGCGCCGGAACTCGTCGCGGCTGGGGCCGGCGAGGAAGACCGACGAGCTGTAGCGCCTGCCGGCCAGCGCCTCTGGGGGGACGCGCAGCGGGGATGAGGCATCCTCCAGTTCCTGCAGCGCAGCTGTGATCAGATCACCGACCGGCACACCGTCGATCACCTGCAGGAAGTCTCCGGCCTCAAGGTAGCGGGGCGACCGGTTGTTGCGCAGGTGCTCGTCGAGGCTGACGCGCAGGCCACCTTGTGTGGCCAGACGGCGAGGGCGCAGATGGATGAGACGGTCGATCGCATGTCGTTGCGTGGCGGTGAGGCCGTCGCGCCAGAGGCTCCACACCCCGAGCTGGCCGGAGAGGAGGAACCGCGCGTCGCGGGGGTCCACCGCGGGCGCGCCTTCCCAGGTCTCGGTGGGAAAGAGCTGTTCGGCCAGGCCGAGCGCCAAACGCAGCGACGGTCCGATCAGGAACCGGTTGGCGGTTCTGTGGAAACGCGAACGGTTGCTCATCCGGCTGCGGCCCTCTCCACCTCGGTGAGGAATCGGTGAGACGTCGTGGCGAACCGGCGCCGTGATCCGGTGGCAAGGCGCAGCCGTTCGTTGAGGACCGCCACATGGCCCGCCCGGTAGTCGGGGACGACGATCAACAGGTCAGATTCGCCGATGCTGCCCCGACGCAGCAGCTCGTTGGCCAGCCGCGCGGGGTCGGTGTAGTCCTTGACATCGACCCGCCAGGGCCGCCGTCGTCCTGGTGCCCTCACTTCCAGGTCGTACCGGTCGACGTGCGGCCACAGTCTCGCGGTGACGCCCGGCATCATCTCGAGTTCGCGGTGCAGGCGGACCTCCTCACAACCGGGGATGGTCGAATACCGCCAAGCCGGCCGGACGAGGCACACCTGACCCGTGACCGGAACCGCAGTGGTGACCTGTGGTCCGCCCAACTGCGCGGCGCGCTCGACGTTCCACGCACCGGCCACCGGTTTACGGCCCTTCGCCGCCTTCACGGTGATCGAACCGCCGAGAGCCTTGGTGTGCGGCGGGTAGGCACAGGCAAGCCGACCGAGTTGGTACCGCATCGGGTACCGGCACACGGGGCACCCGAACCAGTAGTGCTCCCCCTCGTGCGCCACCCACGCCCACGCGGGGATCTCCTCGACCAGGCCCTCGCGGGGCAGCCCTGCGGCCTTGATCGCGTCGATCACCTCCGACATCTCCCCCGCCGCGTGTTCGATGACGGTCCGTCGCGCCCGTCGGTACCCCTCCTCCGTGCCCGTCGCCAGCATCTGTCCGTAGAGCCAGCCCTGCACCTTCTCCGCGCTCAGACGCGGCACCGACCAGCCGACGACATCGGAGGCCGCCATCGACGGCGCGAGGTTCTCCATCAGCAGGTCAGCGGCAGCAGCACTCAGCTGTCCGTCCTCCACCAACAAAACCTCGTCGCACGCTTCCCTCAGCGCGTCCGGCAGAAGCCCGGACAGCGGCCCGGTCAACAGGTCGGTGAAGGCCACCAGGGGCAGCAGAGGCTCACCGTGCGCCAGGTGCGCCAGCGCGACCCGCCCGTGTAGTTCAGCCACCTGCCGCCAGCGCTCGCCGGGCGGTCCCGGCGACATCCAGACACTGGCGGCCTGCGTCACCGTGGTCACGACTGCGTCCCGGCCGAACCTGGTCAGATCCGCCGTCATGCGTCCCCTTCCTCCCCGGCCGCTCATCCTGGGCGACCCGCTACGCCGCAACCGGACACCGCGTGCGGCCTGATCGACGTCCGCCGCGATCGCGGCACACAACAGATCACGCCACACCGAAGGCGGCGTAATCTGCGGGAACACACTCAGCGTCACCAAAGTGGCGTCATCGCGCTCAAAACTAAAGCACAGATGCTAGCCTTCTGCACGCAGGTAAAGCATGAGGGGAGAACCGTGTCGAAGAAGATCCGGCCGGCAGCGTGGGCGGCGTCCCTGTTCGGCCGCGACGTGGCAGCCACGCTGACGCAGGCCATCCCGTCGGCCATCCAGGCCGCCGTCGGACGGCAGATGGACGGCCACCACGCGGTCCGCCTGACGTCGCGCCACGCCTTCGGCGGAGGCTGGCCGGCGCGGTACGAGGAACTGGTCAACCACCTCGGTGAGGTCCCCGGCGCCCAGACGGTGCGCCCGCTCGGCAAGAGCTACCGCATCGTCGTCATCAACAACGTCGCCGTGCTGCCAGTGGAATACGCGAAGGACCTCGCGACCGCCTACGACAGCCCTCGCGCCCTGAGGAAGATCAACAAGACGACGCTGGAGCTAGCGCGGCTCTTCGGCCCCAAACCCGATCATGAGCAGCCGGCTTTCGAAGGGATGGAGTCTGAGTCGGACGCCCATACCACCGACGTTCTGCGAGGGCTGGAACCAGACGGTATCGTGATCATCTACTACGCCGCGCACGAGCGGCACGGGCTGCTCAACATCGGATGGGGCCAGATCAGCGTGAGCCAGACCGGCGCAGCGAGCTGGGTATCCGCACAACCCCTGCTCGTCCCGTCCGCAGACCCGATCCCCGGACTTCGCCTGGTAACCCAGCCGTCGGCCTCGGCCGCGTCGCCGCGATTCGACCAGGCCGAGCTGGCCAGCCCGACGCTGCGCGCCCGTACCGCCGCTGAGCAGGCCACCGTCAGCCCCGTAGCCGAACACAGCGACCACCAACAGCGAAGCGATGCCCAGAACTGACGAGCCCGATGACCTGTTCTCTGCCGGCGGCCTCCCCGTGGAGTCGCCCTCGGGGTCAGCCAGTGCTGTCGCCAGGCAGTTCGACTCGGCACGTCTGACACAAGCTCGCCAGCTCGCCGGGCTGACCAAGAAGGAGCTCTCCGACCGGGTCGGGGTCAGCGCCGCGGCCATCGGCCAGTACGAATCAGGGGCGCGGCCACGCCCCGAGATTCTGATCGCCCTCGCCGATCACCTCGGCTACCCCGTCGGCTTCTTTCAGGTCGGGCGTCCCTACGCCCGCCTCGACTCCTCCGCAGCGCACTTCCGCCATCTCCGTGAGACACGCTCCTACCAGCGCGCCAAGGCCGTCTCCTTCACCGAGCAGGTCTGGGAACTCATCTACGCCCTCGAACGGCGCGTCTTCCTGCCCCACGTAGACCTTCCCGGGTTCGCCGGCGGCGAGATCCATCCCGGCGCGAGCCTTCCCACCGAGCCGGTCCAAGCTGCCCGAGCTCTTCGTCAGCACTGGAATCTCGGCACCGCGCCCATTCCGCACCTCGTGCGCACTCTTGAGGTCCACGGCATCGTCGTCGTCCATGCGCCAGCCGACGGCGACTTCCGTACCGTGGATGCTTTCTCGACCTCCCGGCTACCGCGGCCGTTCATTGTCATCAGTCGCGATCGATCCCAGGATGTATACCGGCAGCGCTTCACCGCCGCGCACGAACTCGCCCACCTCGTACTCCATGCCGACGCCCTTCCCGGTGACTCCAGGCATGAACGGGACGCCGACGCCTTCGCCGCGGAATTCCTCACTCCGCGCGATAGCATCAGCCCCCTCCTGCCCGCAAGGGTGAACTTTGCGGCGTTCGCTGAGCTCCAGCGCACGTGGGGTACGTCGATCCATAGCCTCATCTACCGCTGCCGAGAAGTAGGCCTCTACACGGACACTACTGCGGCACGCGCCTACCAACGCCTCAACCAGTCCAAACCAGCCCTGGAACCTATCGACGGCTTCCCCGGTGAACAGCCGACACTCCTAAGAAGAGCCTTCGAACTGGCCGCCGAGCATGGGCTAACCATCTCCGCGCTGGCGCAGGAACTGCGCTGGCCGGTGGAGCGGATCCGGCAACTACTTGGTGCTGTCACCGACCGCCCAACACTCAACCTCATAGCCGGCGGTAAAGCGGCGGAGCAGCCATCGCCAATGACTGATCGCATTCGTCATTTACGGGCAGTTGCTACGGACATGGCCTAACGACCTCCGTTGGGACACGTCTCCAACAACCCCGAGTAGCCGTTCAGCCTGAGCGGCAGAGCCGCATTGACGGGCCTGCCTCGCTGAGTGCCAGGATCCGTGCCAACTTGGCCTCCACAGGCTGGGTTCCGGGCGGGTTCCAGGGCAGAGGGTCAAGTTCAGCCGGCGTTGACACCCGCAGCAAGCCGCGCTGCCCGCGGCCGTCATGCAGGCCGAAGCGTCAGAGACGACCTACATGACGGGCAGGAGACGCTCACCAGCGTGCAGTCGTCGGCGCATGGGCTCCAGTCCCGGCAGCGGTGGCATTCCCTGTCGGGATCGTGCCGAGTCGTCGCCGGCTGCCGGCAACTGTTGCAGATCCACCAACTGTCCGCCGGTGCCATGGGCTGCGGAACCGTCAGCAGGTGAAACTGTCCACGGACGGTGTAGCTGCGCCCGCCCGTCAGCTGGACCAGCCCTTCGCGCAGGACGCCAGCCGCGTAGTCGGCGGTCCATTGGACGATCTCTGCTCTCGCGCGCCGTTCGGCTTCCACGGCCTGCGCGACCTCTGCCCTGGAGATCATCCATCGACCGGAGACCTTCACTACCGGCACTCGCTGGCCGCCCATGGACACAGTGCCGCCTCGATGCGCCTGACTGCGGTACCAAGAATACGCGTTTCCACCGCCGAAGGTGGCCACGCCTTCGGCCAGCGGGATTAGGTCAGGACCCGCATCCATGATCGACAACCTTCCTCCAGCAATTCCAGAGCTGGCGGGAGACCGCTAGAAAGGCCATAGTATGCCCGGCCACCGACAGGACGGCGAGGTCGAGACGAGAGCCCTTTCAAGGTGTTTTCGTCCGGGACAGCGGCTGTCGTTCGACAGCCGTCTGCAGGTCCCCGCACGACGGCAGCGCTCTACCTGCCCACCGCGACGACCCAGGAGCTGAGGCCGACGGCGATCAGCTCGCCGAGTACCGGACTCAGCGCCCCCCGCGGCCGGCGGAGTATCGTCCGTCGATCCAGAGGCACGGCGGGGACGGTGCCTGTCACGCCTGCGTCGACAACTTCTTCCCCGACGGACATCTCGCCGAGGGTGCGGGCACGGGCGGGTCGTGCGGCAGGTTGGTCGCCGCGATGCTATCGGTGATCCGGCTCCTTCCTGCCCGTCGGACGCGGTACTCGCTCCCGCATCCAGTTCGAGGGTTGCCAGCCGACCGCGGTCAACGCCTCGGTTATGAGAACTGGCGATAGGTCACGGCCGGCTACGCGAAGCGGCCCTAATCGGGAGGAAGTAGCTCTACTTCCGAGTTAGTTGTGTCATCGAGCCGCTAGGCAGGCCGGGGCTGGACGAAATGGCATGTCCCAGTAGGCTCAGCGCGAAGCAGTGAGTTGCTGGGGAGGTGGCACGACTGAGCCGCACGACGCCGCAGCACAACTTCCTGCGTGTGGGTCAGGTGGTGCCGACTGATCAGGAGGTGGCCACTTTCGAGATCGCGACGTCGGTCTCGGACGCGCTCACGATGATGGCCCATCACGGCTTCGATCAGGTGCCGGTGACATCTAACGGCGTGGTGGTGGGCGTATTCAGCTACCGGTCACTTGCGCTGAACCTCGGCGTCGTACGCCGGCAGGACAGCCCTCTGTCCTACCCTGTCGGCGATTTCCTTGAAGACCTGGCCTTCGTCAGATCCGGCTCTGAGGTCGAAGACGCGTTGGATGCGCTCCACCAGAAGGGGGCGGTCCTGGTCGGTGATGAGGAGCGACTGCTTGCGGTCGTCACTGCCGCCGACGTGAACAGCTACCTTTGGACCGCGACAAGGCAGTTCATGATCGTACGCGACGTCGAGTTGGCGACGCGCTACCTGGCTCAGCGGGCGTGCGCTACCGAAGATGAGCTCCGCGCTCTTGTTGCAGCAGTTCGGCCCGCAGACGCCAACGGCACCGCCGCTGCGCGTCTAGAGGATCTGACCTTCGGCGAGCTGATTTCCGTCATCAACAGTCCCGAGCGGTTCGGTCGGGTCTTCAGCCGCACCTTCGGCAGCAGTCGCGAGTTGGTCTTCTCCATGCTTGAACCCGTGCGGGATGTCCGCAACAAAGTCTTTCACTTCCGCGACGCGGTAACACCGGATGAAGTTGACCTTGTCATGAATGCCCGTGTGTGGCTGCAGCGCAGGGTCAGGATGGTGCAATGACCGCTCGCACACCTGCTCATATCCTGCTCGCCGAGCGGTTGGACCGCGTCCGCAACGCGCGTCATATAGTGCTGCACGCACCGGCCGGTTCCGGTAAGACGCGGATCCTGGCGGACATTATTGCCCGCGCCGCTGAATCCGGTCTCGTCCTGGTCGTGTCCTCGCGTCGCGAGCTACTCGCGCAGTGGGCCATGGTGTTGCTAAGGAACCACGCCGCCACACCGCTACGCGATCTGGACCCTGACCTGGCGTTGGAGCTTGCCAGCCTCTCGCCGACCCAGCCCCACCACGACCACGGGGTTCTCCTCACGACCACGGCAAACGTCCGGCGCGGTCCTGTACGGCTCGCGCTGCAGTCGCTTCCCTTGGCCCTATTCCTCCTCGATGGCCTTCCGAGGCCCGACAGTGCCACGCTGGCCGCCGTCATCGGCATCGTCGACCGGGCTCGTCAGACCATCGTGGTTGACCAAAACGCACAAGAGGACACGCCCTCGTGGCTCCAGCATCCCGAGCTGGTTCAGCTCACCTTGGCTGAGGTAATCGCCATGAGCAGCAAGAGCCACGTCAGTCCAGAAGACTATGTGGTGACGCTCGGCGACGGTGAACGCGCGATCTTTCAGCAGGCCGCGACATTGCTGGACAAGCGACACGGCATCCGTAGCCGACCCGCCCTGCACTCGGCACTCATGCAGTTGATCAGTGAGGGGCAGGTTACGAGCCGGGACGACCAGGGCCGCGTGAAGATGGCATGGAGCCTTGTTGACTCTCTCGAAGGCCTCGGCCCAGATCCACGGTTGGCGGCGATGACAGAGGCGGTCCTGCACAGAAAGCAGTCCGGCCCCGTCATCGTGGTGACTGGTCCCTTGCGTGCCGAGGTCGAGTACGTGCGGGATCACCTGACCGCCCACGGAATCCGGACAACTGAGTGGACGATGCAGGATCCGCCGCAAGCATTAGCTACGGCGGCCGACCGCGACCCACTCCCTGTCATCGTTGCCACCCCCAGCGGCCTGGAGGTAGGTGAATCACTACTACAAGACACCACGCTGGTTTACTTCACCAGACCGCGAAGCGACACCGATCGTGCGTGGCTTCTGAGCGCACTGCATACCGGCATGGCTCGCGGCGCAGTTCTGCCTGTCGATGAACCGCCCATTGCATCCGGAAGCTGAGCTAGCGAGGCTGGTCCGACTCCAGCGGGGTCGGTGAACCGGAGTTCGGCCGTCGCTTCCGCCTCGCCGCGTCGCCGTAGTCCGGCAGTTCGTTCGCGGGGCCTCCGGAGGGCAAGCTTGGGCTCTAGACCACGGACACCTCCGACGCCAGGCAGCCCCGTCGTGCCGCCCGCGCACTCAGAATGACCTGGCACGCTCGCGCGCCGGCCGTTGCTAAGACGGAACCAAACGCCTACAGGCGTGAGGATCTGGTTGCTACTCGAATCAAGGCCATGGGTCAGGATGAAGGCCGCGCCTCGCTCCAGTTCACGTTCGTGGGGCGCTGCCGGGTGACGACGTACTCGACGACCGCGGCGCGGGCGGCGGCCGGCGTCGTACGGACGAGGTCGGCGGAGATGTCTACCAGGCCGGTGTCGGGAGACTCGTAGACCGTAATCGCTTTGTCAGGTTCCTGGTCGGCGACGTAACCACCGTCAGGCAGCCATCGCACCGCTGCCCGGCCGGCGTCAACGTCGATGTCGACGCGTAGTACGGGTAGATCGCCGGTCCCGATGGTGATCGTCTGTCCACAGCCTCCATGGGGCATGATCGTTTCGATCTGCTCGTCGAAACGACGGCCCGCCTCCTGCGGGTTGGTCAGTTCGTAGGAATGGCCGTGGTAGTCACGCAGCAGCATCAACGGGTGATCCTCTCTCCGGTGCCGGTGTAGACACGGTGCCACCATGTAGCTCCGCCGTCACGGGTGACCCACACGCGCAGGCGGCTTCCTTGCGGAAGGATGGCGGGTAGGACTTTGTCGCAGGTCCAGGGGTAGGCCTGGTCGCGGTCGTTTGTGCCGCAGACCGTGTTGTCAACCGCCAGATCGGCCTCGACGCTACCGGTGCGGCGCATCCGCGCCGCGGCCTTCGACTCCGCGTGGTCGTAGAAGGTGACGGGAGGACCGCGTAGCGGGTCGTGGTCAAGGTCAGCGGCAAGGGACCGGTCACCGCCGCCGGAGAAGAAAACCTCTTCACCGTTGAACAGCCCCAACGTGGGACGGGTGCTACCAGCGGGCCGTGCCTGCAGACGACCAGCACCCGGCCGCACGCTGTCCGGCAATGTACCGGGGTCGACTGGTACCCAGTCCGGACCCACGGGCCGGGGCGTATCTGCCGGCGAGGTGGTGACGTCACCGGACAGGACTGCGTTTGAGCTGGTTGCGTTCTGGTCGAGATCGGAGGGAAATGTAGCGGGCGGTCGGGTGCCTTCGCCGCCGCCCGCGACTAGTTTCCCAGGTCACCGACCTGCCGGGCCTGCGCCAACGCCGTGTCGACGTGCTGCCGGGCCTCCACCCCGCGGCTTCGAAGAGTCGCCAGGATCTGCAGTATCTGTTGCAGCCGGGCCAGTGTCGGACCGGGCTGCCCTCCCTGCAACACCGCCGTGACGAGCCGTCGCGCCTCGTCGACGGCGGCTGCAGCCCCAGTGACATGACCGCTCACGGTGGTCAGCGCGGCCAGCACCGGTGTGAGCGCGGTGATCGTCTCCTGCGGCGACGGCTGCTGCGCCCCGGCGCCCACCGACCGCGACGCCTCACCCAGAGCGCCACCTGCCTCCGTCAGTTGGGACCGGGCCTGCCCGAGTACCTCCCGTACCCGAGCCAGCCCCACCGTGATGCCCACGAAGCCTGAGGCCACCGCCCTGGCGGCGATCTGCTCGATTGCCTGGTCGACCGCCCCGATCTCCTGCTGCGACCGGTCTGCCCCCGCCGCCATCGCCCGCAAATCGGCACCAATGGTGTCGGTCAGCGACATCGAGCCACCCTCCGCCTCAGAGTCCACAAGGACCGTGGAAGCGTAGAGACCGGTGGCGCGGGAACACAACCAATCAACGACGGACGCGGCCGGAGCCCCGATCCGGAAGTGCCGGTTCATCGGCGACACGAGCCACCGTGAGATCGCCTGCGCCCGCGGCGCTGGGGCCGGGCGCCGGTCCTGATACAGCCGTCCCCCACCGACCGGGTTAGCCCATGGCGCAGAGCGAAACCGACATCGTCATCGACGATGGGTCTGAGTTGCTCGATCTGCTGCACGAGGCTGAGCTGCCCTGACCTGCTCGACCGAATCGCTCTACCCGACTGACTACTGGGCACCGCATGAGAGCGGCCTCGCCCAGGACGGGGCGCCAGCGCTCCGGCACACCATCCAACGAGCGCAACCGAAGTCCCCAGGCCAGGAGCCTTCAGACTCTAGATCGACGCCGCCGATGTCGAGCCGGCAGGGCGACGTCTCGGCGGCTGATCTAGGGGTTGAGGCGATTCGCTCCTGAGGGCGGGTAGCGGGCGCGTCTGGTGGCGTTCAAGCCGGGATTTGAACTACGTCACTGGAAGCCGGTGGAGGAGGTCGTCGTCGTGATGCGGACGAGGCGGTGCCCGGCTAGCCGATAGCCCCGGTCCTGTAGCCGCTGCTCCCAACCGGCATGGGTGCCGATGGGAGCGGCTTCGTCCAGCAGCCCGGCACGCTCTTCCTGTTTGGTGAGACGCACGAACTTGTCGCGACCGGGGTAGTCAAGGGGAACGAACGTCTCTTTGCGATGCAGTACAGGCGGGTTGGTTGATCTACGAAAATCGGTGTACTTGACGTCCAGTTTCCTGAGATTTGCCCGCAAAGATGTCGCCAACGCGGGGTGCGGGGCACTGTCGAAGTCCGGGTACGAGAGGTAGGAAACCTTCGTCATCAACCGCGAAAACTTGATGACTGTGCATTCCGCCACTGTTCCCGTGAGCGCACGGGCGCATCCTTCGTACACGCGAAGAAGTGGGTCGAGCGCTTGGATTGCCGCTGCGTGGACGTACAGAGAATCAGCCGTCAGCTTCCCGACGCTGGAGGCACTGCACGCATTATTCAAAGCTTTCTGATCCGCAATGGCGTGCAACAGTTCATCCGCCTTGGAGCAGGCCGCCCGATAGGACCCGAATAGCGTTCGCACGTCGAGCGCTATTCCTTTGGGTAGGTCCGACGCCCTGGGACGTCCCCGAAAGGCAGCAAGTGCGAGGTAGGCCAGGAGATCTTGTTCCGCTTGCTGTCGGGCTCGTTCGAGATCCTTGTCCCAATCCTGGCTGCCGATAACATCACGCAACGTCGCTGCAGCTTGTTTCAGTGAAGGGAAGACGCGCAGGAGCCGACCCGCCGTTCCGGGGACTTCGTCTGAGTCAGGGAGTCGGCCACGGCTGGTAATGAAGGCGGCTAAGGCGTCCATATCTTCGCGGTGAGCGTCGTAGAGGGCTTGCCGGGTACGTGGCCGATACATTGGTGCTGGACGATGCCGCGTGCGTGACGCCAGGAAGGTTTGGGCATGAGTTTCCTGACGGAAGATATAGAAGATGCCAGGAGCGGCGGCGATACAGTCGGTGCCTAGCTGTAGGTTGATCCAGTTGCGCAGTTCCTCCTGAGCGTAGAACTTCTGAAAGGTGCCGCGCCTGGTGATGATTCCGTCTCCGTGACGGTGGCCAGTGACGGTTCGCGCTTCCCAGTCCGGTCGGGCTGCCACGACGAGTACCTGTCGGGCGAGTCTCCAGGCAGATGCCAACGTCTGGGCCCGTTCGATGGGGTCTTCGATGACGTTGATGACGTACCCGAGGTTGACTACATCCGCTGCGTGCCGTTCGGCGTTGGGGTTGTGCCCAGGGTCCCAGCCGTGGGCGGTGTAGCCCATGGCCCGGAGCCGTGCGACGTCTCCGCCGCGCCCGCAGCCATAGTCGAACAGCGACGACGTAGCGGCCAGAATGCCGTCGGCCACTGCCAGTGAGATGGGTTTGGACAGATGCCGACGGGCGATCGCTGTCTGGTGCCGGGGGATCGCCTGTCCGGTGTCCATGGCTCACGATTCTGCCGGTTCATAGCCGAGACTCGAAGCATACACACGGTAGGAGGTCTTCGCCGCCGTTTCACTGACCCGGCCACACTGCCCGAGCGACTCGGTACGCTTACTTAGCTATCCCATAGTTCAAACATCAGCATATCGACTTGACTGGGTCGAACATTCAGCGGTCACTGTCCAGCGAGAGGGCTAACCACTGGAGCTAAGGTGATTCTGAAAGCACGTGCAATTGATGCAGGGCGCGTTTCGTTTCTGCTAGAAAACTCTGCTGACGGAGACGCTGAATTCGTTGCAGCCACGATCCCGCCTACGGACGTTCAGCGGTCGACCGGCACCTTCCGCAATCCAGATTTGCTGGTCGACTTGACACCGGCACTAGTGTCCGCGCTGCTCGATGCATCGGAGTCTGAGGGTGGGATGGTGATGTTGCTGATCGTTCACACGGCAAGCCGGCGTGCGGCTGCGGTCGGGGCTTTTCCGGACACGGCATCAGCCAGAACATGGTGGCACCAGCCGTACAACAGGTTGGCACGGGACCCGGATGTGCTGTTCCTGACGGTGCCGGTGGAGGCCGCCGTTTAGAGGTGGCAGACGGCGCAGCCAGCCTCGTCACTCTCCTCGTCTAGGGCATCGGTGAGCACCTCGATGAGGGGCAGGTTGGGACGGGGTTTGGCTGCCGCGCGAGCAAGCGCGGCAGCATGCCGCTCTTCGATCGAATCGCGCCGTTCGAGGAGGTCGCGGAGCGACTCACCTTGAGACCACGTGTACTGACGGCCGCGCATCGCCGTGGCCTGGTAATTGACCTTGTCTTCGTATTCAACGGCGCGTTCGAACAGCTCTGGGTGTCGATCGGCGAGGCCAACCCATTCGTGTTTGCGCTGGAAGAAGCAGAAGTAGCAGCCAGAACGGGTGCGCCACTCGTAGTAGGACGGCAGGCCGATTCCGGACTCCTCCAAGATGAGGTTGACTCCGTCACGGTCGATGCCGTCTTCCCGGAACGGGAATACAGCCTTGATGTTGGGCTTGGTGCTGACGTAGCCGAGACGGTTCTCATCGGCGCGGATGGCGACGTACGAGACGGCGGGGCTGTCGCCGAGCCATTCCTCTAGCGGCTTGATCTTGAGGTTCTTGGTACACCACCGCATGGACGCGCTCGGAAGGGTGCCCTGGTAGACCTGCAGCCAGTGGTCGAAGTCGCGGGTGGCGTTCAGTCGGACGATCTGCTTACCGAGGGCCGCTTCGAGTCGGTTGAGGTAGTCGTAGGTCTCAGGAAGCTCGGCGCCGGTGTCGCAGAAGAAATACTCCATCTGCGGCACCTTGGTGCGCATGTAGATCGCGAGAGCGGAGGAGTCTTTACCGCCCGAGATGCCGAGGACGTGGCGGGTCTCGTCGGGCGTACGTTGCCGGGGTGCAGTCATCGGGTCGGCTTCCTTCGCGTGGATGGTGCGTCGTCGCTGCCAGCGTCCTTCTCGACTATGACACTTTCGGCCAGCAGAGCGAGCAGTGCCCGCTCACCGTTCTCGCTGATCTTCTTTCGAGCGAGGGCGATCACCTCCGGCAGCAGGGCCCGCGCGCTGGCGCGTTCGTCCTCGGAGAGGTGGACGACGGTGTGGAGCTCGTGTCCGTCCGCCTGGGTAACGGTGATCGCCCGGGAAAGGAACGTAGCGTCGGTCGGTTCCGTAACCGTGGGCTGGTGCAGGTTGGCCAACCGTTCGATAGCGCGAGCGGCAGCGCGGACCTCGTTGGTGAAGGTACCGATGTCACCGTCACGCCAGTCGGAGAGCCCGCGGCCAACGATCCGTACAACGAACGGATCGAGCCACTCGTCGTCGCTGAGCGTGGTCTCTTGAGCCAGCGCGATGACACCACGGAGTTTTGCCTCGACCAGGTTCACGTCGGCGAGGTGTCGGGTGTAGACGGCGAGACGTTGACGTAGCTTGCCGAGGTTCGTAGGCATGTGAAATGCCGCGGCGATGGCCTTCACCACCTGTGTGCGCAGACGTTCGTCAGCCTGGCCGATCACAGTAAGGGCCTTGCTTAGCGACTCGGCGTAGCGACGCGCTGCCTGCTCGTTGACCTCACCGCTGGCTGGGATCGGCTCGAGGTCGAGGGCAGACGGCAGGTCAGTAAAGAGGAGGGTGTCGGGTTCGCGGGCGGTCTTGAGCACCTGACGTACAGCCCGTGCCTGTTTGGGGATTTGCTGGGTGTGATCGGCGTACGCGGACAGGCCCCGCGCGCGGTCAAGCAGCTCGCGCGTGAGCGCCAGGGGCGCCACGTTGCGGACGTTCATCGGCGGCGCTGCTGGCATCCGCGCACCGATCTGCTGGGCGATCGCGGTCACTGCGACCTTGCGCGGACCTGCTTGAACGCCCATGGCTTTGACTGCGAACCGCTCCGGACTCTTGATCATACGTTCGGCGAGAGCCTCGGTGAGTCGGGTCTGGTAGGTGCCCTCCTCGAAGAGGGCGAGTTCTTGGCTGCCGATGATGAGCGCGGTCAGCACGATGACCGGGGTGACGCCCGGCCGTATCCCGAAAGGAGGCGCTTCGAGGAGTTCGTAGACGGCGTCGAGCCGCAGCGGCTGTGCGGTGGCGGCCCGCATCCGCTGCTGCATGGCGGTCCACGCCGGGTGCAGCGAGTTGCCGGGCTCCGGCTCGTGAAAGCCGAATGGGAGTAGCTCGGTGTCCTCGTCGGCGCGCTGATCGGTGGGGCGGTGCAGCTGGAGGTACTCCAGGACTCCGCTGTACATCGCGCGTTCCGGCCCGTAGCCCTCGATGCCGAGGTACTGATGGGTGGGGGCCGTGATCATGGCGACGATCAGCTCACGGCGTGCCTTGGCTGCTTGGCTGGTCAGCTTATGCCGGCCCAGCATCTCGTTACGGATGTGCGGCGCGTGGGGGAACACGCTCTCGCACGCCTTGGAGACGAGCTCTGCGAGGCTTCGGCCCTTGATGGTCTCGGCGTCAGCTGTGAAGACGGCGGCCCCGGCCCTAGCCGGCAGCAGGTACCAGGTGGGGGCTAGCTGGCTTGGCAAGAAGGCTTCTGCGACCCGGGTGGCCAGTTCGGCGCTGGCCTGCGCGATACGTTCGCTGACCTCGGTACTGGCCACGGCGTCGAGTTCGACGTTGGCCGGTAGCTCGTGCAGAGCGTGCAGGTAGCGGGCGGTACTGAGTACTTTCTCGGCGTGGGCGGTCACGCCGGCGATGACAGGGCGGTCGGTTCGAACCGTGGGGATGGTGTATTCGTCCCCGAAGTGGAACAGCAGGAGTCCGTCTTCGGCGTCAGCGGCGGACGGCCCGATGAGCTCGGGCGAGCCTGCGTCGGTGGCCTTGGTGACGAAGTGGCGCAGCATACCGGTGCGTTGGCTGTGCTTGCCCGCCACAACGGCGGTCGGCAGGTAGGTCGAGATGACCTTGACCGCGGCATGGTCGTCGCATGCGTTGATCAGCTGCTCGATGTGGCTGGTGAGGTCGACGTCACTGCCCCGCCAAACCCGGTACTCGTCGCTGAACTGTCGGTACACCAGGAAGCCGCGGTCGACGAGGCTGGTGACTTGGTCGGCGAGTAGTTGTCGGGCCGTGGGGTCGTTGAGCGTGATGGGGTCGCTCAAGGCGAACAAGACAGTGTCCATGCTGGCGCGCAGGGCGCCAGAGGCGTCGACGAGGTTGAGCATGCCGATGGTCTTGAGGATGACCTGGTCTTGCTCAGGGAGGCCATTGGCCTCGGCGATGCGGTTGTCGATCTCCATCCACCGGCTCGCGTTGGCCGAGGCCAAGATGGTGGTGCGGCCGGCGGTGAAGAAGTAGTCGAAGGCGTCGGCGATGCGGACGGTGGACGCGGAGGAGGGGCGATTCGAGGCGTAGCTCTGCAGGAAGCGTCGCACCGTGTGGGGTTCGTCATTCGCGATGAACCCGGTCATGCTGCGATCGTGCTGCCCGATCTGCGCGGCGAGCAGCGGCGCGACCACCGTTGTCAACGGGTGCAGGGGGTACACGTGAGTGAACGTGTCGTGGCCTGCGGCGAGGATGCCTTGGAGACCGCGTTCGGTCCAGGCCTGAGCGGACGCGGCGGCATGCTGGGCTATGAGCTTGCGTCCCTTGGGCGCCACGCCGTCGTGGTCGAGGGTTCGGCGGATCAGCTCGACGGTGTCGCCGAGGTGGATCGTCATGAGGATGTCCTCGAACCGGCCCTGAACCTTCGCCCACTCCCGGCTCTGCAGCGTGCTCGCGCGGGAGGCGTAGTCGGCGAACGACAGGTGCTGCAGAGTAAGGAGGTAGAGCGGCACGCCGCGGGAGCCTGCACCGAGCTCAGCGAGTTCCTGCAACAGGAACACGTCGCTACCGGCATCGCTGAACTCACCATGGGAGGCGAGATGCTCTAGCGACTTGCCGAACTCGTCAATGACCAGCATGACCGGTGCCTGCTCGCAGAGAACCTTTACGGCGGACACGAGCTCCCGATTGCTGCAACCCGGAGCCTTGAGGGGCGCGAGTGCTTCTTGCACGGGTGGGGGCATGCTGCCCTTGTGCCAAGCACGGCCGGCACCGTCGAGCAGCGCTCGCGTGATGCTGTCGAGCAGAGGTTCTCGTCGTGCCGTGGCGACGCAGGTGATGAATCCGTCGGGCGCGGTGCTGTCACGAGCTGTGGTCAACCGGCGGGCCAGGATCGGGCTCGTCTCGGCGAGGATCTCTTCGGCCTCCGTCCGGCGGTTCCCAGCACGGCCGAGCAACGACACGACGACCAACGCCAGTGTCGACTTGCCTGAGCCGTAAGGCCCTGTCAGGGACCAGGCGCGGGTATTTGCTTGGTCCTCCAGGGCAGCGGTGACCCGTTCCAGCATGTCCTGCGCCCGGATGCCGATGTGCACTGGGCCGAGATGCTCGTCGCGGACGTCGCGTTCGATGTTCGTCGACCGCAGTCGGCTGCTGACGATGTTGATCCCGGCCGGCGTCTGCGGACTGATGCCCGACGGTGCACCATTGGCGGTCATACCAGGGCTCCTGCGAGTCGATCGAGAGTCGGCTGGTCGAGCAGATCGGTGCGGCCACGTCGCCGCATCTCGCGCAGCATCCCGGGTGATTGCGTGGCATACCAAGCCTCCCGATCTGGGAAGCTTGCGCGGACGCGAACGTTGCCGTAGTAGCCGTCCAGCACGTCCCAGGCCAGTTCCTTAGGATTGCCCTCGAACCGCAGGCTGCGCTGTCCGATGCCCTCCACCAAGGCCATCTGCGGGTACTCGCCGGCGATCTCCTCCAGGGCATGCGCGATCTCCGGCTCCCTGAGCCGGAAGGCCCTCCCTGGGCCACCCGGCTCATTGGTGAGACGGGCCAGAGCGATGGAACCACTCTGCAGAGGCTCGCTGCGCGCCGCGTAGTCCAGACATGCGTAGGCGACCAGGGCTGGCGGCAGAGAGGTGCGAGCGTTGCTGGTGAAGTGCCAGCGGCTCGCTGCGTTGTTGCGTCCGAACCCGGTGGGCTCCAGTAGCCCGAGCTCCCGGAAGGGGGAATCGAGCAGGTCCTCGAAACTTCCGCCAGAACCCGCGGTGGGTTCACGCCGGCGCGCGTACATCTTGGTGAGGCAATCCGCGTCCTTGGCTACCGATGCCTCTACCGGGGGCTCCCAGCCAGCCAACCGTACGTGTCGCAGGGTGGTCTCGGTGAGCTCGCTAGTGGTGAATCGGGACGTCGACTGGGCGTGGAAGGCCACCCACCAGGTGGGAGTGTGGCAGGGTTTCGCCAGGAGCCACCAGTGCAGCAGCCACAGACTCGCAGTGTCCTCAAGGTAGGGGTCGGCGCCGTTCTCGTCGAGCAGCCATCGTGCCTCCCAGGTCGGTGAGGCGACGTTCGCCCGAGACGTGGGGTCCTTCGGGTACTCGACGGTGAGCTTGAAGGCGTATGACCAGAACCGGATTGCGTTGACCATGTTCTTACCCACGCCGAGCGTCACCGTCGCGTTGTCGCGCAGAAACACGTCGCTGCCGATGTTGGCGTCGGTCAGGGCGCTGTACGCCTTGTGTAACCAGCCGAACCGAGGGTGAAAGGTCTCATGGCGGGAGAACGACGGCTCGGCGACGTCCTTGAGCTTGGTTTCAAGCATCGTGTCTCCGCGGTCCTTCCTGCCCCCGGGCGGTTCCAGAGGCAGTCGTGGTGGTGTTTGGGTACAGGGCAGCGTGAACCCGGCGCGCAGCGTCGATCACGTGGCGAATAGCGCTATCGATGTCATCGGCGGTAGTGGCGTAGCCAAGAGAGAAACGGATGGTGCATTCGGCTTCATCACGGCTCAGGCCCATGGCGAGCAGGACTCGGCTCGGCTCCATGGCACCCGCCGCGCAGGCACTGCCCTCGGACGCCGCGATGGCGGGCATGGCGGCGAGCATCGCGTCGGCTGGCAGGCCGTCGAAGGTCAGACTCGCTACGCCGGGTAGCCGCAGGTCAGGATGGCCGTTGCGACGGGTGCCGGGTAGGGCTGTCATGACAGCAGTCTCGAAGCGGTCACGCAGCAACCGGATACGTGTCGCTTCTTGATCGAGGCACCGGGCGGCAGCCTCCGCAGCGGCCCCCAGGCCGACGATGCCGGGCACATTTAGGGTTCCCGGCCGCCGTCCGCGCTCATGACCGCCGCCGTGCACCAGCGACCGGATCGCCGGCACTGTGCCGCGCCGCACGAACAGTACTCCTACCCCTTGCGGAGCACCGAATTTGTGCCCGGACATGGACAGCAGGTCAAGCTGCAGCCTGCGGAGATCGATCGGTAGCCGACCAACGAGTTGCGTAGCGTCCGAGTGCACCAACGCTCCGGCTTCGTGCGCGATTTTCACCACTAGGTCGAGATCACTCAGGACGCCGGTCTCGTTGTTTGCCGCCATGATCGAAACCAGGGCAGGCGAAGTTGCGAGTGCTTCTTCCAGCTCGTCGAGACGTAGTGTGCCGTCCCGGTGGACCCCGATCGTGTGGACCGTGCTCCCAACAGCGTCGGCGACCGCAACTGCCGCTTCGGTCACCGCCGGGTGCTCCACGGCACTGATCACTAGGCTCTGGCCAGGCGTTGCGGCCGACCGAAGGGCCAAGTTGTTGGCCTCGGTCGCGCCCGAGGTAAAAATCAACTCATTCGGCGAGCATGCCAACAGCGCCGCAACCCGCTCGCGTGCCTGATCGACCGCAAGGGCCGCGCCTCGGCCCGCCGCGTGCACGCTCGAGGCGTTACCGACTGCTGTCAGCGCCTTGGTGGTTGCAGCCAACGCTTCGGGACGAACGGGCGCAGTGGCGTTGTAGTCGAGGTAGATGAGGGGATCAGCACCGGTATGACCCATCCTTCTCCCTCCGTTGCGGTACCCACCTTATGGGCTGGTGGCCTGCAGGGGAACCGCGACGCGTGCCACCAGCCGTGATCATGGGTGGCAAGATTACCGTACGCATGTTCTGTTCGGTCGCCCCGTAGGCCGGCCTGCGACGCGCGCCGCATCGAAGTTCAACCCCGCTCCCCGGACGCCCCCAGAGGAAGGCGCAGCTACACGAGGAAGCCCGTGAGCCGCGGTCCCCTTCGAGCGTGGTGGCGCGATAGAGTGAGTGCCTGAATCGATGTCGTAGGCATCTTGTCCAATAACCCACGTGACTAGCGACCCGAGGCGAGCCGCGCGGAGGATGCCGTCGAAATGATCCACACCGCTGTCATGATGGCAGGTGCCCGGCACTTCACAGCCGGTCGCCGGGTGGGCGCCTCGCTCACCCTCCCACTCCTGATCCCCGCTGCTCGAGCGTACCGATGACATACACGATCTTTGACTTGTTGCGGACGTCGCTCCGGACGTCGAGCTTCGTAGACGAGCGGGTCCTTCGAGCGATCGGGCACCTCGTCGACGGCGGGCATGTTCGGCAGGCACCCAGTGATGCGGTGATCGCGGCTGCGTGCCTCGGCGATCCCATCAGCGCGGTCCGTCGTCTGGCCGAGGCCGGTGTGTTGCCCGGTGAGCTCCCGGATGAACAACGGCGCGATCTGTCCGCCCGCCTGTCGTTAGGCCCGGATCAGCTCGACAGCAAGGCCGTTCTGGCGAATCCGAGTGCCGTGGCGGTATTTCTTGGTCTTCCCGAGGTGCGCGCCAGCACTGCGGCGCAGACACCGACCGACGCGACGCCAGCCTACGGGCTGTTTCCGCATCAACGCCGTGCCGTGGTCCGCGCCCGCAAGCTGCTGCGGTTGGGCCGCACCCGGCTGTTGCTGCACATGCCGACCGGATCCGGCAAGACCCGCACCACGATGAGCATGGTGGCCGACTATCTGCGCGAGAACGAAGGTCGCGTGGTGCTCTGGTTCGCATCCACGCGAGAGCTGCTGGACCAAGCGGCGCGCGAGTTCCACAAGGCGTGGTCTCTGCTGGGCGACCGGCCCGTCCCGATCGTTTCGGCCTGGGGCGGTCAGGACGCCGACCTTTCCGACCTCACCGACGGCCTCATCGTGGCCAGTTTGCAGACCGTCCATGCACGTCGCAGCGACCCCGGTTTTATTCCTGCCCTCGGTCGTCGCGTGGGGCTCATCGTGTTCGACGAAGCGCATCAAGCGGTCGCCCGCACCTACCGGTCGGTGGTCGAACAACTCTCCGCCGCCGGGCAACCGGTCACCCCCATCATCGGGCTCAGTGCGACCCCGGGGCGGACTTTCCTCGGAGGGCGGTCCGACGAGGATCTCGCCGAGTTCTTCGAACACATGAAAGTGGAGCTCGACACGGCCGCTGAAGGCGCGGACAACCCGGTCGCTTACCTGATCCGTCAGGGCTACCTCGCCGAGCCCGAATTCCGGCTCCTCGGAGACCTGCCGGAGGACGATGATCCAGATAGCGGCGACGATGACGAACCGGATGACATCGGCCTCAATCAGGATGACTACATGCAGGAGGTTCTCGGCGCCACTCTGCAGCTAGTCAGTGAGTCACATCGCCGCATCATCGTGTTCGCCGCCTCGGTAGAACTGGCGCACTCGCTGGCAGCGTCGCTGCGAGCGGTCGGTGTCCTCGCGGACGCTGTCGACGGAACGACGGCACCCGAACTGCGCGACACCGCAATCCGGATGTACAAGAGCCCGGCACCCATCCCTCGCGTCCTGGTCAACTACGGCGTGCTGACGACCGGCTTCGACGCCCCGCAGACCAGCGCCGTCGTGATCGCGCGCCCGACACGATCCCTCGTGCTGTACAGCCAGATGGTCGGCCGGGGCATCCGGGGCCCGAAGGCTGGCGGCAACAGGAAGGCCGTCGTCGTCACCGTGGTCGACCCCGCAGTCCCCGCATTCGGTTCCATCGCCGCCGCCTTCACCCACTGGGAGGACTTGTGGTAACACCCGACACCCACCAGGAAGCTCCGCTTCTCTCCGGTGAACAGACCGTCAAGTCCATCCGCGACACCGGATACAAGGGCACCGACTATGCCCTCGCCGAGCTGATCGACAACTCCTTCCAGTGGGGTCAGGCCCGTACGGTCCTGCTGGTCATCGTGCAGCGCATGGTGCAGGGTAAGCGGCGCGCCACCAAACGCGCCGACGAGATCTGGGTCATCGACGACGGCACCGGCATGACGGATCAGGCCGTCAATCTCGCCCTGTCGTTCGGCGGATCCGGCAAGTACAACGACCGATCGGGCATCGGCCGCTTCGGCATGGGCCTGCCGCAGGCCAGCGTCTCGCAGTGCAAGAAGACTGATGTATGGACCTGGCAAAAATCACAACCGGAGAACGCCTCCCACACCTATCTCGATCTGCTAAAGCTCTCGCACTCCGACAAGGGTTCCACGCTCACCGTCCCGTGGCCGACACACCCCGGTCAGCCGGGCTACGAAGCCATGCCCGACTGGGTCCTCGACGTCTTCAAGCAGCATGCCACTGCGGACACCTCGATGGGGCAGCCGCTCTACGGCGGCACGGCCGTTCGATGGTCCACGCTCGACAAGGTCCGCTGGACCACTGCTAGCACCATCCTCAAGCACGCTGAGAACCTACTCGGGCGTATCTACCGCAACTTCCTGACCGCCAACTCCGCGCCGCGCCACATCAAGATCGCCATTGTTGACGCAGACATGATCGGCGGGCTCATCGAGTTTCACGACGTACGCCCCAACGACCCCCTGTACCTGCTGCCGGCGGACCAAAGCACCCTCGAGTACTGGGAGCAGGCCGGCCCGGACGGCGAGAAGGAAAAGTACGTTCCGGTCACCGACACCGCGCCCTTCACCGCCCACCACAACTCTCGGACCTTCGAGATCGCGCGTGCGGACGGCAAAGGCAGCTCCACCGTCCACGCGCGGCTGTCCCTGGCCCGGCCCGAGGCCCGACCGGGGAGAAATCCCGGTAAAGACACCCATCAGGGACGCCATGCCCGCGACAACGCCGGGATCTCGGTCGTGCGCGCCGGCCGCGAGCTCGTCCTCGAACAGACCTTGAACGAGGAAGCCACCGACCGGTGGTGGGGTGTCGAGCTTTCCTACAGCCCCGACCTCGACGAGATCTTCGGGGTGACGAACAACAAGCAGGACGTTCCCAACCTGACGCAGGCACTGCAACTCGCGCGCACCTACGATCTGCCGAAGGAACAAGCCCTGGAAGAGGGCCTCTTCGACGAAGAGCACGAGATCGCCGAGCTATACGGGATGGCCCACCAGCTGTTGCTGCTCGTCCGTTCCCTGCGCCAGGAAGGCCGAGAAGGTCGAGACGCGGCATCGCGAGGCCGCTCCGCCCCGCCGAACATCGCGGGCGTCGCCTCCAACATCAAGAAGACACGCTCTACCGTCATCCCCACGCCCGGCGAGAAGAAGTTCGCGGATGATCCGGATCCTGAGAAGGCCGCCGGCGCTATCGAGACGAAGCTCAAGGCGGACGACGTCTCCGATCAGACCCGCAAGATAATAATCGAGAACTACAGGCGTGGCGTGACCGTCCAGATTCTGACGCAAGCAGAGAAGCACGTCCCAGCGTTCTTCCGGCCCGACGAGGCCATGAACCTGGAGCTGCTGTGCTTGAACAACGCCCACCCCGCTTATCAGGCGATCATCGATCCTTTGCGCGCCTCCGGCGAAGACATTGCCGCGATGAGCGAAGAGGAAGCCAAGAGGCTCCTCACCAAGAGTGCCGATGCCATCACCTGGCTTCTGCTGGCCTACGCTCGCTGTGAGAACGAGTATCAGGGACATCCTCTCGCGGGCACATGGAAGCAGATCCGCGACCAGTGGGGTCAACGCCTCGCCGAGACTGTGCAGGACTCTGCCTTCAAGGCTGCCGAGCTCTTCGGCGACAGCGCCGAAGACGACAGCGAGAGCGGTGTATGACGCAACCACACGCCGATCCTCAGCGCTGCGGATTCCGAGTCCTGGAACTCGTTTCCACCGCAACCACTTTGACGATCATCGCGCCGTTCATCACCTCAGCCGGCATCAGGCCGATCCTCACGGCGCTGCCGCAGGACGCCGAGCTCGAGGTATACACCCGTTGGCGGCCGGATGAGGTCGCCGCCGGGGTGAGTGACCCACACATCTTCGATCTGGTGAGCACCCGCGGCGGAACGGTGTCGCTGCACCCAATCGTTCACGCCAAGGGGTATTTGACTGGGTCATCCGCCCTGGTGGGCTCGGCCAATGTTACTGGGAACGGCCTCGGATGGGGCCGCCCCGGCGCCGTCGAGATCCTTGTCGAAACCTCACCGAGCGACCCGGCCATGGTGGCGCTGATGTCTGTGCTGCGGGCGACGTCGTCAACGGCCACGGAAGCGGACCGCGACGCCGTTCTGGCGGCTGCAGCGGCGCTCCCCGCAGCACCACTGAAGGCCGTCGTCGAACCGGTGGACCGCACAGATTGGCTGCCTTCCTACCGGATGCCGGAAGTGCTCTGGCTCGTCTACGACGGACAACGCGAAAAGGAACTCACGGACTTCGTTCAGCCCGAACTCCGAGCGTTAGGGGTTCCCAGCGGTATCCAGAGCGAACCAGCGTTCAACGCCTACGTCGGGGCGATACTGCGACAAGGCTTCACCGGCCGCATCGCACAGGAATGCAGCAACCTGTCCACCATCAAGGCGGTGCAACGCCTGACTGCACTCTGCACGGCAAGAGGCATCACCATCGAGGATCCGGGTTTGCTGTGGGAAACCCTCGCGGCTTGGATCGCGCGTTTCATGCCCGGATTCCAGCGGATTCCCGGTGGGACGCGACTGATCCGCTAACGCCACAGGCCGATCGGCCGGCCTGTATCCGGGTCGAGAACTCGCACCGGCTGAGGGAACTCGGGCGCCGAGGATGGCTTCGACGACTGCTGCGGGATGACCGCGCACCGGCCGAGAGCTGAGCGCAGCAACTCGGCTGCCGCAGTCATCCCGGCCGCCTCGGCCGCAGCGAGCAGAATCCGCGCAGCCTTGGTCGTCTCCGCCTCTACGACACCGCCGCTCTTGCCGGGGACATCTGCGGTGAGCTCTTGCATCTCGTACAGGCGAGTACGCAAGAGATCCACCTCGGCAGCCAGGCAGAGGTCGAACTCCGTAGACGATGGCTCCCCATCACATCTTGGTTCTTGCACGACAGCGAGCAGGCGAGCTACTGAATCCGGCAAGAAAAATCGACGGGCGCGGTCAAGATTTTCGGCACGTCGCTCCTCGAAACGCCTGCTAGCCAACGCCACCCCTCTATCCCGCTCCGCCTCGCCACCGGTCGCGGCTCCACGCGCCGGGGCAGTACGCCGGTCGGACGCCGTCGTGGAACAAGAGCCGGAGTGACGTCCATCAGCGTAGCGGAAGCAGCACAAGGCATCAGGACACCGAACGGCCGATCATCAGGTGCCCGGCGCCTCGGCCACAGAGCCCACAGTGGTCTGGCACCTACGCGCGACGCCCACGATCGATACTGATCCCGGCATGGTGATCAACTTTTGGCCACGACCGCTATCAGCGCCCCAGCGACCAGGTAAGGGCCGAAGGCAATGCTGCGCGTGCGGCGCAGCGCCAAGCGCGCGAGCGCTTCGGGGACGGCGAGCACGAAGGGCAGTAGGCCGCCGACGAACACCGCAGGCCAGCCGGCGGTGCCCAGTGCTGCGCCAAGCAGCGCGGCCAGCCGCACGTCACCCAAGCCCATTCGGCTGCCCGCCGCGAGGACCAAGGCTAGGTACAGGCCGCCGAGCGCAACCGCCGCGAGCGCCGCAGTGACCAGCGTCCGGGCCTGGCCCGTGGCCGCCGCCTGACCGGCCAGCACTACGCCGACGGCCAGGGCGGCGACGCCGATCACGGGCGTGGGCAGCCTGCGGACCGCGACATCGACGGCGACGAGCAGCACACCGGTATGCATCACCACGAGCCAGACGGCCAGTAACGGCAGGCCGCCGGGGGCGTCGCGAAGCAGCCAGGCCAGGCCGGCGGAGGCGACAGCCAGCCCAACGCCACACAGCTCTGAGGCGACGACCAGCACCAGCCCGCTCCTGACGCAGAGAGGTGCCGAGTTGCCGCATTCGCCCGCCTTGAACGGTGGTAACCCCGCGCCTGCCGGCGGGTTGACCACCAGCCAGGTATAGGCGTGCGGCAGCACCAAGCCAACAAGGGCACCACAGCAGAGCGCCAGCTCCAGCGCCGGGGGATTCATCAGCTGCCGTCGCCGTGGCGCGACGGGACTACGCCGGTCCGGCGTCCGCGCCGGTCGGCTGCGCGTAGCCGTCGCGGTAGGTGTCCGACCAGCGGCGCATCTCGCGCATGAACGACGAGAGCAGCGGCAGCAGGTGCGTGCCGGCGGCAGTCAGGGAGTAGGTGCCGGCACCAGCGTCGTCGGTATGGTGCACCAGGCCGCCGTCGCGCAGCCGGCGCAGGGCGTCGTTGAGCGACTTGGAGCTCGGTGCCGGTTGGATCTCGCGCAGCAGCTCCGAGAATCGCATCGGCCTTTGACCGAGTGCCGTGAGGATCTCCAGGGTCCACCGCTGGGCACACAGCCTGATCGCTTCGTGCGCGACGTGAAGGTCGTCGTCCATCCGCCTCCCCTCCCCGTCAAGGTCGGCCAGAGGACGAGTCTAGGGGATCGACTGCTCTACGTGAACAGTGAATTCACGTTGAGTCAGATGGAGATCATCGAGGCATCGAGTCACGTCGTTGAGTAGCTGGTGCGCCGGCAAGGTGGCGGCAGCCCTCCGCGAGCGCATTCAGGGCGTCCGCCAGAGCGTTCCCCATAGTGGACAGGCGATAGGCGCCCGTGGCGGCGATTACGTCCCAGCTGCCATGCGGTTCCCGCCGCAGAAGTCCGGTCGCCGCGAGCCAGCACAGGTCGGCCCGCAGCGCCTCGCGGGAGACCTCGTCCACACCACCGAGGTCGCCGACAGTGGCAGTAGCGCGATCACGCAACGTCACGAGAGCCGCGATGGCTGTGGGCCGACGGGCGAGCTCCGCAGCGAGGTCGGCGGGCTGAGGACCCTCGGCGGTGCGGCTCATAATGCGCGCTCCCTTGAGATTTTCTGAGGATTCTAAGGCCTTCGATCCCTGCGGGCATAGTGTCGCGAATCCGACACCGGCTGGTCGGATTGCGTCGAAAGACTCGCATTATCGGTGACCTCGAGGTGAGCACCTGACGGTAATCACCGGAAGGTAAGCACGTTGCGGTAACCGTAGGGGCCGGGTGTAGAGGTGGGTTCAGGCATCCGTGCGTGCAACTTCCACGACAGCGGGGTGGGCCCGCTTCGCTGTGGCCAGGAACCGTCAGGAGGCAGGGCGGCAGATGACGATCCGTAACAGACAGCCAACTTCCACCGTTCGAGCGCGAGGCCGCCGCTTGCGCCTGGCGGGCTCGGCGGCAGCGCTGTGCCTGGTGGCCGGCGCGGGAGCGTGCGACGCCGGAAACACCGGGCAAGAACCTTCTCCCACTACCTCGGTCAGTGTTTCCACACCCAGCCAGGATCCGCGTGGTTCGGCCGAAAACGCCGCGCTGGGCGTGTACCGCGGTATGTGGGCCGCGTACGCGAAGGCCGGTCTTACCGCAAACCCCGACGAGCCCGACCTCAGCAGGTTCGCCAGCGACGGCGCGCTGAAAACGTTGCGAAACGGGCTGGCCACCTACCGGAGCAAGAAGCAGGTACTCAAGGGCAAGTACGTCCTAGACCCTCAGGCCACCGACGTCGCGCTCAACGCCTCACCTGCAACGGTGACCGTCACCGACTGCATCGACGACAGCGCCTTCCTGGTCTACAACCTGGCGGGCAAGCCGATCAACGACGTGCCCGGGGGCCGGCGGAGCGCGCGGGCAACGGTCACGGACCTCGAGGCCGGCGGCTGGAAGGTCACCAGCTTCGGCGTCCAGGACGTGGGGTCGTGCTGATGCGTCGCACCGCCCAACTCCTGACCGCTGCGGTCTCGGCAGCGATCGTGCTGATGACTGGAAGCCTGGCAGCACGTGCTGACGGTGGCATCGGCGGGGTCAGCTGCACCCAACACCCGTCAGCTCCCGAATGCGAGATCAGCGCCGGCACCCCCGGCGGGTCTGGCGGCTCCACCGGCGGCAACCAGGGCGGCGGGTCCGGTGACGACGGCTCGGGCGGCGGCGGTGGCGACGGCTGCTACTGGGCGCCGGTCGACGTGGGTCTCCCGCCTCCGCCGGGCAAGGGCCCAGAGGGCGGTTGGTATTCGCGGACTTGCGTAGCCAACGGGCTCGGGTCGCAGGAGGTGCCGGTGTGGCTGGACCAGGCGCCGACGGTAAATCTGACGGCGTTGGCGCAGACGGCGCGTTCTCGGCTGCGCCTGCCCTCGCCGCAGATTCGCACGAATCCCGCCACGGCGCCGTTCGTGCTAGTGCAGGTGCCGGTGTGGCTATGGGTGGACCCAGCGACGTGGGGTGCCCGGTCGGCGACGGCGTCGGTGCCTGGGGTGTCGGTGACCGCGACCGCGACGCCGACGCGGGTGGTGTGGTCCTTCGGCGACGGCAGCGACGACCTGACGTGCACTGGTCCGGGTAAGCCGTGGAAGCCGGGCACCGATCCGCGGGCGTCGTCGCCATGCGGGCACACCTACACCTCCTCGTCCGCTGCCGCGGCGGGGGCGGCGTTCCGGCTGCGGGCGACGGTGACGTGGTCGGTCACCTGGTCTGGTGCCGGTAGTGGGGGCACTCTCGCTCCGCTCACGACGACCTCGACGGTGTCCGTGCGGGTGGCGGAGTCCCAGGCGATCGTCGGAGGTGTCCGGTGAGCGTCACGACGGACCGTCCCCGGCCGGGGAGCACCGCCGCTGCGGATCTGGCGCCGGTGTCCACCGGTACGCGGCGGGCGGGGCGGCGCAGCGGGCGGCGTGTGGTCGCTGGGCTGCTGCTGGTCCTGGCGACAGTGGTGACGTTCTGGCAGGTGGATCTGCGCCGGCACGCCGACGAGCAGTTCCTCGCCGTGGCGCGGGACGTACCGGCGGGTCAGGTCATCACCGACGCCGATGTGCGGGTGGTGCGGGTGTCGAACCCGTCCGGCCTGGACCTGGTCCCGGCCGAGCGGCGCGGCGGGATCGTCGGCCGTTCGGCGGCGGTGCCGCTGGCGGCAGAGAGCCTGCTGGTGTCGGCGCAGGTCGGGCCGGCGGCGTGGCCCGCGGCGGGGCAGGCGGTGATCGCGGTGCCGGTCAAGCCGGGCCGGGCCCCGACGAGCCTGACCGCCGGGTCGCGGGTGGTGGTGCTGGTCGCCCCGCCGACCGGAGGCGGGCAGCAAGCGCCGCAGCAGAACAACGGTGTACGCCGGGCGGTGGCCACGGTCGTGTCGGTGGTGGCGGGCGCGGACCAGGTGGGCACGCAGTTGGTGACGGTGCTGCTCGCCGCGGATGCGGCGGAAGCGGTCGCGGCGGCCCCGGGGGACGTGTCGCTGGTGCAGCTCGGCCCGTCCCAGTGAGATACGAGGAGGCGCGGGAGATGTTGGTGGTGGTGGCGTCGGTGTCCGGCGCGCCGGGTGCGTCGACGGCCGCGTTGGGGATGGCGGCGTTGTGGCCGGAGCGCCCGGCGTTGCTGGTGGAGGCCGATCCCGGTGGTGGGGTGGTCGCGGCGCGGTTCGGGCTGGCGCAGGAGCCGGGGCTGGCGTCCCTGGCGGCGGCGGCCCGGCACGGCGGGCACGCCGGTGGGGCGGCGCCGTACGTGCAGCAGGTGCCGTTGGGCTTGCACGTCCTCGTCGGGCCGGGTGCGGCCGAGACCGCCGCGGGGGCGGTGTCGGTCCTCGCCGGCCAGGCCGACGCGGTCGCGCGGTTGGCGCCGGTAGTGGTCGCCGACGCGGGCCGCCTCTACGCCAACAGCCCGGCATGGGGTCTGTTGCGCTCCGCTGACGCGGTCGTGCTGGTGACCTCGGGGTCGACGGAGTACCTGGATCACCTGGACACCCGCCTGCCGGCGCTGCGTGCCGCGGCAAGGTCGGGTGGTGTCGGGCTGGCGGTCTGCGGCAGGTCCGCCTACACCCCGGCGGAGATCAGCGGTCGCCTCGGTGTCCCGGTCTGGGCGCAGCTGCCCACCGACCGGTGGGGTGCGGGCGTCCTCGCCGGGCGGATGACGGGGCGGGCGTGGACACGTACCCGCCTCGCCCAAGCTTTGCGCGCCCTCGCCGCGTCTCTCGCGGCCGGCGCGCAGCCCGCCGGTGCGGCGCTGGAGGTCGTGCGGTGACCGCCCCGACCCTGAACGGCGGCACGACCGCGGCGCCGCCGGAGGTGGTGGCGCGGCTGCGGGCCCGGGTCAGCGACCGCCTGGCCGCGCACGGCGCGCAGCTTCCCGACGGCGAGCGCCACGCGGTGATCGCGGGATACATCGCGGAGGAACTCGTCGTCCACGCCCGCGAGGACATCTCCGCTGGCCGTGTCCCGCTCACTCCGCAGGCCGAGGCGGCCCTGGCGCGAGCTTTGCGGGACAGCTTCACCGGGCTGGGCGGCCTGCAGAGGTTGATCGACGACCCGCGGGTGGAGGACATCTTCGCCAACGGCTGCGACAACGTGTGGATCCGCACCACCGACGGGCGGGTGCAGCGAGTGCCGCCGGTCGCCGCCTCCGACGACGACCTGGTCGACCTGGTGCGGGTTGCGGCGGCGCGCAGCGGGCAGGAGGAGCGCCGCTTCGACCGCGGTTCGCCGGGCCTGTCGCTGCGGCTGCCCGGCGGGCAACGCCTGTTCGCCGTGATGGCGGTGGCGAAACGGCCCTCGCTGTCGATCCGCCGCAACACCCTGCACCGGGTGACCCTGGACGACCTGCTGCACCGCGGGGAGATCACGGTGGGGTTGCGGGAACTCATCCGGGCGCTGGTGCGGGCGCGCAAGAACATTGTGATCTGCGGAGGTGTCGGCGTCGGCAAGACCACCATGCTGCGCGCCGCCGCCGGCGCGATTAGCCCTCACGAGCGGATCGTCACCGTCGAGGACGCCTACGAACTCGGCCTTGACGAGGACACCGAGGCGCACCCGAACACCACCGCCCTGCAGCAGCGGGAACCGAACCTGGAAGGCGTCGGTGGCATCGACATGTCCACGATGGTGCGCTGGGGCCTGCGGATGCGCCCGGACCGGGTCATCGTCGGGGAGACCCGCGGCGCCGAGGCCGTACCCATGCTCCTGGCCATGTCGCAGGGCAACGACGGCAGCATGTGCACCCTGCACGCCTCCTCCAGCAAGCAGGCGCTGACCCGGCTGGCCATGTACGTCATGCAGGCGCCGGAGAAGCTGACCTTCGACGCGGCCAACGTGCTCATCGGCCAGGCCGTCGACTTCGTCGTCCACCTGGATGTCGCCACCGACGGCACCCGGGTGGTGTCCTCCATCCGCCAGGTCCTGGAGACCGACGGCACCCAGGTTCCCTCCAACGAGATCTTCCGCCCCGGCCCCGACCGGCGCGCCATCCCCGCCGCGCCGATCCGCGCCGACACCCTCGACGAGCTCACCGCCGCCGGCCTCAACCCTGACCTCCTCGTCCGGGACCGGTGGTGAGCATGGACCTGCTGCCGATCCTGCTCGGCCTGGGCTGCGCCGCCGGCCTGATCCTCGTCGCCGACGGGCTACGCCGCCGCCCACCCGGCACCCCGACCACCCGGACACGGCAACGGTGGACGTCGGCCGACCGCACCCGGCTCCTCGCGGCCATCCTCGCCGGATTCGCCGCCGCGGCGGCGACCCGTTGGCCGGTCGCGGCGCTGCTGACCGCCGCCGCGGTGTGGGCGCTGCCCCGCGTCCTCGGCCCCGACCGGGAACACACCCGCGCGATCGCCCGGATCGAGGCGATCGCCACCTGGGCCGAGCTGCTGCGCGACACCCTGTCCTCGGCCGCCGGCCTGGAGCAGGCCATCACCGCCACCGCCCCTGTCACACCCCAGCCCATCCGCCCCCAGGTGCAGGCCCTCGCCGGGGCGGTACGTGGCGGAGCACGCCTGCCCGACGCGCTGCGCGCGTTCGCCGCCGACCTCGCCGACCCCACCGCCGACCTCGTCGTGCGCGCCCTGACGCAGGCCGCCGGCTACCACGGCGGGCAACTGTCCCAGTGCCTGACCAGCCTCGCCGCCACCGCCCGCGAGCTCGCCGGCATCCGGATGAGGGTGGCCACCAAACGGGCCGCGACCCGCACCGCCGCCCGGGTCATCACCGGCACGTCGGTGACGATGGTCGCCGGGCTGATCCTGCTCAACCGCGGGTTCCTCGCCCCCTACCGCAGCGTCACCGGGCAGCTCGTGCTCCTTGTCGTCGGAGCGGTGTTCGCCAGCGGGTTCTGGTGGCTGGCCCGCGCCTCCCGCGTCCCGCAACCACCACGGGTGCTCTCGGCCGACCAGCCCGGGCAGGTGGCGTGATGGCCGCCTTCGTGGTGGCGTGCGGCGTCGTCGCCGGGCTCGGCCTGGTCCTGGCCGGCACCGGCCTGCATCCCGCCCGGCCCAGCCTCGCCCAAGCCCTCGACGCCCTGCGCCGCACCCCGACTGCCCCGGAAGAACCAGTGGGGGCCAGGACCCGGCTGCTCGCCGCGCCCCTGCGCGCCTTCGGCCTGCCCCGGCAGCGGATGCGCGCCGACCTCGCCGTACTCGGACGGCCGACCGCCACCCACCTGGCCGACCAGGCCCTCGCGGTCCTCGCCGGCCTGCTGCTGCCCCCGGTCGCGATGGCCGTCCTCGCCTCCGGCGGGGTCAGCTTCGCCGCCGGCATGCCGCTGTGGGCGTCGCTGGCTGGCGCGGCCGGCGGCTGGTGGCTGGCCGAGACCACCGGGCACACCGAGGCGCAGCGGCGCCGCGACGAGCTGCGCTACGCCCTGTCCGCCGTGCTCGACCTCGTCGTCATCTCCCTCGCCGGCGGCGCCGGACTCGAACAAGCCCTCGACGACGCCTGCGCCGACACCCACGGCTGGGCCGCCGGACGCCTGAACCGTGCCGTGGCCACCGCCCGGCTGCTGCGCATCCCGCCCTGGCAGGCCCTCGGACAGCTCGGCGAGGACACCGGCGTCGTCGAACTGCAGGAACTCGCCGCGACGATGAGCCTCGCCGGCACCGAAGGCGCCCGCATCCGCGACTCCCTCACCATCCGCGCCGCCACCCTGCGCGCCCACCAGGCCGCCGCCCTGGAGGCCAGAGCCAACTCCGCCACCGAACGCATGTCCATGCCGGTCATGCTCCTGGCCGCCGCCTACATGCTGTTCCTCCTCTACCCGGCTGTCACCGCCGTGGACAGCTTCTGACCCCGACACACCAGAAGGAGAAACGCCGTGCACCCCAGCAAGCTGATGGCCCTGCTGACCCTGGCACACCTCACCCTCGTCGACCGGGCCCGCCGGCTGCGCGACTCCGGCGACCGGGGCAGCGAGACCACCGAGAAGGTCATGTGGATCGCCCTGCTCGTCACCCTCGTCCTGGCCGTCTACGCCATCTTCCAGGGCAAGATCATTACCAAGATCACCGGAATCAACCTCTAGCCATGAACCGCACGCGACGAGGCAGGCGACGCCGGCTCGGTGGTGACCGCGGATCGGTCACCACCGAGGTGGTCCTCTACGCGCCCCTGCTGTTCCTGCTCGTCCTCGTCGGCGTGCAGTTCGCCCTGTGGGCCCTGGCCCAACTCGGCGTCCAGCACGCCGCGAACCACGCCCTGCAAACCACCAGGGTGTCCGGCGGAACCGCCGCCGCAGGCCGCGCCGACGCCGCAACCGTCCTCGACCAGGTCGCCGGGCAGGTCGTCGTCGACCCGCGCGTGTCGGTCACCCGCACCGCCGACACCGCCACCGTGGCCGTGGCCGGCCGGGTGCCCGCCGTCGTGCCGTTCCTGCGCCTGCAGGTCAGCACCCAGGCCAGCGCCCCGGTAGAACGTTTCCGCCCCTCGACCCTGTCGCTGGCCCCCTCGCCGCCTGGAGTGGAAGGAGACTCGACGTGACCCGCGAGCAGCGCCGCATCCGACATCCACGCCGCCGGGTGCCTCGGCTGCGGGGAGACCGGGGTTCGGTCAGCGTCGAGATGGCGCTGAGCTACGTACCGCTGATGGTCCTGGCCGCCCTCGCGGTGGTGGCGTGCCTGCGCCTGGCCTCGGCCGCCATCGACGTCAACTCCGCTGCCGCCGCGGCGGCCCGCCAGGCGTCCCTCGCCCGCACCCCCGGCGAGGCCCGCGCCGCAGGCGCCGATGGCGCCTCCGCCACCCTGGCCGGGCGGGCCTTCACCTGCCAGCCGTCCACCGTCACGGTCGACCCCGGCGCGTTCGTCCCCGGCGGGCAGGTCAGCGCCACCGTGGCGTGCACCGTCCGCCTCGAAGACCTCTACGGCCTCGGCCTGCCCGGCACGATCACCATCCGCGGCACCTCACACCAACCCCTCGACACCTACCGCGGGACAACGGCGCCATGAACCGGCTGCGTACCCGCCTGCGGCAGGCCCGCCACGACGACCGAGGCCAGATCACCCCGTGGACGATCTTCGGCGTCGTTCTCGTCCTCATCCTCGCCGGCCTGGTCCTCGACCTGGGCCTGGGCATGTCGGACAAGGTGCGGCTGCTCGACGTCGCGCAGGGCGCCGCCCGGGCCGGCGCCCGCGAGATCGACCTCGCCACCTACCGGGCCACCGGCACTGTCCAGCTCCAGCCCGCCCAGGCTGCCGCAGCCGCGCGGAGCTTCGCCCAACAGGCCGGTGTCGACGGGCAGGTCACCGCGTCCGCCACCCCCACCGCCGTCACCATCACCATCAGCGGCACCCGCCCCACGCGGCTGCTGCACCTCGTCGGAATCAGCGCCCTGCCTGTGTCCGCGACCGCGACCGCCAGCCCTCTGACCGGCGTCACCGCACCGAACTGACCAAGACCGCCACGCCACGACCGGGAGCCCCAGTGTTCGCATTCCTCGCCGCCACCGCCCGCCGGCTGGCCGGACTCGGGATCCTGGTGCTGCTCACCGCCGGCGTGCCGTACGCGCTCATCCGATACGTCGGCTGGCCCCTGCCCCGCGAGGTCCCCACCTGGCAGGACGTCGGCACCGCCCTCACCTCACCGCTGACCGACGCCATGCTCGGCAACGCCCTCGTCTGCCTGCTCTGGGCGGCGTGGGCGGCGTTCATCTGGTCCCTGATCGCCGAGGTCGCCGAAACCGCCACGGGCATCCGCCTGCCGCAACCCCGAGCCATCGCGCCGGCCCGCGGGCTCGCCGCCATCCTGGTGGCCGCCATCAGCGGCGGCGTCCTCGCCACCGCCGCCCAGGCCGCACCGACCCTCACCCAGCCAGCGCAGGCGACAACCACCCACACCAACGCCACCGCTCCGGCTACGGCTACGGCGACCGCCGTACCCAGCAGCACCATGCGGCTGGTGACCACGGACGGGCACCACACGCAGGCGTGGCAGGCAGGCGCGTCGACGTCCGCCCTGCCGGACATGAGGGATCCGGTGCCGGCGCGGCTGGTAGCGGGCCACGTAACGCTTGTGTCGTCCGGCCAGACCTACACATGCGAGGTGCGGCGCGGGGACACCCTGTCGAAGATCGCCCAGCAGTGGCTCGGCGACGCCAACCGGTGGCCGGAGATCTTCGCCCTCAACCGGGGCACCCACTTCCGCGACGTCGGCGGCACCCTCACCAACCCGAACCTGATCTATCCCGGCTGGACCCTGGAACTGCCCGACGACGCCACACCACCAGCCGGCACACCCCGGACCCCGCCACCCGCCGAGCCGCCGGCGGCAGGCCCCGAACAGCCGGGAACCGGCACCACCGCGCCCCCGCCGACACCGAACCAACCCACCCAGCCGCCACCCGACGCGCCGTCCGCGAGACCGCCGACAGGCTCCACCACCCCGGCACCGCACGACGGTGATGACGGCATAGTCCACGTCCCCTCGCCCCCGGTCTCCACCGCGCCCGCTGAGCAGCCGTCGGCCTCCGGAGGCTCGATGACGCCCCGCCCCTCGGTCGACGGGCAGCAGACACCCGGGCCGCGAACGGAGGCGTCACCCGGTGTCTCACTCGGCACCGGCAGCTGGCTCGACGCCGGGCTCGTTGCCGCGATCCTCGCGGCCGTCGCCCTCGTCTGGGCCCACCGCCGCCGCCGCTACACCCGCCGGCCCGTGTCGGCCGACCTGCGCCTGGACGACCCCGACGTGGCGCCCATGCCGCCCGTGGTGAACCAGATCCGCCGCCGCCTGCGCCACGCCACCACGACCCCCACCGACCCGGCCAGCCTCGACGGTCCGGATGACGACCTCGGGCTGTTCACCGATCCCGACGGCACCGAAGCAGACGACAACCCCTCCGTACCGGACGGCTCTGACACCTCCGATCAGGACGCTGACCTTCTCGACGACGACCGCTTGGAGGTCGCCGGGCGGCACGACAAGACCGGCACCCTCGATGACGCCGGTCTCGACGACGAGGACGACGACGAGAAGCCGGCGCCTGTCGCGAACCCGAGCGCAGAAGACGACACTGCGCTCCGCCCGGTGGTGCCGTCGCTGGCGCACCCGCTCGCCGCGGTCTGGCCGCCCGCCGGCCTGGGGCTTGCCGGTCCCGGCGCGGAGGCCGCCGCCCGCGGGTTCATGGCCGCCGCCCTGGCCGCCGGGGGCGTCGACGCACCGGAAGACCGCACCTGGCTGGTCATGCCGTCAGCGACCGCGGCGACGCTGCTCGGCGCCGGTGCCGTCGCGCTGCCCCGTACCCCGCGGCTGACCGTCACCGGTGGGCTGGACGAGGCACTCGACCTGCTCGAGGCGCAGACCCTGCACCGCAGCCGCATCGTCTACGCCCACGAGGTCGACACCGTCGCCGAGGCGCGCGCGGCGGACCCGACCGGGGAGCCGATGCCGCCCGTCCTGATGCTGGCCGACGCCGACACCCGCCACCAGCGCACCCGCATCGCCGCGCTTCTCGCCCAGGGCCAGCGCCTGGACATCCACGGCGTGCTGCTGGGCGCATGGCCCGACGGCGACACCATCGTCGTCAACGCAGACGGCACCACCAGCCGCGCCCAGGGGGAAGGCTTCCGCCACGGTGGACACCCGGCCGACATCGGCCGACTGGCCGTCCTCACCCCGTCCGAGACCAGCGACCTGCTCGTCACTCTCGCCGAATCCCACACCGGCCAGCCGCAGGCTCCCGCCCCGACCGAACCCGTCACCACCGCCCAGGCCACGACCGCCGCACCCGATGCGCAACCTCCTCCCGACACCGAGCCGGCGCCACCCGACGTCCCCTTCCGCGAGGGTGAACACCTGCCGGCATCCGGCCCCGAGCCCGTGCCCGCCGCCCCGACAACAACAGCGGGCAGCGCCAGCAGCGAGACCGCCCCGGCCACCCAGGCAGCTCCGCCCACCGACGCCCATGCCGGCGGCGCGGACACTGCCCGCGACGGTGCGCCCCCGCCCGCCGTGGAGGAACCGGACACCGACGGCGCGGCCGGGAAAAGCCAGGAGACCAGCCACGGGAGGGTGCAGGTCTCCGTCCTGGGCACCGCCGCGATCGTCGACGTGCCGCCAGGGCCGACGCTGCGCAAGAAATCCCTCGAAGTGCTCGTCTACCTGGCCGTGCACGACGGCGACGCCTCCGCCGAGGCGATCCTCGACGACCTGCTCCCCGACGCTCCCGCCAACAAAGCACCCGGCCGGCTCTACACCTACGTGTCCGACCTGCGCACCATCATGCGCCGCACCGCAGGACGCGGCACCTACCTCACCCACCCCCACCAGCGGTACGTCCTCAACCGCGACGCCGTCGACGTGGACCTGTGGCGCATGCGCGCCGCGATCCGCGACGCCAACCAGGCCACCGACCCGGCCGAGCGCCTCGCCGCGCTGCGCCGCGCGGTCGACACCTACCGCGGGCACCTGGCCGACGGCGCCGACTACGAATGGATCGAGCCCTACCGCGAAGCCGTCCGGCAGCAGGCACTCGACGCCTACCTCGCCCTCGCCGACGCCCTCGCTGGCAACCCCGCCGAGCAACTCACCGTCCTGGACGCCGCAATCGGCCACAACCCGTACGCCGAAGAGCTGTACCAGCAGGCGATGCGGGCCCGCGCCGCGCTCGGGCACCTCGACGCGATCCGCAGCCTGCGCCGCGCCCTGACCCGCGCCCTCGGCGAGATCGACGCCGAACCCAGCGACGACACCATCACCCTGGCCGACGAGTTGGTCGCCCAGATGCAGCGGCCCGCCCGCCGACCCGACCTGCGGCCGGCACCCCGGCCCGGTGACGGAGCCGCTGCATGACCGCCACACCGCTACCCCGGCACACCGCCGCCCGTACAACGGAGGTAACAGAGGCCGACCTCCGGCACCTGACCCGCCTGCGGTGGGCCGTGCGGGCGGTGCTCGCCCTCGGCGTCGCCGCGTCGATCGCGGCGAACGTCCTACACGCCCGGCCGAACCTCATCAGCCAGATCATCGCCGCTTGGCCACCCCTGGCGCTGCTGCTGACCGTCGAACTCATCTCCCGCGTCCCCGCAGATCGCCGCGGCCTGGCCGCCGCCCGGCTGATCGCCGCCGCCGTCATCGCCGGCATCGCCGCCTGGGTGAGTTACTGGCACATGGTCGGCGTCGCCGCCCGCTACGGCGAAACCGGTGCCGCCGCCTCCTACCTGCTGCCCATCTCCGTCGACGGACTCGTCGTCGTGGCCAGCATCAGCCTGGTCGAGATCGCGGGACGGATCCGCACCCCCTCCTTTAGCCCGACCGGGGGCCGGCCATCCGTCACACCGCCAGCGGAGACGCGGTCCCCGACGGTCGAGCCCCCGAGCATGGAAGCGCCGGCCCCCGCGCCAGAGCCGGCCGGTGCTGCGTGGCTGGCCGGAGACCACCCCGCCTCGCCGCCGCCGCGGTCGCAGACCGCGATCCGTGGTGATGAGGGCGGGCAGCCGACTACGGTGGTCGCCACGCAGGCGCCGACAGGTGCGCGCGGCCCCGAGGAAGTGACACCCGAACTCCCACTGGTCGAAGCACGCGACCAGGGAGACGCTCGCCTCGTCTCGACCGGCGATGAGGCCTCGGCGCTCGGAGACACGACGCCGTTGGGCGGAACGGACCCGGCTCTCCGTACTGTCGACAGACATGGAGCTACCTGGTCCCGCGCCACCGGCTTCCCGGCCACGCCGATCGATAACTCCGACGAGCGGGGCCGAGTGAATACTTCGGCCGACGCCGACGCCGCTGATGCGGACACTATTGAGGATCAGGTACATAACGCCGATCCGGACGACGGAAGAAGCGGCGTAGAGGTCCCGTCTGACACCGCCGGGGCCGTGGCCTACTGGTACCACCGCGATCCATCCCTACACCCAGCCGACATTGCCACCAGAATCGGCCGCTCGGAACGCACCGTCCGCCGGTACTGGCCTCCCGTGCCGCGAACCGCCAACGGACACGACACCAGCCGTGTCACCGAGCAGGTTGGCGCCTCGTGACCGCCGCCGTGCGGGGTGCCAGGCAGCCTGTTGGCTGTACCGACGCAAGTAGAGAGCAAGGTACGGCTCGAGTGCAAACGGGTCAGGGCGGCCTATCACCCGTGCTACACGCTCCCAATTCTTGTCGTACCTGGGTACGACGCTAACGGCATGGCCATCCCAAACCCCTTGGAAAACGTTGCGGTGGTGGCGGCAAGGGCACTGCTCGCGGTCACCGAGATCCTCGACGATGTCGCCGACAGCTGCGACGAACGGTTCCTTGAGTCGCTGCTGCTCAACGCCTTGAACCACATTCCTGACCTCGGCCCGCAACTTCTCGGTTGCCCACCAACGGCCCGATACTGGGCGGGGCAGCCGCGCGTCAGGCGCGAGGCAGACGTCGTCGCGTGGGACGGCGACCTTGCCGTCGCCCAACTCGAAGTGAAGACCCGCTCCGCGGTCAACCGCGGGCACGATTGGAACCAGTTCGACCAATACGCGGCTGCAGCAGCACCGGGAACCGGCCTGTTCGTCCTGACCGCTACTCGTAAGCAGGCCTCACTGCTCGCTCACGACGTGGACTGGCGCCGGTGGACGATCCTGCTGCCGGCACGCGTGCACGAGGTGACGAAGGCAGTAGTCGGGCCGCTGCCGGACGGTGACGGCTCGGTTGAACAGCTTGTCAGATCGCTTGCGCGCATCTCGCACCCTGCCGGGACGTAAGCGGTCACTGACGCTCAGTAATTGCATGCCTCATCTGCCGCTCCCCGCGCTTCACGCCCTCACGCGGTCACCGAGCGTCGCCGGCGATTTGTACGCCCGGGTGACGATTGAAGCCTCAGGTCGGCGGCGCCTCAGGTCCCGTCGCCACGTAGATCTTCGTACGTCGCGGCGTACCTACCTACGTACTTGAACCTGTACGCCGGGCGCTGCCCGCGCTACCATTCGCAGCTCTCGCCGCAGGTGGCCCACGGCCGGGGTGGGCTCTGGCTGTTTAGCGCACTGAGCCGCCAAAGACGAAAGGCCCTGCCTTCTCACTCTGTCCCCGGCGAACCGCCGGGGAGCGCGCGCATTCGCCCGCGCCGAGTGACTGGGTGACGGTGTGTTGATCTCAGCGACGGCGCCGGCACTGGTCCAGGTGGGCGGGTCCGGTCGTGCTCGGGATCCGGACGCCTGAGGGGCGCCCGGATCCCGACGGTTCCGGTGGAGTGCCCGTTACAGCTGGGAGATCAGCGGCTGTGCCTGCGGGTCGAAGTCGTACCCGCTGTCCCAGGGGAATCGGCCCTGCCGGTCGGGCCACACGAGCTGCTGTAGGCGGATCTGGTCGCGGCCGTAGCGGTTGATCGCCATGCCGGGCAGCAGCTCGTCGGTGGGTGGTCCGTCGATGATGATCGCGTCGTAGCCGGCGATGAGGTCGCTGATGCGCTGGCCGTGGGTGAACCGTTCGGCCTTGTCGTAGACCCGGCGGGCAAGGTCGTTGAGCAGGCTGTGGGCGACCTCGGGTGGCAGTCCGGCGGTGATCAGTTCTGGGTAGTCGTGGGCGGTGAGCCCGACGGTGTAGGCGAACGGGGCGGTGGTGTCGGGGTCGTCGTCGGTGGGCAGGACGTGGGTGACGGCCCAGCCGGTGGTGTCGATGATCCGTTCTTGGCGTTGGAGGAAGTCGTCGGTGTTGGGCACGTGCTGTCTCCTGGTCATTCGGGCGTACGGGTGGAGTCCGGGTCGGGTGGCTCGACGTCGACGAAGCCCCAGAGTCGTTCCATGACCTGGAGTTGCCAGGTGCGGTAGCGGTCGGCGAATCCGCGGCAGACCGCGGGCGGGACCGGACTATCGGCGTAGGGCAGCGTCGAGTGGCAGATGATGTAGCCCGCCGCACCACGCGCCTCGGCGACCATCTGCTTGAGTCGGCCGGGGTCGAGGTACATCGGGTTGCCGGGCTTGAAAATGCAGGTGGAGCACTCGCGGGCGAGCAGGCGGGTCTTGCGCAGTTCCGGGTCGCCGACGCTGAGCCGGGGTGACCGGTCGGTACCCGGTTCGTCGGCGGGATCGAACATGCTGTCCATAATCAACTCCTTGGCGTGACGGCGTGGGGCCCGCATCCGTCGATGCGGGCCCCACGAATCCGAGTGAGCGGAAGGCCTCGGCACCCGGGCGGCGCCGGTGTGGCCTGGTCAGAGCCGGCGCAGCCAGGTGAGCACTGTGTCGATGTCGGCACGGCGCAGCCCGTGAGACGGGTCGACGGGGTGGAGCAGGGTGGGTACGCCGTCGCGGGTGCGCTGGTCGGCGGTGGTGGGGTCCTTGCCGCCGAACTCGTCGTCGAGGACGGCGAGTGCCCGCCGCGTGGCCCAGGGGTAGAGGGCGGAGAGTTTGCTCTGGTGGCCGAAGCGGACACCGCCCGCGTGGACGGGGACGTGCGGCCAGGTGGTCGGCAGGTCGAGTCGTGGGGCGACCCATTGGGCGGCGAGGTGGTTCCAGCTGGTGCACCACACCGGTTGGGCGTGTTCGGCCAGTTCCCGCAGCCATGGCCCGTGGTCGGGGTGGAGCCAGACGGTGCCGGTGACGTGCTGCCCGTTGGGTCCGGGCCCGTCGTAGCGGTGTGGCTGGTAGCCGAGCGCTGCGGCGTGGGCCGGGTTGGCGGGGTTGAGGACGCCGTCGACGTCGAGGGCCACGATCGGCGGAAGCTCTGGGTGTGCCAGGGGTCGGGTGCTGGTCACGGCTGGGCCTCCTGGAGGGTGACCGGGTGCAGCGGCACGATGAGCCGGTCGGCTGCGCGGCCGGGTCCGCCGTCGGGTTGCCACGTGTCGGCGGCGGTGTGGGTGGGGAACGGGCCGACGGCGGCGAGCCAGCCTTGGGTGCGGTCGAGCAGCACGAGGACGGCGGTGCGGGCGTCGTCGAGGGCGGGCCGTAGGGCCGCGGCGAGGGTGGTGGGCAGGTCGACCCAGCAGGTGGCGGGTAGGGCTGTTGTGGCGGGGTCGTGCAGCGGCACGGGTTTGGTCACGGCGAGTGTGGTGCTGTCGAGCGCGAGCATGGGGGCGAGGGAGCGGGCTGTTTCGGCGCCGCTGGTGGGGCCGTGTGCGGCGAGTTCGCCGCCGGTGTGAACGGCGAGCAGCGCGTACGGGTCGCGGATCTCCAGGGAGTCCAGGACTGCGAGGGTGATCATGTCTCCGGTTCGCAGGTCGCCCAGGGTGAGCAGGACCGGCCGTCCGTCCGGGTCGCGGGTCCAGGTGATCACGTCGAAGTGTTCGCTGGTGACGTCGCCGAGACGTCGCCAGGCGCGGTTGTCGGTGTCGAAGGGGTGTTCGTTGTCGGTGCCGAAACGCATGGGATGGGCTCCTTGTGATGGGCGGCGTCGTATCGCGTCCGGACCTGGCCCACCGGGTCAGTGGGGGACGCGATGCATGGACGCTTCGATGGCGCGGGATGGTCAAGTCGCCGACCGGCGGCGAGGGCTGTCCGCTGCCGGCCCCGCGAGACGTGGCGGGTTGCCGGCGGCAGCCCGCCTCTGCGGGGCTTGGGTACGTCGTTGGGGTGGCCGCGCGCGGCGCTGCCCGGCCACGGCCGTTGCAGCGCCGCGGCGCGGGGGTGGGACTGGTCGGTCGCCGGACGGCTCGGCTGGGCTTAGGCCTGGGTGAGCGCGGTGACGGCGGCGTCGGCGATCGCCGCGACGGCCTCGACGGGATCGGCGACAGTGAGGGTGGTGGTGTGCGTGAAGGTGTGCCTCCACATCTGGTCGGGGCCGGTCAGTTCGCTGTCGGCGAGCGGGTCGGCGGGGTGCAGCCACAGCACGGCGCAGCCGGCCTGGTGCAGGGTGGTGACGAGTTGTTGCCCGGCGGGGATGTCGTCGAGGTAGCCGTCGGAGACGACGGCGAGCATCCGCAGGGTGCGGCCGTGGCGTAGGTCGAGGAGTTGGTCGGCGACCTTGACCGCTTCCGGGAAGGTGGCGGTGGCGAGGCCGGTGCGCATGGTTAGCACCTGCGTGGGGCGGGTGCGTGGGGGTACCAGGACGGTGGTGCGGTCGCCGAACCCGATGGTGGTGGTTGTCGCGTCGGCGCGGCGTGCCGCGTTGGCGAAGATCCACGCTGCGGAGGACATCGCGTCGGTGTAGCGGTCCATCGAGCCGGACAGGTCGACCAGGACGGCCAGGTGCAGACGGGGTTTCTCCGGTGGCAGCTGGGCGCGTTGCTGCCACGGGGCGGCGGTCGGGAGTTGACCGGCGGCGATTTGCGCTTCGGCGGTGATGGCCTGCCGGGTGCGCAGCCGGCCGGGTGGGATCGCGGAGGGCCGCCGGCCGGGTTCGGGATGTTGGGTGCGGGCCTGCCGCAGCCGGTGGGCGAGGTCGCGGGCCGCGCGGTGTTCCTGCTCGGTCGGGTCCCGGCGGTCCCACTCCGACGGTGGGCTGTGCCGGTGGGCCAGCAGCGCCGCGGCGTACTCGGCCGGGGTGACGCCGGCGGCGACGGCGAGGTAGTCGACGAGGGCCGCAGCGAGGCGGCCGGCGAACTGCCCGGCGTCCGGTACGGGAGTGTCGTACTGCTGATCGGGGTCGATGCCGAGGACCTGACACCACCGGCGGGCCAGGCAGATCATGGTGTCGGCGTCGGCGTCGTCGCAGGTGTGGGCCTCCCGCCAGATGTCCCGCAGTTGCCGCAGGCGCTTGCGGCCGAGGACGCCGGTGACGGCGGCCCGGACCGGGCGCACGTCTTTGCTGGTGACGATGCGGGCGTCGACGCGGGCCAGCAGCAGGGCGGCGAGTTGCCCGGCGTGCCACGCGTCGTCAACGGCCGCGTCCTCGGGGTCGAGGAGGGTCGTCACGACGTGGCGCAGCCAACGGCGGTCGCCCCGGCGGCGGGCGCGTTGGCGTCCTTCGGCCCGGGATTCCTCCAGCATTTCGGCGACAGCCGCGAGGATCGGCGGGGTGCCGGGCGGGGTGGCCCACAGGCTGTGCGCGGCGTGCGCGGCGCCGTGCACGAGCAGCCCGTAGCCGGTGGGCACGATCCGCTTGTGTCGGGCCTTCGTCGGGTCGGTGATGTCGGGGCGGTCGGCGATGTAGGTGGCGTCGACCTCGATCCGGTTGAGGGCGGGGTAGAAGCACTCGGGCGCGTCCCCGGCGGCGCCGGGGGCGACGAGGACGGTGAGGTCGGTACGGCCGGTCAGCAGCGGAACGTGCTGGGTCCACGCGGCGGACCAGCTATGCCAGTCACTGGCGCCGGCCGGCGTCGGCGGTGCGCCCTGCTGTAGGTGGGTGCTGGGGTGGGACACGGATGGGCTCCTTCCAGAAGGGGTGGACTGCGGTCAGCGCTTGCCGAGGGCGAGCGCGGTGATGGGTGTGCCGGTGTGTCGGGACAGGGCGGCGGTGACGTCGTCGCGGGCGTCCTCGGGGGCGATGCCGGCCAGGTTGGCCAGAGCGGCGGTCATGCCCATGTGGTCGCGGACCTTCACGAAGCCGAGCAGTTCGCGCAGCTGCGGCGCCCACACGGTCTTGCCGGCGGCGAGGTCGGCGTTGAGGTCGATCGCCGCGGCCACGACAGGCTTGGGAACGCCGAGGTGGCGGGCGAGGTCCCAGTCGGTGGAGACGTGCAGGTGGACGGTGAACCGGGAGGCCAAAGCTTCGGTGAGCACCGCCCCGTGCACGCCCGGGTTGTGACCGGCGACGATGTAGAACCCGTCGGCGGCCTGCACGGTCTCGTTGCCGTTGGCGGGGATGGTGATGACCCCGCGGCCGTCCATGGCCGGATACAGGACTGCCAGGACGCGGGGCGGGATGAGGGTGGCGTCGTCGACCAGCAGCACCCGCCCCTCCCGCATCGCGGTGACGAGCGGTCCGTGGACGAACTCGTAGCCGCCGCCGGGGACCGGGTTGTAGGAGCCGAGGAAGTCGTCGACGACGGTGTCGCCGGTGCCGGCGACGGTCAGCAGGTCGGGGAACGCCGCCTCGACCATGGCGGTCTTGCCGGTGCCGGGCGGCCCGTACAGCAGCACGGGCACCTGCTGGGTGCGTAGCCGCCGTAGTTCCTCGACGTCCCAGCCCCGGCCGAGCCGCCGCGGGTGGTACAGCGTGCCGTTCGGTCGCGGTACGGGCGCGGGCCGTCCCTGCCGGCCACCACCGCTGCTGCTGCTGCTGGAGCGGGTGCGGGGCGCGGCGGGTGGGAGGGTGCCGGCGGCGTCGATGCCAGCCTGGGTGATCTGGAAGCGGTGGTGCGGGTCGCGGTGGTGGGTGGCGTGCCCGGCGGTGGCCATTTTCTTCAGTGCCTCGAACACCGCCCCGGACGACGGTGCGCCGATCGCCCGGGTGATCTCCCCGGTCTTGAGAATCTGGTCGGGGTGGTCGGCCAGGTGCAGGGCCACCTTCCGGTACAGGTAGCCGGACCGGCCGGAGGCGGCCTCAGCGGTGGGCGTGTCGGTCGCGGCCGGGTTGTTCTGCGGTGCGCCGGGCTGGGGGGCCGGTGGGGTTGGTGTGGTCATGGTGATGCCTCGATTCCAAGGTCGGGCCCGCGCACCCGTCTCCGAGTGCGCGGGCGGTGGGTACCGCACAGCGGAGACGGGTGGGGCCAACCCCGTGCCGGCCTGGTCGGGCCGGGCAGGTGGGCGACCACACCCCGGTAGTGCTGAAGGGTTACGGCGACACGTGGGTCGCCGCCGGTGCGTGCTGGTCGGTGTCGACGCCGCGGGCGGTGTCTGCGCCGACGATGGAACGCCCCACCGCCCAATCGATCAAGTCGAATTGGTGCGGGGCGCGGGATCGCTGACGTGCCGGCTGCCTACGCGGGCACGTCGAGGGTCGGGAGCGGTGCCGGTGGCCAGGTCGTGGTCAGTCGGCGCAGCCCCGTTCGCAGCCCTGCGGGTCGCACTGCTGACCGTCAGCCATCCGTGCCAGGGCCAGCCCGTCGTCGCCGTCGAGGAACGGCCAGCCGAACCCGTCGGCGAACGCCTTGACCTTGGGCGCCCCGTACATCGGATAACCGGCGTGTTCCATCGCCGCCACGATGTCGTCGCGGCCGAGAAGCCAGGCGAGTTCGCTGAGCTTGTCCACCGACCGGCTCGCCGAGTTGCCCCGGTGGTCGAGGATCTTCCCGACGGCGAAATCCAGGTAGTCCCGGGCGTAGGTCTCGTGGTCGACCCGCTGGGTCCACTCAACCGGGTGGCGGGGGGTGATGACCTGGCGGGCGTGGTCGAGGTCGAGTGCCTCCACGAGCACGTCCTCCCGGAAGCCGAGGATGTCCTGTCGGTTGGCCCGCAGAGCCCAGACCCGGGTGACGATCTCCTCTTGAGTACGGATGGTCACGTGGTTTCCTTCCTGTAGGTTCTACCTGTCGTGGTGGTGTGTCGGGTGCCGCTGCCGAAGACGGCTCGGTTCCGGGTGACGCGGCGCGCCCTGGCCGGAGGTCGCCGGGCCTATGTCTGGTCGGGTTCGGGCAGGTCGCCGACGATCCGGTCGCAGGCGTACGGGTCGACGGCCTCCCAGCACCAGCTGCGGCCCATCACCACGTACCGGCCGTCACCGTCCGGGGCGACGCGGTCGATGGCTTCCGGATCGTCTGACAGGGCGCGCTGGTCGACCACGAGGACGTCGCCGTCGAAGGACAGGTCGGCCAGATCCGCGTCGAACCGGCGATCCAGGTCGTCCTCCGGTACGCCCTGCTCGCGCAGGCTGCGGCGGTGCTGGTCGCGGAGCCGGTGCTGGTCGGCGACGATCGCCTCCGCCACCGGGCGGGTGCAGGAGAACACCGCCCACCCGTTCCAGTGGTCGATCAGGGTGCCGACGAACCCGATCTCGAAGCGGTCATCGCCGTCCGGGCCGACGGTCATCGCCCACTCGCCGGAGAACACGCCGACGTCGCCGAGATGTACCCGGTCGGGGTGTAGGTGGGACACGTCGCGACCGGTGGGGCTGGCCGCGAGGTGACACAGGTCGGCGACCCGCTCTGCGGCGGCGGTGGCGAAGGCGTCGCGGTAGACGGTCATCGCCTCGTCGCGCTGCTGGATGCGCAGCCCGAACCAGCCGGAGACATCGCCGGTGGCGTCGGCGAACAGCTCCCATCCGGCGCCATCGACCGACTCTCCAGCCGAGGAGAAGTGGGGCAACCTGTCGAGGACGGCGGGATCGCCGTCGTGGATGCCGGCCAGGATCCGGCGGGCGGCCAGGCGGGTGTCACCGCTGACCCGGGCGCCGATGGAGTCCTGCGCCCACCACTCGGCGGCGGTGTGGCCGGCCTCGGTGCCGGCGGCCCGCATGCGCCGCAGCGCGGCGGCCCATTCGGTGGCCTCGCCGACCGGATCGCCGGTGGGCGGCGGGGTGGTGGCTGGTGCGATGCGGTCGCCGGCGTCGAGGCTCATCGACAGCGTCGAGCCGCTGTCCCAGGCGACCTCGATGATGTTCTGCCGCTGGTCGTGGCGGCGGACGGTGCCGGTGTCGCCGGCACGCAGCCGGGTATGTGGGTCGCTGGTGTGGACCAGCGCGACGCGCTGGCCAGGTTGGTAGCTCATGGTGGTCTCCGATCGGTGAGTGGACGGGCCATCGCTGCCGCTGGTGGGCGGCGACGGCGTGGGGTCGGGTGTGTTCATCGGGCGCTGCCCGTCGCGTCACCCGTCGTGGGGTTGTGCGGCGGCCAGGGCTTGCGGGTGACGTGGTCGCCGAACATCGGGTCGGTGGCGACCGAGGAGCCGCAGCGGGTGCAGCTGGTGGCGGTGTCGTAGCCGTAGCCGGCCATGGAGGGCACCTCGACGTGGTCGATCTCGTCGACCGCGCCGCAGACGGTGCACACCGTCATCTCCGGGCCGCCGTCGTCGTCGGCGGGTTCGGTGATGAACAGTTCCTCGACGGGGTCGAGGTGGTGGGCGCTGTGCCGCAGCCAGCGGCCGTGGACCGTCGCCTCGTACACCACCAGTCGCCGCTGGTCGAGGTGCAGCAGGTACAGCCACTCGAGGGCGCCGTCGACGTCCTCGCGCAGCGCGCCGCGCCGGACGGTGTCGTTGTCGGCGGGGTGGCCCAGGCCCGGTACGGGCGGCTGCTGGTCCCAGCGGCGGGGCTTGGGGTTGACGGCGAGGGACCACCAGTCGTGGGCCAGCAGCGCGGCGGCCATGGCACCGGTGTCACGGCTGAACGTGTCGGTCCAGATCCGGCGCAACAGCGGCACCAGAACCTGCGGATCCTCGCCGAATTGGATCCAGCGGGCGGTATACCTGCCGCGGAGCGCGGCGACACCGATGAGCGTGGGTGTGCTCACGGGCTTTACCTCCTCAGGGTTGTGTGGATGGGGGGTTGCGGCGGTCATCCCGGGGCGGGACGACCGCCGAGCTGGGGGTGGATGACCCAACCGCCGCCGGCGTTCGCGATGGCGACTACTGGTTGAGGGGCGCGCCGACGGAGGCCATGAAGGCGACCGGGTCGACGGCCGTGCCGGAGGTGTGGTCACCGAGGTGCACTTCGAAGTGCAGGTGCGGTCCGGACGAGTGGCCGGAGCTGCCGGAGACGCCGATGACGTCACCCGCTGCGACCTGTTGGCCCTCGGCGACGGAGGGGTGGGTAAGCATGTGGCAGTAGCGGGTGATCACACCGCCGGGGTGGGTGATGTCGACGTACCAGCCGCAGCCGCGGGTGAGGACGGGGTCGCCGTCGCGGTCGCAGCCCCAGTCCCGGCCGGTGCGCGCGTCGACGGCGTTGCAGCGCACGACGGTGACGGTGCCGGCGGACGCGGCGTGGATCGGGGTGCCCTTGCCCACGATCAGGTCGACGCCGTCGTGCCCGGGACGGCCAGGGGTGCGGAACCCGGAGCCGACGTCCCCGTGCACCGGTTGGGTCCAGCCCTGGGCGCTGACGGTCACGCCGCAGGCGGCAAGGCCGGCGCTGACGCCGGTCAGGGCGGCGACGATGCGGGTGGCGTCGGGTTCCCACTTGGCGTAGGCGTCTGGGAAGGCCGACCGCTGCACCCGTTGGGCGGCGACGGTCAGTGGCATCGCTTGCCAGCCGTCGACGGCCAGCAGCTTCTGGTAGAACTTCGTCGCCGCGTACTGCGGGTCCCGTAGCTGCTCGGGGGTGCCCCAGCCCTGGGATGGCCGCTGTTGGAACAGGCCGACCGAGTCGCGGTCCCCACCCGGGGTGTTGATCAGGGAGGATTCCTGCATCGCGGTGGCCACGGCGACGACCCAGCCGCGGGGCGCGACGCCGAGACGCATGCCGACGGCGGTGATCGTGGCGGCGTTGCCAACCTGCTCGGCGTTCCAGTCACCGACCGGACCGATCCCGCCCGGGGTGGGGCTGCGCGGGCCCGATGAGGCGGTGGGCGTGACGCTGGTGGCAGGCCCGCACGCGCCGCCACCGCCGCCGCCGAAGATCAGGGTGGTGGCCAGTCCGGAGCACAGCAGCAGGACGCCGGTGACCGCGATGGCGATCCCGGACAGCACGCGGGTGGTCATGACTGGTCACTCCTTCAAGGCAGGGCGGGCAGCGGGCCGGTGGAGCACGGGGACGGCGAAGGCCGCGCGGGCCTGTGGATCGGCGTCGCGCGGCCTTCGGCCGGGTGCGGGAATCAGCGGGCGAGGACGGCGACTTTCTCGCCGTGCAGCAGGGGCGCCCCGTCGGGGCCTTTGATGTGGGCGTTGATCCAGATCCTGTAGGGGTGGCCGTCGCGGTCGATGAGGCGTCGCCAGTGGCCGCGGACGACGAACCGCACCCGGTAGTGCCACTTGGGCTCGCCGTCGGTCGGTCCGGCGAGGGGGCTTGTGCGGCGCAGCATGACCACGCGGGTGTCGTGGCGGATGCTGGCCCGTACGGCGCGACGTCGGGCGGCGCGGTCCAACGGGGCGGCGGCAACGGTGGCGAGGGGTTGAGCCTGGATGCGCCAGAAGGCGTAGGCGATAGCGGCGCTGGCGCGCATCGCGGTGGTGGTCTCGTCGATGCAGAACCGGCCGTCGGGGGCCGGTTCCCAGTCGCGGTCGTCCCCGTCGAGGACGGGCAGGTCGGGGCGGGGGTCGACGGGTTGGCCGATGGGGATTTCGGTGAAGTCGGTCAGCACGTAGGGGCCGAACTGGCGGGCGAGATCGGGCCGGTCGGTGAGCTGCTGTCGGCGGCGCACGGCCGCCGGGTCGTGCGGGTCGCGGTGGTCGGCCCAGCCAGCGATGGCCCAGAACGACCGGCCGCTTCCGGTGTTGGTGGTGCGGGCCCAGGTGATCGCACCGATCGAGGACACCTCGCCGCTGAGGCTGCGATGGTAGATCGGTTCGGGAAGGAACAGCACCCCACCGTCGTCAGGGGCGACGTCGGCCGGGAGCACCTCGCCGGTCAGGTCGAGGGCCGCCGCGGCGGCGGCGATGATCGCGGTCATCGCCGGGGCGATGACGTACGGTTCGCCGAATCGCCACGGGTTGGCGGTAATGGCGCGCACCGCGGTGAGGACCTTCCCCATGCCCGCTGGGCTGGGGCTGGGGTGGTTGGCCAGGCGGCTGCCGAAGAACGCCTGCAGGTACTGCGCCGCGAGCGGGCTGCGGTGGTAGTCGACCATGCGGGCACGCAGGTCGACGGCGGTGCGGGCGTAGCCGGCGAGCGTGTCGTTCGGTAGGAAATTCACTAGTTGCCTCCAAGTGCGTGTTCAGGCGGCCAAGGCCGCCACGGGTGGACGTCGGTAGACGCGGGATTCCGGCGGCACCGTGTCCGGCACGGGCGCGGGCCGCACCAGGGGTGCCGGCGGGCGAGCGGGGGTGAACCAGCCGGGGAAGCGACGCGGCGGGGCGGGCACGGGGGCGCGTCCCCGTGCGACCCCGGCCGGGCGCGGCGACGGCGGCGGGGGCGCCGGGGCGAGGGTGGTGGGTGCGCGCCGGGCCTGTTGTTCGGCGCGGCGGGCGGTGCGCAGCGCCCAGCAGGGGCCGTCCTGCCCATGGCACTGCAGGTTCGTGCAGGCGCCGTCGGGTCCGAGTTGGTGGGCGGCGGCGACGTCGACCGCGAGGGCCCAGAGGAGCCGGTCAGTGACGTCGTCCGGGACGGCGGTGCGCTCGCTGGGGCGCCGGCTGCGGCCCTTGGGATGTGCGGGGTGTGCCATGGCGGGTGGCCCTTCGGTCGGCGGATCGCGGGCATGCGCGGTCGCCGCCCGACTCGCGTCGGGGCCCTGGGGAATGCTGGTGTCCGGACGACGGACGACGACCAGCGGTGATCGACGCTCATCTCTCGATGAAGGTCAAGTCGTATGGGGCGGGCAGGACCTTGCCCGCCCCATACGACGGCGAGGGTTCGTGGTTCAGGTGGTCTGTTCGGGGTCGAGGCGTACGCGGGTGGGGTCGACGGTGGTGAGCAGGTGGCGGGAGACGCCGCGCCAGTAGCGGCCGTTGTTGCCGCCGAGCGAGACGAGGGAGACGCGGCCGGTGCCGGTGTCGCGCAGCACCACGTACAGCTCGCCGGGAGGCTGCTTCCAGCCCGCGCCGGCGACGGTGACGAGGGTGCCCGGATGCAGCGGCGCCTCGTGGATCATGGTCCACTCGCCGCCGGTACTAGCGCTGGTGGTGCTACCGCTGGTGGTGATGTCCGCTGCGGGGGCGGGCCGCAGGTAGGTGGGGTTGACCTTCACGGGTCGGCCGCCGTCGACGGGTTCGACGACGACGTTGACCGGCAGTAGCCGGGTGACGCGGTAGGTGACGCCCCGGGTGCTGGCGCGGGCCACCGCCGGGTCGATGATCACCCGGTCGCCGACGGTGTAGGTGTGAGGGCTGCTCATGGTGGGTGCGCTCCTTATACGGGTTCTCGGCGACCGTCGCCGAGGACGGGGACAGCAGTCGGGGGCGGGGTCGAGATGGGGCAAGGTGAGGACCTCGCGCCCGTCGACGGGCGCGAGGTCCTCCTGGTGCGACCGTGAGCGGTCAGCGGCGCCGCAGGTCCCGCAGGCGGGTGCCCGGTGGCAGACCGGTGTGGCCGGTGGTGGCGCTCACGCCGTGAACCCCGGATCCGGTCTCCTTGGCCTGGTACATGGCGATGTCGGCCTGGCGCAGCAGGGTGCGGGGGTCGACACCGAGGGCGGCGGTGGTGTGCCCGACGCTGGCGCGTACGGCCACGATGTGTGCGCCGAGGTCGACGGGGTGACGGCCGACCGTCCGCCAAGCGGCGCGGGCTGCTGCGGCGACGTCGTCGGCGCCGCCGTCGATCAGCAGGGCGTACTCGTCGCCGGACAGGCGCGCGGCGAGCCGCACCGGCCCTCGCAGGGCGGCCAACCGTCGGCCGACCTCGGTGAGGACGTCGTTGCCGGCCTCGTGGCCGAAGGTGTCGTTGATGGCCTTGAAATGGTCGAGGTCGAGTAGGACGAGCCCGAACGGGCCATCGGTGCGGGTGGCGCGGGTGAGGGCGGCGAGCAGGGCCCGCCGGTTGGGCAGGCCGGTGGTGTCGTCGTGGTCGGCGGCGTAGCGGGCGCGGGTCAGCACCTGCTGCTGGCGCCACAGCAGCGCTGCGGCGAGGGCGAGACCGGCGAGGATTCCCCCGGCGGCGGTGACGATCGAGGTCAGGATGGGAGACACTTCGGAAGCTCCTTCTGTACTAAGGAGCACCGGGGGCGGGCGTGGTTCCGGGAAGTTCGACGCCCGCCTCCGGGCTACCGGCAGGGCGGGGTCGTTCAGGCGGCGGGGTCGGTGAGGGCGAACGTGACGGGCTTCTCGGCGGCCAGGACCACCCGCCCGGCCTCGACGAGTTTCACGGCGGCGTTGTGGACCGCCCCGGCGCTGGCCTTCTTCGCGCCTGTTCCCTCGTTGGCCCGGTCGACCAGCTTGCACAGCTCGCTGACCTTGTACCGCTGGCCGGGGTTGGCCTCGAGGATGTCGAGGATCGCGCCGCGCAGCGTGCCCGACGCCCGCCGGGTAGGGGCCTGCGCCGCCTCGCCCGCCGCCTCCGTGCCCGAGGGCACGGCGGGTGATCCTTCCGTGGCGGCGTCGCCCGTGGTGCTGTCGGCGGCCGTGCTGGCGGGAGGCAAGTCGGGTGTGGCCTGTCCGGGGTCCGCCTCGTTCGCCGGAGGTGTCCCGATGGCCGGGTTGGTGTCGTCGGTCGTGACCGGCACCTCGGGTTCGGCGGTGGAGCGGTCGCTGTCTCCGCCGTCGTCGGTCTCGTCGTCGTCGGTTTCGGTGGCTTCGTCGACTGCCACCTCGACGTCGTTCGCAGCGGGCGATGTCGGCGCCTGGGCGGCATCGGGCTGCTCGTCGGCGAGGGCCTCGGTTGCTGGTTGCTGGTCGTGGTCCTGCCCGGTAGCCTCTCCGGTTTCCTGCGGGTCGTCGCCGCGCGGCCCGGGTTCTGCGGCGGCGTCGCGGAGGGCGGGCTCCGGCTCGGGCTGGCCGTGCTCGTCGCCCTGTTCGGCGTGGGCGCGACCGGTGTCGGTCAGCCGCCACAGGCTGCGTCCGCGCTCGTCGCGGGTGGGTTCGGCCAGCCCGGCCGTTTCCAGGGTGCGCAGTTTCGGGGTGGTGGTCGAGTAGCCGAGGCCGGCTTCGGTGGCGATGGCGGCGGCGGTGGCCTCACCGAGCCGGTGCAGCGCGGTGAGAACCTTCGCCACGCTAGGCGCCGGCGGTGGTGTGACGGCCGTACCGGTGGTCGTGTCGGTCGGTGTGCTGGTCATGGGCGCGTGGCCCCCTTTCTCCTGCCATCGGGCAGGGGTTGGTGAGTGAGGCGCGCGCACTGATCCACGCTTCGAATCAGGCATTGATCAAGTCATCTGCCCGTACTGCGGGACTTCGGCGGCGCGCACAGGTATGCCGGCCGGCGAGATCACCGGGCGGCACATTGAGGACCAAGGGTCAGTGCGCGGCGTGGTAGGCGTCGCGGACCGTGGCGGGGATGACGCCGCCGGTTCGTGGTCGGGGCAGGTTCAGCTCCTGCCAGTTCGTGGTCCACCACCAGGTGCGGATCTCCTGGGTGCGGCTGGTGGTGGTGCCGCGCTGCCGCCGTGGCGCCTTGGCCTGTTTCGGCAGGCGGCGTCCCGCGGTGATGAAGGGGGCGAAGGCGGCGGCCATACGGTCGAAGTTGCTGGCGGACAGGTCGATCTCGTAGGTGACGCCGTTGAAGGTGAACTGGTAGGTGCCGACGTCGTCGGTGGAGCCGTCGAGGTCGTCGACGACGATCGCGGTGGTTTGGGTGGCCACGAGGGCCACCTCCTTTCCTTCGAGGGGCGGGTTACTGGGCGGTCTGGGTGCCGAGGCCGAGCTGGTGGCCAATGGCGGGCCCGCGGTGTACGGCGGCGACGGCGGCGGGCAGGTGTCGGCGTTGCCAGCCGTGCAGGGCGGCGGTGAGGTCGGCGGCGTACTTGCGGTGCTGGGTGAGGGCGGCGACGAGGCCGGCGGCCTGTTCGATGCCGTTGTTGGCGCCGCGGGCGGTGTGCGGGCGGACGGGGGCGAGGGCATCACCGAGCAGCACGGCGTGACCGCCGCCGCCGACCGGCCAGACCATGCGCTGCGGTGGGGTGATGTCGAGGACCGGTACCGCCATCCGGTTGGTGGTGGCGTGGACGACGGCGGCGTGGTCGGCCGGCAGCAGCAGGTCGGCGTGGGTGTCGACGTGGGTGCGGGCGGCGGGGCCGACGTGTCGGGGTAGGGCGAAGACCCGGCGGGTGGGGTCGGCCCCGAACCGCTGCGCGTATTCGCTGCTGGTGCAGTTGAGGTAGAAGGTCCAGTCGCAACCGCCGGGTACCGGGGCGAGGTTGAACTGCACGCCGGGGCAGGGCTGCAGCCGCAGGAAGTCCCGCAGCCCGGGTTCGGGGGTGATGTTGGCGATGCCGCGGTGGGCGACGTAGCCGGCGTACCGCAGGGTCCGGTCGGGGTCGAGCAGCCGGCGGCCGGTGGAGGAGCGGCCGTCGGCGAACACGACCAGGTCGGCGGCCTCGGTGTGGCCGTCGCGGAAGCACAGCTCCGGCTGGCCGGTCTGTTCGGCCAGGGCGGTGACCTTCATGCCGGTGTGCAGGACACCGGCGGGGAGGCGGCGAGTCAGCGCCTGGTGCAGCAGCGTCCAGGTGGTGTTGCGGCCCGGGTAGGTGCGTCGGATGGTCTCGGCGGGGTGGCGGTCGCGGATGGTCATCTGGACGATGGCCTCGGAGTCGTGGGTGACGAACTCGTGTTGCGGGATGTCGAGGCGGTCGAGCACGTCCAGGGCGGGATGTTCCAGGCCGATGAGGCCGCCGCCCAGGGGCGCGGACGCCGGCGCCGCCTCGTAGACGGTGACGTCGTCGAATCCGGCGTGCAGCAACAGCAGCGCGGTGACGGGGCCGGTGATGCTGCCGCCGACGACCGCGATGCGGGGCCTGCTGGTGGATGTCATGAGGGTTCCCTTCGGCAGGGGTGGGAACCCGGGCACGGCCGTGCCCGGGTCTGCGCGAGTGCGCGGGTGGCCGGGCATCGGCCAGGTCGTGCCAGTGCGAAGCGGGTCAACGGCGGTAGGCCGTGGACGCGCGGGTCAGCCGCCGTGGTGCGGCGGGTGGATGGACGTGTGCGAGGAGCGGGGCCGGGCTGCGCCGGCTGGTGCGCGAGGTGCGACCGAGCGGCGGGCAGCGCGGCAGGGTGCGGCCTTGGTGGGGTTACCGGCCGGGCGTGGTGAACGGCGGCGGCACGGGAAGGATCCGCCGCGCCCGCTGCAGCACCTCGTCGGCGACCGGGATCAACGGCGTCGCGTCCAGCGCGGTGGTCGGGGTGGTGCGGTGCCAGCTGTGACCCGGGCTGCTGGCGATGATCGTCCAGGTGAACAGTGGGGTGAGGACCTCGGCGACCGCCATGCTCTGCTTGGCGTAGCTGTCCCGGTAGACCCGCACCCGCAGGACGTAACCGTCGATGTGGTGCACCCGGGTCAGCTCGTAGCAGCCGGGGCCGCCCTGGTGGACCACGTTGTCGACGATCACCGCGACCGGTCCTTCGGGTCGGCGGTGCGGAAGGTCGCCTCGGACGCGACAAGGGTCCACGGCCACTGGTAGGCGCCGACGGCGTAGCAGCGGTTGGCGTCCGGGACGACCCGGTCGTCCTCGACCCAGCGACCGTCCAAGCCGTCGTCGTGCTCCCACTCGACGACAACCTCGTCGCCGTCGAACCGCAGCCGGGGATGCTCGCCCGGCATGTCACCGGGGTAGAGGCCGTCGAGTTGGGCGGCCATACGCTGCACCGCGAACAGAGGGAAGCGGCACAGCAGGCCGGTGCGGGTGAGAGTGGTGTAGCCGGGGGCGACCATGGCGCGGTAGGCGCCGCCGCCGACCACGTCGCAGGTCACGGTCGCCGGGGTCCAGGTGGACAGCGGCGGGATGATGTCGCCGCGGTGGCGGGAGATGCGGTAGCGGTCGCCGGTGTTGTCGCTCGCCGGGTCGGGGTGAAGCCCGAACCAGTGCAGCCCGTGGTGGCGGGCGTAGCGGAGCAGGTCGAGCAGGTCCCGCCGGCCGTCACGATGTTCGGTGTGCAGGGGCAGGAATCCGTGTCCGTCGTCGGCGGGGACCGGGTTGCCGGTGGCGCCGGTGGCGGTGTGGGTCCACGTTTCGGCGAGGACCCGGTGGTCGGCGCCGTCGGCGTCGTACCAGCGGGGGATCCCGTTGGAGGACAACCAGTCCCCGTCGGTGTCGTGGGACCAGATGAGCGCGGCCTGGTCCGGGACACCGGCCCGGTACTGCTGCCGGGTGCGCAGGTGCGCGCTGGTGGCGGCGGCGTGTTCGGCGAGGGGCAGGACGTCGTCGACGCGGAACCACAGTCGGTCGGACATGGCGAAGGAACCTCCTGGTAGGGGAAGAGGGAAAGGTCGGCCGTTCGCCGGCCGGGCTTGCGGGAGCCCCAGCCCGGGGCGCCGGGCGGTGCCGCACGGGGCCGGCAGTGGGTCCACGCCACGCCGCTTTGGCCCCCCGTGGGTAGGGCGGATGGCCCGCAGGAGCGGGTCGGATGTAGTGCAGGCGGGCGTGGTTCAGGTGTGGTCAATGTCGTGTGGGCGTGTGGCCGCACTCGTCGCGGCGGGTGTGTGCGTCGCAGGGGCCGGGACGCTCAAGGGCCGCGGCTGCAAAGCTCGCGTCTGCTGCTGGTGGCCGGGGCGGCGGGGAAGGGGGTGGAGCCGGTCGGGCCGCCGCCGATCCCCAGGGAAGAAGGGATGGGTGGCGGTGCCCGACCGGTTCCGGATCCCGGTGGTGCTACAGGGCGACGGCGAGCAGCCGTTGGCCGGCCTCGATGGTGTCGAGGTACCGGTTCGCCTGCTCGAGGTAGGTCACCCGGTGGGTGAGGGCGTCGCTCGCGGGTGCGAACTTGTGCCCGTCCGGGGTGAGCAGGGCGTCGCCGCACACGGCGGTGGTGGCGCTGTAGTGCTGGTAGGCCATCGGGCCTGCCTGGAACATCTCCAGCTCACCAGGGCTGAGGTGGGCGGCGCCGTAGCTGGCCGCGTTGTGCATCCGCATCGCGTTGACGCGGGGCTGGTTGTTGAAGTCCGCCTCGGCTCGCTCGCGCGGGTATTTGGCGGGGTCCGCCAGGTGGCGGGCCAGCAGGGTCGGCCACGGGGTGGCCGGCCGGGTGCCGTGCACGACCTGCTGCCACAGTTGGTGGCGGATGCCGGCGCCGACGCCGGCGGCGTGACGCATGGCGTCCAGGTCGAGCAGCTTGACCGGTCCGCCGGCGCAGTACACCGGACGTCCCTTGCGCGGTGCGACCAGGTCGCGCCGCTGCCACAGCCACATGTCCGGGATGGCCCAGAAACGGGACTGCAGGGTGCCGGACACGCCGAAGTGCCGGTCGAGCTGGGTGGCGGTCAGGGCCTGCGACGGCAGTCCGTCGGGCAGGCAGACGATCATGGTGTTAATCGTCGCGGTCGGCGTGACCACCGGGCTGGTGGGCGCCGTGGTGCTGGCGGTGGTGGCCGCGGGGGCGGGCTTGCGGCCCGGGCGGGCCGTCACCGTCGCCACGCGGGTGCCGTAGCGGCTCAGCGGAGTCGCGGCACCGTTGGTTGCGGTCATGAGGGGTTCCTCCTTCGGTTGGGGCGCGTTGTTGGGCGCGCGGAAGTGGTCGGCCCACCGGGTACATGGGTCGACGCACGGGACGAACAGGAAATGGGTGCAGCAGAGTCGCTGCTGGTGGAGCGGGCTGGTGCTGGCGTTGCGGGTTGGTGCGGGTGGTGCGGTGCGACCTGGGGTCGCCGCGCGGCGCGGGCGCCGACCGGCCGTGAAGGCGGGTGGGCGGAGCGCACCGTTGGGGTGCGGCGGTGGTTCCCGAGGTGGGACCGGACCGGGTGGAGCGATATATAGGTGAAGGTGGTGCCGATGAAGGTAGCGGCCGGATCTGTCAGCGCCGGCCGCCGTCTCGATCGTCAGAAGTGCGGTTGACCTGCCCTGTCAGACGACCGCTCGATTAAGCGGGTGAGGAACGGTGAGGCTGTGAGATCCGGTCGGTCTCACAGTCGCCCACGACGGTGGACACCCCCCTCCGCGTGCGGTGAAGGTGGGCGTCAGGGCTCCGGGGCGGTGGGGCCGCTGAGGTCGGTGTCGGTGAAGCGGTGCGGGTTGGTGGCCGGGTTGTCCGGGCCGTGATCTGAGGGCAGTTCATGCAGCCAGCGGCGCAGGCCCGGATCGGTGGTGAGGGTCCAGGCGGGCCCGGCGGGGTGCTCGCTGTGCAGGCCGGTGGCGACGGGCATGGCGGTGGGCACTCCGGCGAGGGCGTCGAGGAGGTGCTGTTCGCGGCGGCGGCCGGGGACGCGCAGCAGCACCGGGTACCGCGGCCCGTAGCGGGCGAGCTGCTCGTAGCCGCGCAGCTTGCGCAGCACGGTGCCGAGGGGTTCGGTGCCGTTGTCGTGTTCGAGGAAGAACCCGACGGCGCGCCCACCGGCGTGCCAGATGCCGTGCCCGTCGGGCTGGACCCCGGCCCCGCTGCCGGCGGCGTAGGAGGCGGCGGCGAACGCGGCGGTGGTGTGCTGTTCGGACCACCACCGCGCCAGCCGGGCGTGCTCGTCGGCGCGGGCGTAGCCGATCAGGTCGATGAACAGCTGGTTGGTGCCGAGCAGGTGGGCTAGGCGGCGGCTGCCGATGATGCGTTCCGTCCGTTCGATGCTGGTCCGCGGCGCTCGGGCACCAGCGCTGTTCGGGTCGTTGAACTGGGTCGGGTGGACCACGGCACCGAGTGGGCCGAGGGTGTAGAGGTGCTGGCCGCTGCCGGTGGTGACGTCCACGAACCGGCTGACCGCCTCCAACCGGTGCAGCTGGGCGAGGCGGAGCCGGGCAGAGCGACGCGACGGGAACAGCGCCGACGTGATCTGGTCGGTGGAGAGCACGTAGTGCTCGGCGAGCAACCGCAACAGTTGGTGATCACGGGTGGTGAGTCGACGAAGCCGGTCCAGACGAGCGAGACGGGAGGACGAACGGGAACCGGACGAGGAGCCGGAGGAGGAGGCGGACGACGACCGGGAGACGGAGTTGTTGGTAGGCACGGTGGATGCTCCAAGCGGAAGAGGAGTTCCCTCCGAGGGGAGGGTGTCTGAGTTCGGTGAGGTGGTCACCGGAGGCTGCTGACCGCCGGTGAGCGGCACTGACAGACCCGGAGAGCCGGAATCTGTCAGTGCGGTGTGGTGATCGGTGGTGAAGGGCTGGTGAAGCCCTCACGGAAGGGGTGACCGGGACGCAGTAGACCCGGCCGACCTGGTCGGCCTGGTCTGTCGATCTCTCGCCAACCGCCCTGCGGCGTTCAGGCGTTCGCCTTCGGACCGCTCTTGCCCCGGGCCCGGCGGTTGTCGTCGGGTCGGGCCGAGAACCGGTCGACGAGGTCATCGATAGCGCTGGTGTCCTGCGCCGGCACCGCCTGCGCCGCGGCCTGCCGGATCACCGTCGCCTCCCCCACGACCGGCTTCGGCGGTCGGGTCTTGAGGGTGAACGCCGGTGTCTGCCGCCCGGCGACGACGAGGCGTCCGGCGGCGGTGTAGGCGTCCAGGTGGGTCAGGTCGTGCTCGTCGAGTTCGGGCAAGGTATGCCTCGCGAGGACGCGGGCGTCCTCGGGGGCGACGGAGAAGTACAGCTTGTTGCGGGCGTTCGCCGAAGCAGCGGCGAGGAGGTCCTTCGGGAACTGGGCCAGGTCCTGGTGTGCGAGGACCATCGACAGCCGGTACTTGCGCGCCTCCGCCAACATCGAGTCGAGACTGTTGGCGAGGGTCAGGAAGTTCTGACACTCGTCGATGATCAACGTGGCATCCCGGCGTCTGTCCGCCGGCACGGCCGCCCGGGCGGTCGCGGCCTGCCACACCTGCGCCAGCACGAGCGAGCCGAGCAGCTTGCTGGTGTCCTCACCCAACTGCCCCTTTGGGATGCGCACCAGCAGCGCCCCACCGTCGAGGACCTTGCCCATGTCGAAGCTGGACCGGGGGTAGCGCATGGTGCGTTTAACGAAGTCCCGCAGCAGGAACGCCCGCAGGCGGGCCAGGACCGGGCCGATGACCTGGGAGCGCAGGGCGGGGTTGAGGTCGTCGTACCACTGCCAGAACCCAGACAGACCGGCCGGATCGTCCAGGCCAACGGTCATCGCCGACCGGAACTGGGCCGAGTTGAGCAGGGGCGGGATGTGTTGGAGGGTGACGTTGGCGTGCCGCAGCAGGGTCAGGCAGGCCACCCTCATGACGTCGTCCATCCGCGGCCCCCACGCCTTCGCGAAGATGTTCCCGAAGATCGACACGAGGTTGTCCACGACCAGGTCCGGGTCGGTGCCGGACAGCGGGTTGAGGGTGGGCGGGTTGGGCTGGTCGGGGTCGAACAGCACCACCCGCCCGGCGACGGACGCGGGAAGCCGGTCGAGGATGTCGAGGACCATGTCGCCGTGCGGGTCGATGACGACAGTGCCCCGGCCGGCTTTGATGTCCTCGACCGCGAGGTTCACCAGCAGGGTCGTCTTCCCGGAGCCCGTCGATCCGACCACATGCATGTGATACCTCGCATCGGCGACGGACAGGGCCACCGCGTGGCCACCCACTTCAGCGTCGCCGAGGACCTTCATCCCGCGGCCGCCGGTCGGCACCGCCACAGGGGCGGGCATGGACTTCGCTCGCGCCCGGTCCAGCCCCGGCACGGCCAGATCCCGGGGCAGGGCGGCGAGGACGGCCAGCTCGGGGGTGGAGGCCAGGAACCCCGCTCCGAGCCGCCGTGTGGCCAGCACGGCCACCGGGTGCGCCATCCGCGCCCGGTGGGCGAGCCGGTTGCGGCCGGCGTAGACGGCGAACGACGAGGCGACCGCGTCCGCGACACCGCGCAGCCTGCCCTCCGGCCGGGAGCCACCGCGGTGGTTGTTCTTCGCGATGGCGTAGCGGATGCCGATCGTCCACAGCGGGTGGGCGGTCTTGTCGAGGATCGCCCGCACGTCCCGCTCCACGCCGGGGTCCCGGCGGCCGGCCGGCTGGCCGCCGCTGCGGGTGGTGGCGGTACGGCCGGGAAGGAACGCCTCGAGGATCCACAGCAGCGGGGCGGCGGGATTGATGGCCGGTACGGCCGTCTTACCGTCGCGCATTCGGCCGGCGGCGCGGCGGGCTCGTGCGGTCCGTCGTGGGGCGGCGGGGCGGGCGAGGACCTGCACGCAGGCGTACTCGTCCGGCTTGAGCTGCGACCCGGCCGACATCAGCGCTCGGAGCGGGTCGTTGTCGTGGTCGGTTTCGAACGGCAACCACTCGGCGGCGGTCGGCAGCAGGTGCCCGCCGACGGCGGCCGGCACATCGAGGGGGATCGGCGGTGGGGCCTGGTCGTCGGTGGTGCAGGCGGCGCCGGGCCAGGCGGCCCGCACGGCGGCCTCGACCGCCCCGGCCGGCACCGTTCCGGGTACCCAGATCGAGATGAGCAGCTGCCGGCCGGTCCAGGTGTACTGCCACACCACGTGCGGGCCGCCGTACAGCAGCCGGCGACGGCGGGACGGGGTGAGCGTGCCGTGCAGGTTCGCCCACAGCGCGGCGGCGCTGTGCGGGTCGACCTCCGGCGGTGGGGCGACCGTGACAAGGCGGGCGCCCTCGGCGTGGCGGCGGTGCCGCCACCCGTCGAGCAGGTTCCGCCCGGCGACATAGGCCACCAGCAGGGCGGCGGCGACGCCGACCAGCCACGGCCGGTCCACGGCCCAACCCGCGACGTGCAGGACCCAGCGCGTGGGCGTACTCGGCGGGTATATGACGCCGACGCCCGGCCCGGAAGGGCTGGGCGTCGACGATAGGGCACGCAGGGGTGTCATAGGTCCTCCTCCTGGTCGTCGGGGTCGAGGTCGGCCAGGTCGGACGGCTTCGTGGTCGCGAGAAGGTGTTCGGCCTGGGAGGAGATCGACTCGAACGCGGTCCGGTTCGTGCCGGAGATCAGCAGGCCGTGCCCGACCCGGGCGGACAGCAGCATCCGCCGCTCGCCCGCGGTGAGGCCGAACGCGTCGGCGACCTGGTCGATGGCCTGCGGGGCCTGCTTGAGCAACACCTGCGTGGCCGCGTTCGAGACGACGGCCTGGCCGAGGTCGGTGCCGAGCACGTCGGCGACGTCCTGGGTGATGACCGACAGGCCAGCGTTGCGCTTCCGGCCGGCCTTGGACATTTTGAACAGGAACCGGGCGCCTTCACCGTCGCGCATCAGCAGCCACGCCTCATCCACCACGACCAGCCGCCGCGCCTCCGGCGAGGAGCTGGTGCGGTACTGCCGCGGCAGGTCGACCTGCCGCCAGATCTCGTCCAAGGCGAGCAGAGTGCCGACGGTCCGTAGCTCGTCCGGCAGGTGCCGCAGGCTCCACACGACGAGGTGCCCGTCCGGGCGGGTCGTGGTCGGGGAGTCGAACAGGTCGGAGTACGAACCAGCCACCCACGGGGCGAGTCTGGCGGCGAGTTCGTGCGCGGCGGCGGCGTCGTCAGCTCGCAGGGTCGCGGCCAGATCCTTCAGCAGGGGCGCCGGCCGGTGGTGGGTGGCCGGGTCGGCCGTGATGCCCGCCTGCCGGTACACCCGCAGGATCGCCCGGTCCAGGGCGGCGCGTTCGGCGGGCGGCGGCAGCTGCCCCACCAACACGCTGATCAGCGTGTGGAGGAACAGGCCGCGGCGGGTGAGCACGTCCGGGCGGGTGTCCCCGACCGGCAGGTCCAGGGGATTGATCTTCACGCCGGGTGCGCCGAGCCGCACGATGGTGCCGCCGACCGCGTCCGCGAGGCGGAGGTATTCGTCCTCGGGGTCAACCACGGAGACCTGCACCCCCTGGTACAGGTTGCGCAGCACGTCGAGCTTGACGAAGTAGGACTTCCCGGCGCCGGAACGGGCGAGGATCACGCTGTTGTGGTTCTCCTGCGCCCACCGGTCCCACCAGACGATGCCCTGCGAGTCCGGGTTGACCCCGTACAGCACCCCACCGGTGGTGGCCGGGTCACCGGGCAGCGGCGCCGGCAGATCCGCGCTGGCCAGGGGAAACGCGGCGGCCAGGGCCTGGGTGTCCATGGTGCGGCGCATCTGCAGGCTGTCCGTCGCCAAGGGCAGGGTGGTGGTCCAGCCGGGCAGATGCCGCCACGTCGCGGGCTGCACTTCGATCAGGGTGGACGCGGCAGCGGCCTTCACCTGCGCGCACGCGTCGAGGAGTTCCGCTTCGGTGCGGGCGTGCACGGTCAGGTACAGGCCGACGCGGAACAGCTTCGCCGCACCCCGGGCGAGGCGTTCGGCGAGGTCGGCGGCGTCGTCGGCGGCGGCCTCCACGTACGGGTCGGCCAGCTTGCCCTTCTGCTCGTCGGCCCGCCGGGAGGACTCGAACCGGGCCCGCTGGTTGCGCAGCCGCGACGCGGCGACCGGCGCGGGGATCGGGTCGATGTGCAGGGCCAGGTCGAGGCGACCCGGCCAGGACAGCAGCGGCTCCAGCCACGCCGGCCCGACCTCGGCCGGGTAGCCGGTGACCACGAGGGTGGCGGCGTAGCCGTCGCCGACCCGCAGCCACCGGGGCGTCACCTCCACCGAGGCCGGTGCCACCGTAGCCGCGACGCCTCCGGCGGGGGGGAGCGCCGTGGCGTTCGGGCGGGTGCGGGTCGTCGGGCGGCGTAGGCGGATCGTCATGATGATGTCCTTCGGGATGTCGACCTCCGGGCCGGAGGTCCGGTGATGGTGGTGTCGGGGGCGGCCAGTCCGCCGGGGCGGGGCGGCCGGTAGGGGTCGGCCGCGGCGGCGAGCGCCGCGGTGGTGGCGTGGCCATCCAGGGCGCGGGTGGTGACGCCGAGTCCGGACAGGGACCGGACGGTCTGGTCGGCGCGGCGTCGGGCGGCGTGCTCGCCACGCTCACCGGAGGTGGTGCGGGTGACGATGAGGACCTGCCGGCGCAGCGGATCCCGGCGCTGCGCGAGGTCGTCGAGGAACCGGGCGTGGTCGGCCGCAGCGTCGGCGAGAGCCGGGTGCGGCATCCCGTCCGCCGTATGGGCGAGGGTGCGGGCGGCGGAATGCAGGTCGACCGGCTGCGCCGACACCACGATCTGCGTCGGCGTCGACAGACTGTTGAGCCAGCGGCCGAAGGTGTCAACCAGGGCGGCCTGCTCGTCGGCGGTGCGCAGAGCCAGGTTGACGCTGGTCGCGGCGACCATCGCCGCCTTCACCCCGTCGAGGTTGATCTCCCCGTGGTCGTCGATGGCGTCGGCGGGAAGCTTCAGCGGCGCCGGCAGCATCACTCTCGACGCCGGGGCCTGCACCCAGTCGGGTGTCTTCGCGGTGGTGTCGGTGGTGGACAGCGCGCGTGGCGCCCGAGAGTGGCGGACCGCGGCCAGCAGCCACAGGTCCATGGGCAGTCCATCGCGGCGGCCGACCGCGAGGCCGAACACCAGGCCGCCGAGCACGACAGCCGCGCCGAGCAGCACCGGCGCGGGCACGATCGCGTGGAGGGCCCGCCAGGCGCCGTAGAAGATGACGGCGGCGACGGCGAGGATCGCGAGTTGCCGGAACGTCAGCCCGTAGAGCACCTTGTCCGGGGCGTCCACGTCGGCGGGCATCCGGGCGGTGACCGGTTGTTCGTCGCGGCGGTCGCGGCTCATCGCCCCACCGCCCGAAGGCCGGGGATGCGCAGGCCGCGGGTGAGTTGCTGCACCACGACGACCCGCACGATCGCGCCGAGCGGGTTGCCGCCGCGTCCGCCGCCGCTGGTGGCATAGCGGCGCAGTAGCCCCGGCACCTTGAGCGTGGTCCAGAGCAGGACCATCACCACGAACAGGTTGAGCACGCCGCCCGGTTCGACCGGTAGGCCGAGCAGCGGCAGCATGTTGCTGGTGTCCAGCAGCATCCACTGTCCGGCGAACAGGACGAACGCCTGCGCCACGGGGATGGCCAGCATGGCGCCGTAGGAGCGCCACCACATGCGGGCCACCCCGTCGGTCTGCGGCAGGGCGTGACAGGCGAGGGCGATCGGGGCGACCGCGGTGAGGATCAGGGCGACCGCGAACCGGACGATCACACTGCAGGCCGTGGCGGCGAGCAGGAACACGATGATCGCCAGGCAGACGAGGAACAGCAGCCCGGCGGTCTGGTCCCGGGCGGCGAGCAGGTGGGTCTTGATCGCGTCGAGGGCGCTGTCGCCGTGGAAGTCCTGCGCGGTCAGGGCGGTGGTGAACGCGTTGGCCAGCGCGATGAGTTGGCCGGCGATCAGTTGGGAGAAGTGGGCGGTGACGAACCCGACGACACACCGCGGCATGAGGTCCTTGGCGGTGTAGCGGGCCCGTTCGTCGCCGCCGGCGACCATGGTCAGGACGCCGGCGGCGACGAACACCAGGACGAAGACGGTGTCGACGACCCAGATCGACCGTCCGGTCAGGGCCTGCACCTGCGGCAGGGCGGTGACGTCCGGAGTGATCAGCAGCGCGTGGGTGATCGCGGTGATCAACCCGTTGAGGCAGTCCAGGAGCAGACCGGCGAACCAGTCGAGGATCTGGTCGAGCGCCCAGGTCATCGTCAGCCTCCGACGATTCCCTTGACGACCTGCAGCAGGATCGGCGCGAGCACGGCCAGGCCGTAGCCGATCAGGGCGTTCTTCAACGCACCCTTGGCCTTGTCGACCTGGGCCGGGTCGCCACCGGCGGTGGCCCAGTACACGCCCGCGAGGACCAGGAACAGGGTGGCGACGGCGGCGAGGATGCCCATCACCCAGGTCTGCAGGTTGGCGATGACGGTGGGCAGGTCGTTGGCGGCCAGGATGACCGGGCCGCCGGGGTCGGCGTAGGCGGCGGCCGGCACCGCCAGCAGCGTCACGGCCGCGGCAGCGGCCGTGGCGACGCGGGCGATGCGGCGAAGCGCACGAGTGGTCATCGGCGCGTGGGACAGGGCGGTCAGGGCACGGAAACGTACCCACAGCGGGCGGAACATGATGGCGGCACCTCCCGCCCCGGCTCGCGCCGGGGCGATTCGACGTGGGTAGGAGGCCGCCGCCGGGCTCGGGAGACGCCTGTCGGAGGGGACCGTGGTGAACCTCGGGAGGAGCTCGTCCTCCCGTTCGGGTAAGCGGTGATCGATGAGGTGTCAGCGCATCAACGTGGCGCGGCACCCGAGGCACCCGGTCCCATACCGACCAGGCCTCCCGGCCCGGCGGCGGACGGAACCCGCTGGCGCCGTGGTGGCGTCGGAGGAGTTCCGCACCCTCAAACCGGCGTTTGTGAGCCGTGGCGAACACCTGCCGATCCCACAGCACTCCGACACGACCTCACGAACCTCTGACAGCCCTGGTCAGCGGCATTTCCGACGATCACGCCGCCGGGGGCGGACCTCGCCGTCGGCTCGGCCCCGAATCTCACAGCCGCCGAATCAACACCCCGTCAGCGCCGCTGTCAGATCCGCGAGAGATCCGTCAGGCCCGCTCGGCAGCGGCCACGGCGGTTCTCCTCCGAACCGGGTGGGGCCGGTCGCAGCGGTGGAAAGGGGCTGGGTTCGCCGGACGTGGTCGCGGGCCCGACCAGATGGTCGGGCCCGCGACCGGAGAGCCTGCGGAATGGTCGACGGTCAGGCGGCTGCCAGCCTCACCTGCGCCGCGGCCGGCCGGGCGCCACCGCGGGCGGCCCGGATGTGCTGCCGTCGCTCGGCCGCAGCGGCGAGGTCTTCCCGCGCCCGGGGCGAGGTCGCCTCGGTGAGCATCCCGGCGGCGAGCGCGTCGGCAATGCGGACGTCGATGCGCTCGACGCGCCGCCGCAGCGTGTCGACCTCCAGGCCGAGGCGGGCGGCGATGGGTTCGATAGCCCGCCGGCCCAGCCGCACGTCGATGTAGGGCTGCTCGTCGCAGGCGTCGACGATGCCCAACTCGACCGCCCGGCGTACGAGAAGGTCCGGATGCCCGTAGGGACGCTTCGGGGTACGGGAGCCGGTGACATGGTCGAGGTCGTCCACCGGCACGGCCTCGGCGCCGTCACGCTGCCGCAGCTCGTGGCCGGCCCGCCACGCCGCCATGCACAACGCCGCGTACGGCGCCGGCTTGGCCAGATCGACCCGGTCCCGCAGAGCGCCGAGGAAGCCGGTGAGGATCTCGGCGTCCAGGTCGTGAGCGTCACCGGCCCAGCCGGTGTGCAGCCGGCCGGCGTAGCGGCGCAGCGCCGGCATCGCCAGAGCGACCGCGGCGATGACCCAGGCGGGCCCGCCGAGACGGGCGCGGCGGACCAACTCCCGCCACACGACGTCACGCGCCGTGTAGGCGCGGGGATGCTCCAGCAGCCACTGCCGCAACGCCGGCAGCGCGATGACACCACCGGGCAGACCGCTGTCATCGCCGAGTTGGTCGGCCAGCGGGTCGAGGTCCAGTGACAACGGATCGGGATCACAGGTCAGGGCGGCGAACGCGGTGTCCACGGCGTCCAGCGGTGAGTCGGGCCAGTCCTTGGCGGACGCGGTCATGTCACGAACTCCCATGTCAGAGACGAATGTCGATGACGGGCCGGAGGTGTAGAGCCGGCGCGCCTGACCGCCATTGCGCCACCTCGGTCTCACCGGCCCCTGACAACGCAGGCCGACAGGCATGGAACATCAGCTCGACGGCGTCAGCCGCCACCGGCCACCCGCTGACTGCAGACCAGCGTCAGCGCGCGTCGCCGTTCTGACAAAGCCGCGTTGACCTGCGCCTTGACACGACAGGAGGCGGCGGACACAGGACCAAGGCCGCGAGGGACATGACACCGCCGAGGGGTCTGACAACGGGGGACTGCCGGTCTCACAGCGTCTGGCAGCGCCCCGCGGACGGCGTGGTGTCAGCTCGCGACCGACTGACACCACGGCCGAGTGTCATCGTCACCGCGCCGTCTGACAGCGTTCGTCCGGCGTAGGGACGGTCTGACACGCCCGCCGCCTCCGATGACAGTCCGGCACCGGTGTCCTCGGTGACATCGCCACCTTCGGGACAGACGCCGCTGCCGTCCAGGACACCGGACGGCGATCTGACAAGACCGGCCAGCACCCGCGTGTCATCGATCTAAGTCGCTGTCATGGTCGAGGTGGTCGTGACCGTGCGCGTCTGACAGCCGGAGGTGGCGGAGGGCTGTGACGATCTCACGACGCCCGCCTGGCCCAGTCGAGCCAGCGACCGCCAAATCATCCCGCGTTCCCGAGGTCAGCCGAGCGGACAGGAATCGGCTGTCAGACAGTCGTGAGATCACCGTGAGATCGGCAGGTGTTCGCCACAGCTGACAAACACCGGTTTGAGGGTGTCAGCGCACCACGGCGCGGCGCGGAGCCGACACCACATGAGCGAGCACACGCCGCAGCACCACAACCCGCAGCACGATCCCACCGTCGACACCGGCACCCTGGCCGAGGTCGACCCCACCCCGACCGACCTGGTTGCCGGCGACCCGCCGGTACCGCTTACCGTCTGGCGCACCGCCCGCACCCCGGGCGACGCCGGCCGAAGCATCGGCACCCGCCTCGCCGCCCGGCTCGTCGCCGCCTACAGCCGCCCCGGTGAGGTCGTCGTCGACCTCACCGGCGACCACGCCCTCACCTCCGCCTGCGCGGCCGGGGGCCGTCGGCACCACCCAGCGTGGTTCACCGACGCGTCCAGCCTGATCGTCGGCCCGGCCACTCCCCGTCCGCCCGCCGGCACCGCCGGCGGCACCGCCGGCGGCACCGACGAGGACGAGGACCTGCCGGAGATGGGGGCCTGGTTCGGCGACGACCTCACCGACCCGGACCTGCACCCACCGGCCGACACGGTCGCCGGCCCGCCGCCCGGCGGTTCCCTGCAGCAGGCGACCAGTCTCGTGGTCGCCTGCTGGCCCCTCGACCCCAATGCCGCGACCAACCGGGTGCGGCTGGCGTGGCTGCTGACCGGCTGCGCCGCGCTGCTGCAGCCGGGTGGCTGCCTGATCCTCGTCGTCACCGTTCCGGCCGGCACCACCGCCCGGCCGGAGGACTTCTCCGGCGTGGTCCAGGCCGCCGCCAGTGTCGGGCTGGGCTACCTGCAGCACCTCGTCGCGGTCACCGCCGACAGCGACGGGGACGCGTTCGTGTACCACGTCACCGACGAGGAATTGCTCACCCTCACCACCGCCCTGGGCGACCGGTGGCGGGTGGCGCATCTGCGGGTCCACGCGGACCTGATGGTGTTCAGCCAGACCCAGCACCAGCGTCAGGCTCCGCGCCGGGGCGGGCGCGAGGGCGGTGGTCGCCGTGGCTAAGCACCGCGCACAAACCAACCCCAGCGAGCCCGACGGGCAGACCACGACGGCTGCCGCCACGAGCACTGGCCCGGTCGGGCGTCATCGGGCTGCTCCCGGCCCGGAGGGCCTGTCGGTGTGGGCTACCGCGCAGTCGACCGGCCCGGTCCAGCGCCGCGGCCGGTATGTGCGCGAGTCGGTGCAGCACCCGGCGCGGATGCTGCCCGCGATCGCCGCGCACGCCGTCACCGCCTACACCCAGCCGGGTGACCTGGTGCTGGACCCGATGTGTGGGATCGGCACGACCCTGGTCGAGGCGATCCACGCCGACCGGGACGCGATCGGGGTGGAGTACGAGTCCCGGTGGTCCGACATCGCCGACGCCAACATCAAGCACGCCCATGCCCAGGGTGCGACCGGACGGGCCGGGGTGATCCGCGGCGACGCCACCGGCATCCTGTCGCTCGTACCCGGGGCCCTGGCCGGGCAGGTGGCGCTGGTGGTGACGTCGCCGCCGTACGGGCCGACCGTGCACGGCCTGGTCCGGCCCGGCGCCGACGGGGTGGCCAAGTTCGACAACGCCTACAACGACGGCACCGACCGCGGGAACCTCGCCTACCGCGACCTCACCGGACTCGCCGACGGGTTCGCCCAGATCCTCGCCGGCTGCCACACCCTCCTGCGCCCCGGCGGAGTCGTCGTCGTGACCGCCAGGCCGTGGCGCAAGCACGGCGAACTCGTCGACCTGCCCAGCGCGGTGATCGGCGCCGGCATCCGGGCTGGCCTCACCCCGGTGGACCGGTGTGTGGCGCTGCTCGCGGCCGTCCGCGATGGCGGGCTCGTGGCGCGGCCGTCGTTCTTTCAACTCCAGGCCGTCCGTAAGGCCCGAGCTGGTGGCACTCCCATGCACCTGATCGCGCACGAGGACGTCCTCGTGTTCGTCAAGAGCCCGGCGCCGGAATCCGGGGTGGTGGCGTGACCGCACCCACCCACCGCTACCTGTCCCTGGGCGCCGGTGTGCAGAGCTCCACGCTCCTGCTGCTGGCCGCCCAGGGCAGGATCCCACCGTTTGACGCCGCAGTCTTCGCCGACACCTCGTGGGAACCGGCCGCCGTCTACCGGCACCTAGGCCGGCTGACCGGGATCGCCGAGCGGGCCGGGATCGAGGTCGTACGCGTCAGCGCCGGGAACATCCGCGCTGACGCGCTCGACCCGGCCCACCGCTTCGCCAGCATGCCCCTGTTCACCCTCGGGCCGGCCGGCGAGCGGGGCATGGCCCGCCGGCAGTGCACCAGCGAATACAAGATCAAACCGATCAAGGCGGAGGTGCGGCGCCGGCTCGGCTACCCGCACCCGAGGCGGGTACCGGCCGGCGTGATCGCGGAGATGGCGATCGGGATCAGCCTGGACGAGATCGGCCGGGCCCGCGACGCCGACGTCGCCTACATGCGCAACGTCTTCCCCCTGCTGGACCTCGGTTGGCGGCGCGACGACTGCTTGCGTTACCTGCGCCGGCACGGCCTCGGAAACACCCCGAAGTCGTCGTGCGTCGGGTGCCCGTTCCACGACGACGGCTTCTGGGCCGCCCTGCGGGAGAACAGCCCGACCGAGTGGGCCGACGCGGTCGCCTTCGACACGGCGGTCCGCCACGGCTCCGCCCGGGCCAACGCCGCCGGGCAGCCACTGCGCGGCCAGTTCTTCCTGCATCGGCAGCGGGTGCCACTCGACGAGGTGGTACTGCATCCACGCCCGCGGCCGGCGGACTCGCCGAGCTGCGGGCCGTGGACCTGCCCCCACGACACTCCCGTGCCCGGCGGCGCTGACCGTGGGGAGGTGGCGTGACCATTGCCCACCCAACCTCCCCACGGATCGGATCGCTCTGCACCGGCTACGGCGGCCTCGACATGGCCGTCGAGCTGGTGCTCGGTGGCCACCTCGCCTGGTACGCCGAAACCGACCGGCACGCCACCACCGTCCTGGCCCACCATTGGCCCCACGTGCCCAACCTCGGCGACATCCGCACCCTCGACTGGAGCAGCGTCGAACCCGTCGACATCCTCACCGCCGGATTCCCCTGCCAGGACATCAGCAACGCCGGTAAACGCGCCGGCATCACCGGAGAACACTCCAGCCTGTGGACCCACATCGCCACAGCCGTTCGCATACTTCGACCCCGGCTGCTCTTCGTGGAGAACGTCGCCGCGCTCCTGCGACGCGGATTCGACGTCGTCCACGCCGACCTGGCCCAGATCGGGTACGACACGAGCTGGACATGCCTACGCGCATCCGACATCGGCGCAGCCCACCGCCGGGACAGGCTATTCCTGCTGGCCACACCCACCGTTCGGCTGGGAGGGGGTGCGGACGCTACCGACACCGTGCGCCCGTGATGGGAAAGGGCCCGGTCACCAGTACGGGCTGCCTGACCTGATCGAGGCGTCCGGCTCCACCCGTGGCCTGCTGCCCACCCCGAGGGCCAGCGACACTGGTACTCCAGGACGGCGAGCGGGGGCCGGGTTCCGGCCCCCGCTGTCGCAGGTCCTGTTGCCCACCCCACGGGCCACCGACGGAACGAAGGGCTGCCCCGGGCAGCGCGGCTCACACGGCGACCTGACACTGCCGTCGGCGGCCGTGCAGGTACCGGCCCGGTCCCTGCCCACCCCGCGCGCGTCCGACGCGCGCGGGCCTGGCCAGCACGGCGACGGCGGTGCGGATCTACGCACCACCGTTGCCGGGCTCGGCCAGCCCGACGCAGGCCAGTGGGGCGTCTACGCCGCCGCTGTGGCCCGCTGGGAGTTGCTGCTCGGCCGGCCCGCGCCGGAACCCACCCAGCTGGGCCAGCACAGCAAGCCCGTCCTGGCGCCACCGTTCGTGGAATGGCTCATGGGACTCGACGAGCACTGGGTCACCGACCCAACTCTCCGGCTGCCGCGCACCGCCGCACTACGGGTTCTCGGCAACGGCGTCGTCCCCCAGCAGGCTGCCGCGGCGTTGCGGCTTCTGCTGTGCCCTCGTCGGTGGGAGGGGTCCGCGTGACCAGCTGTCGCCGCGGGTGGAACAAGCTACGAAGGGTTCTCCGTCCGGTCTACCTGCTCGGGATTGTTGTCCGGTGTTGCGCCCAGCCAGGTGTGGACCGTCGTGATCTCCTCGTCGGAGAACGTGATCTCCGCTGCGTCGGCGCGGCTGAGGACGTTGCCGACGAACGCCGCTGCGATGTCGTCGGCTGTCGGTGGGGGTTGACGGTGCAGCGGGCAACCGCCGAACGACGTGCCCCGCACGACGAACGCGACGGCGTTGCGGCTGACCGGCAGCCCCTGGTCGCGTAGCTGGTCTCGGGCCCAGCTGGTGCAGTGGGTCAGGTTGAACCGCTGGGACTGGGCGTACTCCGCGAGTGTCCGGTAGATCGCCGGCCACCAGTGTTGCGGCATTCGCGGCAGGTCGAGCTGATCGCCCAAGCGCTCAACGACGTCCGGCAGGGCGACGCGTGGCGTCGCGGTGGCCGCCTCCGGAGCCGGGTGGCGGCTGGTGTCCCAGATCAGGTACTGCGACGTCTGCAGGTTCGGCAACGTCAAGCTCGCCACCGCACGGGCGAAGCTACCGAAGCCGAACCAGTTGCTGTCCGTGACCGACGGACCGAGCTGCATCCGCAGCCGGGAAGCGAGCGAAGCCATATTCAACGGCTCAGTCGCCGTGGCGTACTCCTGGGTCACGATAGACCGGAAGGCCTCGTACGCCTCGCTTTGACCAGAGGCAGGGGCGTCACCCGCGACCGCGGCCACATGTTCGTCCAACCCGTCCTCCACCTCACTGTCGGGCTCGTCGTCGAGATCGACCGACTCGCCCTGCACCAGTGCCAACAGGTGCTGGCTGTCGAGAACCTGGTCGGCGATCGCGGTGAAGGCCTCAGCCGCGTCGGCCGGTGACACGATCATGGTTCGCCGGTCGGAACGGCGTAGGCGTTGCAGCAGAGGTGTCATGTCGGAGTCGCCGGAGGCGATGACGAACTCGTCATACCGGGTGTCGACGGACAGTGCGTCGACGGCGTCAACGACGATCCTGATGTCGGCCGCGTTCTTCGTGCTGCTATAGCGAGGGCAGTCGATCACATCGAAGCCGGCGCGGACGAACGACGGCCGGAACTTCGAGAAGTACAACCGCGTTTGCTCCCCATCTGGGTCTGCGCGGTACACCCAGCCCGCGGGGTTGAGGTAGCAGCGCAGGACCAGCCAGCGCCGTACGCCATCCGTCGTGGCCGTCGTCGCCAGCCGGCGCAGCCATCCCCCCGGATCCTCGGCGAAGTGAACTGCCACGTCCGGGTCCAACTTGTAGAGGCCGCTGAACACGTTGTCGAAGTCGAGGTAGAGCGCCGCCCGAACGTGATCCACGAGCGCAACCTACCAACGTTGAGCAAGGACGCCATCACCCCGTCTTCACGGCAGTACGTGTGAGGGCGGGGTGATGGTCCGCTACAAGCGAGGGCCGCACCTGTCCGACTTGACCTCACTTTCCTTTCCCCTTTCGAGACTCGGGAGTAATCACCGTGACCAGCCACGACATCAATCCCAGAACCCCCGCCAGCGGTGGCGAGGTGTGGACCGAAGAGCGCATCCGCGCGCTCGGCGCGATCACCGACCTGCCCACCGCCGGACGTGTCTTCGGCCTGGGACGCGCCCTGTCCTACGACCTCGCCCGCACCGGCGACTTCCCGGTGCCGGTCCTGCGGGTCGGCGCCCGCTACAAGGTGCCCGTCGCCGGGATCCTCACCGCCCTGGGTCTGTCGCCGACGTCCGGCGACTTGACCCTGGGCGGGATGCGAAGCGTCGATCACCAGGACGAAATCAGCAGCATCGACCCGCCGCACACTGGCGGCGACAGGAAGAAGGAACCGTGACCCGCACCCGCAGCCCCGAAGGGGCCCTCACCAAACGCTGCACCTGCACCGACCCCGACACCGGCAAGAGGCTGGGGAGCCGGTGCCCGAGACTGCGCCGGCCGGGCGGCGGCTGGCACCCCACCCACGGGGTATGGGGCTACCAACTCGAACTGCCCGTCCGACCCGCGCGGCCCCGCCGGCAGCTACGCCGGTCCGGCTTCGACAGCCGCGACACCGCCGCCGCCGAGTTGCGGCACGCCCGCGCGCTGCTCGATGTCGCCGACGGCGACACCCACGTCGCGGCGCAGATCGGAGACCTGCTGCACTCCTGCCAGCCCGGCACCCCGCTGCCCGACCGCGACGCGGTTGCCGCCCGTGTCCGCGCCGGCGTGCCTGCCTCCGTGCCGACCACCACCGGCGAGTACCTGAACGCGTGGCTGGACGGACGGCGGGGACTGGCGGAGAAGACGGTGCGCGGCTACTCCGACCACATCCGCCTCTACCTGATTCCCCACCTCGGTGCCATCCCGATCCAGAGCCTACGGACGGCCCACATCGAGGGCATGTTCACCGCCATCGCGGTCAAGCAGGACGAGATCCGCGCCGCCCGCGCGAGCAGCGACCCCGAGATCCGGGCGAACGTGAAGGGCGTCCGGCCGATGGGCGCATCGAGCACACACCGGCTGTACGCCACGGTGCGCAAGGCACTCAACGACGCCGTCGTCCGAGCGAAGCTGATCCCCACCAACCCCGCCCTCGGCGTCGAGTTGCCCTCCGCGAAACGACCCAAGGCGCGGGTCTGGACCGCGAAGGCGGTCGAGCACTGGCAGTCCACCGGCAGGCGTCCCAGCCCGGTCATGGTGTGGATGCCGCAGCAGGCCGGACAGTTCCTCGACCACGCGCAACGCCACGACATCGTCCTCTACGCGATGTTCCTGCTCATCCTGCACCGAGGCCTACGCCGGGGCGAGGCCTGCGGTCTCCGCGACCACGACGTCGACCTCGACGCCGGCTACCTCACCGTCGTAGAACAGATCACCACCGTCGGCTACACCCCCATCGTCCGGCCGGTGAAAAGCGACGCCGGCGACCGGGTCATCCCTCTCGGCCCGAAAACGATCGCCGCCCTGCGCTCCTACCTCGACATGCGCCGCCGCTGGCAACAGGTCAACGACACCGGATGGCCCGACAGCGGCCGATTCTTCGTCCGTCCCGACGGCAAGGCCTGGCACCCCCAGACAATCAGCGACCGCTTCGACCACCTCGTCGCCACCGCAGGCCTGCCACCCGTACGGCTGCACGACCTCCGGCACTGCGCCGCCACCTACCTGCGCCACGGCGGCGCCGACATGAAAGAGGTCCAGGAAACCCTCGGCCACTCCACCATCGGCCTGACCTCCGACACCTACACCACCGTCATCCTCGAACTCGAACGCAGTGGCGCGGATGCCGTCGCCGACCTCATCCCGCGCAGCGACACGGCCGCATAGCGTGCGAGACGCACCGTGCAGCACGCCGACGCACCACGAAATCGCCCGGCTGAGGGGCCTATGCCGCTTCCTTGCCCGCCATTCCCCGGCGTGACAGCATCTGCGGATGGGCATCTTCGACTCCGTCGCACGCGGCATGGGTAGCCTCCGCCCGCTGTCCGACGAGGAACTCGAAGACGAACGCGAAGCGCTACGACAGCGCTACGTATCCAGCGACAACGTCGGTGAGGCGTCGAACCTCTACGACGAGCTGCACCGCTACGACAAAGAGATGACGCGCCGCGCCAACGAGGCCTACGAGCGCGACAACCCGGACGCAACCACCAGGCACCGTGAACACGGCTGGTACCTGCCGAATGACGACTAGCGAGCGCCCTGCCGGGCCTCGGCCCCCCGTCGACCTCGGCCGCCCGCCTGTCAGGTTCAGCGGGGCTTGCGGCCCGTAGTGGAGGCGAACTGGTAGCCGCGCACCAGCACCGCCGGGTCGGCCATCAGCTCGGCGAACCGGTCGAGCTCGTCGTGGGACAGGTCCTCGGCGAGGAGCCGGTCGCGTAGCTGGGTGGCGTTGTCGGCGTACAGGCGGCAGCCAGCGCTGCCCCCGGCCCAGGTCTCGGCGACCCAGCGGGTGTGGACCTGCTCGAAGCCGTTGCCGAGCAGGACCGACGGAACCTTGTCGCCCCAGTGCAGGTCGACCCCGCGCCCGGCGAGGACGTCGAGGATGGTGTGCACCACGCGGGTGATGAGGTCGTTGTCGCTGTCGGCCGGGGCGTGCGCGGACACGGGTGCGTAGACGATCTCTCCAAGGACAAGGTGCCCGCCGGGGCGCAGCGCGTTGATCATCTGGTGGAGCATCAGGTGCCGGTTCGGCAGGTGTTCCAGGACGCAGCGGGCGGTAGCGACGTCGATGGTGCCGGGTTCGACCGGCAGCGGCTGGGTGCGCAGGTCGCGTTGATAGACGTCGAGCACGCCGGTGGGGTTGAGCATGCTGGTGTCGATGTCGACGGCGATGACCTTTCCGGTGCGGCCGACGAGTTCGCACAGGTGCCGGGCGATCGAGCCGGCGCCGGCTCCGACGTCGAGGGCGGTGTGCCCGGGGTTGACGCCCAGGCGGGTCAGGTCGTCGAGGGTGACCGGGTCGAGCATCTCCTGCAGGGGGTGGAGCTGGTGAGGGCTGTTGCGAAACTGGTAGCGCTGCGTGGGTGCGGTGGCCGTCATGGTGCGACTCCTTAGGTCGTCGTGGTGTGGCAAGGCGGGGGCGTTGTCAGCAGCCAGTGCTGTTGCGGCCGCGGGTACAGCGGTCGCGGTAGCGGAGCTGGCCGGGGACGGGCGGGGGGTTCCCACCAGCGGCGGGTGGCGTGGCTGTGGGCGAGGTAGAGGCGGTAGGTCTGCACGCGCCAGCCGAAGGGACCCAGGTGGGCGGACTCGTAGGCGAGGACTTCCCCGGTGTCTGGGTGCAGGACGAGCAGGGCGCGCCGGTCGCCGCTGGTGGCGGCGACGGCGATGCCTGGGCGACCGGAACGGTCGACCAGGCGCGAGTAGTAGGTGAGTGGAATCAGGTCGGCCAGCACAGTGAGGGTGGCGGCGCGGCCGTCCCGGCGAGGGCTGTACCAGGTCGACAGGTGTGCCAGGTTCGCCAGCACCTCGGTGGGGTCGGCTGGTGAGGGCTCGTTGATGCCGATGTCTTCCCGCAGCACGTCCGTGCGGGTGAAGGGGTCGACCAGCCCGACGCTGTAGAGGTCGCCGGGTTGCCACCAGTCGTGGGTGACCGGGACGACGCCGGTGGGGTGCTGGGTGGCGAGTTGGCCGCCGGAGCGGTCGTCGCCGCGCCAGCGGACCACCTCCCGTACCGCCGCCCCGAAGCGCGCGGGGTTGTTCCACTGCCGGTAGTGCACGAGGTCATACCGACCCGCGACGGTGTCGCACGCGCTGGCCCGCAGGCGTGCCGCCAGCGCTAGCAGCGGGGCGCGCGCCGGCTGCGGGTACGCCACCCGAGTGCCCCTGTGGCCGGGGGTGTGATCTGCCGCTGCAAGCCGGGGCTGCGGGGCCGCTGAGGTGGGACAGTGCGCGGCCCTGGCCTGAACGGGGATCGGTGCTGGCATCGTCGCGGCGGGTACGGAGGTGGCGGCGAGCATCACCAGGGACGCCACTGCCGCGGTAGTGGGGGTCATCGGTGTGCCTGTCCAGGGTTGGGCAGGGCGGGTGAGACCAGGGCGAGGTGGTCGCGTAGCGCCTGCTCGGCCTGTCCGCCGCTGGTGGCGATGGGTCCGGTGAGGCGTCCATCGGCGAGGACGTAGACGGTGTCACTGAGGGTGGCAGCGGCGCGGGCGTGCGGCACAGCGGCGAGGACGGTGACGCCGTGGCAGGGCAGATCCCGCAGCGCGTGAGTGACGTGCGCGGCCATGGTGGGGGCGAGTCCTTCGGTGGGCTCGTCGCACAGCAGCAGCCGGGGCGCGGTGCGCAGGGCGCGGGCGATGGTGAGCATCTGCTGCTCCCCGCCGGAGAGTTGGTGGCCGCGGTGGCGCAGCCGGGCCGCGAGGGCCGGGAACATCTCCAGCAGTTCGTCCACTGCCCAGGTGCGGCTGTCCGGGCGGCGGACGGGCGGCCGGGTGACGGTGAGGTGTTCGGCGACGGTCAGCGACGGCCACAGCCGCCGCCCCTGCGGGGCGAGGGCAACCCCGGTGCGGGCGGCGCGGACGGGCGTCCAGCCGGTCACATCGCGGCCGTCGAGCAGGACCCGCCCGGTGGTAGGTCGCAGGTGTCCGGCGAGGGTGTGCAGCAGGGTGGTCTTACCGGCGCCGTTGGGCCCGGCCACGGTGTGCACGGCGACGGCCGCCAGATCGACGGTGATGTGGTGCAGGACGGGGGTGTCGGGGCGGTAGCCGGCGGCGAGGTCACCGATGCGCAGCATCGTCACCCCCGGTGCCGAGGTAGAGGGCGGTGACGGCGGGGTCGGCGCGCACGGTGTCGGTAGGGCCGTCGGTGTGGCGGTGGCCATGGTGCAGGACGGTGGTCCAGTCGGCGAGGGCGGCGACGACGTCCATGTGGTGCTCGACGAGCACGACCGCCATCCAGCCGGGTAGACGCCCGAGAATGTCGAGCAGGCGGGTGGTAAGGGTGTCGGTGAGGCCGGCGGCGGGCTCGTCGAGCAGCAGCACGCGGGGCTGCCCGGCCAGGGCGACGGCCAGGTCGAGCATGCGGCGGTGCCCGTGCGACAGCGCGGCGGCCGGGTAGTCGGCGTACCCGAGCAGGCCGACGAGGTCGAGGGCTTCCAGAGGCGTGCGTTCGGGCTGGTGGCGGTGGTGCCAGCCGCCCATGCGCACACAGTCCAGCACGGTCAGGTTCGGGTAGACGCGGGGGTGTTGGAAGGTACGGCCGATGCCGGCGCGGGCCCGCCAGGCCGGGCCACGCCGGGTGACGACTTGCCCGTTATAGGTGATGGTGCCGGTCTGCGTGCGGGTGGTGCCGGCGAGGATGTTCAGCAGGGTGGACTTGCCGGCGCCGTTGGGGCCGATGACGGCGTGGCGGTCGCCGGGGGCGACGGTGAACGTGTCCAGGTCGAGGACGGTCAGCTGTCCGTAGGCATGGCGCAGGCCGGTCGCGACGAGGCCGTTGCCGTGGGCGCGGTCGATGTCACCCGGTTCGCGCTGCGACGGCACGCCGTCGGGGTCTATGCGGTGGACGGTCCTCACGGGGTGCTCCTGGTGACGGGTTGGTCCGGGCCCTCGGGGGTGTGCAAAGTGGGACGGCGCCGGTGGATGGGCAAGCTAGCCAGTCGCGCAGAAAGAGCGGTCAGGCCGCCGGGCAGCAGGTACACCGCGGTGACGAACAGGGCGCCGAGGAGCAGGGGCGCGTGGCCGGGCAGCGACGCCCCCACGACGTCGCGCACGGCGAGGACGGCGACCGTGGCGGCGGCGGCGCCGGGCAGCGAGGTTGCGCCGCCGATGACCACGGCGAGTAGCGCGAGGGCGGCGGTGGTGAAGCCGACATCGGCCGGAGTGATCCACCGGTGGGTGTGGATGAGCAGGGCCCCGCCGATCCCGGCGAGCGCGCCCGCACCGGTGTGCGCCGTCCACAGGTAGGCGGTGACTTGGTGGCCGCTGGCGCTCGCGCGGGCCTCGTTGGCGCGTACGGCCGCCAGCAGCGTGCGCCGGTCGCCGTCGAGCAGCGTTATGGCGGCGGCGGTCGCGGCGATCGCCACGGCGGCGGTGTAGAGGAGCACCGTGCGGTCGGCGGTCAGCGGCGGCAGGCCGGGCAGTAGGCGGGGGGCGGGGATCCCGGCGAGCCCGTCGGTGCCGCCGCTGACCGTGCGCCACTGGGCGGCGGTGATCGCGGTCAGTTCCGCGACGGCGAGGCTGAGCATGAGGAACACCGTGGCGCGGTAGCGGACCAGCAACGCGCCGAGAGCCCCGGCGGTCACGGCTCCCGCCCCGGCCGCCGCCAACAGGTGCAGCAGCGCGAGGTCGGTGCCGGCGAGGGCGAGCCGGGCGGTGGCGTAGGCACCGGCCGCGTACGGGGCGACCTGGCCGAGCGTCGGCAGTCCCGCGTGGCCGGTGACCACCGCGACGCTGACCGTCAGCACCGCCAGAGGCAGCATCCGCGCGGCGGTGGCGTGCAGGTACGGATCCGGTGAGACGGCCACAGCGCCCACCACCGCCGCTGCCAGCCCGAATGCCGACCACGGTTGCGCGCGTCGTGCCAGCGCGCGCACCACCGTCGCCGAGATGTGATGCTGTGGACCGCTCATGCCGACGCCCCTGCGGGGAGGCTGGTCCGACGGGCCAGGAGCACCACGGCCATGGCCCCGATCAGCAGGTACGGGGCGAGCGCCGGGAAGGACGTCACGCCGACGGTCTGCACGACGCCCACGGCGAGGGCGGCGGTGAGCGCGCCGGGCACGGAGCCGAGGCCACCGCAGACCACGATGATCAGCGACAGCAGCAGCGCGGTGTCGGCGGTGTGCGGGCCGACGCCGAGGATCGGCGTGGTCAACGCGCCGGCCAGGCCGGCGAGTGCACCGGCGGCGACCAGGACTGCCGCGTCCACCAGTCGGGGGTTCACACCGATGCCGGCAACCATGGCCCGGTCGTCGACCGTGGCGCGGATCAGCCGCCCGGCGCGGGTGCGGTGCAGCACCACGTAGCCGGCGGCGACGACCGCGACAGCGACGCCCAGCACGGCGAGCCGGTCGACTGGATACCGGTGCCCGGCAATCCGGACGGTCGCCTCCAACACCTCAGGCAGGCGAGGTCGCAGGGTGTCGGAGCCGTAAGCGGCGGTGAGCAGGTCGGCGCCGACGAGCGCGACACCGAAGGTGAGCAGCGCCTGGTCGAGGTGCCCCCGACCTTGCAGTGCGGCGGTCGCGGCGGCGAGCACCCCACCGCCGGCGGCACCCACACCAGCCGCCAGTGCGACCGCGGCGGCGAGGCTTGGCCATGTCCCCGAGCTGGTGGCGGCGGCGACGTAGCCACCGGCGGCGATCAGGGTGCCGTGCGCGAGGTTGAGCACACCCCCGGCGCCGAACGCGACGGTCAACCCCGCGGCGGCGATGGCCAGGAGCAGCCCGTAGGCGACGCCGTCGACGGCGGGTATCAGGTAGGCGTCCACGCGCACTGCACCCCCTTCTCGTGTGCTTGGTGTGGTCAGCTGGCGGGCAGGGTGGTGAGGTCCTGCACCAGGACGTTGGACAGCACCGGGCCGTCGTTGCGGACCTCGCGCAGGTACCACCGCTGCACCGGGCGGTGCTCTGTGGGGTCGAACTGCCAGTCCCCACGCGGGGAGACGACCCGCCCGACCTGCCCGATCGCGGCGTTGAGCTTCTCCCCGCTCACCTCGCCGTTCACGGCGGTCAGCGCCCGGTCGAGGACGGCGGCGGCGTCGTAGGAGGCCATCGCGAAGGTCGTCGGCTGGCCCGGGTGGCCGGCGGCGGACCAGGCGGCGACGAAGTCCTGGTTGGCCTGGTTGGCGAGGGTGGGGCTGTAGTTGAGGACGTTGCGGATGCCGGTTGCCGCTGATCCTTGCGCGGTGAGCACGGATCCTTCGGTCAGGAAGCCGGCGGCGTAGAGCGGGACGTCGGCAAGGTCGGACTGTGCGTACTGCTTGACGAACGCCACCGCCGCGGCCCCGGCGTAGAAGGTGTAGACGGCCTTCGGTCTGGTCTCGGCGGCCTTGTTCAGGTACGGCAGGAAGTTCTCCGTCGCCGGGAACGGCGTGAACAGCGTCTTCCCGTCGGGGTTGGCGAGTTTCCCGCCGAGGCGGGTGAAGGTGTCGGTGAAACCCCGTAGTTCGTCGTATCCGCCCTGGTAGTCCGGGCCGATCGCGTACACCTGACCGTCACCGACCTGCGCCCTGACGTACTCGGCGATGGCGATGCCCGGCTCGTCGGAGTTGTAGGAGGTGTGCCAGGTGTAGGCCAGGTCGCGAGGCTTGCCGCCGACCGGCGCGAACGCCGGCCGCGCATTCGCGCCAAGCAGGGGGACCTTCCGCTGCGTGGTGAGGGTCTGCACCTTGTCGACCGTCGCGCCGCCAACCAGCCCGGTCAGGGCGACTACCTGGTCGCGTTCGAGGAGCTTCTGCGCGGCGGGGACGGCCGTGGCGGGGCCGTCGCCCTCGTCGGCCACGACCAGGTCGACCTTTCGGCCTCCGAGTTTGCCGTCGTGTGTGTCGAGGTAGAGGCGGAAGCCCCGCTGCATGTCCTCGCCGACGGCGGCGTAGGTGCCCGACAGGGAGACCAGCAGCCCCACCCGGACCGAGCCAGAGTCGGTGGCGGTGCTGGTACACGCGGCGCCGGTCAGCAAAAGACCGGCCGCGGTCAGGGCGGCGAGTCGACGTCGCAGGTGTGGCCGGGGATCAGACATCGAAGATGCTCCTTCGTCAGGGGTGATGCGTTGGGTTCCGCGGGTGCTCAGGGCTGAGCGACCGCCGAGCGGGGCGTGGTCTGGGTGATGACGTGCTCGATGAGGGCGATGAGCAGCCGGCGGACGCTGTCGCGGTCGCGGGCGTCGATGTCGACGATCGGCACGTTCGCGGCCAGGGCGAGGGCTTCACGGATGGCCGAGGCGGGGTAGGAGCGGGCACCGGGGAACTGGTTGACCGCGACGACGTAGGGCAGCCGGACGTTGTCGACGTAGTCGAGGTGCCGGAACGAGTCCTGCAGCCGGCGGGTGTCGACCAGGACCACCGAACCAGCAGCGCCGCGCACGATCGCGTCCCACATAAACCAAAAGCGGTGCTGGCCCGGGGTGCCGTAGACGTAGACGGTGACGCCGTCGACGTCGAGGCGGCCGAAGTCCATCGCCACCGTGGTGGTCGTCTTCGCTGGCGTGTGGGACGTGTCGTCGGCGTTGCCGGCGGACATACGTGCCTCGGTGGTGACCGGTGCGATGTCGGAGACCGCGCCGACGAGGGTGGTCTTCCCGACGCCGAACGGCCCGGTGAGCACGATCTTCAGGCTCGGCGGCCCACCGGCGGGTCGCCGGACGGTGAGGGCGGGTGCGGTCATCGCCGGCCGGCCGCCGCGGTGGAGAGTGTGCCGGCGAAGGCGGGGGTGAGCTGGTCGCCGGCCTGCTCGGCGAAACGGCCGAGTTCCTCGGTGACGAACGCGAGGTCGGCATCGCGGGTGGCCAGGGTCAGCAGCGACGCGCCGGTGCTCACTGCCACCAGAATCAGGAATCCGTGCGCCAGCTCGGTCAGGTTGCCCCGCACCCCGCCCGCGGACAGGTCGCGGGCGGCGCCGTTGAGCAGGCTGTTCATTCCGGCCGCCACCGCGGCGAGGCGCTCGGCGGCGTCCCGGTTGAGCCCGTCGGTCCAGGCCAGCAGGAGCCCGTCGGCCGACACGGCCACGGCGCGGCTGATCCCCGGCACGCGGGCGACGAGGTTGGTGTTCAGCAGGTAACTCAGATCGCTCATGACTGGCCCTTCGACTGGGGAAAGCGGCGTTCAAGGCCGCGCTGGTAGGCCCCCGCCGTACGGGCCAGGCCATCCATCGAGCGGACCGGCGCGTCGGCAGCGGGTAGGGGCGGAGGTGTGAACGCGGACATGGGCTGCCGCTTCGGCAGGCCGTTGGCCGTGGTGGCGTCCTGTCCGGGTAGCCCGCGCGCAGGGGTGGAGGGCATGTGCACCGGGGCGCCCTCGACGAACCACGCCGGCGCCAGCAGGTGTCGGGCTGTCTCGTCGTAGGCCGGCGTCGACTCCGACTCGGTCGCCCGGCGGGGCGCCGGAATCACCGGCAGCGCCTGGGTAGGGCCGTCCGCCGCGCTCGGGGTGGACGACCGGCGCCGGGTGGGCAGCGCGGCCGAGCCGCCGCGCCCGGCCGGTGCCGCCGTGGGCGCGGGCAGGGTCAGGGTGGACGCGGGCGTGCCGCCGGGAGCACGTCGGCCGGCGATCGGGCCGGTGGGCAGCGCGGCCGGCTCGGGAACGCTGATCAGGAGCTTGGCGGCGGGGATCTCGACTTCCCCGACCGTGCCATGCGGCTGTCCCGGCAGCAGCCGCACACGCAGCCCATGTGCTGAGGCCAGCAGCGCGACGGTGGCCAGGCCTTGGCGCCGGATGTGCTCCACCTCGATCATCGGCGCGGGTTCGGCCAGCTCGGCGTTGAGCCGGGCCAGCAGGTCCGGCTTGATGCCGGACCCGGTGTCGGTGACCTGGATGATCACCCGGTTGCCCAGCAGATGCCCGGTGACCGACGCGTCGCCGGGGCTGTAGCGGGTCGCGTTGTCCAGCAGCGACGCCAACAGATGGACCAGGTCGTCGATCATTGGTGGCGGCACCAGCACCCGCTCGTCGATCACCCCGAGCCGCACCCGCCGGTACTCCTGGATCCGGCCCTGCGCCGCCTGCGCCACCGTCACCAGCTCCGCCGGCTGCGGGTGCACCGCCCCCAACGACCGTCCCGACAGCACCAACAGGCTCTGTGTGGCGTGCAGCAACTGTGCGGCGAGACTGTCCACCGCGAAGAACGTCGCCAGGGTCGCGGCGTCCTTCTCGTCCCGCTCGGCCATGTCCAACTCGCGCAGCAGCCGGTGCGTCATCCCCTGACACCGCCGCCCCACCGCCTCCACCGCACCGGCGGCCACCCGCCGCTGCCGCGCCAGATCCGTCGAGATCCGGTAGGTGTTCAACGCCAGCGTGTCGAACGCGGCGGCCACCTCGTCCACCTCGTCCCGCGCCGCTCCGGGTGCCAGCGCGGAAGGCGGCGGCGGGACCGACGCCGGGTCGGCAGGATCCGCCGCGTCGACCCGGCGGACCAGGTCCGGCAGGTCCCGTTCCGCGACCCGGGTCACCGCGTTACGCACCCGCCGCAGCCGCCGCGCCAACGCCCGACCCTGCCGCCACGCCAGCACCGCGGCGGCCACGGTCAGCGCCACGGCGACCGCCGACAGCACACCCGTGGTCATCCACTGCTGTCGGCGTTGCCGCCCCACCTCGGCGGCGATGTCCGCGTCGACGCGGGTCTGCACCTCGTGCAGCCGGTCGCGCCGCTCACTACTGGCCGCAGCCCACCGGGACGCGTTCACCCGTAACCGCTGACCCACCTGAGTGCGGGCGACCTCGTCGTCGAGACGCTGCGCCACGAGGACCTGCGGCCCGGACAGCGCCTGGTCCAGCCACGACCGCCACCGCGCCGACGACCGCTGCGACACCGCCAGCAACGCCTCGTCGTACCCGGCACGGGTCGCGGCCAGCTCCCGCTGCACCGCCTGCGACACCACGGCGCCGTTGCCGGCGGCTACCGCTGCCTGTTGGATACCCGCGTACTGCCCAGCCTGCGACAACGCCGCCGCCACCCGCAACTGGTCGGCCACCGCGCCGTCCGCACCTCCGACCTGACCCACGGTCTCCCGCACCGCCAGACCCTGCGCGAGCACCGCCCGATACCGCACCAGCACCGCCGTCAACGACGCCGACCGCGCCTTGACCTGCTCTCGGAACACCGGCAGCAACCGCAGCTGCTCATCGAACGGCCCCGCCAAACGGCTGACCGAGTCCGAAGCAGCGAGCTCACCGCGGCGCTGCCGGTAGGCGTCCACCGCCCGGTCGGATGCCGTGACCTGCTCGAGATAACCGTTGAGGCCGCCCGCCGGATCACCGACCAGCCCGCCGGCGACCTGCCGCTCCCGGTCGAGTTCGTGCAGCACCTCACCCACCGCGGCCGACACCGCCACCAGCGACTGCAGGCGGTCGGCGCTGCGCGCCTGACGGCTCGTCGATGCCACACCCCATGAGGCGAAGACCAGAGTCGCCGCCAATGGGATGAGCAGCAGGAGCGCAAGCCTCCGAGCGACAGGCACAGCAGTCCTTCCCGCAGTCCGGCGAATTGGCGCGGTCGTCCGCGCTACGGTCTTGCTCTGCGACGGGCCGGGGCATAACCCAGGCGTCGTAGGCGACGAGAGTGACTAAAGGCGAAGACCGTCGATGTCGGTAAGGCTCGCCGTGCACGTCTGACAATCCGCCGACAATCCGCCCTTACTCGATGGCGGCCAGCGCGCCTGGGATGGCCGGCGAACATCGCCTACCGACGCGCTGCACCGCGGCTTGACCCCGTCGAGGCCGCCCAATGTCCGGGCCGGTCAATGTCGGAGCTTTGTCAGAGGTCAGGGCATCGGGTTATCGACATCCGCGCACGCGGCCGTTAATGGGGGCATCACCGTGAGCGCCAGCGGCGCGGACAGCGGTGACGGGCGATCCGGCCGCCGGCTGGTTCGCCTGCCTGTGCCCAACGCTCCCGTAGGAGGGATGTGCCATGGCCCCACGAACCATGCCCGAACCGGCTGAGGTCGGTCGCCGAGCCGCCGAGATCCTCGACCTGATCACACGCCACTCGTCGTCCGAGCGGCTCCGCAGCTCGTCGATGAAGTACTCCAGCTGCTGGGCGACATTCACCGGGTACCCAGCGATCAGCCGCTGGTCCCTGGACCGGGACGCCGGCCCGCTGCTGACCGAAGCGATGCGGGTCCTCGCGCTCAAGGCCGCGGTGTTCGAGCTCACCGGCGGCGACGAGCAAGCCGCGGAGCTGCTCGTGCCGGCGCCGGTCGACGAGATGATCCACGCCGTGCTCGCCCAGTTCACCCTGATGTCCCGGATGCAGCGCGACCTCGGGGTCACCTTCCCGCACGCCACGGAGTTGGAGGAGTTCACCTACACCCGTGGCTGCCTGACCGACGCGTACTACGCCGCCGCCGGCTGGGGGCCGCAGCCGCTGCGGTACTGGCTGGACTCCGCCGAGGTGACCCGTCGGCTGGATCAGCTCAACGCCCACTACCAGGCGGCGGGCCTCGGACGTGACGGACGCAGCCACGACTTCGACTTCGACCGACCGGACCCGGCGACCGCGCCGGTCGGGGTCAGCGGTTAGCCAGCTCCACCGACAGCACCCGCCGCATCGCTGCCACCACCTGCTTCGGCTCGAACCTCTCTGCGGCGAGGCGCTCGGCGCGGGCGACGGCACCGAAGATCTGCTCTTCCGGGGCGTCGCGCAGCACGGCGACGAGCCAGCCTTCCAGATCCACCAGCTCGGCAGGCAACACCAGGGAGGCGGGCGTCGGCGCCGGTCGTGGGGTCTGGTCGGGGACAGGTTCGCCGCGTGAGGCGTATCGGCCCGGTGGCAGTCCGACCCGGTACGGGTGCACACACACCGCGACGCCTTCGGTGGTGACTCGCCATCCGATGTCCGGGTTGTAGGCGAACTCGGGTCCGGGCCGATCGACGACGTCGAACTGGCCCGGCCCGAGCTGCTGGGCGGGACACACCACGCACGTCTGCTCACACCACTGCGGTAGCGGCCCGGACATGGCGCCGATGCTACGGCAACCAGGAGGTATCAGGCCATGACCGTCTTATCCCCTCCCCGGGCCGCCACCGTCGACCGCGCCCTACGCGACGCCCAGCGCTGGTGCGCCGGACACACCATCGACGACCGCCCCGCACTGGCCCACGCCGTCCGGGTCGCCGTGACCATCGGCGAGCATGTACCGCACCCGGACCCGGATCTGATAGCCGCAGCGCTGCTGCACGACACTCCCGACTTCGCGCCCCGCACACCGGACATCTACCAGTTCCTCGCCGCCACCTACGGCCCGCAGGTACCGCGGATCATCGCCGCCCTGCAGGCCGAGCACCAGGCCCTCGACATGCCGAACCCGCCGATCCGCGTCGACGACCTGCCGGTATTGCTGGCGTCGACCGCCGACAAGATCGTCGCGCTGACATCGCTGCTGCGACGGGCACATGCCAGCGGCAACGTCACCGACTTCCTCAGCACGCGCCCGGCGCTGCTCACGCTGCTACCGCACTTCCGGGCCTTTCACCAGGCAGCCCACCCCCGGCTGCCGGCGGGGATGTCGGCCCGCCTCGACACCGCGCTGGCACTGCTCGAGCGAGCCGCCACCACCATCCAGACGGCGAGCACAACGTGATCGCCATAGATGCCGCGCTGGCGGACCAGCTACGCCGCGACCTCCTCACCGCCGCCGGCCATCAACAGACCGGTGGGCAGGTCATCCAGGAGTGGGAACTGTCGACAGTGCAGCGCCTGTACTTGGGCGACGGCAGCAGCGTGATCTGCAAGCTCGCCACATCACCGTTCACCGGCGAAGCCGCCGTGCTGCGAGCCCTCAACGAAAACGGTGCCGCCGTGCCCCACCTGCACGGCTACACGCTACGTCCACAGGCGCTGGGCATGCTCATGGACGACCTCGGCGACCCCATCCGGCCGCCCACCACGGCCGAGGCCGCAGCCGCCGCCCGCGCGGTCCACACCATCCCTGCGATGCCCACGCTGCCCGCGTTCGGTCAGCAGACCCTGGCAAGCCTTCCAGAGCAGGCGCTGGCCGCACTCGACGCGCTACACCGCCAAGGGCGTTTCCTCAACACGGGCACGATCGAGGACCTGCTGCGGCGGCTGGAAGCCGTGGCGGGCCGGCGCGCCGACGGCACCGAACGAGAGCCCTTCGGGCTGTGCCACGGCGAGTTCCACCGCAGCTCGCTGCACATCAGCCGCACGGGATGCCGCCTCGTCGACTGGGCGAAAGCCTTCACCGGACCCGGCCTGCTCGACCTCGCCACTTGGTTCGGCACCCGCAACGCCCCAGACCCCGCTCAACTCACCCGCCTGATCCGCGCCTACGTCGCGGCTGGCGGCAGCGCCGACGCCCACTCCGACCGCGGCGAACTGCCGGCAGCTCAGTGGGCGCTGGGATGGCACCGCGTGTGGGCAGCCTGGTGGTTCCTGACCACAGCCGCCGCAGGCCACCACCAGCCCCACACCGATGGCTCTCACGCCCAGGTCGTGCACCGCCAACTGCACGCTGCCGCGCAACTGCTCGACGCCGCCCCGTCTGGCGCGTCCGGAGTTCATCTCACTACCGCGGGAAGACCCTCATGAAGCGCCTCATCGTGGACACCCACGCCTCGTCCTGCTACTTCCGCACCTCCGTCGGCGGGGATGGCCGCAAGGCGTTGGTGCAGATCACCGAACGGTGCAACCTGCACTGCGCCCACTGCTTTGTCTCCTCGACCGCAGTCGGGTCCGACCTGTCCCTGGGCGACTTCACCACCCGAGTGTTGCCCCGGCTGCTCGATGCCCGAGTCGAGCGCCTCACGCTCACCGGGGGCGAGCCGTTCGTCCACTCCGACCTGATCGCCATGTGCCAGGCGGTGGCCGATCAGGGACTGCCGGTGGGTATCTGCACCAACGCGACGCTGACGCGTGACGCCGACATCGCCGCCTTGGCCGCCTTGGGCAACGTTCACGTCAACGTGTCCTTCGACGGGTTCCGATCCGACAGTCACGGCAAGTTCCGCGGCGACCGGTCTTCGTTCGCCACCACCGTCGCCACCACCCGCAAGTTCGCCGATGCCGGCCTCCTCAAGGGCCTGCTGTCCACGCCCAACGCGCTGACCGTGCCGGAGGAGTTCGCTGACCTGTGCGCCTTCGCCGTCGACGTCGGCGCCGAGTACGTGCTGATGAATCCGCTGTCCTCCTTCGGACGGGGGGTGAAGAGCCGCAGTAAGCTCGCTGCCACCACGGCGGCGATGGACGCCATCACGGCCGTGACCGACCGCTTCGCCGGCCACGTCGACCTCGTGCGCATCCGGTTCCCCAACGACGGCCTGCCGCTGGGCGGATGCGACGCGGGAAAACTGATCTACGTCTTCGTTGACGGGCAGGTCGCCGTTTGCCCCTACCTGGTCTTCGCCGCCCGCACGCCTGCCTCCGCGCACCGCGATACCGAGTTCCTCACCGGCAACATCCTCGATAGTGAGGTTGTCACCGGCCTCGACGCCTACGACTTCCATGGCCGCTACCGGCTCGGCGCCAACCCGACCTGCGGCTCCTGCGCGCTGGCCGGACAGTGCGGCAAGGGCTGCCCTGCCGCGGTCATCGCCACCGGTGGCCGCATCGGCGACGTCGATACCGAGCAGTGCCCCGTCACCGACCCATCCGGTCGTCGACTGCTCCCGCTGTCCCTGGCCAAGGGGTGAGCAGCCTGTTCATCGCCGTGGAGGGCCCGAACGGAGTCGGCAAGAGCACCGTCGCCCGCCTTCTGGCCGACCGCCTCGCCGAACTCGGACCGGCCGGGGTCCACCTGACCGGCGAGCCCACCCGCACGCCCCTGGGCCAGCTCCTGCGCCGCCAGGAATCCTTCCTGCACGGCAAGGCACTGGCCCTCGCTCTGGCCGCCGACCGCGCCGCGCACATCGAAACGGAGATCATCCCCCGGCTCGACGACGGACTGCATGTCGTCTCCGACCGGTACGTCGCCTCCTCGCTGGTGCTGCAACGCATCGACGGCCTTGACCTCGGCGAGATCTGGTCCTACAACCGCTACGTCCTGCCCGCCACCGTCATCTACCTCGAAGACCACCCAGAGGTCATCCGCACCCGACTGGCAGCCAGGGCGCACCTGACCAGGCTGGAAGTGGCCGGCTCACCCGAGAAAGAACTCGCCCTCTACCGCGACGCCGCCACCCACCTGCACCGGCAGCAGTGGCGCCAACACGTCGTCGCCTGCCACGGCCTCAACCCCGAACAGGTCGTGGACACTATTCTCACCCTGCTAGCCGCCGACGGCCCCTGACCAGCGAGGCTCACCGTGCTGTCCATCCTGACGCTCAACGTGCAGGCCGCCGCGCTCGCCCGCGCGCAGAAGCTCCTGACCTGGCTGCTGCAACGCGATGATCACGTGATCATCCTGACCGAAACCAGCAACGGACCCGGCACCCGGCACCTGCTCACCGGCCTGCGGGCAGCCGGGATGTCCATCGCTCACCAGCCCTCGACTGACGGCGACCGCGGCTGCGCCATCGCCAGCCGCATCCCCACCCGCCCAGCCCCGCACCTCACCGCGGGCGTCAGCCTGCCTGGCCGGGCCCCCGCCGTCATCCTCGGCACCGACCCCACCGTCACGATCCTCGGCCTCTACGTCCCCTCCAGCGACCGGGCACTGGCCAAGCTCGCCAAGAAGCGGACCTTCCTCGCCACCGTCACCGACACCCTGGCGCGACTGCCCACCACCGACCGCGCACATCTGGTGGTCGGCGGCGATTACAACGTCATCAGCCGCGACCACCAACCCCGCTACCCCGGCTTCCGACCCTTCGAGTACGACTTCCTCGACGCCCTCGCCTTACTCGGGCTCTGCGACGTCCACCGGACTCTGCACCCCGACGTGCAGACACACAGCTGGATCGGCCGTGCCGGAAACGGATATCGCTTCGACTACCTCCACGCCGGCCCTGGGCTACTGCCTCACCTGGCAGCCGCCGCCTACCTGAACCAACCTCGCCTTGAGGGTCTCACCGACCACTTGGCGCACAGCGCCGACATCGACGCACCGGCCGCCGGTGGTCGGGGGGCCGGTACGAGCAACGTCGTGGCTTGCTTGACGTCCCGTACGTTCTCCTAGACGAGCGGCAGAATAGGCGCGTGACCCTCTGGACGATCGCCACGGCGGCCGACGAAGCTCGCCGCCAAGCGGCGGTCGCGGTCCTGCCCATCGGCAGCTTCGAACAACACGGCTCGCATCTACCGCTCGCCACCGACACGATCGTGGCCAGCGCCATCGCCACCGCGCTCGCGGAACTTTACGACCTGTTCCTGCTTCCGCCACTTACTATGTCCTGCTCCCACGAGCACGCCGCGTGGCGAGGAACTGTCAGTCTCAGCTCGACCACCCTCACCGCCATCATCAACGACGTCGTGGCGTCCCTCCATGGGCAAGGCATCGACCGTCTCGTTCTCGTCAACGGGCACGGCGGCAACTATGTGTTGTCCAACATCGTCCAAGAGGCCAACACTGACGGGCCACGCCTCGCGCTCTTCCCAGGTCGACAGGACTGGGACCAAGCACGCCGCGACGCCGGACTACACAGCACCACCCACGACGACATGCACGCCGGGGAGATCGAGACGTCGATCCTTCTCCACGCCGCGCCGGATGCCGTCGGCCCGGACTTCGAAACCGCCGATCACCTCACCGAACGGCCACAGCTCCTGACGCTCGGCTTGGCTGCCTACACGAGCACCGGAGTAGTCGGGCAACCATCGTTGGCCACTGACGCCAAGGGGCAGGCGGTGCTGGCCAGCCTTGCCCGCAGCTTCGCGGACACCCTCACCACGCTCACCCGTCAATAGGCCAACACTCGCGCCACGCGACACGATCCTCCTGGCGGCACCCAGCTCTCACCGCGTGCCGGCCGAAATTCGAAGGAGCCCACATTGCGCAGCCACGAAGTCGTCCCCGGCCGCACCATCGTCGCGGTATTCGACCACGGAGAAGACTTCTACGACGCCCTCGACCGCACCTGCCGCGCCCACGACATCCGCCAGGGCTACATCCCCACCTTCATCGCCGGCCTCGCGGCCGCGGACATCGTCGGCACCTGTGAACGCCTCGACAACCCCGACGCGCCGGTCTGGTCCAAAGTCCATGTGACCAACATCGAGGCCCTCGGTGGCGGCACCCTCGCCTACGACCCCGGCACCGACACCATCCAGCCGCACATCCACCTCACCGTGGGCCTAAAGGCGCACAGCGCCACCGCCCACACGAGCCACCTGCTCGCCGCGACTGTCCAGTTCCTCACCGAAATGATCATCGTGGAGATTCTCGAGCCACCGATGACGCGCGTTCGCCAAACCGACCTCTACGACGTTCCACTCCTGCAGTTCCCCTGAAGCCAGTCGAGCGCGGGGGCCCAGGTCTCCAGCCGTCACAGCCGGGGCGGCAACAGCCTTGGACTCGACCACCTCAGACCGGGGCCGACGACCTCACGGCCGCGCTCGTCAGATTCCAGATCAACGTGTCGTAGGTGTCCGCCACCCGCAGTACTGGCACGCCGAGTGAGCGAATCATCGCGTCGAGTCCGTGCTGCACCTGTTCACCCGAGTGCCGGGAGCTGACCACCCGCTCCACCTCAACGAACGCGCCGAGCCCGTCGACGACGTCCACGCATACCGTCGCGTCGTCCCAATCGCCGGTTCGGCGCTGCTTGACGATTCGTACGGTTGGCACCCAACCCATCGTCGCTAGAGCAGCGTGCATCGCGTCACGGTCGAAGATCACGCATTCGTGCTCCAGGCAAGCCATCTCGTTGTCGATCGGCTTCTTCACGGTGAACAGATGGCGCCCATCCTGCGTGCGCAGACGCGCAAACGGAACACCGACCTTCGACATTCCGTACGACCAGCCGGCTGGTGCGTACGCCTGGTCGTCCTGGACCGACGGCTCCGTCAATACGACCTGCCGCCGGGCGAGCGCCGTGATCAACCTCTGCAGGTCGTCGACGCGATACTTGGCTTCAACCTCATGATCATTGTTGGCCGGCTCGTGGGTCACGAGTAGGGAGCATACGAGCATCGGAGGTCACGCGAGTTCGGACGACCGCGAGGCCAATGTCGGAACTTTGTCGGAAGAGTGCTGGATGAAGCCGCTGAGTAGCTGGCGCATCACAGACCTGCACTACAGTGCTCCCACGCCAACCTGCCTCGCCTCGCGCGAGCGTTCGTACCCATCGGGAGCTGCTGATGTCGAGCGTGCCACCACAAGACGTGGCCAAGGCATGGATCGCTCTTGGCCAAATGCTGGCCCGCAGCCGCAAAGCCGCTGGTTACACGCAAGAGACGTACGCCCCGCGGGTGAGCTATGGACGGAGCACGATCGCGAACGTGGAGACCGGCAGACAGCGTGTGGGCCGCGATTTCTGGGCCCGAAGCGACGAGGTGTTGGGCACCGGGGGCAGACTGGTCCGGGAATACGATCGCATCCGGCTCGCCAGCAACCGGCACGTGTTGAGCGGCACGGCCGCCCCTACGGCGTGCCACGTGGCTGCTGAGCCCTCGTCCTCCACCGCTGCGGAGGCGCTCGCCCGCACGCCGGGAACGGACTACCTGGTGGGCGAGTGGAACAGCTTTTCCACGCTCACCAGCATGCTGGCCCAGCAGCGCCAGGCCGTGTCACCCGACGCGCTACTGGGTCTGATCGAGGCCCACCGTGACTGCCTGTCGACGCTGTATCGCAAAGCGGGTCGTGCTCCCATCCGCGCTGATATCGGAGCGATGCTCGCCGAAGCCTCGATCGTCGCCAGCCGGCTGTGGAGCGCGCAAGGCAACCGTGCCCTCGCGCTCGCTCACTGTGCCTATGCCCGTCAGCTCGGCGACAGGCTGGGCAGCCGCAGGATCAGCGCAACGGCACGCATCTTCGAGAGCAACCTCCACTCGGAGGCTGCCACACTGATTGACGCAGACGGTGACATCATGATCGGCCTGCGGCTCCTCGATGAGGCCGCCCGTGCGTCCACCGATCTCAGTCCACCCGCACGGGCGCGAGTAGCTGCCGAGCAGGCCCAAGCCTTCGCGGCCCTGCGACTTCCCCGCGAGGCCACGGCGGCCCTGAAGCGGGCAGAAGAAGCGGTCAACGACTTGTCACCCGCCGACTGTGTTGGCCTCTACAGCGACTGGAGCAGCGCCCGCCTCCACGTCTACGCGGGCACGTGCCATCTCCTTCTCGGTCAGCCCCACCAAGCGGTGACCGTGCTGGAAAGTGCGGTACAAATGCTGCAACACGACCACGCCAACGCCAACGTCGCGTTGGCGGCAGCCGTAGACCTCGCCAGCGCCTACGCCGACGCCGGCGAACTCGAACAATCCTGCACCTTGCTTGGCGCCACCTACGACCAGCTGAAAGCCGGTGGAAACCATCGAGGCATCGCTCGAGCCCAACGAGCTCGACAACGGTTGGACCGATGGCGCGATGAGCCGCTTGTCCTCGAACTCGAGGAGCAGATGGCCGCCTAACGAGCAGCCGGCGTCCCGCCCGCACTCAACAGCGAACTGACGGCTGCCGCCACCGTCGTCGGGTCGAGACTGTCGAGTACCACGTCAGGTTCGTAGGACGCCAGCTCTCGACGCCCAAGCCGGTGAGCGACGACAGCGACGCGAAAGTCGGCGTGACGTGCGCAAGCGATGTCGTTGGGCGCATCCCCGATGACGATCGCTCGAGCGGAATCGAGCGGGTCACCGTAGACCGCCGAGTAGCGCTGAGCTACGACTGCCGGAAGCTGGAAGCGATCTCGCGCGTCCGATCCGAACCCGCCGATGCGAAGATCAAGAAAATCGTCCAAGCCCGCCACGTCCAGCTTCACCTCGGCGGCCGAACGCAGATTGCCGGTCAGCACGGTCTGGATGAAGCCACGTTCGTGCAGCTTCGCGATGCTCGCCGCTGCACCTGGATACGGCGGCTGGACCTCAGCCAACTCCTGCCGACCCTCCTGCATGACCGCGGCGATGGCCTGACGGAAGGCGGGTATGCCCGCCTCCGCAGATGACGGGTCCACGCCCGAAGCGATCGCCGTGTCCACGGCGATCGACTCGTCCGTATACCCATGCACCTTCTTGTCAGGGAAGACAACCTCGGACTGCGCGATGCCGTACGCACGAGCGATCGCACGCGTCAGCCAACGCAAGTCCGCGGGGATGAGCGTCCCGTCAACGTCCCAGATGACCAAGCCGGCGCTGCTGTGGTTCATAGATCCATCGTCGCACGGGCACGAGCAGCTAACCCTGCCGAGCGCTCCGGGTTCGCGGTCGGACCGAAAGGCCAAGCGGTGGATGCGGTCGCGGCAGCGGGTGTCGGTGGATTGTCATAGTCCGATGACATGCCTGTCCGACAACACCCGACGTCGGCGACGGTGAGTGAGCCTTCCCCGAAAGGCCCCGGGCGGATCGTCCGCGCATCGCTGTCCAGACGGCACCTTCGCTGCCCTACGTGGTGATCATCGCGCTGGCCGCGGCTGCTGCCGATTTGCTGATTCAGCCACGGACATGCAGCGCGTCCGGCGGCGGGGATGGCTGTTCGCTCCCGATCGCCTGCGACTGTTGGAAGGAATGTCTGCAATGTTCTTCGATGTCGTCGTCGTCGGCGCTGGCCCAGGTGGTCTGGCTTGTGCCCACGAGGTCGTGCGCCAGGCCCAGGGCCTGCGGGTGCTGCTGTTGGAGGCCGGGCGGGGGATGCGGAATCGGCCGTGCCCGGTCGACCGAGGGCTGCGTTGCACGGGGTGCGCCGGGATCTGCAACGTGATCAGTGGCTGTGGCGGCTGTGTGCACTACGGAGACGGGGTGAAGTTGAGCTTGCTGCCGTCCGGCCGCCGCCTGATCGATCACTTCGGTGAGGACCGCGCGGACGAACTGTGCGAGCGCGCGTTCCAGTTCCTGACCGCTCCACTGCCAGAGCCGCCCATTCTGAGTGGCACGAGACTCGGCGCGCCAGTCATCAAGGCCTTCGCCGGGAACGGCCTGGCCATCCGGGAGTACCCGGTCGCGGTCTTGGGGGAGACGCAGGTTCGGGACATGCTCACGGCGCTGCACGGCTTCCGCAACGACGCTCTGACCGTCTGGGAGAAATCGGAACTTGTCACCGCCGCCCTGGAGGGGGACCGCCTGACGCTGACGGTAGCGACCCACGGTGGCCTCGTCACCGCCGAGACGGCACGGCTGGTGCTGGCCACGGGCCGACACGGGGTGACCAGCACTCACAACCTCCTGACGGCATTCGGGGTGCAGACGATCGCGCCGGACATGTCGCTCGGCGTGCGTCTCGAGACGAGGACCGAGGTGCTGGCCGCGATCGGCGTCGAGCACCCCGATCTGAAGATCACCCAGTTGGAGCGGGTGGACCGTAAGACGAAGACGTTCTGTTTCTGCGGCGGCCCGAACGGTGGTCGGATCAAGTTCACCAACTACCAGCGCTCCTTCGGGCGGGAGGTGATCACTCTCGACGGGCACGAAACCACTGAACGCCTTCCGGAGGAACGTTCACTGGCAGCCAACTTCGGCCTGTTGTGCCAGCTCGCCAGACCCGGCACCAGCACCGAAGTCCGGGACGAGATCCTGTCCGATTACTGGCGGCTCAGCGGAGGCCGGCCGGTGGCGCAGAGTCTGCGCGCGTTCATGAACAAGACGACCGAGCCGCGTCGTTGGCCGGAGTTGGCTGCGGCAGTGACGTTCGAGCCGTCCGTCAAGGACTTGACTACCGCCCGGCTCGACAGCTTGTTCACCGACGCCGAGCACCTCAGCCTTATCGAGAGCCTCCGCCGGGTCATGGGCTCGATCCTGGACCACGCCGGCGCAGGCTTGTCCGTGGATGACCTTGTCGACGATGTTCTCGTGATCGGGCCTGAGGTCGAGTTCTTGTGGGACCGGGTCCCGGTCGACGAGGACTGCAAGGTGCGGGGCCTGCCGATCTACGTGGTCGGAGACGCCGCAGGGATCGCCCAGGGCATCGTGCAGGCTGCCATGATGGGCGTTGCCGCCGGCGACGCCATCGCGACCGGTATGCCGGCATGACCGCCGTCACGACTCGTCACCTGGTCGCGGACCGGTTCGGGCCGCTCTACCCGGCATCGGCGATGACGTTGCCGGTCATTCCCAGCCTTCCAATGCCGAGATTCGCCGCGCCGCCACCGGACGTGCGCAACCTCAGCCCGCACTACCGCGACCATTACGGCGCCAACATCCTGCACGAATATCCCGCCGGACGATCCGGGGACCGGCTCGCGTTCATCGACAAGGCGTTCCCGCACAGCGTCTACGACATGATGCTGCTTGCCACGGTCGGCGACGACAGAGTCATCGCGTCGTCGGTCAGCGATGTCCCCGAGGCCATGCTGACGGCGCTGCTGAGGTTCTGTAGGCAGTTCGTCGGCTACGTCGACGCCTCCTCGACTCGGCGCCGGTTCGACCTCGACGGGGCGCAGCTCATGATCGGCACGAACCACGACCCGTACACGGTCGACCGCGACAACGGGCAGTGGTGGGACAAGCGGATGCACTGGCACCTCAACTGCTGGCCGGCTGCCGCCTACCGCGACGCCTCGATCGTGCCGCTGGGCGAGGTAGGCGACCTCAACCGACGACGGGCGCTGGTGGACCCCATCGCGCACCTAGCCGCCCAGGTCATGCGTGACGCATCCCGTACGCAGCCGCTGCCCGCCGGCTGCCACCTCGCGGGCGACGCAGATCTGTCCGCTGCTGGTGGCCCAGTCGGATTCAAGATCGCTCTTCCGGACTGGAACTTCCTCCTCGATACCGCCTGCGCGCGCCTTCTCGTCCAACTTCATGAGATGGCCACCGGCGCGTACGCGCAGCTGCGGGAGTGCTTCACCGGCAGCCCGGCGGCGTCGCCCCCGTGGACTCGGCCGGGGCTGCTGCCGCCCGGCCAGGTCGCGGCGAATCTGAACAACCTCACCTGGCTGTCCGAACCCGGCCGGCAAGGTCTCGTGATGCTGAGGGCGTTACTCCGGGACATCACCGCCCACGAGATGGCCCTGTTGCGAACGAACATGGATCTCGCGAACCGGTGCCTGACCTTGGCTGGCTTGGACTACCACCTCGGATTCTGGTCCCCAGCGCGACTTGGCAGCTCGCGTGAATGTCCGCCGGTCTACCTCGTAATGCAGTTCAAGCTGCTCAGCGCCATCGGTAGCAGCCCGGCGATCGGCGGCAGCGTCGCATCGATCCTCGACCGCTTCCGCGGCCCGATCATGTCGGCGCAGCAGACCCGCCTGCGTCGACAGTTCCAGGACGGCTTCCTCGCGGATCTGGAGCATGGCGCGCCGGAGGCAGCAGCGTGAATCTCCATCCGCCCGACGTGACCTCAGCGGCGAGCATCACTCCGGAGGTCCTCGCCTTCTACGCCCACGGGGCCGAGCAGGGACGCCTGAGCGACCCGCGCCGCCACATCGAGTACCTGCGCACCCGCGACATCCTGGGCCGCCACCTTCCCCCAGCCGGAACTGTTGCCGACGTCGGCGGAGGACCTGGCGCGTACGCGTTTCAGCTGGCCGCGGACGGCTACCGCGTCCACCTCGTGGACCCTGTCCCACTGCACCTGGAGCAAGCCGCCACCACGTCCGCCAGCGCCGAGTCGCCGCTGGCCTCGATCTCGCGCGGGGACGCGCGCCAGGTGCCGCTCGGCTCCGCCAGCTGCGACGCAGTTCTTCTGCTCGGACCGCTGTATCACCTCACCAACGCCGCTGACCGCGCCCGCGCCTGGGGCGAGGCGTACCGCGTACTTGTCCCAGGCGGCGTGGTCGCCGCCGCAGCGACGTCCCGCTACTACACCACCTGGGAGTACCTCGCCAAGAACCTCTACGACGACCCGGCGGTGGAGGCGATCCTGGCCCGACATCTTCGCGACGGGCAACACCGCAACCCGACCGGTGATCGACGGCTGTTCACCACCGGCTACTTCCACAACCCGAATGGTCTCGCTGCAGAAGCCACCACCGCAGGCCTGCGCCCGCACGCCCTGCTCGCGGTTGAAGGCGCCGCCAAACTGCTGCCCGACCTCGCCGACCGCCTCCGCGACCCACACCGTCGCGACCTCCTCCTGCGGGCGATCCGCCGGGTCGAGGCAGAACCCTCACTCCTCGGCATGTCTGAACACGTCCTGCTCATCGCCCACAAGCCCACACCCGACAGCACCGCTGCGAAGGAAACGAGATGACCACTACCGTTCGGCTCGCCAGCTGTGACCTCCCCACCGCGTACGGACAATTCCAACTCCATGCTTTCGGCTCCGAGACCGGCCCCGAGGAGGTGCTCGCCGCCGTCCACCGCCCTCAGCCCGCCGGCCAACAGAATCCGCTGGTACGGATTCACAGCGCCTGCGCCACAGGTGACCTGCTCGGATCCCTCAAATGTGACTGCGGCCCCCAGCTGGCCACATCCCTGCGCATGATCGGCGCATCCGACTACGGGATCCTGCTCTACATGCTGTGCCACGAAGGCCGCGGCATCGGGCTTGCTGCCAAGATCCGCGCTTACACCTTCATGGACCAGGGCTACGACACCGTTGCCGCAAACGCCGCCGTTGGCGCACCCACCGATGCCCGCGACTACCGACCCGCCGCGAGCGTCCTGGCCTGGCTCGGCGTCACTTCAGCCCGACTCGCCACCAATAATCCTCACAAGATCGACGCCCTCCGTACCGCCGGGATCACCGTCGACCGTGTCCCCCTCTCCGGTTTCGTCACCTCCGATAACCGGGACTATCTCGGGCAGAAGGACACCCTGCTCGGACATCTGAACAGCAGCGGAGCCGCCGCTTCTTGACCCGATGTCCAGTCCGACACGACCCGCCGCCCGCCTCCGGTCGGTATCATTCCGGCGGGCAGCAGGCGGGCCACGGCCTTCAGGCCGGCTGTTCACCGCAGCAAAATGGTGGCGCGCCGAAGGCGCTGGTCAGCCGCACTGCTGACGTCTCAATCCGGATCACCACGCGTCGGTATCGTTCATGGCGAGAGGAAACGCTCAATGAAGGTCTGTGTTGTCGGCACCGGATACGTCGGTCTCACCACCAGCGTCAGCCTGGCCTTCCTGGGCCACGACACCACCTGCATCGACCTCGACAAGCAGAAGATCGACACCCTCCGCGGCGGTCACTGCCCGATCTACGAGCCGCATCTGGAAGCGCTTCTCGAGCAGGCCTCTTCCCACCTGACCTTCACCACCGACTACGCCGTCGGCGTACCCGACGCTGACGTCGTGTTCATCGCCGTGCAGACCCCGCAACTCGACAACGGCAACCCCGACCTGCAGTACCTGCGATCCGCCGCCGAGAGCGTCGCCCAGCACCTGCGTGGCGACTTCACCGTCGTGGTGAACAAGAGCACCGTTCCGATCGGCTCCGGCAACTGGGTCGACGCGATCCTGCGCGAGGCCTACGAACGTCACCACGGTCACCGCCCCGACGGTCGATTCGCCGTCGCCTCGAACCCCGAGTTCCTGCGCGAGGGCACCGCGCTCGCTGACACCCTCTACCCGGACCGGATCGTCATCGGCTCCGACAACCAGAAGAGCCTGGACGTCCTCAACCAGCTCTACCGACCCATCCTCAACCAGTCCTTCACCCCGCCCACCGTGCTGCCCCGCCCCGCCGGCATGAGCGCCGTGCCGCTGGTCTCCACCGACCTTGCCTCGGCCGAGCTGATCAAGTACGCGGCCAACGCCTTCCTCGCCCTCAAGATCAGCTACATCAATGAGATCGCCGCGATCGCTGGCAAGGTCGGCGCCGACGTCCGCGAAGTCGCCCGCGGCACCGGCCTCGATGCCCGCATCGGCCCCCGCTTCCTGAACCCCGGCATCGGCTGGGGCGGATCCTGCTTCGGCAAAGACACCGCAGCGCTCATCGCCACCGCCAGCGAGTACCACCTCGCCATGCCGATCGTCACCGCCGCCCGCGACGTCAACCACCGCCAGCGCACCAAGGTCGTCGACCGGCTCCTCGACGAACTCCACATCATCAAGGGTCGCAAGATCGGCATTCTCGGCCTCGCGTTCAAGCCGGACACCGACGACCTGCGTGACTCACCCGCCATCGACATCGCGAATCTGCTCCTCGAACGCGGTGCCCGGATCACCCTGCACGACCCCGTCGCCGCCGATCGCTTCCGCCGCGAACAGCCCACCCTGGCCGAGCACCTCGCCGATCGCGTCGAAGACGTGTTCGACGACGCCGACGCCATCGTGGTCGCCACCGAGTGGTCGCACTACCGCGATCTCGACTGGGCCAAGTTCGCCCCCACCATGCGCTCACCGCTCGTCCTCGACGGGCGACACTGCCTCGACGCCGACAGGCTCACCGAAATCGGCTACCGATACCTGACCATGACCGCACCCGCCATCCCACCGCGCTCCCAGGCCTGATTGTCCTGGCCTATTGGCAAGTTGACGGCGTACGACTCTGCCGGCGGTCTGCCTGTCGCGGTCGGGCAACCGCCGGCCTCAGCATGAGCGGCGATGAGTAACGTGACGGCCACTGGGCCGTCATTGCTTCATGTCAATGCGGTCATCGCCCGCGCGATGCGAGGGCCGACAAGCCGCTCAGCCACGGAGAGGGGATACCACGTCGCACCTCCCACCTCCGATTCTTGGATACGCCCCACGTCCGCCTGCGCCGTCAAGAACGAGTAGCCGAAGTCGAGATGGAAGTGTTCCGGCTCGTCCCTCGCCGGCCGCGCCGGAACTCTGCCGTACTCGACGTAGACCGGCATCTGCGATGCTGGGACGAGTTCGCTGGGATCAACACCGGTTTCCTCTACCAGCTCACGCACCGCCGCGCTGATCAACGTGGAGTCGGTCGGCTCCAGGTGTCCTCCCGGCTGGAGGAGGATCCCGTAGGCGAGGTGATCAACAAGCAGCACCTCGGTGCCGCCGCGGACCAGGAGAGCGCCAACCGTCACATGCATCGGGAAGGTTCGGCGCGAGGCGAATCCCTCTCCCTCAGCCAGCAGCTTCACCGGCTCAGACAGCGCCACGGCCTCGTCCGGATAGCACTCAAGGTAGGCCAAGAGAACCCTAGAGATGTCCGAGCTACTGATCGCCACGACCTGCCTCCGCTTCAACGCGTTGAGGGCACTGACCGATCAGGGGCGCGGTTGTCCGGGTCGACCATCGGTAGGTGCGGTGCTCCCGGTGGAGGGCGATCAATGACACCTCGCTGACCGTCGCTGTCATGGCGGGCAGGGCCCGCAACTCGGCCAGCCTGGCGCGGATGGGGGCGGTGGGGGCAGGTGCCCCGCTGTAGGCGATCGTGACGTGGGGCCGGAACCCGTCAGCTGGTTCGGGGACGGTCGGCCACACGGCGGCGATCGCGGCCCGGATCGCGGCGCGAACCCGTTCGACGGAGCTCCAGGGTCGGACGAGCAGACCGATTCCTTCGGCGTCGGGGTCGACTGGGCCGAGGGACAGGTCCAGCGGCGGCAGGCCGGCGCACCGTTGCCGAGCTTCGGTGACGATCGCTTCGATGTCGCCGTCGGGCACCTCGTCGGTGAAGCCGAGGCCCTGCATGGTCAGGTGCAGGCCGTCGATCGGCACCAGGTCCAGTCCGGGGAACTGGAGCTGGTGTTGAAGGTCGGTGACGAGGCGGTGGAGGTCGGGCTGTTCCTGGAAGGTGAGGTGCCAGGTGTAGAAGTGGCGGCCGGCGCGCCAGCCGGGACGCCAGTACCAGTGCTCGGTGAGTGCGGTCAGGTCCCGGTAGGCGGTCCACCGTTGCCGCAGGCTGGCCAGTTCCCGGCTGCTCATGTCGGCGATCGTAGGCCCGGTGGTGGCGGGCTGCCGGGATGCGTCAATTCGGTGAACAGGTCCGCGACGTCCTGTAGTCGCGGGTGACGGCCGAAGGTGTGGGCGGCGGCGAGGAATTGACGAGTGCGTTGGTAGACCGATTCGAAGCAGTGCTCGGCGGTGAGGCTGAGCGCTTCCAGCGCCAGCCCGGCGGCGTGGTCGAGGTCGCCCGCCCGCGCGTGGGCCGTGGCCAGATCAAGGCGGCTGAGCGCCTGCGGACCGCGCAGCTGCGCCGCGTCGAACGCCGCGACGGCGGCGGTGAGGTCCTCGATGACGCCGGTGGCGTCGCCGAGGACCAGGTGGGCCGTCGCCGCGTTGGCGGCGGCCCGGGTCGGGCAGTACGGGCCGAGGGTGAGGCTGGTGCTGACCTGCCCGTCCGCCGGGTGTTCGAGCAGCAGGGCGAACGCACGGTCCACGGCCTGGTGGACACCCCGGCGGTCGCCGAGGTGGGCGAGCGCCCGGGCCTGCCCGTTGATCGTGAGGCGAAGGCGATGCGGGCCGGCGCCGGCGTGGCGTAGACCGTCTTCGGCGAATGCGAGCGCGTCGCGGTGCATGCCGGTGTAGTAGGCGACCAAGCTTTGGGTGGCGCGGGCCCAGGCCTGCGTGTCGGGTTGCCCAGCGGCGTGGGCAAGGTCGAAAGCTTCGGCGGCGTAGGCGCGCGCGACCGGGAAGGCGCGCAGGTCCAGGGCGAGGGTGGCGAGGAGCCCGGACAGGTGGGCGGCGGCGGTGTACAGCCGGGCGCGTTGCGGTGGGTGCTGCCGGGCCGCCATCAGCTGGTCGACGCTGACCCGCAGCGGACGCAGCCGGGACACGAGCGTGGCCGGCGGGAGTCGTTCGTTGTCACTGATTGCCTGCCGCACCTCGTGCTCCAGGTGCGCCAGCCGCGCGTCGTTATCGGCCGGCACGGTCAGCGCGGACCGGCGGGCGGTGATGCGCTCCTCGTGCTCCCACCACAAGGCTCCCGCGTCGGTAGCAGTGCTGGGGCCAGCGGGTGGGGGCGCCGGGCGGTGGCGGTGTTGATGGTCCACGTCGGCGATGCGGTCGTACTCGGCGGTCAGCACGCCACCGGTGCGCAACACCGCGTCGCAGCGAGACCAGAAGGACCGCTCGGGATGTTGGCGGCCGGTCTCGGTGTTCGCCACCGAACTGCGCCCGTACCGCACGAGCCGGGCCAACCCGTGCTGGGTGTGGCCGGCGTCCTTACGCAGGTGGGCGAGGTGGCGACCGAGCGCGCGGCGAGCGGCGGCGATCTCGTCGTGGTCGACCATCGCTGCCACCCCCGGTGCCGCAGTCACGATGAGCCGACACCGTAGCTGCTCCCGGTGACACTTTCTGGACCCGGCGGACTCCCCGCGCGACTGCCCCCCGATGGGTGAATAGCCAGTTCACAGTGCCGGCATCATCGGGGCGGGGCCGTGACGCGGACGTGGTCCGGGTGGTGTCGGAGTTGTGTCGGCATCTGCCGACAATGTCGGCGCACGGCGCTGCGGGCGTGTCGACCGGCCGGCGTCCTACGGTCCCTTCATGCCCTCCGAACGCCGCGACGTCACCGCTGGCTTGCCCCGTAAGCGGATGGCCGCCGGGCTGTTGATCACCGACGCGGACGATCGGGTTCTGCTGGTCGAGCCGGTCTACAAGGCGGGCTGGGAAGTTCCCGGCGGGTGCGTCGAGGCGGACGAGTCGCCATACCAAGCCGCGATCCGGGAGTGCCGGGAGGAACTCGGCCTGGACCTGGCACCGGGTCGGTTGCTCGTTGTGGACTGGGTGCCGGCCCGCACTCAGCGCACCGAGGGCCTCATGGTCATCTACGACGGCGGCACCCTCGACCCCCGCGTGCACGAACGGATCGTGGTGCCGCCCGGCGAGTTGAAGGGCTGGGCCTTCTCCGACCCGCCAGAGGCCGCCCAGCGGCTACCGCCGTTGCTGACCCGCCGGATCACCGAGGCGCTGAACGCCCGTGCGGACGGGTGCAGCTACTACCTCGAAGACGGCGTCCGAGTCACCTGACCGGAGACCCACCGCCCGGAAGGGCGAAGTGTCGGCTGCTCCAGCCGGGACGCCAACGGGACACCTCCGCTCCCGCCGTTCGCATCGAGACACCACCACCGCCCACCGTGCTCACCTTCGGGAGGTACCGCCATGCCGAAAACCGACCACCCTGACCGCACGCCCGCCCGTCCCGCACCACTGCAGCGGGATTCGGTGCTGCCGGAGCTGCGGGAGGTGTGGTGGGAGACCGGCGTGCGGGCGCGAGCGCAAGCCGGCCTGTTCGCCGTCTTCTCCGAACTACCCCGCCTGGTCTGGGCCGCGCTCACGGTGAGTTGGCGCGCCGACCGGGCGCGCACGTCAGTGGTGGCGGCGACCACGGTGGTCGCCGGGGTGATGTCAGCGTTCGGGCTCCTCGCGGCGCAGCGGGTGCTGGTGGAACTCTTCGCCGGCGGCCCGACCGCCGACAAAGTGACCGCCGCGCTACCCGCCCTGGCCGCGCTCGCGGCGGCCACCGCGCTGCGCGCCGGCATGGCCACCGCCATGGGATACGCCCAGAACGGCCTCACCCCGAAGGTCGACCGGGAGGTCGAACGCGGGCTGTTCGAGGTGACCACCGCCGTACGCCTGGAGGCCTTCGACGCCGACGCGTTCGCCGACGACATGGAACGCGCCTCCCGCGGCGCGAACTCCACCACCTCCCTGGTCCAGGCGTCGATGAACCTGCTCGCCGGCCTGGCCGGCGTGATCGCCGTCGCGGTCGCCGTGGTGGTGGTCCACCCGCTGCTGCTGCTCGCCCTGCTGGTGGCGACCGTGCCGAACGGCTGGGCGGCACTGCGGGCCGGGCACCTGCGCTATCAGACCTACGCCGCCGGGTCGGTACGCCGCCGCCGGCTGTGGCTGCTGCACCGGCTGATGGCCGAACGCGACTCCGCCCCCGAACTGCGCTCCTACGGCCTGCGTGACTTCCTGCTCGACCAGTACGACCGGGTCATGAGTGTGGAGACCCGGATCCAACTCGCCCTGGCCCGCCGGGTCACCACGACCACCACCGTCGGCGCGATGATCGGCGGGGTCGCCACCGCCGTGGTCTACGTCCTGCTCGGCCTGCTGCTCGTCGACGGTCAGATCCCGCTCGCCGCCGCCGCGACCTGCGTGATCGCCGTGCAGTCCGCGCAACGCTCGCTGGCCGTGGTGACGTTCCAGGTCGACCGCGTCTACACCGAGGGGCAGCACTTCCGCGACTACACCGGCTTCATGACCCGGGCCGCCGACTACCTGCCACCACCCACCGACCGGGCCGCCGGTGCGCCGATCACGGAGCGGCTGCGGGAGATCACCGTCGACGCAGTGAGCCTGCGCTACCCCGACCGCGACACCCCGGCCGTCGACCGCGTCACCCTGACCATCTCCGCCGGGCAGACCGTGGCGTTCGTAGGGGAGAACGGCTCCGGCAAGTCCACCCTCGCCACCATGATCGCCACCCTCCGCACCCCCACCAGCGGCACCATCCGCTACAACGGGCAGTCCGGCGACGACTGGGGCACCGGCGCGCTGCGGGCCCGGATCGGGGTCGTGACGCAGGAGTACCACAAGTGGCCGTTCACTGCGGCCACCAACATCGCCATCGGCGACATCAGCACCACGACGGAGCAGGACCGGATCGAGGCCGCCGCCACCCGCGCGGTCGCCCACGACATGATCTCCGAGCTGCCCCACGGGTACGAGACCCTGCTGGACCGCACCTTCGCTGGCGGCCAGGACCTCTCCGGCGGCCAGTGGCAACGCATCACCGCCGCCCGCGGCTTCCTGCGCGACGCCGACGTACTCATCATGGACGAGCCGTCCTCCGCCCTCGACCCCCGCGCCGAGGACGCCCTCTTCCAGGCCATCCGCGACCGGCAGGGCACCGGCATCACCATCTTGATCACCCACCGGCTCGCCAATGTCCGCCACGCCGACCGCATCTACGTCATGCACCACGGCCGTCTTATCGAGACCGGCACCCACGACCAGCTCATGACCTCCGACGGGCGGTACGCCGAACTGTTCAACCTCCAAGCGGCCGGCTATGGAAGCGGGGTCGACTGCCTGGACGAGGTCGCCGATGCCCATGCGGAGGGTCAGGTTCCGCACCAGCACCAGCCTGTCTCGTCATGAGGAGCGTCGCGATGGACGACCTGACTCACACCGGCAGCCCCGAGACGATCCTCGTCTGCATCCGCGGCAACTCCGGTTCCGGGAAGAGCACCATCGCCCGCGTGTTGCGGCGCCGGCACGGCCGCGGCTGCGCCCTCGTCGAGCAAGACCACCTCCGCCGGATCCTGCTCAGAGAACGCGACAAGCCAGGTGGCCTGGCACCCGCGCTCATCGCGCAGAACGTCCGTTTCTGCCTCGACCACGGCTACCACGTGATCCTGGAAGGGATCATGCATGCCGCCCGGTACCGCACCATGCTCACGGAACTGCGCGAAGCCCATCGCGGGCGGACGTTGTTCGTCTATCTAGACGTGTCGCTACCCGAGACGCTGCGGCGACACGAAACGCGCCCGGAGGCGACGGAGTTCACCCCCGACATCATGCGCAACTGGTACGCCCCGCGCGACCTTCTCGGCTGGCCGGGCGAACTCGTCCTGCCTGAGAGCATCTCGATGGAAGAAGCGATCGGCCTCATCGCCACTGCCGCCGGCCTACCGTTGACTGGTCGCGACAGCGACCTACTACCAGCCGTCCCGTGACCACACCTCATGTGACAACCCCGGACCGTGTGGGCGTCCCGATGGGCGCGGCGGGCATCGTGTGCGCGGCGCTCGTCGCCGGTGCCGCGCCCGCCGGGGTGGGCATCGAGCGGGTCGTACGCCGCTCGGACAGGGCCCTCGTTGCCATCGGGCGCCAGGACGGCCAGCCAGTAGTAGCGAAACGTCCCATGGATGATCCTTACTGGGTGGGCCGGCGCCAGCTCTGCATACGCACCCACCTATCGGCCGCCGGCATGCCCAGGTCTCGACTCGCGCAGTTGCGCCAGACGCTGCGGCAGGCACGTCGTGGCCCTCGGGCACTGACGCGGTGACCAGAAGCCGGACGACCGCCAGCGTGCCGGCCCACCATCGGCCACCGGCCGCTGGTGGGGCATCGTCGCCTCTGAGCCGTGACTTCTACCGCCTGTGGGGCGCCTACTCGGTCAGCGAACTGGGATCGTCTGTTGGGGCAGGCGCGCTGCCGCTGGTCGCGATCCTGCTGCTGGACGCATCGAGTTTGCAGGTCTCCCTGCTCGCGGTGATCTCCGGCATCGTCTCAGCGGTCATCGTCCTGCCGCTGGGACCCTGGATCGAGTTCCGCCGTAAGCGACCCGTCATGTGCGGCGCCGACCTGCTTCGCTGTGCGGCCCTCGCCAGCATCCCCGTCACCGCCGCGCTGCACGAGCTGACCTATGCGCAGCTGTGCGTCGTGGCGATCGTCCAGACCACCGGCGGTATCGCGTTCGGCGCTGCCAGCAGCGCACACCTGAAGAACCTGGTCACGACCGAGCAGCGCGTCACCGCCATCGGCCGGCTCGACACCTCCCAGTGGACGGCGAACAGCATCGGGTCACCCATCGGCGGGATCCTCGTCTCCTGGCTCGGCACCACCGCGTCCGTCACCGTCGACGCCGTCAGCTTCCTGCTGTCCGCACTCGGAATCCGCCGCCTGCGCAGCCCCGAGCCACCACCGCCCCCACGCCACCCCGCGACCCGCCGAGGCAGGGAAATCGTCGAGGGCTGGCGGTACATCCTCCACCACGCCAGCCTGCGGGCGTTGCTGATCAACGCGCTCATCTTCGGCGGCGCCATCATGGCCGCTATGCCCGTCGTCACGGTGCTCATGCTCCGCGACCTACACCTCGCGCCATGGCAGTACGGCCTAGCCCTCGGGCTGCCCTGCGTCGGCGGAATCCTCGGCTCCCTGACCGCTGGCCCCCTCACCAACCGCTACGGCCTCCACGCGGTACTGCTCACCACCGGAGTGGGCCGTACCCTCTGGATGGGTCTCATCCCGCTCGCACAACCCGGCACACCCGGCCTGATCATCATCGTGATCGCGGAGACGCTCCTGCTCTTCTTCGCCGGCGCCTTCAACCCCACCTTCGCCACCTACCGCATGACCCACACCAGCGAACACTGCCTGTCCCGCGTCCTGACCGTTTGGTCCATCAGCAGCAAACTGACCCAGCCGATCTTCATCGCGGCGACTGGCATCCTCGCAGCCGCCACCGACCCCCGCACCGCCATCACCGCCACGGCTGCCCTCACCGCCGCCAGCGCCGCATTCCTGCCTTGGAAAGCAACCTTGCGCAACCTGCCGGTGCAGCGTGGGTGCTAGCTCGGCAACCTCAAGCACCATGATCGACGGCTACACCGTCATGGCAGAAGGTGGGGGCGGGTCTTGCAATTCTCTGGTCCTGCCGGTCCCGTTAGTCGTTGCCCGGTGCCGTTGGGGCGGCGTAGCCGAGCAGTTGCATGGCGGCACGGTTGTCGGCGCGGGACCAGAACAGCTCGTGGAGATCCTCAGGCAACTCGTCACGGTGACTGCCGGTACGGCCGCGGCGAAAGAACTGGTCGTCGGCTTGGCGAAGTTCGGCGAGGGACGGGATCGAAGCATCCGCGAGCGGTGTGAGTTCGGGGGTCATGGCGGCGATGAGGGCTTGCACGGTCGCTGCTGGTGCGCGGGTCAGGTCCTCGTAGCGCAGCACGTATCGGTGCGGCACCGGTGGCTGGAGCCAGCTGAGGACATTGCTGCCCCAGCTACCGGTACCGACCACGCTCTGGCGAAGGATCTTTGCGCGGAGTTCAACCTCGTAGCGGCTCGAATCATCTTCACTGTCCTGGCGCGCCCAGGAGACCAGAGCATCGCGACCGTCACGGATCAGACAGATGGCGCGGTCATCGTCGTGGACGTCCGCGTCACGCTGCCGGTGGGTCTTGATGAAGTACGCATCGGGCGCCGCCCGCAGCTCGCCGAGTGGCGCAAAACGCTCGGTGAAGCCGATGAGATCTGGCCCCAAGCGGGCGGCCACGCCATCGACGTCATAGATCGTTGAAGTACGGAGGCCGTACATGCGATGCAGGACGATCCGCAGGAAGGTGTTACCGGAGCGGGGGAACGACGCGACCCACACAATCATCCACGAACTGTAACGATCTGATGCCCAGGCGTGTAGACGCGAGGGCCTGCCGGGCTGTCACCCATCGACGCCGACGGGGCACCTTTCCTCGATGTCACACCCGCAGCCGTATCGCCCTGCACGCCGCCCGGCCGTGACAGGCGACCGCCCGCAACGGAAGCCGCTGCCAGCAACGGCGGGTGAACGACCTACGCAGGCACGACCGCACGGTAGGGTAACGACTCACATCGAAGACCGCCTCTGGCCGGCACCGAGTTATCTCGCTTAGCCAGCCGAGGTGCGATGGCCCCGGGGAGGCGGCGGTGGCAGATCCGCACGACGTAAGCGAAGCGTGGCGCGCGCTCGGCCAGCAGTTGGCCGCGTACCGCAAGGCGGCTGGCCACACCCAGCACTCACTGGCGCCCAGGATCCTCACCGGCCGCAGCACGATCGCGAATACCGAAGTCGGACGCCAGCACCCGGACCGGGCCTTCTGGAAACGCTGTGACGAGGTCCTCGACACCGACGGCGCCCTCACCGCCGGGTACGACCGGGTCGCGACCATTGAACAGAAGTACCGCCGGGCCAGGGGAACAGCAGCATTCACCACCGCTCTGACCGCAGCCGGCACCACCCTGGTGACTGGCTCAAGCGGCCAGCCCGCAGGGGAGACGGATATTGTGATGACTGTGGCAGACGGGCGAGGACGGCACGTTCAGGTCAGCCGCCGGTCTCTCCTGCAGGCGGTCCCCGGCAGTGTGGTGGCGTCCCTGGCGAGTGCGGAACCACTCCTCGCAGCGACACGGGCGGCGCAAGTTGATCCGGCCGTCGTGGAGCACTTCGCGGCACTGCGGTCGGTGCTCGTGGAATCCGACAACCGGGTCGGCGCCGCAGCGATCCTCCCCACGGCCCGCCAGCAGCTCGGCCACATCGCCGACTACCGCCGAGCCGCACGAGGCAGCCTGCGCGACGCGCTGTTGAGTACCGAGGCCCGGTGGGCAGAATTCGCCGGCTGGCTCAGCGACGATATGGGCGACCGGGACGCCGGCGAATGGTGGCTCGCCCAAGCGTTGACCATGGCCCAAGAAGCCGGCGACATGGAGTTCACCGCCTACGTTTTCGCTCGCATGGCGCAGCGGGCCAGCGACGCCGCCGACCAGGACCGCGTACTCGGGCTTGCCCGTGCCGCCGAGCGCGCTGGCAGCATCCGGGAGCAGGTGCGCGCGTTCGCGGCGGTGCAGCGCGCCCACGGGCACACGGTCGAAGGTGACACTGGCTCGTTCCGGGCCGCCATCGACGAGGCCCACCACCTCGCTGCCGCCACCGGAACAGACGGCGGTGGGCTCGGTGCGTTCTGCACCACGGCATACATCAGCGCGCAGGAGGGCGAGGGCTGGCTTCGGCTGGGCCGCCCCAGCGCCGCCGTCCGGTGTTTCGGGGAGGCTCTCGACGCGTGGCCCGAAACGTACCGACGTGAACGGGGCCGCTATCTGGCGCGCACCGCCGTCGCCCACGCCGCCGCCGATGAACCCGGGCCGGCCGCTGCCGCCGCCCTCGCCGCGCTCAACCTGGCCAACCTCACCCGCTCGGCACGAATTCAACGCGAGGTCGCAATCGCAGGCCGCCAGCTCGCGGCGTTTCCTACCGACCCTGCGGTGCAGCAGTTGCACGCCGCCCTGGCCGCTTCCACAGCGACCTCGTGACCGACAGCAGCGGGGTCGGTGACAGGGTCGATGCCGCCTTCGTCGGCCGGGCCAACATCGACCTGACCATCCATGTACCCCACCGTGCCCGACCTGGCCGCACCGCCATCGGCTCGGCTTCACCCGTCAATGCCGGCGGCAAAAGCCTCAACCAGGCCATCGCCGCCGCCAGCCGCGGCGGGCGCGCTGCCCTGATCGCCAACGTCGGCGCGGACACCTGGGGCCACCAGATCACTGCAACACTGACCGACGCCAAGGTCGACACCCGCCACGTCCGGCTCGTCCCCGACGCCACCACCGGCGCGGCCATTATCGAGGTGACCCCAGACGGCGAAAGTTACATCACCCTGGCACTCTCACCCGCCACCGAACTCACCACGGACGACATCCACCGCGCCACCGCCGGCCTCACCACCGAAGCCGTGATCGTTCAGCTCGACCTGCCACCCGAACCCGTAACCACACTGCTAAGCCACCGCCGCGCACCGATCATCCTCGGCAACCTCGTCCCCCACCCCGACCTCGACCCCCGGCTGCTCGCGGAACTCGACGTCCTCGTGGTCAACCAGCACGAAGCCGCCGCCATCCTGCGCACCAACACCGGCAACCCGCTCGACTCCGCCGCCGCACTGCAACGCCTCGGCCCTCGTACCGTTATCGTCACCGCAGGCCCCAACGGCGCCGCCTTTACCCACCCCCACGGATCCGGCACCATGCCGGCACCGGCCGTCCCGGTCGTCGACACCACCGGAGCCGGCGACGCCTTTCTCGGCTGTCTCGCCTTCGACCTCGCCCGCCACACCCCGCTACCCGAGGCCATCACCGCCGCCGTCCACGCCGGCTCCCACACCGTCGGGCACAGCGGCGCTCACACCCCGCCACATCAGGTCCCCTGACGGAGACCTCCGTTCAAGGGCAGCTGCTCCAGCCGCTGACCCAGCACCGGCAACCGAGTATCGAGACACGGTCAGTCTGCGGAGACATCTCGGCTATATAGCTGTGGCCGCGCTGGGCGTTTCTCGTGATGATTCCCTCGTGGAGCAACAACTGTGGTTCGGCCCAGAGTTTGTCGAAGAACATCGGCGTCGCTTCGGCACTCGGCCGCGTTCTGGACGACAACTTACCTACGACATCGCTGTTGATGAAGAGTACGCGCCGCGGCGCGCCTGGCTCAGCGAGCAGCTTGATCTACTCGCCGCGAAGCAGGCCGCAGAATTCGGGCGAAAGTTGTGGCTCGACGAAAGTCACTGGCCGTGTGTCTTCGAGCTCGCGGCCGGTGCGGCGCTTCGAGGGGCCAGCTTCACCGCCGTATACGAAGGTGAACATGGCAGGCTCACCCCGGACTGGACCGTGCTTGGCGCGGACGGGAAGCCGGCCATGTTCGTGGAGGTTCACACCGACCAGCCGGCGAGGCAGACCTTCGGGCAGATCCGGGGGTGGCACTACCTCGACCAGTTGATCAGGAAGATCCCGGTGGGTGTTGTCCTTGGCATGGCCGCTCGCGGCAACGTGCCACCCAGACCGCCCGAGGCTGGCACCGCCAAGCGGATCGCACGGGACCTGCGCGGGCGGCTACTCGCTTCACCGGTCCCGCCAGCAGTGATCGATACGCATGGCTACCGGTTTACCGTGGTGCGCGATCGGTTCGGTCCGCTCCGCTCAGCCAGCGGACTCTGCGCGCAGTTCGCCTCTCCGAGTGGTATCGCGGGCCCTGTTGACGCCCGCAGGCTCGCCGCGGCCGTCGACGCCAAGGTCAGAAAGTACGCCGACGTCATCGACACGCACGACGTACCGTTCGTCGTGGCGGTCGGCGCCCACCCTTTCACCGGGCTCGAGCTGACCAACGTCGATAACCTGCTCGCTGGCGAGCAGGTTATGACGTTCCAGTTCAACCCAGGCGATTGGCACATTGGCTCGTGTCAGGTTGACCTAGCGCATCCGTTCCGATGGACGATGCCCGCCCGATTGTCGGGGCTGCTGTGGATGTCGAACAAGTTCCCCTTCAGTATCGGTGGGGTCCGCCTCAACGCTGAAGCGAGGCGGGCCGTACCACAAGCACTCATGGATTTACGAGTCAGTGAGCCGCTGGGCGAGCCGCAGGGTTGCTGGTGATCCAGCACCTCGCCGCTGACCAGCGTCAGCACACGACCAGAGGCGGGGCCGGCACGAGCAGTGATGTTGTCGTACCGCTCTGCCATGCTCGGTGTATACGCAATTCCGCGATCATCAGTGAGAGGTACGCGGTGGGCGAGATCCGCAAGGGCACCAGCGGCGGCCCGGCTGTCGACAACAAGATCACACGGCGGCGATGACATGGCCTTCGCGGCGATCCATCCCGAGGCTGGCCGCATCGACGCCACCTTGCCCGACCTCGGCTGCGGCCTGACCTGGCCGGCGGTGCACAAGACTCGGCCTCGCGTGGCGTTGCGGTGTCCGGAGTGCGGGCATGGTGTGCATGCCAAGGTGTCCGCCCGCAACCTCAGGTACTTCGCCCATGACCCTGGACGCCCCGCCGACTGCGCCTGGCTGAACGAGTCGCTGGAGCATCACCTCCTTAAGCTGGAACTGGCCACCGCGGTACGTGCCGCTGATTGGCACGCCGAGCTGGAGGTTCGTTCCCCGGATGGCACCTGGCGCGCCGACGTGCTCGCTTCCTCGCACGACGGCACCCGACGCATCGCCTGGGAGGCCCAACTGTCGCCCATCACCATCGACGACATCCAGGAGCGCACCGAGCGATACCGCTCCGCCGGTGTCGGCGTGTGCTGGGTCAGTCCGGCCGCGCAGGCCCCGTGGATGGGACACGTGCCGTCAATCCGGGTCCGCGAACCTGCCCAGGGCCAGGCCTGGACCGTCGTGGAGGGTCCGGCCGCATTCGACATCGATTACGGCGCCTGGGTAGCCGTCGACACGCTGGAGCTGACCGCCTTCGTCCGCTGGGCGTCGCGAGGGCAGCCCGTCGTGCACGAGCTCCGCCCCCGATACCGGCGGGTCTGGTTCGGCTCCGACCACGTCTACCGCCGGCGGCGCCTGGTCTGGACCTCCAGCCCGCATATCGATACCGAGACCCGGCACGAGGCGATGCGGCAACGCCAGGACGCACGCAAGCGCCAACGGGAAGAGCAGCAACGCCAGGCCGAGCAGCAGACCGCAGCCGAAGCCGAGGCCCGACGCCAAGACGAGCAACGGCAACGCGAGATCAGGGCAGCGGAGGAGGCCGCCCGGCGAGACGAGCAACTTCGGAAATGGGCGGCCGACGCCGAACAGGCACGCCAGCGACGCGAAGCCGAGGAGAAGCTGCGGCAGGCACAGCAACGCGCCGCCGAGCAGCAGCGGCTGTGCCAAGAGCAGGACGAGCGACTGGCCGCGGACCGGTGGTGGGGGGAGTTGTCTGCCGCGCAGATCCACGAACTCCGCGAGGCCGTCGCGGAGCCGCTGTGGAAGACACACGCCGCCCGCCCCGAGTTCGACGCCCAGGGCCCCACCCCGGACCGCGCCTACGGCATCGCCATTTACATTCGCCAGCGGCTACACGGGGTGCTCCGGCCCAGCCCCGTTTCGCTGCACCGGCTGCCCCCTGCCGTCTGGGTCTACGTCCGCAATGCTCGGGAAGCCCAACAACTCGCCGGCACAGGCACCATCGACACCGCCCGTATCGTGTACTTCAACCTCCCCGACCACGAGCAGATGTCGCTGATCTAGATCAAGATCCATTCCGAGTGCGCCGCGTCGGATCCGGCGTCCGCGACCTGGCCGCTCACTATCCCGGTCCTCACTAGCGGCCCGGAAACGCCGCGATGACGGCCGCCTAGGGTGATGGCGCTACGGCAGGATAGGGGCGTGGGGCACCGTCGCCACCGAGCTGGCCGTCGCAGAAACGAGGTAGGGGAGACACCGAGTGGCGCTCCGAATCACGCTGGGACTTCCAACCGACACGCCAAAGGTCCACGCACCGTTCACTGCTGAGCAGGTCGCGCTACTTGGTCGCTGGCAGGCTGCTCCGATCGCCGCACACATGAGGTGCCCCCGTCACGGCGACGTGCGGCGCAAGAGTTCGGATCTCGTTCCAGACGTCAGCGGTTGGCGCTGCGCCTTCTGGACGCCGGACTATCCCGACGTGGCCTGTTCGTACACCGTCGACTGGGCCTACGTCGGGATGCTAGACGAGCACAACGTTCGGAGCCTTGAGGAGATGTCGGTCGACGTGGTCGAGGTGTCGTTCGACGACGACTCGGACGAACCCTTGAGCGTCTTCTCAAACTGTGACCTCCTCCTGTCATTCCACGACACGGTCGACCTTGACTGGGAAGAAGTCGCTGAACGCAGCGCGCTTGATGAACGGCGAGGTCTCGTTATAACGCAGAGCACTGCCTTGGAGGATCTTCTCGGCGACGTGATCCTGCAGCTGGAAAGACCGAACGATCCTGAGACGCGTCGAAGCGAGCTAGACCAGTGGATGATCGGCAAACGACTAAATCGTGTGGAGTCGCTTCTGGCTAGCGGCGCATCCCCAGACGCAGACCGCAGCTTCCCACGCGAGGAGCTATGGGCCGCAATCAGGCGCCGCAACGAATTAGCGCACGGGAACATCACCCGAGTCATCAGCGAGGCTTACCCGCGACCCGACGGAGCAGGCAAGACCCAGCGAGTGGAGTGGCACCTTGTGGACCGCCGGACCCGCGGATCCCAACTGATCACCATGGCCGGACTACGCGAGGACGTGTATGCCGCGATCGCGGCATACACCAGTCTTCTCCGCTGGGCAGCAGCCAACCCTGGCGACTAGCTGACTTTCGGCCGCGACAGGGGGCTGGTGTTACGTTTTCCGGTTTGGTGCCGCAGACCTGCATCAAGAGCAGGCTGCCCGCGCGACGGGGAGCGCGTTCTTCGCAGACCTCTCGGACCTATCGCGTCCGCGGACGGCAATCGCCGTGGCTCCGACAGAGATATCACCTAAAGGTGAGCGCCGCAGGACTCCCCCGCCAGCAAAAGCGGTGCATGAGCACCACGCCGAACACACTGATGCCTACGTCGTAGCCGTAGGGCGCGGATCGCGGCTACCTGCGGGCACCCGCGCCGGTCAAGAGCTCCCTTCAATGCCGATCTTGACGGACTCACCAACATCATCTTCCTACTGCGCGCTGCGAGGAAACCCGAGCGTTCCACTACGTGACCGTCACGCCCGGCGACGCTGCGCGTGGCAATGGTCCGGGGGCACCCATTCGTCATGGCCAGGGTCGTCGTTCGGGGCCTGGACCGACAGGACGTCTAGGGTCGTGGGCAGGTGGTGTTGCCCGTCGAACTTCACCAGAAGCCGCACGTCGACAGGCTTATGCAGGGTGACCCAGACGCGGTCCCTTCCGCCGTGGTCGGATGACGCGAGCCCAGCCGCATCGGCGTCAAGCGCGTCCAGCTCGAAGGAGAGCCCGATCTCGATCCGGGCGTCGAAGGGCACCAGCGCCGAGCCGCTGAACCCGCCTGCCAGCTCCGCCCGCCGGTCCAGCTCGAGGACGTAGGTGTCTTCGACGGCGACGCCCTCGCTCCACCGTGGCAACGCCAGCGCCTCGGGACTCAGGTCGAACCTGGCGAGCGCGTCGTCGAGGCGGTCGGCAACCCAGTCGACCAGCGACGCTGCGTCGAGGCCCGTGACGTACGCCGACAAACGCGGGTCGACGTCCGGGCCCGTGGTGCCGCGCAGCGATGCGAACAACACCTCGGCCAGCTTGGCGGCAGTCGGGACCACCATGACGCTGCCGCCCTGGGGCAGGTCGGTGGCTAGGTCGGGGTGCAGCTCGCCGCCGTCCGCGGTGAACGTCTTGTCGCCGGAGACCAGGAACGCCGCGTCGGCGTGCGTCCGGGCGAGCCGCGCGACGACCGCCGACCAGACGAGCGCGTCCCGGTAGCCGCCTCCGTTGTCGTTGAACGGGCGCCGGCGCTGGGTCGCCCACTTCACGAGGGTCTCGTGGTCAACGTCCGGCATCGCGTCCACGACGAACCCGAGCGTTGCCAGCCGTTCCTGCAGCCAGGTCTCGTAGCCGGCGGCGAGCCGATCGAGCGACCCGCGGAACGCCGACGCCGCGTCGTCGGCGCCCAGCTTCCGCAGCCGTGGCCCGTGCTTGTCTAGGACCTGCCGGACGACCGCCGCCTCGCGTCGCTGGTTGGCGACGACCTCGATGAACGCGACGGCCGGGACCACCACCGTGTCGTAACCGGCGGAGACTCGGGCGGCGAGCAACTCCCACACGGATCCGGTGAGGCGGGGGTCGGCAGTAAGCGCGTTGGCGTCGAGGACGACGAGCACCCGACCATTCTGCGACCCGGGCCGACGGCAACGCGAGCGGGTTTCAGCAGGGGGTGGCGGTAGCCGCCGACCGTGAGCAGCCGGCCTCGAAGCATCGAGCATGCGCGAGCCAAGCTGTGAAGCCAGTCGAGTTCGCGCTCAGATGTGCGCGCTCATCGGCCATGAGCGCGCACCGCCGGCCGTCCCGGGAGGTGGTCCCTCACCGTAGGTCAGGGCTGTATCAGCGTCCGGCTAGTCGATGTGGGTCCCGCCGCCCGGATCCACCCCTGCCGACGACGCGCCGACGAGACCGTTAAGGGTCACCGACGATCAGCGGCAACGACGGCCAAGTCCGCCGATGTCGACCTGACCTGGCACGCGGGCCGGTCGCGTCACGTGCGACCGTCGAACCGACCTCGGGTCGGGAGTACCCCCGGCAGCGATGCCCGGGCGGGACCCGGCCGAATGCGCCGAGGTCGCCCATCACGCCGACGGGTTGGCACTGCCCCGATCCGCCGCGCCGGTCAAAAGTGCGGGAATCAGATGCATCGACCTCCCGACCGTCAACCCCCGATGCTCGCCCTGCCCAACGTCCCGACCCCGCTCGCCGCCGTACGCCAGCCCAGACCAACGGCGGCCGACAGCCCGAACACAAACCGGCAGAGAAGATTCACAACACCCACCACAGTGGACAACAGCCGTACGCTCACCCGCCGACACCCGACCATGATCCAGACCAGGCGCCACGCAAACGCACTGGTCAGCACGGACAGGCACGAACCCCCACCCGGACAGCACGGTGACAACGGAGCACCGACGGAGCACCAAGCTCCCACATCGTGGAAGATCACGGCACATCCTGGGAAACAATCAAGGCCGCAACCGGCGTTTACGCTGGTCGCGGCCTTGATTGTGAAGTGCGCCCGAAGGGACTCGAACCCCTAACCTTCTGATCCGTAGTCAGATGCTCTATCCGTTGAGCTACGGGCGCTGGTGCTCGGCCAGTCTACACACCCGGCCTTCGCGCGGAGACTCCGGGATTCGAACCCGGGAGGGGCTTTAAGACCCCAACCGCATTAGCAGTGCGGCGCCATAGACCAGACTAGGCGAAGTCTCCCAGGTGGCCCGCAGGCCACCGCGCCCGAGGATACAGGCCCCGCCCGGCCGGGGGCAAAGCGACTACCGGAACAGGCTGCGCCCAGGTGTCCGGGACGGCTCCCGCTGTGCATTGGTGTGATCAGGACTACGCTCCATCGACATGCAGGAGCAGCCGTCCAGCGAGCACAACCGCCGTGAGCCTGCTGAGGGAGCCCGTCGACGCTCCCCGAAGGCGACCTTCACGCCACCTCCGGCACCGCCGCCGCCCGAGGACCAGGAGGATCCTGCCGGGTCCCGTCCTCGGCGGTCGAAGGCGGCTCCGAGCGTGCTTTTCCAGCCCCCACCGGTGCCAGAGCAGACGCTGCCACGCCGGTCCGACCCGGACGTGTCCGGGCCTCCGGCCGCCCCGGTACAGCCTTTCGCCAGCGGCCCCGGGGTAGCCGACCCGAGCGGGCGTACGGCGTCGCCGGTCACCGGAAAGAGCGGGGATGCGACGGCGGTACCCGCGGCGCGGCGCCGCGGTCGGACCGGCCAGCCGGCGGCGGGTGTCGACGCCGCCGGAGCGGACAAGGCTCCGGCTGACGTCAGACCCACGCGCAGGAAGGCGGCCCCGGGCCGGGTACCGCCGATTCAGGGCGGTTCTGCCGGTTCCGGCCCCGAAGCCTCCGCTGCCGAGGGTCGGGCCGTCGACACCACGAAGGCGGGAACTGGGCGGATCGACGACAGCGAGACGGTTTCCCGGACCACCGACGCCGGCGCCGCCGACACCGGGGAGACGGCTTCGGGGGAGACGGCCTCGGGGCAGACGGGCAGCGAAACGACGCGGTCGGCAGCGGGCGAGGCTGGAGGGACTCCGGCAGGGAAAGCGGCGGCGCGAAAAGGGGCACGGCGCGGCGACCGGACGGCACCTGAGCCGACCAGCGGGGTGACAAGCGTCGCGCAGGGAGCGAGGAAGGCCACGCGGCGAACGGCAACCGGCGCGGCTGCCGCCCCGGGCGAGGCTGCTCCGGCGTCGGCCACCGAGACGGCACCGGTCAAGGCGGCCCGGAAAGCCACGAAGAAGGCAGCCCGTCGGACGGCCACCGGCGGACCGGTCACGGGCGACACGCCTACCAGCGAGACAGCCGTCGGCGCGCCGGTCACCGGCGAAACGCCCACCAGCGGAACGACCACGAGCGCGGCGGCTGGAGTCCCGCTACTCGACGACGGTGCCGGGCGCGACATCTCGGAGCGTACGCCGGAATCGGAGCTGCGGGTGATCGTCGCGCGAGTGCTCGACCACCCGGGCTTCGCCCCGGAGTTGCTGGCTCTGGCCGCGGTGGAGGTCCTCGGGCCCAGCGCGGCCGAGTGGGTGCGGCGGCTGCGGGAGTTGTACCCGGGGGCGGATGCGGACGGGTTGGCCCGGCTGGCCACTCGACGCTTCGTCCGGCAGGCCGGCGTCGGTGGGGCGACCGCCGCGCTCACCGGGTTCTTGGCGCCGGTGGTCGAACTGACCGTGGTGCTGTGGTCACAGGCGAACCTGGTGCTGCATCTGGCGGCGGCGTACGGACATGATCCGGCGCATCCGGACCGGGCGGCGGAACTACTCACACTGACTCAGGTGCATCCCGACCTGGCTAGCGCGGAGTCGGCGCTGGCGGCGGCGCGGGCGACGCCCGAGCCGGCGGAGGAGGATCCCTGGCTCCGGGCGGTCGAGGCGGCCTGGCGACTGGCGGCCCCACTGGCCGCACAGGCGAGTGGTTGGCTGGCGTTGCGCCTGGTGTCCCGGCTGCTGCCGGGTACGGCGGCGTTGACCGCGGCGGCCGGCAACTCGGCGGTGGCCGAACGGCTGGCCGCCCGAGCCACCACCCACTACCGCGCCACCACCCACTACCATCCGGCCCGCCGGCCTCGCCTCGGTCACTGACGGAGCCGGTTGACCAAGAGGTTTGCGTGATGACCCGCCGATGATCAACTTCGGACAGGAGGGCGGCCGGTCAGAGCCAGGTGAACCACTCGCGGGGCAGCAGGGCGTAGCCGAGGAAGGCGACGATGTCGAGCAGGGCGTGCGCCACGATCAGTGGCATCACCCGACGGGTACGCAGGTAGAAGAGGCTGAACACGACACCCATCACCGCGTTACCGACGAATGCGCCGAATCCCTGGTAGAGGTGGTAGGACGCACGCAGCAGCGCGCTCGTGGCGATGATCGCGCCGACCCGCCACTGGAGCTGGCGCAGCCGGGTCATCAGGTAGCCGACCACGATCACCTCCTCCAGGATGCTGTTCTGGAACGCGGCGAGGATCAGCACCGGCACCGTCCACCACAGCTCGGGCAGGGCGGCCGGCACCAGGGTGGCGTTGATGCCGAGTTGGGCCGCCGCCCAGAACAGCGCCAGGCCGGGAAGTCCGATCAGCGCCGCCAGCCCGGCTCCCCGGGCCAGGTCGGACCCGGGCCGTCCGGTGTCCAGGCCGAGGGTCCGCACCGGATCGCCGGGATCCCGCGCCAACAGGTGTACGGCCAGCAGCACCGGCAGCAGCGCGAAGACGATGCCGAGCAGCTGGTATGTCAGGTCCAGATAAGGGCGGGCCGACGCGGAGGTGTTCAACGCGGCGGTCTGCCGCGACAGGCCGCCTTCGGCGGTCAGCTTCGCGATGATCGACACGGCGGCGTACACGGCCGACTGGCCGAGCGAGAGGCCGAGTACCAGCACCGTCTCGGTGCCGAGCATCCGGCGGGACACCGGGCGGGTGAGCTCAACGGTCACTGGTCCACTCTGCCCGACCGCCGACGCTCCGGGTGGCACCCGCCCTCCGGCGAGCAGCCCTCATGATGCGATCGCACATTCTGTGCGACCTTCATACACGCTCCGTGGAGATTCTGTCTGGGCCCGATCCGCCGTCAGAAGAAGGAGCGCCCCCGATGGACAACTTCGCGCGGCTGCTGAAGGAGAGCTGGACCCTGGTCGAGGAGGACCGGGTCCGGTTGAGCGGTCACTTCTACGCCCGGCTCTTCCTCCTCGACCCGGAGCTGCGCAAGCTCTTCCCGGTGCAGATGGCCGGCCAGGGCGACCGACTGCTCGAAGCGATCATCGCGGCGATCCACACGGTGGACGATCCGGAGGGCTTCGACGAGTTCCTCCGGGCACTCGGCCGGGACCACCGCAAATATCATGTCGACGCGGCCCACTACGACACAATGGGCGTGGCGCTGCTGGACGCGTTGCGCAGCATCGCCGGCGACGGCTGGAACCTGGAGTACGACCAGGCGTGGCGGGACGCGTACGCGGCGATCACCGAGAAGATGCTCGCCGGAGCGGCGGCGGACGACGACCCACCGTTCTGGCACGCCGAGGTGCTGACCCACGAGCGGTACGGCCCGGACACCGCCGTCCTCACCTGCCGGGCGCTACAGCATCCGCTGTCCTGGCAGGCGGGTCAGTACGTCAGCGTGGAGGTGCCGCGCCATCACCCCCGGGTGTGGCGGACGTACTCGATCGCCAACGCACCGAACGACGACAACGTGCTGGAGTTCCACGTCCGGACGCCGGCCGACGCCGCCGGCTGGGTCTCCGGCGCGTTGGTCCGCCGGACCCGGCCGGGCGACCTGCTGCGGGTGGCCGCGCCGATGGGTTCGATGACTGTCGACCGCTCGTCCGAGCGGGACATCCTCTGCGTGGCCGGCGGCGTCGGGCTGGCACCGATCAAGGCGCTGGTGGAGGAGTTGACCGGGTACAACCGGGCCCGCTGGGTGCACGTCTTCTACGGCGCCCGCACCGAGGCGGACCTGTACGGTCTGGACCGGCTGCGGGAACTTGTCGCTGCCCATCCGTGGCTCTCGGTGACTCCGGCGTGCAGCGACGATCCGGACTTCGACGGTGAGCAGGGCGAGATCTCCGACGTGGTGGCCCGGTACGGGCCATGGACGACGCACGACTGCTTCGTCTCGGGTTCGGCGCCGATGGTGCGTGCCACGCTCCGGGTACTCGCCGCCGACGACGTACCGCCGCAGCGGACCCGGTACGACACGTTCGGCAACCTGTAGAACTTTGCTCCCCCCGAAACCGGGGCGCGTGCCCCTGCCCCCTGGGGCACGCGCCCCGGTCCCCCCGATCGGGCGGACCGGCACCGCCCCGCGCCACCTCGCCCGTCCGGCCGTCGTTCCCACCCGGGCGGGCGGGGTCGCGCCCAGGAGTCGAGCCTGGTCAGTAGCGCCACGGGTGGCCGGATTCGCGGTACTCCTCGATCGGCACCAGCGGCACCCCGGGTGCCATCCGGTCGACGTAGAGCCGGCCCTCCAGGTGGTCGATCTCGTGCGCGACCAGGCGGGCCATGCCGAACTCGAAGGACGTGATGATCCGACCGCCGTCGAACTGTGCGTGTTCGACGTCCAGCCGCAGCGGTCGTGGCACCAGGCCGCGATGGTCGAAGAAGGAGAGGCATCCCTCGTACTGTTCGTCGGTGTGTGGCGCCGCGTCGACCACCCGGGGGTTGAGCAGCACGACCGGCTCGACGGTGCGGTCCGGCGGGCGGACCACCGCGGCGGCCCGGTCGAGGTCGAGCTGCGGTGCGGCGATTCCCACTCCCTTGGTGAAGGGGTGCAGTTCGTCCAGCCGGGCCAGCGCGGTGACCAGCCGGTCGATGATCTCCCGGGCGAGCGATTCCTCGCGCGGCAGGTCGAACGGACGGGCCGGCTGGCGCAGCAGGTCCGCGCCGCGCTGCACGATGCCGAACCCGCGCATCCGATCCGACGGTCGGACGCGCCCGCCTTCCGCCTCGGGCTCCGGTTGGGCCCGAAATCGCCACTGCAACCGGTATCGGGCGTTCAGCGGCGGCTCGTCGGTCGCCCAGTCGAAGATCGCCCGGTCGCCCTCGTCGCTACGGGTCACCGCGGTCCGCAGCGGGCCCTCCTCCGCCGAGAGCGAGGTTTCGGCGCCCCAGACCTGCGGATCCAGTGCCACCGGCAGGTCCAGGCGTACGGCGAGGTGCCGGGTCGGTACGCGGACCGCCCGCTGGAACCACGGCCCCCACTTGTCCTGCCCGACGGTGTACGCGTACTCGATGGTGGCGCGGCGACCGGGGTAGAGCGGAAAGCGGCGTTCGCCGTTCTCGAAGAGGAGCCAGATCTCCTTGAACGCGTCCCGGTCGTGCTTGGCGCGCCAGTGCATGGTTTCCCGCTCGCCGGACTCCTCGCGGCAGGCGGACAGTTGCAGCTCGGCGAAGCTGAGCGGGTGTTCCCGGTGATGGCGGTTGGAGCGGCCCGGGTCGTTCGGGTAGCGGTCGACGGCGACGCGGATCAGGTAGCGGGTGACCGGCTCGACTCCGGCGTTGTACAGCTCACGGCGGATGACGCAGCGGTACGCGCCCTCGGTGTGGGTGAGGACGGCCGTCTCGCGTTCGACGATCAGTCCGGTGCCGGGCGGCATCCACTGGCCGGGCAGGCCGCCTTCCCGGTGGTTGCGTTCGCCGCGGGCGTGGCGAAGGTCGTCGTACTCCCGGAAGCGCTGCCAGATCGCGCCGCTGGCCTCCAGGACGGCCTCGGCGCGCCGGGCGAAGTCCTCCGTGGGCCGGTGCCGGCGTCCCTCGACGTGACTGACGTACGAGGGGTCGAAGCCCATCAGGGTGGCGAGTTGTTTCTTGGACAGCCCCCGTTCCGTCCGGTGCCGAGCGAGTTCGGCGGCGAAGGAGTCGGCAGCCCGATCGAGCGGTGAGGTCGTCATCAGCTTCCTCGTGGCCGGGAGTACCAAGTTTCACGTTGAGTCGCCGGTCGCACACTCATCTGGCACCTAGTCGACAAGAACCTTGACTGATGTGCGGTTCCTACCGATACTGCCCCGAGTTTCCGCGCCGATACCGTGCGTAGCCCCACCGGCGCCCGCGACCCGGGTCGCCAACTCGATCCCGCCGTCGGGTTTCCCTGCGCCCCGAAGTGTGGTTAGGCTAGCCTTAGTACGGTCATGGACGCTTCGGATCGAGTGGGTCGGGTGACGCGGGGGTGGATCAGGTGACAGCGGTGCTGCCCCGCCACGACCCGGCCACCGCACCCCTGGCGCCGGTCACCACGACCCTGCGGGCCATGTTCGGCACCGACGACCTCCCCGGGCTGGCGCCGGGCCTGTGCGTCGTCGACGAGACCGGTTGGACCCCGGCGACCACCCTCACCGGTACCCGGCTGCCGGAGCTGCTCGACTCGGCCGTCCGGCTCTGGGGTGGCACCCCGCACGCCTCCGCCGCGCTCGCCTGGAAGGCATACAGCTACTGGGCAGCGCTGCCGGTGGTGCTCGGTTGGGCCGCCGCCCGTCGGGTGCCGTTGCTCGACCACACCGAGGCACTGATCCACTTCGCCGACCGGCGCGCCCTGGTGACCGTGGGACTACGCGAGTCGATCCCGGTCGCGGTGCTGCCGAACGATCCGCTGGCGCTCGCCGGGCTGCCTCAGGTCCGGGTGGTGGCCGACGAGCGGGAACTGCTCGGCGCACTTCGCGCCACCCTCCTGGACGGGCACCTGTCGCCCGTGGTCTCCGCGATCCAGGGCGAGGTACGCATCGGCGCCCGCACCCTCCTCGGCTCGGTGGCGTCCGGCATCGCCCACGGGCTGCTGCGTGCCGCCGACAACCTGCCCGGTTCCACGATCGAGGCGATCGACACACTGCTCGACGCACTCGGCCTGGCCGATCTGGTGGAGCTGGTGCCCGGGCCGAACGGTGAGCCGGTCGTGCAGCGTCGCACCTGCTGTCTGGCCTTCACCCTGCCCCAGCCGAAGGTCTGCCAGGGCTGCTGCATCCGCAGCTGAGCTGGTCCCGCCGCTCAGCCTGTCAGCGGGCGCACGTCCCAGAGCCAGACGCCGCCAGTGTGCTCGGGTTCGATGCCGGTCAGCTCGGTCATCCCGGTACGCAGCGCGTCGGCGCGCTCGTGCGGCCCGAGGATCACCACCCCGGCCCGCCAGTACCGCAGGTCCTCCACCACCGCCCGGCGCGTCCGCTCGGTGATCGGCGGCACCTCGCCGGTACGCCGGATGGTGCCGAAGAAACTGCTGGTGGGCCGGGGAGGCGCGGAGAACAGGGCGACCCGGTTCCGACCCGGCCGGGTGTCCGGGCCGAGAAAGTAGCCACGGGCGATCGGCATCTCCTGCCCGGTACGGGCGGACCAGCGCAATGGCTCGGCGTACTCGGTGTCGGGCAACGGCAAGGTCACCACGCTGCGCCCGCCGCTGAGGTAGGGACGCCAGGCACCCGAGGTGACGAACGCAGGGACCGGTTCGAGCCGTTTCGTCGGCAGCGGCGTGGGCAGCACCGGCACCAGCGCCATCGCCAGCCCGGTCACCGTGGCGAAGCGGATCTGCGACCGGCGGTCCGGGTACCGGGACGCCAGGTCGCGGACCTGCGCCGAGCCGTACGCCAGGATCAGTCCGATGATCGGGGTGATGGCCAGCGCCCAGCGGGTCGGCACCACCGAGTGCAGCACCGGCAGGTCCTCCAACAGCGCCCACGGCCCGGGTACGCCGGTTCCGCGACGATCGAAGCGGATCTCCCGACCGAGCGAGAGCACCGCGAAAAGCAGCCCGAGCGCGGCCAGGCCGAGCACCACGACGTTGCGCCGCAGCCACCACACCAGCGCCGCCACTAGGATCACCAGTGGCCAGCCGAAGAAGGCGTTCTCCTCGGTGGGGTTCTTGGCCAGTCCGGCGGCGCTGCGGGCGTCACCGGCCAGGGACTCGCGGGCGTAGGCGAAGAACGAGGCCAGGTCAGTGGAGTAGCCCCGGATCACCCAGGGCAGCCCGTGGTAGGCGCCGGGACCGAAGAACTGCACGTACAGCGGGTAGGCCAGCAGCACGGCGGAGCCGACGGCGGCCACCGCGAGGCCCGCGGCGAACGTACGGACCCGGGCCCGCAACTCGGACCGGCCGATCACCATCGCGACGACCACCACGGCGAGGCCGATGGCGGTCATCAGCAGGATCTCCAGGTTCAGGAACGCCTGCCAGACGATCGCCAGGGCCAGGAGCAGACCGTTGCGCAACCAACGCCCGGGGTCACCGAGCCGCAGGGTCCGCCAGATGATCAGCGGCACCACGTACTGCGACACGATGTTCGGATGCGCGTTGGCATGGGAGACCATGGCCGGCGCGTACGCACAGAACGTCGCACCCAGCCAGGCCGGCCCGCGGGCGCCGGGCAGCACCACGCGGGAGAGCAGGAAGTACCAGGCGGTGGCCGTGGCGATCAGGCCGAGCGTGAGGAATACCAGGAACGCGGCCCGGGTGCCGAACAGCAGGGTTATCGGTGTGAGTGGCAGAGATACGGACAACACAGACGTATTGGCCATCAGATTGACCGATTCCGGGACATTCATCCGGTCCGACGAGAATGGGTAGGCGAATTCGGTGACGACCCGGGCACCGTGCGCCAACATCCATTCGAATTGCGCCATGTCGGTGGGGTTGTCCCGAATGCCGTCGTCCGGATTCAGCCAAATCCGTGCGGTGACCCAGAAGCCGAGTGCCGCGAAGCTCACCACCGCTGCGGCATCCCTCCACCGCCCCGAGCCCACGCGGCCACTCGTTCGCTCCGAGCGGCGCGCCACCCTTCCCGCCCCGGACTGCGCCACCCGTCGCTCCGAATCGGGAGTAGTCATAACAATTCAGAGCGTAGTCGGCCTATCTGGCCAGCGTGCAGGGTTCGGGGCACTGGCGTAGTATCGGCGGAGTTCGCTGGCCACCACCGATCGTGCACCTACCCCCGACCGTTAATCGGCTATCGCGGGCCCCGATATCCCCGCCGTCCGGGCGGATGGTTCACTCAGTCGGTCCCGGCGCGGGTCGAGTCGTATCGTGAGGAATCGACGCATGGCAGAAATCACTGGGGATCAGCGCGTGCAGTCCGAGGTCCTGGAGGGCCTCGCCACGGCGGTCAATCACCGGCGCTGGTTCGTCGAGCTGGCCGTGCCCTACCTGGGCGACAACCCCATCGAGATCGGTAGCGGCCTCGGCGACTACGCCCTGGAGTGGAGCGAGAGCTTCCCCCGGTTCACCGCCACCGAGGCCGACCCGGACCGCCTGGTCGCGCTCAAGGAGCGGCTCGCCGATCGGCCCTCGATCGAGGTACGCCAGATGCTGCTGCCCAACCCCGAGCACGGTGACTACAGCGCTGCGGTCTCCTACAACGTCCTGGAGCACATCGAGGACCACGTCGGAGCGCTGCGCAGCATGGGTCAGCTGGTCCGGCCCGGCGGAGCGGTGGTCATCATCGTGCCGGCGTTCCAGTTCGCGATGAGCCCGGCGGACATCGCCACCGGCCACGTCCGGCGGTACACGAAGAAGACCCTGGCCGCTGCCATGACCGAGGCGGGCCTGCGGGTAGAGAAGATCCACTACGCGAACGCGCTCGGCCTGATCGGCTATTTCATGGCCACAAAGGTCTTCCGCCTGATGCCGAAGGAGGGCCCGATGGTGAAGGTCTACGACACCCTGGTCCTCCCCGCCACCAAGGCCGCCGAGCAACTGGTCCGCCCCCCCTTCGGCCAGTCCGTCTTCGCCGTAGCCCGCACCCCCTCCTGAACCCTTCCCCGGGACCGAACCCGTCCCGTTGATCATGAGGTTAGCGGCACTCGCAGAGATCGAAGTCGCCGCTAACCTCATGATCGAGCGAGGGTGGGCGGGGTCAGCCGGTGAGCTGGTAGGTGGGGCGGGTGGTGGCGCGGGCCAGGGTGTGGAAGGCGAGGTTAAAGCCGACGTAGGCGGGGGTCGCCTCCGGGGTGACGTCGAGACGTTCGACGTCGAGAGCGTGCACCGCGAAGACGTACCGGTGCGGACGGTCACCGGGCGGCGGCGCGGCACCGCCGAAACCGTGCTCACCGTAGTCGTTGCGTACCGTGAATGCGCCCTTCAGATCCTTCTCGGTCGCGCCGCGCGGCAACTCCGTCACGTCGGCCGGCAGGTTGACCAGCACCCAGTGCCAGAAGCCGCTGCCGGTCGGCGCGTCCGGGTCGAAGCAGGTCACCACGAAACCCTTGGTCTCGGCCGGGAAGCCCGACCAGGCCAGATGTGGCGAGACGTTGTCGCCACCGGTGCTGCCGTGCGCGTGAGCCGCGTCCATCGGCTCACCGTTGCGGACATCGTCACTTGTAAGCGTGAAGGAGGCGACGGTCGGCAGCAGCTCGTACGGGTCCGGAGCGATGGGACGTTCCAGGGTCATCGACACAGGTCCTTCCGGTGGAAGTGGTGTTCTGCGTCCCTTTCATACCCTGTGACGCGCTGACATTCGACAGAACCGGCCCCAAGTCCGCCGTAACCGAAAGCGCCTCACGGCGGTTGTCACCCTGCAACATCTAGCGAAGGAGTCTCTTGGCCGGGGTCTGGCGTGACTTCATCACCGCCGTCATCGATGCCGTGCGTCGACGTGACGAGGCGGATCTCAATGACGAACGCCGCCGGGCACTGGATCGGCTGGCCGACGAGAAGATCCGCGAGGAACAGCGGAAACGCCCCCCGGAGAGCACCTGAGGCAGGTGGCAGTCACATCGGCCGCGACCACGACCGCGTCGCTGACCACCGTCGGCGGGTTGCCGCTGCGCCCGTCCGACCGACAGCGGCTACGGGTGTGTTTCGCTGATCGCGATGACCTCGTCGAGGCGGTCCAGGGCGGCCTGCAGGTCGTCGACCTTGGCCTGGATGCGGTCCCGCTCGGCGCGCAGCATCGCGCGCTGCCCGGCATCGGTGTGCCCGGCGTTCCAGCAGGGCAGGAGTTCCGCGATCCGCTGGCTGGTCAGGCCAGCGGCGTACATCTGCTGGAAGAAGCGCACCAGGGTGACCGCGTCCTGCCGGTAGCGGCGCTGGCCGGACGGGCTGCGCTCCGCGGTGAGCAACCCCTGTTGCTCGTAGTAGCGCACGGCGCGTACCGAGACGCCAGCCTCCCGCGCCACCTCACCGATGCGGATCAGCCGCTCCGTGGCGGTCATGGTGACTCCTCTCACGCCGGCACCGACGTCCAGCGCTTGCCCCTGACGTCAGCGTCAGGTTTTAGCGTAGCCGGTATGGATATCAACAACTCTGTTGCCCTGGTCACCGGGGCCAATCGCGGCCTGGGCCGCGCCTTCGCCAAGCGCCTGCTCGAACGCGGCGCCCGCAAGGTCTACGCGACAGCCCGCCGGCCCGAGAGCGTCGATCTGCCCGGAGTCGAGGTGCTGCCGCTCGACATCGCCGACGCCGCCTCCCTACGCGCCGCCGCCGAGGCCGCCCCGGACGTCTCGCTGCTCGTCAACAACGCGGGAATCCAGACCGGCACCGACCTGGTGACGGGTTCGCTTGCCGCGATTCGGCACGAACTGGAGACGAACGTGCTCGGTCATCTGGGGATGATCCGGGAGTTCGCGCCGACGCTCGCCCGCAACGGCGGGGGCGCGATCGTGAACGTCCTCTCCGCCATGTCGTGGTTCGGAGTCCAGGGTGCCAACGCCTACCACCTGACCAAGGCCGCCGCGTGGGCCATGACCAACGGGGTCCGCCTGGAACTCGCCGAACAGCGCACCCTCGTGACGGCGGTGCACCTCGGCCTGGCCGACACCGACATGTCCGCGGGCTGGCCTGTGGACAAGATCGCACCGTCGGACCTGGCCGACGCGGCGCTCGACGGTGTCGAAGCGGGCTCCGCCGAGGTTCTCGCGGACCAGTGGAGCCGGGACGTCAAGTCCCGACTGACGCTGAAACCGGAAGAGTTCAACGCCGCGATGGACCGCGCCCTGGCGACGCTGACCTGAGCCGTCCTTGCACCCGAGCAAGGGACTCCCATTCGCGGGCCAGGTGGGCGGAGGGTGTGGGATTCGAACCCACGAAGACATCGCTGCCTTACCGGTTTTCAAGACCAGCGCCATCGGCCACTAGGCGAACCCTCCCGGACCACGCGGTGCGCGGCCGTGCCTAGTCTGCCACGCCGTGTACGCCAGCGAACGGCCGAGCCACCCGGGCGGTGAGGACGGTGCGGGGCGCGACGTGGAGCCGGCTCAGGATCGGGTAAGACTGGGACATGCGAGCGATCACCGTTGTGGAGCCCGGCGGACCCGAGGTACTCACCTGGAGCGAGGCGCCGGACCCGCAGCCGGGTCCGGGCGAGGTGGTCGTGGACGTCCGGGCCACCGCGGTGAATCGGGCCGACCTGTTGCAGCGGCAGGGGCACTATCCGCCGCCGCCGGGCGCGCCCGCGTACCCCGGGTTGGAATGCTCCGGGGTGGTGAGCGCCACCGGCCCGGACGTGGCCGGCGTGCGGGTGGGTGACCAGGTCTGCGCGCTGCTGGCCGGCGGCGGGTACGCCGAACGGGTGGCGGTGCCCGTCGGGCAGGTGCTGCCGGTGCCGGACGGCGTCGACCTGGTCGACGCCGCCGGGTTGCCGGAGGTGGCCTGCACGGTCTGGTCGAACGTGGTGCAGGTGGCCCGCCTGGCAGCTGGCGAGACACTGCTGGTGCACGGCGGTGGCAGCGGCATCGGCACGTTCGCGATCCAGCTCGGTGCCGCGCTCGGCGCGACGGTGGTGGCGACCGCGCGGGCCACCAAGCACGAGCGGCTGCGCGAGCTGGGTGCCGACCTGCTCGTCGACTACCGGGAGCAGGACTTCGTCGAGGAGGTCCGGCGGGCCACCGACGGCCGGGGCGCGGATGTCGTCCTGGACATCATGGGCGCGTCGTACCTGGGCCGGAACGTGGCCGCCCTGGCCGCCGACGGGCGGCTGGTGGTGATCGGCATGCAGGGCGGCCGCAAGGGTGAGCTGGATCTGGCTGCGCTGCTGGCCAAGCGCGGCACCGTCGCGGCCACCGCGCTGCGTTCCCGGCCGCTGGAGCAGAAGGCGGCGATCGTACGCGGGGTACGCGAGCAGGTCTGGCCGCTGGTCGAGGCGGGCCGGGTACGTCCGGTGATCGACCGCCGGCTGCCGATCACCGACGCGGCGCAGGCGCACCGGCTCGTCGAGTCCAACGAGCACGTCGGCAAGGTCCTGCTCACCGTCGGCTGAGCGTGGCGACGTGCCGGGCAGCCGGGCAGCCGGGCAGCCGGGCAGGAAGCTAGCCGGGTAGCACGAGGCGTGCTCCGGGGCCTTCACCGGCCAGGTTGTCCTCCGGGTTGTAGAGGGTGCAGCGCCGCAGCGAGAGACAGCCGCAGCCGATGCAGGCGTCCAGGTCGTCGCGGAGCCGGTTCAACAACCGGATCCTCTCGTCCAGTCGAGCCCGCCAGGTCGTGGAGAGCCTGGCCCAGTCCTCGGCGGTGGGAGTACGGGCGGCGGGCAGCGAGTCGAGCGCGGCACGGATCTCCTCGAGCGAGATGCCGACCTGCTGGGCGATCCGGATGAACGCCACCCGGCGCAGCTCACCGCGGTGGTAGCGGCGCTGGTTGCCGCTGGTCCGCTCGGCCCGGATGAGCCCCAGCCGCTCGTAGTAGCGCAGCGCGGACTGCGCCACCCCACTTCGGGCGGAGAGTTGGCCGATGGTCAATGCTTCCTGCATCACGTCGCCTTGAGTTGAACCTCGCTTCAACTTGCAGGCTATCCGTATGACCAGACTTGCCACCACGGCCCGGGTTGCCGAGGCCGCCGCACCGATCGATGGCCGCGACCAACTCGCACCGCTGCTGGAGCGCGTTCGCGCCGGCCGGGAGTTCGGTGCGAACGTCCTGTCGACCCTCGACGTGCTCCAGGTGCTCTACGACCGGGTGCTACGGATCACCCCGGCGACCGTCGACGACCCCGACCGTGACCGCTTCCTGCTATCCAAGGGCCACGCGGTGGCCGGCTACTACGCCCTGCTCGCCGCGAAGGGCTTCATCCCGCCGGACTGGCTCGACGACCAGGGCGGGCCGTCGAGCCGGCTCGGCGACCACCCGGACCGGACCCTGATCCCCGGCGTGGAGATCGGCTCCGGCTCGCTCGGGCACGGTCTGGGGCTGGGTGTCGGCAGCGCACTCGGGCTACGCGCCCAGGGCCGGCTCGGCCCCCGGGTCTACGTGCTGCTCGGCGATGCCGAACTGGACGAGGGCTCGAATCACGAGGCGATCGCGTACGCCGGGGCGCTCGGCCTGGGCAACCTGACCGCGATCGTGGTGGACAACTTCTCCGCCACCCACGGCTGGCCGGGCGGAGTGGCCACCCGGTTCACCGTCAACGGGTGGACCGCCGCGACGGTGGACGGGCGGGACCGGGACGCCCTTCACCCGGCACTGACCGGACACCACGGCCACCGGCCGCACGTCGTGGTCGCCCTCGTCGGGGACGGTGAGTGAGCGTGCGGGACACCTTCGTGGCCACCACAACCGAGTTCCTGGGCGACTCACGGACCGTCGTCGTGCTGGCCGACATCTCGGCCGAGGCGTTCGCTCCGGCCGCCGCCCGGCACCCCGACCGGGTCATCAACGTCGGCATCCGCGAGCAACTCATGGTGGGGGTGGCGGGCGGCCTGGCACTGACCGGGCTGCGCCCCATCGTGCACAGCTACGCACCGTTCCTCGTGGAGCGGTCGTACGAGCAGATCAAGCTGGATCTCGACCATCAGGGGGTCGGGGCGGTGCTGGTGAGCGTCGGGGCGTCGTACGACCGGGCGGCAGCGGGGCGCACCCATCTCGGTCCGGCGGACGTCGCGCTGATCGACACCCTGCACGACTGGACGGTGCACGTGCCGGGCCATCGGGACGAGGTCCCCGGGCTGCTGCGCGACGTGGTCTGTGGTCAGGACTCGGCGTACGTGCGGCTCTCCACGCTGAGCAACGCGCGGGCGTACCCGGGGACGGGCGACCTGCGAGTGCTCCGGGACGCCGGGCCCGGGGCGGCGCTGCTGGTGGCGGTCGGTCCCACGGTGGACGCGGCCCTCGACGCGACCGCGGGGCTGCCGGTGACCGTGGCGTACACCCACCGGCCACGCCCGTTCGACACCGTCGGCCTGCGGGCGCTCGTGGACAGTGCGGTGATCCTGGTGGAGCCGTACCTGGCGGGCACCTCGGCCCGGCTGGTCTCGGCCGCGCTGGCCGACCGACCACACCGGTTGTCGGCGCTCGGGGTTCGTCGCGAGGAGTTGCGCCGCTACGGTTCGGCGGCGGACCACGCCCGGTGGCATGGGCTCGATGCGGCCGGGCTGCGCCGCTCGATCACCGATTTTCTGTCACCGGCGCTGGCCTGAGCGCTGCCCAATTCGCGGCATGTCGCGGCCGGCACGGGCGACGTACGGCCCGACATGCCGCAAACCGGCACCCATCTCGTGGCGCAGCCGGCAGGAAGGTCAGCGGGGTGCGGCGCCGCGATTGCGACGGGTGCGCTCGCGGCCGAGGATCCAGATCGCCTCGACGCCGTCCCGCCAGGTGATCTTCTTGCCTTCCTCGCGGCCCCGGGCCCGGTAGCTGATCGGCACCTCGTACGGCCGGATGCGGCGCCGCAGCAGCTTGCCGGTCACCTCGGCCTCCATGCCGAACCCTCGGGAGCGCACGTCCAGCGAGCGGTAGAGCGCGACCGGCATCAGCTTGAAGCAGGTCTCCAGGTCGCCGATGTAGGAGTTGAACAGCACGTTCGCCACCATGGTGACGCCCTTGTTACCCATCACGTACCAGAAGCTGTAGGCGCTGTGGCTGCCGAAGGTGCGGTTGCCGTAGACCACCGTCGCCCGGCCGTCCAGCACCGGCGCCAGCAGCTTGGGGATGTCCTGTGGGTCGTACTCCAGGTCGGCGTCGAGGATGACCATGTACTCGCCCCCGGCGTTGGCCACCGCCGTGCGGATGGCCGCGCCCTTGCCCGCGTTGCGCTGGTGGGTGATGACCCGCAGCCGGGCGTCGTCGGCGCGGCCGAGGATCTCCCCGGTGCCGTCGCGGCTGCCGTCGTCGACCACCAGCAGCTCGATCTCGCACGGATACTCGACCGCCAGCGCCTGCTTGAGGGCATCCGCGATGCGTTCTTCCTCGTTGTATACCGGCATGAGGATCGACAGCTTCACGGGAATCTCCACGAGGGCGGGCAATGTGTCGGCCATAGCCTAGCCCGGCAGGTCAGCCGGGTGGCGACGACCGCCGACGGCGATCCACGCTCGGGCATCCAGGCCGATGGTGTTTACTTCCGGCCATGTCGGCCGCCGGCTTCCCGTTCGTCCTGCTTCCCGTCGCCGCGCTCGTTCTACTCACCGTGGTCTTGCGGCCACGGGACGTAGGTGTCGTGGCGTCACGGCGACTCGCGGTGCTCCGGGCGACCCTTGTCGTCGGCACCTTCGCGGTGGCGACCGTCGAGGTGCTGGGCGCGCTGCGGCTGCTCACCGCGCCCGCCTTCGTCCTGACCTGGCTGAGCTTCCTCGTCGTGGCGACCCTGGCGGCGGTGTGCCGGCGGCGGGTCGACAACCGGATCCGCGAGCGTGACAGGCCCGAGCGCTCGGGTGCCGTGACGGTCGGTGGTCGTACGCCGCCGTCGCTGGCGGGGGTCGCTCGGTCCGGCGCGGCGGGACCGTCGGCGGATGCCGGCGACGCGCCCGGTGAGGCGGCTACGGCGACGGTCGGTACGGTCACCGTGGGTCGGGACCGGCCGGTGGTGCCGGCCGACCCGGAAACCTCCACAACCGACGGTTGGCGCAGCGCCGCCTGTGGTTTCTGGCGTACGGCGGGCCGTGGTGAACGGCTGCTCGCCGGCACGGTCGCCGGGCTGCTCCTGGTCGAGCTGCTGATCGCCCTGCTTGCCGCGCCGAACAACTACGACTCGCAGACGTACCACCTGCCCAAGGTGGAACGGTGGGTGGCCCAGGGCGACCTGACGTTCTGGGCGACCGCGATCCATCGGCAGGTCACCATTCCGCCGGGGGCCGAGTACCTGCTGCTGCACCTGCGGCTGCTCACCGGCGGTGACGCCCTGCACCACCTGGTGCAGTGGGCTGCCGGCCTGGTCTGTCTGCTCGCGGCCGCCCGGGTGACCGCGCAGCTCGGTGGTGGCCGGCGGGCACAGTTGCTCACCGCGTTCGTGCTGGCCACCACGCCGATGGTCACCCTGCAGGCGACCAGCACCCAGACCGACCTGGTCTGCGCCGCCTGGGTGCTCTGCGCCGGCACGCTCGCGCTGGACGGGCTGCGCCGGCGGGCGCACCTGGGTGACCTGCTCACGCTCGGTGCGGCGACCGGGCTGACCGCGGTCACCAAGACCAGCGGGCTGCTCGCGGTCGGTCCGCTGCTGGTGCTCTGGGGGGTGGGCCAGCTACGCCTGGCGTACCTCGGGCGGCCGGCCATGAACCGCCGGGCCCCGGTCGCCGGGATCTCTCGTACGGTCGGCGTGTCGGTGCTGATCCTGCTGGTCGCCACCGCAGTGGTCGGCCCCTTCCTGGGCCGGGTGTACGCCGAGTTCGGCCACCCGCTCGGACCGGAGCGGCTGCGCGAGTCGGTTCCGATGGAACGGCACGACCCACCGTCGGTGCTGGTGAACGCGCTCCGGATCGGGCACACCGCGCTGGACACTCCGCTGGCACCGCTGCGCGAGGTGTCCGCCGAGGTGATCATCGGGCTGGCCGGGCTGATCGGGGTCGACCCGCAGGACCGGGCGATCACGTTCGGGCGGGAGGTCTTCCCGGTCGCGTCCTGGTATCCCGACGAGGACCGGGTGGCCTTCCCGCTGGCCGGGGTGCTGGCGCTGATCGGCGCGGTGGTGGCACTGCGCCGCCCGGCCCGGGTCAGTCCGGGCGCGGCGGGGACGCTGCGCGCGTACGCCCTGGTGGTGGTCTTCGCCGTGGTGCTGCACACCGCGATGATCAAGTGGCAGCCGTGGGGAAACCGCCTGATCCTCTACGCCCTGGCGGCCGCGGTGCCACTGGCCGGCCTCTGGCTCGACGCCCTTTTCCGCCGCTCGGGGCAGGTCGCGTCAAGCGTCCGTGCGGGGCGCACCGGCCCGGTGAGGGCCGGCGGCCGGCGGTCGGTCGCCGCCGGGCTCGCGGTGACGGTGCTGGCCACCTGCGCACTGGCCGGCGTGTTGGCGGTGTCGTACGGCTTTCCGCGCCGGCTGGTCGGTACGGGCTCGGTCTTCACCACCTCCGACTGGGAGAGCCGGTTCGTGCGGCGTCCGCAGTGGGCGCAGGAGTACCGGTGGGCGGCCGACGCGGTCCGGGCCGCCGACGCGCGCCGGATCGGGCTGTCCCAGCGCAACGACGACTGGGAGTACCCCTGGTGGCTGCTGCTCCGCGACGCGGACGGGACACCGCCCGACCTGCTGGCGCTCCAGTCGGTGCTCGACGATCGGCCACCGGCCGACCCGGCCTCGGTCGACGCGATCCTCTGTGTCGGCAGTCGGAAACTCTGCGCCGACCTGGTGCCCACCGGTTGGCGGCTGGAGTTCCGCAGCTACGTCGGCTACGCACTGCCCGGACAGCGGTGACCGGTCGGCGCGGCGCGTCGACCGGTGCGGACCGTTAAGGGGCCATTGGCCCGGTTCGCCGCAGCACGCAAGTATTCCGAGACGTATTCACATACCTGCATCGCGCGCGTTACCGTCCGGTAACCCGATCGACGTCCCGCGATCGAGCCGAAAGGAGTGCGTCGATGTCTGGTATTCACGCCAGGCGTGAACGGACACCTCGACGGCGTCTTGCCGAGGTCGCCGTCCTCGCCACCGCTCTCGTCCTGCCGATGCTGGCCACGGCCTCACCCGCCGCCGCGGCCGACCGTCCCGCCGTCCAGCCGCTCCCCGCCCACCTCGAAACCATCCGCGCCGCCGAGGCCACCGCGCTCTACGGCGCCCCCGGCATCCGCCCGCTCGACCAGCGCCGCACCGCGCTGCTCACCATGGGCGACAGTCAGATCTCCGGTGAGGGGGTCGGCAACTACGTGCCCGGCACCCACCAGCCGGGCAACTGGTGCGACCGCTCGTACGACCAGGCGGTCTTTCGCACCGGCATCGCCGCCGACGAGCGCTACAACATCGCCTGCTCCGGCGCCACCCCGTGGAACCTGGTCGCCGGCGGCCCCACCCAGCACAACGAGTTGAACCAGGGTGACCACCTGGCGATCAAGGCACGCAACACGCACGTCAAGCTGATCTGGGTGGTGGCCGGCGCCAACGGCGACGGCACGATCCAGTTCGGCCCGGTCGCCACCGACTGCGCCATTCGCCGGGTCCTCTTCCAGGGGCCCTGCTGGCCCACCTACACCGACCAGTGGACGGTACGCACCGACGGCAGCCGCCGGGCCGTCGAGGAGGCACTCACCGACATCCGCCGGACGATGACGAACGCCGGCTACCTCAGCTCCGACTACGAGTTGGTGTTCATGTCGTACTCCAGCCCGGCCAGCCCGGACGTCGAGGACAACCCGGACTTCCCCGGCTGGTACTCCGGCGGCTGCCTGCTGTACCTCGCCGACGCCGCCTTCGCCCGGAACAAGGCGGTGCCGCTGTTCGAGTCGGCGCTGCGCGCGGCGGCGGCCAACACCGGCACCCGCTACCTCGACGCCAGCCGCCTCTTCCACGGCCACGAGGTGTGCACCGACAACACCTCGGTACGTGGGCTCTACATCGAGGTGGGGATCTGGGACGAGAACGCGGCCCGCCAGTCGTTCCACCCGAACTACCGGGGGCACGGCATGTTCGCCCAGTGCATCACCCAGTTCTACGCCTCCGGCCAGCAGCAGGGCACCTGCGTCGACCCGGCCAGCACCGGCAACGGCCAGCTCTACCCCGGACTGCTGGAGTTCCGGCAGCTGCGCAACGCCGCCACCGGCACCTGTGTGGACGGCAAGGGCTACGACTCGCGCAACGGCACGACCCAGCAGTCGTACCGCTGCCATGGCGGACGTAACCAGGGCTTCTGGTACGACCCGACCCGGCAGTCGCTGCATTCCGAGCTCTCCCACGACCGCTGCCTGGACGTGGCCGGTGGTTCGCTGCGTTCGGGCACGGCGGTGAACATCTACGACTGCCATGGCGGCACCAACCAGAGGTTCACCATCACCGGCAACCAGATCCGCGCCGCCGGTGCCACAAACCTCTGTCTGGCCTTCGACAACCCGCTGTTCGGTACGCCCCGACTGCGGCTGGCCACCTGCTCCAGCAGTTCCCGGCAACAGTGGTCGTTCGAGTCACGTTCGTTCGCCCAGCCCGTCGGCTACGGGCGGGACGACTTCATCGGCTCCCGGGTCTACTGACACCGACGGCAGGCGGGCCCGCCGCGCACCAGGTGGTCAAGATTGATCACCTGGACGCGGCGGGCCCACTGTCACTTCTGGTTGAACGGTACGACGATCAGGCGGGCCTGTGCCTGCTCGCCGTTCACGGTGCCGGCCACGCCCAGCTTGGTGCCGACGTTGATGTCCGTGGCGGCGATCGACTTCCGCCTCTCGATCACCCGCAGGTCGTCGGTGAAGGCCCAGGTCCGGGTGAAGCCGTCCGTCGACTTGACCGTGATCTTGCCGTCGGCCAGGGCGGTCACCTCGCCGCGCTGTACCGAGACGGTCTTCGTACCACCGTCCTTGGTCTGCACCACCACATCACCGTGCAGCGTGTTCTTGCGCAGCAGCACCCGGGCCGCCCGACGCTTGCGCCACTCCTCGACCCGCTCCTTGCGCTTGTTGCCCGCGCTCGGGGTCGGCTGCGCCGGCGCGGCCGTGCTCGGCTCGGCGTCCAGTTCCCCCGGGTCGAGACCGAGCGCGGCAAGGGCCTGGCCCTCCGCGCCCAGCGCGGCGACCACCTCGACGGCGCTCTCCTGCATCGCATCCCGCTCGGCCCGGCCCACCCCGCAGCCGGCGGCGGCCAACGCCACCGTCACCAGCAGCGCCGCGGTGGCGGTGAAGGATCCCCTGCGTGCCATTCCTCGTCCTCTCGTCAGTGCTGGTCTGCCGGATCTCGCGCGCCGCGTCACGGCCGGCGCGGATCCGTCCACCCAGCGTGGACCGGCCGGATGAGCCGACCGTCAGGCGAACGTTCGGGTCAGGTAAGGAATCCCGGCAGCCGGATGGTGAACGCGGCACCGCCCTCGGGGGCGTGCGCGGCGCTCATCTCACCGCCGAGCCGGCGGACCAGGCCGGCGGCGAGCGCGAGCCCGAGCCCGCTGCCGACCTTGCGGAGCCCTCGATAGCGCTGGTGCAGCGCTCCACGCTCGAAGGCCACCGTCAGATCGTCGTCGGTCAGCCCGGGTCCGCCGTCGCGGACCTCGACCACCCCACCGGCACTCGGGTCGGCACCGACCGGCCAGACCGCCAGCACCACCGGCGCACCCGGCGGCACCACCCGCAGCGCGTTCTCCAGGAGCCCGTCGATCACCTGCCGGATCCGCCCCGGGTCGGTGTACGCCGGCACCGGCTGCCCCGGCAGCTCCGTGCGGAACGTCACCCCGACCGAGGAGCACCGGTCCGCCCAGCTCCGGCCGGCGTCAGCCGCCAGGGCGACCAGGTCCACCGGCACCGGTTCGAGGGGAAAGTCGACCGCCTCCAGGCGGGCCAGGGCGAGCAGGTCGGCGACCAGGCGGTCCAGGCGCTCGGCCTCGTCGAGCATGGTCCGACCGGTCTCGGCCGTCGCCGACGGTTCGATCACCCCGTCGGCCAGCGCCTCGGCGTAGCCCCGGATCGCGGTGAGTGGGGTGCGCAGTTCGTGCGAGACGGAGAGCAGGAACTCCCGCTGTCGTCCCTCGCTGGTGGCCAGTGCGGCGGCCAGCCCGTTCAGCGCGTACGCCAGGTCGGCCACCTCGGCCGGCGACTCGACCGGCACCCGAACGGTGCGATCGCCCGCCCGCAGCCGGGCCGCGACGAGGGCCGCTCGGCGGATCGGTCGGGCCAGGCGGCGGGCGAGCAGCGAGCCGGCGACCGCACCTGCGGCCATCCCCGCCAGCAGCGGCAGCCAGAGGCCGCGCAGCACCTGACGCCACACTCCCGCCCCGAGCGGACGGGTCAGCACCACGCCGTCGCCGCCGGGCAGCGCCCGGCCCTCGACGAGTGCCCGTTGCCCGTCGACCAGCCGCCGGCCGGAGAAATTCCGGCCGTTGGACACCCGCTTCACCACCTGGGGAGGCAGGCCGGCACGGTCGACATCACCGCCCGAGATCAGGTAGATGGTGGTGCCCTGGTTCCCGAGTTGGCGGATCAACCGCTCGCCGGCCAGTTCCCGGACCCGGCCGGGGCGCGCCCGCAGCAGCTCGGCGGCGACCTGCGCCTGCGCGGCGAGCGCCTGCCGGTCCCGCCGCTCGGCGGCACGGACCGCCACCGGCACCGCGACCACCGCGGTGACCAGCACCGACACCAGGGCCACCGCGCAGGTCACCAGCACTGCGCGAGCGGTGAGCGTACGGCCGGGACGATCAGCCATCGGCGGCGTACCCGACTCCGCGATGGGTCCGGATCACGCTGGCATCGCCGAGCTTCGCCCGGACCTGCGCCACGTGCACGTCGACGGTACGGGTGCCGGCGTGTGCCGCGTATCCCCAGACCGCGGCCAGCAGTTCCTCCCGGGAGAAGACCCGACCGGGCCGGCTCATCAGGTGGACCAGCAGGTCGAACTCGGTGGAGGTCAGCTGCACCGGAGCGCCGTCGGCGGTGACCGACCTACGGTCCGGGTCGACGGTGACCCGGCCGAGCACGACGGGCTGCCCGGCACCGCCCGGCGGGCCGGCGGCGCGGCGCAGCACCGCCCGCAGCCGGGCGACGAGTTCCCGGGGGCTGAACGGCTTGGTGAGGTAGTCGTCGGCCCCCAACTCCAGGCCGACGACCCGGTCCACCTCGTCGTCGCGGGCGGTGAGGAAGATGACCGGGGTCCAGTCGCCGGCCTCGCGCAGGCGACGGCAGATCTCGGTGCCGGCCAGACCCGGCAGGGCGATGTCGAGTACGCAGGCCACCGGACGCAACCGGCGAGCCGCCGAGAGGCCGGCGCTGCCGTCCCGTTCGACGTGCACACCGAAACCGTCCCGGCTGAGGTAGAGCCGGACCAGGTCGGCGATGCTCGGTTCGTCCTCCACCACGAGGACCAGCCCGCGTTGCGGGTTCTCGGCGGTCACTGGGCCATGATTGCCGATCGACGGGACCGGCAGCGTCAGGCTGTGTTCGGATTCGGTAAGAAGACGCGCCTCAGCGGGCCACGACGGGCTGGAAGGTGACCGGTCGGGCGGTGGGGGCGTCGGCGACGGTGGTCACGACCCGTGGCTGCGCGCTGCGGACGCGGGTACGGAAGGCGTGGTTCAGCAACGCGTCCAGCTGCCATACCTGCTTCGGGTGCTGGGTACGGATCAGGAAACGCTCGCGGATACCGTCGATCGCGGTGGCGGCCAGTTCGACGCAGTGCAGGCGCGGGTCGGGGCTCCAGGTGACGTGGCTCAGCTCGCGGAGTTCCGTGTTGAGGTGCAGGCGGAGCCGATGCAGCACCCGCGTCTGCCGGGTGACCACCAGCCGCCGATGGGTGAGCAGCAGCAGATACTCCCCGTGGACCGGCCGGTCGGGCCGGCTGCACCGGGTGACCAGGATGGTGGCGTCGCCGGAACCCACGCAGCGACGAAACACCGGCATGTGCCGACTGGCGGTCTGCACCGCCAGTCCGGCCTCGGCGGCGGCCGGAAGGAACGTTCGGGAGAAGACGTCCATGACCTGCCCAACGACCCCTGCCCCCACAGCGACGCGGCCCCCAACATGCTTTCTGCAATTTCCACCCCACCCCACCACCCCACTGCGTTGATCAAGAAGTTTTGGTCGCCGACGCGCGCTCAGCCCGACCAGAACTTCTTGATCAACTTGGCGGGGTGGGGTGGGTGGGGCGCGGTCAGAGGAGTTCGAGGATGGTGGCGTTGGCCATTCCGCCGCCTTCGCACATGGTCTGGAGGCCGTAGCGGATGTTGTTGTCGCGCATGTGGGCGAGCATCGTGGTCATGATCCGGGCACCGGAGCCGCCGAGTGGATGCCCGAGGGCGATCGCACCACCGCGCGGGTTGAGCCGCTCCGGGTCCGCCTCGGTCTCCGCCAACCAGGCCAGCGGTACCGGGGCGAACGCCTCGTTCACCTCGTACACCCCGATCTCCTCGATGCCCAGCCCCGCGCGGCGCAGCGCCTTCGCGGTCGCCGGGATCGGCGCGGTGAGCATGGCGACCGGGTCGTCGGCCGCGACCACGGCGGTGTGCACGCGGGCCAACGGGCGCAGCCCGTGCCGGCTGGCCCACTCGCTCGTGGTGACCGCGAGCGCGGCGGCACCGTCGGAGATCTGCGAGGCCGAACCGGCGGTGACCACACCGTCCGGGCGGAATGGCGTGGGCAGCTCGCCCAGCTTCGCCAGCGAGGTGTCGCGTCGGATGCCCTCGTCCACCGCGAACTTGCCGCCGTCCGCGAGCGCCACCGGGGCCAGCTCGGCCTCGAACGCCCCCGCGTCCTGCGCGGCGGCGGCCTTCTCGTGGCTGGTCAGCGCGAACTCGTCGAGCTGAGCCCGGGACAGGCGCCACCGCTGCGCGATCAGCTCCGCTCCCACGCCCTGGTTGAAGGGAAGCGGGGAGTCCTCGGCGACTCCCTCGACCCCCCGGTAACGGTTCAGGATCTGCTCGCTGAACGGCATTCCACCGGCGACGCTGGAGCCCATCGGCACCCGGGTCATCGACTCGACCCCGCCCGCGACGACCAGATCCGCCTGACCGGAGAGCACGGTGGCCGCGGCGAAGTGCAGGGCCTGCTGGCTGGAACCGCACTGCCGGTCCACGGTGGTGCCCGGAACCGACTCGGGCCAGCCGGCGGCCAGTACGGCGTTGCGGGCGGTGTTCCACGACTGCTCGCCGACCTGCGACACGCAGCCCCAGACCACGTCGTCCACCAGAGCCGGATCGATTCCGGTGCGTTCGGCCAGGGCGCGCAGGACATGTGCGGACAGATCCACCGGGTGCACCGTGGCCAGGCTGCCCTTGCGCCGCCCGACCGGGGTACGCACCGCACCGACGACAACCGCGTCACTCATATCTACTCCCCGGTAACTTGGGCTGCTCCCGATCCTACGCCCACCCGGGCCCCCTCCCCGACCCCGCTCTCGCCGGTCGGCGCTCCGGGGCGGATGCCGGTGCCCGGCGGCGCTGGCATGCTGGTGCCGTGGCGGACGACACGATCGCACAACGGTGGCGGGTGCCACCCGCCCTATCCGTGCTCAAACTGGCTGCCGCGGCCGTCGTGCTCGCCCTCGGCATACTGCTCGCCGCGGGTGACCCGCTTCGGCCGGTGCTCGGCGGGTTGGCCGCGGCGGCCCTCGTCGGGTGGGGTCTGCGGGATCTGCTCGCGCCGGTACGACTGGCGGTGGACGCGAGCGGCGTCACCGTGCCGGCCGGGATGCTGAGCCGGCGGCACCTGCCCTGGCCGACGGTGGAGACCATTCAGGTGCACCGTCGGTCCGGACGCGGACTCGCCGGACCGACCTTGGAGATCGACACAGGGGACTCGCTGCACCTGTTCAGCCGGCTCGATCTCGGTGCCGATCCGGCCGAGGTCGCCGACGCGCTGCGCGCCGCCCGGGCGGCGAGTACCGACGGCACCGGTTGATCCACTCCGCGCACCCCGGGCCGGCGACCCGCCACCGGCGGTGCTGCCCCGTGCCCGCCGCCACGTGCCGGGCAGCGGTCAGCCCAGCAGCGCGGCGGTGCGGACCAGGGCCATCCCGAGCAGCACCACCACGATGATCACGCCACCGGCGACCTGCACGAGCGTCCGGCGCGAGCGCGGCGCGTAGGCCAGCACCAGGGCCATCAGCGCGCCGAACACCAGGCCGCCCAGGTGACCGGCGATCGAGATCTGCGGCACGGTGAAGGTGAAGATCAGATTGATCACCAGGATGGGGACGATGGCCGAGGTGTCCCGCCCCAGCCGCCGCATGATCACAAAAATCGCCGCGAAAAGGCCGAAGATGGCGGTCGACGCTCCCGCCGACATCCGGTTGGGCGCGCTGAACACGTAGACCGCGACGTTGCCGCCGAAGCCGGCGATGAAGTAGAGGGCGGCGAAGCGCAGCGGCCCGAGCACCGCCTCCAGCGAACGGCCGAGCACCCAGAGCGCCCACATGTTCAACAGCAGGTGCACCACGCCGTAGTGCAGGAACATCGCGGTGAACAGGCGGTACCACTGGCCCTCGGCGACTCCGCCGACGGTGCCGTCGAGGAACATCGCCCGACCCAGCACCGCGCCCCACTCGGTCAACGGGGTGCCGCCGCCCATCAGCCCGCCGAAGCCGGTGCCGCCGGCCGCCGCGTCCCCACCCCGGTCCGAGGCGATCGACACCAGCATCACCAGCAAATTGAGGGCGATCAGGGTCTTGGTCACGTAACCCTGCCGGCCGACTTCACCGCCACCGAAGGCGGTACGCGCCGGCCGCACGCTGCGGCGTCCCTCCGACACGCACTCCGGGCACTGGAACCCGACCGACGCCTCGTTCATGCAGTCCGGGCAGATCGACCGGTCACACCGGGTGCAACGGACGTACGTCTCCCGGCCGGGGTGGCGGTAGCAGGCCGGCGTGGTCGGCGGGGACTCACTCATCGCCGGCCCCAGACACCCGAGCGCTCAGTCATGCGAGCAAAGGTACCCCGCGCTGCCACTCGGGCGGTCGACACGTATCCCGGCCGGGGCCGCCCTCGCCCGGCCCGGCCCGCCGCGCCCAGCCGCGGCCGGCGGGCCGGATCCAGCGCGAGTCAGGCCGAGCGCTCGATCTCGATGCGCTCGATGACGACGTCCTGGAGCGGCCGGTCGCTGGGGCCGGTCGGGGTGTTGGCGATCGCCTCGACGATCTTCGCGGACTGCTCGTCGGCGACCTGTCCGAAGATGGTGTGCCGGTTGTTCAGGTGCGGCGTCGGCGAGACGGTGATGAAGAACTGCGAGCCGTTGGTGCCGGGCCCGGCGTTCGCCATCGCCAGCAGGTACGGCCGGTCGAACCGCAGCTCGGGGTGGAACTCGTCGGCGAACGTGTAGCCCGGCCCGCCACGGCCGGTGCCGGTCGGGTCACCCATCTGAACCATGAACCCGCTGATCACGCGGTGCGAGATGGTGCCGTCGTAGTACGGACCGTTGCCCGGCTGCCCGGTCCGCGGGTCGGTGTACTCGCGGGTGCCCTCGGCCAACTCGACGAAGTTGCGGACGGTCTTCGGCGCGTGGTTGCCGAAGAGCTCCAGCCGGATCGGGCCGGCATTGGTGTGCAGGGTGGCGTAGACAGCCTCGGCCACGGGTACTCCTTACTCGTTGGTCAGTTCCATGCGGATCCTCCCATGTGCCCGATCTGGACATGCGGAGGCATCCGAAGGTGGAGGATGAGACAGAGCAACTCCCAGGAGGTGGGACCGTGTTTGGAAACTGGCGGCGCAAGAGCCAGGCGCAGTTGGCCCGGGCCGAACTGAACCGCAGCATCGGTCACCTGAGGCAGGCCGCCACGCATGCCGCAAGGGGAGCCGGCGACACGGTCGGCCCGCGATTCCAGGCGGCCCGCGGTGCGGTGACACCGACCGCCGTCGTGGTGCGGGACCGGGCATCGAGCGGCCTCGCATCGACGGCCGCCGCCCTCGCGCCGCTGACTCTGGCCGTACGTCACGCGCAGTCCGACGCGGCCGATCGGGCCGCCAAGGGGAAGAAGGCCGCAGTCGCCAAGCAGGCCGCGGTCACCAGGAAGGCGAAGAAGATGAAGGCGAAGAAGAAGTCCCGCCGGAGCGGGACCATGATCGGCTTGTTGGCCGCCGGCACGGTGGCCGGACTCGCCGGTGCGATGGCCCTGCGTCGGCACCGCGAGCAGCAGGAGTGGGCCGAGTACGACGCGGGTGCCGCGCTTGAGCCGATGCACGAGGAGGTGGAGACCATCGAGGTGCGCACGGCCGGCCCGGCCGGCACCGGCAAGATCTCGACCGGAGCGGGCAGCTCGGCGGTGGCCGCCGGCGACAGCGCCGCCACCACCGCCACCGCCCCGTCCGGCGTCGCCGCCACCGGAAAGGTCCCCTCGGCCGCCGAGGGTGCCCGCACCACCACCGGCCGCCCCGCCGACGACCTGAGCAAGGCCACCAACCACAAGTCCAACACCCGCGCCTGACCCCTCCCGCCCCCGCCGGGGTTGATCATGAAGTTGTTGCCGCGACACTCCGGTGAGCGCGGCAACAACTTCATGGTCGACGCGACGGCGAGGCAGGCGATCGGGTGGGGCGAGGGTCAGAGCCAGTCGTTGCGGCGGAACCAGCGGTAGAGGGCCAGCGAGATGCTGAGCATCAGGGCCAGCACCACGGGGTAGCCGTAGGTAATCCTCAGCTCCGGCATGAAGTCGAAGTTCATGCCGTAGATGCCGGCGATCGCGGTCCACACGGCGGCGATGGCCGCCCAGGCCGCGATCTTGCGCATGTCGTTGTTCTGGTCGACCGTCACCTGGGCCAGTCGCGCCTGGAGGATCGAGTTGAGCAGGTCGTCGTACGAGTTGACCTGCTCGACGGTGCGGCTGAGGTGATCCTGCACGTCCCGGAAGTAGCGGCGTACCTCCTTGGGCACGTCCCGGTTCATCTGCGAGGTCAGCGTCACAAGCGGCCGCTGCAACGGCATCACCGCCCGCTTGAACTCGACGAGTTCCCGCTTCAGCTGGTAGATCCGCTGGATCCGGCCGCTGGTCTGGCGGTCGAACACCTCGGTCTCCAGCACGTCCATGTCGTCCTCGAGCTGGTCGGCGACCTCCAGGTAGAGGTCGACGACCCGGTCCGTGATCGCGTACGCGACGGCCCAGGGGCCGTTGAGCAGCAGCTCCCGGCGAGCCTCCAGCTCCTCGCGTACGGGCGCGAGCCGGCAGGCGTCACCGTGCCGGACGCTGATCACGAACTGCGGGCCGATGAAGAGCATCACCTGCCCGGTCTCCACCACCTCGGAGTTCTCCGTGAGCTCGGTGTGCTCGCAGTAGCGGGCGGTGCGCAGCACCAGGAAGCTGACCTCGCCGAAACGTTCGAGCTTCGGACGTTGGTGGGCCTTGACCGCGTCCTCCACGGCCAGCTCGTGCAGCCCGTAGGTGGTGGCGATCTCGGTCATCTCGGCAAGCTCCGGCTCGTGCAGGCCGAGCCAGACGAAACCCGCTTCGGCGCTGCGCGCCGCAGCCAACGCATCGGCGTAGTCCCAGTCGCCCGCCTGCCGCTGGCCGTCGATGTAGAGCGCACAGTCGACCACCGCGCTGCGTCGCCGGTCGGCCGACATCTCGCCGGACTGCGATTCGTCCGGGTTGCGTCGACGGGTCACGGCCCGTACCGGCGACCAGCTCCGCGGCCGCAGGGCACGGCTCCCGCTGGCGCTCGCGGTCCGGTTGTCGGGGGTGGCCGGGGAGGTCGTCCCCGCGCGCCGCGTCCGCTCCGTCATCACGCCCTCCCCCCGCCGGCTGCGGTTTGCAGGTTACGCCGCCGCAGCGGTCATGGCCGAGCGGCAAGGGTGGCGCCGGACGGACCGGACCGCATCAGGGGGGTGAGGGGTGGTCCGGCCCGTCCGGCGCCGTGGGGGCGGGGGTTGTGCCTACGCGTCGTGAATAACGCTCGCAGCATTGTGGGCCCCGAGTCCCCTCAGTGGGAGCCCCGAGCGGGACGGCATCGCCTTTCTGTCGGAAAGCCGACAGAAATTAGCCGCGCACCGCCTCCATCGCCTCGGCCAGCCGCCGAACGCCCTCGTCGATACGGTCCGCAGTGACCGCCGAATAGGCCAGTCGGAGGGCGTGCCGCCCTCCGTCCAGAACGAAATCGCTGCCCTTGACCACCGCGACACCACGCTCGGCGGCCGCCGGGGCGAGCCGGTCGACCTCGATGTCCTCCGGCAGCTCGACCCAGAGGAAGTAGCCGCCGTCGGGCTCCACGAACCGGGCCTGCGGGATGTGCCGGCGCAGCGACTCGGCGAGCACCGTGGCGCGCTCGCCGAGGGCCGCCCGCACCGTCTCGATCGACCGGCCGATGTCCCCCGACACGCAGAACTGGTGCACGATGGCCTGGGACACCATGCCGGGCGAGATGTAGAGGCTCGTCGCCTTCTTCGCGATGTCGCCGATCAGGTCCGCCGGACCCACCAGGTAGCCCACCCGGACCCCCGGGCAGACGGTCTTGGTGAAGCTGGACGCGTGCACGACCACGTTGCGGGTGTCCATCGACAGCATCGACGGCAGCGCCTCACCCCGGAACCGGATGTCGGCGTACGGGTCGTCCTCGAAGATCGTGAAACCGAACTCGGCGGCCAGGTCCAGTAGTTCGCGACGCTTCTCCAGGGACAACGTCACGCCCGCCGGATTCTGGTAGTTCGGGATGACGTGGGCCAGCCGGGGGCGGACCCCGGACTCCAGCAGCTTGCGCAGCTCGGCGGTGTCCATACCGTCCGGCTGGATGGTGACCGCGTGCAGTTCGCTGCCCATGTTCCGCAGATTCAGCAGGGTCCGGTCGTAGGTGGGACGCTCCACCACCACCGCGTCGCCGGGGCGGACCAGGTGGTCGAAGAGAAAGGCGTCGGCCTGCAACGAGCCGTTGGTGACCAGCACCTGCTCCGCCTCGACACCATGCTTCTCGGCGATCCACCTGCGGAGCGGGACGTAACCGACGGAGGTGCCGTACGCGGTCACCCCGGCAGGGTCGGCGTCGAAAGCGCGGACAGCGGCGGCCTTGAGCCCCTCGACATCGACGATGTCCAGTGAGGGGGCGCCACGGGCGAAGGAGATCAGCTGCTCGGCGGTCATGGCTGTTCAGCGTACGGGCGGAGGTGGGACGTGCGCGGAAGGCACGGCGATGTCCGCATTCTGAGCCACCGGGTCGGGTGAACGGTCGCGGCCGGTGGCCTACCCGCCCGCGCCGACTGTGCGGCAGCTCAGGCCGGCACGCCCACCGGTTCCGACGGCCGCCGGGATGTCCCCGCCACGTGCAGACCCAGCAGCGTCATCAGCTGGCCCCAGTCGAAGTAGGACCGCCAGGCGGCGATCCGCCCACGACGCACCCGGACCACGTCCACCACCTCCCAGGCGACGTCCCGTCCGGTGGGCGCGACGGTCCCGAACGGGGTGTGCAGCACGCCGGTGTGGGTGCCGGTCAGCAGCTGCTCGACCGCCGCGCCACCGGCCGTGCGTACCGCACCGAGCGGCTCGACCCGCAGGTCGGGAAAGGCGCCCGTCCAGGTACGCAGCAGGGCCGGCAACTCGGTCGGGCGTACCGTGACGCCCGGCATGGCGTAGTGCGCGTCCGGCGCGTACAGCTCCGGCAGGCGAGCCACGTCCCGCCGCAGGAGCATCTCGTACTGCTGCTGGATCAACCGGTCCGCGCCACGCATCACGCCTCCCCACGCGGGACACGCTCCGCCCGCGCCCGCAGCCAGGGCATTACCCGCCGATCAGCCCGCCCAACCCGCGGCGGATCGACCGATAGCCCACCGTGGTCAGCCGGTGCCGACCATCCGGCTGGCCGCCCACACGCGCATGATGTCGCGTACCGAGATGACGCCGGCGACCTCGCGACCGTCGAGGACGACGAGGTGCCGGAAGCCACCCCGGGCCATCGCCACCGCCGCTTCCTCGATCGTCCATTCCGGCCCCGCGTAGACGACGTCCCAGGTCAGATGGGCACCAGTCCGCTCGACGTCGCAGTCGAGACCGGCTCCGATCGCATTGAGCACATCCCGCTCGGTCATGATCCCGATGCCCTCGGAATCCGGGTCGATCACCACCGCCGACCCGATACGGCGCTCCGACATCATCCGCGCCGCCTGCCGCAGCGTGTGCTCTGGACCGACCACGAGGATCTCACTGGACATGGCTTCCCGAACCTGCATGACACATCACCCCTTTGGGACGGCTGCACCCGGTTACCCGCAATGGTGAGCCCCGCAGGTTTCCAGGACAAGACCGGACATCATGGCGGCAGGCCCCCACGGCTACTGTTCATGAATGTCCACCGAGCCGCTGCGCTGCGCGGGGGCGCTGATCGTCGCTCCCGACGGACGCCTGTTCTTTCAGCGCCGCTCGCCGCACCGGCGACTCTTCCCCAACTGCTGGGACATCGTCGGCGGGCACCTCGAACCGGGCGAGTCCGTGCAGGACGCGCTGCACCGGGAGGTCACCGAGGAGACCGGCTGGCGGGTGACCGAGGTGATCGCCGAGATCGGCGAGTACCGCTACGTCGGGGACGACGGCCTGGCCCGGATCGAGAGCGACTGGCTGGTCCGGGTCGACGGCGATCTGACCGCACCCGTGCTGGAGGCCGGCAAACACACCGAGTACCGCTGGCTCGGCCCCGGCGACCTCGACCTGCTCGACGAGCACCGTGACGTCAACGACGGGCTGATCCGGCACATCGCCGAGCGGGCCTTCGCCGTCCTGCGATCCACCGGTTCGTGAGCGACACGGTCGGGCCCGGTCCACGGGTGACGAGCTGACCCGGCGGTTCTGCCCGGGCTGACCGGCTTTGCCGGCGATCGGGGACGACCGGTGGCCGGTTGACCGGCGACAGCGCCGCCCCGGGCGGCGCTATCCTCCTTCGGTGAACGCTGCGAGAACAGAAGCTGATGCCGGCATGGTCGGAATGGTGCTGGCAGCTGGCGCGGGTCGCCGGCTGCGCCCGTACACCGACACCCTGCCCAAGGCGTTGGTGCCGGTGGACGGCGAGATCACCATCCTCGACATCGCGCTGCGCAACCTGGCCGCAGTTGGGCTCACCGAGGTCGTGGTGGTGGTCGGCTACGCCGCGGACGCCGTCCGCGAACGCCAGGCCGAGCTGGAGCAGCGGTACGGCGTCACGATCACCCTGGTGCCCAACGACAAGGCCGAGGAGTGGAACAACGCCTATTCCCTCTGGCTGGCCCGGGCCTGGTTCTCCCGGGGCGTTCTGCTGGTCAACGGCGACACCGTGCACCCGGTGAGCATCGAGAAGACCCTGCTGGCCGAGCGGGGGCCGGGCGTGCTGCTCGCGATCGACACCCTCAAGCCGCTGGCCGAGGAGGAGATGAAGACCACCTTCGACGCCGCCGGCCAGCTCACCCGGATCACCAAGCTGATGGACCCGGGCGAGGCGTACGGCGAGTACATCGGGGCCACACTCATCGAGCCACAGGTGGCCGAGGCGCTCGCCGACGCCCTGGAGGCGACCTGGCGACGCGACCCGAACCTGTACTACGAGGACGGGTACCAGGAGTTCGCCGACCGGGGCGGCGAGGTCCGGGCGGCACCGATCGGTGACGTGGCCTGGGTCGAGGTCGACAACCACGCCGACCTGGCCCGAGCCCGGGAGATCGCGTGCCGCTACTAGCCCGTACCGTCGCCACGCCGCTGTCGATCGAGGTCCGCCGGGGCGCGGTGGCCGACCTCGGCTCGCTGCTGGCCGACCGCCGGATCTCCAGCGGCGGCGACGTCGCGGTGGTGGTCGGCCCGGGTCAGGGCGAGAAGATCGTCGAGCTGTGCCGGCCCTCGCTCGGGTCGGCCGACGTGTTCACCGTCGCCGGCGGCAGCGTCGACTCCGCCAACGAACTCGGCGACCAGCTGCGCCGCCGCAACTACGACGCCGTGGTCGGCATCGGCGGCGGAAAGACCATCGACACCGCCAAGTACGCCGCCACCCGCTACGGCATCCCGATGGTCACCGTGGCGACAAGCCTCGCCAACGACGGGATCGCCTCTCCGGTGGCGTCGCTGACCCACGAGGGTGGCAAGGGCTCGTACGGGGTGCACATCCCGATCGCCGTCCTGGTCGACCTCGACTTCGTGGAGAACGGACCGGATCGGCAGACCCAGGCCGGCATCGGCGACGCGGTGAGCAACCTCAGCGCCTGCGCCGACTGGGAACTGGCCCACGAGATCCGCGGCGAGCCGATCGACGGGCTGGCCGTGACGCTGGCCCGCACCGGAGCGGAGGCGCTGGTCAACCATCCCGGGAAGATCACCGACGACGGGTTCCTGACCACGCTGGCCGAGGCGTTGATCCTGGGCGGCATCTCGATGTCGATCTGCGGCTCCAGCCGGCCGGCCAGCGGCGGCGACCACGAGATCTCACACGCCATCGACCACCTCTTCCCGAGCACCGCCTCGCACGGGGAACAGGCCGGCCTCGGCGCGTTGTTCTGCACCTTCCTCCGGGGCGACCTGGAACGGTTCGGCCAGCTCGCCCGCTGCCTGCATCGGCACGGGCTGTCCACCCGACCCGCCGACCTCGGGCTGACCGACGAGCAGTTCGTCGAGGCGGTGGCCTTCGCCCCGCACACCCGGCCCGACCGTTACACGATCCTCGAACACCTGGCGCTGTCCGCCGACGACCTTCACACCCGGCTGGGAGACTACGTTGACGCCCTTCGTGAGCACCTTGGCTGAGCCGTCCCACCCCACGGTCACCGACTTCCACCGGGTGAACCGGGGTGGTGGCCTGTTCAGCGAGTCGGTCAGCCAGTGGATCGGCGCGGTCTTCGCGCTCGTCGCCCAGCGCCTCGGGCTCCGGCCGACCGCGTTGACCATCACCAACCTGCTGCTCGGGCTGGCCACCTCGGTCACCGTGGTCGCGCTCGCCGGCCCGGTCGCCGCCGGGGACGTGCCGGCTCCGGTGGTCGGGCTGGTCGCGCTCCTCGGCTGGCAGATCGCGTACGCCCTGGACTGCGCCGACGGGCAACTGGCCCGGGTGACCGGGCAGGGCAGCGCGGCCGGCGCCCGGGTCGACGTGCTCTGTGACGTGGCCGCCCAGATCGCCCTGGTCGCCGCCCTGTCCGCCACCGCCGTGGCGCAGCAGCCGGCGACCCCGACCTGGCTGGTGGCCGCGTTCGCCGGCACCTGGATGGTCAACCTGGTCACCTCGGTGATGCAGTCCGGCCCGAACGCGGCCAGCATGGTCACCTCCACCAGCCTGCCCGTACGCCTGGTCAAGCTGGTCCGCGACTACGGCGCGGTCATCTTCGTGGCCGCCCTGGTCCTGGCCCTCGCCCCGGCTCTCACCCTCTGGGTGATGATCGCCTTCACCGCAGTCAACGGCGGCTTCCTCCTGGCCAGCATCGCCTTCTCCGCCCGCGCCAGCCTCCGCTGACCGACGTCGCGGCGCCCGTTCCGCGAGATGCGGCATGTCGCGGCTTCCCCTCGCCGGGAGACCGCGACATCCCGCAACCTGTGTCCGCCGTCAGCGGCGCAGGCCAGCGTAGATGTCGATCAGACGTTTGGTGACGGTGTCCGGGTGGAAGTTGCGCTCGTAGCGCATCCGTGCGGCCGCCGAGATCGCCGAGGCACCGGCGGCGGCCACCGGCAGGGCGGCGGCCAGGGCTGCCGGCTCCGGCGGCACGACCCAGCCCGCCTCGCCGGTCACCACACCGGCCGGCACCACCCACCCTTCCCCGGTACCAGCGGCATCCGACATCGCCGACCCGGCGTCGGCGGAGGAGTTCGGAGCCGAGGAACCCGGCACGGAGCCGGTTACCGCAGGGGCGGATGCCGAGGCGACCACGGCCGGACCGGTGCCGGCGGGCTCCCGAGGGGTGTCCGCGCCAACCAGGTACGGAATGCCGCCGAGTGCGGTGCCGAGCACCGGCCGACCGCTGGCCAACGCCTCGATGATCACGGTCGGCAACACGTCGTGCCAGGTGGACGTCGCCAGCACCACGGCGCTGTCGGCGAGCGCCTGCCGCACGCCGGCCCGGTCCAGCGGGCCGAGGTACGTGACGTCGGAGCGCTCCGCCGCCACCGCCTCGACCAGCTGGCGCAGCTCGCCGTCTCCGGCGACGCGCAGCGGGCCCAACGTGCCGTCCGGGTGTCGCCGCCAGGCGTCCACGAGCAGGTCGAGGCCCTTCTCGGGAGAGAGCCGGCCGAGGAACAGGAAGCCCTGGCCGAGCGGTGCGGGCGTGCCCGGGTCGGGGATTCCGTTCGGTTTCACCACGATCCGCTCGTCGGGGATGCCGTAGTCCCGCAGGTGATCGGCGACCGCGGTGGTCAGGGCGACGAACCGGTCCACCGACTTCCAGGTGCCCCGGTGCACGGCCAGCGTGGTGGCCATCAGCGCGCTCTGCGCCCGCGACCCCCGGTAGCAGCGGTGCACCACCGCCGGTACACCGAGTGCCCGACCCCGGCAGTCCTGGCAGATCACGCCGTCCCGGAAGTACAGCCCCGAGGAGCAGACCTGTCGGTAGTTGTGCACCGTCTGCACCACGGGCACGCCGTGTTTGTGCGCGGTCCGCACCACCCAGGGCGACAGAAGGGGGTACGGGTTGTGCAGGTGCAGCACGTCCGGGCGGTGCTCGGTGAGCAGTCGGGACAGCTCCTGTTGGGCCCGTGGCGCGTAGATCGGGGAGATCGGCAGCAGCGCCTTCGCCGTCCTCGGCATCGACGGGATCTCGTCGGAGCTGCGCAGGAACGGCAGCACCTCCACCCCGGCGGCGCTGAGCTGGGCGATCTCGGCGTCGACGATCGTGTTCTCACCGGACGGCTGAGCTTCCCGGTACCGGTTGTGCGCCACCACGATTCTCACGGGAAAGAAGGCTACCGTTGGACGATGCCCGAACTACCGGAGGTGGAGGCGCTCGCCGGTTACCTGCGACAGCGCGCGGTGGGCCGGCGGGTCGACCGCCTGGAGGTCGCCGCGATCAGCGCCCTGAAGACGTACGACCCGGCGCCGACCGCCGTCGCGGGCCGGGCGGTGACCGACGCCCGGCGGTACGGCAAGTTCCTCGACGTGGTCTTCGACGGCGGCCTGCACCTGGTGGTCCACCTGGCCCGCGCCGGCTGGCTGCACTACCGGGAGGCGTTCGCTTCGACGGTTCCGTTGCGGCCCGGCAAGGGACCGATCGCGATCCGGGTACGCCTCGACGACGGCTCCGGGTTCGACCTTACCGAGGCCGGTACGCAGAAGAAGCTCGCCGCCTACCTGGTGACGGATCCGCAGGCGGTGCCCGGGGTGGCCAAGCTCGGGCCGGACGCGCTCTCGGCCGACCTGGCCACCTTCGCCGCTGCCCTACGTGGCCGCCGGGGCCAGGTCAAGGGGGTGCTCACCGACCAGTCGGTGCTCGGCGGGGTCGGCAACGCGTACTCCGACGAGATCCTGCATGCCGCGAAGCTGTCGCCGTTCGCGTTGACCGATCGGCTGTCCGACGATCAGATGGCGACCCTGCACGCGGCGACCCGTCGGGTGCTGGGTGACGCGGTGACCCGGTCGCTGGGGCAGCGGGCGGCGGAGTTGAAGGGTGAGAAGCGCTCCGGGCTCAAGGTGCACGCCCGCACCGGGCTGCCCTGTCCGGTCTGCGGCGACACCGTCCGGGAGGTCTCGTTCGCCGACTCCAGCCTCCAGTACTGCCCGACCTGCCAGACCGGCGGGAAGCCCCTTGCTGACCGACGGTTGTCAAGGCTCGTACGGTGAGTAACACCACTCACTGATTACGGAGCGGAATCGGACGCGCCGTGCGCAACCGCCGGTCCGGCGCTCTACCGGGGCCGCCATCCATCGGTATAGTGGCCCCGGTCCCCGGCTCCCGAATGGCATGGGGCCGGCCAGATCCCAGGCGGTAGGTGGCCGCCGCGCAATGTCCCTCGGGTCGGCGACGGAACGGAACTCGCGTGGGAAACTGGAACGGTGGGCGACCCGGGCGGTCACGGCGAGTGAACGTGGCGGGTCATGCGGGAGGACATGGGTGAGGTGACCGCTAGCCTCCAGCGCCCGGTGACCAACGAAGGCCGGAGCAGACTCGTGCGGCACGTCGACAGCTTCGAGATCCAGCCGCCGAACCCGCCGTCTCCGAACGGCGTACCCCGGTCGGCGTGGGCCCGGGCCCGGCGACGCGTGTCGCGCTGGCACCGGCCGTACACGGCGATCCTGCTGCTGCTCGACTTCGCCGCGGCGGCCTTCGCCAGCTACACCGCGATCCGCACCTTCGACCAGGCCACCGCGGGTTTCCACCAGGCCCAGAACGATCCGACCTGGTTCTACACGGTCGCATTCCTGCTGCTGCCGCTCGGCTGGCTGGTCACCCTCTGGTTCAACGGCGCCTACGACCGACGCTGTCTCGGGCTCGGGCCGGACGAGTTCAAGCGGGTTATCCGGGCCGGCGTGGCCGTCTGCGCGGCGCTGTCGTTCCTCGCCTTCGCCACCAAGACCGACCTGTCCCGGTTCACCGTCGGCACGGCGCTGCTGCTGGCGCTGCTGCTGATCCTGCTGGGCCGGATCCTGGCCCGCTTCGTACTGCACACCGTCCGGCGCAACATTCAGCAGGCGGCGCACCGGATGGTGCTGGTCGGCACCCTGCCGGAGTGCCTGGAGGTGTACACGGCGGTCACCCGCACCCCGGCCGCCGGGCTCGTTCCGGTCGCCATCCACATCACCGACGGGTACGCGGCCGCCAAGGGCGTGCAGACCCCGGTCCCGGTGTACGCCGGTCGGGACGTGCTCGCCCTGGTACGCGAGATGGGCGCGGACACCATCGCGGTCTGCGGCTCGGCCAGCGCCGAGCCCGGTGAGCTGCGCCGCCTGGCCTGGCAGTTGGAGGGCTCCGGCGTCGACCTGGTGGTGGCGCCGCAGTTGACCGACATCGCCGGGCCCCGGGTGCACATCCGCCCGATCGAGGGCCTGCCGCTGCTGCACGTCGAGGAGCCCACCCTCTCCGGGCCGGCGCTGCTGGCCAAGAACATGATGGACCGGGTCGCGGCCGGGCTCGGACTGCTCGCACTGATTCCGGTGTTCATCGCGATCGCCATCGCGATCCGGATCTCCGACCCGGGTCCGGTCTTCTTCCGGCAACCCCGGGTGGGCCACGAGGGGCGCACGTTCCGGGTGTGGAAGTTCCGGACCATGTACGTCGACGCGGAGGACCGGCTGGCCAGCCTGGTCGACCAGAACGAGACCGACGGCATGCTGTTCAAGATGAAGCAGGATCCCCGGGTCTTCCCGGTGGGCCGCTTCCTGCGCGCCTCGTCGCTCGACGAGCTACCGCAGCTGATCAACGTGCTCAAGGGTGAGATGTCGCTGGTCGGGCCGCGTCCGCTGCCCGCCGACGACGGCGACTTCCTGGGTGATGTACGACGCCGGCTGCTGGTCCGCCCGGGTATGACCGGGTTGTGGCAGGTGTCCGGTCGCTCCGACCTCTCCTGGGACGAGGCCGTCCGGCTGGACCTGTACTACGTCGACAACTGGTCACTGGCGTACGACCTGAGCATCCTGTGGCGCACGGTCGGCGTGGTGGTCGCGCGCAAGGGCGCGTACTGACCGGCGTCCACCCCTTTCCCACAGCGTCCGCAACCAGCAGGATCGTCGACGTGGGTGGCAACATCTCCGCCGTGATCGGCGTCTTCTCCCTGGTCAGCGTGCTGGCCGGGGCGCTGTACGCGGTCGGCCGGCTGCGCGGTCGGCGCGGCATCGCCACGCCCGGACAACGGGCGACCTACGAGGTGCTGCACACCGCCGGGCTCGCGGCCGAACCGCTGCGGGCCGGACTGAACCCGGCCGGCGCGGCAAAGGCCGCCCGTCACCTGCGCACTCTGGTCGGCGCGGAAGGGCTGGCGTTGACCGACACCGAGGATCTGCTCGCGCTGGACGGACGCGGCGCGCACCACCGGGAGCAGCTGCGGACCGCCGCCCGGCGGGTGATCGCATCCGAGCGTTCCACCGTGCTCGGGGAAGCGGAGCTGACCTGCGACCGGATCGACTGCCCGGTCCGAGGCGCGGTGGTGGCCCCGCTCGGTGGGGCGTCCGGCCGGATCGCGGGCGCGCTGGTCGCCGTCACCGACGGCGCACCGGCGCCCGGTCTGGTCCAGGCCACCCTGGAGACCGCCCACTGGGCCGGCAGCCAACTGGCCCTGGCGGAGCTGGACTCGTCCCGGGAGCGCCTGGCCCGCGCCGAGGTGCGCGCCCTGCGCGCCCAGATCAGCCCGCACTTCATCTACAACGCGCTTACCGCGATCGGCTCCTTCGTCCGCACCGATCCGGAGCGGGCCCGGGAGCTGATCCTGGAGTTCGCCGAGTTCACCCGGTACTCGTTCCGGGCGCACGGCGAGTTCACCACGCTGGCCGAGGAGCTTCGCTCGATCGACCGCTACCTGACCATCGAACGGGCCAGGTTCGGCGACCGACTCCAGGTGCGGCTCCAGATCGCCCCCGAGGTGCTGCCGGTGACCCTGCCGTTCCTGTGCCTGCAGCCACTTGTCGAGAACGCGGTACGTCACGGGTTGTCGCGCAAGCCGGGCACGGGCATGGTGAGCATCGAGGCCCGGGATGCGGGCGCCGAATGCCACATAACGGTGGAGGACGACGGAGTGGGGATGGATCCGGCCACGCTGACCGCGGGGATCGCCGAGCTGGCCGGGTCGACCGGCGACCCGGGGGACGATCCGGGCCAGCATGTCGGGCTGTCGAACGTCGACGAGCGGCTGCGGTCGGTCTTCGGCGACGGCTTCGGCCTGGTCGTCGAGACCGGGGTCGGCTCGGGTACGAAGGTGAGCATGCGGGTGCCGAAGTTCCACCCCGGCGTACGGGCCGGTTCGTGACCGGCTCCGGCCCGGCGCCCGGCACCGGCTTCCTGCGGGTGCTGGCGGTCGACGACGAGCCACCGGCGCTCGACGAGTTGGCGTACCACCTGCGGGCCGACCCCCGGGTGGCCCGGCTGCACACGGCCGGTGACGCCACCGAGGCGCTGCGGGTGCTCCGCGACGACGACGTGGACGTGGTCTTCCTGGACATCCGGATGCCCGGACTGGACGGCATGGAGCTGGCCCGGGTGCTGCGCCGCTTCGCCCGACCTCCGGCGATCGTCTTCGTCACCGCGTACGACGACGGTGCCGCCGACGCCTTCGACGTGGGCGCCACCGACTACGTGCGCAAGCCGGTACGCGCGGAGCGGCTGGCCGAGGCGCTGCGCCGGGTGGTCGGCTCGCGGGTGGTACCCACCCACCCCGCCGCGCTGGCCCGGGCCGAGGCGGATCCCACCATCCCGGTCGAGTTGGCCGGCACCACCCGGATGCTGCCCCGCTCCGCCGTACGGTGGGTCGAGGCACAGGGGGACTACGCCCGGCTGCACACCGCCGACGGGTCGCACCTGGTGCGGGTGTCGCTGGCCACGCTCGCCGAGCGGTGGGCCGACGCCGGGTTCGTCCGGATCCACCGGTCCTACCTGGTGCAGCTCCGGCTGATCGCCGAACTCCGCCTGGTCAACTCCGGCTACGTGGTGGTGGTCGACGGGACGGAGCTACCGGTGAGCCGCCGGCACACCCGCGAGCTGAAGGACAAGCTGGTCCGGGCCGCCAAGCAGGAGTGGAGCCGCTGACCCGGCCGGGTGAGTCATTCGCGCCCCCTACAGAGATCATTATTGTTCTATTCTCCGGTGGCCGGTCCGTCACGGGGCGCGGGACCGGCGTGGGCGCGGTGCCTGCCTGAGCCGCCCCGCCCCCTCCGGTTTGGACAAAGATGCATATCCCTCTCCTCCGCCGGGCCGCCCTGGCCTGCGTCACGGCCGCCGCCGTGCTGTTGCCGGGCGCCACACCCGCGCTGGCCGCCTCGACCGGCACGATCAGCGGCCGGTTGACCACCGCCGACGGCGCCGCCGCACCGGACGTCCCGGTGGTCGTCTACCGCAGCGGCGAGTACGACGTCGTGGCCGGCACGATGACCGACGCCGACGGCGCCTACACCTTGCCCCAGCTGAACCCGGGGTCCTACACCGTCGGATACCTGCCCGACAGCCGTCCGGAGCAGTACCACCGGCAACAGTTGCGACCCTGGGACGCCGACCCGGTCGTCGTGACCGCCGGCGCCACGACCACGGTCGACGAACAACTGCTCGCCACCGGCACCATCTCCGGCCAGCTCCTGAATGCCGCCGGTGAGCCCGTGTTCGACCTGCGGGTGCTCGCCATCGAGGCCGACTCCGGCCACGTGGCCGGCGCACGCACCGACGAAGACGGCCGGTACGAGGTGAACGTGGTCGCGGGACGGTACCGGGTGCAATTCGAGCCGATCGAGGGCTCCTACCAGCGCCAGTACGTGCCGGGGCAGGTGGACGAGGAGAGCGCGACCCTCTTCGCGGTCACCGAAGGTGAGCGGGTCGTCGCAGACGACACCGTACTGCCCGTCGGCACGCTGTCCGGCCGGTTCACCACCGCCGCCGGGGCACCGCTGACGAACGCAGACGTCTACGTCTACACCCCGAGCATGTACAGCGTGCACTCGGACGGGACCAGCGCCGACGGCACCTTCGAGGCCCAGCTTCTCGCCGGCGCCTACAAGGTCGGCCTCTACACGAACGAGCGGCACCAGTACTACCCGGGGCAGCTCGAATCCGACCAGGCCGAACTGGTCACCGTGCGCGGCGGCGAGCAGACCGCCATCACCGACAGCCTGCTGGGCACCGGCTCCGTACGGATCAGCGCGGTGGACTCGGTGACCGGAGCGCCGGTGGCCAACTTCTGCGCCCACGACGGGTGCAGCAACGGCAGCGGCCGGGTGACCATCAGCGACCTGACGCAGGGCCGGCACGACATCTACGTGTACGCGCCGGACGGTCGGTACTTCCCCCGGGAGCGCACCGGCGTACGGGTGCGTGCCGACCAGACCACCGAGTTGACCATCAAGCTCCGTCCGGGCGCGGTCATCACCACCACCGTCCTGGACCGGCAGAGCGGCTCGCCCGTCTCCGGGGTCTGCCTGGACGCCTTCGCGCCGAAACGGGCGACGCTGCGGGACGGCTACGGCAATTGCAGCAACCGCAGCGGTCAGGTTCGCGTCGGTCCGCTCACCACCGGGGAGTACAAGCTCTTCGCCGTACCGCAGAACACGACGTACGGCCGGCAGTGGGTGGGCTCCGCCGGCGGTACCGGCGACGAGCGGGAGGCGGCGACCGTCACCGCCACCGCCGGCCAGGTGGCCACCGGCCCGGTGATCCAGCTCGACCGGGCGGGCCAGGTCACCGGGCGGGTCACCGACGCCGAGACCGGCGCTGCCCTGCCGGACGTCAACGTCTCGGTGCTCACCGGCCATCCTGGCGTCGGCGCCGAGGACGCGGTCACCGATGACCAGGGCGACTACACGCTGAGCCGGCTCGGCCCGTACGAGTGGCCGGTGGTCTTCAGCCGTGGGGGCTACGCGACCGTGTGGTCCGGCGGTGCGGCGAGCCGGTTCAGCGCGACTCCGGTGCGGGTAAGTGCCGGCGCCACCGCCGCCCTCGACGCGACGCTCGGGCGTGGCGTGCAGCTCAACGGCACTTTCCGCGACACCGAAGGCACGCCACTGCGCAGCGGCTGGGTGCTCGCCCACAGCGTGGACACCGGCGACTACGCCGGTAGCGGCTGGGTCTCCAACGGGGAGTTCACCATGCGGCTGACCGGCCGCCAGCGGATCTTCTTCAGCTATGACGTGTACTTCGACGATGAGCAGATGTACTCGGGCAGGTACCAGGTGGCCGACCCGGACGGCACCCGACGGCTGGCCCGGTTCACCGTGCCCGCATCGGGTTCGATGACCGCTGATCTGGTCATCCCGACCAGCTGATGGCATGGTCCGGGGGCGCCTGTCGCCCCCGGGCCATGTGGTTGTCCACAGCTGCACCTCGTTATCCACAAGTTGTCCACAGGCCCCTTGACAATCCCGTCCGGCGGACCAGACTGCCGGGATGGCCGCCGAGGATGCACCGCCGGCACCCCGCCGACCCGAACCCGCCGCAACCTCCGATTCGCCCGTCGGATCCGGGCCACCGGCGCGTACCCGGGTGGTGCTGGCCGAGGTGTCCCGCCGGTCACGCTGGCCCGCCGGCACCCACACCGAACTGACCCAGCAGACCCGGGTCGGTGAGGCGCTCGTCCGCGGCCTGGTCCGCGCTCAGCTGGCGCTGGCCCTGCAACTGTCGGCGGTGGTGATGGTCGGGCTGGGCGGGCTGCCCTGGCTGTTCGCCATCGCGCCCTCGGTCGGCCGGATGACCGTGCTCGGCGTCAACCTGCCGTGGCTGCTGCTCGGGGTGCTCTCCTTCCCGTTCCTGGTCGCCGTCGGGTGGACGTACGTCCGCCTGGCCGAGCGTAACGAGCAGGACTTCACCGACCTGGTCCAGCGGCCGGAGCGCTGACGTGGGCAACGACCTCGTCGTACCGGCGATCGTGGCGGTCACCCTGGTCACCGTCGCCATCGGCTTCTACGGGTTGCGGCTGGCCCGCACCACCTCCGACTTCCTGGTCGCCTCCCGGGTGGTAAGCCCCACCTGGAACGCCGCCGCGATCGGCGGCGAGTACCTGTCGGCGGCGAGCTTCCTCGGCGTCGCCGGGCTGATCCTCAAGTACGGCGTGGACGTGCTCTGGTATCCGGTCGGGTTCGCCGCCGGCTACCTGGCCCTGCTGCTGTTCGTGGCCGCGCCGCTGCGTCGCTCCGGCGCGTTCACCCTGCCGGACTTCTGCGAACTGCGGCTCGGATCCCGCCGGCTTCGGACGCTGGCCACCGTCTTCGTGATCTTCATCGGCTGGCTCTACCTGGTGCCGCAGCTCCAGGGGGCCGGCCTGACGCTGGCCACGCTGGCCGGCGCACCGTACCCGGTCGGCGCGCTGGTGGTGGCGGCGGTGGTGACCGCGAACGTGGCCCTCGGTGGGATGCGGGCGGTCACCTTCGTGCAGGCGTTCCAGTACTGGCTCAAGCTGACCGCGCTCGCCGTACCGGCGATCTTCCTCGCGCTGCAGTGGCAGGCCGACGGCCGGCCGGCGGTGACCCCGCCCGACGGGGCCACGTTCCGGACGGCGACCACCGTCGTGGTCGAGCAACGTGCCGTGCTCACCCTCGCCGACGGTCAGACCCTGGAGGTACGCCCCGGCGACGAGTTGAGCTTCGCCGAGGGCGAACCGGTGCCCGAGGTATCCGGCGTGACAAACGGGGCCACCGACTGGCTGCTGCCCAGTGACGCCGGTTCCGACGACCGGGGACTGTTCGGGACGTACTCGCTGATCCTGGCCACCTTCCTGGGCACCATGGGGCTGCCGCACGTACTCGTGCGCTTCTACACCAACCCCGACGGTGCCGCCGCCCGCCGGACCACCCTGGTGGTGCTGGCCCTGGTCGGGGTCTTCTACCTGCTACCCACCATCTACGGCGTGCTGGGTCGGATCTACACACCGCAACTGCTGGTCACCGGCCAGACCGATGCGGTGGTGGTGCTGCTGCCCGAGGCGGCGCTCGGTGCCGGCACCACCGGCCGGCTACTGGCGGCGCTGGTCGCCGCCGGGGCGTTCGCGGCCTTCCTGTCCACCTCGTCCGGGCTGCTCACCAGCGTCGCCGGGGTGATCTCCACCGACGTACTCGGTCGCGGCTCGGTGCGCGGCTTCCGGCTGGCCACGGTGATCGCCGGGGTGGTGCCGACGGCCCTCGCCCTCAACGTCTCCGGCCTGGACGTCTCGCAGGTGGTGGGCCTGGCGTTCGCGGTCGCCGCGTCCAGTTTCTGCCCACTGCTGGTACTCGGCATCTGGTGGCGGGGGCTCACCGACGCGGGCGCCGCCGCCGGGATCCTCGTCGGCGGGGGCGCCGCCGTGACGTCGGTCCTGATCACCGTCCTCGGCCCGGAGATGACCGGCTGGCCGGCCACCTTCATCGCCCAGCCGGCCGCCTGGACGGTGCCGCTGGCCTTCACGGTGATGATCGCGGTCTCACTGGCCACCCGCCGCCGCGCCCCGGCCGACATCGGCCGCACCATGCTCCGCCTGCACGCCCCCGACGCCCTTCACTCGTGACGCAGGGCCCTGGCGGCACCGGGCGGCGGTGGTCCGACTCGGGGATGAGCCGCGGATCCTCCTCCGGTCGGGCGGCGGGCTGGTCGGCGCGGGATACGGTCGGGCGCATGACTGGTGAGCACCCGGCGCTGGCGCTGCGCGGCCTGGCCAAGAGCTTCGACGGCAAGGTCGCGGTGGCCGGCGTGGATCTCGACGTCCCGGCCGGCTCGTTCTACGGGCTGCTCGGCCCGAACGGCGCCGGCAAGACCACCACCCTGTCGATGGCGGTCGGGCTGCTACGTCCCGACGCCGGCGGCGCCTGGGTGCTCGGCCACGACGTGTGGGCCGATCCGGTCACCGCGAAGCAACTGCTCGGCGTCATGCCGGACGGGGTACGCCTGTTCGACCGGCTCAGCGGGGCCGAGTTGCTCGCGTACCACGGTCTGCTGCGCGGCATGGACCCGGCCGTGGTCGACCAGCGGGCGGCGGAGTTGCTCGACGTGCTGGCCCTCGCCGACGCCGGCCGGACCCTGGTGGTCGACTACTCCGCCGGCATGAAGAAGAAGATCGGTCTGGCCTGCGCGTTGCTGCACGGGCCCCGGGTGCTCGTACTTGACGAACCGTTCGAGGCGGTCGACCCGGTCTCGGCGGCGCTGATCCGGGACATCCTCAAGCGGTACGTGGCCGGCGGCGGGACGGTGGTCTTCTCCAGCCACGTCATGGAGGTCGTGCAACGGCTCTGCTCGCACGTGGCGATCCTCGCCGGGGGCACCATCAAGCGGGTCGGCACGCTGGAGCAGGTACGCGGCGACCGCTCGCTGGAGGATGTCTTCGTCGAGGTGGTCGGCGGGCGTACCGCCACCGGTGAGGAGCTGGCATGGCTGTCCCGGTGACCGCACCGGCGAGCCAGGTGCGGCCGGTCTCGGCGCGTCACTTCGTCAAGCTCAAGCTGCGGGTCATGGGCAACAACTTCCGCGGTCAGGGCTGGCGGGTGGCGCTGTTCCTGGTCGGCTCGCTGATCGGGCTCTGGTTCGCGGTCGGTGCCTTCTTCGGCCTGGCCGCTCCCGGGCTGGCCGGCGACGACCGGTACGCCCTGCTGGTCGCCGCGTTCGCTGGCGGGCTGACGGTGCTCGGTTGGCTGCTGCTGCCCCTGGTCTTCTTCGGTGTCGACGAGACCCTCGACCCGGCCCGGTTCGCGCTGCTGCCGCTGTCCCGACGCACCCTGGTGACCGGGCTGTTCGCGGCGGCGCTGGTGAGCGTACCCACGGTCGCCGTGCTGCTGGCGCTCTCCGGCCTGGTGGTCACCGCCGGGGTCTTCGGTGGCTGGTCGGCCGCCCTGGTCAGCGCCGTCGGGGTGGTCTGCGGGCTGCTCCTCTGCGTCGCCGGTGCCCGAGCGGTGACCGGCGCGTTCGCCTCCATGCTGCGCTCCCGCCGGGTACGCGACCTGGCCGCCGTCCTGCTCGCGGTGCTCGCCGCGTCGCTCGGCCCGTTGCAGCTCGCCGGCGTGGCCGCGATCCAGGACACCGACTGGGACCGGCTCACCGGCGTGGCGTCGGTGATCGGCTGGACCCCCTTGGGTGCCCCGTGGACCGTGGGTATCGACGTGGCGCAGGGCCGAGCCTGGGCCGCGCCCGTGAAGCTGCTGATCACCCTGGTGACGATCGTCGCGCTGCTGGCCTGGTGGTCACGCTCGCTGGAGTCGGCGATGGTGGGCGCGGCGAGCGCCGGACCCACCCGGGCGAGGCCCGGAGTCACCGGCGGCGTGGTGGCCCAGCTCTTCCCCCGGGCCGTCGGCCGGCTGCGCCGGGACCGGTTCGGTGCCCTGGTCTCCCGGGAGGCCCGCTACTGGTGGCGGGACGCCCGCCGACGCGCCAATCTGATCACCATCGCGGTGGTCGGTCTCTTCGTGCCGGTGATGGTCAATTTCGGTGGGCAGGGCTTCACGATCGACAGCGACCAGGGCTTCAGCGCCGCAGGCGACTCCTCGCCGGTGCTGGTCAGTCTCTCCATGCTCTTCGTCGGTCTGCTCGCCGCGGTGACGCTGGCCAACCAGTTCGGCTTCGACGGCAGCGCGTACGCGGCGAACGTGGTGGCCGGCGTGCCGGGGCGGCTGGAGTTGCGCGCCCGGATCACCGCGTTCTCGCTCTACGTGCTGCCGATGCTGGCCGTGGTCGCCGTGGTGATCGCGCTGGTGATCGGCGAGCCGACGTGGATCGGGTTCATGGCGGGTGCGCTTGTCGCCACCTACGGTGCCGGGCTGGCGGTCAACTCGTTCGTCTCCGTGCTGGGCGCGTACTCGCTGCCGGAGACGAGCAACCCGTTCGCGATGAACAGCGGAGCCGGGGTGGTCAAGGGCATGCTGACCCTGCTGGCCATGGCGGCCACCGGGGCGCTCGCCGCACCGATGGTGCTCGCCGCGGCACTGCTCGGCGACACCTGGCTCTGGCTGGGCCTGCCGCTGGGCGTGGCCTACGGCGTCGGCGCGGCGCTGCTCGGCGCGTATCTGGCCGGCGACGTGCTGGACCGCCGCCAGCCCGAACTGCTCGCCCTGGTCACCCCCCGCCGCTGACCGTTGCACCAGATGCGGCAGGTCGCGGTATCACGTTCGTGGGATACCGCAACATGCCGTATCTCGCGGTAGTCGCGGCCAGGGCTGGCCGAACCGGGCGTACGGGTCACAATGTTTCACGTGAATCATGAGCCGGGTGCCCAGATCCATCACACCGACCCGTTCGCCGCGCCGGCCGAGAACCGTTCGCCCGTACGCCGGCTGCGGGGCCGGCTCGCCGCGCCGGTGACCCTCTGGACGGCGCCCGGACCCGCCGGCCTGACGGTGTCGTCGACCCTGGTCGCCGAGGGTGAACCGGGCCGGCTGCTCGGGCTGGTGGACGCCGAGTCGGAGCTGTGGGCGGCGGTCGAGGAGGCAGGCCGCTTCGCGGTGACGCCGCTAGGCCCAGCACATCGGCAGCTCGCCGACCGGTTCGCCGGTCTGTTTCCCTCGCCGGGCGGCCTCTTCGCCATCGGTGCCTGGCTCGACACGCCGTACGGGCCGGTGCCGGACGATGCGGGCGGCTGGGCCGGTTGCCGCCTCGACGGCGCCCGACAGTACGGCTGGGGTCTGCTGGTGGAGGCGACAATCGAGCGGGTGGAACTGGCCGACGACACCGAACCGCTGCTGCACCACCGGGGCCGTTACCGGGAACTGACCTGACCGTCACGACGGACCGGCCACCGGGCTCCTTTAGGCTGACAACTCATGAAGGTTGAGCAGCGCTTCGGTCCCGGTCACCGCATCCTGGTCACCGGCGGAGCCGGGTTCGTCCCGTCGCACCTGGTGGATTCCCTGATCGAACGCGGCTGCACAGTCGTCGCCCTCGACAACTTCGTCACCGGGTCCAAGGAGAACGTCGCACACCTGCTCGACAAGCCGACCTTCACACTTGTGGAGGCGGACATCTCCGACGGGCTGCCCAGCCATCCGGCGGTGGCGGAGCGGTTCGACGCGATCCTGCACCTGGCCTCGCCGGCCAGCCCGACCGACTTCGAGAAGCTGCCGGTGGAGATCCTGCGGGTCGGCTCGGTGGCCACCCTGCATCTGCTGGAGCGGGCCGCCGCCGACGGCGCCCGGTTCCTGTTGGCCTCCACCTCCGAGGCGTACGGCGACCCGAAGGAGCATCCTCAGCGGGAGACGTACTGGGGCAACGTCAACCCGATCGGCATTCGCAGTGTCTACGACGAGGCGAAGCGCTTCTCGGAGGCCGCGACGATGGCGTATCGCCGCAGTCAGGGCGTGGACACCGCAATCGTGCGCATCTTCAACACCTACGGGCCGAGGATGCGGCCCGACGACGGGCGGGCCATCCCGACCTTCATCTCCCAGGCGATGCGGGGCGAGCCGATCACGGTGCACGGCACCGGCAACCAGACCCGTTCCATCTGCTACGTCGCCGACCTGGTCCGGGGCATCCTGCTGCTGCTTGACTCGACCGAGAGCGGGCCGGTCAACTGCGGCACCGAGCACGAGATGAGCATGCGGGAGCTGGCCGAGACGATCGTGTCGCTCTGCGACAGCCGATCCGAGGTGACATACGTCACGCGCAGCGCCGACGATCCGGAGATGCGCCGTCCGGATCTCACCCTCGCCCGGGAAGCGCTCGGCTACGAGCCGACCGTCGCGCCCGAGGAGGGACTGCGGCGGACGATCGAGCACTTCCGCCAGCGGCTGGGGTAGTCGACACCGACGGCGCACCGCGCGGTAGGGGCGAGACTGGCTCGTGCTGCGTACATTGAGTTACATGTCAGCGACCATTTCCGCCCGGCTGCCGGCCCTCCACCTGCACCGCAGCGCCGGTCGGGCGGCAGTGCCGGGTCCGGGACGCGGGGGCCGGGCCGGCCGACCGGCCGACACCCGGTGGCACCCGGCGTACGACGACGAGCCGATCCCGCCCGCCGGCCCGGGAGGACCACGCGGTCCGTTCGGTCCGGGTGGGCCCGGTGGCGGTCCGTCGCCACGACGGCGGCGGCCACACTGGCGCCGCATCGCGCTGGTGGCCGGGGTCGCCGTGCTGGTGTTGGCCCTGATCGGCGGCGCGGGTGCCTGGTTCTACGCGCGCAGCCTGGACAACAACATGGCCCGGACCGACCCGTTCTCGGAGATCACCGGTGACCGGCCGCCCAAGGCGGTGAACGGTGCGCTCAACATCCTGATGGTGGGCACCGACTCGCGGGATCCGGACGCGCCGGTGGACCGGGCCGGCAAGTGGCGGGCCGACACGATCATCGTCATGCACATCCCCGCCGACCACAAGCAGGCGTACCTCGTCTCCATCCCCCGGGACCTGTACGTGCCGATCCCGGAGAGCGCCGGTGCCGGATGTGAGACGGGTCAACGACGCAAGATCAACGCAGCGTTCGCGTTCGGCGGGCTACCGCTTGCGGTACGCACGGTCGAGTGCTTCACCGACGTGCACATCGATCACGTGATGGCGATCGACTTCGCCGGGTTCAAGCAGGTCACCGATGCTCTCGGTGGAGTGGACCTGAAGGTGGAACAGACCATCACCTCGATCCACAAGCCCTACCGGAAGTTCACCAAGGGCACCAACCACATGAACGGCGCCGAGGCCCTGGACTGGATCCGGCAGCGCAAGCAGTTCCCGGACGGCGACTTCGCCCGGATGCGCCACCAGCAGGATTTCCTTCGGGCGCTGATGGACAAGGCGGCGAGCACGGGCACGCTCACCAACCCGAAGAAGCTCAACGCCTTCCTCCAGTCGGTCACCGAAGCGGTCACCGTCGACCAGGGCTTCTCGCTCACCGACATGGCGGTGCAGTTCCGCAATCTGCGCGGCGAGAACCTGACCTTCGTCACCAGCCCGCACCTGGGCAGCCAGACCATCAACGGCGAGTCGGTGGTCGTCTCCGACCGGGAGAAGGCGCTGACCATGTACCGGGCGATGGCCGGGGACACGATGGCCGACTGGATGCAGGCGAACAAGCCGGCGACCACCGGCAACGGCTGACCACGACCGGCACGCCAGGAACGGCCGATCGTCCACTTTACAGTGGACGATCGGCCATTTCAGCAGGATGACGTGGTAGAGAACGTGAACTGGACACCATGTGAACTCGCCAGCTCCGGAATGCGAACGTAAAGTGTTCCCGCCCCCTTCTGCGTACACGAGCTGGAGCACGCATGCCGGTTCACAGCCCCGCCCTGCTTGAGCCGCCGCGCGCGTCCGCCGCCCCACCCACCCGCAACCAGGGTCCCGGCAAGTCCGGCAAGAAGCGCACCCGGCGCAAGGATCCGCTCTGGGCGCGGCTCACCGTGATCTTCGGTGCCGCGCTGATGATGACGAGCGGTGTGGCGATCGTCGGCAGCAAGGCGGTGATCAGTCAGGCCACCGGCAGCATCTCGCAGCGCAACCTGCTCGGCGATGCCAGCAAGACCTCCGCGGAGGGTGGGGCCGACCTCAAGGGCCCGATCGACATGCTGCTGCTGGGGGTCGACGCCCGGGAGCGCTGGGCGGCCGACGACGTACGCGCGGACAGCATCATCGTGCTGCACATCCCGGCCACCCACGACCAGGCGTATCTGATCTCGATTCCACGCGACACCGAGGCGCGGATTCCGGCGTTCGAGAAGACCGGCTACCCGGGCGGCGTCGGCAAGATCAACGGCGCGTTCCAGGCCGGCGCCCAGAACGGCGGCGGCTGGGAGGGCGGCGCCCAGTTGATGGCGCAGACCATCAAGGGCATGACCGGGGTCAGCTTCGACGGTGCCGCCATCATCAACTTCGGCGGCTTCAAGAACGTGATCGACTCCCTGGGCTCGGTGCGCATCTGCCCGAAGCAGGAGGTCACCTCGATCCACATGTCGTACGTCGACGGCGAGCCGATGTGGAACGCGGACGCCAAGAAGACCGGCAAGCCGCGTACCCCGGTGGTGCACAAGAAGGGCTGCCAGGAGATGGAGGGCTGGGCGGCCCTGGACTTCTCCCGCCAGCGGTACGGCCTGAAGAACAGCGACTACGACCGCCAGCAGAACCAGCAGCAGCTGATCAAGGCGATGGCCAAGAAGGCCACCCAGAACGGCAGCCTGACCAACCCGGTGAAGCTGAACCAGCTGATCAAGGCGGCCGGCAGCGCGTTCATCCTGGACACCGGTGGTGTGCCGGTGGAGGATTTCGTGTTCACCATGCGCGGGGTCACCGGAAACGAGCTGATCATGCTGAAGACCAACGGCGGCACGTACAACGCCAAGGGCAACGGCACCGAGGCGCTCAGCGAGCAGACCCTGGACATGTTCCAGGCGGTTCGGAAGGACAAGCTCGCCGAGTTCGTCTTCTACAACCCCGAGGTGATCTCCTCCAGGAAGTGACCCGGCCGGATCGCGATTGACGAAACCGCCGTCGCTCCCAGTGACAGTTCCGTAGCCTGACGTGAGAAGAATTCATGTCAGGTCTACGGGAGGGTCGTCACGGCCGGGACGGGGCGTACGAGCGGAAAGCGGTCACCGGGCGCGCACGCCCGAGGACCGCGATGGCCCCGCGTGCTGCTCGGCATCGGGTTGGCGGCGATTTTGCTGGCCACCCTCGCCGTGGTCGGGCTCCGGACGCTCACCGACCGGTACGAGGGCACGATGACCCGGGCGGAGCTGCTCGATCCGAGCGCCCGCGCCGACCGTACCGACCTGGAAGGCCCGCTCAACTACCTGCTCGTCGGCTCCGACCGGCGTCCCGGTGACGCCGACTCCGAGCAGCGCACCGACACCATCCTGATCGTGCACGTGCCGCCCGGGCTACGCGAGGGCTATCTGGTCTCGGTGCCGCGCGACCTGCTCGTGGCCATCCCGCCGGGCGGCGGCTACCCCGGCGGCGAAGACAAGATCAATACGGCGTACGAGTACGGCGGCGGTGGCCAGCCCGGCGCGCACCTGCTCTCGGCCACCCTGGCCCGGCTCACCGGCATCCGCTTCGACGGTGCCGCACTTGTCGACTTCGCCGGCCTACGAAACGTGATCGACCTGCTCGGCGGGGTCGACATGTGCCTACGCAGCGAGGTCCGGTCGATCCACACCGACCGGATCTTCCGGCCCGGGTGCCAGCGGATGGACGGCGCGCAGGCGTTGGACTACGTGCGTCAGCGCTACGACCTGCCGGGCGGCGACTACGACCGGCAGACCCATCAGCAGCAGTTGCTGGGAGCGATGCTGGAACAGGCCGGCGAGTCCCGACTCCGCACCGACCCGGTACGGCTGCACCGGCTGATCGGGGCCGTCGGCGACTCGCTGACCGTGGACACCAACGGTGTCCCGGTGGAGGAGCTGTTGCTGGCCCTGCACGGCCTGGCCACCGACGGGCTACGGGGCGTGCAGGTGCCGTCCTACCCCCAGATGATCGACCAGGTGTCCTACGTCCGGCTCGACGACGAGGGAGACGGGCTGTTCGCGGCGGTACGCGGCAGCCGGATGGCGGACTGGGCCGGCGCCCATCCGCGCTGGGTGACCACGCTCTGACCGGCCCGAGACCGGGTCCCGGGGGTGACCGCCGGCCGGTGGCGGGCAACCGCGCGACGAGGTTCTAGGCTTGGTACCCGTGTTCGGACCTCAGATACCCACCGTGACCGCTTCCGAGATCAGTGACGAGACGTACCTGCTCGACGTCCGGGAGGACGACGAGTGGACCGCCGGTCACGCCCCCGGCGCCCACCACCTGCCGATGATGGAACTACCGGCCCGGCTGGCCGAGGTGCCGACGGACCGGGACGTGGCCGTGATCTGCCGTTCCGGCGGTCGTTCCGCCCAGGTCGTCGCGTATCTGCTGCGGAACGGCTGGGAACAGGTGAGCAACGTCGCCGGTGGGATGGGCGACTGGGCGGCGGCTGGTCGACCGGTGATCGGCTCCGACGGGCAGCCGGGCCGGGTCCTGTAGGACGCGAGCCGTGGCCGGGCCCCTCGTCTTCGCCCACCGTGGCGCCTCGTACGACCTGCCGGAGCACACCCTCGCCGCCTATCTACGCGCTCTCGACGAGGGTGCCGACGGGCTGGAGTGTGACGTCCGGCTGACCCGGGACGGGCACCTCGTCTGCGTACACGACCGGCGGCTGGACCGGACCAGCAACGGCCGCGGTCTGGTCAGCGCCCGTACGCTCGCCGAGTTGGAGCAGTTGGACTTCGGTTCCTGGCATCCCGGCGGTGTGCCGGCCAACGGCGACGAGGTGCTCGACGACGCGCACACCCGGCTACTCACCCTCGAAGGGCTGCTGGAGGCGGTGCTGGCCGCCGGCCGATCCGTCCGGCTGCTGGTGGAGACCAAACATCCGTCCCGCTACGGCGGCGACGTGGAACGGCGGCTGGTCGCCCTGCTACGCCGGTACGGGCTGGCCGAGCCGCACCCGGACACCTCCGTACGGGTCACCGTGATGTCCTTCTCTCCGCTGGCGGTGCGCCGGATCCGGACACTGGCCCCCGCGCTGCCGACCGTGCTCCTGCTGGAAGTGCTCCCCCGTTGGTTGCCCACGGGTCGGCTGCCGTTCGGTGCCGGCATCGCCGGACCGGGGATCGCGCTGGTCCGCGCCCGCCCCGCCCTGGTGCCGGCGCTGCGGGCGGCCGGCATCCAGATCTACGTGTGGACCGTGAACGAACCGGCCGACCTCGACCTGGTGCTGGCCGCGGGGGTGGACGGGGTGATCACCGACCGTCCGGCGCAGACTCTCGCCCGGCTGCGTCGGTGATCGCAGCCGGGCCGGGGGTGCCCGGGAACGCGGTCGGGGGGGCACACTCGGGTCATGCCGGACCGCACCGACTACTCGGCCCTCATCGCCGGGCACACCGCCGTCATCGAGATGATCAATTCCGGTGAGGCGGGTCTGCCGGTGCTGAACCAGCTGCTCCGCGTGGCCCAGCCGGCGCTCGGGGCCGCCGGGATGGCGTTCGTGGAGTTCGCGCCCACCGGCGGCCGGGTGATCGCCGCCACCGGTGCCGCCGAGTGGACCGTCGGCCGCCCGCTGCCCGCAAACGATCCGGTCACCATCTGCCTGCTCGCCGGTCCCCGGGTGCAGTGCGTACGGACCGACCGGTTCAGCAACGCGCTCGCCGACGAACTGGCCGAGCGCGGCCTGCGGCGGATGGTGGTCTCCCGGGCCGAGATCGGCGGCCACACCGTCGGCAGCCTGCACGCCCTCTACCTCGCCGGCGACGAGGAACCCACGGTCGAGGAACGCGGCGTGGTCGGATACCTCGGCTCCTGCATCGCCCACATGTACGGCGACCAGAGCGGCCTGCCGGTGCACGGCGACGGTCCGGTGGTCGCGGCGCTCGCCGACGGCCTGGCAGTGGTCGACCGGGACGCCCACGTACGGCTCTGGAATCCGGCCGCCGCGCAGGTGACCGGCCGGTCCGCCACCGAGGCGATCAACCAACCGCTGCCCTTCCCGCTGCCGCCGTCGGGGCAGGTCCTTGATCATCGGCTGCCGAGCGGGCGCTGGCTACGGATCACCTCCGGTGAGCTGCCCGGCCCCGGCGCGCTGCGGGTGGTCACCTTCCGGGACACCACCGACCAACAGCGGCACGACCACGAGCGAGATCTCTTCGTCGCGGTCACCAGCCACGAACTGCGTACTCCGGTCACCGTCATCAAGGGCTACGCGGACACCCTCACCGACCACTGGGAGTCGCTGAGCGAGACCGACCGGCGGCAGGCAGCCCGGGTCATCGGCCAGCGGGCCAACGAGCTGGCCCGGCTGCTCGACCGGCTGCTCTCGTCCGCCGCCGAGGCGTGGCCGGGCGACGGGCCGCCGGCCCCCTTCGATCTCGCCGGGACGCTGCGGGTCGCAGTCGCCGACCTGCCCGCGGACCTGCGTCGGCGGACCACTCTTGAGGTGCCGACCGAGCTGCCCAGGGCGATCGGGCATCGGCAGAGCCTGGCCACCGTGCTCACCGAACTCGTCACGAACGCCGGCAAGTACTCCCCGCCGGGCTCCCCGATCGACGTCACCGCAGGCGCCGACGGCCAGACCGTCTGTTTCCGGGTCGCCGACCGGGGCATCGGCGTACGCCCGGAGCACGTGGAACGGGCCTTCGACCGGTTCTGGCAGGGCGACTCCGGCGACCGGCGGCGCTACCCCGGCACCGGGCTCGGCCTCTATCTCGTCCGCCGGATCGTTGAACAACAGAATGGGTGGGTATTCCTTCGCCCGAGAAATGGTGGGGGTACGGTCGCAGAGGTGCGGCTGCCCCGCAGGTGACAGTGGGGGTCACGGGGCGAAAGAGGGGCAGAGGTGGCGAGGACAGCTGTCGAACGCGCGTGGTGCGTGGTGGTGCCGCACCATCCCAGTGGGGCGCGGATCGCCCGGCACCGGCTCGCCGCCGAACTGGCCGGAACCGTCTCCCCGGCGATGCTCGCGGATCTGGTGGCGGTCCTGGCTGAGCTGGTCGGTAACGCGGTCCGACACGCCGACCCGTTGCCGGGCGGCGTGGTCCGGGTCGCCTGGCGGCTGCGCTACCCGCCCGAGGGGCCGCAGCTGCGACTGCGGGTCACCGACGGCGGGGCCGCGACTGGCCCACGGATCCGCCCACCCGACCCGGACGCGGCCGACGGGCGCGGCCTGCACATCGTCTCCGGTCTGGCGACCAGCTGGGGCGTGGAACGCGACGGACTCGGTCAGAGCGTCTGGGCCGACTTCGATCCGGTCGGCGACCGGCCGGCGCTGGTAACGACCGGCTGAACCGGGAGGTCGACCCGTTGGCGCGACGCGGAGGCGGGTCCGGCCCCCACCGGCCGCCGGTGGGCTCTAGGCTGTGTCGCCGTGAGCAAGCGTCGAAAGAACCAGCGGGCCGCCACTGCCACCGGCAAGCGGGAACGGATCCGGGACGTCTTCGTTCCCCGGCCCTTCGAGGGGCTGATCGACGAGCCCGAGTGGATCGCCCTGCGGGAGCTGGTGCCGGCCGCCTCCGCGCCGCTACGGCTGGTCCCGGCACTCGTCGACGAACACGGCGACCGGCCGGTGACCTTGGCCACCGTGCTGCCGATGGCCGCTCCCGCGATGAGCCGGGACGACGGCCACATCTTCATCGGGCTCCAGCGTCATCTGCAGTCCGGTGACGTCTCTCGCGACCTGGCCGAGTCGTTGCTCTGCGCACTGCGTACCGCCCCGGGCGCACCGGTCGCGGTGCCACCGCTGCCCGGCCCGGGTCCCCGGTTGCAGGACATCCTGGTCGACGGCCCGTTGGAGATCAGCCTGCACGAGGGCTTCGAGTTCTGGCTGGCTCCCGAGGCCGCCGAGGATCCGACCGTGCGCGCCTCGCTGGAGCGGGCCAACGCGGCGATCTATCCGACGCAGCGACTGGCCGCCGCGCGTGCCGCGTACTGGTGCCGGGTGTCGGAGAAGGCCCACGTCCGCTGGGTGCTGCCGGAGGCCGAGGAGGCCGCCCTGGACGCACTGGCCCGGCTCGGCGCGGCCGGCTCGCTGACCCTCGGCGAGGCGACCCGGTTCGCCGGCATGTTCCGGGCCCACGGGCGGCTGGTGCCGGTCTGGGACCTACCGGAGGAAATTCCGGCGGGTGACTGGGAGCAGCCGGTCGCCGACTTCGCCAAGCGGTACGCCGACGCCCTGGCCGGGGCCGGCCCGCTCGACGCCGACGCCCGCCGGTCCCGGCAGGGACTGCTCGGCCGCCAACTCACCCTGCGCTGAGCCACCCTCCGGTCAGCCGGACCGGACCGGGCTCCGCTCCCGCAGCAGCGGGCAGGACATGCAACGGGGGCCACCACGCCCCGAGCCAAGCTCCGAGCCGGCGATCGGAACGAGTTCGATGCCGGCCCGCTCCAACTGGGCGTTTGTCTCGACGTTGCGCTCGTAACCGACGCAGAGTCGGGGCGCGAGTGCCAGGGTGTTGTTGCCGTCGTCCCACTGTTCGCGTTCGGCGGTCACCGGGTCGAGCCCGGTGTCGATCACCCGGAGCCGGTCCAGGTCCATCGCGTCGGCGGCGGCCCGCAGGAACGGCGACGGCCCGTCCACCCTCGGGTCCTCACCGTCGGCGCCGGCGACGACGGTGTACGCCGACAGCGTGCTGGCCACGTTCGGGTACATCAGCACCGCGTCGGCGTCGACCATCGTGCAGATCGTGTCCAGGTGCATGGTGGCCCGTTCCTGGGCGATCGGTACGACGAGGATGGTGTGCGCCAGCCCGGCCGCGAAGACCCGCCGCGCCAGCCGCTCGGCACCGGCCGGGGTCGTCCGCTCGCCGACTCCGACGGCCAGCACCCCGGGTGCCAGCAGCAGCACGTCACCACCTTCCAGGGGTTCCAGGCCCGGCCGGTAGACGAACTCGGTGCCGGCGAACCGGGGATGGTGGCGGTAGATGGCATCGGTGAGCGTGGTCTCCCGCCGTCGGGCGGGCATCGCCAGACTCGTCACGCCGACCCGGTCACCGATCCACAGTGACGAGTCACGGGTGAACAGCAGGTTGGGCAGCGGGTCGATGATGAAGTCGTGTCGGTCCATCAGGGTGTAGACGAGGCCACCTCGACGGTCCCGACCGACCCGCAGTTCCTCGTGGGCCAGTCCGGCCACGAGGACGCCGGCCAACGCGGCCGGATCGAGGTACGCCAGGTGGGCGGCGACCCGGGCGCGCAGGGTGTCGCCGAGCCGGGGCGAGTCGAGCACCTCGTCGGTCAGTTCGTTCCGGGCATCCGGCACGGCCAGCGTCTCGGTGAGCAGGTCGGTCAGGTAGAGCACCTCGACGCCGCGTTCCCGCAGGGCCCCCGCGAAGGCGTCGTGCTCCTCCTGCGCCCGGCCGACCCACGGGATAGCGTCGAAGAGCAACGAGTCGTTGTTGCGTGGGGTGAGCCGGGCGAGTTCCGGCCCCGGCCGGTGCAACAGGACGGTGCCGAGTCGGCCGACCTCACTGTCCACGTAGTGGCTCACCCTCGCAGCGTAGGGCAGGGTTTGGCGGTATCCGGTAAAACAACCGTGGATGAATATGGCATTCATCCACAGTCATTCCGGCGCTCCGGCTTGCCGACCACCGGGACTGGCAACGTAGGGTAGTGAGAACGTAACTTCGAGGGACCTTTTGCCGGAGGTCGCGATGACTGTCTTCCCCACACGTCGAGCCGTACCGTCCGCCAGGGCGCTGCCGCCAGTGGCGGTACCGCACCCCCGCGTCGAGTCTCCCGGGGTGGTCGCGACTCCTCGCCCGTCTCCCTTGGAGTGGGCCCGCCGCCGTCGGGCGGAGCGCGGCGCGCGACGGCTGGAGGCGGCCGGGGCCCGCGCACTCGGTCAGCTCGACCATCTCGGGCCGGCCTGGCACGTCATCGACTGGCCCCGCACCGACGCGGCCGACGTCCTGCTCGACGACCCCGCGGACAACCGGGCCGGGTTCCTGGCCATCGGCCCGAGCGGGCTGTTCGCCGTCACCATCGCCGACCACGGCCGCGCCCGCGTTCTGGTCGCCGGTGACGTGGTGCAGATCAACGGCAAGCGCCCGCCGTACGTGACCGAAGCCCGTCGCGACGCCCGGCGGGCCAGCAAGGCGCTGACCGCGGCCGTCGGCCACCCGATCCCGGTGACCCCGGTGCTCACCTTCGTGGGCTCCGGGGTCATCAGCGTCTACGGCCTGCCCAAGGACTGCCTCATGGCGACCCACCGGGAGCTCGACCGGCTGCTGGTGGCCGGCGGGAACCGGATCAGCCCGGCCACCGCCGAGAAGCTGTCCCGGGTCGCGCAGCACCCCGGGACCTGGGGAAACAGCGGCTACCCACCCGCGGCCGACTACCGGTGGTACGAGGACGGCCGAATGGCCGCTGACAAGCCGGCCGGCCGCCGGTAACGTCAGCGGCGACGCCAGGCGGCCGGGGGCGGCCCAGCTTCCGCCGGCCCGCGCCGTCGCCGACCGGGCACTGATCGACACCGACGGAACGGTACGCCCAACGCGGTCGGCGGTCGCTACCGCGACCGGCTAGCGTGGACGTATCGTCGGTGCGCATAGGAGGCTCGGTGGCCCACGTCGAACTCTCGCTCTCGGAAGTGTTCGCGCCCTCCGGGGGGACACCGACAGAGCCTGGGTGCGACAACATCAACCGCTGGTCGGCCACGGTCTCCAGCGCTCACGAGCCCTGCCTGCTGATCGACGCCGAAACCCGGGTGCTGGCCGTCTCCACCGCCGGTTGCGAGCTGCTCCAACTGGGCGCACCGGAGGACGTGATCGGTCTACCGCTGCTCGACGGCGGGCTGCGGCTGCTCGACTTCACCGCCTACCGGGGCGAGTTGGCCGAGCCCGAGATCGACAAGATTCCGCCGCTGCTGGCGCTCACCTCCGGCCGACTGGCCCGTGGTCTGCTCCGGATCGAGGCGGCGGAGGAGGACGCACCCGACGCGACGGTGGACGCGATCTCCACCCCCGTGGTCGCCGACGGAGCGGTGGCCGGCTCCCTCACCTTCTTCTCCGCGGTCTGACTTCCTCCTACCATGGGCTCGGCCCCTGCCACTCCGAGTCTCCCGCCCTGAGGACCACCCCGTGCCGCCCACCTCGCCGTTCCACGCCGTCCCCGGCCGGCCGGCCACCGGCTTACGTCCCGGTGCCGACGTGGCTCTCCGCCCCTCCCGGCGGCACCGCCGACTTGTCGGTGTCGCCGTGCTGGCCGCACTGCTGACCGTCGGATGCGGCGCGCCCCCGGAGGTACGCGACAGCGGCGGCCTGCCCACCCTGGCGCCCACCCGGACGCCGAGCAGCCCGACCGCCCCCGTCACCCCGTCGTTCGGCCTACTTCCCGGTGCCGGTCCCACCACCCCGTCGGCCGACCCCGGGTTGGTCGCGGTGGCCTGCACCGGGGAACCGTCCGCGAAGCGGATCATCGAGTTGGTGCGAGGTCGTCGTGGGCTGCTGTCCAGCAGCGCCCGGGTCAGCGTCAGCAACGGTCCGTTGTGTGCCGCCGACTGGCACCTGACCAGCCTGGACGTGGCCGGCTACGAGCCGCTCCAGGTGGTCACCCGAGACCGGGCCGGAACGCTGCGCCTGGTGACCGCCGGCACCGACGTGTGCACGGCCGAGGTACGGGTCGCCAGTCCGCCCGGCATCCAGACGCTGGCCTGTGGCAGTGACGGCGGCGTTCCGGTGCCGGTTCCCCCGCCGACGCCGACGCCGTCACCCACGCCGTCGGGCTCGTCGCCGACTCCGGGTGCGTAGGCTGAGCGCATGCCGGGAACGCCGCCGACCCGTTTCGTCTACCTCGGGCCCGAGGGCACCTTCGCCGAGCAGGCACTGCGTACCGTGCCGGCCGCCGAACGGGGCAGCCGTACGCCGGCCCGCAGCGTCGGCGAGGCACTGGAGGCCGTCCGCGCCGCCGAGGCCGATGCGGCGCTGGTGCCCCTGGAGAACTCGATCGGTGGCGCGGTCGGGGTCACCCTCGACGAGTTGGCCGAGGGGGAACCGCTGGTGATCACCCGGGAGGTGATCCTGCCGGTGGAGTTCGTGCTCGGGGCACGCGCGGGGACCCTGCTGCCGTCGGTGCGCAGCGTCGCCGCCCACCCGCAGGCGTCCACCCAGTGCCGAGGTTGGCTGCGTACGCATCTGCCGGACGCGGTCGTGGTGGACGTGCTGTCCAACGGTGCGGCGGCGGCCGGCGCGGCCAACGGCGAGTTCGACGCGGCCATCTGCGCGCCCATCGGTGCGACCCGACACCGACTCGCCGTCCTGGCCGACAAGATCGCTGATCATCCGGACGCGGTGACCCGCTTCGCGCTGTTGTCGAGGCCCGGTCCGCCGCCACCACCCACCGGCGACGACGTGACGTCGCTCGCCGTCTACATCGCGCACGACCGGGTGGGCGCGTTGTTGTCCGTGCTGATGGAACTGGCGGTGCGCGGGGTCAACCTGACCCGGATCGAGTCCCGGCCCACGGGTGAGGCCCTCGGCCGTTACGTCTTCTTCCTCGACTGCACCGGTCACGTCGCCGACGTGCGGATGGGCGAGGCGTTGCAGGGGCTGCGCCGGGTCTGCGCCGACGTACGCTTCCTCGGCTCGTATCCCCGGCACCGCTGGGACGGATCGACCAGGGAGCGGCCGGTGGCCGCCCCGGCGGGCCTTTCCGACGTGGACTACACCGACGCTGCGGCCTGGCTCGCCCGGCTGCGCGCGGGCGAGCTGACCTGAGCGGCCCGGGCTCGCCGGCTGCCGGCGCGGCCGGGTCCGGCTGCGCCGGCCGGCGCGAGTCGCCGCAGGACCGGACTACCGGAACAGGCCGCCGAGCACGCCGCCCTGGTCCTGCTGGCCGCTGCCCATGATCGGTGGTTCCTCGGAGGGCTGGACGACGACGAAGCCGTGGCCGGCGAAGCTCATCGTGTACGCCTCACCGGTGGTGCGGCCCAGCAGCGTGCCGAGCCCGAGCTGGTCGGCCCGGTGGTAACCGGTCTGCAGGCTCGCCGACCAGCAGACGGCGGCCTGCGGGTCGACGTAGGTGGGCGCGTCGACGTTGAGCACGACCGGGGTTCCCCGGGTGGTGACGGCGATCCTGCCGTGCCCGGTGAAGACGCAGTTGAACAGGCCGGACGAGGCCATCCCGGCCCCGCCGACCATCTTGATGTCGTAGCGGAGGGTGGCATCGAAGGCGAGCACGCTTGAGCCGTTGATGGACAGGGCGTCGCCCGGCTCCAGGTCGATGACGTGCACATCCTTGGCGAAGTCGGCGAGGAAGACGTCGCCGCGTCCGGTGAGCTTCATGAGCGGTACGCCCTCGCCGGTGAGCTTCTGCTTGATGAAGTTGCCCAGTCCGCCGGAGCCGAGCGCCTGAAACTGCACCTGCCCCTGGTACGCCACCATCGAACCGACCCGGGCCATCGCCTCACCGTCGAGTTCGATCTTCAACATCTTGGAGTTCTGCAACCGCATGCCGGGTTGCGCCGACTCCTGCTCCAGATTCGCCGCCGAGAACAACTCGCTGCGCATGTGTTCCTCCCGCACTCGCCCGTACCTGGCCGAGACGGTAGGGCCGGCCCGCAACCCCGGGCGGCGGCCCTCAGCCCCAGCCCAGTTCGTGCAGGCGTGCGTCGTCGATACCGAAGTGGTGGGCGATCTCGTGCACCACCGTGACGGCCACCTCGTCGACGACGTCCTCGTCGCTCTGACAGATGCGCAGGATCGGATTGCGGTAGATGAGGATGCGGTCCGGCAGTACGCCCGCGTAGTCCCAGCCGCGTTCGGTCAACGCGTGTCCCTCGTACAGGCCGAGCAGTTCCTCCCCGGGCGGTGGATCATCCTCGACCAGGATCACCACGTTGTTCATCAGCGCCAGCAGTTCCTCCGGAACCTCATCGAGCGCCTCCCCCACAAGCTCTTCGAACCGCTCCCGCCCCATCTCCACCGCCACACCCCCATTCTCCCCCACCCCACTCGCGATCTTGCACTTCCGGTCGCCGCGAATCGGCACAGAAGCCGCGTAACGGGGACCGAAAGTGCAAGATCGGCGCGGGTTGGGGGTGGGTCAGGAGGTGAGGCGGGCGGTGAGGGTGATCTCGGCGCCGGGTGAGAGCAGGCGGGAGATCGGGCAGTTCTGCTTGGCGGTCTCGGCCAGCTTGGCGAACTGCGCCTCGTCGATGCCGGGCACCTCGCCGACGGTGTCGAGCTCGATCCGGGTCACGGTCATCCCGGCGTCGGTCTTGTCCAGGTGAACCTTCGCGGTGGTCTCCACGGAGGTGGGCGTGGTGCCGGCGTCGGCCAGCGCCTTGGAGAAGGCCATCGAGAAGCAGCCGGCGTGCGCGGCACCGATCAGTTCCTCGGGGTTGGTGCCCTCACCCTCCTCGAAACGGGACTTGAAGGAGTAGTTCCCCTCCAGCCCGCCCTTGCCGGTGCGGATGGTGCCGGACCCCTCGGTGAGGTTGCCCTGCCAGCGTGCGGAAGCGGTACGGATAGGCATGCACCTGACGCTAGTCCACCGACGGCCGGCAGGCGACCGACCGCCGGTGGCCGCGCCGTCGTTCCTCGGCGTCGCGTCCCGGCTGTGTCATGATGCGACCCGGACCCCGCAGCGCGGCGGACGCGCGGCGTCCCGGCCACCAGGAGAGGGTGAGTGATGACCCACGACCTCCCCATCCCCCGTCAGGACGACCGCTCCGACGGCGCCAGCGTCATCGAGTGGGGTGCGGAGGACGAGTCGCCGGCAACCGGCCGGGTCCGGCGGGCTCTCGGTGGCCTCGGCGGGGACCACCGGGTGCCGGTGCTGCTGGCCGGGCTCGGTGCGGCGGCAGCCCTGGCGTCGCTGCTGGGCGAGTGGTCGACGATCACCATCCCCAACGGCGGACCGGACCCGGACACTCCGCTCCAGGTGACCAGCGGCGTCTCCGACCTCGGGCTGGGCTCGGCGTACCTGGTCGGGCTACTCGCGCTCGGTGCCACGGTGGCGCTCGCGGTGCGCGGTACCGACGCTGTCCGGGCGAATGCCCGGGTGGCCGGACTGGCCCTCGCCGCGGGCGTGCTCGCGCTGCTGGCGACGACCGCGACGGCGCTCGACGACACCCTGGGACGGGGGATGTACCTCAACCCGGAACTGACCGTCGACGTCGAGTACGGCCGCGGTCTGATCGTCGCCTTCGTCGCCGTCGGGCTGTTCGCCGCCGCGCTGCTACGGGCCTCGCCCGGACCGGCCGAAGCCCGGCCAGCATCGGAAGGGCGGCGCCGACGTGGCCGCCGGCCGTCAACGGACGCGGAGCCGGAGGGGGAGCGCCCACCTGCGGACATCACCGTCACCCCGACGGTGCCCTTCGCCCGGGAGGCACCGCCCGACTGATTCACCGGCCCTGGCCGAGAGGTCATCTCCGGTGCGTCGCCCGTTGGCACCCGATTCGCCTGGAAGCCATGGTTGCGACCGGTTCTGCGAGGTACGGTTGCTGCCCGCCGTCACGCCGGGTCGCCAATCGACGAGGTGAACGGCTGGTCGCGACGGCGGCGGGCGAAGGAGGAACGATGACCCGCCCGGGCCTGCCCAAGCTGATCGCCACCGACCTCGACGGGACGCTCGTCCGTAGCGACGACACCGTATCGGCCTTCACCCACGAGGTTCTTGACCGGGTACGCGCCGCCGGCATCCCGGTGGTCGGCGCCACCGGTCGCGGCCCCCGGCTGACCGAGCTGACCCGCAACGACATCCGCGCCGCCGACTTCCTCGTGCTGGCCGGCGGCGGCCGGGTGGTCGACCAGAGCGACCCGGAGGGGCCGGTGGTGCTCCGTGACGAGCGCCTTTCCAGCGAGGTGCTGGCCGCCCTGCTCGCCGAACTGGAGGCTGCGGTCGGCCCGCTGACGGTCATGGTCGAGGCGTCGGACGAGCACGACGCTCCGCTCTGGGGTGACTACCACCCCGCGTGGCCCTATCAGGACGCGTTCGAGGTGCGCAGCCGCGCCGAGTGCCTTGCCGGTGACGTGATCAAGGCGTTCGCGCGTACCGCCGATCACCACGTGGACGAGTTGCTGGCCACCGCCCGCGAGATCGTCCCGCCGCACCTCGCCACCCTCACCCAGGCGGGCCTGGGCTTCATCGAGATCTGCCCGCCCGGGGTGGACAAGGCCTCCGGGCTCAGTGTCATCGCGCAGACCCTCGGGGTGGACCCGGCGGACGTGCTGGTCTTCGGTGACATGCCGAACGACCTGCCGATGTTCCAGTGGGCCGGCTGGGGGCGGGTGGCCGTGGCCAACGCCCACCCGAGCCTGCGTGCGGTGGCCGACGAGATCACCCTGCGCAACGACGACGACGGGGTGGCGGTCTATCTCGACCGGCTACTGTCCCGGTGATGGATTCCACGCCGCACCTGGTCGCCACCGACATCGACGGGACGCTGCTGCGCGACGACCGCACCCTCAGCGCCCGCACCGCCGCCGTACTGGCCCGGATCTCCGACCAGGGCACGCCGGTCGTGCTGGTCACCGGCCGGCCGATCCGCTGGCTCCGGCTGGTGTACGACCAGCTGGCCGCGCCGTTGCCGGCGGTCTGCGCCAACGGCGCGGTCGTCTACGACCCGACCACCGACGAGGTGCTGCGGGCCGACCCGCTGGCCCCGGAACTGCTCGCCGAGGTGGTCCGACGCCTGCGTGCCGAGGTGCCGGGGGTCAGCCTGGCCGTGGAGATCGTCGACGGCCGGGAGATGCGTCACGAGGCGCACTACCCGTTGCGGTGGGACGCCGACGACGCGGCGATCCGGGCCGTACAGACCGCCGAGGAGCTGTTGTCGGCGCCGGCGGTCAAGCTGCTCGCGCGGGCCGGTGAGCAGGACCCGGACCGCTTCACCCGACTGGTCGCCGCCGCTCTCGCCGGGCTTGCGGAGGCCACCCACTCCTCGCACTCCGGGCTGGTGGAGATCTCGGCGGCGGGGGTCACGAAGGCCGCCGGCTTGGCCTGGTACTGCCACCGCATCGGCGTCGCGGCACCGGACGTGCTGGCCTTCGGCGACATGCCCAACGACCTGCCGATGCTCACCTGGGCGGGACGCGCCGTGGCGGTGGGTAACGCGCACCCGGACGTGCTGGCGATCGCCGACGAGGTCGCCCCGGCGAACTCGTCCGACGGGGTGGCCGCGTACCTGGAGAAGGTCTTCGGGGTGCAGTGAGTCGTCCCGGTGCGCCGCGCGGCGCACCGGGACGGCGGTTCAGAGGTACTGGCCGGTGCTGTGTCCTTCACCACTCGGCTGACCCATTCCGGGCATCCCCGGCAGCATCCCCCCGGCCGGTCCGCTGGGCAGCGCCTGCCGGCCGGAGCGCATCTGCTCAAGCTGTACCCGGGCCGCCATCTGCTGCGCGACCAGAGCTGCCTGGATGCCGTGGAACAGTCCTTCCAGCCAGCCGACCAGCTGGGCGTGGGCGATGCGCAGCTCGCCCTCGCTGGGTGCCTGGTCCTCGGAGAACGGCAGCGAGATCCGCTCCAGTTCCTCGCGCAGCTCGGGGGCGAGCCCCTCCTTCAGCTCGACGATCGACCGTTGGTGGATCTCCCGCATCCGGTGCCGGCTGGCGTCGTCCAGCGGAGCGGCCTTGACCTCCTCCAACAGCTGCTTGATCATGCTGCCGATCCGCATCACCTTGGCCGGCTGTTCGACCAGGCGCGACGGATCCTCGCCAGGTCCGTCCTCGGTCTGCACCGTGCCGACGGGCCGGCCGTCCGGTCCCACCACCACCACGGTTCCGGACCGCCCGGCACCGTCCCGGTCGGGCTCGTCGTTCTGTCCAGCGGAGTGCGCTTCGGTCATGCCCTCCATCTTTACCCAGTGACGCCCCGCAACGCCCGCCGGCCCGCTGCTCCGATCCCGGTCGGGCACCCACCCCCCGACTGGTCGGGAACCGCGCTACCGTCGCCCGATGCCCTCCGATCCCCGGGCGGTGCTGACTCGGCCCGCGCCAGAACCGGACGTCACCGTCGCCTACGGCGAACACCCGGACCAGATCGCCGATCTGCGCCGCCCGGCCGGCTCCGGGCCGCCCCGGCCGCTGGTGGTGGTGGTGCACGGTGGTTTCTGGCGCGCGGAGTACGACCGGCGGCACACCGGGCCGCTGGCGAGCGCGCTGGCCGCGCTCGGCTACCCGGTGGCCCAGTTGGAGTACCGGCGGACCGGGCAGCCCGGTGGTGGCTGGCCCGGCACCCTCACCGACGTGCTGGCCGGAGTCTCCGCGCTGCCCCGGCTGGCCGAGGCCGCACTGTCGGACCGGGTCGCGTCGACGCCGCCGCTGCTGCTGCTCGGTCACTCGGCCGGCGGGCACCTCGCGATGTACGCGGCGGCCCACGCCCCCGGTGCCGTCGGCGGGGTGCTCGCCCTGGCACCGGTCGCCGACCTGGCCGAGGCGTACCGGCTGGACCTGGACGCCGGTGCGGTGGCCGCGCTGCTCGGCGGCGGCCCGGCCGACGTGCCGGAGCGGTACGCGACCACGGATCCACGGTCCCTGGTCCCCCTGCGGCCACGCACGGTAGTGATGCACGGCACGCTGGATCAGCAGGTGCCAATCGACCTCTCTCGAAGTTACGTGGCTACCGCCCGCGCCGAGGGTGCCGATATCCGCCTGATTGAGCTGCCAGATTGCGAGCATTTCGGTCTTATCGCCCCCGACTCGTCGGCATGGCCGGAAGTTACCGCCGCGTTGCGGTCTCTGCACGAAGATCACTAGCCATTGACGCAGCGTCGCCGAGCAGGTAGAACGCCGAAGGGGCGGATGCGCCCGGCAACACATTCGAAGGGAACCCGGTGTCGCAGATGAACCGCAGGCGGGCACTCCAGCTGCTGGCCGCGCTCGGTACGAGCGGACTCGTCGCCGGATGCGGCTCCGACGCCGAGCCCGAGGTCACCAGCTCAGCGAGCCCGATCAAGATCGGGCTCATCGCGCCACAGTCGGGTGCGGGCAAGGCCATCGGCGACGAACTCGGCAACGGCTTCCAGCTGTACCTGGACCTGAACGAAAGGCAACTCGGCGGTCACCCGGTCGACCTGATCACGGCCGACGAGGGCGACAACGTCAAGTCCGGACAGGCCGCCGTCGAGGGACTACTCAAGCAGGGTGTGCTCGCCCTGACCGGAGTCGCCAGTTCGGCGGTGATGTTCGGCATTCGGGACATCGTGGAGCAGGCCCGAGTTCCGCTGATCGGTTCCAACGCCTCCCCCCCGAGCCTGCAGAGCGTCGTGTACATCTGGCGCACCTCGTACGTGCTCGACGAGGCGGGCCGCGCGCTCGGTCGCTACCTGAAGGACGAGCTCGCCGCCTCCGACCGGATCGCCACGATCCTGCCGGAAGGGGTCCTCGGCGTCGAGGACGTGCTACGTGGCTTCCGGGAGGAGTTCGGCGAATCCGACCCGCGGATCGCCTCCCAGGTGGTCTGGACCTCCGGCGACAGCAGCCCGAGCCGGACCGCGTACGTCTCGGACATCAACCGCGCGCTGGCCGGCAACCCGTCGGTCGTCTTCTGCTTCTACTCCGGCACGGCGGCCGTGGAGTTCATCATGCAGCTGCGCGACGCCGGGTTCCGGGGCCGGATCTACGCCCCCGGTTTCCTCACCGAAGGCTCGGTGCTGGAGGACATCCGGCCGACGAGCGACGCACTCGGCATCCGCACCGCGTTGAACTACTCCGCCGACCTCAACAACGCCGCCAACCGCCGGTTCGCCTCGGCGTACCGCAAGAAGCACAACACCTCTCCGACCACGTACGCGATGGCCTCCTACGACGCGGCCAAGGTGCTCGACCAGGCGATCCGTCTCGCCGGTGAGGCACCCACCCCGCAGGAGGTCAACCTCGCGCTGGGCCGGATCGGGCAGATCGACAGTCCACGCGGTGCCTGGCAGTTCAACCAGCCGCGTACGCCGCAGCAGAAGTGGTACCTGCGCGAGGTGCAGCGCGACGGCCAGGTGGTATCGAACGTGCTGGTCAACGAGTTGGCCACGCTCGGCTGAGTCGTGAGACGGAACGAGGCCGTCCCCGGACAGGGACGGCCTCGTCGCTCGGCCTGACTCAGTGCCGGAGCTCAGCGACGCAGCACTTCACGCTGCCGCCGCCCTTCTTGAGTTCGGCCAACTCCACCGGCACCGGGGTGTAGCCGGCCACCTTGAGCCGACCGGCGAGCCGGGTGGCCTCGCTGTTGAGCACCACGTTGGCGCCGTCGCTGACCAAATTCAGCCCGAAGGCGAGGGCATCCTCGTCGTCCGCCAGCACCGCGTCCGGGAAAAGCTGGGTGAGCACTCGCTGGCTGGCGGCGGAGAAGGCACCGGGGTAGTAGACAACGTTGCCGTCGTCGATCGAGGCGAGCGCCACGTCCAGGTGGTAGAAGCGCGGGTCGATCAGCCGCAGTGAGACCACTGGCCGGCCGAGCGCCTCCTGCGCCTCGGCGTGCGCCGGCAACTCGGTACGGAAGCCGTGCCCGGCCAGGATCAGCCCGCCGTGCGCCTCCGGCAGGTACGCGAAGTCACCCTCGCCCTCGTTCGTCTCGTTCGGCGCGATGAACCGCCAGCCCTGCGACTCGTGGAAGGCTCGATGCGCGGCCGCCTCGGCGGCCCGCTGCTGGTGCTTGAACTGCGCCCCGTAGACCGTGCCGTCGATCATGAACGCACCGTTGGCCGCGTAGACCATGTCGGGCAGGCCGGGCTCCGGTTCCAGCAGGTGCACCTCGTGGCCGAGGCCGACCAGGGTCTCCCGCAGGCGGTCCCACTGCTTGACCGCCAGCTCCACGTCGACCGCGGCGGTCACGTCCATCCACGGGTTGATCGCGTACTCGACCGCGAAGTGCTCGGGGGAGCACATGAGATATGTCCGCTTTCGCGGCACGCGCTGCTGGTTCACGGTCACCAAGAGTAGGTACGGTAGAACTTTGGTAACAGCCGCAAACATTGCTTCCCAGAGGCGGAACATTGCAGATCGACGCCGTTGACCAGCGAATCATTGCGCTACTCGTCGCTGACGCCCGCGCCTCGTACGCCGACATCGGCACCCGGGTATCGCTCTCCGCTCCGGCGGTGAAGCGGCGGGTCGATCGACTGCGGGCCGCCGGGGTGATCCGGGGGTTCACGGCCATCGTGGACCCGGCCTCGGTCGGCTGGACCACCGAGGCCTTCGTGGAGCTGTTCTGCGCCGGTCGGACCACCCCGGCGCAGATCGGCGCGGCCGTGCGCCGTCATCCCGAGGTGGTCGGTGCGTACACCGTCTCCGGGGAGGCCGATGCCCTGGTGCACCTGCGGGCCGCCGACATCGCTCATCTGGAGGAGGCGTTGGAGCGGCTGCGGGCCGAGACGTTCGTGACCTCCAGCCGCAGCACCATCGTGCTCTCCCGGCTGGTCGAGTCCCCCGGCGTGGGCCCCTCCACCGGCTGAAGCCGCGATAGCCGGCACCGGCTGGAACCGAACGCGGAGCCACCGCGTCGAACCGGCCATGAAACGGGGAACCAAGGTCGCCACGGCGGGCGGTTCGCTAGTCGCACTCGCTCTGCTCGCCGGCAGCATGACCGTGACGTCACCTCCGCAGACCGGGCCCGACACCGCCGGAGCACCGATGGTGCCGGTCGGCCTGGTCTCCTTCGACTCCTGCGCCGAGGCCCTCACGGAGTTGCGGGCGGCGGCCACCGCCTCGGTCGGCCCGTACGGTCTCGCCGGGGACGAGGTGCTGAAGGCGGCGGCCTTCGGCGGCGCGGAGTCGGCGGCCCGGACCTTCGCCGGAGCGCCGGGCGACGCCGCCGGTCGGGACGCCGGGGCAGACCATTCGACGACGAACAACCACGAGGCCGGCGCGGACGAACCCGACCTGGTGAAGACCGACGGCCGGCGGATCGTCACGGTCACCGGCGGTGTGCTGCGGGTCGTCGATCCGGTGAGCCGCCGCGTCACCGGGCGACTCGACCTGGCCGGCGGCCGGGAGGAACTGCGCTGGCAGAACTACCGGCTGCTACTGCTCGGCGACCGCGCGCTGGTACTCGGCGAGGACCCGACGCGTCCGGCCGACACGCTCCGCTCGATCAGGCGTCCCGGCGGCACCCGCCTGCTGCTGATCGGACTGGCCGGTCGTCCCGTGGTGCTCGGCACGTACCGCATCCAGGGCAGCACGGTCGACGCCCGGCTGACCGGCGACACGGCCCGGGTGGCGGTTCGTTCGTACACCCAGTTGGCATTCCCGCTGGAGGCCGAGGGCACCGACCAGGTCCGCACCGAACGGAACCGCGAGGTGATCGCCCGGGCCGGTGTCGAGGCGTGGCTGCCGGAGTACGAGTGGACCGCCGGCCCGGAGCGGCACACCGGTCGGGTCGGCTGCGACCGGCTCAGTCGACCCGAGCGGATGACCGGTTCGTCCACCCTCACCGTGCTCAGCTTCGATCTCACCCGTGACCGGCTGGGCGACGGTGATCCGGTCTCGGTGGCCGCCGACGCCGACACCGTCTACGGCACGGCGACCAGCCTCTACCTGGCGGGTCAGCGGCCAACACCGATCACCGGCCGGCCCCGCTGGCGGCAATCGCCGGCCGAGCCGGTCACCGACATCTACCAGTTCGACACCGCCGCGCCGGGGCGTCCCCGCTTCCTGGCCACCGGTTCGGTTCCGGGCCGACTGATCAACCAGTACGCGCTCTCGGAGTGGGCCGGACACCTCCGGGTGGCCACCACAACCGGCGAATTCCGGGACGCCGGCACCGCATCCGAGTCGGCGGTTCGGGTGCTACGTGTCGACGACGGCGCGCTGGTGCCGGTCGGCATGGTCGGCGGCCTCGGCCGGGGCGAACGCATCTACTCGGTGCGCTACCTCGGGCCGGTCGCGTACGTCGTGACGTTCCGGCAGACCGATCCGCTCTACGCGCTCGACCTCGCCGATCCGGCCGCACCAGTGGTCACCGGCGAGCTGAAGATCACCGGCTACTCCGCGTACCTGCATCCGCTACCGGAGGGACGCCTGCTGGGGGTCGGTCAGGAGGCCGACGCCCAGGGCAGGACCAAGGGCGTGCAGGTCTCGCTCTTCGACGTCCGTGATCCCGCCCGGCCGGACCGGTTGGACCAGTGGCACCTGCCCGGCGGGTGGTCCCACGCCGAGCACGACCCGCACGCCTTCCTGTACCGCCCGGAGACCGGCCTGGTGGCGCTGCCGGTCGACGCCGGTGTCCGGTTGCTGCGGGTCAGTGACGACACCATCGAAGAGATCGGTGAGGTGACCCACCCGGGCGGCGGCGACAGCAGCCGGCGGCAGTGGGGTCCGCCGGTACGACGGTCACTCGTGGTCGGCGACGTGCTCTGGACGGTCTCCGAGGCGGGCCTGCGCGCCACCGACCCGGCCTCGGCCCGGAGCCTGGCCTGGATCGCCGCCACCTGAACCTTCCTCCCGCGCGGGTGGGGTCCGGTTTCTCGGGGTTTCCGGGCCCCACCCGCCTTGACCTCAACCACGCTTCAACTGATCGACTCCGGTGGGAAGCGGCGGTGAGGGGGAGACATGCGCGCGGTGTGGCTTCACGAGTTCGGCGGGCCGGAGAAGCTGGTGCCCGGCACCGCACCCGATCCCGTACCCGAGCCGGGACAGGTGCTGATCGACGTCGTGCACGCGAACATCACCTTCGTGGAGACCCAGTTCCGGGCGACCGGCTTCGGCCCGTCCGGCGCGAGGCTGCCGGTGATTCCGGGCAACGGCGTCGGCGGTGTGATCAGCGACGTCGGGCCGGGCGTCGACCCGGGACTGGTCGGTCGACGGGTGGTGAGCGGCACCGGCGGCTCCGGCGCGTACGCCGAGCGGGTCGTCGTCGACGCGGCGCTGCCGGTGGCGGTACCGGACGGGATGCCGCTCGATCAGGCGGTGGCCCTGCTCGCCGACGGACGTACGGCGTTGCTGCTGGCGGAGGCGGCCGGGCTCGAACCAGGTGACCGGGTGCTGGTCGAGGCCGCCGCCGGTGGGGTGGGCAGCCTGCTCGTCCAACTCGCGGCCGGTGCCGGAGCGCGGGTGGTCGGGCTCGCCGGCGGTACGCGCAAGGTCGAGCTGCTACCCCCGCTGGGCGCCGAGATCGCCGTGGACTACCGGGCGCCGGACTGGGCTGGCCGGGTACGGTCGGCGACCGGTGCCGTGGACGTGGTCTTCGACGGGGTCGGGGGCGCGATCGGGCGGGACGCGTTCGAGCTGCTCGACCCGGGTGGTCGGATGCTCAGCTTCGGCCTGGCCAGCGGCGAGTGGGCGGGCATCGAAGCGGAGTCCGCCGCCGAGCGGGGCGTGACCCTGGTCCAGCCGACGTCGACCCCCGCCCAGCTGCGGGCGTACACCGAGCGGGCGCTGGCGGAGGGCGCGGCCGGGCGGCTGCGCCCGGTGATCGGCCAGCGTTTCCCGTTGGCTCGGGCGGCCGAGGCGCACGCGGCCATCGAGGCCCGGTCGACGGTCGGCAAGACCCTGCTCGACGTGCGCTGACCGCCCTCAGAGGTACATGCCGGTGCGGTGCTCGCCGCGTCCCGGCTTGTCTCCCTCGCCGAAGAACCGCTTGCCGCCGAACTCACCGTGCAGGCGGTCGTCCAGCTCGTCCGCGAGCCCGGTCATCACCTGCACCGCGAGCATCAGGTGGGTCGGCTGGAAGTTGCGGCCGAAGACCGGGATCGACGCCCACACGGTGTCGTCGGCACAGTAGAGGCGCCCGATCGGCATCCGGTTGGTCAGCTCGGAGAGCTTCACGTACAGCCGCTCGGTCGGCTCGACCTCGGTCAGCACCGGCGAGAAGACGTCGACGAGCGGCGGATTGTCCCGCACCCGGACGAAGACCATCGCCGAGCCGGCCCGGATGTTGATGTCGCCGTCGGAGTCGACCTGGAGCCGGTCGGAGTCCGACTTGAGCATGGTCGAGACGACCGTACGCACCCGCTCGGCCAGATCCAGCACCTCGTCGTCGGCATCGGCCTCGTCGGTCGCCGCCAGCGCCTTCTCCAGCTCGGTGCCGATCTCCCGCACCAGGTTCGCCGCGCTGCGGGCGGTACCCAGCGCCTCTCCGGGGATCGGCTCACCCCCGCCGTTCTCGATCGCGTAGACGAGAAAAGCCGGATGTGGGGCACCGTAGATGTCGCGCAGTGTGCGGGAGAGCAGTGCGGCCAGCCGGGGGGCCTCGTCGGCGACCGAATCCAACCCGAAATGATCCCCCGAACCGTCCACCACACCCGGCGGTGACCAGCCCAGCGCGACCATGTCGGCGACCGCCGCCCGGTCCAGCCGGTACCCCTGGGGCAGAGCGGCGTTGCCCACCGCCCGGGCCGCGAACCGGCCGTCGCCGCGCACCTCGACGTAGACGGAGTAGACGGCGTCATCGGTGCCGGAGGCGGTCGGGTCGAGAGTCAGTGCCACCTCCGCGCCCGGCGGCAGCGTGGACAGCCGCTCCGCCAGCGCCCGGGCGAAGTCCCGCCACGCCTCGGTCACCTTCGCCCGCAGGTCGGCCGTGCTCGGCTCGTCGAGCAGGATCGACTCGTGGTGCACCGGCGTGCCGGGCGGTGCCGAGGGGTGGTCAGCCGTCATGATCGCCTCCGTCCAGTTCCGGTCACCCTACCCAGCAGGCTGCCGGGACGGATCAGCCCGGACCGTGATCGGACAACGCGGTCGTCAACCGTGGTCGGGGCCGGCCGGGTCGGCCCGCGGGTGTGGATCGCCGCCCAACTCCACCGGCCAGGTGGCGGCCAACCCGGCGAGCCGGGCCACGGCCACGGCCGGATCAGCGCCGCGCCCGACGGCCAGACCGAGCAGGTACGCGGAGACCGGCGCACCGGGCCGCAGCACCTGGTGAGCCACATCGCGGGCCAGATCCAGCACGGCCGGCACCGGCACCTGCGCCGGATCGAGACCCAGCTCCGCGCAGGCGGCCGTGACCCAGTCGTCCAGCACCGTCATCGCGTCCACTCCTCTGCCCGGCGTAGGTCACGCTCAGTGTCGCAGTCGAACCAGGGCCCCGGGTCGTCACCGTGCCACGTCACCTCGCGCACGGTGAGGCCGGCGAGCAGCTCCCGCAGCGGCGCACCGGCCACGTCGCCGCCGCGCCGGACGGTGAGTCGATCCAGGGCCGCCCGCAGGGCCGCTGACCGCCACACCCCGCACAGCGTCTGCCGCCGCCCCGACCGGTCGACGTAGCAGGCTCCGTCGGCCGTCACCGACCTCGGCCGTTGCCTGCTCGCCGTCCCGGCGGACCGGGGACGGTCGACGCCGTGCAGGTGATCCAGCAGGTCGCCGACGGCGGGCCGGGTCAGCAGGGGCAGGTCGGCGGCGAGCAGGGCGACGACGGGTACCTCCATGTCGAGCAGGGCCAGTCCGGCCGCGACGGCGGCCACCGGCCCGCCGCCCGGTGGCATCTCCCGGGTCAGGCGCACTCCGGCGATCGCCGGTCCGGGCCCGACCAGGATTCGGGGCGACGCATCGGCCACCGCGGTCAGTACCCGCTCCCGCATCGGCACCCCGCCGACCGGTAACGCCGGCTTGTCCCGCCCGCCCATCCGACGTCCCGCACCACCCGCGAGCACCACCGCCGCGTACGCCGTCATGGCGCCACGTTAGCGGCCCGCGCCACGCCGAGAGCCACAGCGACGGGCAGGCATAGGTGGCGGGCTCCTGTCGAGCTGATCGCACGTACGGATCGCGCAGCGCGCGCTCCGATGGCACGAACGAATCAGCTCGACAGCGTGCACGCAGGTATTCCGCGCGGTGCTGGCGTCGGCGTCGGCGAGGCCGCCGGGTTCGCGTCAGCGTGCTCTCACGCGGTGAGCCTTGGCAGTGGGCGGAAGCACCGTCCCGTGGCGCTCGGGGCGGTGTGCATGACGTCCAGCGATCCGGGGCAGGATGGATGACGTGGGACGGGCTTCGGATCGACGTCATGTGGTGCGGGTGGAGCTGGACACGGCCGAGACCGGCCGACGCCGGGTGCGGCGGCCGGACACGCTCGCCGCCGAGGAGCCGCTGGAGATCCGGGTCGGTTCCGCCGGGCCCGGGCGACGTCCGCCGCTGACCGTCACCATGCGTACCCCGGGTGCCGATCTCGACCTGGCCATCGGTTTCCTGTTCAACGAGGGTCTGATCCGCTCCGCGGACGACGTGTCCACCGCGCAGCTGTGTGCCGGCACCGACACCCCGAACACCTACAACGTGGTGGACGTGACCCTGGCGCCCGGGGTGCCGGACCCGGTGACCGAGGCGACCCGGCACTTTCACACCACAAGCGCCTGCGGGGTGTGCGGCAAGGCGAGCATCGACGCGGTCCGTACCCGGTCCCGGTACGACGTCGGCGACGACCCGCTCGGCGTGCCGGCGGAGCTGTTGGCCGAGTTGCCGCAGCGGCTGCGAGCCGGGCAGCGGGGCTTCGACCGCACCGGCGGTCTGCACGCCGCGGGCCTGTTCTCCGCCGACGGCGAGCTGGTGGTGCTGCGCGAGGACGTGGGTCGGCACAACGCGGTCGACAAGGTGGTGGGCTGGGCGGTACGCGAACGCCGACTGCCGCTGGCCGGGCAGGTGCTGCTCGTGTCGGGCCGGGCCAGTTTCGAGCTGACCCAGAAGGCGTGGATGGCGGGGGTGCCGATGCTCGCTGCGGTGTCGGCACCGAGCACGCTCGCGGTCGACGTGGCCGCTGAGGCGGGTATGACCCTGGTCGGGTTCCTGCGCGGGCGGACGATGAACGTCTACACCGGCGGGCACCGGGTCACCGACTGACCGCGCCCCGGCCCCACCCTCAGAGGTTGGCCAGCATCTCGAACAACTCCAGCCGGACTGCGGCGTCCCGAGCGATCAGGAAACCCGCGATGCCCAGCACCCAGCCCAGCATGCTGCCCGAGGTGCGGACGATCCACGCGTTGAGCCGGGCGAGCACCGGCTCGACGAGCCTGGGCCAGGCCACCCGGGCACCCAGCAACAGCATCGCCGGCAGCACCATGACCAGGCAGTAGCCGCCGAGCAGCGCCACGGTGGTGGGGACGGCCAGGCCGGAGGTGGTGAGCAGGCCCAGAGCACCGAGGTACGGCAGCATCGTCGCCACCTCGGCCAACGCCGCGAACAGCGCCAGCCCCACCAGCCAACGAGACGACGAGTCACCGGCGGTCACCCGGTCCCGCCAGCGCAGCACCCGACCGGTGCCGGCACCCCGCTTGCCGTCGTACCGGAAGCTGAGCGCGAACAGAGCGACCCCGAGCACCAACTGCCCCCAGAGCACCGGCCGGTTGTCCAGCGCACCGCCCAGCAACTCGGCCAGACCGCTGCCGCCGAAGTACAGCAGCAAGCCGACCAGGAAGTAGAAACCGGCGATGGTGCCGAGGTAGATCATCACCCGCCGAACGCTCACCGGCCCCGGTGCCAGCAGCAGCCACACCGGGATGAACAGGGTACCGATGCTGGTGCTGTCCACCAGCGCCAGGCCGACGAGGGACAGCAGCAGGGCAGCGCTCATGCCGTACCGGCGGCAAGCTCGGACATGCGCCGATTATCCGGCACTGCCGCGCCGGGGTTTGACCCCGCCGGTCACCGCACCGCCACCGGCACCGATGTCGGAGCACCAGCCGCCGGCCGGACCGTCCGGTGAACCGGTCGTCACGGACGTCGTCGGGCGCGTCGCTTCGCCCGTCGACGTGCCCGGGGCAACCCGGTGGCCGGCCAACCGTCCAGCCGCGACGGCGGCACCCCCCGACGCAGCAGGTCGTCCAGCAGCAGAGCGAGCGAATAGTCCGGATGATCGGCCAGCACCCGCTCCAGCGCCACCGCCGCCAAGGCGCCCTGCCCGTCCCGCCAGGCGGCGAAGGCGAGCAGCGAGCCCGGCGCGGCGATCAACTCCGGCTCGGCCCGACGCAACACCTCGGCCCAGAACGCGACGTCCTCGTCCCGGCCGTCGGTGCGCTCCCAGGCGTGGTCGCGCACCGGCAGGTGAGTCAGGAGCAGGCAGAGCCAGGCCACCTCGTCGTCGGTCAGCCGTTCGCCAGCACGGTGGCGACGCAGGGTTGCCCGTACCGCCGCCGTACCGGCCGCTCGCAGCGCCCGGGCACCGAGCAGGTCCGTGGCGGGCGCCGCCGCCAGCAGATCGGTGAGCCGCTGCTCAGCCCGCTCGGCGGCGTGCCGCATCGTCTCCCCGCCGGCCGGAGCCACCTGCGCGGCGAGTGCCGCCCGGTCGGGCAGGGCCACCTGGCCGGCGAAGACCGCGGCCGCGGGCACCGCGCTGGCCCGCGGGTCGTAGCGGGTGCCCTCCGGTGGGCAGCACTCCGGCTCCTCGCAGAGGTAGGACCACCACCGCCCGTCGGTGACCCGCAGCGCGTCGAGCACGGCCAGCCCCGCCTCGGCCAGCGCGGCCCGCACCGCGTCCACCGCCGGGGTCACCCGGGCGGCCGGGCCGTACCCGACGACGGTGGCCGAGTCGGCACCCTGGCGGGCGGTCACCGCCGCGATGTGCTGACCGGGCTCGTAGGGGTCGGCGTCGCCGGGCAGGTCGCCACGCGCGGCGAAGACGATCCGCTTGCCGGACAGTGCCACCACCACGATGCTGTCGGCGGGATGGAACCCGAGCAGGTACGGCACGGCGGCGATGAGGTCGGCGGGAGAGCGTACGGACAGTCGGGGCAGCTCGGTCGAGTTCATGCAGGAAGCCTGCGAGCCCGGGATCGGGCGGCGCTGCCCCTGTGGACGACACACCGGTTATCCACAGTTACCCACAGTGTTCTTGCAGCTCACGCGCGATCGGCGGCTGCACCGAGGCCGATAGCGATACGTTGCGGGGATGGATCTGGCGTACCTGCGGGCGCATCCGGAGCAGTTGCCCACCTTCCTGACCCATCAGCGGATCCGGGAGACGCCGGTGTCCGGCGGCGACATCTGCGCGGCTGCCCGGTTGACCCTCGACGACGGACACTCGGTGTTCGCGAAGTCCTGGCCGGAGAACGCGGATCGGCCGGTGCCAGCGGGATTTTTCACCGCCGAGGCGGCCGGGCTGCGGTGGCTACGCGAGGCCGACGCGGTCGCCGTACCGGAGGTGCTTGTCGCGCTGCCGGAGTTGCTGGCCCTCCAATGGATCGAGCCGGGCGAGCCGAACCCGGAGGCGGCCGACCGTCTCGGACGGGAGCTGGCCGGACTACACCGGGCTGGTGCCGATGCGTTCGGCGCACGGTGGCCCGGGTTCATCGGGGCGCTGCCGGCGGACAACACCTCGGACGACGGCCCGTGGACGGAGTGGTTCGCTCGGGCCAGGCTGCTGCCCTACCTGCGCCGATCGGTCGACGGTGGAGCCCTCACCAGCGCCGACGCGACCCTGGTCGAGCAGGTCATCGCCCGGGTCGGCGAGTTCGGCGGTGACGAGCCGCCCGCCCGCATCCACGGTGACCTCTGGCCGGGCAACCTGCTCTGGGGTGCCGACGACCGGGTCTGGCTGGTCGACCCGGCGGCGCACGGTGGGCACCGGGAGACCGACCTGGCCCAGTTGGCGCTCTTCGGCGGCCCGCCGTACCACGATCGGATCATGGCCGCGTACCAGGAGAGCTGGCCGCTTGCCGACGGATGGCGGTCCCGGGTGCCGCTGCACCAACTGCACCTGCTGCTCGTGCACACTGCGCTCTTCGGTGGCGCGTACCGCGATTCGGTAACCAGGAGCGCCCGGGACGCCCTGAGTGGGGTCGGCCGCGCTACCGTCGAGCGGTGAGCCTGCCCCCGCCCACCGGCCTCGTCGACCGGTACGGCCGCGTCGCCCGGGATCTGCGGGTGTCGCTGACCGACAAGTGCAACCTGCGCTGCACCTACTGCATGCCCGCCGAAGGGCTGCCCTGGCTGGCCGGGCCGCAACTGCTCACCGACGACGAGGTGGTCCGGCTGATCCGGGTCGCGGTGTGCCACCTCGGCGTCGACGAGGTGCGGTTCACCGGTGGTGAACCGCTCATCCGTCCCGGTCTGGTCGGCATCGTCGAAGCCGTCGCGGCCCTCGACCCGCGCCCCCGGATCTCGCTGACCACGAACGGCCTCGGCCTCGACCGGCTCGCTCCCGCGCTGCGCGCCGCCGGACTGGACCGGGTGAACGTTTCACTCGACACGCTGGACCAGGAACGCTTCACCCGACTCACCCGCCGGGACCGGCTGGCCGACGTGCTGGCCGGTCTGGCCGGCGCGGCCGCCGCCGGGCTGACGCCCGTCAAGATCAACGCCGTGTTGATGCGCGGTGTCAACGAGGACGAGGCACCGACGCTGCTGCGCTTCGCCCTCGACCATGGCTACGAGCTGCGGTTCATCGAGCAGATGCCGCTGGACGCCCAGCACGGTTGGGACCGCGCCGCCATGGTGACCGCCGACGAGATCCTGGCCGCGTTGCGGGCCGCGTACGACCTCGGTCCGGACCCGACCGAACGCGGCACCGCTCCCGCCGAGACCTGGCTGGTCGACGGCGGCCCGGGTCGGGTCGGCGTGATCGGCACGGTGACCCGGCCCTTCTGCGGCGACTGCGACCGGACCCGGCTCACCGCCGACGGGCAGATCCGCAACTGCCTGTTCGCCACCGAGGAGTCGGACCTGCGCGGTGCACTGCGGGCCGGCGCCGACGACGACGAGCTTGCCCGGCGCTGGCGGGCGGCGACGTTGACCAAGCGGGCCGGGCACGGCATCGACGATCCCTCGTTCCTGCAACCGACCCGGCCGATGTCGGCCATCGGAGGCTGACCTTGGCCAGCGTCACCGTCCGTTACTTCGCCGGGGCCCGGGCCGCGGCCGGCCGCGCCGAGGAGACCATCGCCGCAGGTCGTTCGCTTGACGAGTTGGTCGCTGAGCTGGCCGAACGGCACGGCAGCCGGCTGGTGCCGGTACTGGCGGTGTCGAGTTTTCTGATCGACGGCGTGACCTGTCATGATCGGCAGCAGCCGCTGCCGGCCGGGTCGACGATCGACGTCCTGCCTCCCTTCGCCGGCGGCTGAGGGGGATCCACACGTGTTCGCGGTACTCGGCTTCGTGACCACCCTTGCCGTGATCACCGGGTTGATCCATCTCTACCTGTGGAAACGGCTGGTGAAGGACACCACCACCGCTGGACGCTGGCGGCGGGCCGGCACGGTGACTGCCGTGGTGCTGGCCCTGCTGGTGCCGGCGACCATGGTCGGCACCAGGGCCGGGATGTACTGGCTCGCCTGGCCGGGCTACCTCTGGCTCGCGCTGATGTTCTACCTGCTGGTGCTGCTCGTCGTGCTGGAAGTCCCGATGTTGGTGACGCGGCTGGTGCTGCGCCGCCGGTCGGCCCTGGTCGCCCCGGAACCGGCCCTGGTCGGCCCGGCCGCCGCGCCCGTGCCCGGGGCGTCGGCCGAACAGCCGACCGCCGCCGCCGAGCCGGGTGCACCGGCTCAGCCGACCGCCGACGGCCCGACGGATCGACCGGCCGCTGGCGCGGTCGGCCCCGACCACGATCCGGGCCGCCGCCTGCTGCTCGCCCGGGGCGCCGCGATCTTCGCCGGGCTCACCGCCACCGGCCTGGTCGGCTACGGCGTACGCACCGCGTTGGGTCCGCCCCGGCTGGACCGGGTACAGATCCCGCTGGCCAAGCTGCCGCGCAGCATGGACGGCCTGCGCATCGCCACGGTCTCGGACATCCACATCGGCCCGCTCACCGGTCGGGCGCACACCGAGCGGATCGTGGCCGCGATCAACCGGCTGGACGCGGACATCGTCGCCGTGGTCGGTGACCTGGTCGACGGCACGGTGGCCGAGTTGGGTGACGACGCGGCACCGCTGCGCGACCTGCAGGCACGCCACGGCAGCTACTTCGTCACCGGCAACCACGAGTACTACTCGGGGGTGGAGGAGTGGGTGGCCGAGGTCGACCGGCTCGGGCTGCGGGTGCTCCAGAACCAACGACTGGAGATCGCCACCCGTGGTGGGGTGCTCGACCTGGCCGGCGTCAACGACGTCTCCGCCGTCGGCGACGGGGTCTCCGCGCCGCCGGACTACGCCGCCGCGCTTGGCGACCGTGACCCGTCCCGGCCGGTGGTGCTGCTGGCGCACCAGCCGGTGGCCGCGCTGGAAGCGGCGCGGTACGGGGTCGACCTGCAACTGTCCGGCCACACGCACGGCGGCCAGATCGTCCCCTTCAACCTGCTGGTCAAGCTCGAACAGCCGGTCGTCTCCGGGCTCGGCGAGGTCGACGGGACGAAGGTCTACGTGACAAACGGCGCCGGCTTCTGGGGCCCGCCGGTGCGGGTCGGCGCGGAGCCTCAGGTCACCCTCGTCGAACTCCGTTCGGCATAGCGCAGCTCACCTCCGTGCGTGGCGCCGCGCGGGAGCGCGGCCGGTCGTGACAGGATGCGGCGTGCCCCCGTTCAGCCCCGTACCCCCCGGTGGCCTTCCGCCCTTCGTCGCGGACCTGCACATCCACTCGAAGTACTCGCGGGCCTGTAGCCGCGACCTGACCCTGCCGAACCTCGGCTGGTGGGCCCGGCGCAAGGGCATCGCGGTCCTCGGTACCGGTGACTTCACCCATCCGGCCTGGTACGACCACCTGCGGGAGACCCTGCATCCCGCCGAGCCGGGCCTGTACCGGCTGTCACCGGAGGCGGAGCGGGACATCGCCCGTCGGCTACCGCCCCGGCTGGCCAGCGCGGCGGAGCACGATCCGGTCCGGTTCATGCTCAGCGTGGAGATCTCCACGATCTACAAGCGGGACGACCGGACGCGAAAGGTCCACCACCTGGTCTACCTGCCGGATCTGGACGCGGTGGCCCGGTTCAACGCCGCGCTCGGCCGGATCGGCAACCTCGGCTCGGACGGGCGGCCCATCCTCGGTCTGGACTCGCGCGATCTGCTGGAGATCACGCTGGAGGCGAGCGGCGACGGGTATCTCGTGCCGGCGCACATCTGGACGCCGTGGTTCTCCGCCCTGGGCTCGAAGTCCGGCTTCGACGCGATCGCCGACTGCTACGCGGACCTGGCCGAGCACATCTTCGCGGTGGAGACCGGGCTCTCCTCCGACCCGGAGATGAACTGGCGGGTGGGCAGCCTGGACCGCTACCGGCTGGTCTCCAACTCCGACGCGCACTCGCCACCCGCGCTCGCCCGGGAGGCGACGGTCTTCGCCTCGGCCCGGGACTACTTCGGCATCCGGGAGGCGCTGCGTACCGGTGACGGACTGGCCGGGACGATCGAGTTCTTCCCGGAGGAGGGCAAATACCACGCCGACGGCCACCGGCTGTGCGGGGTGAACTGGGCACCGGAGCGTACCCGGGAGGCCGGCGGACGCTGCCCGGAGTGCGGCAAACCGTTGACGGTGGGCGTACTCAGCCGGGTCGAGGATCTGGCCGACCGGCCCGAGGGTTACCGCCCGCAGCACGCCCCCGAGGTGACCCACCTGATCCAGCTCGCCGAGATCCTCGGCGAAGTCAACAAGGTCGGGCCGCGCGCCAAGCGGGTCGAGGGGAAGCTGATCGAGCTGGTCGCCGCGCTCGGCCCCGAGCTGGAGATCCTGACCCGCGTTCCGCTTGACGAGATCGGCCGGGTCGGCGGCGAGCTGCTCGCCGAGGGCATCGGCCGGCTCCGTCGCGGTGAGGTCCGCCGGGTGCCGGGCTACGACGGCGAGTACGGCGTGATCACCCTGTTCGACCCGGCCGAGTTGGGCGGCGGGGCCGGAGTGTCCGCCGGGCAGGAGACGCTGTTCGACGTGCCGGTGCCCGCCCAGCGTCGGGCTTCGGAGACCACGGCGAAGGTGGGCGCTGCGGCGAAGCCGGCGACCGGTGCGAAGCGTCCGTCGGCGAAGCCCGAGCCGAAGCGGAAACCGGCGGCCCCGGCACCGCCGATCGCGCCGGCACCCTCGCCGCACGAGCCGTTCGAACCGATGCTCGCCGGCATGGAGGAGGTCGGCACCGGCCTGCTCGACCGGCTCGACGCGATGCAGCGGGTGGCCGCCTCGGCCCCCGGAGGTCCGCTGCTGATCGTCGCCGGTCCCGGTACCGGCAAGACGCGCACGTTGACCCACCGCATCGCGTACCTGTGCGCCGAGTTGAACGTCTTCCCCGAGCAGTGCCTGGCCATCACGTTCACCCGGCGGGCCGCCGAGGAACTGCGGCACCGCCTCGACGGCCTGCTCGGCCCGGTCGCCGAAGACGTCACCGTCGGCACGTTCCACTCGCTCGGGTTGACCATCTTGCGGGAGAATGCCCAGGCCGCCGGGCTGCCCGACGACTTCCGGATCGCCGACGACGCGGAGCGGGCCACCGCGCGGACCGATGCCGGTGACGATCCGGCCCGCTATACCGCGCTGCTGCGCAAGCAGGGCCTGGTGGACCTGGACGAGTTGCTCACCCTGCCGGTGGCGCTGCTGCTCCAGGACCGGCGGCTGGTCGACCGGTACCGCGAGCGCTGGCGGTGGATCTTCGTCGACGAGTACCAGGACGTCGACGCGGTGCAGTACGAGCTGCTGCGCCTGCTCAGTCCGCCGGACGGGAACCTGTGCGCGATCGGCGACCCGGACCAGGCGATCTACTCGTTCCGGGGCGCCGACGTCGGGTACTTCCTGCGCTTCTCGCAGGACTTCACCGATGCCCGGCTGGTCCGGCTCAACCGCAACTACCGGTCCTCTGCGCCGATCCTGGCCGCCGCGGTGCAGGCCATCGCGCCGTCATCGCTGGTACGGGGTCGTCGGTTGGATCCGGCCCGGCTCGATCCGGAGGCCCCGCTGGTCGGCCGGTACGCCGCCGCCTCGGTCGCCGACGAGGCCGAGTTCGTGGTACGCACCGTTGACGAGCTGGTCGGCGGCCTGTCCCACCGGTCGCTTGACTCCGGCCGGATCGACGGACGGTCGACCGCGCTGTCCTTCTCGGACGTCGCGGTGCTGTACCGCACCGACTCGCAGGCCGCGGCGATCGTGGACGCCCTGGCCCGAGCCAACATCCCGGTGCAGAAGCGCTCGCACGACCGGCTGCGGGACCGTCCCGGGGTGGCCGCCATCGCTCGCGAGTTGCGGCACGCCCCCGGTGTGGAGGGTGCCCTGCCCGCGCGGGTACGCCTCGTCGGCCAGGTGCTCGCGGACCGGTTCGCCACCCCGACCCTGGACGGGTCCGGCGGGGTGCGCCCGGAGGACGTCCGGACCGCCGTCGACCTGCTGACACCGCTGGCCCGCCGCTGCGGCGACGACCTGGAGATGTTCCTGTCCCAACTCGCCACCGGCGCCGAGGTGGACGCGCTCGACCCGCGCGCCGAGGCGGTCACCCTGCTGACCCTGCACGCCGCGAAGGGCCTGGAGTTTCCGGTGGTGTTCCTGGTCGGTGTCGAGGACGGGCTGCTGCCGCTGCGTTGGCCCGGCACCACTCCCGACGAGGCAGCGGTGGCCGAGGAGCGGCGGCTGTTCTTCGTCGGGTTGACCCGGGCCCAGGACCGGCTCTACGTGAGCCACACTGCCCGCCGTTTCCGGCAGGGCTCGGAGCGGGACTGCCGCCCGTCACCGTTCCTCGACGCGGTGGACCCGGGGCTGTTCGAACGGCTCGGCGACAGCGCGGGCCCCCGGCGGCCCAAGGACCGCCAGTTACGCCTCATCTGACGCTCGCGCCGGTCGGGTTGCCGACCGGCTTGACGGCTGTCCCACCGGGAACCGGCCGCACGCACTACGGTGACGATGGCGGTGCCGGTTGGTCGACCGACCACCCACCGGCTCCACCCGACGCTCAGGAGGGCCTGCATGGCGAACTACGGACCACCGGGCCCGCAGCCGTGGCCCGAGCCGCAACCCGGCGAGCAGCCGTGGCCCGAGCCGCCAACCGGCCAGTGGTACGGCCACGGCCGGTCGCCCGACGCACCGCCGTCCTACGACCCGGACCAGACCCGCGAGTTCGGTCGCCCGTACGCTGACCAGTCCCACGGTCGCGCCTACGGGCCGAGCCAGGACTACCAGTCGGGCCCGCACTACGGCAGTGGTCAGGACCACGGATACGCCGGCACCCCCGTGCCACCGCCGCCGCGCCGGCGCGGACGGCTGCTCGTCGTGCTGGCAGCCGTGCTGGTGCTGATGCTGGGCGGTGCGACGGCGTTCTATCTGCTCGGACGGGACGGCGATACACCGACCCCGGTGGCCGCACCGACCGAGGAGGTGGCGTCCGCGCCGGACGCGCCGGACGACGAGACCCCACTCGACGACCCGGCCGCCGCCGCCTCCGCCGATCCCCGCTTCGTGCAGGCGGGGCAGTGCGTACGCAACGACGCGGGAGCCGCCGGCAAGCCCAGGCTGCTGCTGAGTGAGTGTGCGCCGAGGTCGTACGAGGTGCTGCGGCGCATCGACGGCAAGACCAGCGGGGAGCGTGACGCCGAGGAGAAGTGCGCGGCGGTCGACGGCTACACCAACTGGTACTTCTACGACAGCGAGTTGGACTCGCTCGACTTCGTGCTCTGCCTCAAGCAGCGCGGCTGACGACCCCATTACCAAAACTAGTGCTGTCTAGCGTGGAGGCTAGACAGCACTAGTTTTTGGTCGAGGGCAACACGCCGGTACCGCCGTCTATCCATGTCTAGCCTCTCCTCTAGACGGCCCGATACTCTGCGATGCGTGGATCCGGTCCGCAACCCCTACGCGCCGGGCGCCGGCCAGCGTCCGCCCGAACTCGCCGGGCGGGGGCGGGAACTGGACGTCTTCGACATCGTCCTGGAACGCATCGCCCGCGGCCGGCCGGAACGCAGCCTGATGCTCACCGGGCTTCGCGGCGTCGGCAAGACCGTCCTGCTGAACACGTTGCGCTCGCAGGCGATCAACCGGCTCTGGGGCAGCGGCAAGATCGAAGCACGACCGGATCAGTCGTTGCGCCGACCGATCGCCGCCGCCCTGCACATGGCCGTCCGGGAACTGGCGCCGAGGCACCGGGCGCCGGAGCGGATCGACGCCTTCCTCGGGGTGCTCAAGGCCTTCGCCCAGCGCGGCGCGCCGACCGGTCGGGGTGGGGCCGCTCCGAAGCTGCGCGACAGGTGGCAGCCCGGCATCGACGTGCCGGCGGCGAGCGGGCGAGCCGACTCCGGGGACATCGAGATCGACCTGGTGGAGCTGCTCACCGACGCCGCCTCCGTCGCCAGCGACGTCGGCACCGGCGTCGCCATCTTCATCGACGAGATGCAGGACCTCGGGCCGGAGGACGTCTCCGCGCTCTGCGCCGCCTGCCACGAGCTTTCCCAGCTCGGCGCGCCCCTGATCGTGGTCGGGGCCGGGCTGCCACACCTGCCGGCGGTGCTGAGCGCGGCGAAGTCGTACTCCGAGCGGTTGTTCCGCTACCAACGCATCGACCGCCTCGACCGGATCGCCGCCGACCACGCGCTCTGCGCACCGGCCGAGCGGGAGGACGTCGCGTACGAGGCGAAGGCCCTCGATCTGCTCTACGAGAAGTCGGGCGGCTATCCGTACTTCGTGCAGGCCTACGGGAAGGCGACCTGGGACCACGCCCCCCGGTCACCGATCACCCCGGCCGACGTACGTGTCGCCGCGCCCGAGGCCGAGGCGGAGCTGGCCGTCGGCTTCTTCGGCTCCCGCTTCGAGCGGGCCACCCCGGCCGAGCGGGAGTACATGCGGGCGATGGCGACGCTATCCCTGATCGAAGGGGAGACCGACGGCGGCGGCCGGGACGACATGGACGCGGCGGTGCCGACCTCGGAGATCGCCCGAGCTCTCGGACGCAAACCCGCAAGCCTCTCCCCGGCCCGCGACGCATTGATCAAGAAGGGCCTGATCTACTCCGGGGAACGCGGCACGGTCGCCTTCACCGTCCCCCACTTCGGCCGCTACCTGCGCACCCAGCCCGCCTGAGCTGAATCTCCACGGAGACCGGCCAGGTTGGCGCGGCTGCGGCGCGCGTGGCACCGCGACCGGCGGTCGATGTTCCTCCTGTGGTCCTGTCGAGTTGAACCGTCCGTGCTATCACAAGAGACGGCGCGGCGGTGCCGGTGCCGCGATCCGTCTACGCCATCAGCTCGACAGGACACACCCACCAACTCCCCGCGCCCGGAGGAAGCAAGCCCGCACCAGCTCATGATCTGCGGTCCGAGCTGTGGCATGGCAGGCAGGGCCCAGGCCAGACAGCGGGAAGCCCTCGGCCCATCCAGCCGAGGGCTTCTTTCGAGGTGCGTCAGGAGTTCGGACGGCCAGCCTTCGCCAGCTCGACGAAGCCCCGCCAGGCCGCCGGTTGGAAGGTGAGCGTGCCGCCGGAACGGTTCTTGGTGTCCCGGACCAGGACGACGCCGGGAAGGTTGTCGGCAACCTCGACACAGTCACCGCCGTTGTTGCCGCTCTTGCTGCTCTTGCGCCACTGCGCGCCGGTCATCTCCATGCTGCTGCCGCTTCCCTGATGAGGTCCAGGGACTGCGCCCGTGACAGCGCCTCGCCACGGATGCGTTCCCACCTGCGGCCGAGGGTAGCAACTTCCGCAGCCTTATCGATGATCTGTGATTCGGCCTGGCTGTCGGCGTGACCAAGCATGCCGGCGGGGATGCGCCAGGCCAACGTGCCACCGGTCCTACAAGTTCCGACCTAGATCTTGGACACTTCGCGTTCGTCGCTAACGGAAACTGTCCAAGTTCCCGCATCCGGCTCTCATATTTCGGAACGATCCACGAGGTTCGGCGGCGAGGGCGGTCAGACCTTGGACCAGGGCGGCGGGAAGACCACCTCGCCCTGCGGTGGTGGCGGCTCGCCGCTGGTGGCTGGCGGCAGCACTAGTGCCTGCCATGGCTCACCGAGGCCGGACCAGGGACTGGTCAGGCCCAACTGGTCGGCCCGGCTGAAACCGAAGCGCCGGTAGTAGGCCGGATCGCCGAGGACCACGACCAGCCGCTCACCGAGCTCCGTAGCCGCTTCCAGGGCGGCCTGCACGACCGATGTGCCGAGCCCGATCCGCTGCCGGTGCGGCGCCACCGCAACCGGGCCCAACGCCAGCGCCGGCGTGCTGGTCATGCCCGAGTTGACGTGCACCCGGGTCAGCAGGGCACAACCGACGATCTCCCCGCCGTACTCGGCGACCATCGCCAGCGCCGGCAGCCAGGCGTCGCCGCCCCGCAGTTCGTCGACGAGGCGTACCTCCGGCGGGACGGCGACGTCGGGTCGGGCGAAGGCCGCAGCCAGCACCCGGCGAATCGCGCCGGTGTCGGCCGGATCCTCGGGTCGCAGCCGCAGGGTCGTCACGCGGCGTAGGGTACCTCGGAAGACCCGTCCATCCGCGACGGTCCTCGATCCCGGGCGCGGCGCCACCGACACACTCGATCGATCGACATACCCCGTTGCGGGGCGTAGTAACGCCCCGGACAGGGTATGACTGTTCCATGACGCCCGTACGATCCCTCGCCCGCGCCATGCTGAGCGGCATCTTCGTGGTCAGCGGCGCCCGCAACTTCGCCAACCCCGGCCGCCTGACACCCACCGCGAAACCGATAACCGATCGGGTGACGCCGCTGCTGGAGCGGGCGCATCCGCGGATCCCCACGGATACTGAAACCCTGATCCGAGCCAACTCGGCCGTGCAGCTCGGTGCCGGGCTGATGCTGGCCACCGGGCGGTTCACCCGGCCGGCGGCCCTGGTGCTGGCCGGCACGCTGATCCCGGTCACCCTCGCCGGGCACCCCTTCTGGCTCAACGACGACCCGGCAGCGAAGAGCAACAACCAGATCCACTTCCTGAAGAACCTCGGTCTCTTCGGTGGGTTGCTGCTCGCCGCCGCGGACACGGAGGGTAAGCCCGGGCTACGTTGGCGGGCCGGTCACCGCATCGGCCACTCGCGACGGTCGGTGCGCCGCGCCGTCCGGACCGCCCGCCGGGAGGCCCGGATCGCCCTCCGGTCCGCCGCCACCGCTCGGCGGCTGCCGGGCTGAGCGGTACCCGTTCACCTCACCCCCGCTGAGCTGCTATCCGACCACCCCCACCCAGGCTAAGGCCGCGAATCACCTGAACCGCCCGGTAGGCGTTAACGCGGTGGAAATGTCAAAAGAATGTGTGGGATCGGACACGGTCGCATAACGCGGGAGGCACTGACGTGAGGCGCCGTTCTAGGCTCCGTACTGGACCTGGACGGGTAGGACGACCTTGGTACGGGGGTGGCCACGCCATGCCGACGATCGTCGGTAGAGGGCTGGACCGCCTCGCCACAGTCCGTCGCGTAACGCGTGGGATCGATCGTAGGACAGTCGTACGGGCCGGCATTTTCGCCGCCGTCGCCTACGCCGCATGGCTTGCCATCGGCGCGTTCGGGCGTCCGTACAACTTCTTCGACATGAAGATCTACCACGGCGCGGTGGTCTGGTGGGCGAGCGGTCACGAGCTGTACGAGTTCGTCGCGCCCGGCACAACCCTGGGTTTCACCTACCCACCCTTCGCCGGGCTGGCCATGTTGCCGATGGCGCACCTGCCGGTCACCCTGGCCGGTCTGGTCAACGCCGCGGTCAGCATCGCCGCGCTGGCCGTGGTGCTGGCCGCGCTGCTGCGCCCGATCGTCGACCGGCTGGGCTGGCCACTGTGGTACACGGTGGCCATCGCCACGCCGCTGGCCGCCGCCATCGAACCCACCCGGGAGACCCTCGGCTACGGGCAGGTCAACCTACTGCTGTTCGCCCTGATCCTGGCCGACCTGGTCGCCCTGCGCTGGCGGTCGCGCCGGGGCACCCACCAGGCCGAGGACGACGGCCCGCTGCTGCGGTTCGTCTACGGCGGTGCCTGGGCCGGCGTGGGCATCGGCCTGGCCACCGCCGTCAAGCTGACGCCGGCCCTGTTCATCTTCTACCTGATGATCACTCGACAGTGGCGGGTGGCCTGGACGGCCATCGGCACCGCCGTCGGAGTGACAATCGGCAGCTTCGGCATCGTCGGCGCGGAGTCCCGCGACTACTTCGGCAGCGTGCTGTGGCAGACCGAGCGGGTGGGCGCCGCCGACATGACGCCCAACCAGTCGCTGGCCGGACTGCTGGCCCGGCTCTACGACTCGATCGAGACCCCCGGCCTGCTCTGGCTCGCCTTCTCCGTGCTGGTGCTGGCGCTCGGCCTGTCCCGGGCGTCCAACGCCCACTCCGACGGCGACGAACTGACCGCCTTCACGCTTGTCGGCCTGACCGCCAACGTGATCAGCCCGATCTCCTGGACGCACCACCTCGTCTGGGTGATCCCGGCGATCATCGTCCTGACCGACGCCGCGATCCGGCGACACGACGCCAGCCGGGGGCCGGTACGAACCGCGTCGGCGCCGTACGGCGGACCGCCTGGAGTCGCCACTCTCCGACCACCGATCTGGTACCCGACGCTTACCGGGTTCCGCCACGGCTTCGCCGCCATCGGGCTCTACCTGCTCTTCCTGATCTCCCCCATCTGGCCGTACGAGCACCAACTGCCGGAGGTCTCGCACTACCAGGACGGCCTGTTCGGCGCGTTGATGGAGAACTCCCTGGCGCTGGCGCTGATCCTGCTGGTCGCCGCACTGCCCTGGCGGCCCGGAGCGGAACCCGCCTTCCACACCGACCGGGCGGCGCGCGCCTCGATGCTGTACGGACGGCGTTAGCCCCACCGATCAGGGGCAGTTCACCCACTCCTCGGTGCCGTCGGTGAAGACCTGTCGCTTCCAGATCGGCAGCCGGGCCTTCGCCTCGTCCACCAGCCGGGCACAGGCGGCGAACGCGGCGGCCCGGTGGGCGGTGCTGACCGCCGCCGCCAGGGCCACGTCGCCGATGGCCAGTGGGCCGATGCGGTGTGACACCGCCACGGCGTACACGTCGGGGTCGGCCGCGATCTCGTCGGCGACCTCCTGTAGCACCTTCGCGGCGTTCGGGTGGCCCTCGTAATCCAGGCTGACCACCGACCGCCCGTGGTCGTGATCGCGCACCACCCCGGCGAAAGACACCACCGCGCCGGCCCGACGATCGGCTACCGCCGCCTCGTGGGCGGCGAGATCCAGAGGCTGGTCTGTGACGGTGCTGATGACTGTCACCATGCCCGCTCCCCGGGTAGCAGCGGCAACGGCACGATCGGAACCCGGTCACCCACCGCGCCGGTGGTGCCGGGGTTGATCACGGCGAACCCGTCCGCGTTGGCGAGCCCTCGCAGCATGGCCGATCCGACGTGCCGGACCGGGTGGGCCGTCCCGGCGACCCGGTCGAGTCGCACCAGCGCCAGGTGGGTGTGGTCGCCGCGACCGGCGACGGGCTCGGCGAGGACGGCGTGCGGAAGCGTCGGCAACGACCGACCGGCGAGCCCGGCCAGCAGCGGGGCGACAAGTGACACCAGCGCGATGACGGCGGACTGTGGGTTGCCGGGCAGCCCGGCCACGAACCGGACCTGCCCGTCGGGGCCGACCAACCGGGACAGCAGCATCGGGAAGCCGGGACGCACCGCGACGGTGTTGACGACGTACTCGGCACCCAACTCCGCGAGCGCCGGGTGCAGGTGATCGACCGGGCCGTGCATGGTGCCACCCGTTGTGCAGACCAGATCGGTGTGGTCCAGGGCGGCACGCAGCGCGGCCACGTGAGCGTCAAGCGTGTCGGCGACGGGCCCGACCACGCCGTCCGGGTCCACCTGACAGCCGTACCGGCGGAGCCAACCTGGCACCGCCGGGCCCAGCGCGTCACGGACCCGCCCGTCGCCCGGCGGACCTGCCGTGAGCAGCTCGTCGCCGAAGACCAGCAGTGCGGCCCGAGGCTGCCGGCGTACCCGCAGCGTGTCAAGGCCGCAGGAGGCGGCCAGGCCGATCACCGCAGGGTCGACCGGTGTCCCGGCCGGCAGCAGTTCCTCACCGGCGGTCGCCTCCTCGCCGGGCTGCCGCCACTCCGGCGCGGCACGTGGCACGCCGTCGACAAACCCCGTCGGGGTACGTCTCGACTCCTCCACCCGGAGCACCGCCGACGCACCCGCCGGCACCATCGCTCCGGTGGCGATCTCGACCGTCGTCCCGTCCTCGGTCAGCGGGGCAGCCCTACTGCCGGCGAGGACCCGCCCGACGACCCGCCACGGGCCGGCACCGCGTACCGCCCAGCCGTCCACACTCGACGTCGGGAACGCCGGCAGGTCCGTCCGGGGGGCGAGCGGTTCGGCGAGGGTGCGACCGTCGGACTCGGCGAGCGGCAGCTCGACGGCGGGCAGCGCGGCGGCCAGGCCGACCGCGTGCACCCGGGACCGGGCCTGCGCCCAGTCGGCCGGCGGTGGCGCGGCGACCTCGTCGGTGGAGGCGGTTTCCGTTCTCACCGGCCGAGCCTAACCGGCTGCCGGGTGGTCGCCACCGCGCAACTGATCGACCGTGTGGGCCAGAATCGGCCCCAGCACGGCGAGGCCGTCCCGTGCCCCGCCGGTCGAGCCGGGCAGATTCACCACGAGCGTGCGGCCGGCCACGCCGGCCACCCCTCGGGACAGCACGGTGGTGGGCACCTTGTCGCGGCTGTACGCGCGGATCGCCTCGGCGATGCCTGGAATCTCGTAGTCGAGCAGCGCCCGGGTCACGTCGGGCGTGCGATCGGTGGGGGTGACCCCGGTGCCACCGCTGGTCAGCACCACCTCGACGCCGTCCGCCACGGCCGCCCAGACCGCCTGGCCGACCGGGTCGCCGTCCGGCACGACCACCGGTTCGTCCACCGTGCAGCCCAACTCCCGCAGCCCGGCGACGAGGAGCGGGCCGCTGGTGTCGGTGTAGACACCGGCAGCGGCTCGGTTGGAGGCCACCACCACCCGAGCGCGGATCACGACCGATCCTCCGGGCGCCGCCACAGACCGGTCTTGCCGCCCTCCTTGCGCAGTACCCGCACCGCGTCGACGCTGGCCGCCGGGTCAACGGCCTTGACCATGTCGACCAGAGCCAGCCCGGCGACCGCGACCGCGGTCAGCGCCTCCATCTCCACCCCGGTGCGGTCGGCGGTACGGGCGGTGGCGGTGATCTCGACGGTGTCGGCGGTCAGCGTCAGGTCGACGGTGACGCCGTGCAGGGCGATCGGGTGACACAGCGGGATCAGGTCGGGGGTGCGCTTGGCGCCCATGACGCCGGCCAGCCGCCCGACCGCCAGGGCATCACCCTTCGGCAGACCGTCTCCGCGCAGCAGGTCGATCACCTCACGGGTGGTCCGCAGCCGGCCGGCCGCCGTCGCCGCACGACCGGTTACCTGTTTGGCGGAGACATCGACCATGCGGGCCGCGCCGGCGGTGTCGACGTGGGTGAGCTGGGCGGGTTCGGTCACGGTCGCGAGCCTATCCCTGTCGTACGACAGTCCGTGCGGCGCTCGGAAGGAGCGGCGCGGGAGCGCCGCTCCTTCCTCACCGGCCTGCCTCGGGCTGCTGGGGTAGACCCGGCGGCAGGGGTCGCGACGAGATCCGGCAACTGTCGGATCTCCCCCCGTCGGCGAACGTCCCGGAGGCTAACGACCCTGGCGATAAGAAATCGATAAGGACGACGGCCGGGGTAACGGCCCTCAACAAGTCGACGCTCTCTGCTTCAGCTCGGCGAGCCGGCGCTCGATCTCCAACCGCTCCGGTGCTCCGGTCGGCACGATGAGCACCAGCGCGCGCTCCAGGTGTCGTCGAGCCTCGGTCGGGTCCGTGCTCAGCAGATGCTCGGCCAGACCGGCCAGCGCCCGGGCCTGCTCGTAACGGTTGTCGATCCGGACCGCCAGGTCGAGCGCTCGCTTGTGGGCCCGCACGGCGGCGTCGATGTCGCCGTCGGCCGCCAGCGTCAGACCGAACTCGTTCAACGCGGTGCACTCCGCCTGCCGCTCGGCCGAGTGAGCGGTGAGTTCCAGCGCCAGTTCGTGCTGCCGCCGGGCCTCCGCGAGCAGACCCAGGCCGCGATACGCCGCGCCCATCACGTTGCGCGCGTCGGCCTCTCCGTATCGATGCCCCGTCTCGGCGTAGAGGATCATGGCGGACCGCAGCAGCCGCAGCGCCTGAACGTGCTCACCCTTGCGGGTCCGAACGGCGGCGATGTGGCTCAATGCGTTGGCGATCTGGTAGCGGTCACCTTCTACCCGTGCCCGGAGCAGATGAAGGCGATGTACCCGCAGCGCTTCCTCGTAACGACCCAGCCAGGTAAGGGCGATACCAGCGTTCGGCAGGTGTGACCGAACCTGGCTGATCAGCCGCATCGGGAGGTCGCGCAGGGCCGCCATGGCGAGATCGGCGGCCTCTTGAAAATCACCCCCCATGTAATGGACGACGCTGAGGTTTCCCCGGATCCGGGCGATATCTCCCCGGCGGCCTGCCGCCTCAGCCTCCGCCAGCGCAGATTCCAGGCACTGAACCGCTGGGTGATAGAACCCGGTCTTGGTCAGCGCCGAGGCGAGATAGTTGTTCATGATTCCAACTGCCCGCCTGTCTCCTGTCTGCTCTGCGGCGGCCAGCCCAAACTCGTGCGTACGCTGAATATCCTCGAAGTAGCCGCGTACATAGTAGAAGCGCCACAGCACACGGGCCATCTTCCAGGTGTAGCCGTGGAGTGAGTTCTTCGCCGCCAGTTCGATGAACAGATTGAGGTTGCCCCGCTCCCGCTCGACCCAGTCGATGTCGACCGTCTCGGAACCAGGTAGGAGATCGGGTCGCTCCGGCGCTACGTCGCCGATGTCGCGGTAGATGTCGATGAGCCTGTTCAATGATGTCGTGGCGACGATCGACAGTTGCATCACCTGGTCGAGCAGACTGGCGAGCGCCGCACCCCGAATCTCCGCCGAATCTGTTTTCAGGCACTCCTCCCGGGCGAACTGTCGAACCAGGTCGTGCATCCGGTAACGACCATCCTCCGACTCTTCGACCAAGTGACAGTCGACCAGATCGTCGAGGGTGTGGCTCGCTTTCGCGTACGACAAGCCGGACATCGCCGCCACCATGCTGATGCAGTAATGTCCAGTGTGTAGACCCAGTAAGCGGAACACCCGCTTACTCACCTCGGGCAACGGCTCGTAAGAAGCGGTGAAGGCCGCAACGACGCTGCGCTCACCCGTTCCGAAGCTGGCCAGTGCAGAGTCATTTACGGCCAGACGAGCGGCCAGGTCGACCAGCCGGCGGTTGCGCCGGTGAGCCAGTCGCGACCCGACCAGCCGGATCGCCAGCGGCAGGTAGCCACAGTCCCGGACTATCTCTGCCGCGGACTCAGGTTCGGCGTGCACCCGCTCTTCTCCAGCGCTGACCGCGAGCAGGCGGACAGCCTCTTCTGGCGACAGCACCGACAGGGATTCGGGAGGCCCGACATCCAGGTCGAGAAGTCGACGACGGGAAGTGATCAGGATGACCGACGAGGCGGTGACCGGCAACAGCGGAGCCACCTGGTCGCTGTCCGCCGCGTTGTCGAGCACGACGACCGCACGGCGAGCGGACAGTTCCCTGCGCCACACCCCTCGCCGTTCATCGATATCAACTGGAATTCGGGGGGCCGGCACACCCAACTGGCGGAGGAGCGCCACGAGGGCGGTGCCGGAGTCCATCACGTTGCCCTCATCGTGACCGCGCAGGTCGATGAAGAGCTGGCCATCCGGGTGCGAGGCCGCCAGGCGTCTGGCGACCTGCACGGCGAGGGTCGTCTTGCCGCTGCCCGCCATCCCGTCGATCAGGTGAACGACGGGTGCCGGGCCTGCGATGCCCCGACTCCGGTCGACCATCCGCTCGACGAGGGCCTCCCGGCCAACGAAGTGAGCCACCGGCCTGGGCAGCCAGTCCCAATCCGTCCGACCGGTGTCTGGTTCCGTCGAGGTCCGCGCGCTCGACCCGTTGCTGCCGTTGGCTGCCGCCGACACGGCGGCAGGCACCGCGGCTGGTCGGCGCTCGATCATCTCCTGGTGCAGTCGCCGGAGATCCGGTCCGGGTTCGACGCCGAGTTCGGTCCGCATGACCCGGGCCGCGGACCGAAACACCGAGATCGCGCCGGTCACGTCGCCGCGTCGATGCAGGGCTCTCATGAGCAGCAGCAACGCGGGCTCACGAACCGGATGGGCGGCAACGGTTCGCCACAGCAGCGGCAGGGCCTCCTCGACGCGGTCCGACGCAAGGTGGAGATCCGCGAGAAACTCCACGGCGAGAAGGTGCTGTTCCTGAGCCGCCGCCACGTCGGCAGCCAGCGAAGCCCCGAGTGGCACACCGAGCAGGGGTGGCCCGTGCCAGCGGGGCATCACGTCGCTCAGCAGCGACCGCGCGGTCTCCGGGTCGTCGCGGAGGTTGAGCTGCCGGGCTCGGTCGACCTGGTCAAGAAAGTGGAACAGGTCCACGTCGTCGGTGGCGACCTCCAGCCGGTACCCACCGCGCTGACGTACCAGCATCCCCTGGCCAGCGTCGTGCGCCTCGAAGGTGCGTCGAAGGTTTGCGGCGTAGGTCCGGACATTCGGTACGGCCGAACGCGGCGGGTCGTCGGGCCAGATCTCATCGATGAGTTCCTCTATGGCGACCGTCCGGCTCGGGTTCATCACCAGCTTGGCCAGAACGGTTCGTTGCTTCGGTGTGCCGAGGTCCACCCCGGACGAACCAAACGAGACCCGAAAGCCGCCAAGCACCTCAATCTTCACTTTTCGAACCCCTTGTGAGGCAGGCATTCGCGTGATCGCACCTTAACAATCCGCATCGGACCGGGTGAACCGCAACAAAAACTGGGTCACGCGGTGGCGACATCGGCAATGTGCGACCACAATCCGAGTGGCAACGAACAAGCCGTGCCGAATCAGCTGGCCCAGCTTTCGGCAGCGGGCAGGCAACCGACCACCCTCCACGATCGGTGCGCTCCGCATAACCGATATAAGCGGACCGTCATTAATAGCGGCTTCCTTGGCTAATGTTGCGCATTGTCACATTTATCCTGGCTCGTCCGACCTGTCCCGACCTAACCTCACTTTCGCCATCGAACGGAATCTCGATCGATGAGCTGGGGCGTCGAGATTGGGGAGGTCGGGATGCGCGGCAACGACTGGGGCTAATCGGGGACTCAAATCATCGGTTGCTGACGGTAGGCTCGCCGGTACGGTGCAGTGGTCGGCAGGAGTTGAATGATCCATCCCTCGACACGTGACAATGAGACCGATCGGCGGCTTGCGCTGCTAGTCGGTCTCGTCGTCGTAGCTGCCGTGGCAGCAGTGTTCGCCTCGACGTGGATCGCATCCAGCTCGCCGCTTGTCACCCCCCTCAACGAACTGTCCACGCTGGCAATGCTGATCTTCGTTTGCACTGTCGGCACCCTCGTCCGCACGCCCGTCCGGATCAGGTCGACAGCTCACTTCATCAGCTGGAACGAAACCGCACTGGTTATCGCCCTGGCCCTCGCGCCAACGTCTTGGGTGGTGCTATGCACCGCGGCCGGCGTGGCACTGGCCTCGCTCCGGCTGCCGCCGATCAAGCTCGCCTTCGGCGTGGGCAAGAACGTTCTGATGGCCGTCGGCGCCGGCGCCACCCTCCACGCCGCCGGTTGGGACGGCCTCAACGGCGACCCGTGGCAGTTGATCCCTCCGCTCGCGGCGGCCTACCTCGCCGCCGCTCTGCTCGACGAGGCGCTGGCGATGCCCGTGATCGCGCTGGCCTCGCGAACCCCCATCTTCAAGCACTTCCGCAACAACCTCGATCTCAGGATCGCGGGATACCTCGTACGCTTCTGCGTCGCCATCGGCAGCCTGCTCATCCTCGAAGCGGACCCCAGGTTGCTGCTCGCCGTTCCGCCGCTCGTGCTCAGTCTGCACCTGGCGTACTCCGGCAGGGTCCGGCAACGCACCGAGCAACAGGTGTGGCAGCGGCTCGCGCAGACCACCGACGCGCTCAACGTGGTCGAGTTGGACGAGGTCATCACCACTGCGGTCACCCGGGCTGCCGAACTCTTCTCCGCCGACGAGGTGGAGATCGAGCTGCGCGACGCCGACCGGGTGGTGCGCGGCGGCGCCGACGGCGTCACTTACGACGGTCCGGCAGCCGAGCCCACCACCGTCCAGGGCGCGGTGGTCCCGGCCCGCCTGGAAGGGCACGACAAGACGGTCGACGTGGGCATGCTGCGGCTGCGCTTCCGTGGACCGGTCAAACTCTCCGAGCGGGAGCACTACACCCTCTACACCTTCGCCTCGGCACTGTGCACCGCAATCCGCAACGCCCAGGCGTACGCCGAACTCGCCCGGGTGGCCCAGGCCCACGCGCACGACGCGACGCACGACGCGCTGACCGGCCTGCCGAACCGGCGTCACCTGCTCGACGCGGGCAACGACCACCTGGACCAACGGCACGCCGACGGGGTCACCGCCCTCGTGCTGATCGACCTGAACCACTTCAAGGAGGTCAACGACACCCTCGGCCACACCGCCGGTGATCAGATGCTGGCCGCTGTCGCCGAACGGCTGCGCGCCGCCGCCCAGGCCGACGACCTGGTCGCCCGGCTCGGTGGCGACGAGTTCGCCGTACTCCTGCGCGCCCTGCCCGCGCCCGCAGTCGCCGCCCACCGGGCCGAGACGCTGCTGGCGGCGCTGCACGAACCTTTCGACATCGACGGCATGCGGATCAACGTGGAAGCCAGCGGCGGCATCGCCGCCGCCCCCGCCACCGGCGGCATGGCCGAACTGCTGCGCCGCGCGGACGTCGCCATGTACCAGGCCAAGCGGGCCGGGCAGCGGCTGGCCAGCTATGCGTCCGCCCGGGACACCGCCGACCTGGGTCGTCTCACGCTCGGCGGAGACCTGACCCGGGCCGTGGCCGATCACGAATTCACCGTCAAGTTCCAGCCGATCGTCGACCTCGGCACCGGTGAGGTCATCGCCGCCGAAGCGCTGGCCCGATGGCGTCACCCCACCCACGGCCTGATCGACCCACTGCGCTTCCTGGAGACCGTCGAGCGGTCCGGCCTGCTACCGGCCTTCGCCGAAGCGATCCTCGACCAGGCCCTGATCGCCGCCGGCACCTGGCGTGACGCCGGCTTCGACGTACCCGTGGCGGTGAACGTCTCCCCCCGCAGCCTGCTCGACACCCGCTTCCCCGATTCGGTGCTTGCTCGCCTGCGCGCCCACGACCTGCCACCCGACCGGCTGATCCTGGAACTGACCGAGACCCTCACCCTCAGTCAGCTCGACGTCGTCGACCAGGTCCTCACCCGGCTACGTGATGCCGGTGTCCGGCTCGCCCTGGACGACTTCGGCACCGGCTACTCCTCACTCTCGCTGCTCTCCCGGATCCCGGTGCACCAACTGAAGATCGACCGGAGCTTCGTCACCGCCATGGAATCCTCCACCGAGGCCGCCGCGATCATCCGCTCCACCCTCGACCTCGGTCGCAGCCTCGGCCTGGTCGTGGTGGCCGAGGGGGTGGAGCGGGAGGCACAGCGACACACCCTCTGGGAACTGGGCTGTAGCGCCGGCCAGGGTCATCTCTTCGCCCGCCCACTGCCCACCGGCACACTGCTCGCCGCCCTGCAACGCGGCACCGGCGGCCGGACCGGCCGCCTGGCGGTCGCCCTGCACGACGCCGGCGCGGTGGTCCGGCTACCGCAGGGACGCCGGCAGGGCGGCCGGGGTCGTCACCAGCCTGCCTGAGAGACTTGGGCGGGTGCACACCACCCAGACCCGCCGCCGTACCGGGTGGTGGCACCGGATCGACACCGCCGCCGGCGGACTCTCCCTCGACCTCGGCCTCTACGCGGTCTCGGCCGCCTTCGCCGCAGTCACCGCGGCCACCTCCACCCTCCTGCCGCACCGCGCGTGGGGCGGCGTGGCCGCACTCGGCTACCTCGGCGCCGCGATCATGGCACTCGGCCAACTCCTGCTGCGGCGGCACCGGCCCGGCTCGGCGTTGACCGGAGTGCCCGCACGCTGGCTGGTCACCGTCCTGACCTGGACCACCGTCGCCCTGCTTCCCCTCGTTGCGCAGAGCGTGCAGCGCGCGGCAGGACGTACCGACCGGGCCCAGGAGGAGGTGCTCGTCGTCGAGGAGTCCGGGCGGCGACTTGTGGAGACCGGCACCCCCTACCTCGGACCGGACGCCATCGCCGCGCTGCCGCCCGGTGAACAACTGCTCGGCTACACGCCGTACCAACCGGGTATGGCCCTGTTCGGGCTGCCCCGCGCGGCCACCGACGTGTGGTGGAGCGACGCCCGCGTCTGGTTCGCCGTCGGCACCGTCCTCGCCCTGCTGCTCGCCGTCCGCGTCCTGCGCCGACCCGCGAGGGTGGCCACGACGGTCGGGCAGGACGCCGCCCTGCTGCGCGGGGTGCAGGCCGCCACCGTCCTGCCGATCTGCGCACTGACCCTCGCCACCGGCGGCGACGATCTACCCGTACTCGCGCTCTGCCTGCTGGCTCTCGCGCTCGCCGCCACCGCACGGCCCGGTTGGGCCGGCGTCGCCGTCGGACTCGCCGGTGCACTGAAACTCTTCGCCTGGCCGGTCGCCGCCGTACTGGTCAGCTGGGGCATCTGCCGCCGGGCCGGCCTGCGGGTGGCCGCCGGCGCAGTGGGCGTACCCGCCGCCGCGCTGCTGCCCACCCTGCTGGTGGACCGGGACGCCCTGGTGGAGAACGTGCTGCGGTTTCCCCTCGGGCACGGCCTGGTCTCCAGCCCGGCGCAGTCGCCGTTTCCCGGTTATCTGATCGCGAACGCGGTGCCGGCCGGCCGGGCCGTGGCGGCGGCGCTGCTGGTCGCTGCCGCAGCGGCGATCGCCGTCCGGCTCCTCCGCCACCCGCCACGCACCGCCCGCACGGCGGCACTCGTCTGCGGGTACGGCTTGCTGGTGGCGATCCTGCTGATGCCCAGCACCCGGTTCGGCTATCTGCTCTACCCGGTGGCGTTCCTCGTCTGGGCACCAGCACTCGACGTTCCCGGGATCCGGCAACCGGCGAGCGAAGACGGCCCGCAGGGCGTAGACCTGAGGGCATGACCACCTACCGCGACCGCAGCGAGGCGGGCCGGGCGCTCGCCGACCGACTCACCGCCCTGATCGGCGAACCGGACGTCGTCGTACTGGGCCTGGTACGCGGCGGCGTGCCGGTGGCCCGGGTCGTCGCCGAACGCCTCGGCGCACCGCTGGACGTGCTGGTGGTTCGCAAGCTCGGCATGCCGTGGGCCCCCGAGGTCGCCTTCGGCGCGCTCGGTCCGGCCGGCGTACGCGTGGTCAACGACGTGGTGGTCGGCCAACTCGACTCCGACGACATCGCCGACGTGCAGCGCCGGGAACAGACGGAACTGGACCGGCGCGAACAGCTCTACCGGGCCGGCCGGCCGCCACTGGAGCTGACCGGCCGCATCGCCGTCATCGTCGACGACGGGCTGGCCACCGGGGCCACCGCCCGAGCTGCCGTGCAGGTGGCCCGCCAGCTCGGCGCCCGTCGGGTGGTCGTCGCCGTACCGGTCGGTGCCCAGCAGGCGTACGAGACGCTCGCCAACGAGGCCGACCAGGTCATCTGCGCTCAGCGGCCGGAAGCCTTCACCGCCGTCGGGGCGTACTACGACGACTTCCACGAGGTTTCCGACGACGAGGTGACGGAGGCGCTGACCGCTTCCGCGTGAGTCGACCAGGTACCGTCGAACAATGAGCCTGACCTGTCCCAAGTGTCATGGAGAAATGCGTCAGTACGAGCGCAGCGGCGTCGTCATCGACCAGTGCGGCGAGTGCCGGGGGATCTTCCTCGACCGTGGTGAGCTGGAGAAGCTGTTCGAGGCGGAGGCCAACTGGAGCGCCCAGCAGGCGCCCCCCGCCCCACAGCCGACCCAGCACGCACCCCGGCCGGGCGGCTACCAGCCTCCGCCTCCGCCGCCCGCGCCACAGCAGCCGGGCTACGGTGCCGTGCCGCCGCCACCGCCACCGCAGCACGGCTACCCGGCCCCGGCACCTGCCTACGGCCACACTCAGCAGCACTACGGCTACCACGGGCACTACCGCCGGAAGAAGCGCAAAAGCTTCCTCGACGAGATGTTCGGCTGAGCAGCACCTCCCTGGGTGACCGGGCCGTCCAACCGGGCGGCCCGGTGTCTCACCGCCACAGCCGGTCACCAGCTGTGGGACGCTGCCGGCATGGGGTCGCGAGCTTCGCACATCGCACTGGCCAACGCGTATGACGGCATCAGCACCGTGGTGGCTGACCTGGACGACAGCATTCGAGAGCCCGTCCGGAGTGGTGCAACTCTGTGCCGACACGGCACCCGCCGCCGCACGCGGCGCTGGCCGCTTCCCGGTGCTCGGCTGAGCCGGTGAGCCTCGGCTGAGCCCGTCGGACTCGGTTGGGTCAGGTCAGACGATCGCCATGTCGACGAAGCGCGACAGGTGCAGTTGAGCGGCGACCGTCACGGTGTCGGTCGGGCCATTTCTGTGTTTGGCGATAATGAAGTCCGCCTCCCCCGCGCGGGGTGACTCCTTGTCGTAGTAGTCGTCGCGATGCAGAAGTATAACAACGTCCGCATCTTGTTCAATTGACCCAGATTCGCGCAGATCGGACAGTTGTGGACGCTTGTCGGTACGCTGCTCAGGGCCACGGTTCAGCTGGCTGACCGCGATGACCGGGCACTCGACCTCCTTGGCGAGCAGCTTCAGGCCACGCGACAGGTCCGCGACCTCCTGCTGCCGGCTCTCGGTACGCTTCGGCGAGGTCATCAGCTGGAGATAGTCGACCACTATCAACTTGAGGTCATGCCGCTGCTTGAGCCGACGGGCCTTCGCCCGGATCTCCATCAGGTTCATGCTGGGCGTGTCGTCGACGAACAGCGGTGCCTCGCTGATCTCACCCATGCAGCGGGCCAACTTGGTCCAGTCGTCGTCGGACAGTTGCCCGCTGCGCAGCACGTGCAGTGGCACTCGGGCCTCGGCCGAGAGCAGCCGCATGACGATCTCGACCTTGCTCATTTCCAGCGAGAAGATCGCCGATGCTTGGTTGGCACGGATCGCAGCGTTGCGCGCGAAGTCCATGCTCGCGGTGCTGTTGTGCGTGGGAATCATTGATCGACCGGCCAAGTAAAGGTGATCCTCGTTGTCGACCGTGACGCACCGCACGGGGACACTCGGCACCGGTCGCACATCCACGATGTAGCGGGATCGGGTACCCGCCCGACCGACCGCGTGTCGGCGCGTGGCGTGCGACTCCCGCTTCCTGGTCAACCGGAACACCTCGTCGGAGGTGGAGAAGCTCAGTGTGAAAGCCGTCGAGCTTTCGGGAGTGCGGCCGTTGACTCGCTTGCGGTTGATCGAGCATCGGTAGCCCAGGCTGACGACGAGCTCGTACACATCCTCGGCTATCCGCTCCGAGGTGGTGGTGTACTGGACGTGTCCGGCTGCCGCAGGAGTACCGGCGGTGTCGAGCAGTCCCGCCAGCAGCTCTCGTCGCTGCTCCTCCGACGCTCGGAGGTAAGGCTGCGGAATGTGCTTGTCGTTCAGGACACCGGCGGCTCGAAGCAGCCCGGTGAACGAGCCATGCAACCGGCGACACGACGCGCAGTGGCGGGCGCCGTTCCAGCTCGACTTCATTGTCGTACCGCAGGTCTCGCAGCCTCCGCGGTCGGCGGTCCCGACCATGTCCGCCGACGTGAACCGGGCACCTGCCGAGTGCCCGTCGCCCAGCCACACACCAAGCGTGTACGGGGGGATCGGCAGGTCCTCGCGGGCGGGAAGGGACAGCGGTTGAGCATTTGTCACCGCGTGGTTGGCGCGCCCGTCAGCCGGATGCCGCAGGGTCGCGGCGATGTGTTCGGTAGTGACGACCCGAGGGTGTGCCACGGTCGTATCGCTGGTGATGACCCGACTCACCCGGCTCAGATGTGCGTCGAACAGAGCATGGGCGCTGTAGGCGTCGACCGCCCGACGCCAGGACCTGCCATTCCGGGAGTACTGACGTTCGACGGTGCCGGCGATGCCGACCTGGGCCGCCACAACGTGCAGGACCTTCCGGAACCGGGACCCGGCGATCTCCACGGCTTCCCGGTGGGTGACAAGCCGGTCCGGGATGGCGGTGACGGCCCGGTGTACGGCTGCCGCCTTGGCCGGTGCCGAGGCATCCCACTGGTAGCGCGGCCGGCGCTCATTCTGCTGGCGGCGTGCCGCCCGGGTGGTCGTCGTCCACAGATGCTCGGCATCGGCGACGATGACTGAACCGTCGGAAAACTCGACCTCGTAGCAGGGCCGGTCGTGGCGCACCTCGTAGGCGTGCGTGACGGTGGTAGGACGGCCGTCCGCACCGATAAGCTGATCGCCTACCTGCACCTCGCCCATCGTCGTCCAGCCGGCCGGAGTCGGTAGGGGTGTGTCGAGCGCGAGCGCCTTTCCAAGGCCAGGTCGCCCCGCCACGATAATCAACTGGCCGGCGTGCAGCCCGTTGAGCAGGCGATCCAGGTCGGTGAAGCCGGTCGGCACGCCGGTCATCACGCCGCCCTGAGCGCCGACCGCCTCGATCTCGTCGAGCGTCGGTTGCAGCATGTCGGCCAGGATCGCGAAGTCCTCGCTGACCCGGCGTTCCGTGACGTCGTAGACGGCCTGCTGAGCCAGGTCGACGATGTCGTCCACGTCCCGGCTGCCGCCGCTCGCGGTGCCGTAGCCGAGTTGGACGATCCGGGTGCCGGCCTCGACCAGGCGCCGGAGCACCGCGCGTTCGCTGACGATCCGGGCGTAGTAGGCGGCGTTCGCGGCGGTCGGCACGCTCGCGATCAACGTGTGCAGGTACGGAGCGCCACCTACCCGGGCCAGATCGCCGGAGTCGGCAAGTGCCGCCGCGACGGTGATGGCGTCGGCCGGCTCACCCCTGCCGTAGATCTCCAGGATGGTGTCGAAGATGGTGGCGTGCACCGGTCGGTAGAAGTCGTTGGTCTTGAGGATCTCGACGACGTCGGCGATGGCGTCCTTGGAGAGCAGCATGCCGCCAAGGACGCACTGCTCCGCGGCCACGTCCTGCGGTGGCGTCTTGTCGAACTGACCGTCGGGTGGCCCGTTGCCGGGCTGCTGCCCGCCGCCCGGAAACGACTCCGTCCGCCTGTCGTCGGTGACCGACACCGGGCCCCCCTCCACTGCGTCGGATCGGTTCCAGGCCTACCGCCCGGGTGCGACAACCTCGACCGGCCGCTCCGATCGGGGGCCATCGGGTCGGCAGGTCGTGGCAACCATACGAGTACGAGGTCAGCCACTCAACCGTGGCGGTGGATGAGCCTCGGGACAACCTGTGGACTCAGGTGGACAACCATGTGCGCAGCGTGTGCACAGGGTGTGGATAACGGATGGGGAATTCTTGGCGATCTCCTCTGACCTGCGCAAACTCTTTCCCCAGGCTGTGGACGGAATTTCCGGGTAGGGCTTTGTCCTGAACCTCCCGTAAGATCGGTGGCCTACGGCGACACCTGGACAGCGGATTGCACGTTCGGTTGAGAAGGGTCACGCTCCGGCCGTGAGTTACCGGGACTGGACACGCGGGGAGGACGGTCCGCGCGAGCGGCGACCGACCGCTTCGTGGGCCGAGCCCGTCGAGGATTCACGGGCCGAGCGTTACGACTCGGCGGTCGAGCGTTACCGCACCCCGAGCCGTCGGCGAGCGATCGAGCGTGGCCAGGAGGAGCCGGCCGAGCCCTATCTGCCGCGCTGGGCCCTGGAGTCGGGCGTCAGCAGCGTCGACGGTGGTGGTCGGCACGCCGCGCCGGACGACGATGACGACGACCGGCCGCGCTACGGCGACGGCGGCCGGCGATCGTCAGCGATCTACCGGAGCGAGCGCAGCCGGCCCTCCCAGGAGGCTGACTGGCGTGATCCGCAACCCCGCGCCATCGCCTCGTCGCCAGCAGTGGCACCGCAGTCCGACCACACCCGCGAGTGGACCTTCGACCGTCCACAGGAGGAGGGATACGTCGGCAGCCGCCGGGCCGAGGAGGACGATCCGGTCTCGGGTGTGACGCCGCAGAGCCGGCCCCGCCGCGCACAGTCCCGCCGACGTCAGGTGACCTGGTCCGGCCTGGCGGACGAGGGCGAGCAGACGTCCGACTCGGAGCCGGCCGCCGCCCCGACGCCGCGACGTCGGCGGCGGGCGGCGGAGCCGGCACCCGGTCCGGCCGTGGATCCCTGGGAGCGGGCCGCGGAACCCGAGCCGCACCGACCCGCGGTGGATCCCTGGGACGCCTCCGGCCTGCACGCCTGGCAGCAGCCCGCCGGCTTTGACCGTCGTGCCGATGCCGCCCCGGCCGACCCCTGGGACGCCGACAGCACCAGCCAGTGGCTTCAGTCGTCGGCGTCGGAGCAGTGGCTGGAGCCGGACACCACGGGCCAGTGGGACCGAGAACCCGAGCCCGATCGACGGGAACGTCCGCGAGACCGGAACCGGTGGGAGGACTACTCCGGGCCGGACGGCTGGGATCGTACGGAGCGCCCCCGGTCGGATGGCGCACCTGGCGTGCAGCAGTGGTCGTGGAGCAGCCGGCCGGAGCCGGAGCCACCGCAGGAGGCCTTCTGGCCGGGCACCCGACTCGCCGGTGACGATCCGCGTTGGGTCGACGCGCCCGCATCGGCACCCCGGTCTCCGGTGGTGGGCTACACGGCTCCGCGTCCCCGCCCGGCGCCACGGCGGCGTACCGCTGCGGTGCCGCAGGCTCGGCCGGTCGGCATGGCGGCGGTACGGCGCCGCATCGAGTCGGTGGGCAACGCCAGTTGGAACCGCCGGCTGGAAGACGACCTGCTCGATCCCGACCCGGGTGGTCCCTGGCTGCCGCTGCTCTACACCGCAGCCTGTTACGTCCTGCCGGCGGTCGTGGTCTTCGTCTGGCTGCTGACCCTGGACGGGGCGCCACCCGTGGGCTGTGTGACCGACATCAGCGGCGGCGGGTGCGACTCACCCCGGGCGCGGGCGTTCGGGGCGATGGTAGGCGGGCTGCCGCGGTTCGGCCTGGCCCTGGCCAGCAGCCTGGCCATCGCGACGCTGCTGCGTCGGGTGGGTACGACCTGGCGTCCGACCACTGTGGCGCTCGCCGCCGCCGTGGTGGGTGGTGGTCTCTCGACGGTGATGATCAGCGCGGTGACCGGCCAGCCCATCGGTTGACCGGGTACTCCGCGGAAGACGACGTAAAGGCCCGCACCGATGTACGGTGCGGGCCTTACGTCGTTTCGCCGTACCGGTATTCAGTCCTGCACGACGTTGAGGTTGAACGTGGCGGTCACCTCGGGGTGCAGCTTGATCCGCACAGGGTGCGACCCGATCGACTTGATGTGACCGGAAACCTCCAGCCGCCGCCGGTCCAGGGACGGGCCGCCGGACGCCTTGACGGCGTCGACGATCTCGGCCGGGGTGACCGAGCCGAAGAGCCGGCCACCTTCACCGGCACGGGCCTTCAGGTTCACCTTGAGGGCCTCGAGCTGGGCCTTCACCTCGTTGGCGTGGTCCAGGTCGCGGATCTCGCGGGCCGAACGGGCCCGCTTGATGAGGGTGACCTGCTTCTCCGCGCCCTTGGTCCAGGCGATCGCGAAGCCCTGCGGGAGCAGGTAGTTACGGCCGTAGCCGTTCTTGACCTCCACGATGTCGCCCGGGGCACCGAGCCCGGACACCTCCTGAGTCAGGATGATCTTCATGTCGGTGCCTCTCTCAGCGGGCCGTCGCGGTGTACGGCAGGAGCGCCATCTCACGGGCGTTCTTGACCGCACGGGCGATCTGCCGCTGCTGCTGCGAGGTGACGCCGGTCACCCGCCGAGCGCGGATCTTGCCGCGGTCGGAGATGAACTTGCGCAGCAGCGCGGTGTCCTTGTAGTCGATGTACGTGATCCCGTCCTTGTCGAGCGGGTTCACCTTCTTCTTCGGCTTGCGCAGTGCCGCAGCCTTCGCCATTGCTCTTGCTCCTGGTTTACGATCACGGGCGCTCGGCGCCATTAGAACGGAGGCTCCTCGTCGAAGTTGCCGCCACCCGAACGTGCGGGGGCCGGTGCGGCCGAAGCCCAGGGGTCGTCGAAGTTGCCTCCGCCGCCCTGGCCACCACCGCCACCACTACCGAAGCCGCCGCCACCGCCGCCGGACCGGGACATCTTCTGCACCTTCGCCGTGGCGTAGCGCAGTGACGGGCCGATCTCGTCGACCTCCAGCTCGATGACGGTGCGCTTCTCGCCCTCGCGGGTCTCGTAGGACCGCTGACGCAGCCGACCCGAGACGATGACGCGGGCGCCGCGCTGTAGCGACTCCGCCACGTGCTCCGCGGCCTGCCGCCAGACGGTGCACGAAAGGAACAGCGGCTCGCCGTCCTTCCACTCACCGGACGCCTTGTCCATGAACCGGGGCGTCGAGGCGACCCGGAACTTGGCGACCGCGGCACCGGAGGGGGTGAACCGCAACTCGGGGTCATCGGTCAGGTTGCCGATGACCGTGATGGTGGTGTCTCCTGCCATGACCAACTCCTCGCGCGCTCATCCGTTCGCCGTACAGGTTCTCAGAACCCTCCGACAGCGACGGTGAGGCTGATCCGGGTGAGGCTGGGGTGGGTTTGCTAGCGCATCTCCGGCCGGAGGACCTTCGTGCGCAGCACGGACTCGTTGAGCCGCAGCTGGCGGTCCAGCTCGGCCACCGCCTCCGGCGTCGCCTGGAGGTCGATGACGGCGTAGATGCCCTCGGCCTTCTTGTTGATCTCGTAGGCGAGGCGCCGGCGGCCCCACACGTCGGTCTTCTCCACCGAGCCACCCGCGGTCCTGATCACGTTCAGGTACGTGTCGAGCGACGGGGCGACGGTGCGCTCCTCGAGGCTGGGGTCGAGGATCACCATGATCTCGTAATGACGCAAGACGTGCTCACCTCCTGTGGGCTATGCGGCCACGGTCCTTCCGTGGCAGGAGGTCGTGCGTCGTGGCCCGTTCCGGCACCGGGGGAACCCGACCGGGGACGGACAACCGGACCAGGATACCCGGCCCGGACGATCACCATCACCGAGGTGAGGGGGCGCGGCGAACCGGGGGCCCGCGCCGACGTCACTGTCGGCGCGGGCCCCCGGCCACGGGGCCGCGGGGCGCCTGGTCCGCATTCCTTGGGTGGGACCTGGGGAGGAACGACCACACCGATGAGGTTGGACCGGAGACGCCCCGCGGAGCTTTATCACGTTGTTACCTGACGTTATCGCGGAAGCCGGTGCTTCATGGGGCAAATCCCGGAATTACCGACAATTTCCCTGCCAAACTCCGGCCGGGTCGTCATGACCGGACGGTCCATTGGCATCAACGACTACCGTCGGTGCCGGTGACGCGGCCGGACAGCGGGCGTCGCCCCGGTCGTCCGCGGCGGGACGTAGGCTCGCCTGCATGCGTATCGGAGCCCACGTCGATCCGACCGACCCGCTGGCGGAGGCCACCGCCCGCGCGGCAGACGCCGTGCAGTTCTTCCTCTCCGACCCCCAAGGCTGGAAGGCGCCACAGCCCCGTGCCGACGCGGCGGCGCTGAGCGGTGCCGACGTCGACGTGTACGTGCACGCGCCGTACGTCATAAATGTCGCCACCGGCAACAACCGCATCCGGATCCCCAGCCGCAAGCTGCTGCTCGCGCATGCGAAGGCGGCCTCGGCCGTCGGCGCCAAGGGCCTGGTCGTGCACGGCGGGCACGTCAACGCCGGAGACGACCCGGCGACCGGGTTCGACAACTGGCGAAAGGCGCTGTCGTACGCGGCCGAGTCGGGCGGCTTCGGGCTGCCGGTGCTGATCGAGAACACCGCCGGTGGTGAGAACGCCTGCGCTCGGCGACTGGATGCGCTCGCCCGGCTATGGGACGCCATCGGCGACCAGGAGATCGGCTTCTGCCTGGACACGTGCCACGCCCATGCCGGCGGGGAGGAACTGCTCGGTCTGGTCGATCGGGTGAAGGCGATCACCGGTCGGATCGACCTGGTGCACGCCAACAACTCGAAGGACGGGTTCGGGTCGGGGCGGGATCGCCACGACAACCTGTCCGGCGGGACCATCGACCCGGAGCTCCTGGTCGCGGTGATCCGCGCGGCGGGTGCACCGGTCATCGTCGAGACACCCGGCGGGGTCGAGGGGCAGGGCAGTGACATCGCCTTCCTGCGCGAGCAACTCGACGGGAAGACCGGAGCACGATGACCACGGACCAGTCCGCCGCCGGTGGCCCCGGGCCGACCTCGCGAGACGCTCGGGCCACCGGTGAGCCGGCGCCTGGCGGCACCGACCCGCAGAGTCGGCGCGACCCGGGCAACGGTGTCCCGGCAAACGCCTTCGACGACGCAGGCACCTCAGCGGGGACCGCCTCAGCCCGCAAGGACGCCGACGAGGAGAAAAACGCCGACGCGGACAAGGACGCCGACGCGGAGAAAAACGCCGACGCGGACAAGGACGCCGGGGCCGCCGTGAAGCAGGACGAGGCTTCGGAGGACGCGACTTCGGAGAGGGACAAGGGCGGGAAGAAGGCGGGCGGCGACGGGGCCGGCGCGGACGGCGGCGGCAAGCCCGACGGCGCCCCGGCGGAGGGCGAGAGCAAGCCGGACCCCTGGGCCGCCTTCGGGCCCGCCCCCGAGCCGGTACCCACCTGGCACGGGCGGCTGGGCCGATGGGTCGGCCGGCTGCTGATCCACGAGTGGACGCTGGCCGCCGTCGCGTCACTGGCACTGGCCGTGCTGATGACCTGGCCGACCCTGCGCTACCCGGCGCACACGCTGCCGCAGGACTACTGGGACCCGAGCCTCCAGGCCTGGCAGATGGCGTGGTCCGGGCACATCCTGCTGACCGAACCGGCCCAGCTCTGGCACGCCAATGCGTTCTTCCCCGAACGGTGGAGCTTCGCCTTCTCGGACACCCTGCTCGGATACGCGCCGGCCGGCATGATTGGCAGTGGTCCCGAGGCCGCCCTCGTTCGCTACAACATCATGTTCGTGCTGGCGCACGCCCTCGCCACCTTCGGCGCGTACGTGCTGGCCCGGCAGCTCGGCGCGAGCCGGACGGGTCCCGCGGTGGTCGGTGCCGCCTACACGTACGCGCCGTGGCTGCTGGCCCAGGCCGGTCACCTGCACGTGGTCTCCAACGGCGGTATTCCACTGGCGCTGGCCATGCTGGCCCGGGGGCACGGCTGGTCGCTGCGGCACGGCTATCGACCGGAGCGCCGGCACGAGGGCTGGGTGTACGCCGGCTGGCTGGTGGCCGCCTGGCAGCTCAGTCTCGGATTCGGGATCGGCCTACCGTTCGCGTACGTGCTCGCCGGCACCGTGCTGGTGGCCGCCGCCATCTGGTACGCGAAACGGATCTTCTGGCGGCTCAAGCGTCCCTTCGGTCAGCGGTTGTTCGTCGCCGACCTGATCGGCGGGCTGATCTTCGCCGGGGTGGGTGTCCTGATGGCCATCCCGTACTTCACCGTCACGCAACTGCACCCGAATGCGGAGCGGACGATCGACGACATCGCCGTCTACTCGCCGCCCGGGACCGGTTTCGTCACCGCCCCGGCCGAGTCTCTCCTCTGGGGTGGGCTGCACGAAGGCGCACGCTCGCTGTTGCCATGGCATCCGGAGATGACGTTGCTGCCCGGTTTCGTGCTGTACGCGCTGGCCCTCGGCGGGCTGTTCTTCTCCGTCTGGAAGGTCCGCCAGCGGCTCCTGCTGTTCGCCGGGGTGCTGGTCGCGATGGCCCTGTCGATGGGCACCGAGCTGTTCGGCGGTCGCTTCACCTACGTACCGCTCTTCGACCACCTGCCCGGCTGGAGCGGCATCCGGACCCCGGGCCGGTTGATGCTGTGGGCCACGTTGCTGCTCGGGCTGCTCGCGGCGGGGGCGGTAAGCGCGTTCGCCGAGCGGGTCCGGGAGATCTCCGCCGAGCGGATCCCCTCCTGGCCGAGCCCCTGGCTGCGCCTGGCGACCCTGGTACCGCTGCTGCTGGTCATCGCCGAGGGCACCAACACCACACCTCATCCGGTGGTGCCGGCGCAACCGGCGGCGATGCGCTCGGTCGACGGCCCGCTGCTCGTGCTGCCCAGCGGGCAGAACCACGACCAGCCGGTGATGCTCTGGTCGACCACCCGGTTCCAGGACATCGTCAACGGTGGCAGCGGTTTCACTCCACGTCAGCTCGACGACGTACGCCGGGTCGCCATGACCTTCCCTGACCAGACGAGCGTCGACTACCTGCGCACGCTTGGCGTGCACAACGTCCTGGTGCTGCGCGACAAGATCGCTGGCACCCCGTGGGAGGTGAGCGTCGACGCACCCGTCGACGGGCTGGGCATCACCCGTGAGGAGATCGACGACGTCGTCGTCTTCCGCCTCTGAGCGTGCCGGTCATCGTCACGTTGTCGTGGCGACGGGCGTCGGGGTCTGCTCGACGGTTGACCGGCGGCTTCGCCATCGGTCCAGCCAGGAGGCGTCGGGTGCGCCGTCGAGCAGGCCGCCGTCCGGGTCGTCGGCATAGGTGCGGCGTACCGCGTCCTGCTCCGGGTTGAGGATCTCGCGGACGACCAGGACGACCAGGGCGACCACGGCGGCCAGGCGCAGGCTCGCGGCGAACACGAAGACGCCCTCCGGGAAGACCGGCGTGCCGGTCGACGCGCCGAGCAGTTGGCCGTAGAAGGCGATGAAGTAGCAGACCTCGGCGGCCTGCCAGACGAGGAAAGCCCCCCACCTGGGCCGGGCGAGCACCACCAGCGGCAGCAGCCAGAGCACGAACTGCTGCGACCAGACCTTGCTGAAGATCAGGAAGGCGGCGACCACCAGGAAGGCGAGCTGGGCGAGTCGGGGACGTCGCGGTGCCAGCAACGCCAGCGCGCCGACGCCGAGGCAGGCCAGCCCGAACAGGGCGTACGACAGGTAGTTGAGCGTCGGAATGTTGGCGTCCAGCCACTGGAAGGGCCCGATGCTGGCCGGGTCGCCGAACTTCCCGTCCAGGTAGCGACCGATGTACCAGAAGGTGCCCCAGTCGATGGGGCGGGTGGTGTTCAGCTCGAAGAAGCGGTCCCAGTTGTCCCGGTACGGAATCGCCGCCGGCAGGTTCACCAGCACCACCGTCACCGCCGCCGTACCGATGGACAGCAGCGCGGCCCGGATCCGGTTGGCACGTAACGCGAGCACCAGGATGGGCCCGAGGATGAACAACGGCCACATCTTCGCCGCACCACCGAGCCCGAGCAACACTCCGGAGAGCACCACCAGACGGGTACCCTTCGGGCCCGGCCCGGAGCGGGCCCAGGCCAGCAGGCCCAACGCGGCAAGCCCGATGGCCAGGAGATCCCAGTTGACGGTGGCGGTGAGCAGCAGCGCCGGGGCGAGCGCGAAGAGCGCGGCGTCCCACGGTCGCCGACGGCGCAGCGCCAGGATCACCGCCACGGTGACCACCGCCAGCGCACCGAGCACGAGTGCGTTGAGGTTGTAGAACCACTGGCCCTGGTTCATGTCGGGGTTGCCGTCGCCGGCCGAGTGGACCGGCAACCCGAGCGCCCCCATGAAGTACCCGGTCAGCACCGGATACTCCACCGGGTGATCCCGGTAGGGCACCGCCCCCTCGTTGAGCCGCTCTGCGTAGTAGAGCGCCAGCACGTCGGTGTAGCAGAAGCGCGTGTACTGCTCGTTGTTCACCCACGCGCCGTCCTGGCAGGGTGACTTCTGCACCCAGTGCAGGGCCAGCGTGAGGCAGGTCAGCGCCAGGACGATCCGTACCGCCGTCCAGAACCGGTTCTCCGCCCCGACGGGTCGGTCGCGGGCGACCGCGTGGTCACCGAGCGGACCGCCGATCAGACCGGAAAGCCCCCGGACGAAGCCGTCGGAGCGGGACGGGTGATCGGAGGCACCCGATCCATCGATGCCTGGCGTCGACTTCGTGCTCATGACCGTGCATCCTGCCGTATCCGGTGACCGCGTTGAAGCCGAAACCGCAGCGAATCCCCGAGGCACTGCCGCCGGTGGTACGGAAGCTCAGAGTACGAGGAACAGGACCGCCGGGGCGATGAGCAGGGCGGCAAGTGCGACGCGGACCGCTCGGGAACAACCCGCGCCGCGCGGGCGGCCGGAACATTTGTCCAGCCGCCCGCGGCGTCAGCGGGAGCTACTCCCGACTCGTCGTTCTGGGTGTTGGCAGGCCGCCGCCTCCACCACCCGGCCCGCCCGGTCCCTGATCACGATCGGGTGGGGTGATCGGATTGTCGCCGCCGTTGTTTCCGCCGTTGTTTCCGCCGTTGAGCTGACAGAGGAAGTCGACCGGGTTGCACTCCTGCTGGTTGCCGCCGCCCGGCGGGGTCGGTGGCGGTGCGGGCTTCTCGCCGTTGCCGGCGTCCTGATCACCGATTCCGGTGACATCGGGCAGGTTGGACGGGTCGTAGCCCTTCAAGGCGTCGTCCATGTACCGCTTCCACAGGGCGGCGGGGATGTTGCCACCGCCGATGTTGACGCCATTTCGGTCCACGATCGCCGGCTTCTTCGGGTCGCGGCTGCCGATCCACACCGCGGTGGCCACGTTCTCGTCGAAGCCGACCATCCAGGCGTGAGCGTTCTTGTCGGTTTTGCCGTGCTGCCAGGTGCCGGTCTTGCCGGCGGCCTGGCGGTTCACCAGGCTGGCATTGTTCTTGCCAGGGATCTCCTTGAGCACCGCGGTCACCTCGTCGGCGACCTCCGGCCGGATCACCTGCTGCGGCTTGAGCTTCTCGCCGGTGCCGCGCACCTTGTCCCACTTGCCGGTGGCCTTGTTCTGCTTCTCCACCATCCGGACGAAGTGCGCCTTGTTGTACTTGCCCTTGTTGGCGAGGGTGGCCAGGCCGTTGGCATGGTCCAGCACGGTCACCGGATACTGGCCGAAGCCGATAACCCGGTCGAACTTGCTCGGCGCGAGATCCTCGGGCTTCTCCTTCGTCAGGTCGTAGACCTTGTGCTTGTCGTCCCACATGGTGCGGATGCCGGCGCGGCGAGCCATGTCGAGGACCTTGTCGGGGCCGATGTCCTCGGTCACGTGGAAGAACGGCACGTTGTACGACTGCACCGTCGACTCCTGCAGGGTGCACCACTTGTTACAGGTTCGCCCGACATCCCGGCCAGCGTTCACGATCGGGTCCTTGTAGCCCTCGGGCTTGAACGGGGTGGCGTCCCAGTGCGACTTGACCGAGATCTCCGCGTCGATCGCCGCGGCCAGGGTGTAGACCTTGAACGACGAGCCTGGGGGATGGCCACCCACGATGTTGCCGTTCTGATCCGTGTTGAGGCCGGCGTAGTCGAAGTCGGCGCCGCTGTCACCGCCGTAGTAGGCAAGCACCCGGCCGGTCTTCGGGTCGACGGAGACCACCGCCGCCATCAGGTTCTTCGGCTGCCCCTTCAGCACCGAGCCCTTACGGTCCGGCTGGGCCGCCGCCTCCAGCGCCTTCTGCATCTTCGGGTCGATGGTGGTGGTGATCCGGTACCCACCCTCGCGCAGTTCGTCGACGCAGGTGGGCTTGTCCGGCTCACCGGACTCGGTGCAGATGCCCCACTCAGCCATCTCCTTGCGGACATAGTTGATGACGTTGCCCCGCGGAGTGGCGACCCCGAAGCCGTTGTCCTTCTTCGACTTCTGAACCTTCGGGTACTCGGTCGGCCGCTCCGGCTTGTCCGGGGCGTTCAGCCAGCCTTCCTCGACCATCCCGTTGATGACGTACTCCCACCGGGACTTCGCCTCGACCTCGTTCGTCTCCGGGTCGAAGCCCTTGTGGGTGGCGCTGGCGACCGGCTGCTTGATCAGTGCGGCGAGCACCGCGCCCTGCGCCACCGTCAGCCTCTTGGCGCTGGTGTTGAAGTACGTCTGGGCCGCCGCCTCGATGCCGTACGCACCACGACCGAAGTAGATCACGTTGAGGTAGTTCTCCATGATCTGGTCTTTGGTGTAGTTGTCGTTCAGCTTGGAGGCGAGGATCGCCTCCTTCACCTTCCGCGCGTAGCTGTCGTCCTGGAGGTTCTCGTAGGCGTTGCGGGCGTACTGCTGGGTGATGGTCGAGGCGCCCTGCTTGTCACCGCCGGAGAGGTTGTTCCACGCGGCCCGGGCGATGCCCTTGTAGTCGACGCCCGAGTGCCGGTAGAAGTTCCGGTCCTCGGCGGCGGCCACGGCGTCCCGCACATGCTGCGGAATGCTGTCGATGGTGACGAAGGTGCGGTTCTCGTTGCCGAGCTTGGCGACAAGCGTCTTGCCGTCCTTGGCGTAGACGGTGGTGGACAGCGGCAGCGGGATCTCCTTGGGCAGCACCACGTTCGTCGAGTAGTAGGTGAACCCGACGACGCCGATGCCGGCCAGCATGATGAACACCGCGAAACCGGCGATCAGCATGTTCATCCGCTTGCGCTTGCGGGCGCGGGCCGCCGCACCGGGGTCACGGCCACCGCGACCCGGCCGGGTCGGTCCACCCGGTCCACCCGGTCCACCGGGGCCGCCAGGGCTGCCCGGCCCGCCAGGGCCGCCGACGCTTGCCCTTGCCACCGCGGCCCGACCGCCGACGCCACCCACCGAGGCCGACCCGACGCTCGCCCGACCGGCTGATGCCGCGCCCACGGCGGCGGCACCGACCGAGGCGCGACCCGGCCCGGCCGGGGAGACCGGCACCGAGGCACGACCGGCGCGGCCCGGTGCGGGTGAGACCGGCACCGAGGCACGACCGGGGCCAGCCGGTGACACCGGCACCGAGGCACGACCGGGGCCAGCTGGCGAGCTGGGCACGGAGGCGCGGCCAGGACCGGCCCGGCCGACCGGCGCCGCGCCGGCGGAACCGCCCCACGGCGGAACGCTCGCCGAGCCACCGACCGAGGCACGTCCGCCGACCGAGGCACGGGCCGACGGGCCGGAGGTGTCCGGCCCGGTCGACCAGTTGACTTCGCGCGGTTCACCACCCGGGCGGCGGTACGCGTCGTCCGCCTGCCCCGGGTCGTCCTGGCCCGGAGCCCAGGCCCGGCCGCGCGAGGAGCTGGGATCGCCGTACGAGTTCATTCCTCACACCCTGCCGTCGCGGTGGGGCGCGTTAGCACCGCCACCGGTTTGCCGTGAGTTGTGACACCTGCGGGCCCGGCATGGGGGTGCCGTGGTCGCGGCGTCAGATCCGCATCAATCGGACCAATCAGACCTACGAGCTGTCGGTCACCCCAGCCGCGTCGCACGCGACCGGGGTCGACCGATCGAGCTCGAATCACCGTTGCGCCTCTCGCCTTCGCCGGACACCCGTTCCGTCCGCGGTCATGCCGCTCGCCTCACCGTGCTCCGGGTCGCCGTCGACGACGCCGGTCAGACCGTCCCGGCCGAGCAGGTACTGCTCGACGAGATGGTTCCAGTCACAGCCGAGGCACACCTCCACCACGAAGACCTGGAACTCACGCAGCGTCATCGCCAGCACGGTCAGCTCAGCCACATTACGGGCTTGGCCGGCCGATTGCTTGAGTTCGTCCCCGTAAATGTAGTGGACCAGGGTCAGGTTCTCGCTGCGGCAGATCGGGCACCGCTCGTCGGTGGACTCGCCGTGGAACCGAGCCGCGTTCTTCAGGTAGGGCGATGCGTCGCACAGGTCATAGGTGCCGACGCGGCCGGCGAGGAGCTCACGCAGCGCCGCTCGCTTTCGGAGCGAGTAGTCGACGACCTGGCGCTGCGTACGCATGCGGGAAAGGGTACGCGGTCTCTTCTGACGAGGCGACCACCGTGACGATCCGTGACCGGAGGACATCAGAACGGGGGTTTGCCCAGACTGGGACGAGACGCTACGGTGCGATGTATCGGTCCGATACATCGTGGCGGTAAGCGCTTCACGAACAGGGTAAAGGGAGGGTGGCCGGTGCTCGAACTCGCCATCCTCGGCCTGTTGCAGGAGGCCCCGATGCACGGCTACGAGCTGCGCAAGGAGCTCACCGCCAAGCTCGGGGCGATCCGCGCCGCGATCAGTTACGGCTCGCTCTATCCGACCCTGCGCCGGCTGCAGGCGGCGGGCTGGATCACCGAGGCCGACGAGACACCCGCCACCGCCGAGGAGGTTCCCGCGCTGACCAGCCGACGAGGTCGGGTGGTCTACGAAATCACCGCGGAAGGAAAGGAACGCTTCGCCCAGCTCATCGCACAGACCGGGCCGGAGACCTACGGCGACACCGGCTTCGGTGTGCACTTCGCGTTCTTTTCCCGAACCGACCAGGCGACCCGACTTCGAATCCTGGAAGGTCGCCGCCGCACGATCGAGGAACGTCGCGAGGGCCTTCGCGACATGCTGGGCCGCGCGGCCGAGCGCCTCGACGCGTACACCCTGGAGCTGCAGCGCCACGGCCTGGAGGCCTGTGAGCGTGAGGTCCGCTGGCTGGAGGAGCTCATCGCCAACGAGCGCTCCGGCCGTGCCCCGACGGTCCCGGACGACGGGACGGCCGGCGGCCCACGACAAGACAACAACCCGCCTCCGCCTGGTGAGACCAGGACAGAGCGGCCGTGACAAAGAAGAAGGAGGCACACGCGATGGGCTCCGTCCGCGTCGCCATCGTCGGTGTGGGTAACTGCGCCTCGTCCCTGGTACAGGGCGTCGAGTACTACCGGAATGCCGACCCCAACGACCGCGTCCCGGGTCTCATGCACGTCACCTTCGGCGACTATCACGTCTCTGACGTGCAGTTCGTCGCGGCGTTCGATGTCGACGCCAAGAAGGTGGGCATGGACCTCGCGGAGGCGATCGTCGCCAGCGAGAACAACACCATCAAGCTCTGCGACGTGCCGCCGACCGGCGTCACCGTGCAGCGCGGCCCGACCTTCGACGGGCTCGGCCAGTACTACCGCGAGATCGTCGAGGAGTCGGACGCCACGCCGGTCGACGTGGCCAAGGCGCTGCGCGACGCGCAGGTCGACGTGGTCGTCTCCTACCTGCCGGTCGGCTCGGAGCAGGCCGACAAGTTCTACGCCCAGGCCGCGATCGACGCCGGCTGCGCGTTCGTCAACGCCCTGCCGGTCTTCATCGCCTCCGACCCCGAGTGGGCGCAGAAGTTCACCGACGCGGGCCTGCCGATCGTCGGCGACGACATCAAGAGCCAGGTCGGCGCCACCATCGTGCACCGCGCCCTGGCAAAGCTCTTCGAGGACCGGGGCGTCGAGCTGCTGCGTACGTACCAGCTCAACTTCGGCGGCAACATGGACTTCATGAACATGCTGGAGCGCAACCGCCTGGTCTCGAAGAAGATCTCGAAGACCCAGTCGGTGACCTCCCAGGTGCCGCACGAGATGGCCAAGAGCGACGTGCACATCGGCCCGTCCGACCACGTGCCGTGGCTGGACGACCGCAAGTGGGCGTACATCCGCCTGGAGGGCCGCTCGTTCGGTGACACCCCGCTCAACGCCGAGCTGAAGCTCGAGGTGTGGGACTCGCCGAACTCGGCCGGCGTCATCATCGACGCCGTCCGGGCCGCGAAGATCGCGCTGGACCGGAAGATCGGCGGCCCGATCCTGTCGGCCTCGTCGTACTTCATGAAGTCCCCGCCGGTGCAGTACGCCGACCACGACGCGCACGCCGCCGTCGAGGAGTTCATCGCCGGTGAGATCGAGCGCTGACGCGCCGACCACCAGCAGCAGACGGCGAGGGCCGGGTCCGCGCGGACCCGGCCCTCGCCGTCTCCGCGCAGGCCAGCCACACCCGGTACGAGGGGTGTCGCGATGTGCGGCATGTCGAGCGCCGCACGGGGCGGCGTCGTCGATGGCGGAACGTTACGCTGACCGCCGTGCCGTTCACCGACGCTACGCACGCCGCCAGGTCGGTGCGCCGGGTCGCCACCGCACTCGCGGGCGCTTTGCTGACCACCAGCCTGTTCGCCTGCGCCGTCCCCGGCAGCCGTCCTCCGGCCGAGTCGGACCAAGAGGTCGTGCCGCCCAACCCCCGGCCGTCGGTGGCCGAGGCCCGCTGTGTCGCCGCCGCGGCCACACTGCCGGAGACCGCGACGAAAGCCCCCGCCCCGTCCGGGGCGTCGACTGCACCGGTACCGCTGGGCACCGGACATCCGATGGCCGATGAACGGGTACGCGAGGAGATGCTCCGCCGTCAGCAGGCCGCCAACGACGCCTTCCGGCAGCGCGGCACGCTCGAACCCGAGACGGCTGCCGGCGCTCGAGCTTGTGCCACCGAGGTGCTCAAGGGCCTGAATCTGCTGACCGCCGGCGGCCGGGACGAGCCTGACGAGGAGGCAGTACGGCGGGCGGTGACCGCCACCGGCCTCACCGACGTGGTCGTCAGGCCGCCCGGGCGGCTCGATCTGGGCCCCGGCGACGGGCTGATCTTCGCGGGGTGGACCGGCCGGGCGTGCGTCTTCGGCAGCGTCCGGGACGAGATCACGGTGGAGATCGGCACCCGGATCGCCGACGGTGGTTGTCTGCCCGCGCCGGACTGATCAGCACCAGGCGCGTTGCAGGGCCACCCGAGCCTCCAGTTCCAGCAGTTTGACCTTGCGGTCCAGGCCACCACCGAAGCCGACCAGCTTCCCGCCCGCCCCGATGATTCGGTGACACGGCACGATCACCGGGATCGGGTTGCGGTTGCAGGCCACACCGACCGCTCGGGCCGCTCCCGCGTCACCGACCCGCCGGGCCACCTCGCCGTAGGTCAGTGTCTCGCCGTACGGGATGCGGGTCATCTCCCGCCACACCGCGCGCTCGAAATCGGAGCCACGGGGCACGGTCACCGGCACCCCGAAATCGGTCAGCTCGCCGGCGAAGTACGCGCGCAGTTCCGCCACCGCCCGTCGGGAGGTCTCGTCAGCCGGCTCGGTCGTCCCCTCACCGACCGGGCCGAAATGTGCCCCGCATACGCCGTCCCCGTCGGTGGCCACGGAGAACTCCCCGATCGGTGAGTCGAGCACGGTCCAACGCATCCCGCCATTCTCCACTCGTGAGCAGGGGCCGCAACAGGCGAGCGCCCGCCGGAGCGTCCCGGGTGTTCGGGAGCTCCGGCGGGCGCCGGCCGTGCGCGACGGATCAGGCGGTGGAGACGGTGAATCTCTCGCCGTTGCCCAGCCCCAGACCGGAGGACGACCACTTGATGGTCTTGTTCGAGATCAGCTGGCTGGTGCCGGACGACCCGGCGGAGACCGCCTGGTCGTCGCCCGCCCTGAGGAAGATCGTTCCGTCGATGTTGTAGTTGGCGAAGTCGAACGTCTCGTAGAGACCCCGCCCCGTGCTGCTGGCGACCAGCGGCTTGGTGCCCTTGCTCGCCGCGGTCACGTACCTGCCGTTGGCGTGGGCCCGCAGACTGAAGAAGCCGTCACCCACGTTGATGACGTCGAACCTCGCCGCCTTGGTGACGGTCGTGCTGCTGGGGACCAGCGGTTTGGTGCTGCTCGCGGCCACGACGTACTTGCCGCTGGCCTTGGACCGGAGGCTGACGATCGGCGGCGCTGCGTCGATTGTGAACTTCTCGTTGGTGCCGATGGAGGTCTTGCTCGCCATCATCGACGAGCTGCCGGACGTGGACGCCGTGACGTACTTGCCATTGATCTTGGACTTGAGGCTTACCGTGCCGTCGGTGTGGTTGACGATTGTGTACTTGGCCGACGTGACGATCGTCTTGTGACTCGCGATCAGCGGCTTGGTGCCGTTGCTCGGCGCCACCACGTACAGCCCAGTGGCCCTGGAGCGCAGCGCGACCAGGCCGCTACCCGCGTCGACGAAGTCGAATCGCTGCGCCGTGCCCATGCTCGTCCCGTTGTTCACCAGCGGCTTGGTGCTGCTGGCGGCGGTGACGAACTTGCCGTTGGAACGGGCCTTGAAGCCGTGTGAGTAGCGGGTCGGCGTGACCGAGCCGACGGTCAGCAGCCGGTCGATCGAACCCTTCGTGTCGTACACCCCGCCGGCGAGGCCGGTGGTGACGATCCGGTCCCGGACCTGCCTCGGCGACCAGCCCGGATTGGTGCTCAGCAGCAGCGCCGCGGCGCCTGCCACGTGCGGAGCGGCCATCGAGGTGCCGCTGAACACCGCGCTGCTGGTGTTGCTGTTGTGCCGCGCCGAGATGATGCTCGCGCCCGGCGCGAAGACGTCGAGGCACTTGCCGTAGTTCGAGAACCACGCCCGCATGTTGATCCGGTCCGTCGCGCCCACGGTGATCGCCTCCGGTACCCGGGCCGGAGACGCCTTGCACGCGTCCATCCAGCTGTTACCGGCCGCGATCGAGTAGGTGACGCCGGACGCGATGGACCGGTTCACCGCCTCGTCGAGGGACGGGACGGCGACGACGTCACCGAGGCTCATGTTGGCCACGGCCGGCTTCTGGGCGTGCTCGGTCACCCAGTCGACACCGGCGATGACCTGTTCGGTGGTGCCGAAACCGTCGCAGTCGAGCACCCGTACGCCCACGAGCTGCACACCCTTGGCCACGCCATACTTGGTGCCGCCGACGGTCCCGGCGACGTGCGTACCGTGGCCGTTGCAGTCTTGGGCGACCTCGTCGGAGTCGATGGCGTCGTAGCCGTGACTCGCCCGACCGCCGAAGTCCTGGTGGGCGATGTTGATTCCGGTGTCCAGGATGTACGCGGTGACCGAGCTGCCGGTGTTGGGGTACTTGTAGCTGCCGTTCAGTTTCGGCGAGGCCTGATCGATGCGGTCGAGGCCCCAGGACGGCGGGCTGCTCTGCGTGCCGCTGTTCGCCGACAGCCGCCGAACCTGCTCCACGTAGGCCACGTCGGGGTGGCTGGCCAACTTGTCCGCCTGCCGCTGGCTCATGGTGGCCGAGTAACCGTTGAGGGCGTGGCCGAACACGCGGCGGACCGTGCCACCGTTCGCGCCGGTGAGCGCCGAGGCGGTGGCCCGGACGGATTTGTTTGTCGCCCCCCGGTCCTTGAGGACGACGATGTAGCGATCCGGCACGGCGCCGACCCCCTTGGTGCCGAGCACCTCGACGCGGGGCTGGTCGGCCGGAGCGGCCATCGCGGCACCGCCGGTCACGACGGTGAGAATGGACGAAGCGGTGGCAAGGGCAAGCCCCGCCGCCGCCGAGCGGCGCAGTGCGCCACGGCGATTCACTGGATGTGCCCCCGTCGGTCGTCGACCAGGCCCGGTGGGCGGTCGGACGGATACTGGATCGTCCCGCCTCCAACTGCGAAGCAGCGGGCTGATGGACGTCCCCACATCATGGACGAACCTCGCTGGCACCGCGTCCACCGTTCGGTCGAGACGTGAGCGTTTCGACGTACGGCCGTCGCCGTGGGACGGGCCACGGTGGACCTCGGGCGCCAGCCGGGCACACCCAGCGCGGCTGATCAGTCGCGGATGCCCTCGTCGCGGGCCCAGCGCAGCAACTCCGCCTCGGCCGTGTCGCGATCCAGCGGCCCATGCTCCAGCCGCAGGTCCTTCAGGTGCTTCCAGGCGCGTCCCACCACCGGTCCGGGCGGCACACCCAACAGCTCCATGATCGCGTTTCCGTCGAGGTCGGGCCGGACCCGGGCGAGATCCTCCTCGGCGGCGATCCGGGTGATCCGCTCCTCCAACGCGTCGTAGTCCGCCGCCAGCTGGGCCGCCTTCCGCCGGTTGCGGGTCGTGCAGTCCGAGCGGGTCAGCTTGTGCAGCCGGGGCAGCAGGTCACCGGCGTCGGTGACGTAGCGGCGCACCGCCGAATCCGTCCATTCGCCCCGGCCGTACCCGTAGAAGCGCAGGTGCAGCCCGACCAGAGTGGTCACCTTCGTGGTGACGTCCTTGGGGTAGCGCAGCGCCTTCATCCGCGCCTTCGTCAACCGGGCGCCGACGACCTCGTGGTGGTGGAAGCTGACCCGTCCGTCCGGGCCGATCGCCTTCGTCGCCGGCTTGCCCACGTCGTGCATCAGCGCGGCCATCCGGAGGATGAAGTCCGGTCCGTCCGCCTCGTACGAGACGGCGTTGCTGACCACCGTGAGGGTGTGCTCGTAGACGTCCTTGTGTTGGGCGTGCTCGTCGATCTCCAACTTGAGCCCGGCCAACTCGGGCAGGAAGCGCTCGGCCAGCCCGGTGTCGACGAGCAGCCGCAGGCCGGCGATCGGGTCCGCGCCACAGAGCAGCTTGGTGAACTCGTCGCGGATCCGCTCGGCGGTGATCCGGTCCAGATCGGTCGCCATCCTGGTCATCGCCGCCCGCACGTCCGGGTGGACCGCGAAGCGCAACTGCGCGGCGAAACGGGCGGCCCGCAGCATGCGCAGTGGGTCGTCGCCGAACGACTCGGCAGGCGTACCCGGGGTACGCACGATCTTCGCGGCCAGGTCGGCCAGCCCGCCGTACGGGTCGGTGAACCGGTGCTCCGGGACGCTCACCGCCATCGCGTTGACGGTGAAGTCCCGCCGGCGCAGGTCTTCCGCCAGGCTGGTGCCGTACGCGACCACCGGGTTGCGACTGACCTGGTCGTACGACTCGGCGCGAAAAGTGGTGATCTCCAGTCGCAGGCCACCGTGCTGGCAGCCGATGGTGCCGAACTCGCGCCCGGTCTCCCAGATCGCCTCGGCCCAGCCCCGCACCACGTCGAGCGTCTGGTCCGGGTGCGCGTCGGTGCAGAAGTCGAGATCCTCACCGAGCCGGCCGAGTAGGGCGTCGCGTACCGAACCACCTACGAGGTGCAGTTCGTGACCGGCGGCGGCGAATCGGCGGCCCAACTCGTCGGCCACCGGGGATACCCGGAGCAGTTCGGCGACGGCGTTGCGCTGCGCGGCGGTGAGATCGCGGCGGTCGGTGGCGTGGGATGCGGCGGCTTCGGACATCGGATCCGCAGCCTATCGGTCCTGGCCGGCATCTCCTCCGCCGGGCGCGGGTAACGGTCGACGGTTGACTAAGGTCTGTGGCGTGCGGGCCGGTGCCGGCTCCGGCGTACCCCATGGAGGCACAGATGAGCGGCGGGCTCTACCGCAGCGCGAACGCCCAGCAGGGCGGCGCGCCCGGCGGCTGGCCCGGTGACGGAGCCACGTTCATCTCCGCCGAACCGTTGAACCAGCCGGCGGCCGAGGCCGTCGCGCCGCCCCAGGAGCAGGTGGCGGAGAGCAGCGTCGCCGCGAACAGCGCGATCATGGCGATCGGCAGCCTGGTCAGCCGGGGTACGGGTTTCCTCCGCAACCTCATGATCGGCGCGGCCCTCGGCAACCTGATCGGCAACGTCTTCACCACCGCCATGTTCCTGCCGCAGCAGGTGTACGAGTTCCTGCTCGGCGGCATCCTGACCAGCGTGCTCATTCCGGTGCTGGTCCGCCGGAGCAAGCTGGACTCCGACCGGGGCCAGGCGTACGCGCAGCGGCTGTTGACCCTGGCGGTGGTCGCGCTCGCGGTGACCGTGCTGATCGCGGTGAGCGGTGCGTCAGTGCTCACCAGCCTCTACGCCAGCGGCAAGGACTCCGAGTACACGGACCTGGTCACCCGGCTGTCGTACCTGATGCTGCCGATGCTCTTCTTCACCGGCATCAGCGCACTCATCGCAGCCATCCTGAACACCCGGGGCCACTTCGCGGCGCCGATGTGGGCGCCCATTCTGAACAATCTGGTCGCCATCGCCACCTTCGGCACGTACATCGTGGTCTTCGGCGCCCAGGCCCGGCAGCCCGCCGACGTGGGACTGAACCAGGTCCTCCTGATCGGTGGGGGGACGCTGCTCGGCGTCGCGGTGCAGGCCGCCGGTCTGCTGCCGGCACTGCGCAAGGTCGGCTTCCGGTGGAAGCTGCGGTTCGACTTCCGGGAACTCGGGCTGCGTGAACTGGCCCGACTCGGCGGCTGGATGTTCTGCTACGTGGCGGTCAACCAGCTCGGCCTCTTCGTGGTCGTCAACCTGCTGACCCGAGCGGCGGGCGAGGACAACGCCGGCCTGCTGATCTACAACAACGTCTTCCTGCTGCTGATGATGGCGCACGGCATCATCGCTGTCTCGATCATCACGGCGCTGATGCCCCGGATGAGCGCCGCCGCCGCAGACGGTCGATTCCACGACTTCACAAGTGACCTGAGCCGGGGTACGCGGACCGTCAGCGCGGTGCTCGCCCCGATCGCGGTCTGCTACGCCGTGTTGGCCACCCCGATCTCGGTGGTGGTCTTCCGCTACGGGGCCTTCAGCGCCGACAACGCGGTAGCCACGTCGACCGTGCTGCTGGTCGCCGCGATCGGGCTGGTCCCGTTCGCGATCAGTCAGCTGTTCACCTTCGCCTTCTACGCGCTGCCGGACACCCGGATGCCGGCACTGATCAACATTCCGGTGGTGGCGCTGCGGGTCGGGGTGCAGATCGCGCTCTTCCTGATCTTCTCGCCGAGCTTCACGGGAGCCGGGATGATGATCGGCAACACGGTCTCCTACCTGGCCGCCGCCATCGCCTCGGCCTGGCTGCTGCGCCCCCGGGTGGGTCAGATCGGGCTGGGCGCGATCCTGCGTACCCTCGGCCGGGTGACCGTCGCCGCGGTCGGTGCGGCGCTGGTCGGGCTGCTGGTGGTCGTTCTCCTGCCCGGCGGCGACACGCCGACCTGGTTGGAGGCGATGGTGCAGCTGCTCGTCGGTGGCGCGGTGATCGGCGGTACCTACCTCGGCCTGGCGACCGTGCTGCGGATTTCCGAGATCACCGAGGTGGTCGGCATGGTCCGCCGCCGGCTCGGCCGCTGACCCCACCCGGCCCGGTGTGCACCCAGCGTGACCAACGATCACCAGGCTGGGGATGTACCTGTGGATAACTCCGCGCGCCGCCGCTCAACTGACGGATCAGCCTGTGGATAACCAACCGGACGGCCGAGTATGCCCGCCCGTTTGACGGGGAATCTCGCGCTGCCGAACTCGCCGATGCGACCGGTTCCGCCCCGGCCGGAGCCGGTTGTGGTCAACCTCTAGATTGGCTGGTACATGTACCAGCAACGGGGCCGACAACGGTGCTAACGGGACGAGTCCGCCGACCGCTGACCTCGCCGCCACCGGACGGCGGGAAGATGACATGTCGGGGACCGGGCCATCCCGGGTAAGGTCGCACTCGACGGGTACGGCAGACACCGGCACGCAGCACCCTGCTGCGACCGGCCGGCCGGTACCAGACGAAGCCGGAGCGGGAAGCAGATGCCCAGCAGCGCGGGTCCATCGATCGACACGATCACCGAGGGAGGACGGGTGACCCAGGTCGGCGAGGGTCAGGACGCGGACGAGACCACTCCGCCGGTCATGACCTTCGGTGCTCCGACGGCCGGTGAGATCCTCGCCGAACGTTACGAACTGGTCGAGCACATCAACAACGACAGCGCCGGCCGGCTGGTCTGGCGCGGGGTCGACGTCGTGCTGCGCCGGCCCGTCGCGGTCGTCATGCGCTACCCGGGCGGCGAGTCCGCCACCGAGATGCTTCAGGCCGCGGTCGCCGCCAGCCGGGTCGTACACCCCAACCTCGTCGGGGTGTACGACGCCATCGACGAAGCCGAGCGGGCCTACGTGGTGCGCGAGTGGGTCGACGGTCAGTCGCTGCGGGACCTTGTCGCGGGTGGGCCGTTGGACGCCGCCCGCGCGACCGCCGTCGGTAACTCCGTCGCCAGCGCCCTGGCCGCCGTGCACGCCACCGGCATGGTGCACGGCAACGTGCATCCGGGCACGGTGATGATCAGCGATGACGGCCGGGTGGTGCTGGCGGACGCCCGTACCGACGGTGACGACAGCCAGGAGAGTGACGTCCGGGCCGTCGGCGGCATCCTCTACTTCGCGATGACCGGCTACTGGCCGCACGCCGAGGTGCCGCTGCGCGGTGCCACCGCCGGGCACGGACGGGCGGCGATTCCCGACGCGGTACGCGATGCCAACGGTGCGGTCGCGGCGCCCCGTCAGGTGCGGGCCGGTGTGCCGGCCTACCTGGACGACCTGACCATGGATCTGCTCGACGCCGAGATCGCCCCGCCCCCGTCGGACGTGCTGACGGCCGAGTTGGCCCGGCTCGACGTGCCGGATGACGATTACCTCGACAACAGTGGCCCGCTGCGGTTCGCCGGCGAGACCGGCGAGGAGCCGTCACCGTTGGCCGCGGCCGGCGGGCGCAAGGTCGCCCTGGGCATCGCCGGGCTGCTGGCGGTGGCACTGATCGGGCTGCTCATCGGGATCAGCACGCTCGGCGACGACGGCGAAGATCCGCAGACCAACCCCGTCGCCGCGCCGACCTCCAGCGCGCCGGTGAGTTCGGAGCCGGCACCGCCCGCGGCACAGAACCTCCAGATCAGCGGTGCCCGGATCATCGATCCCGACAGCCGCAACCGCAGTGAGGTCCGCGACGCCGAGAAGGTCTTCGACGGCAACCAGGACGACGGCTGGTCGACCGAGACCTACCCGAGCAGCAATTTCGGCAACTTCAAGCGGGGCATGGGCGTCTGGATCGACCTCGGCGCCGAGCGGACCGTCAAGTCGGTGCAGGTCAACCTCTCCAGCACCGGAGCCTCGGCAGAACTGCTCACCGGCACCACCGACGCACCCTCCTCCGATGCCGGCGACGAAAAGATCGTCACCGACTACCTGAAGGACAAGAACCGGATCGGGCAGCCCTTCGAGGAGCACGACGGCACCACGATGACCTTTGACGGCTTCGACGCCGACAAGAAGTACCGCTACCTGTTGTTCTGGATCACCGATCTGCCGTCCGGCGGCAACGGCTTCAAGGTCGGCGTCCAGGAGATCACGGTCCAGGGGTCATGAGACACCAGCACGGCGGCAGCCACCGGGTCGGGTGATGGAGGTACGCGACGCCGGAGGCGACCACATGGGCGCCGCTTCCGTGGACGGCACGGTGAGCGATCTCGATCTGCTGCGCGCCCATGTCGCCGGGAACCGGGACGCCTTCGGCGAGTTGTTCCGCCGGCACCGGGACCGGCTCTGGGCGGTCGCCCTGCGTACGCTCGGCGACCGTGAGGAGGCCGCGGACGCCCTCCAGGACGCGCTGCTGTCCGCCCATCGCGCGGCCGGCCGGTTCCGGGGTGACTCGGCGGTCACCACCTGGTTGCACCGGATCGTGGTAAACGCCTGCCTCGACCGGATCCGCCGACGGCGGGCTCACCCGACGGTGCCGTTACCCGACGGAGTGCACGGCCCCGAGAACGGTCCGGCCACCGGCGGCGTGGAGCCGGCCGCACCGGAACGCGACCACGATACGGCGATGGTCGTCCGGGACGCCCTGGCCGCGTTGCCACTGGAGCAGCGGGCCGCCCTCGTGCTGGTGGACGTGCAGGGCTACCCGGTCGCCGAGGTCGCGCGGATCCTCGGTGTCGCCGAAGGGACGGTCAAGAGTCGCTGCGCCCGGGGCCGTGCCCGGCTCGCGGTCACGCTCGGCCACCTGCGGCCGGGCGCCGGGCCGGCGAGCGCTTCCCGCGCGGACGTGCCGGACGTCACCGGCGGGAACCCGAAGGAGCCGTCGGGCGTCCGATCGGGGTCGGGGCGGTCCCGACCGACCGCCAACCAGCAGGAGGAAGCGTGAGCGCCGGGGAGTTCAGCGCGGTCGATCACGACCTGCTCGCCGACTACCTCGGCGGCGCACTGGACGGCACCCCCGAGCACGCCGAGATCGCCCGACGGGTGGCGCAGGACCCGGCGTGGGCCCGCGCCCACGCTCGTCTGGCCCCGGCCATGGACAGCGTCCGGGCCGAGCTGGCCGGGTTGGGTGAGCCGACGCTTGAGCTTCCGCCGGAGGTCACCGACCGGATCAGCGCTGCTCTCGCCGCTGCCGATCCGCTCACCGCACCTACCGCCGAGGTCGCGCCGACGACAGCGGCTGCCGAGCACTCGGAGCAGGCGCCAGCGGCCACCGGCGACGGGATTGCCGCCGTCGACGAGCCCGGCCTGACGCCGACCGGCGGGAAGGTGACGGTCGTACCGACCCAGCCGCTGGGTGGTCCCCGGCGACCCGGTGGGCCGCTGCGACCGGGGCAGGATCGGACCTCGTCGTCACGGCCGGGGTCGCGACGTCGCCGCTGGGCGCGGGTTGCCGGGCCGGTTGCCCTCGCCACCGCCGCCGTGGTCGGTCTGGGTGCGCTTCAACTGTTCCAGCCCGGCAGGGGGGGCGATGTCGCCACCGACACCGCCCTGAACGACCCGGTCGTCAGTCCCGCAGTGCCGCACGCGTTCCCACCGGGCTCCGGGGGGCAGCCCGACACGAAGTCGGCGCCCGAACGCGCCGCCGCGGCGAGCGGTGCTGCGTACCGGGTCGTCGACCCCCCGCAGCGCAGCGACACCGACTACACGCCGGAGTCGCTGGCCCGCCCGATGTCGAGCGTCCGGCAGTTCTCCAGCAGTGGTGATCCGGGACTCGGTGCGGAGAACCAGGAGCGTCTGGCCGGCCCGGGCGATCTGGCCCGGCTCGGCGACCAGACGGCGCTGAGCGCCTGCCTCGCCGAGATCGGTGCGGAACACGGCGGCGGACCGCTGGTCTTCGAGTTCATCGACTACGCCCGCTTCCAGGGGCTGCCGGCGCTGGTCCTCCGGTTCACCGATGCATCCGGCACGAACTGGGCGTGGGTCAGCGGCCCGGAGTGCGGGGTGCCTGGGTCCGGCTCGGACGCGCGTTACCGTACGCGGGTAGGGTGATCCTGCGGTCGCTGGACTTTTGACCGTCCACGTGACCTGACCCACCGGGTGGCCGACTCGGGAATTCCCGCTTCGTACGATGACGTTCTGCACATCAGTTGCCGCCGCGTCGGCACTCGGATCGGCATCGGCGGGTACGCCGGTGACGACAGTCAACACGATTGGGAGACGGCAGTGGACGAGGTCCGCAACCTGGTCATCATCGGCTCCGGGCCGGCCGGTTACACGGCGGCGGTCTACGCGGCGCGTGCCAACCTCAAGCCACTGGTGATCGAGGGCGTGCAGTCCGGCGGCGCGCTGATGACCACCACCGAGGTGGAGAACTTCCCCGGTTTCGCCGACGGCATCCTCGGCCCCGAGCTGATGGACAACATGCGTAAGCAGGCCGAGCGGTTCGGCGCCGAGTTCCTGACCGACGACGTCACCCGGGTCGAGCTGACCGACACCGGTCACCCCGGCGCGCTGAGCACCGTCTGGGTCGGCGAGACCGCGTACCGTGCCCGGGCCGTGATCCTCGCCACGGGTTCCGCCTGGCGCCCGCTCGGCGTACCCGGCGAGCAGGAGTACCTGGGCCACGGCGTCTCCTCCTGCGCCACCTGTGACGGTTTCTTCTTCCGCAACCAGCACATCGTGGTCGTCGGTGGTGGCGACTCGGCGATGGAGGAGGCCAGCTTCCTGACCCGCTTCGCCGACTCGGTGACGATCCTGCACCGCCGGGACTCGTTCCGGGCGAGCAAGATCATGGCGGAGCGGGCACTGAGCAACGACAAGATCAAGGTCGAGTGGAACACCGTGGTGGAGGAGGTGCTCGGCGCGGACGGCAAGGTTTCCGGCGTACGGGTGCGCAACGTCCACACCGGCGAGGCCAAGGTGCTCGACGTCACCGGCGTGTTCGTGGCGATCGGCCACGACCCGCGCAGCGAGCTGTTCCGGGGACAGGTGGAGATGGACGACGAGGGGTACGTGAAGGTGCAGGCCCCCAGCACCCGGACCAGCATCCCTGGCGTCTTCGCCGCCGGTGACCTGGTCGACCACACGTACCGGCAGGCGATCACCGCGGCCGGGACCGGCTGCGCGGCCGCCCTGGACGCGGAACGCTTCATCGCCACGCTGCCCAAGGGCTGAAGACACAACGCAGGAGGAGGGTCAAAGTGGGAGCAACCAAGTCGGTCACCGACGCAAGCTTCGCCGCAGACGTGCTGAAGTCCGACAAGCCGGTCCTGGTGGATTTCTGGGCCGAGTGGTGTGGGCCGTGCCGCAAGGTGTCGCCGCTGCTGGAGGAGATCGCCGGTGAGATGGGCGACCAGGTCAGCATCGTCAAGCTCAACATCGACGAGAACCCGGAGACCGCCCGGACGTACCGGGTGATGTCGGTGCCGACCCTCACCGTGTTCAAGAACGGTGAGCCGGTGCAGTCGATCGCCGGTGCCAAGCCCAAGGGCGAACTGGTCAAGCTGATCGAATCGGCGCTCTGACCCCAGCGACGACGTCGCCGTCGACCCCGTGCCGGGCCCACCGGCACGGGGTCGACGCGTTTTTGGCCGCCCGCCACCCCAGCGGATCGCCCAGCGCATAACCTCGAACCGGGGCCGCCGGACGCCGGTGAGCACCTGGTCCCCGCCCGCGGCAGCCACCCGTCGGCGGGGTCCGGCAGCCACCGACCGTGCAGAGGGGGTCGTGCGTGCGTCCGATCCGTCCCGGTGACCGGGGACCCGCAGTGATCGAGATCCGTGCCGTGTTGACCGGTCTCGACCTGCTGTCAAAGGCGACCGGCCCGCACAGCGACGAGTTCGACCCGGCGACCGAACGGGCGGTCCGCGCGTTCCAGCAGTCGCGGGGGCTCAGCGTCGACGGCCGGGTCGGCGCCGAGACCTGGCGGGCCCTCGACGCCGCTCGCTGGCGGCTGGGCGCCCGCACCCTCTACCACGCGGTGCCGGTGCCGCTGACCGGCGAGGATGTCCGGTCGCTCCAGGAACGGCTGCTGGAGATGGGGTACGACACCGGCGGGGCCGACGCCATCTACGGCATCCGCACCTCGCGGGCGGTGGCCCAGTTCCAGCGTGAGGTGGGACTCGTCCCGGACGGCACCTGCGGCCCGCACACGATGGGCGCCCTGCGCCGGCTGGGGCGCAAGGTGGTCGGCGGCCGGCCGCAGTGGTTGCGCGAGTCCGACGCCATCCGGCAGTCCGGCCCGACCCTGGTCGGTCGGACAGTGGTGATCGACCCGGGCCATGGCGGAACCGACCCGGGTGTGGTGGTGGCGGACGGCCCGCTGCGCTGGACCGAGGCGGACCTGATGCACGATCTGGCCAGCCGGCTGGAGGGACGCCTCGCCGCGTCGGGGGTACGGGTGCAACTCACCCGGGGACCGTCGCCGGAGACCTGCCTGCCCGACATCGACCGGGCGCAGCTGGCCAACTCGCTCGGCGCCGACGTGTTCATCTCGCTGCACACCGACGGCCATGCCAACCCGATGGCCGAGGGCGTCGCCACGTACCACTACGGCACCGACAACGGGGTCACCTCGGCGACCGGTGAACGGCTGGCCGGGCTGGTCCAGCGGGAGATCGTGGCGCGTACCGGGCTGCGGGACTGCCGTACCCACGCCAAGGCATGGGACCTGCTCCGGATCACCCGGATGCCGGCGGTCCGCGTCGAGGTCGGCTACCTCACCTCGCCGACGGACCTGGAACGGCTGATCGCTCCCCGGTTCCGGGACACGCTCGTCGAGGCGATGGTGGCTGCGGTGCAGCGGATGTACCTGCCGATCGAACGCGACGTGCCGACCGGCTCGATCGACGTCAGCGAGCTGCGGGCCGCGGTCGCCGCCGGCACCGTGGTGGACTGAGCGGCTCCGCCGGACTGGACAAGGAAGGCCGGCTGCGGCTGGGGCCGCCGACGCCGGACGTCGGCCGGTCAGGCGTCAGGGCGCGGTCAGCCGATCGTGGAGCGGGTGGCCGGTGTCGGTCGGACCGGACGCAGCAACGTCTCCGGGCTCATCGAGCCGAGCAGCTTCTCCAGCGCGTACTCGACGTCGGACTTCCAGCTCAACGCCGTGCGCAGTTCCAGCCGTAGCCGCGGGAACCGCGGATGCGGGCGAACCGTCTTGAAGCCCACCGAGAGGAAGAAGTCGGCGGGGGCCACGCACGCTCCGCCCGGATCGGCGGAGTCACCGAACTTCGCATCGCCGAACGCCTCGATGGCCTTGATCCCCCGCTTGGTCAGATCGCGGGCCACCCCCTGCACCAGCATCCGGCCGAGGCCGCCGCCAGCGAAAGCAGGCACCACGTTCGCGGTCATCAGCAGCGCCGCGTCGGCGGAGACCGGGGACGTCGGGAAGGCCATCGACCGGGGCACGTAGGCCGGCGGGGCGTACATGACGAACCCGGCTGGCATCCCGTCGACGTAGATCAGCTTGCCGCAGGAACCCCATTCGAGCAGCGTCTGCGAGACCCAGGCCTCCTTCTCCAGCCCAGGGTCGCCGGCGGCGCAGGCGCGGTCCGCGGAAACCGGATCAAGCTCCCAGTACACACATTGGCGGCAGGGCCGGGGCAGGTCCTCCAGGGTGTCCAGGGTCAGGCTGACCAGACGTCGCGACATTGGCGCTTCCCCACACTAGGCTCGGAGGTGGGACTGGCCCGGACGGCACCGCCGCCGCGGCGGCCCCAGTGGCACCGCCGCCCCAGCGGCCCGAGTGGCACCGCCGTGTTCCTGCCCCCGACGAGCGATCGTACGCCGCCGCCCGCCGGCAGGGGAGAGTAAGCATGAACGTCCACCTCAGGGATGCCGGCTCCGGGTCCGCCATCTGGACGCACGAATAATCAGGGGCGCGTAGGGGTGTCCAAGGCGGCTACGATCGACATCCGGCGCGCCGTACGCCATGGTCGCCGGTGTCCTGGGTATCCGGGATCGGAGCCGTCCGAGCAGCCATCGGGGTGATGTGATGACCGGCACGACACTCGACGACTACACCGACCGGTACGCCCGCCGGGTCCGGGGCATGACGGCGTCGGAGATCAGAGCCCTGTTCGCGGTCGCCAGCCGACCGGAGGTCGTCTCCCTTGCCGGTGGCGCGCCGTACATCGCCGCGCTGCCGCTGGATGCCGTCGGCGAGATGCTCGGCCGGCTCGGCGCCGAGCACGGCAGCACCACCCTGCAGTACGGCATCGGTCAGGGCACCCTGGAGCTGCGCGAGCGGATCTGCGAGGTGATGGCCCTGTCCGGCATCGACGCCGCCTGCGGTGCCTCCCCGGAGGACGTGGTGGTGACCGTGGGTGGGCAGCAGGCGCTCGACCTGGTGGCCCGCCTCTTCCTGGACCCGGGTGACGTGGTGCTCGCCGAGGGGCCGACCTACGTCGGCGCACTCGGGGTGTTCCAGGCCGCCCAGGCGCAGGTCGTGCACGTGCCGATGGATGACGACGGGCTGATCCCGGCCGCACTTGAGCTCGCCATCGCGGAGCAGGCCCGGGCCGGACGCCGGGTGAAGTTCCTCTACACGATTCCCACCTTCCAGAACCCGACCGGTGTGACGCTCACCGAGCAGCGACGGGAACAGGTCCTCGACATCTGCGAGCGCGCCGGGCTGCTGGTGGTCGAGGACGACCCGTACGGCCAGTTGGGCTTCGAGAGCGAGGCGCCCGCGCCGCTGCGGGCGCGGCGGCGGGACGGGGTCTTCTACCTCAGCACCTTCTCCAAGACGTTCGCGCCGGGGCTGCGGGTCGGCTGGATCCTCGCGCCGCATGCGGTGCGCGACAAGCTGGTGATCGCCAGCGAGGCGCAGATTCTCTGCCCCAGCGCGTACGCGCAGGCCGCCGTCAGCACGTACCTCGGCACCATGCCCTGGCGTGAGCAGCTGAAGGTCTACCGGGAGGTCTACCGGGAGCGGCGGGACGCGATGCTCACCGCACTTGGGGACCTGATGCCGGCCGGCACCCGCTGGACCGTACCCGGCGGTGGGCTGTTCGTCTGGGCCACGCTGCCCGACGGGCTGGACTCGAAGGCGATGATGCCCCGGGCCATCGCCGCCCGGGTCGCCTACGTGCCCGGCACCGGTTTCTACGCCGACGGCAGCGGCAACGGTCACATGCGGCTCAACTTCTCGTTCCCGGCACCGGAACGGATCCGGGAGGGCGTACGCCGGTTGGCCAGCGTGATGGAGCAGGACATCGCCATGCGGCGGGTGTTCGGTGCGGTGGGCGGGGCTGGCGCGCGGCGCGGCAGGACCGGCTGGGACGCGCCAGGACCAGACTTGGCATGATGCCCGGCATGGGTGTCACCGCTGCCGAAGAACCCGCCGTGTCGGGCCCCGAGACCACCGATCTCCACGTGCTCGTGCTCGCCGGTGGCCTGTCGTACGAACGTGACGTGTCGCTGCGCTCGGGCCGCCGGGTGCTCGACGCGCTACGCGCCATCGGGATGCAGGCCGAACTGCGCGACGCCGACGTCGCCCTGCTACCGGCCCTGGTCGCTGATCCACCCGACGCCGTGGTGATCGCCCTGCACGGCGCCACCGGCGAGGACGGGTCGCTGCGCGGAGTCCTGGACCTGTGCGGTGTGCCGTACGTCGGCTGCGACGCGCGGGCTTCCCGCCTCGCCTGGGACAAGCCGTCGGCCAAGGCCGTGCTCCGGGAGGCCGGCATCGCCACGCCCGACTGGGTCGCCCTGCCACACGACCGGTTCAGCGAACTCGGCGCGGTGGCCGTGCTGGACCGCATCGTCGACCGGTTGGGGCTACCGCTCATGGTGAAGCCGGCCCAGGGCGGTTCCGGCCTGGGCGCCGCCGTGGTCCGAGATGCGGCGTCGCTGCCGGCTGCCATGGTGGGTTGTTTCGCGTACGACTCGACGGCGCTCGTCGAACGGTACGTTCCCGGCATGGACGTGGCCGTCTCCGTCGTCGACCTCGGCGACGGAGCGCAGGCGCTACCCGCAGTGGAGATCGTGCCCCGCAACGGGGTGTACGACTACGCAGCCCGTTACACCGCGGGCCGGACGACCTGGCACACCCCGGCCCGTCTGGAACCTGCGGTCGCCGAATCGGTGGCTCAGGTCGCCCTGGCCGCCCATACCGCCCTCGGCCTGCGTGACCTCAGCCGGGTCGACCTGATCGTCGACTCGACCGGTCAGCCGCACGTACTCGAGGTCAACGTCTCGCCGGGCATGACCGAGACGTCGCTGTTGCCGCTCGCGGTCCAGGCCGCCGGCCTCGACTTCGGCGGCATGATCAGCAACCTGGTCGCCCGCGCCGCGGCCCGCTGAGCCCCAGCCGGCACGACACCCGCCGACCGAACTCGCGATTCCACGGGATCACCTTTGGGCGGCGGCCCACCGACCTCAGACGGATCAGAGCGATCGGTGGGCGTGCTGCGTCCAACGGTAGACCCGGTCGGTCGCAGTGCCGTGGAGACGAGGCAGCTCCTCCGGCCGGGTGACGATGGCGGCTGTGCCGGCGTAGGCCTTGCTGACCAGCGCGGCCCGGCCCCTGCGGTCCTATCGCTGCCCGTCCTTGGCGCCCGGCTTACCGGACGACGCCGTCCGCTCCGCCTGAGTGTCTTCGGCCTCGACCGCCTCCACCGCTTCCCCCCGGTGTGCGCTGCTGGCGTCTGCGGTGGTTTCGGCGCCCGGGGTGGTCGCGGACTGTGCTGCGTTGTCGGCGTTCTCACTCTTCAATGCTGGGCCTGCCGCCTCGGAAGCCGGCTGCGTCGTTCGCTCGGGCCCTGCCGCCTCGGCCGCATCCGCTTTCGTCTCTCGCTGCGGTGCCGCGTCGATCGGCTCATCCGGCACCGAGCCGCTCTCCTGGACCGGAATCGGTGCGTCCGGCGGCTCCGAGCTGACACCAACTCCCGGAGCGTCAGGCGGCTCAGCCGTCTCGCCGATGGCGTCCAGCAGCGACCCCCCTTCTGCCGGCTTCGTCTCGGTGGGCGAGGCCGACTGCGCCGCCAGACTGGACGGTGCCTGCCATTGAATGCGCGGCGGTTCGGCGAGTGGCCGCCCACCGAACTCGGCCAGCCAGGCCGCAACGAGCGCGAGGTTCTCCCGCCACTGCTCCTCGGATATCGGCGGCAGGATCGAGTCCCAGAGCGAGAGGAAGGTGCCCCGAAGCTGGAGCCGACCGTACGGCCGGGCAAGGAACCACATGTGGAGATGGGCGGACCCGTCGCCCCACCGGTTGACGTGTACGCGGGCCACGCCGTCCAGCGACCGGATGGCCCGTTCGAGTCGTACCGTCATCACGCCCAACTCGGCGGCGAGCAGGTTCGGTAGGTCACCGAGGTCGAGGTGCGACCGAGACTCCAGGATGAGGACCATGGGTAGCCCGGTCGGTCGGTCCATGGCCCGCACGCGCCATCGTTCACCGACCCAGATGTAGGCGTCGTCGGGTGCCTGACAGGCAGTGCATTCTCGGTGAGCCTCACCCTTGCGAGGTGGCTCGACAGAGACCGGATCGGCGAGTGGCTTGACCCGGAGGTCGCCCTCGAACGGGAAGGACGGCCACTGGGTGAAGTCCGGGACTGAGGGAGGGGTGTCGTGCACGACGCTGACCCTAACGGAGTCTGGGACCACTGTCCCTACCCGAATCGGGTTCGACTCCTCGGCGGGCTCGAACGGCGGGGACCAGATCGCCGGATAGTTCTCCCCAGAGTTATCCACAGGCTGCCGGGTTGCCGCATCGCTACCGCTGTCCCGGTACGACAAGGGGTTTCGGGCTACGTTTCACGTGAAACAGCTTGAGCCTGTGGACAACCGGTGTGGATAACTCAGCAGCCGAGCGCTACCGGGGTAGTCGGCTGTCACCCTGTCGTACGCTCGGTCGGGCGGCGGCCCACTCACCCGGGCCGATCGTCGTTTCACGTGAAACGACGGCTCGCCCGACGGTCGAGTGCCCCGGCCCGCCGGGCGTCTCGACCGGGTCGACCTGGCGGCGGCGCCTGGCGCGGCATCCCGTTCACGACCGGCCGGTCCGGCGGCCCGGATCGCCCACCTCCTGATCTCGCCGACACGAAGTAGCCCCACAGCGGGCGCCCGCCCGCAAGCCCGCCCACGGCCTGGCCGAGCCACCTCCTCGGTAGACGAGCGGTGTGGCGATCGACGCCCCCGACCGTCAGTCGTGCCGGCCGGTGTGGTCACCCGACCGGATCCCGCGTGGCGCGGGACGACACTCCTCGCACCCCGGGTGATGGCCGCCAGACACCGATGAGCAGAGCGTGGACGGACTGCCGCCTAGGGCAGTGCCAGACGGCGGGTGGATCTCAGCGATGGTCGAACCGTGCGCTGCTGCCAGTCGGGTTGATCGGTCGCGGAACAGCGGCATGTGCGTGCGTGCTGTCTTCGCCGGCACGGAGCGCCACCCGGCAAGCGTCTGCCACCGGCCAGCCGAACTCAAGGGCAGGATTCCGGCGACTCCAACGCCATCGTGTTTCACGTGAAACATGGCCCGGCCTCCCCTGCCGGAGTTTCCGTTGGGTCTGCCCGTCTGAGGAACGCCCTCCCGAGCCGTTGCCCTAGTGGCCACTCGCGCCCGACTGCCGGTCACGGATTGCGGTATGTCGTGCCGTAGCTTCGGCCCAAGGGCCCGACATGCCGTAAGTCGATGCCTACCGGTGCCGGACGCTGCCGACGGCTCATGGGCATCGGACCGGCACTGAGACGACCAGGCCGCCTCGTCGCGTACACGATGAGGCGGCCTGGTCGGTCCCGTGGATCAGTCTTCCGGGTCTTCGCGCTCCACTCCGATGATGCCGACGATCCGCTCCAGGTCGTCGACGGTCGCGAACTCGATCGTGATCTTGCCCTTGCTCCGCCCGATGTCCACCTTCACCCGGGTGTCGAACCGGTCGGAAAGGCGGTCGGCGAGATCGGTGAGCGCCGGCGCATGTGGCTTCGGGCGACGCTTCGCCGATTCCTTCTTGCCCGGTCCGTCGTTGAGGGCGAGCGCGACGATTTCCTCTGTCGCTCGGACCGACAGGCCCTCGGCGACGATCCGCAGCGCCAGCTGTTCCTGGGTCTCCGGATCCTCCAGGCTCAGCAGCGCCCGGGCGTGCCCGGCGGACAGGACACCTGCCGCGACACGTCGCTGTACCGGCGCCGGCAGGTTCATCAGCCGGATGGTGTTCGAGATCTGCGGCCGGCTGCGACCGATGCGCCGCGCGAGTTCCTCGTGGGTGGCCCCGAACTCCTCCAACAGCTGCTGGTAGGCGGCCGCCTCCTCCAGTGGGTTGAGGTTCGCGCGGTGGATGTTCTCCAGCAGCGCGTCCCGCAGCATCGCGTCGTCCCGGGTGTCACGCACGATCGCCGGGATGTTGTCCCGGCCGACCGCCTGGGCGGCTCGCCACCGGCGCTCGCCCATGACGAGCTCGAACTTCTCGCCGTCGAGTTGCCGCACCACGATCGGCTGGAGAAAGCCGACCTCCTGGATGGAGGTCTTCAACTCCTCCAGGGCCTCCTCGTCGAAGACCTGGCGAGGCTGCTTCGGGTTGGGCACGATCGAGTCGACCGGGATCTCCGCGAAGCGCGCACCGGGCACCGGGCTCAGCATCTCGTCCGGCTCGATGGTGGGGGACGGAACCGGCAGCGGGGCCGGTGTCACCACGGCCGTCGACCCGCTCACTCCCGCCGTCGACGCGCCGACGGCAGCGCCAGCGTCCGGCGCCGGCCCGGTCGGGATGAGCGCCCCCAGGCCCCGCCCCAGGCCGCCCCGTGGACGGTTCTTCATGCCACGCCTCCCAGCGCCTCGTACGCACTACGCATTCCGGCTCACCGGCTCCTTGACGCCCCGCTCGGCAATCTCCTGCGCGGCCTCGAAGTAGCTCGTCGCGCCCCGCGATCCGGGATCGTAGGTCATCACCGACTGGCCGTAGCTGGGTGCCTCGGAGACCCGCACGTTACGCGGGATCACCGCCTGGAGCACCTTGTCCCCGAAGTGGTTGCGGACGTCCTGCTCGACCGCGTCGGCGAGCCGGGTACGGCGGTCGTACATGGTGAGCAGGATCGTGGAGACCTCAAGCCGCGGGTTGAGGTGCTGACGAACCAGGTTGATGTTGTTGATGAGTTGGTTGAGCCCTTCGAGCGCGTAGTACTCACACTGAATAGGTATGAGTACCTCCTGCGCGGCCACCAACGCGTTGACGGTCAACAGGCCGAGCGAGGGCGGGCAGTCGATGAACACGTAGTCGAAGTGCCCCGGATAGGCGCTGATGGCGCGGTCCAACCGCGACTCGCGGGCCACCACGGACACCAGCTCGATCTCGGCACCGGCTAGATCGATGGTGGCCGGTACACACCAGAGGTTGGGGATGCCCTCCACCGCCTGGGTCACGTCCTCCAGCGGCACACTGTTGATCAGGCAGTCATAGACGTCGGGCACGCCGGTGTGGTGTGGCACGTTGAGCCCGGTCGAGGCGTTGCCCTGCGGGTCGAGGTCGACCACGAGCACCCGGTTGCCGTGCAGGGCAAGCGCCACCGCCAGGTTGACCGTGGTCGTGGTCTTGCCCACGCCGCCCTTCTGGTTGGCGACGCACATGACCCGGGTCCGGTCGGGCCGAGGCATGGTCACCTCGCCACTGGGATTCAGGATCTGCACGGCGCGCATCGCCTCCATAGCCAAGGGTGGGTCATCCTCTTCGCGCGTCGGGGTTTCACGTGAAACGTACGCGGTCTCGGTCGCGGCTGACGCGTAGGAACCGTCCGCAGGTGCGGGCGTGTCGGAAGCCGGTCGAGAATCCGGCGCCATCGGAGACGTCGGGGGGTGCACTGCCGCCGCCTCGAAGCGATCGGAGGCGGAGGCGTTCCGACGGATGGGGATCACCCGCGCGTCGGGCGACGCGTTGACCGGGCGACCACTCGCGTCCGCACCGTCGCGTCCCTCGCCGGTCCCCGACCACGGAACACCCGATGTCGGCGCGTTCCGACCGGGCTCCGGTGGGCTCTGCGGCACCTCGGAGGGCCGCCAGTTCGGATATTCGGTTTCACGTGAAACAGGGTCACCAGCTGACCCGTTCGCGCGCGGATCGTCGTACCTGCCGTCGTCATGCACCTGTCATCCCTGCCCGCTTCGGATGGTCGGTCCGCACCCGTCAACCGGGCCACTCGCGTGCTCTCCGCAGAGGTACCGCCCGGTGGGAGCGGTCGGGCCCCGGAGGGAGATCCATCGCCGCCCGCTCCACACTATCGACGCGCGGCCAGCCTACGGCGCACGGGCGCGGCCGGTCCACGTCGGGTTCGTAACGCGCCGGTCGCGCGACGCCCGGCGAATCGGCCATGACCGCCTCGAAACACCGACTCGAATCGAGGTAGACGGCATAGGGACGCAGGTCAGCCGCACGAACGACGAGCCGAAGCCGCCGGGAAGCCGCAGCACCGAAAGGCCCGGCCCCGACCCGGCTCACCGTCGACGTGAACGCGACTTCCTCGACAGGGTCCGGGGTGCCTGACCGACGGACCGCTCCCGAATTATCTCGACCACGGTGGTCGGCGGGTCCACGACGCCCTCACCACACCGGTGCAACACAGGTCGACCACCACCGAGACGATGCACCGCTTCGGCATGTTCAGCGATCTCCTCCGCCGCCGAGGCGCCCTTCAGGGCGAGCAGTCGACCACCGACCCCGGTCAGCGGCAGGCACCAGCCTGCCAGCCGGTCCAGCGGCGCCACCGCCCGAGCGGTGACCACCTCGCCCGGCACGGCATCCGATCCCCCGACCGCCTCCTCCGCCCGGCCGCGAAACACCCGCACCGAGTCGGTCAGACCGAGCGCCTCCACCGCCTCCTCCAGGAAGACGGTACGGCGGGCCAACGGCTCGATCAGCGTCACTGCCAGGTCGGGTCGGGCGATGGCGAGCACCAGACCGGGCAGCCCGGCACCCGATCCCACGTCCAGCACTGTGGCGCGCGGTGGGATCAGCTCGGCCACCGCCGCGCAGTTAAGCAGGTGGCGGTCCCAGATCCGGGGTGCCTCGCGGGGGCCGATCAGCCCTCGTACCACACCCTCGGTCGCGAGCAGTTCGGCGTAGGCGGCCGCGGCGTCGAGGCGTACGCCGAAGAGCCGGCGAGCCGCTTCGGCCAGTTCGGGCGGCAACATGGCGGTGGTGGGCTGGGGCGGGACAGCCGGCGGCCCGGGCGGCGTACCACCCGGGCCGGACGCGGCACTGCCGCTGGCGTTCTCTCGAGTCACCCGTCAGTCCGCAGGACGCACGACGATGCGCCGGCTGGGCTCGACGCCCTCGGACTCGCTCTCCACCCCGTCGATCGCGTTGACCACGTCGTGGACGCACTTCCGCTCGAAGGCCGACATCGGCTCCAGCCGCACCGGCTCGCCATGCTCCTTGACCTTCTCGACGGCGTTGCGGGCGACCGCCGCCAGTTCCTTCCGCCGGTTGGCCCGGTACCCGCCCACATCGAGCAGCAGGCGGCTGGGTGAACCGGTCTGCCGGAACACGGCGAGCCGAGCCAGCTCCTGAAGTGCCTCGAGAGTGGCACCGCGCTGGCCGACGAGGTTCTGCAGGCGTCCACCGACGACCTCGACCACTGGGCGGCCGCCCGACACCAGTTCGTCGATGTCGCCGTCGTAGTCGAGGATGTCGAGCAGCCCCTCCACGTAATCGGCCGCGATCTCGCTCTGCCGGAACAGGTCACCCTCGCCGGCGGCCTTGCTCGGTGCCGCTTCGGCGTCGGTCTCCGCCGGCTCGCCCCCGACCGGAGCCGCCGCGGTCGGCTCCTCGTCGTCCAGGGGCTGGTCGGCGCGGGGGATGCTGGTGTCGGTCACGGTGTCATCTCCGTACTCGCTCGGCCGGACCTCAGGTCCGCTGGTTTCCCGCGGCCGGCGGGACGTCGCCGGTGCCCACGGGCACGTCTGTAGGGGCAGTCTCGCCCGTTCGCCACCACGCGCGTGGCGCTTCGCGCTCCGGCGCCGGCCACTCGGCGGCCGCACGGCGCGCGGACGGGCCGCCGCCGGTCTCCCGGCGGCGGCCCGGACGATTCAGCCCTGCCGCTTGGCGGGGCGGCCCTTCTTCGGGTTGACCGGCTTGGCGCCCGGCTTCGGGCCGGCGATCTTCGGCGCGGCCGGCGGCGGCGGTACGGCGGCCGGCTTGCTCCGGCCGAACAGCCCGCCGGTCTTCGCCGGCTGCGCTCCGTTACGCGCCGAGGTGCCCGGCTTGCCGCTGGTCGCGGTCACCGGTGGCGGGAACTTGCGCAGCACCCACTGCTGCTGGCCGAGGGTGAACAGGTTGTTGGTCACCCAGTAGATGATCACACCGATCGGGAAGATGGCCCCGGAGACCAGCAGGGACAGCGGGATGCCGTAGAGCATCAAGCGCTGGATCATGCGCTGCTGCGGGTCCTCGGCCCAGCCCGTCTTGAGGATCATCTGGCGGCTGGTCAGGTAGGTGGTGCCCATCATCACCAGCACCAGGACACCGGCCATGACCTTCACGACCGTCCCGTTGGCACCGAGCTGCGCCAGTTCCGCCGCAGTCGAGCCGAACTTGCTGGCGATCGGGGCGGTGAACAGGGTCGCGTCCGAGGCACTGTTGAACTGGTCGATGGTCCAGCCGTAGATGTCCTTGTTGTTCTTCGCCGGGTCCGGGTTCAGGCGGCGCAGCACGTGGAAGAGGCCGAGGAAGACCGGGATCTGGAGGAACATCGGAAGGCAGCCCATGAGCGGGTTGGCCTTTTCCTTCCGGTAGAGCTCCATCATCTCCTTCTGGAGCGTCTCCCGGTCACCCTTGTGCTTCTCCTGCAGGGCCTTCACCTGCGGCTGGAGCGCCTGCATCGCCCGCTGCGACTTGATCTGCTTGACGAAGACCGGGAACAGGATGACCCGGACCGTGACCACCAGGAAGATGATGGCGAGAATCCACGCCCAGTTGGTGCCGAGGACCGCGCTGTCCGGAATGCCGATGGCGTCCCAGGCCGAGTGCCAGGCCAGCAGGATCCACGAGATCGCGTAGTAGATCCAGTCGAGACTCAATTCTCAGGCTCCAGTCACGTCGGCAGGTCGACGGCCGCCCGGCTCCGGAACCGGGTCGTATCCGCCAGGATGGAATGGGTGACAGCGCGACAGCCGCCGGACCGTCAGGCCGGCTCCCCGGAGCGCACCGTGCCGGGCCACGGCCTCCAGGGCGTAGGCGCTGCACGACGGGTAGAACCGACAGCGGGCCGGCAACGCCGGGCTTACCCACCGACGGTACGCGATGATGGGCAGGGTCAGCACCCGGGCACCTGGCGTAGCCGGGCCGGACGGCCGCTGCTCGGCACTCATCGGGGCCGCCGTCTCCGGCCGGACCGGGCGGCGACGAGCGCCGCATCCAGGTCGGCGCCGAGGTGCTGGTAGGTGGCGTCGGCCGCAGTCGGCAGGGCGCGTACCACGAGGGTGCTTCCGGCCGGCAGATCGACGAGGCGTTCCCGGGTCAGATGCCGCAACCGACGGCGGACCCGGTTGCGGACCACCGCCGGTCCGACCGCCTTGGAAACCACGAAGCCGGCGCGGGACACCAGCGTGGAGTCTGCCTCCGCGCTGTCCCGCGCCGGCTTCGGCGCTGCGTCTTCGGATCCGGTTGTGCCCGGCACCGTCAGATGGACGACCAGGGCGCCGCGACCGGCTCGCCGGCCACCGCGAACCGCTGCGGCGAAGTCGCTGCTGCGCCGCAGTCGTTGGGCGGCCGCCAGCACGACGTCACGTCCTCCGGAGCGGACCTGACCGGCCTCAGGCCGACAGGCGGGCGCGGCCCTTGGCGCGACGGGTCGAGATGATGGCGCGGCCGGCCCGGGTGCGCATGCGCAGCCGGAAGCCGTGGGTCTTCGCGCGCCGGCGGTTGTTCGGCTGGTAGGTGCGCTTGCTCACGTCAGGCTCTCCGTTGTCGGACGCCCGGACGAGTGAATCGCCGGGTCGTGGTGGTCCGGGCCGCCGCTGCGGCAGCCCCGATCGGTGCTGCCCTGCGGTGCGTGACCTCGGTTGTGCGGTGTGCGACCGCGGGCAGCGAGCACCCATCACCCTAGCAGAGGGCGTGAGAGCAGCCCCTCCAGCGTAGGTCGGGGGGCAATCAGCGTCAAACCCGGTCACCGCGGCGGTGAGCTGCGACGGAAGACGACCGAAGCGGCGGTTTTCACGAATGCCGACAGGGGCGACCCGCGCCGGCGGTTGAAGACGCGGCGACAACGCTGTTACCGTGCCCGATTGCGGTCAGCGTCGGAGTTTCGCCGATGTCGCCGGCAGGCAAGACCGGACACGGTAGTGAATCGTTCGGCACGGTGAACCCCGCTTCAGTGCCCGGCCACGGCAGGGGGCAGGTCCGACCCGCGATCGGCGGGCGGCCACAATCGGTCGGTACACAGGCTGTGGATAACTTGTGGAGAACGACCGGGTGCGGCGATCGGGTGGGTGGCGTCATCTCGCCCGCCGGTACGGGCGCCACCGGGAGACGGCGGCGTCCGGGAGCAGAGGCGAGGGGGTGGCACGACGGTGGCCGGTACGACCGACCTTGCCGCGGTGTGGACGGCGACGACCGACGAACTCGCCGACGAGATCATTTCCGCGCAGCAGCGGGCTTACCTGCGGCTGACCCGGCTGCGAGCGATCGTCGAGGACACCGTCCTGCTCTCCGTGCCGGACACCTTCACCCGAGACGTGATCGAGTCCCGGCTGCGCCCGGCCATCACCGAGGCGCTGACCCGCCGGCTGGGCCGGCCGGTCCAGGTCGCCGTCACCGTCCGGGTACCGGAGGACGGCCGGGCCACCGGCACCGTCTACCGCAGCACCCCCGAATCGGATTCGATGGACCACGGTCCCGGCGGGTTGGACGACCGGTCGGCCGGTCCCGACGGCGGGCGGCAGCTCCCACTGATTCCCGAGCAGCCGCACCCGGGCCGCTTCGACCGGCCGGCACCGCCGGAGACACCGCCGGCCGAGGATGATTCGCGTACCGCGGGCCCCGGCGGGCAGGAGAGCCTCTTCGGCGCCGGGTTCGGCGAGCCCGTCCCGCCGGCCGAGAGCACGGGACGGCGGGCGTCGGAGCGGATGGGTTACGCCGAACAGGGTGGGCACCTGGAGCGAGCCACCGCCGGCCCGCGCGGCTTCGCACCCCGCTACGGCGACGATTCCGGCGTTTCGCCCCGCGACCAGCATGTGATCCGGGCGATACCGGCCGACGGAGGAACCGACAGCGGACCGGGCCGCAGCGGACCGGACCACCGACCGGTCGGCCGCGACGATCGGCGGCTGCCGACCGGTGCGGACAGTGGTGGCAACCGGCTCAACCCGAAGTACATGTTCGAGACGTTCGTCATCGGGTCGTCCAATCGCTTCGCGCACGCCGCGTCCGTGGCGGTGGCCGAGTCACCGGCGAAGGCTTACAACCCGCTGTTCATCTACGGCAGCTCCGGACTGGGCAAGACCCACCTGCTGCACGCGATCGGCCACTACGCCACCACGCTGGGCAACGCCCGCTCGGTCCGGTACGTCTCGACCGAGGAATTCACGAACGACTTCATCAACTCGCTGCGGGACGACAAGACCAGCGCCTTCCAACGCCGCTACCGCGACGTCGACATCCTGCTGATCGACGACATCCAGTTCCTGGAGAACCGCGAGCGGACCCAGGAGGAGTTCTTCCACACCTTCAACACGCTGCACAACGCCAACAAGCAGATCGTGATCACCTCCGACCGCTCGCCCAAACAGCTGGCGACCCTGGAGGATCGGCTGCGGACCCGATTCGAGTGGGGCCTGCTCGCCGACATCCAGCCACCGGACCTGGAGACCCGGATCGCGATCCTGCAGAAGAAGGCCGCGCAGGAGCGCCTGTACGCCCCGCCGGACGTGCTGGAGTTCATCGCCTCCCGGGTGTCGAACTCGATCCGCGAGTTGGAAGGGGCACTGATCCGGGTCACCGCGTTCGCCAGCCTGACCCGGTCGAACGTGGAGCTGTCGCTGGCCGAGGAGGTATTGCGGGACTTCATCCCGGACGGTGCCGGTCCGGAGATCACCGCAGACCAGATCATGGTCTCCACCGCCGACTACTTCGGCGTCAGCCTGGAGGACCTGCGCGGGCACTCCCGGTCGCGGGTGTTGGTGAACGCCCGCCAGGTCGCCATGTACCTGTGCCGCGAGCTGACCGACCTGTCGCTGCCCCGAATCGGCCAGGCCTTCGGCGGGCGGGACCACACGACCGTGATGCACGCCGACCGCAAGATCCGCCAGCAGATGGCCGAACGGCGCTCGCTCTACAACCAGATCGCCGAGCTGACCAACCGGATCAAGCAGAACACCTGAGGGGTACGCCCGCCGCACGATCACGGTGAGGGTACGGCCGGTCACGGTCGGACCCTTTTTCGTGGTCTCCGAGTTGACTCTCGACGAGGTCTAGGCCACACCATCGCAGGCGTGTCCACACCGCCCGCCACTCGTTGTCCACAGCTTGTTGTCCACCGGCGGTGGACGAACACGTGCCGTCAACACCCGGTTACCCACAGCCTGTGGAGAAACCCTGGGGACAACGTTGTGGACTCCTGTGGACGCCTGGGGACAACCTTCGGCGTTGTCCACTGCCGGTCGGTCGCCTGTGGGGAAGCTGTTGAAGGTTCTGGGGACAACGACGGTCCGGACGCCCACGACGATCCACAGGGCTGGGGAGAAAGTCGGTGGATTACCGGTGGACAACCGGTGGACGACGGTGGACAACCGGGTGCACGAGGACCGCCTGTGGATCGCGGACCGGGTTTTACCCCCGCTCATCCACAGCGAACCCACCTGTAGATAACCTGTCTGACCTGCCCATACTCGGGTTCTCCACAGTTTGCACAGGTGCGATGAAGACGATGAGTTATCTCTTCTGAAAGAACAAAAACCAATCATCACCGTTGGACTTCCTGTGGATCGGTCGACAGCAGCCGGGACGGACCCGTCAGCAGCGACACGATCCACGGGGTCGGGCACACAGCCGATACGCTCGCGCCCTAAGGTGCGAGGGGTACCCGCACGCCAGGCGGGTCGGTGGGCAGCGTCCGGCATGAGAGAGTTGACGACGTCGACGTCGACGCGGAGGCATTGATGAAGTTCCGAGTGGAGCGCGACGCGCTCGCCGAGGCCGTGGCCTGGACCGCGAAGAGCCTGCCCAACCGGCCGTCCGTACCGGTGTTGGCCGGCGTGCTGCTGCGCGTCACCGACGGCAGCCTGCAGGTCTCCGGCTTCGACTACGAGGTCAGCAGCCAGGTCACCGTGGAGGTCCAGGGCGACGCCGACGGCGCCGCGCTGGTCTCCGGGCGGCTGCTCGCCGAAATCACCAAGGCGTTACCCGCCAAGCCCGTCGACATCGCCGCCGTCGGCGCGCATCTCGAACTGGTCTGTGGCAGCGCCCGGTTCACCCTGCCCACCATGCCGGTGGAGGACTACCCCACCCTGCCCGAGATGCCGGCCAGCGCCGGCACCATCGACGCGGCCGCGTTCGCCGCAGCCGTGGCGCAGGTGGCGGTAGCCGCCAGCCGGGACGAAACGCTGCCGATGATGACCGGCGTGCGGATCGAACTCTCCGGCGGCAACCTGGCCATGCTCGCCACCGACCGCTACCGGCTGGCCCTGCGCGAGATGGAGTGGAACCCGGACGACCCGGAGATCAGCCTCAACGCACTGGTCCCCGCCCGGACGCTGAACGACACCGCCAAGACCCTCGGGCCCCTCGGCGGCCAGGTCGTCCTGGCTCTGTCGCAGGGTGCCGCCGGCGAAGGCATGATCGGTTTCTCCGGTGGCACCCGACGCACCACCAGCCGGCTGCTCGACGGTGCCAACTACCCGCCGGTCCGATCGCTCTTCCCGGCCAACCACAACGCCGAGGCCCGGGTGCCGGTCAGCACCCTCATCGAGGTGGTCAAGCGGGTCGCCCTGGTCGCCGAGCGCGCCACCCCCGTACTGCTCAGCTTCGGCGCCGACGGGCTGGTGGTGGAGGCCGGTGGCACCGAGGAGGCCCGGGCCAGCGAGGCCATGGAGGCCAGCTTCACCGGCGAGCCGTTGACCATCGGGTTCAACCCGCAGTACCTCATCGACGGGTTGTCCAACCTCGGCACCCAGTTCGCCGTGCTGCACTTCGTCGACGCCTTCAAGCCGGCGGTGATTTCCCCCGCCGGTGAGGATGGCGAGCTCATTGGTGGGTACCGGTACCTCATCATGCCGATCCGCGTGTCCCGCTGACCGGCAGAGCCAACCGCACCCCACGAAAGGTCACCAGAGATGCAGCTCGGCCTGGTAGGACTCGGCCGGATGGGCGGCAACATGCGCGAACGGCTGCGCACCGCCGGTCACGAGGTGGTCGGTCTGGACCACAACCTGGAGCGCAGCGATGTCGCCAGCATGGCTGAGCTGGCCGACAAGCTGGAGGCGCCCCGCGCGGTGTGGGTGATGGTGCCCGCCGCCGTCACCGACGCCACAATCGACGAGGTGGCCGCCGTGCTCGACGAGGGCGACCTCGTCATCGACGGCGGCAACTCGCGGTTCAGCGAGGACGCACCCCGGGCGGAGCGGCTGCACGAGCGCGGCATCGGCTACGTCGACGTGGGCGTCTCCGGCGGGGTGTGGGGCCGGGAGAACGGCTACGGCCTGATGGTCGGCGGTGCGCAGGACCACGTCGACCGGCTCATGCCGATCTTCGACGCGCTCAAGCCCGACGGCGAATACGGCTTCGTGCACGCGGGGCCGGTCGGCGCCGGCCACTACGCCAAGATGGTGCACAACGGCATCGAGTACGGCCTGATGCACGCCTACGCCGAGGGCTACGAGCTGATGGCCGCCTCCGAGCTGGTCACGAACGTGCCCGGCGTGATCAAGTCCTGGCGTGAGGGCACCGTGGTCCGCTCCTGGCTGCTGGACCTGCTCGACCGGGCCCTCGAGGAGGACCCGGAGCTGACCCAGCTCAGCGACTACACCGAGGACACTGGCGAGGGGCGCTGGACGGTGGACGAGGCGGTCCGTCTCGCCGTGCCGCTGAACGTCATCACCGCCTCGTTGTTCGCCCGGTTCTCCTCCCGGCAGGAGGACTCCCCGGCGCTCAAGGCCGTCTCCGCACTGCGGCAGCAGTTCGGTGGGCACGCCGTACGCAAGCCCTGACCGGCACCGCGACCCGTGTACGTCCGCCGGCTCGAACTTGTCGACTTCCGCTCCTACGAGCGGATCGACGTCGACCTCGAACCGGGCCCGAACGTGCTGATCGGCGTCAACGGCGTCGGCAAGACCAACCTGGTCGAGGCGCTGGGCTACGTCGCGACACTCGACTCCCACCGGGTCGCCACCGACGCACCACTGGTGCGGATGGGCGCCGCCGCCGCGGTGATCCGCTGCGCGGTGGTGCACGGCGACCGCGAACTCCTGGTGGAGTTGGAGATCGTCCCGGGCAAGGCCAACCGGGCCCGCCTCGGCCGCTCTCCGGCCCGCCGGGCCCGCGACGTGCTGGGCGCGCTACGGCTGGTCCTCTTCGCCCCGGAGGACCTCGAACTGGTCCGGGGCGACCCGGCGGAACGCCGCCGCTACCTCGACGACCTGCTGGTGCTGCGTCAACCCCGCTACGCCGGGGTGCGCGCCGACTACGAGCGGGTGGTCAAGCAACGCAACGCGCTGCTGCGCACCGCGTACCTCGCCCGCAAGACCGGCGGATCGCGGGGCGGGGACCTGTCCACCCTCGCCGTCTGGGACACCCACCTGGCCCGGCACGGCGCCGAGCTGCTCGCCGGGCGGCTGGAACTGGTCGCCGCCCTGGCGCCGCACGTGACCAAGGCGTACGACGCGGTGGCCGCTGGTCGGGGCGCGGCCGGAATCAGCTACCGGCCCTCGGTGGACCTCGCCGAACCCACCACCGACCGGGACGCCCTCGCGGCGTTGCTCATCAGCACGCTGGCGGAGTCCCGCCCCGCCGAGATCGAACGGGGCACCACCCTGGTCGGCCCGCACCGCGACGACCTCACCCTCACCCTAGGCCCGCTGCCGGCCAAGGGCTACGCCAGCCATGGCGAATCCTGGTCGTACGCGCTTGCGCTGCGCCTGGCCGGCTACGACCTGCTGCGCAACGACGGGATCGAACCGGTCCTGGTGCTCGACGACGTCTTCGCGGAACTGGACTCCGGCCGGCGGGACCGGCTCGCCGAACTCGTCGGCGGAGCCAGTCAACTGCTGGTGACCTGCGCGGTCGCCGACGACGTGCCAGCCACCCTGCGCGGCGCCCGGTACGAGGTCACGGAGGGGACGGTGCGTCGTGCCGACTGAACCACCGCAGCCGGATCCGGACAGCGCGCCTTCGAGCCAGCCGCGTGGCGTTCCGCAGCGACGCGGTGCGCGTACCGCCGGGGAGGGTGGCACCGGCGACGGCGGCCGAACCGACGAACCCGCCGGCCGCCCGGCGGAGCCGACAGCCGCAGCACCCACGGCGCAGTCCGGCGACGGCGAGGGGGTCTCCGGGCCGCAGTTGGCTCGCGCGGTCCTGGACGCGGCCAAGGCGCGGCGGGAGGCCGCCGGCCGCCCCCGCCGCCGCGCCGCCGGCGGGGGCGGCGACGGCGAGCGCCGGCTGCGCGGCTACTCCGGGCCCGGCCCGGACCCCCGCGATCCGCAGCCGCTGGGCGCGGTACTCAACCGACTAGTGAAGGCCCGTGGCTGGCAACAACCAGCGGCCGAGGCCACCGTCTTCGGCGCCTGGGAACGGGTGGTGGGCGCGGAGGTCGCCCAGCACAGCCGGCCGGTGAAGCTGGAGAACGGCGAACTGACCGTCGAGGCCCGCTCCACGGCCTGGGCGACGCAGCTACGGCTGCTCGCCGGCTCGCTGCTGCAGCAGATCGCCCGCGAGGTCGGCCACAACGTGGTCCGCAAACTGCACATCCACGGTCCGGCGGCCCCGTCCTGGTCCCGTGGCCCGCGACGGGTACGCGGCCGGGGCCCGCGGGACACCTACGGCTGACCGGCGGCCCCGGGGCCAAGGGCCGACGACCGCTACGACTGGGCTGCCCGGCGAGGTGCCGCCGACTCGGCGTAGACGGCGAAGCCGTTGTCGGCGCAGCGCCGGTAGAAGGCGGCGAGCACGCTCAACTCCGCGCAGGTGAAGGTCCACTGCGGCGCGGCCCCGCTGTCGTCGCGCAGCGCGTCCAGCCGGCTGTCCAGCCACCGTAGCTGCTGCTCGGCCAGGCGACCGTCGGCCAGCAGCGAGCGCAGCACAGTACCCACCGAGTCGAAGGTCACCGCCTCGCCGTGCGGCCGGTGTGCGGCGACGAAGCGTTCGATGCCGCCCGCGATCCAACCGCACCCGTCCGGGTCGATCACCGGATCCTCGTCCTCGGCGGCGGCGTCTGTGGCGTAGAGCACACCATCGAGTCCGAGGATCAGATCCACCACCTCGGTGTACGCGGTGGCCCGGACCGTGCCTGTCTTCGCGATCAGCTCAGCGAGCGCTGCGGTCGGTGCCGAGATCCCCGGCACCTCGACGATGTCGCCGAAGTCGACGAACTCGGCCGGCGCGACCGGATCGTAGAAGCGGCCGGTCCGCGGCCACTGAACCGCGACGTTGTCCAGCCCCATCGGGTGTCACCTCTCAAGGCACGGGCGAGTGGATCGGGTCGATCGTCCGGTTCCAACGGTGAAAGATCAAGGCCGCTGCGGCAACCCGAGGGTCAAGAATCGCCCGTCCCGGGTCGTACCGACCATTACCGTCCACCGCTCGTCGCCGCACCCGGCAGCACCGTCCTGCGACAGATGCGTTGATCATGCCGTGGCGTGTAGGGGGAGTCGCGGACAGCGCGATTCGGCCCGCTACGGAGATCTGAGCCGCTGCGAAGGGGTGCCGAGTAGTGGTTCTGTCGCCTGCGCACAGTAAGATTGGCGTGAGACGAAGACCCGGTGCGGAGTGACGGGTCACGGGTCCGGTGCGGGCCCGCGATCATCCGTCCGACTCGGGTCGAGCCGATCGCGATCCGCGGGCAACCACGGCGACCGGCGCGTTCGACCCGTACCCCGGATTGTCCCCGGTGCCGGTCCGCGTGCCGACGTCGCGTCTGTCCGCCGAACCCGCGTTCGACGTGCCCAACGGCGCGTCGGGCGCGAGAAAGTGGCCGAGGGTGGCAGCGCAGGACAATCAGGAGTACGGCGCCGAGTCGATCACCGTCCTCGAAGGGCTGGAGGCGGTCCGCAAGCGGCCCGGCATGTACATCGGGTCCACCGGCGAACGCGGCCTGCACCACCTCGTGTGGGAGGTCGTGGACAACGCCGTGGACGAGGCGCTGGCCGGCTACTGCGACACCATCGACGTGGTGCTGCTCGCCGACGGCGGCGTCCGGGTCACCGACAACGGCCGGGGCTTCCCGGTCGACCTGCATCCCAAGCTCAAGAAGCCGGGTGTCGAGGTGGCCCTGACCATCCTGCACGCGGGCGGCAAGTTCGACGGCAAGGCGTACGCGGTCTCCGGCGGCCTGCACGGCGTCGGCGTCAGCGTGGTTAATGCTCTCTCCACCAGGATGGCCGTGGAGATCCACAAGGACGGCTTCGTCTGGCGGCAGCAGTACCACCACTCCAAGCCGACCGCCCTGGAGAAGGGCGAGCCGACCGACCGCACCGGCTCCGCGGTCTCCTTCTGGCCGGATCCGGACGTCTTCGAGACCGTCGACTTCGACCTCCAGACGATCTACCGCCGGCTCCAGGAGATGGCGTTCCTGACCCGTGGCCTCACCATCCACCTGCTGGACGAGCGGGTCGCGGAGGGCGAGGACGGCAAGCTCCGCGAGGTCACCTTCAAGTACGACGGCGGCATCGCCGACTTCGTCCGGCACCTCAACGCCTCGAAGACCCCGATCCACAAGACGGTGATCGAGTACGGCGCCGAGGAGGAGGGCATGGCGCTCGAGATCGCCATGCAGTGGAACGAGTCGTACGGCGAGTCCGTCTACACCTTCGCCAACAACATCAACACGCACGAGGGCGGCACCCACGAGGAGGGCTTCCGGGCCGCGCTGACAAGCGTCGTCAACCGGTACGGCACGGACAAGAAGCTGCTCAAGAGCGACGAGAAGCTCTCCGGTGAGGACATCCGCGAGGGCCTGGCCGCGATCATCTCGGTCAAGCTGACCAACCCGCAGTTCGAGGGCCAGACCAAGACCAAGCTGGGCAACACCCCGGTGAAGAGCTTCGTGCAGCGGGTCTGCAACGACCGGCTGGTCGACTGGCTGGACCGCAACCCCGCCGAAGCGAAGATCATCATCACCAAGGCCTCCCAGGCCGCCCGCGCCCGGATCGCCGCCCAGCAGGCCCGCAAACTGGCCCGGCGCAAGTCACTGCTGGAATCCGGCTCGATGCCGGGCAAGCTGGCCGACTGCCAGTCCACCGACCCGCGCGAGTCCGAGGTGTTCATCGTCGAGGGTGACTCGGCCGGCGGCTCGGCCAAGCAGGGGCGCGATCCACGGACCCAGGCGATCCTGCCGATCCGCGGCAAGATCCTCAACGTGGAGAAGGCCCGGATCGACCGGGTGCTGAAGAACAACGAGGTGCAGGCGCTGATCACGGCGCTCGGCACCGGCATCCACGACGACTTCGACATCGAGAAGCTGCGGTACCACAAGATCGTGCTGATGGCCGACGCCGACGTCGACGGCCAGCACATCCAGACGCTGCTGCTCACCCTGCTGTTCCGCTTCATGCGCCCGCTCGTGGAACTGGGCCACGTCTACCTGGCGGCCCCACCGCTCTACAAGATCAAGTGGAACCGGAAGGGCGACGACGCGCAGTACGCGTACTCCGACCGGGAACGCGACGGGCTGGTCGCGCTGCGCCAGCAGAAGAAGCCGAACGCCAAGCCGGATGACATCCAGCGGTTCAAGGGCCTCGGCGAGATGAACTACCCGGAGCTGTGGGAGACCACGATGAACCCGGCCACCCGTACGCTGCGCCAGGTGACCCTGGACGACGCGGCCACCGCCGACGAGCTGTTCAGCGTGTTGATGGGCGAGGACGTGGAGGCACGCCGCTCGTTCATCCAGCGCAACGCCAAGGACGTTCGCTTCCTGGACATCTGACGGGCCCGGCAGTCGGGCCGCGACCAGCGGTCCGGCTGCCGGTCCACAGAGTTATCCACAGCTTGGCCGGTATCCACAGCCGTTATCCACAGCGCAAAAGCGACACTCAGTCTGATAAGGGTTAACAGTGACCGATTCCCCCGAGTCCACACCTAACGAGCCCGAGGTCCCCGAGGCGCTGGCCGCCGTCGTCTCGCACGACCGGATCGAGCCGGTCGGGCTCGAGGTGGAGATGCAGCGCTCCTACCTCGACTACGCCATGAGCGTCATCGTCGGGCGGGCGCTGCCGGACGTCCGGGACGGGCTCAAGCCGGTCCACCGCAAGATCCTGTACGCGATGTTCGACTCCGGCTACCGGCCGGACCGGGGCTACGTGAAGTGCTCCCGGGTCGTCGGCGACGTGATGGGCCAGTTCCACCCGCACGGCGACTCGCCCATCTACGACGCGCTGGTCCGGATGGCCCAGCCCTGGTCGCTGCGCTATCCCCTGGTCGACGGCAACGGCAACTTCGGCTCACCCGGTAACGATCCGGCTGCGGCCATGCGCTACTGCGTCACGGCAGACAGCCGTATTCGTACCGCCCTGGGAAGCGTGCGGATCGGCGACGTGGTGCCGGGCGCCGCGGCGAACAGCGAGGTCGACATCGAGCTCAAGGTCCGCGACCGCAACGGCGACCTGGTCCACGCCTCGAAGTTCTTCCACTCCGGTGAGCACCCGACGCTGCGGCTGCGCACCCGCGAGGGGTACGAGCTGACCGGCACCCACAACCACCCGGTGCTCTGCCTGGTGGACGTGGCCGGCGTGCCGACCCTGCTCTGGAAGCTGCTCGCCGAGATCTCCCCTAGTGACCGGGTGGTGCTCCAGCGCAGCGTGCCGGACGAGATCGGCTACCCGATGCTGGAGCACGTCGAGGCCGCCGTTCTCGCGGGTGCCTTCGTCAGCGAGGGCTGGGTCTCCGAGAGCCGCGCCGGCTTCAACAACGTCGATCGCGAGTTCTTTGTCCGGGTGCTTGCCGCCTATGACCTGGCGGTGGGCGGCCCTCGCTATGTCAGCGAGCGGACTATCGCCTCTGGCAGCAGGCTGCACGAGTTGGACGTCCAAGACCTCACCGCGCTGCGGGCCAGCGTGCTCGGCGAGATGATCGGGGCGCGGAGCGCGGCGAAGTTCGTGCCGGAGTTCGTCTGGCAGGGGCTGGCGGCCATCAAGCGGGCCTTCCTCCAGGCGATCTTCGAGGGCGACGGCTCCTCCTCGCTGCTGCCGCGCAACACCATCCAGATCAGCTACTCCACCCGCAGCGAGCGGCTCGCCCGCGAGGTGCAGCAGTTGTTGCTGGAGTTCGGCGTGATCAGCCGGCAGTGCCGGTACGACAGCGGCGAGATCAAGGTCGTCGTCACCAACCGCCGGGATGCGCGGATCTTCGCCGCCCAGGTCGGCTTCCTCGGTCGCAAGCAGGCCAAATTGGAGTCGGAATTGGCGTCGGTGCCGGCCGGCAGCACCGCGCTCTCCAGCGATCACGTGCCGCTGGTCGGCGACTTCATCCGCGAGCACGGCGCGAGCCGGTGGACCGAGCGGGACTGGTTGCGCCGGCACAACGTCGACCGGATCGAGCGCTGGGAGCGGGACCGCGACGAGATCGCCGCTCGGATCACCAACGCCGAGGTGCTCGACGTGGTCGAGCCGCTCGTCGACGGGCGCTTCTACTACGCCGAGGTGGCCGAGGTCGCGGACGCCGGCGTGCAGCCGGTCTACAGCATCCGGGTCGACACCGACGACCACTCGTTCGTCTCCGACGGGTTCGTCAGCCACAACACCGAGTGCAAGCTCGACCCGCTGGCCATGGAGATGATGCGGGACATCGACGAGGACACCGTCGATATGCAGGACAACTACGACGGCCGGGCCAAGGAGCCCACCATCCTGCCGTCGCGGATCCCGAACCTGCTGATCAACGGCTCCGAGGGCATCGCGGTCGGCATGGCCACCAAGATCCCACCGCACAACCTGCGGGAGATCGGCGCGGCGGTGCAGTGGTGCCTGGATCACCCGGGGGCCGAGGAGGCCGAGACCCTCGAAGCGCTGTTGGAGATCGTCAAGGGCCCGGACTTCCCCACTTACGGCCTGATCGTCGGGCAGGCGGGCATCCAGGACGCGTACCGCACGGGTCGTGGCTCGATCCGGATGCGCGCCGTGGTCGAGGTCGAGGAGGACAAGCGGGGCCGGCCCGCGCTCGTCGTCAGCGAGTTGCCGTACCAGGTGAACCCGGACAACCTGGCCGAGCGGATCGCTGAGCTGATCAAGGAGGGCAAGCTCGGCGGGATTGCCGACATCCGGGACGAGTCCTCCGGGCGGACCGGTATGCGGCTGGTGCTGGTGCTCAAGCGCGACGCGGTCGCCAAGGTGGTGCTGAACAACCTCTACAAGCACACCCAGCTCCAGGAGACCTTCGGTGCGAACATGCTGGCGCTCGTCGACGGGGTGCCGCGCACGCTGAACCTGGCCCAGTTCATCCGCTACTACGTCGAGCACCAGATCGAGGTGATCCGGCGGCGGACGGCGTTCCGGCTGCGCAAGGCCGAGGAGCGGGCGCACATCCTGCGTGGTCTGTCGAAGGCGCTGGACGCCCTGGACGAGGTGATCGCCCTGATCCGGCGGTCGCCGACGGTGGACGACGCCCGGCAGGGCCTGATCCGGCTGCTGGAGATCGACGAGATCCAGGCGACCGCGATCCTGGACATGCAGCTGCGCCGGCTCGCCGCGCTGGAACGGCAGCGGATCCTCGACGACCTGGCCAAGCTCGAGGTGGAGATCGCGGACCTCAAGGACATCCTCGCGAAGCCGGAGCGGCAGCGCAGGATCGTCTCGGAGGAGTTGGGCGAGATCATCGCCAAGTGGGGCGACGAGCGACGTACCAAGATCGTGCCGTTCGACGGTGAGGTCTCGATGGAGGACCTCATCGCGCGGGAGGACGTGGTCGTCACGATCACCCGGACCGGGTACGCCAAGCGGACCAAGCTCGATCTCTACCGTTCGCAGCGGCGCGGTGGCAAGGGTGTCAGTGGCGCCACGCTGCGGCAGGACGACATCGTCAGCCACTTCTTCGTCTGCTCGACGCACGACTGGATGCTGTTCTTCACGAACCAGGGGCGGGTGTACCGGGCCAAGGCGTACGAGCTTCCGGAGGCCAGTAGGGTGGCCAAGGGCCAGCACGTGGCCAATCTGCTCGCCTTCCAACCGGACGAGCAGATCGCACAGATCATCGAGATTCCGAATTACCAGGTGGCTCCCTACCTGGTCCTGGCGACGAAGAACGGCCTGGTGAAGAAGACGCGGCTTGAGGAGTTCGACTCCAACCGGTCCGGCGGCATCATCGCGATCAACCTGCGCGATGAGGACGAGCTGGTCGGTGCTGCGCTCGTCGGCCCCACCGACGACCTGCTGCTGGTCTCCAAGAACGCCCAGGCGATCCGGTTCAACGCCACGGACGAGGCACTGCGCCCGATGGGCCGGGCGACCTCCGGCGTGATCGGCATGCGCTTCAGTGAGGAAGATGTGTTGTTGGCCATGGAGGTCGTCCGGGAGGGTCTGGACGTGCTGGTGGCCACGAACGGCGGATACGCGAAACGTACCCCGATCGAGGAATACCCGGTGCAGGGCCGGGGAGGTAAGGGTGTGCTGACTGCGAAGATCACCGAGCGACGCGGTGGTCTGGTCGGCGCTGTCGTGATCGACCCGGACGATGAGCTGTTCGCTATCACCAGCAACGGTGGCGTCATCCGGACTCCGGTGAAGCCTGTACGCCGTACGCGTGACCGGAACACAATGGGGGTCAAGCTGATGGACCTTCCGGACGGCGTGACTATCGTGGCGATTGCTCGAAATGCCGACGAGCCTGACGAACAGGACTAGTTGAATGACGGAGACACAGGCGAAGTCGGGGAACGCGGGGACCTCGGCCAACCCGGTCGACGAGGAGGCCGCGAAGAGCGGCACGCCAACGACCGGCCGCGCGGCCGTGGGTCGGGCCACCGTCCCTGCCGACGCGCCTGCCCCGAAATTCACCCGGGCTCCCGGTATGGCCCCACCGCCCGACAAGCCGACAGAGGCGTCGGAGGGCGACGCCACCGAGGCGAAGTCGTCCGACGGGGGCAGCACCACGGAAGCCACCACGACATCCGTCGGTAAGCCTTCCCCCACCCCGTCGGCGGCTGCCTCGGCGGGCAAGCCCACCGTGGGCACCACCGGGGTCCGGCCGGCGGCCAGCACCGGCACGACCGGCACCCAGCCCCGGGTGACCGGGGTCGGTCCGAAGCCGGACGCCACTCGGCCGTTCGGGCTCGGCCGACCGGCCAACGGTGGTGGGCTGCCCCCGGGGGTCAGTTCGGCGGTGGGTGCCGCGCGGGTCGGTGAGGCGGTACGCGCGGCGCGTACCTCGGTCAGTTCGGCTGCCTCGCGCGGGCCGCGCCGGGCCCGGCTGAACCTCAAGCGCATCGACCCGTGGTCGGTGATGAAGTTCGCCTTCGCGGTGTCGGTGGTGCTGTTCATCGTCATCGTCGTGGCGACCTCGGTGCTGTACCTGGCGTTGGACGCGATGGGCGTGTTCGCCAGCGTGAATGACAGCCTCGGTGACCTGGTCAACGCGGGTGGTGGGCAGAGCACGGACGGTTTCCAGATCACCGCAAGCGGTGTGATCTTCAGTTCGGCGTTGATCGGCCTGGTAAACGTCGTGCTGTTCACCGCGCTGGCCACCCTCGGGGCGTTCGTCTACAACGTCTGCGCCGACCTGGTCGGCGGCATCGAGCTGACCCTCGCCGAGCGGGACTGACAAGAAACATCCACGCCGGTCCGGGCCACCCTCAGCGGTGGCGCGGACCGGCGTTTCCGTACCGGGGCGCCTGCTCTGCCGGTGCGGACGCCGCGGCGGGCCAGATGCGCGCGGGGTCGGCGGCCAGACCGACGCGGGATGCCGCATCTCGGGGTTTCCGGCGGCGGGGTTTGCGCGGGATGCCGCATCTGGCGGGAGGGGTCCATCGGGGTGGTGGCGGGTCGTGGCGGGCGCGATAACCCGGTATGCCCGCCCCCGGTGCTCGGGTAGGTTCAGGGGGTGACGCGGGGTGACTGGCGGGCCTGGCCCCGATTTGGGGGGCGCTGGGCGGATGGGTTAACCTTGCTCGTCGCTACGCGGGGCTATAGCTCAGTCGGTTAGAGCGCAGAGCTGATAACTCTGAGGTCGCTGGTTCGATTCCAGCTAGCCCCACCGCACATGGTCCGACGGCACGTCGAGCGTGAGGGGCAGCCCCGATGTTCAAGAAGCTGTTGATCCTGGTCGGTGTCGTCGGCGTGGCCGCGGTGGTGGCCAAGAAGATCAAGGAAGCCAACGACGAGCGCGCCCTCTGGCACGAGGCGACCACCTCGCCGGACCTGCGCTGACGCCACCCGCTCCGACCTGCGGCCTGAGCGCCGTGACGGGGCCCTAGCTCAACTGGCAGAGCACTGCCTTTGCAAGGCAGGGGTTAGGGGTTCGAGTCCCCTGGGCTCCACCAGCACTTTCCTCGGCTGATCTCGGGTCGAGTACAGCCATCCGTACAGCAAGCGGTGCACGCCCTCCGCTCATCGCCCTGGTCGAGCAGAAGCGTGGCGAAGGCGTGCCGAAGGTCGCCTCCGTAGGATGCTGCGATGTGTCGACCAGTGATCTTCGACCTCTTCCACACCTTGATCCACGGGGCCGACGAGGAGCGTGACCGGGTAGTCGGCGAAATGGCGGTCATGGTCGGCGTGGCTCCGGCCGAGATGGTCGCCGCCTACCACGCCACCTGGCGGGACCGGCTGGTCCGGTGGGACGTGGAGGAGACCATCCGCATCATCGCCGGACGCCTCGGCGGCGCCCCGACCGACGCCCAGGTGGCACGGGCCGGTGAGCATCGGCGGGCCCTCGGACGCCGGGTGCTGGACAGCGCCTCACCCGCCACCCTGGACGTGCTCGACGCGCTACGCGCCGGTGGTCATCCGCTGGCCCTTATCAGCAACGCCACCTCGGACACTTCCGAGTCGTGGCCGCAGAGTCCGCTTGCCCGACGGTTCGATGTCGCGATCTTCTCCTGCGATGTCGGGCTGGCCAAACCCGACCCGGCGATCTATCACCTTGCTGCCGAGCGCCTGGGGGTAGAGCCGGCGGAGTGCTTCTTCGTCGGCGACGGCTCAGACGGTGAGCTGCCCGGGGCGGCAGCGGTCGGTATGAGCGTCTTCCGGACCACGGAGCACAACGACACCGACCCCAGCTGGTGCGGGCCGGTCATGCATGCCTTGGGTGAGCTGCCCGCCATCCTCCGAGAGCCGTCCAGGGTCATGGAGCCGGCCGATTGACGCCGACGCCCCCGACAACGACGGACGGCTGACCGGGAGCGAGCCACCCGACCAGCCATCCGCGATCTTTCTAGTCTCAAGGCCGTCCGGACCATCGTCCGGCGGCGGTGACGGCACCGCTGCTGCCGCGAATGTCGTTGCTGGCTGGCACACTGCGCCTCGTGAGTTACGACTTGGCGGTGTGGGAAGGTGATCGGCCCGCTGACAACGCCGCAGCGCTGGCCACCTTCGAGGCACTCTATGAGAAGTTCGTCGGTAAGGGCGAGTTCCCGCCGACGCCGCGTATCCGAGCCTACGTCGAAGCCCTGCTTGAGCGGTGGATCGACCTCACTGAGGACGAGAACGACGGTAGCCCGTGGTCGACGGGACCATTGATCGACGAGGCGTCGGGACCGTTCATCTACTTTCCCATGGTGTACAGCCGTTGTACGGAAGTGTCGGCCGGTGCCGCACGAATTGCCGCTGAGCACGGACTCGTCTGCTTCGATCCGCAGTTGGGCCTGCTTCGGCCTGCTCCCGGGGAGATGTAGGCACTCGACGCGGGGCGCGTCGGGTGGGCGTCGGCGGCAGGCTAGCGTCGAGGGTGTGAGCGTGGGATCTCCTCGTGTGCTGCCTGCCGACGGTGACCTCGGTGAGGCGGCCGACGTGTTGCGTACGGGTGGGTTGGTGGCCTTTCCGACGGAGACGGTCTACGGGCTGGGTGCGAACGCGCTTGACGCGCGGGCGGCGGCCCGGATCTTCGAGGCGAAGCGGCGGCCGAGCTTCGATCCGCTGATCACCCACCTGGCCGACGCGGCGGACCTGGCACCGCTTGTGGGTCCGGTGTCGCCGGCCGTGGCGGCGCTGGCTGCCCGGTTCTGGCCGGGGCCGTTGACGCTGATCGTGGACCGGCCGGAGAGGATCCCGCCGATCGTGACGTCCGGGCTGGACAGCATGGCGGTGCGGGTGCCGGACCACGAGCATGCTCGGCGGTTGATCGCCGCCGCCGGGGTTCCGGTGGCCGCGCCGAGCGCGAACCGGTTCGGTCAGCTCAGTCCCACCCGGGCGGAACACGTGGTGCGCGGGCTGGGTGCGGCGGTGGACGTGGTGCTCGACGGGGGGCCGAGCCGGTGTGGGATCGAGTCGACGATCGTGGACGCTCGGGGAGACCATCCCGTGGTGCTGCGGCTCGGTGCCCTGCCGGTGGAGGAGTTGGAGAAGGCGATCGGCCCGGTGACGGTGCGGCCGGGTAGCTCGGGGCAGCCGGTCGCACCGGGGACGTTGGCCGCGCACTATGCGCCGCGTACGCCGTTGCGGCTGGTCCACGGCGCGGAGTCGGTGGGTGCCGACGGCGGTGCGGGGCGTGGGTACCTGGCGTTCCGGGACCGGCCGGCGGGCCACTGGGCGGCGGTGGAGGTGCTCTCCGCCGCCGGTGATCTGACCGAGGCGGCGGCTCGCCTCTTCGATGCGCTGCACCGACTCGACGCCGTGGGGGTTACCGAGATCGTCGCGGAGCCGGTGCCGGACGCCGGTGTGGGGCGGGCCGTCAACGACCGGCTGCGCCGCGCCGCCGCCACCTGGCATCCCGCCCCCTGATGCCGGTCGGGCCGCTGCAGCAGGGCCGATGACGGGGCAGGTCGATCAGGCGCGCGGGAACGGCTGCGCAACAGGGTCGCCTGCGTGGTCAGGTACGGCGGTCGGGTGAGGCTGCTCGTCGTCGGTGTGTTCGCCTTCGGCCGGTTCGCCGTCGACCTGCGGGAGTCGTGCGACGAGGCGGGTGAGGGCGCCGTTGGCGAGGGTGGCGCCGAGCGCGGAGCCGGTGGCGATGGTCCAGCCGACCGGCCCCAGCGGGGTGCAGCCGAAGAACTGACTCAGCCCGGGGGTCTGCACGACCGCGGCCAGCACGCCGACGGACGCGGCGGTGGAGGCGAGCACGGTCGGGCTGGTGCCGCCGGCCAGCACGGTCTGGCCGAGTTGGGTACCGACCAGGGAGACCAGGGCGACCGTGCCGGCGCGTCGCTGGGTGCCGGTGTAGCGGGCGAGTGTCCAGCCGGCGGTCGCACCGAGGGTGGTGGCGGCGGCGCGCAACCCGATCTCCCGGGTCATGGTCTGGCCGAGCGAGCTGTCCGGGCCTTCGCGGAGCAGTCCGTCGGCATGGTCGCCGCCCGGTGGCCGCACGGCGATGGCCAGCGCCGGTGCCATGTCGGTGAGCAGGTTGACCAGCAGTAGTTGGCGTCCGTTGAGCGCGGCCCGGCCGGTGGCGGCGGCGGTCAGCACGCTGAACGCGATCTCGCCGAGGTTGCCGCCGACGAGGATGCTCAGCGCGTGGCGGACCGAGGACCACATCGCCCGACCCTCGACCAGGGTGGCGATGATGGTCTCCAGCCGGTCGTCGGTGACCACCAGGTCGGCCGCGGCACGCGCCGCCGGGGTGCCCCGTTGGCCGAGGGCGATGCCCACGTCGGCCAGCCGGATGGCGGGTGCGTCGTTGGCGCCGTCGCCGGTCATCGCGACGGTACGCCCGCACTTCTGCAGCGCCTGGATGATGCGCACCTTGTGGGCCGGCGTGCAGCGGGCGACCACGTCGGTGCCGGCCAGCCGCTCCGCGAGCGCGTTGTCGTCGAGTTCGTCGAGTTCGGTGGCGGTGACCACCCGTTGGGCGTCTCCGTCGCTGATGGTGGCGGCGATCGCCTCGGCGGTTGCCGGGTGGTCACCAGTGATCATGATGGTGTGCACGCCCGCCTGGCGGATCCGCCGGACGGCCGGCGCGGCGCTGGCGCGTACCCCGTCGGCGATCGCCAGGAAGCCGGTGAAGACCAGGCCGCGTACGCCCTCGTCGGTGATGTCCGGGTCGGCGACGGTGCACTCGGCGACGGCGAGGATCCGGTGCCCCGCGCCGGCCCGCTCGCCGAGCAACCGGTGCAGTTCGGTACGACCGGCGTCGTCGAGCGGCTCGTCGCGCCCGGCGATGCGCTTCGCGGCGCAGCGGGGTAGGACCGCCTCCGGTGCGCCCTTCACGCTGAGCAGCAACCCGGTGTCGGTCTTCCCGACGCTGGCGTGGTACCCGCGCGACGGTTCGAACGGCAGACCACCGGCGGCCCGCCAGTCGGGGGCGCCGTCCTGTTCGGAGACTCCGGCGGCGCGGGCGCCCCGCAGCACCGCCCGGTCGGTCTGCATGGAGAGTTCCTCGGGGTCGTCGGCCGCCGGGGTGGCGCGCAACGCCGCCGCCAGGGTGCGTCGCAGTCGGTCGTCGAGGTGTTCCAGCGGTGAGTACGAGTCGGCGTCACCCACCCCGGCCAGCATCAGGTGTCCCTCGGTGAGGGTGCCGGTCTTGTCGAAGCAGAGCACGTCGACCCGGCCCAGTGCCTCGATGGTGCGCGGGTTGCGGACCAGCGCACCGTGCTCGGCGAGCCGGCGGGCGGCGGCCAGTTGCGCGGCGCTGACCAGGAACGGCAGACCCTCGGGCACCGAGGCGACGGCCAGGTTCGCGGCGGTCGCGGCCGTCTGGGCCAGCGGTACGCCCCGCAGCAGCCCGGCGCCGGCCACCGCGACCGCCGACCCGGCGGCCAGTGGGATCGCGGTGCGGGTCAGCTTGCCCAGGCGGGCCTCGACCCCGCTGACCGGCGGTGCCTGCCCGGCCAGGGCAAGACTGCGGCCGGCTTCGGTGTCCGCGCCGGTGGCCACGACCACGGCGTCGCCACGGCCGGCAGCGATGCTGGTCCCTTCGTAGACCATCGAGGAGCGCTCGGCCACAGCGGCGGCGACCACCGGCTGGTTGGCCTTGGCGACCGGCAGCGACTCGCCGGTCAGGGAGGACTCGTCGGCTTCCAGCCCGACGGAGGTCAACACCCGGCAGTCGGCGGGTACGGCGTCGCCGGATTCGAGCACGATCACGTCGCCGGGAACGAGGTCGGCGGCGGGCACCACCCGTTCGACGCCGTCGCGGCGGACCCGGGCGGTCACCGCCGAGCGGGACAGCAACTCGGCCAGCGATTTCTCGGTGTTGCGCTGGTGTACCGCGCCGACAAGTGCGGACGCGCCGACGACCCCGCCGACCAGCGCGGCGTCGACGAGCGAACCGAAACTGGCGGAGAGCACCGCTCCGGCGGCGAGCACCGGGGTGAGCGGGTTGGCGAGTTCGTCGACGAAGGCGCGGAGCAGCCCGCCGGGGCCGGCGACCTCACCTGGACGGTCGGCCCGTCGTCGCTGGGCCTCGGTCTCGGTCAACCCGCTGCGGCCGGTGTCGAGTTGGTCGATGACGGTGGACACCGGCATCAGATGCCAGGCGGTGATCGCGGGTGCCGGCGCGGCGGTCGCTTCGGTCAACCGACCGGCCCGCCACACGCCGTGTGCGAAGGCCAGCGCCGCCGCGCCGTTTACCGAGGCGAGCGTACGGCCGGGTAGCAGGGCCGGGTCGGCGGTGAAGGCGCCGAGTGCGCCGAGACCGGTGCCGGCCAGTCCGATGCGCAGGTTCTGCGCGGTCATCCGCCGGGCCACCCCGGCCGCTTCGATGATCAGGGCGACGACCCGCAGGTCGGTGCCGACCAGCAGGTGCGCCCCCCAGGGCGGTGGGTCGTCGGGGTCGGCGAGGCCCAGGCCGCAGTCCGCGGCGGCGAGCGCGCAGCGGTCGCCGGAGACGAGCATCACCACCGCGCCCTCCCGTTGCAGGGTGCGTACCGACTCGGTGAGCTGGTCGTCGCCGGGCATCAGCGCGTCGGCGGAGGCGTACCGCTGCGGGTCGCCGCCGGCCACGACGAGTCGCAGGCCGGCCTGCCGGGCGACGGGCGGCAGGGCTTCGACACCGGGTGCCGGCTCCGGTTCGACCCGCAGTACGGCCGCGAGCGCGTCCGCCCGGGCCAGACCGAGCAGGGTGCCGCCGCGCGCGCGGAGCCGTCGGCTGTCGTCGGTGTCGCCGGGGTCCCGCACGTCGAGCCGGTCCAGCGGGCCGAGGCGCCAACCGTCGAGCTGGTGTACGTCGTCCGGTGCGGTCGGTTCGAAGAGGGTGAACGCCTGGGCGGCGATCTGGGAGGTGTCGACGCCGGAGAGCGGGGCCAGGTCGGCCAGGACGCTCCGGTCGGAGCCGAGGATCCGGGCATCCAGCACCAGCGTGTCGATGCGGTCGAGTTCACGCAGCACGCTGCGGTCCATCGCGATCACGCCGCGTCGGGCGAGGATCCGACCGAGTTGGGCCGCGTACCCCTCGCGTCCGCTGCCGGGTGCCTTGGGCAGCGCGGACAGGCCCAGGGCGGCGGCCCGTTTCGGGCCGACCACCGGCGTCGCCGCGGCGAAGGCGGCGGCACCGCCGGCGAGCATCCGGTTGATGTAGCGCTCCACGGAGCCGTCGGGCTTCGGGCAGGGCCGCTCGTAGTCGGGGGTACGGGCGACGGCGCGGTCCGGGTCGCCGGTGAGCCGGGGTTCGGCCTTCTCCCAGGCTCGTAGCTGGGCCAGCCCTTCACCCCACTGCACGATCCGCTGTGCGCCGTCGAGCACTATCCCCGTCCAGCCGCCGGTGAGGCCCTGCACCACCGCCTCGGCGAGTGGAAAGAGAACGTCGGCGCGGGGGTCGCGGCGCAGTCCCAGACCGGCGAGGGTGTGCAGCTTCGGGTGCAGGTCGAGCGCGGTGAGCAGTCCGGAGACCTCACCGGGGACCGGGGTGACGGGCAGGATCCGGGTGGCCGCGGAGATGGTCAGGCCGAGGGCGTCGGAGGCGAGGGCACCGAGAGTGCGCGGGGTCCGCGGGCCCTCCTCGGGTGGGTGCGGCGGTGGGATCTCCGGATCCGGTTCGTGTGGGCAGGTGCGTTCGACGCGGGAGATGGTGGCGACCAGTTCGCGTACCTTCGGTCCCGGTGTGTCGACCGCGACGACCACCCGGCCGGAGGGGGCGTTCACCCGTGCCCAGTTGACTCCCGGCATCCGTTCCAGCGCCGTCTCGACCTGGCGGGCGAGGGTGTCGCCGCCGTCCTGGCAGACACCGTGCACCTCGATGTGGTGCCGACCGGGCCGGGACCACACCCGCCGGCTGGTCAGCCCGGCGGCCCGGGCGAGCCGGGTAGCGGTGGCACCGACGCGGCGGGAGGCGGCTTCCACCACCGGAGGTACTCCGACGGCGCCAAACCGCATGTTGCCTCCTACCGTTCGTGCCCGGCGGCCTGGCTTCCCGGCCGGACGTCCCTTATGCCCCTTGGAGCTGGGAAAAGTTTCGTGCTCGGGCCGGGCATGGACGGCTGCGGCGGAGGAATCCGAGGTGGGGCGTCCGACGGTAGGGGAGGCGAGATGAGTGCGTTGACGCGACAGCTCAGTGGCAGCCGGGAGTCGTTGCAGATGTTCACCCGCCGGGTGAACGTGCCGTTGCTGGGGGAGGTGGCGGTGCCGCCGCCGGACAAGCTCACGTACTACGCGGGTATCGGGGTGCTGACCGCGCTCCAGGTGATCGAGTGGCCCCTGGCGCTGGTGATCACGGCCGGGCATCTGCTGGCCGACCAGCACCTGTCCGGGCTGGCCAAAGGGCTAGGCGAGGCGCTGGAGTCCGCCTGAGGTAAGCCGCGTCACCCTTGACTTGAACATAGGTTGAGGTCCGACGCTTGCCTCATGCTGATCGCCCCATCGCCGGTACCTGCCGAGTCGCTTTTCGCCCCTCGGCTGCGGGCGATGACGGTGGGCAGCGTGGCGCTGGTCTCGTTGCTGGCGTTCGAGGCGTTGGCGGTGGGCACCGCCATGCCGACGGTCGCCCGCGCCCTCGACGGTCTGGCGTTGTACGGGATCGCCTTCGGCGGCCCGTTCGCGGCCGGGGTGGTGGCGATGGTGCTCTCCGGCCTCTGGTGTGACGCGCGAGGTCCACGCGCGCCGATGTGGTCGGGTCTCGCCGGGTTCGTCGCCGGGCTGTTGCTCGCTGGCGCTGCCACCGACATGGCGACGCTGGTGGTCGGTCGGATCGTGCAGGGCTTCGGCTCGGGGCTGCTGTCGGTGGCGCTGTACGTGATCGTCGCGCAGGCGTACCCGGAGCGGCTGCACCGCCGCATCTTCGCCGCGTTCGCCGCGGCCTGGGTTGTTCCGTCGCTCGTCGGTCCGCTGGTGGCGGGGCTGGTGGTGGAGCACGTCGGCTGGCGGTGGGTGTTCCTGGCGGTGCCGGCGGTGGCGGTGCCGGCGGTGCTGCTGATCCATCCGGGGTTGCGGTCCCTCGGCGTGACGGGGCCGGTCCGCCGGTCTGCCGGGGCGCTGGCGCGGATCGGTTGGGCCTGCGGGGCGGGGGTGAGCGCCGCACTGCTGCACATCGGGGGTCAGCAGCGCGGCGCCGCCGCCGCGTCGCTGGTCGGGCTGGCCCTGGTCGGTCTGCTGAGCTGCGTTCCGCGACTGCTGCCGGCCGGGTTTCTGCGGGCCGGTCGCGGCCTGCCCACCGTGGTCAGCCTGCGCGGGTTGGCCTCGGCCGCGTTCGTCGGCGCCGAGGTGGTGATCCCGTTGATGTTGTCGCGGGAGCGGGGGTTCACGCCGACGGCGGCGGGGCTGGTGCTGACCACCGGGGCGCTCTCCTGGTCGCTCGGCTCGTGGTTGCAGGCGCGGATCCGGTCACCCCGGTCCCGGGGCACCCTGCCGAGGGCCGGCCTCACCTGCATCACGGTCGGTACCGCGGTGGTGGGCGGCTGCGTGCTCCCGGCGGTGCCGGTGTGGGTGGGCATTCTCGGCTGGGCGGTCGCCGGGCTCGGCATGGGCCTGCTCTTTCCGTCGCTGTCGGCGCTCACCCTGGAGTTGTCGGCTCCCGGTGAGCAGGGACGTAACAGCTCGTCGCTGCAACTGTGCGACTCGCTCGCGTCGGCGACGGTGTTGGCGCTTACCGGTGCGGTGCTCGCCGCCGGGGCGGCACCGGGCCGCCTCGACTACGGGGTGACTCTCGCCGTGGCGGCCGGACTCGCCCTGGTTGGTGCCCTGCTCGCCGGCCGGGTCGTGCCGACGTCGCGTTCGGTGTCGGTCTGACCGGCCGACCAGGCCGATGCCGACCGACCGGGCCGGGTGGCGGGTGGATTGCCGAAGTGGCCGTGCGCGGCCGGGGTAGCCGGCAGGATGGGCTGACGATGACCGTCCTGACGCTGCTGCCGTTGGCCGTGGTGATGGTCGCCGGCACGCAACTGGTGGCGGCGATCTTCTTCGCCTCGTCCGACCGGCCACGGGCCGCCTCGCTTGGCTATCTGGCGGGTGCGGCGCTCGTCGTCCTCGGCGGTACGACGCTGGCCTGGCTGGCGGTCCGCCTATTCAAGATCAATTTCACCGGTGTGGGCCAGGGCGCCGTCGAGCGGTGGATCGACTTGTTCGTGCTGGCGCTGCTCGCGGTGCTGGCGGTGGTCGTGTTCCTCCGTCGGCACTCGGGGCCACCCCGGTGGATGGGTCAGCTACAGCACGCCAGCCCCGGGTACGCGTCGAAGGTGGGCCTGCTGCTGTTCCTGGGGATGCCCTCCGACGATCTGACCATGGCCACCGTCGGGGCCAGTGCCGCACGACACGACCTGCCGTGGTGGCATCTGCTGCCCTTCGTGCTGCTCACCCTGACCCTGCTCGCCCTCCCACTGCTGGCCCTGCTGCTGCTCGGCCGCCGGGCGGCGGTGGTGCTGCCGAGGATCCGGGACTGGGCCGACAGCCACTCCTGGCTGGTCAGTGAGGCGGTCATCGCACTGTTCGTGGTGATCACCGCACTCGACCTGGCGAAGTGAAGCCGCGCACAGCTGTCACGCCGGTGGCGGCCCGATCCGTCGAGCGGACAGGCGACGAGGGAGGTTGACATGCGCGTACTGGTCACCGGCGCGAGCGGCACGCTGGGTCGGGAGGTGCTGCCCCGGCTGGTCGACGCGGGCTACGAGGTGCGGGCCACCAGCCGCCGGCCGCGTACCGGCTCCGGGGTGCGGTGGGTGGTGACGGACCTGGCCACCGGCGAAGGGCTCGCCTCCGCGCTGACCGGCGTGGACGCGGTGCTGCACCTGGCGTCCTCGCCGACCCGGCGATCCCACCAGATCGACGTGCTCGGCACCCGCCGCCTGGTCAGTGCTGCCGCCGACGCCGGGGTGACGCACCTGGTGTACGTCTCGATCGTCGGCGTGGACCGGGTGCCCTACTCGTACTACCGGCACAAGCTGGCCGCCGAGCGGGTCGTCGCCGACGGGAAGGTGCCGTGGACGGTGCTGCGGGCCACCCAGTTCTTCCCGTTCATCGACGAGCTGCTGCGCCTGTCCAGCAAACTCGGCCCGGTCCTCGGTGACCGGGCGGTGCTGGCCCAGCCGGTCGACCCGGGCGAGGTGGCCGACAAGCTTGTCGAACTGCTCCGGGCCGGGGCACGCGCCGGCATCGTCGAGTACGGCGGCCCCGAGGTGCAGCGCTTCGACGCGGCGGTGCGGGCCTGGCGGCAGGCGCGCGGCTCCCGTCGCCCCCTGCTGCCGATCCGTTTTCCCGGTCGGCTCGGCCGGGAGTTGCGCGGCGGTGGCCTGGTCACCGACGCCCGACCGGCGGGCCGGCGAACCTGGGCCGACTACCTGTCCGACACGTACGGGCGAACGACGACGCGATGACACCTGCCCGGGTTCACCTTCGCCCTACCGTCGAGCCATGCTCATGTTCGTCATCACCAGCCTCCTGTACGTCTGCGGGTTCGTCTTCCTCTACGGCGTGATCCGGCTCGCGGTGCGGCACGCGATGGAGGACATCGAGGTGCGCCGCGTCCAGGCCGCGCGGGCGGAGGAGATGGCCGCCTCCCGGGACCGGGCGATGTTGGAACGGCACGGCTTCCTGACCAACGAGGGCTGAGGTGCCGGCCGCCCGGTCCCGGTCCCCGTCGCCGGCTGCGGATGCGACGATCACAGGCGTGATGGGAACGCTGAAGACCGAGCCCGCCCGCACCCGTACCGACCTGTTGGCCGCGCCGGTCGCCGCCGTGCTCGCCCAGTGGCCGGCCGACTCGCCGGTGGACGTCGACTCGGTGCTGGTCGCGCCGATCGACGCCGACCTCGCCGACACCGCGGCGTTCTGTGCCGCGTACGACGTCGGGTTGGACGAGTCGGCCAACTGCGTGGTCGTGGCCGGTAAGCGCGAGGGGGTGACCCGGTACGCGGCCTGCCTGGTGCTCGCCACCACCCGGGCGGACGTCAACGGGGTCGCCCGCCGGGCGCTGGACGTGCGGAAGGCGAGCTTCGCGCCGATGGCCGACGCGGTGCAGCTGACCGGCATGGAGTACGGCGGGATCACGCCGATCGGGCTGCCGTTGCAGTGGCCGATCCTGGTCGACTCGCGGGTGGTGGCCATGCCGTACGTGGTGATCGGGTCGGGCGTACGGCACAGCAAGATCGCACTGCCGGGCGCGGCGCTGGCCGCGCTGCCCGGCGCACGAGTGGTGGAGGACCTGGCCAGACCGGCCTGACCGTCGACCTGAATCGATGTCGTTGCACGTGAAACATCAACGACGTCGATATGGCCGTCAGGATGCGGCGGCCTCGCGCTGCTCGACCTCGGCAAGAGCGGCGAGCAGGGTTTCCGGTTCCTGCGCCCCGGTGACCCCGTACTTGCCGGCGAGCACGAAGGTGGGCACGCTTGTCACCCCGAGCTGCCGCGCGGCGGCCAACTCGGCCCGCAACTCGGCCACCCCTTCGTCGGAGTCGAGGAAGGTGCGGGCGTCGTCGCCGGCCAGGCCGACCGTGGCGGCCACTCCGGCCAGCGCCTCCCGGGAGCCGAGGTCGACGCCGTCGGTGAAGTGGGCCCGGTGCAGGGCCTCGACCAACTCACCGGCCCGGTCCCGCTGACCGGCCCAGTTGGTCAGCCGGTGCGCGTCGAAGGTGTTCGCCGCGATCGCCCGGTCGAAGCGCATGTCCAGACCCACGCTCGCGCCGATCTCGACGACCCGGGCGACCATCTGTCGGGCCTGCTCCTGGCCACCGAACTTCTCGGCCAGCACGTCGAGCGTCGGACGCGGCGACGGAACCGGTGACGGGTCGAGCTGGAAGGGCCGGTGCCGGATGGTCACCGTGCCGTCGTACGACGCGAGCGCCTGCGCGAACCGGCGGCGGCCGATCCAGCACCAGGGGCAGACCACGTCGGCGTAGATGTCGATCTCCATGACCAGAGACAACCCGCTGGCCGGCAGGTCTGTTCCCGGCTGCCGCCCGGGTCACGCCGTCTGTTCGCGCACCTGCCGCTTGAGTCGGGCGAGGATGGCGGTGCCACCGCGTACCCGCAGTGGGCTGATCGCCTGTGCCAGACCCATCCGCTGGTACAGGTCGTCCGGAACGGCGAGGACCTGTTCCGGGGTGGCACCGGCCAGCCCTTCGGCGAGGATGCCGGCGAACGCCCGGGTGGTGGGTGACTCCGGCGGACAGTCGAACAGGGTGTCGACGGTGCCCTCGGACGTCACCTCGGCGCGCAGGAAGAACGGGGTCTGGCACTCCACGACCTGCTCCATGCCCTCGTGGCCGGGGTGCCCGGCGGGCAGCGGCGGCACGGCGTCGGAGTACTCCAGCAGCATCTCCAGCACCACGTCGCGTGGCGCGTCGGCGAACTCGTCGACGATCTCGGCCAGCTTGCTCGGCATCTCGGGCATCCCGCCAGGCTACCGGCGGCCCTCCTCACACCGTCGGCGACTGCTCGCTGATCTCGCTGAGCGCCGAGGTGGGGTCGAGCTGCATGGCGAGGTCGCCGAGGGAGACGATGCCGACCAGTTTCCGCTCGTTGTCGCAGACGAGGATGCGCCGAATGCCACGCTCACGCATCAGCGACGCGGCCTCACCGGCGGTGCAGTACTGCTCGATCATCACGACCTCGCGGGTGACGATCGAACCGATGGTGGTGGTGTTGGCGTTGGCGTTCTCGGCCACCGCGCGTACCACGATGTCGCGGTCGGTCAGGATGCCGGCCAGGTTCGCGCCGTCGGTGACGACGACGTCGCCGATGTCGGCCTCCTTCATCACCCTGGCCGCCTCGTCGAGGGTGGTCTCCGCCGGCAGATAGATCACCTGCCGGGTCATCACGTCAGCGACCCGGTAACCGGTCATCAGAGAGCCCTCCAGAGCAACGTTGAGCCGATCGGGATGCGGTACCCCGTCACCTGACGGCTACACCATGTTTTCCGCCTACCCGTTCAACAGTTTCTCCAGCACATCCGCCACGGGTAGCTCGGCACGCTCCCCGGTCGCCCGGTCGCGCAACTCGACGTACCCGTCGGCCAGGCGGCGTCCGACCACGACGGTGCGTGGGATGCCGATCAGCTCGGCGTCGGTGAACTTCACCCCGGCCGAGACGGCGGTCCGGTCGTCGACGAGCACCCGCAGGCCCGCGTCGGCGAGCCGGGCACCGAGGTCGAGCGCCGCGTCGAGCTGCGGACCCTTGCCGGCAGCCACCAGGTGTACGTCGCACGGCGCGACCGAGGTCGGCCACACCAGTCCCCGATCGTCGTGGTGCTGCTCGGCGATCGCCGCCACCGCCCGGGACACCCCGATGCCGTAGCAGCCCATGGTGGGCCGGACCGGCTTGCCCTGCGGACCGAGCACGTCCACCGCGAATGCCTCGGTGTAGCGGCGACCGAGCTGGAAGATGTGCCCGATCTCGATGCCCCGGCGCATGGTCAACCGGCCGGTGGCACAGGCCGGGCAGGGGTCACCGGGGCGCACCTCGGCGGCCTCGACCGTGCCGTCGGGGGTGAAGTCCCGGCCGCACACCACGTTCGTGGCGTGCCGGCCCGGCTCGTTCGCCCCGGTCAGCCAGGCGGTGCCCGGCACGACCCGGGGATCGACCAGGTAGCGGACGTCGAGCTTGTCGAGGGTCTGTGGTCCGAGGTAGCCCCGCACCAACTCGGGATGCTCGTCCCAGGCGTCGAAGACGTCCACGGTGTTCGGTGCCAGCGCGGCGGCCAGCCGTTTCAGGTCGACCTCGCGATCGCCGGGCAGCCCGACCACCAGCAGTTCGGGCGTCTCGGCACCCGGCCGCCGTACGGTCAGCACGACGTTCTTCAGGGTGTCGGCAGCCGACCAGTCGTCCCGGCCGGCCAGCCGGCGGTCGTTCGCCAACGCGACCAGGCTGGCGATGGTCGGCGTCTCCGGGGTGTCGTGCACCTCGGTAGCCGGCTGTGCCTGCGGGTCGCCGGCCGCCGGTGCGGGCGTGGTCACCGCCTCGGTGTTCGCCGCGTAGTGGCAGTCGGTGCAGCCGACGTAGGTGTCCTCGCCGACCGGCGTGGTGGCCAGGAACTCCTCGGACGCGGAGCCGCCCATCGCGCCCGACATCGCGTGCACCACCGTGTAGTCGAGCCCGAGCCGGTCGAAGATCCGCTGGTACGCCGCGCGGTGCCGGCCGTACGCGGCCCGCAGCCCCTCGTCGTCCAGGTCGAAGGAGTACGCGTCCTTCATCAGGAACTCGCGCCCGCGCAGCAGACCGGCGCGCGGGCGGGCCTCGTCGCGGAACTTGGTCTGGATCTGGAACAGCGTCACCGGAAGATCGCGGTACGAGGTGAACAGCTCCTTGACCAGCAGCGCGGCCAACTCCTCGTGGGTCGGTGCCAGCAGGTGCTCGGCACCGCGCCGGTCGGCCAGGGTGAAGATGTCGTCGCCGTACTCGGTCCACCGTCCGCTGGTGCGGTACGGCTCGGCGGGCAGCAGCGCCGGGAAGTGCACCTCCTGGTCGCCGATCGCGGCCATCTCGGCCCGCACGATCTCGGTGACCCGCTCCAGCACCAGCCGGCCCAGCGGCAGCCAGGTGTAGCCGCCCGGTGCCGCCCGCCGGATGTATCCGGCCCGCAGCAGCAACCGGTGGCTCGGCACCTCCGCGTCCGCCGGATCCTCCCGCAGGGTCCGAATCAGCGACGTCGACATCCGCAGCAACACCCCCGCACCCTAAACCCCCACCCGTTACGTCCCCGACCCATTAATTCGGCGAATCTTGGTGCGGCAGCGCCCTCATAGGGGCGTCCGAGCACCAAGATCTGTGGAAGCTCGCTTGGGGAGGAGCTTGACGTTTTAGGTTTGGGGGAATGTCGTTCATGGGGGTGGGGGCTTGTTCACTGACGTGCGGAAGGTCGAGGCCGGGGTGCTCGACGTCGGTTACGTCGACGCCGGCCCGCCGGACGGTGCGGTGGTGCTCCTGCTGCACGGCTGGCCGTACGACATCCACAGCTTCGCCGAGGTCGTGCCCCTGCTGACCAGCGCCGGTCACCGGGTGCTGCTGCCCTACGCGCGTGGCTACGGCAGCACCCGGTTCCGGTCCGCCGACGCGATGCGAAACGGCGAGCCGGCCGCCCTCGCGGTAGACACCGTGGCGTTCCTCGACGCGCTGGAGGTCGAGCGGGCGACCCTGGCCGGGTTCGACTGGGGTGGCCGCAGCGCCGGCATCGTGGCCGCGCTCTGGCCGGAGCGCTGCCGGGGGCTGGTCGCGGTGAGCGGCTACCTGATCGACGGCCAGGCGTCGGGTCGGGTGCCGCTGGCCCCGGTGGCCGAGCACGCCTGGTGGTATCAGTACTACTTCGCCACCGAACGCGGCCGGGAGGGCTACGCGCGTAACACCCGCGACTTCGCCAAACTGATCTGGCAGACGGCCTCGCCGGAGTGGGACTTCGACGACGCCACCTTCGACCGCAGCGCGGCGGCGCTCGACAATCCGGACCACGTCGACATCGTCATCCACAACTACCGGTGGCGGCTGGGCCTGGCCGACGGGGAGCCGCAGTACGCGGACCTGGAGGAGCGGCTGGCCGGCAAACCGCCGATCACCGTGCCGACGATCAGCCTGGAAGGGGACGCCAACGGCTCACCCCACCCGGAACCCGAGGCGTACGCCAAGCAGTTCACCGGCCCGTACGAGCACCGCACGGTCAGCGGCGGGGTGGGGCACAACCTGCCGCAGGAGGCACCGCAGGCCTTCGCCGACGCCGTGCTGACGGTCGCCGCCCGCTGACCCACCCCGCCGGACCAGCGCTCGGTGGTCCGCCCGGTTGCGGCGACGCCGCTGATCCACTCCGGTTGCGGCATCATGCGGCCTCCGGCGGCCGGGAAGCCCCCAGATGCCGCAACCGGAGAGCGCCGGACGCCCACCTCGGCGTTTCAGGCGGTGGCGGCCTGCTATGGCTGGCCAAAGTCGATCGTGGAGCGTGGTGACCGGGCGCGGCAGGCGGCCGTACCGTCTCGTGGTCGGGCCGGGATGCCGGTGCCGCGTCGCGGCCCGGCGGCTGAGCGGCCCCGGCGGCACCCGCTGGACGGCCCGCAGCATCTGCCGCTCCGACCACTCTGGTTGTGCCGCGCCTGCGGGCTGTCCTGGCCATGCGCCGAGGCCCGGCTGCTGCTCCGAGTCGAGTACGACAACCGCTGGCTGGACCTGGCCGTCTACCTGTCCGGGCTCTACTACGAGGCGACCCACGACCTGTTCCGGCAGAACCCGGAGGGCGGCCCCACTCCGCGCGAGCTGTTCCAGCGGTTCGTGGCGTGGGGCCCGTACCGTCGCCCGGCCGTCGCCCTACCGCCGGCCTGCACCGGCCGCTGCCGTACCACCTGACCCGGACCGGCTTCGGGCTCGCCGGACCGGGGTCGGCCCATGGGGCTGCGGGCCCGGAGTTGGCGTGCGCGATGGTGGCCGATCTGGGGTCGGCGGGCTCGGTACCGGCCGGCCCCAGGCTGACTACCCCGGCCCGGCCGGCCCGCGCTGACCGGCCGGCTGGGGCGACCGGCCCAGCTCCGGCGGACGGATCAGGAAGCGGTGGTGTCCTCGCCGGAGACGAAGGCGACCGAGCGACGGCGTCGGGCGAGCAGCAGCACGATGCCCGCGGCGACCATGGCGAGACCGGCTCCGGCGATCAGCCCGGCCTGCGGCCCGGTGACCGGCAGGCCACCCCCGCCACCGTTGTCGTCGTCCTTCTGCGCGGCGACCACGACGGCGTATCCGTCCTGGTTGTCGCTGGCGTCGACGTCGGCCGCCGGTACGGCGACGGCGTTCGCCGGCAGCACGGCCGGCTCCGGGGTGGCGCGGGCGCTGATGCCTTCGGTAAGGCCCTCGACCTGCACGGTCCCGCCACCCAGGGTGACCGGCGCCTCGACGTCGGCCGGCACCGTAACCAGGTTGTACAGCTCGACAGCAGAGTGGACGTCGTCGTTCGGCTCGGTGTCCTCGCCGATCGGCACGAGCGCGAGCGAATCGTAGGTGCAGACCGTCGACCGTCCGTCGTCGTCGACCGCGCACTCCTGCGGCGGCCGGGTGAAGGTCACGCCCTCGGGCAGGCGCAGGGTGACGGTGACACCGCTCACCGCCTGCCGCCCGTGGTTGACGATCCGGTACCGCACCGCGCCCGTCTCACCCGGATGCAACGTCCCGGTGGTTTCCAACCGGCCGCCGGCACCGACGCGCACCGACTGCTTGACGTCCGGCGCCACCACCGACAGGTCGGCTGCGGAGTCGTCGACCACGGCGAGCGGGAAGGTCTTCTTGTCGGTGATCCGCTCCCCGTTCTCACCCCAGGCCACGCCGACCTCGACCTCGAACGTGCCTTCGAAAGGCTCCGGCGTCCCCCGGACATTGATGTCGATGGGAATGTCCGAGGTTCCGCCGGGTGCCGGCAGCAACTCAGGACGAATGTCCTTCGCGATCCGGCAGTACCAACTTCCGCTGTCACCGTCGCACTCGCCGGAGCCGGCGCGTTCCGTCCAGTCGACCGTGGCCTTATCGAACCAGTCGAATTCGAGGGGGCGGACGCGGAACTGGATTTCGCTCGGCGTCTCGTCGGTCAGGTTGGTCACCTTCAGGTGGACCCTCTTCTTGCTGACTCCCACCGGAACCGTCGTACCTGGTACATCGAAGGTGAACTTCGGGTCCGGGTCGACCGCCGAGGCGGGACCGGCGGGGACAGCGATCCCGCCGACGAGAAGCAGCGCGGCAGCGGCTGTGCGTGACAGCCAGCGACGACCAACGGCCACAGCGGATTCCTTCAGATGAACGGCGCATGAACGAAGCGTGTGGCTCAGGACACTACTCGTGCTGGCCCCGTCGCGTGGACCCCGCTCACCTCGATGACGTCCGCCACGTTCCCCCGCACGGGGCACCGCCACGAGGGTGGCCGATGCAAAACTTCCGGTGGTAGGCAGGAGTTCCCTTCCCTACTCGCACGTCGGAGGAGTGAGCAGTGCGCTGGCGCAGTTACGTGGCGGTCGGGGACAGCTTCACCGAGGGTCTGGACGACGCATACCCGGACGGCAGCTTCCGGGGTTGGGCGGATCTGGTGGCCACCCGGCTCGCCGCCGAGGCCGGCCCCGACTTCACGTACGCCAACCTGGCCATCCGGGGGCGGACCTTCCCGAGCGTGGTCGCCGAGCAGGCACCGGCGGCGCTGGCGATGAAGCCCGACCTGATCAGTTTCGCGGCGGGCGGCAACGACGTGCTACGGCGCAGTTTCGACCCGGACACCCTGGTGACCCGCTTCGACGAGGTGGTCCGTCGGCTGCGTAGCGGTGGTGCCGACGTGCTGCTGTTCCGGTTCGCCGACGTGATGGCGCGGCTGCCCGGCCAGCGGCTCATCGCGCCCCGGGTCGCCCTGCTCAACCGTGCTGTGGGAGAGACCGCCGAGCGGCACGGCGCCATCCTGGTCGACCTGTACGCCGACGACACGTACCTGAACCCGCTGCTCTGGAGCACCGACCGGCTGCACCTGTCCCCGGCCGGGCACCGCCGCGTCGCCGGCCAGGTGCTCAACGCCCTCGGCGTCGGCTGCGACGAGGAGTGGCTGCTGGTCCCGCCGAACCCGGAGCCGACCCCCTGGCTTTCCGCCCGCACCGCCGACCTGCGCTGGGCCGGCCAACACCTGGCCCCCTGGATCAGACGCCGCCTCACCGGCCGCTCCTCCGGCGACACCCGCACCGCCAAACGCCCCACCCTCACCCCCCTAACCGACTAACCCCCACCCACCCCTCTCCTGTCGATCATGAAGTTATTGCCCTAGTTGATCTCCGGATCGGGCAATAACTTCATGATCAACGGGCGTCGGAGAGCGTCGGAGGGGGCTACTGGGTGCGGAAGCGGATCCAGGTGCGGTCGGTGGCGGAGCCGACGCCTAGGTAGATGGCGGGCGGGCTGTACAGCTTGAGGGTGCCGTCGGGCAGCGTGCGAAAGTACGGGACGTCCTTGCGGTCTGACCAGAGGCCGTCCAGTTCGGGTACGGGTGTGTAGCGGCCGTCCACGACGTATCCACCTCCACCTTTCGTCCTGGTCAGCCAGAGCAGCCCGTCGTTGCCGGCCTCGACCGAGTACGTGTCGCCGGGCAGTCGGGCACCCTTGCGCCAGGTGTCGCCCACCAGCCGCCACGTGCGAGTGGGGTTCGGTACCGCGTCTTCGGACTGGGAGTCGACCAGCCACACGTCCGCGCCGTCCGGAGAGACCAGCAGGCTGGCGGCTCCGGTCACCGGCGGCAGTTCCCGCCAGGTCTTCGCCCCGTCGCCGCTGACCACGACGGTCAGCTTCTTCCCTTCCCGCACACCTACCCACAGGCGGCCGTCACCGCCCTCGACGAGTTGATAATTCTTGGCAAGGACCACCGGTGGTTGGCTGACGCCGCCACCCCCGGTGACTCGGGTGAGCTGCTGGCGGGGGCAGGCAGGTGGTTGCAGACCGTTGCCGCCAGGGCAGTGGATCAGGAACCCACCACTGGTCGCCACGAAGAGCAGGGCTGCCGTGGGTGGCCCTTCACCGGGGTATTCGGTGAAGGTCGCACCGCCGTCCGTGGTGACGAAGTACCGATTGCCGTCCCTCATGACGAGGCGGTGGGCGTCCAGCGGAAGTAGCTCCAGGTAATCGAAGGATCCAGGCCCGGCGACCGACGGCGGCACCGTGACTTCCCGCCAGGTCGCGCCGCCGTCCGTGGTCCGGATGACGGCCCGCTCGCAGTCTCCGGTCAGGTCCCGGCCGAAGCAGGTGTCGCTGTAGGACCATCCGTGTCGGGCGTCGACGAATCGTGGCTGAACGTGAGCAGCGGTTGCGCCGGGGGCGCCGACGCGCCGGTCGATCAGGGTTCCGTCCGGCACGAGCGTCGTCGACGGACTCGGCATGGGATTGGGCGGAGGCGGCATGGCGTCCGCACCACTCAACACGTACGCCCCGACGGGACCCGCCACGAGAAGTGCGACCCAACCGGCCAGCAGGTGTCGCCAACCCCGACGACGGCGTACCCGGTGCTGGACATCGGCTACGCCCGGCGGGCGGAAGGTCGGAGCGGCGGTCGCCTCGAACTCGGCGAACAGCTTGTCCAGGTTGATCTCACGCACGGCCGGCCTCCTGCCGCTCGGTGAGGTGCCGGGCAAGGGTGGTACGGGCCCGCGACAGCCAGGACTTGACCGTCCCCTCCGGTACGCCGAGCTGGTCGGCGATCTCCGCGACGGTGAGCTGGGCCAGGTGGTGCAGCACGATCGCCCGGCGTTGGGCGGCGGGCAGGATGGTGAGTGCGTCCAGCAGCACCACCCGGTCCGGGTTCGGACCCGGTACGTGCTCCTCCCGCTGCCGGGCCAGATGGCGGACGGCGGTACGGATCCGACGCAGTCGACTGGTGGCCAGGTTCCAGGCCACCCGGCGGACGAACGCCGACGGATCGTCGTACGCGCTGATCCGGTCCCAGCGTTCCAGCGCTCGGCAGAACGCCTCCTGGGTGAGGTCCTGCGCCTCGGCGTGATCACCGAGGTAGGCGTAGAGCTGCACCGCGACCCGCTGGAAGTGGGCCTGATAGAACTCGCTGAAACCCACCGGCGGTGGGTCGGCCCCTGGTGGCGCTCCGGTCATGGCGGTCCTCGTGGTCGGCGGCAGTCAGGAGTGTCACGCCTGGCGGAGCAGATCCGCTGCACCCGAATTCCGATGGCCGACCGCGGCCCGGCGTACTTTGGGGAACATGTCTGTGCCGAACGATCCCGATCCCCGACTTCAGTCGTACGCGGACCCGCAGCGACTGGTCACCACCGACTGGCTGGCCGAGCATCTGGGCGACGACGGTCTCGTGGTCGTCGAGTCCGACGAGGACGTACTGCTCTATGACAGCGGCCACATCCCAGGTGCCGTCAAGGTCGACTGGCATCTGGAGCTGAACGACCAGGTGACCCGGGACTACCTGGACGCCGAACGGTTCGCCGAACTCTGTGCCGCCAAGGGCATCGGCCGTGACGACACGGTCGTGTTCTACGGCGACAACTTCAACTGGTGGGCCGCGTACGCCCTCTGGGTCTTCACTCTCTTCGGTCACCAGGACGTGCGGCTGCTCGACGGCGGCCGGCAGAAGTGGATCGCCGAGGGGCGGGAGCTGACCCGCGACAAGCCGACCCGGCCCCGGGCCGACTATCCGGTGCCGCAGCGCGACGACGCGCCGGTGCGGGCCTTCCGCGAGGAGGTGTCGGCGCACGTCGACGCCGGCCGGCCGCTTGTCGACGTGCGGTCGCCGGGCGAGTACACCGGCGAGATGCTGCACATGCCGGACTATCCGCAGGAGGGCGCGCTGCGCGGCGGGCACATCCCAGGCGCGGTGAGCAAGCCGTGGAAGTCCGCCGCCAACGACGACGGCACCTTCAAGTCGGCCGACGAGCTACGCGCCATCTACGCCGACCAGCTCGGCCTGAGTGCCGACGACGACGTGATCGCCTACTGCCGCATCGGCGAACGCTCCAGCCACACCTGGTTCGTCCTGCGACACCTGCTCGGCTACCCGAAGGTCCGCAACTACGACGGCTCCTGGACCGAGTGGGGCAACCTAGTCCGCGCCCCCGTAGTAAAGGGCCCCAACCCGAGGTGACGCCATGTTGACCATGAGGTTAGCGGCAGAAACAAAGATCAACCATGCCGCTAACCTCATGATCAACGCAGTGGGGGGCGGTGCGGGTCGGGGTCGTTCAGGTAGCGCTGGATGGTGGGGGCGAGCCAGGTGATCAGGTCGGCAGGGGAGATGTCGACCATCGGGGGTAGGCGCAGGACGTAGCGGGTCAGGGCGACGCCGAGCAGTTGACTGGCGACCAGGCCGGCGCGCCGGGGGGCCTCGGCGGGGTCGGCGACCACCCGGCCGACCGCCACGCCGAGCTGGGTGGTGAAGATGGCGCGTACCCGCTCCGCCCCGCTCGGGTTGGTGCTCGCCGTGCGCAGCAGCGCCGGCAGAGTGGCATCGCCCTCCCACCGGGTGAAGAAGTAGCTGACCAGTTCCGTGCCGAGGCGGTCGGCCGGTACGCCGCTGAGGTCGGGCAGTCGTAGGTCGAACTCGGCCGCCGTGGCGAACAGGTTCTCCTTGCTGCCGTAGTACCGCATCACCATCGACGGGTCGATCCGGGCGTCCGCAGCGATGGCCCGGATCGTCGCGCGGTCGTACCCGTCGGCGGCGAATCGTTCCCGCGCGGCCCGCAGGATGGCCGCCCGGGTCGCCGCCGCGCTGCGCCGCCCGCCAGCCGCCGAAGATCCAGCGCCGGGTCGCCCGCCATCCGCCGAAGATCCAGCGTTGGGTCGTTCGCCGCCCGCCGACGATCCGGCGTTGGGTCGCTCGCCGCCAGCCGTCGTCGGTCCGGGGGCGCGGCGCCCGCCGTCGGCCGTCGGCTCCGCGAGCGGTTGCCGAGCCTGTTCCGGTACGCCCTCCGTCATGTGACCGACGGTATGCCAACGACTGTTGACTTGCTAATCCAGGGCCACCTACTGTTGCCAACAAGCGTTGGCCAACAAGCGTTGGCAATCCGTCGAGGAGGTCGTCATGCTGCCCCAACGAACGGACGTCCTGGTCGTCGGCGCGGGCCCGACCGGGCTCACCGCCGCACTCACCCTGGCTCGGCGAGGGGTCGAGGTGACCGTGGTCGACAAGCGGGAAGCGCCGGCGGTAACCTCGCGGGCCGCGGTGGTGCACGCGTACACCCTGGAGGTGCTCGACCGGATCGGGGCCGGCGAGACGCTTGCGGCCCGGGGGCTGCGGTCGGCCCGATTCAGTGTCCGCGACCGGGACCGGGTGCTGGTCACCGTGCCGTTCGGCGGGCTGCCCAGCCGCCACCGGTACGCGCTGATGGTCTCCCAGTCGGTGACCGAGGAGGTGCTCACCGATCGGCTGGCCGAGGCCGGCGTACGGGTGCTGCGGCCGTACCGGCTCACCGGCCTGCACCGCGACGGCGACGGCTCGGTGGCCGACCTCGACGGCACGAGCGTGCGCGCACGGTGGGTGGTCGGCGCCGACGGTATCAACAGCACCGTCCGCGAGCTGGCCGGCATCACCTTCACCGGGCCGTCCGGTTCAGAGGAGTCGTTCGTGCTGGCCGACGTACGCGTCGACAGCGGCCTGCCCCGCGACGGCGCGTCGATCTTCCTCGCCCGGGGCGGGCCGCTGGTCTGGGCACCACTGCCCGACGGCCGGGTACGCCTCGTCGCCACCGTCACCGATCCGCCGGCCGAGCCGGACGCGGCCTATCTGCAACGCCTGCTCGACGAGCGTGGCCCCCGGCAACGGCCGGACCAGGTGCGCGAGGTGCTCTGGTCCTCGCGCTTCCGACTGCACCGACGGGTCGCCGGGACGTTCCGCTCCGGGCCGGTGCTGCTGGCCGGCGACGCCGGACACGTGCACAGCCCGGCCGGCGGGCAGGGCATGAACCTCGGCATCAGTGATGCGGTCGACCTCGGCGAGACCCTGGCGGACGTGCTGGCCGGGGCCGACGAGACCCGGCTCGACCAGTACGCGGCCCGACGCCGCCCGCTCGCGCACGAGGTGGCCAGCTTCGCCGACCGGCTGACCCGGCTGGCCACCGTGCCGCCGGCCGGCCGGCCGGCCCGGGATCTGCTGCTCCGGCTGGTCTCGGTGCTGCCGCCGGTCCGGCACCGGATCGCGCTGCGGCTCTCCGGCCTCGACCAACGCCCGACGTCAGGCACCGTTCCCGGCAGTCGGACCGACGGGTAACCACGGCTCCACGCTGTCGACGGTCGGGTCTACGCTGGCCCGGTGACGGTGGAGCAGCAGGCCCGGGGCGCGTCCGGCGGGGCCACGGGGGCGGGACGACGCCGATCCCGCAAGGACGAGATTCTTGAGATCGCCGTGGGTCTCTTCGCCTCCCGGGGCTACCACGGTGTGTCGATGGACGACATCGGCGCGGCTGCCGGGGTGACCGGCCCGGCGCTCTACCACCACTTCGCCGGCAAGGAAGCGATGCTCGTCGCCGCGCTGACGCCGGTGAGTGAGGGACTGCTCGACGGCGGGCGGCAGCGCTGCGCCGCCCATCCCGGCGACCCGCGTGCCGCGCTGGAGTCGCTCATCGACTTCCACGTCGACTTCGCGCTCGCCAATCCGGCCGTCATCGCGCTGCACCTGCACGAACTGGACCGACTGCCGGAGGAGCCCAGGCGGCGCATCCGCCGCCTTCAGCGGCTCTACGTCGAGGAGTGGGTCACCGTGCTGACCGCCCTGCACCCGGGGCTGCCCGACGGCGAGGCGCGGGTGCTGGCACACGCCGCCTTCGGCCTGATGAACTCCACCCCGTTCCTCGGCGGTGAGGTCGACCACCGGCGGCGGGCCGAGCTGCTGCGCGCCGCCACGCTGGCCGCGCTGCTCGCCCCCACCGAGCCCGCCTGACCGTCGCCGCCCGGCTCACGCCGGCCCGACCGCTCTCCGGCACCTGTGTCGGGCCTGCCGCTGCCACGAAGCCACCGATCGGGGCCGCCACCGCGGAGGGTCTGCACTGCACCCCGGCGTCGGCAGGGGGTCTTTCTCGCCTCCGGTGTGACGTGATTGGCTAGCCCGCGTCCCACCCAATGGAACGCGCGGAGGAAACATGATCGAGTCGCTGCTGGTCGCCAACCGGGGTGAGATCGCCCGCCGGATCATCCGCACCGCCCGGCGGCTCGGGGTACGCGCGATCGCGGTGCACTCGGAAGCCGACGCCGACCTGCCCTTCGTCGCCGAGGCCGACGAGGCCGTCTGCGTTGGGCCGGCCAACCCGGCACAGAGCTACCGCAACACCGAGGCGATCATCGCCGCTGCCCGGTCGACCGACGCGCAGGCGATCCACCCCGGTTACGGCTTCCTGTCGGAGAACGCCGACTTCGCCCGTACCGTCGAGGCCAGCGGGCTGATCTGGGTCGGGCCCGGCGCGGACGCGATAAGCGCGATGGGCGACAAGATCAATGCGCGGAATCTGATGGCGGCGGCCGGCGTGCCGGTGGCGGCCGGAACCACCGAGCCGTCGGCCGACCTCGCGGCGGCGGTCGCGGCGGCGGCGGAGATCGGCTACCCGGTGATGGTGAAGGCCGCCGCCGGTGGTGGCGGCATGGGCATGGGCGTCGCGGTCGACGAGGCCGCGCTGCGCACCGAGTACGACAAGGTGCGCGCCTTCGCCGAGCGGATGTTCGGCGACGGCTCGGTGCTGCTGGAGCGGTACTTCCCCCGGGTGCGGCACGTCGAGGTGCAGATCCTCGGCCTGGCCGACGGCCGGGTGCTGGCGCTGGGCGAGCGGGAGTGCTCGGTGCAGCGGCGCAACCAGAAGCTGGTGGAGGAGTCGCCCTCCCCGGCGGTGACGCCGGAACTACGCACCCGCCTGCTCGCCGCCGCGGTGCGGGCGGGCGAGGCGGTTGGCTACCGCAACGCGGGCACGGTCGAGTGCCTGTTGGTTCCGCGTCAGCGGGACGTCGAGGGGGATGGCTCCGGCGCTGACGAATTCTTCTTCCTGGAGATGAACACCCGGCTTCAGGTGGAGCATCCGGTGACCGAGCTGGTGCACGGCATCGACCTGGTGGAGGAGCAACTGCGGGTGGCCGCCGGTCTGCCGCCGACCTTCGACCCAGACGCGCTGACCGTGCGCGGGCACGCCATCGAGCTGCGGGTCAACGCCGAGGACCCGAAGCGGTTCCTGCCCGGCCCCGGCACGATCAGGACCTGGGTGGAGCCGACCGGTGAGGGCGTACGTGTCGACTCCGGCTACGCCGAGGGCAACACCGTCACCCCGTTCTACGACAGCCTGATGGCGAAGCTCATCGTGCACGGCGAGGACCGGACCGAGGCCCTCGCCCGCGCCCGCGCGGCGGTAGCCGCCTTCGACCTCTCCGGCCCCAAGCACAACCTCCCCTTCTTCACCGACCTCCTGGAGAACCAGGAATTCCTCTCCGGCGACTACGACACCGGAATCGTCTCCCGCCTCCGCTGACCGTCCCCTCCACCCACCCCCCGGCAGGTTGATCATGAAGTTGTTGTGCCTCGCCCGGCGTGTCGTGGACAACAACTTCATGATCGCCGGGGGAAAGGGGTGGGGATGAGGTGGGGTGGGGCGTGACATGCTGGGGGTGGTTGGGGGCGGGGTGTGTTACAGCGAGGTGGCTGGGTGGCGGAGATGCCGGAGTACGTGTCCATTCGTGAGGTCGGGCCGCGCGACGGGTTGCAGAACGAGGCGCCGATCCCGACCGACGCCAAGGTGCGGCTGCTCGACGCGCTCTCCCGCACGGGGGTACGACGGATCGAGGCGGTGTCGTTCGTGCATCCCCGGGCGATCCCGCAGATGGCCGACGCGGACGAGGTGTGGCGACGGGCGCAGCGGGTCGACGGGGTGCGCTACTCGGCACTCGTGCCGAACACGCGCGGCGCGCAGCGTGCCCTGGCCGCCGGCTTCACCGAGATCGAGGTGGTCGTCTCGGCCAGCGACACGCACAACCGGCGCAACGTCAACCGGTCCACCGACGAGTCCCTCGACGACATCGCCGAGTTGATCGACCTGCTGCACGGCGCCGGTGCCCGCGCCGAAGTGATCGTCGCGACCAGCTTCGGCTGCCCGTACGAGGGAGACACCGACCCGGCGCGGGTGGCCGCCATCGTGGACCGGGTGGTTCGCGACGGCGCCGACCGCGTCGCGTTCGGCGACACCACCGGCATGGGTACGCCCCGACGGGTCCGTGACCTGCTCACCGCCGTACGCGACCGCAACGCCGACGTGCCGCTGCTGCTGCACTTCCACAACACCCGGGGCACCGCGCTGGCCAACCTGCTGACCGCCCTGGAACTCGGGGTCACCGAGTTCGACGCCAGCGTCGGCGGACTGGGCGGCTGCCCGTACGCGCCCGGGGCCAGTGGCAACCTGGCTACCGAGGAGGCGGTGCACATGCTGCACGACATGGGCATCGACACCGGCATCGACCTGGACGCCCTCATCGAGGTCGCCGAGCTGGCCGAGTACCTGACCGCCCGCACCCTCCCCTCCGCCATCCTCCGCGCCGGCCCCCGCACCCGCCTAACTCCACTGCCCACCTGACCGCCCCACCCCCACCACCCCGGCCACGCGATCTTGCACTTTCGGTCGGGGTAGATCCATTGTTGTCCGACATTTCGGCGACCGAAAGTGCAAGATCGCGTGGGGCTGGGGAGGGTGGTGGGTGGTGCGGGGGTGGGTGAGGGTGGGGTAGCCTAACGATCGTTCAGGTTGCGTGGGTTGGGGGCCGTGGTGACGGGTGACGGTGAGGTGCTGGAGCAGCTGCGCAAGCGGGTCCGGGCCGGCGGCGCGGAGAAGTACCACGCGGCGAACGCGGCCAAGGGCAAGCTGTTCGCGCGGGAGCGGGTCGCGCTGCTGGTCGACGAGGGCTCCTTCGTCGAGGACGGGCTCTACGCCAACGCCCTCGCCGAGGGGCTGCCGGCGGACGGCGTGGTCACCGGCACCGCCACCGTCGACGGTCGTCAGGTCTGCCTGATGGCCAACGACTCCACCGTCAAGGCCGGCAGCTGGGGCGCCCGCACCGTCGAGAAGATCATCCGGATCATCGAGCGGGCGTACGACACCGGCGTCCCGATGGTCTACCTGGTCGACTCGGCGGGTGCCCGGATCACCGACCAGGTCGAGCTGTTCCCCGGGCGGCGCGGCGCCGGGAAGATCTTCTGGAACCAGGTCCGCGCCTCCGGCTCGATCCCCCAGGTCTGCGCGCTGTTCGGGCCGAGCGCGGCCGGCGGGGCGTACATTCCGGCGTTCTGCGACGTGGTCGCCATGGTCGAGGGCAACGCCAGCATGTACCTCGGCTCGGACCGGATGGTCGAGATGGTCACCGGTGAGAAGACCACCCTCGAAGCGATGGGCGGAGCGCGGGTGCACTGCGCCGAGTCCGGCGTCGGGCACTTCCTCTGCAAGTCCGAGGCGGAGGCGCTCGACGTGGTGAAGCGCTACCTGTCGTACCTGCCGCCGAACTGGACGCAGCAGCCGCCCGCCGCTCCCGCCGTCGAGGCACCGGCAAAGGCCGACCTCGCCGCGCTGGTGCCGGCGAGCGAGCGGCAGGCCTTCGACATGCGGCGGTACGTCAAGGGCCTGCTCGACGAGGAGAGCTTCTTCGAGATCCAGGCCCTCTGGGCCAAGGAGTTGACCATCGGGTTCGGTCGGCTGAACGGCGAGGTCGTCGGCGTGGTCGGCAACAACTCGATGTTCAAGGGCGGGGTGCTCTTCGTCGACTCGGCCGACAAGGCGACCCGGTTCGTGCAGCTCTGCGACGCGTTCAACGTGCCGCTGCTGTTCCTGAGCGACGTGCCCGGCTTCATGGTCGGCAGCGCCGTGGAGAAGCAGGGCATCATCCGGCACGGCGCGAAGATGATCACTGCGATCTCCGAGGCGACCGTGCCGAAGATCTGCGTGGTGGTGCGCAAGGCGTACGGCGCCGGCCTCTACGCCATGGCCGGTCCGGGCTTCGAACCGGATGCCACCATCGCCCTGCCCACGGCGAAGATCGCGGTGATGGGTGCGGAGGCCGCGGTGAACGCCGTCTACGCCAACAAGATCGCCGCCATCGAGGACGAAACCGAGCGGGCCGCGTTCGTCGCCGCGAAGCGCGAGGAGTACGAGCGGGACATCGACGTCGTAAGGCTCGCCAGCGAGCTGGTGGTCGACGCCATCGTCGAGCCGCAGGAACTGCGCGCGGAACTGGTACGCCGGTTCGCCGCCTCCCGAAGCAAGCAGCGGCACTTCTCCCGACGGCGGCACGGCGTCACCCCGGTCTGAGTCGTCCGTCCGGCACCAGCACGTTCCCGTCCCGGCCTCACGAGCGCCCGGCGGGCCGTCCACACAGGAGGAAACCCGATGGACTTCCGGCTCTCCGAGGAGCATCAGGCGCTGCGGGACAGCGTGCGGGACTTCGCCCGCGAGGTGGTCGCGCCGGTCATCGCCGAGCACTACGAGCAGCACACCTTCCCGTACGAGATCATCCGCCAGATGGGCAAGATGGGCCTGTTCGGCCTGCCCTTCGCCGAGGAGCACGGCGGCATGGGCGGCGACTACTTCGCCCTCTGCCTGGCCCTGGAGGAGCTTGCCCGGGTCGACTCCAGCGTGGCGATCACCCTGGAGGCGGCGGTCTCGCTGGGCGCGATGCCGATCTACCGGTTCGGCACCGACGAGCAGAAGGCGCGGTGGCTGCCCCGGTTGCTCAGCGGCGAGGCGCTGGCCGGGTTCGGGCTGACCGAGCCGGGCTTCGGCTCGGACGCGGGGGGCACCGAGACCCGGGCGGTGCTGGACGAGGCGACCGGCGAATGGGTCATCAACGGCTCGAAGGCGTTCATCACCAACTCCGGCACCGACATCACCGCCCTGGTCACCGTCACCGCCGTCACCGGCACCGGGCCGGACGGCACGAAGGAGTTGTCCTCCATCATCGTGCCCAGCGGCACCCCCGGCTTCACCGTCGCGCCCGGCTACTCCAAGGTCGGCTGGACCGCCTCGGACACCCACGAGCTGACCTTCGACGACTGCCGGGTGCCGGCGGAGAACCTGCTCGGCGAGCGTGGTCGCGGCTTCGCCCAGTTCCTGCGCATCCTCGACGAGGGTCGGATCGCCATCGCCGCGCTGGCCGTCGGCCTCGCCCAGGGCTGCGTCGATGAGTCGATCAAGTACGCGAAGCAGCGGCACGCCTTCGGCCAGCCGATCGGCAACTACCAGGCGATCCAGTTCAAGATCGCTGACATGGAGGCGAAGGCGTACACCGCCCGGCTCGCGTACTACGACGCCGCCGCCCGCATGCTGGCCGGCGAGCCGTTCAAGCGGCAGGCGGCGATCGCCAAGCTGCACGCGAGCACGATCGCGGTGGACAACGCCCGCGAGGCGACCCAGATCCACGGTGGATACGGCTTCATGAACGAGTACCCGGTGGCCCGGTTCTGGCGGGACTCCAAAATCCTGGAGATCGGCGAGGGCACCTCCGAGGTGCAGCGCATGATCATCGCTCGCGACCTGGGTATGTGAGCGAGCCCGGTCGGTAGCCGGCTCCGGCCGGGGTGCGCCCCGGAGGGTGCTACCGAAAGCATCGACGGCCGTCCGTTCCCGACCGGTCGTTGTCGGCTTTCGGCACGGCATCGTCGGGTGGCCGACGATCCTGTGTCCGATGTCGGGCCTGGCCCGTATTGTCCGTGCCCATGGCTCCCGGTCATGATCGTCGATCCGGCCCGCCGCACGCCGGTCTTCCGGAGCTGCTGCGGGCGCATCGGCTGGCTGCCGGCGCCACCCAGGCTGAGCTGGCCGCCCGTGCCGGCGTCGGGGTGCGGACGGTGCGTGATCTGGAACGCGGCCGGTCCACCCGGCCACAGCGCACCACGGTGGAACTGCTCGCCGGGGCGCTCGGACTGACCGGTCCCACCCGCGCGGCCTTCCTGGCCGCCGCCCGAGGCACCGGGCCGACGACCGCCCGGTCCGGGGCCGGTACCCCGCTGGGGCTGCCGCCACCACCGGAACTGATCGGCCGTGAGCATGACGTCACCGAGCTGGCCGCGTTGCTGAATGATCCGCGCGGTCCCCGAGTGGTGAGCCTGGTGGGGTTGGCCGGCGTCGGCAAGACGGCACTGGCGTTGGCGGCGGTCCATGCCGCTGCGCCCACCCACCCTGGCGGCGTCGCCGGTGTCCTGATCGGTGCCGGGTCGGACGCGGCCGACGTGCACGCCGCGGTGATGACGGTCTTCGGCGTCGCCCGGGACGCCGAGTTGGCCGCCCGGCTCGGCGACCGTCGGGCGCTGCTGCTGGTGGATGCCGTGGAACGGGCACCCGACCCGGTGGCCGGTACTCTGCGGCGGCTCGTCGGTGTGGTGCCGTCGCTGCGGGTGGTGGTCACCGGTCGGCATCCGGTCGGCCTGCCGGGTGAGTGGGTGCGTCCCGTGTCGCCGTTGGAGGTGCCGTCACCGGGCGACACCGATCCGGCCACCCTCGCCGGCTATCCGGCGGTGACCCTGTTCACCTCGCGGCTGGCCCAGGTCCGGCGGGAACCGCCGGACGACGCCGAGCTACCGGCGCTGGCCGCCCTGGTCCGACGGCTGGGTGGGCTGCCGCTGGCGATCGAACTGATGGCGGCGCGCGGGCGGTTGCTCGACCTCACCGAACTGCTCGACCGGTATGGCGACCGGGTGCTGGATCTGGACACCTCGGCCGCCGCCCACAGCGGTTGGGAGCCGCGGCCCCGGGGCGACGACGCTCGTACCTCGGTGGTGGAGACCCTGCGCGACGCGGTGGCCACCAGCTACCGCCTGCTCGCCGTCGAGGACCAGGCGGCGCTGCGCCAGCTCGCTGCCTTCGGTAACCGGTGGTCGGTGGAGTTGGCCGAGGAGATGCTCGCCGGCACCGGCGTCGATCCGGTGCCGCTGTTGAACCGCTTCCTCGATCTCGGTCTGCTGAGCGTACGGGGTGGCGGAGCGTATCGGTTCCGGCTCGTCGACGCCGTCCGTGACTACGCCGTCGAGCAGGCGTCCGGCACCGGCGAGTCGACGGTGATCCGACGTCGCCACGCGCGGGTGGTGACCCGGCTGGTGGAGCGGACCGCCCCGGGGTTGACCGGCGCCGGTGCCAGTGCCGCCGCGCACCGTCTCGACGAGGTCACCGGCGACATCAGCTCGGCCCTGGCGTACGCGGCGGTCGACGACCCGTTGACCGCGTTACGCCTCGCGGTGAGCCTGCCCCGCTGGTGGCGGTCACGCGGCCGGGACGTGGTCGGTCGGCAGTGGCTGCTGCGCCTGCTGGCCGACCCGCGTACCGCCGACGCCGATCCGGCCCTGCGCGCGTGGGCCTCGGTGGGTGTGGCGATGCTCGCCGGTGAGCACGGTGCGGCCGCGACGGAGCTGCCGACTGCCCGCGCGGCGTTGGCGGAGTTTCGTCGGCTCGCTGACGTGCCGGGTGAGTTGGCGGCGCGCACGGTGCTCGGCGTCCTGCTGGCCGCGACCGGACGGCCGGACCAGGCGCGGGAGCAGGCGGAGGCGGTACTGGCCCTGGCCACCGAGCACGGCATGACCCGCCAGATGGCCGTCGCGCAGCATCAGCTGGCGTGGCACGAGATGAGACTCGGTGACCTGGCCACGGCACGTCGTCGGCTGGCCGTGGTGGACCGGCTCGGTGGGCAGTGCGCGGAGCAGCGGCTGCGGTTGCTGGCCCGGGGCACCGTCGCGGAGGTGTTCCGCCTGGAGGGCCGGTACGCCGACGCGGTCGACGAGGCTCGCCGGGTGTTGGCCGCGTTCAGCGATCTGGGCACCCCGCGCGGTCGGCGCCAGGTGCTGGGGACGCTGGGTCTGGCGCTCGCCCAGGACGGTCGCGCGGCCGAGGCCGCCGAGGTGCTGGCCGAGTTGCGTCCACTCGATGGCATCGGGGCGCTGATCGAGGGTCACCTGGCGCTGCATCGTGGCGACCGGGAGGTCGCGGCGGAGTGGTTCGCGGCCGCGACGGAGCCGGACGAGACCGGACGGGACAGACGCACGGTGGTGGAGGCTCTGGTGGGCTTGGCGGCGAGCACCTCCGACGCGGGTGTGCTCGATCGGCTGGAGGTGGCCTGCCAGGAGGCTGGTGTCCGGCTGCTCAACCACGAGGAGGAACTGCTCTACGTGCTGTCGGTGGCCCGGAACGGCCCGACGGCGGACGGGCGGTGAGGGACCACCGACGGACCATCGGTGGCGGGGACGGGGACGGCGCGGGCGAGGAAGCCCCCTGTTGCCACCCCTCGCTCATCGCCCGCGCCGGTGCCCCCCGCTGCCCCCGCCGCTGCGAGACTAGCGAGGCGTAGCCGGCCCGTCTGTCGGGTTTGATGAGCTATCGCCCATTGACCCCGTGGTTCTGCCGGTCTTTCTGCCGGTGAGGTGACGCTCGGCTGGTGCCGTGCACACCCAGGGTCCGCAGCCGTCGGCGCCGACAGCAACCGCTGGCGGGGACGACGCGGGGATGCCTCACCGGCCCGGCTGGCCACCCGGTACGGACGGTTCCGTCCCGTTCTCGGCGCACTCGGACGGGTTCTCGCCCGGCGCGGCGGATCGACTGCCGGCGGTCGCGCAGGGATGCACGGCGTCGCGGACCCGGCGCAGGCCGTCGAGGAGTGCTTCCAGCGCGGCCGGGTCGAGTTGTCCGGTGAACCAGTCCTCGATGAGCTGAAGATGTCCGGGCAGGCTCTCGTCGAGCCGGCGCAGGCCGGCGGGCGTCACGACCGCGTACGAGCTGCGCCGGTCGGAGGGGCAGGCGCGGCGGGTGATCAGCCCGTCGCGTTCCATCCGGTCCACCACCCGGGTCACGCCGCTGGTGGACAGTGAGGTCTGGGCGGCGAGATCGGTCATCCGCAGTTGATTGGCGGGCGACCGGGTGAGCCTGGTCAACACCTCGAACTCGACCGATGACAGGCCGTGTTCCTCCAGCTGGGCGGCGAATCGGGCGGCCAACCCGGCGTGCACCTCGAAGAGCAGGCCGACAGCCGTGATCCGAGGGTCGTCGAACGTGTTCGCTTCCACCCGTCCATCGTACCAATACTTGACAGCAGGAATATTGCCGACGCTATAGTTGCTGACGCAGCCGTTGGGCTACTAAACAATGTCTCCTGGAGGGCAGTCTCTCATGACCAGCAGCACCGAGCCGGTTACCCGCGAGTGGAACGGCCTCACCATCCCGGCGGCCGGCACCTACCTGCTGGATGTGGCGCACAAGCGGGTCGGCTTCGTCGCCCGGCACATGATGGTGAGCAAGGTTCGCGGCGAGTTCGCGGACGCGAGCGCCACCATCACCATCGCCGAGGAGCCACTGGAGTCCACGGTCTCCGCCACCATCCAGGCCGCCAGCATCAACACCGCCCAGGCGGACCGGGACGCGCACCTGCGCAGCCCCGAGTTCCTCGACGCGGAGAAGTTCGCCACGCTGGAGTACCGCAGCACCGGCGTGAAGTCGCACGAGGGCAACGAGTTCGTCCTGTCCGGCGAGTTGACCATCAAGGACGTGACCCGTCCGGTCGACCTCAAGGTCGAGTTCGAGGGTGTCGGCCGCAGCCCCTTCGGCCAGGACATCTTCGGCTTCTCGGCGAGCACCGAGATCGACCGCGAGGACTTCGGCCTGACCTGGAACGTGGCCCTGGAGTCCGGCGGCGTCCTGGTCGGCAAGAAGATCAAGATCGAGATCGAGGGCGAGGCCATCCGGCAGTCCTGATCCGTACGCCCCGACAGGCCCGCGCCCGCACCGCGCGGGCCTGTCGGCTGTTCGGGGCCCGCACGCCGGTGCTGGTGCGAATTGTCACAACTTGTTCGCAGCTGATCGCCGAGGGTTCGGCGGTACGGGTGGGTACGTACTCCAGTGGGAGCGACCGACCTGGTCAAGGCGATGCGATCAACCGCTGAGCCCGGGTGGACTGCGGCAATGGACCGATCTTCGGGACAGCCGGATCGACGCTTCCAACGAGTATGGTTCACAGTGCGCTGCGGAGCGGCACCGTACCGTGGCGTCGCGCGCCGGGAGGAAGCATGGGCAGGGACGTCGATCGAGCCGCCTTCTCCCGTGAGGATCGAGTTCGGTACCGGCAGAAGGTCCGTCGCTGCCTGGACGTGTTCGCGCTGATGCTTGACGACTTCGGCTTCGACGCCGACCGGCCGATGACCGGGCTGGAGATCGAACTCAACCTGGTCGACCCGGCGGCCGAACCGGCCATGCGCAACGAGGAGATCCTCGCCGCGATCGCCGACCCGTTGTTCCAGACCGAGCTCGGCCAGTTCAACCTGGAACTGAACGCGAATCCACGGCTGATCTCCGGCAACGGGTTCGCCGACTACGAGCGTGACCTCTGCGCCAGCCTCGACCGGGCCAACGAACGCGCGGCGCGGTCGGACACCAGGATCGTTCTGGTCGGCATCCTGCCCACGTTGAACGAGCGCCACCTGGTGGCGGACAACCTCTCGACCAACGAGCGGTACCGGGTGCTCAACGACCAGATCGTGTGGGCCCGGGGCGAGGACATCGAGCTCGACATCCGCGGCGTCGAGCGGCTGCGTACGCACAACGACTCGATCGCGCCGGAGGCGGCCTGCACCAGCCTCCAGTTCCACCTCCAGGTGGCGCCGGACAGCTTTGCCGACTACTGGAACGCCTCCCAGGCGATCGCCGCAGCCCAGGTGGCCGTGGGCGCCAACTCGCCGTTTCTCTACGATCGGCAGCTCTGGGCGGAGACGCGCATCGCCCTGTTCGAGCAGGCCACCGACACTCGGCCGGACGAGCTGAAGGCTCAGGGCGTACGGCCCCGGGTCTGGTTCGGTGAGCGGTGGATCACCTCGATCTTCGACCTGTTCGAGGAGAACGTCCGCTACTTCCCGCCCCTGCTGCCGATCTGCGAGAGCGAGGATCCGGTGGAGGTCCTGCACGCCGGCGGCGTTCCCGAGCTGGCCGAGTTGCGGCTGCACAACGGCACCGTCTACCGGTGGAACCGGCCGGTGTACGACATCATGAACGGCCGCCCCCATCTGCGGGTGGAGAACCGGGTGCTACCGGCCGGTCCCACCGTGGTCGACATGCTGGCCAACGCCGCCTTCTACTTCGGGCTGGTCCGGGGCATGGCCGAGGCCGACCGGCCGATCTGGAGCCAACTCACCTTCAGCTCCGCCGAGGAGAACTTCCACGCCGCCGCCCGCCGGGGCATGGACGCGATCCTGCACTGGCCGCAGCTGGGCGAGGTACCGGTGACCACGCTGGTGCTCGACACGCTGTTGCCGCTCGCCGCAGCCGGCCTCGACGGCTTCGGCGTCGCCCCCGCCGACCGGGACCGGCTGCTCGGCATCATCGAGCAACGCTGTCGCGCCGGACGCAACGGCGCGGTCTGGCAGACCGCCACCGTGTGGGCCGCCGAGCGGCACCTGGGCCTGGATCGCCGGGCCGCGCTGCACCACATGCTCCAGCGCTACGCGGAGTTGCAGTACACGAACGATCCGGTGCACACCTGGCCGCTCGACTGAGCGAAGCGGCAACCTCACCGGTTCTTGGTGCGGAATCGCCTCTCGGTGGGCCGTTTCGTACCAAGATCCAGACTAGCGACCGCGCTGCCGGGGACGGCCGCGGCGGTTCCCGGCATCGGGCGTCTCTTCGTTGCCGGACGATGCCTCGGACGGCGAGGAGCCGGTTCTCCCACCCGTCTGCGCCGGCCTTTCCGGCTGCGCTGCCGGTTTCGGTGCTGCCGGCTTGACCGCCGCTGGCTCGACCGCTGCCGGTCGCGATGCGGTTGCCGCCGATGCGGTCTCCTTCGGGGCCGCCGTCACCTTGCCGGCCACCGTCTGGTCGATCCGGTCGGCGGCCGCCGCGGACCGCGTGGCACTCGTCGAGGACAGCGGGACACCCGGCCCGGACCGCACAGCGTCGGGCGCGGACGGCTCGGCATCCGGCCCGGGCCGGTCGGCATCCCGTTCGGATCCGGGCGTGTGCCGGTCGGAGTCACCGACCCGTTGCCGGGGCACCACCGGGGCCGCGTCGGGGCCGCCCGATCGGCGGGCCGACCGCTGGGCCAGTGCCGCCACCAGGACCGACCCGCCGATGCCGACGATCACCGCGTACGGGGCGGTCAGATGGGCGGACACCTGTTCCGGGCTGATCGCGGTGAGCCTCGGCACGGCGAGGAAGTAGGCGATGGCCACCAGCAGCGGTCCGGCGGCACCCGAAGCGGTGGCACCGACCCGCCGGTCGGTCGTCCGGACTCCCCTGCGGGCAGCCAACGCGCCGATCACCAGTGCCGAACCGAGCGACAGGACCGCCCCGGGCCAGTAGAAGTAGTCCCGGACCCAGAACTGGTCGCTGTCCGAGCTGAGTTGCCAGATGCCGAGCTGTGCGGTGGTCAGTCCGCGACCGGCGAGCACCGAGTCGACCACGGCGACGACCGCGAGCAGCCAGAGCCAGCCGGCGGTGGCGATGACATTCGTGGCGGCGGCTCGACAACGCAGCCCCCAGATCGCCACGAGTGTCCCGATCAGGACGCCGACCGCCGCGTACCCGGCGGCCATGTCCCGGGGAGACGGGGTGTCCGGCACCACCGCGACCCGGGCCGGCACGGCGACCAGCAACACCGTGATCAGCGCGCCCAGGCCGGCGGCCACGGCCAGCGCGATTCCCCGCAGCCCGCCACCGATCTGCTCGGCGGTGGCGGGCGGACGGTCAGTGGAGGGCGGAACCGGGCGGTCGGACGTCGTCGACTCGCTGGCCGCTGCTGCGGAACTGGGCGCCGCTGCGGAACTGGGCGGCGCTGCGGTGCCGGACGGTGGAAGCGGGGCGTCTGAGGTGGGCGATCCGACCGGCGTCGAGTTGTCGGACGGGGATGCGGCCCGCCGACGGTCGTGCAGCCGTTGAGCGCAGACCGCACCGAAAATGGTCGACGTGGCGGCGATCCAGGTCGCCCAGATCAGGCTCGCCACCCAGGTCGCCGTGCCGGCGGTCGCCGCCGGGGGCGCCCAGTTGAGAATGCCCAGGCCGTATCCGAAACCCAGTTGGGCCGCACCGGCACCGGCTGCCACGCCGGCCGCGGTGGCGATCGATCCTCCCCAGCCCTGTCTGGCCATGCCGGGCAGCGTAACGTCCTGTGGTCGGTGCGGCGAGTCGTGCGCGGCATTGACCGGTAACGGTCACGGACAGTGCTTGGCCCCGGTCGCTATGGTCGCGGGGAATGAGGCGGTGGGCGGGATGACGGACGGGACCACGGACGGGCGGCCGGGGCGCGGTGGCACCACCCCGGACCGAACAAGAATGATCATCGGTGGTGGGGTCGCCGCCGTACTGCTCGCGATCATCGGTGCCGCCGGGGGCTGGGTGCTCGCTGGAGACCAGGTGGGACCGGATGCGGTGTCCTCCGGCGCGACCCCCACCCCCACCCCGACGCCCGCCGTCCGGACCTCACCGCCTCGGGAACAGCCGCCGTCGACCACGCCGACCCGGCCGAGCAGTAGCCCCAGCCCATCGCGGCCGACCGGGCTCACCGTTCCGGACCTGGTCGGCATGGACTTCGAGGAGGCCAGGCAGGAGCTGCGCGACCTGGGTCTGGGCTGGCAATTCATCTTCGGCCGCGGCGACAGTCCCAGCGTGCGCAGCACCGACCCGGCTCCCGGCACGCCGGTGCGGCGTGGTGTCACCGTAAAAATCAACGTTGCGGGGGCCGCACCGCCGAACGAGGTGCCGGATCTGATCGGCGAGACGTGCAACGAGGCAAGGGCCGAACTCGTCGACGACGGCTTCTCCCCGCGATATCCGGGCGGGCGCTCCGGCACGGTAACCGCACAACGACCGTCGGGCGGCACGGTCGGCAGGTGGAACGACGTGGTCCAGATCTGGTGCGGCACGCCGCCGAGTGTGGACGCGAGCGCTCCGGCGCCGTGACGCCCACCCGACACGCTGATGCCGAGCGATGACCGGCAGAACCGCTAGGTTGACGGTCGAGGGGCCTGTTGCCCGCCCGATCGGCGGAAAGGACGTGCCGTGAGCGACGACCGCCAGGAGCCGACCGACGGGCCACCGGACGACCGGACCCGTCCGCTTTCGCTGTCCGGCGACAACCCGGACGAGACCGCGCCGCTTCGGCGTACGCCGGACGAGACCGCGCCGATCGACCGGGTGGCCGCAGAGCCGGAGCGTACGCCGGACGAAACGGCCCCACTGGGGCGGACGCCCGACGAGACCGCGCCGATGGACCGGGCGACCGGAGAGCCGGCGGCACCCGCCGACGCCACCGCGCAGCTGCCGCCGACCCAGCGCTCCGGTGCGGCGGCGTGGTCCGGCCGCGCGGAGGTCCCCTCGGTGCGGCCGGGGGTGGACCGCCAGCCGGCCGGCGGCGACTGGTACGCCGACGAGCAGCCGGGTCGGCCGTGGTGGCTGCCGATCCTCTGGGGCGTCCTGCTGCTGCTCCTGCTCGCCCTGATCGGGGGCGGGTTCTGGTTGGCCCGCCAGGGGCTCGACGGTGACGGGCCGGCATCGGAGTCGCCCTCGCCGACCACCCAGGCCCCGCCGACCACGGCGTCGCCGTCGCCGACCACCGCGTCCCCGTCACCACCACCGACGACGAGCGCCGCGCCGGCCGAGGTGCCGGTACCGCCGCTCGTGGGTCTGCCGGAGGCGGCGGCACGGGCGGCGCTGGACGGGCTCGACCTCGACTACGAGGTGGAGTACCGCCCGTCGGACCAGCCGGAGGGGACCGTCATCGCCACCGACCCGGAGGCCGGCGAGTTGGTGGCGGCCGGTGACGAGGTTCGTCTGGTGGTCGCCTCGGCCAGTCCGAGTCCGTCGCCCCCGACGACGACCGAGCCGCCCACCGAGCCGACCGCGACGGCGAGCCCCACGGGGTGATCGCCCGGGTCACCACATGCGGCGCCTGGTACCGACCAGCCCCAGCCCGGCGAGGGAGATCGCCAGCCCGAACACCCCGGACCAGAACAGCGAACGGCTGAGTTCCGCCCGGCTGTGGTCACTCGTCGCCCTGGCCGGCGCGTTCTGCTCGGTCGGGTACGAGGGCTGCGGGGAGTCGTCGGCGGACTCCGCCGGTCGGTCGGCCGGTTGGCCGAAGAAACCGTCGTGGGCGAAGGCGTCCCAGACACCGTCGGTCGTGATGTCCGGCTCGACTGGTTCGCTCTCCACGACAGTGATCTCCGGAGCCGGTACGGGCTCGGCCAGCCGGGTGGACGACAGGGCCGGATCGCGGCCCAGCACCACCAGGGTGGTGACGGCACCGAGAAGCGCCAGGAGCCCGAAGGTGTAGGCGATGCGGGGCCGGCGTGGCTCCCGCGCGGACATTTTGACCATGGCCATCCCAGGTTCGGGGTCCGGGAGGCGCGGGGTGTAGATGTGCCGGGGTGGGCATACCGATTCTATGTCGGCGGCATGCCCCCCGAATCCTTTTCACCTGAGGTTCGTGGTGTTCAGTGCACCCGAACCGGCGTCCGTACGACCGGCCGGCGGGCCGAGCGTACGGTGTGCGGACGCGGCTGCGGGGCGGCTTGGACCTGCCGCAGCCCGGCCCGCTGGACGAAGATCGATCGACGGTTGACCGCGTCCCCCGCCGCGTTCAACTCGTAGCCTTCGAGCCAGAGCCAACCGTCGTAGGTCGGCCGGTCGAGTACCCGGATCACCCGGAACAGGATGGGTCTGAGGAACTGGACACTCGCCGCGCGTGTCACGTGCAGCACGTCACCGGAGCGGGGAAGCACATGGGCTCCTGGATGGGTCGGCCGGCGGGGAAGGGCCGGCTGGGGATGATGGGGGTTGTTCGGCTCCGGCGACGAGGTCGTGTCTCGGGGGCCGGAGCGGGTGGCCCGGTCGGTCAGTGCGGAACCGCTGATGGCGCGCCTGCCCGGTGACCCATCTCGGCACAACGTTGATCACTCGTGGAGACGGATCGGAGACGGTCAGTAACCCGGGTCATACGGACAGAGTGCATCAGGAGTGTGCTTCATGCAAGTTGCACGTCGACTTTTGCCGATACGTGAGCGGCTCGCGCGAAACAGCGCTTGAATGGGCCGCCACCCGGACGGCACACTGAGAGCCGGTTTCGCCCGCCGCGGCCGGCCGAGGACCGGAACCACCCCACGCCGCGAACGCTCGCCGCAAGGATCGCGCCGTGGGTGGGCGATCAGCGCGGCGCGTCGAGGCGGGAGAGGTGACACGGTGAGCGAGCGGCGCAGCCCGACCATCCGGCGGCGCCGGCTCGGCGCGGAACTGCGCCGCCAGCGTGAGGCAGCCGGCATCACCATCGAGTCCGTGGCGGAGCAGTTGGAGTGCTCGGCGTCCAAGGTGTCGCGGATCGAGACCGGCCACACCACCGCCACGCCCCGCGACGTGCGCGACATGCTCCGGATCTACGGGGTGATGGGTGCCGAGAGCGACGAGCTGGTGCAGATCGCCCGTGAGGCGCGACAGAAGGGCTGGTGGCACCCGTACAGCACGGTGCTGGTCGGGGCGTACGTGGGCCTGGAGGCGGCGGCCAGTTCGATTCGCGCCTACGAGCAGCAGGTGGTGCCGGGGCTGCTGGAGACCGAGGACTACGCGAGCGCGATGATCCGCGCGGCCCGCCCCGATTTCAGTCCGGAACAGGTACAGCAACGGGTGCGTGTCCGACTCGGCCGTCAGTCGTTGTTGACCCAGGATGATCCGGTCGATCTGTGGGTGGTGCTCGATGAGGCGGTGTTGAGCCGTCCGGTGGGCGGGGACACGGTCATGCGTGACCAGCTCAAACGGTTGGTGGAGGTGGCGCAGCTGCCGAACGTGACGCTTCAGGTCCTGCCGTTCGAGGTGGGGGCGCACGCCGGCATGGACGGCACCTTCACGATCCTCAGCTTCCCCGAACCCGGTGATCCGGATGTCGTGTACGCGGAGAACGCCACGGGTGGGCTCTTCCTGGAGAAGAGCGACGAGCTACAGAAGTACAGCTTCATCTTCGATCACATTCGAGCAGCGGCCGAACGTCCGGAGGAGTCCGTGGAGTACATCGCGAGACTGGCAGAGGAGCCGTTGTGGAAGTGGCGACGCAAGGATTCTCCGTGAACCTGGCGCAGGCGACATGGTTCAAGAGCTCGAAGAGCGGGCCGAACTGTGACAACTGCGTCGAGGTGGCGTACGTGACCGGCGCGGTCGGCGTCCGGGATTCGAAGGACAAGGCCGGACCGGCCCTGGTCTTCGCACCGGGCGACTGGCACGCTTTCGTCGCCAGCACCAGGGACGGCGCGTTCCCCCGGGTGTGACGCTCCCGGGGACGGTGACGACGGATCCCCGCTCGGCCCACCGGCCGAGCGGGGATCCGCTGTCGTGACCGGCGGTGGTGGCGGGCATCGGCAGCCGAACGGCGTCGGCAGCGGCCCGCAGTCCCGCGTGCCGCGCCGGCTGCCGTCGCCACATCGTGCCCGTGTCGTTGTACTTCTCGGTACGCGCTGGTCGACATCCCCCCGGCAGGGCGGGTAACCGAGCGAGGCAGGCGAGAAGGATGACGAGTATCGGGTCGGAGAACCTCACCAACGGGCCGGGAAAGCCGGAACGGTTCGGCGGCAAGTATCGCGGAGCGCGGCGGGACACCGTGCTGACCGAGGTGGTGTCGGCGGAGACCGACCACACGGGCCGGGAGACCCCGGCGACTGCGGAGCCGCCGTCGCCGCTCACCCTGCCGTCGCTGGACCCGAATCCACTCACCGAGCCGTCCTTCCCGGCCACCGGCTGGTCGACGGCGGACGACGGCTCCCTGGTGGACCATCCGCTGCTGCGTGGGCTGTTGCTGGAGTTGCCGCCGAAGGGCAGCGTGCCGCCACCCGGGTGGCTCGACCGCTGGTTCGAGGCGACCAGGGCGATCCTGGAACTGCTATACGTGCAGGGCGCTGGCGGCCGGGCGCGGTGACGCCACCCGTTCGGGCCTGGCCCGCTCGGCGAACCGGTTGTGCCGCAATGCGTGGCGTACGCCGATGGCCGCGACGGCCAGCGCCGCGATGGTGATCGCCGGCCCGGTCGCCGAGGGCCCGAGGTACTGGCCGGCACCGCTCGCGGCGATCACTGCCGGCAGTAGCGCCAGACCGGTCACCTGCAACGGCAGTCCGATCAGTGGGTGGGCAGCGGCGGCCCGCAGCCCGTGCGGGGCCGGTGTCCCGGCAGCGACGGCCAGCGCGCCGGCTCCCGCCCACAACCGGCGCAACCGGCGCACCGTGCAGCCGGCCACCAGCAGGGCGGGTACGGCGGCGAGCGTCAGCGCGTCGGCGGCTCGGTCCGCCACTGTCGGCCCGGCGGTGACCAGCCCGGCGATCGGCAGAGCCAGCGTCAGACCGAGCCCGGTAAACGTCAGCGCGAGCAGTCGGCCGGCCTGCTGGCGTAGCTCGCGCGCGTGGCGCAGGCGGGGTAGCCCGTCCGCGAGATAGCCGGCGGTCCACCAGACGGCGGCGACCGGAAGCAGGAGGGCGAGATGGCTCTGCATGTCCATCAGCCTTGCCCGATTTCCGGCCCGGCGAATCCGGGGCCGTCCCCCGTTCCTCCCGTACCCGTCCCCCGTAGGGGAACCATCTCGCCAGTGTTATGAGGGATCCGACATGTTTAACTGTCCGCACACATCCAACTACCCTCACCGTGATCGGCATTCATCGATCAATCTGCCACGAGCAGGTGGACGTTCGGTGCCGGTCGGAGGGAGGTAGGAAGATGGCTCTTCCACAGAGATCCGTGCTCGTCGGGCTGGCCACGCTGGCCATGGTGGCGGCGGCCACGCCGGCCATGGCGGCCGAGCCGGTCGGCACCGTCCGAAGCGCCGGTGGCGCGACCGCCGTCAAGGACAGTTACATCGTCGTGTTCAAGGACAGCGAGGTCAGTCGTACGTCCGTCGGTTCCTCCGTGGACCGGCTGCTGCGCCGGCACGGCGGTGTCACGGCCCGGACGTACAGCGCCGCCGTCCGTGGTGCCGAGCTGCGGGTCAGCGCGCGGGCCGCAGCGCGGATCGCCGCGGACCCGGCCGTCGCGTACGTCGAACAGAACCACGTCGTCTCCATCGCGGGCACCCAGACGAACCCCCCGTCCTGGGGCCTGGACCGGATCGACCAGCGGAACCTGCCGCTCAACAGTTCGTACACGTACCCCAACACGGCCACGAACGTGACCTCGTACGTCATCGACACCGGCATCCGGACCACCCACTCGGACTTCGGCGGTCGGGCGACCTGGGGCACCAACACGGTCGACTCCAACAACACCGACTGCAACGGCCACGGCACGCACGTGGCCGGCACGGTCGGTGGCTCGGCGTACGGCGTGGCCAAGGCGACCCGCCTGGTGGCGGTCAAGGTGCTCAACTGCTCCGGCAGCGGCACCAACGCCGGTGTCATCGCCGGCATCGACTGGGTCACCGCAAACGCGGTGAAGCCGGCCGTGGCCAACATGAGCCTCGGCGGCGGGGCCAACACCTCGGTCGACAACGCGGTCGTCAACTCCATCAACTCCGGCGTGACGTACGCGGTGGCCGCCGGCAACGGCAACGCCCTCGGCCAGCGGCAGAACGCCTGCAACTACTCGCCGGCCCGGGCCGCACCGGCGATCACCGTCGGTGCCACCCAGAGCAACGACGCCGCCGCCAGCTTCTCCAACTACGGCACCTGCGTGGACATCCTCGCCCCCGGAGTGAGCATCACCTCCGCCTGGCACACGAACGACACCGCGACGAACACCATCAGCGGCACCTCGATGGCCTCGCCGCACGTCGCCGGGGCGGCGGCTCTGGTGCTCTCGGCCAACCCGTCGTGGAGCCCGCAGCAGGTCCGGGACTACCTGGTCACCAACTCCACCCCGAACGTGATCTCGAACGTGGGCAGCGGCACCCCCAACCAGCTGCTCTACGTGGTCAACGGCAGCACCCCGCCGCCGACGAACGACTTTTCGGTCTCGGTGTCGCCGACCGCCGGCTCGGTCACGGCGGGCAGCTCGGCGACCGCCACCGTGGCCACCGCCACCACAAACGGCTCCGCGCAGTCGGTGAGCCTCTCGGCCAGCGGCCTGCCGTCCGGGGCGACCGCCTCGTTCAGCCCGGCAACCGTCACCTCGGGTGGATCGTCCACGCTGACCATCAGCACCTCGGCCAGCACGCCGTCCGGCACGTACACCGTGACCGTCACCGGCAGCGCGGCCTCCGGCACCAAAAGCGCGACGTACTCGCTCACGGTGACCGGCGGCAGCGGCGGTGGCTGCTCCGGGACCAACGGCACGGACGTGTCGATCCCGGACAGGGGCTCGGCGGTGACCAGCTCGATCACCATTTCCGGCTGCAACCGGAACGCCTCGTCGAGCTCGACGGTCGCGGTGAACATCGTGCACACCTACCGGGGCGACCTGGTCATCGACCTGCTCGCTCCGGACGGCTCGTCCTACCGGCTGAAGAACAGCAGCATCTTCGACGGCACGGACAACGTGAACGCCACCTACCCGGTGAACCTGTCCAGCGAGGCGGCGAACGGCACCTGGCGACTCCAGGTTCGTGACGTCTACGGCGGTGACACCGGGTACATCAACACCTGGACGCTGACCCTCTGACGTCCGTTACGGCGACGGGCCCCGGCGTAGCGCCGGGGCCCGTTCGTCGATCCGGGTCAGACCGCGAACTCGGTCGGGCGTTCGGTGGCCGGCGCCGGCGGCCGGGCCTTCCACAGCCCGGTCTTCTGGGCGAACAGGCGACCCAGGTAGGCGGGATTCAGGATCACGTAGCGCCGCCACAGGCGCTTGGGCTCCAGGCCGAGACGCCAGAACCACTCCAAACCGGCCCGCTGCATCCACGGCGGCGGCTGACGCAGCAGACCCGCGTGGTAGTCGAAGGCCGCGCCGACCGCCATCATCGGCATGTCCAGCAGCGGCCGCATGGCGTACGTGAAGATCTCCTGCCGGGGGCAGCCGAGCCCGACCAGGACCAGCCGGGCACCGCTGGCCTTGATCCGGTCGGCGATCTCGACGTCCTCGCCCGGCTGCACACCGCGGAACTTGGACGCCTCCACCCCGGCGATCTTCAGGGCCGGGAACATCCGCTCCAGCGCCGGGATCAGCCGGGCGAGGGTCTCCTCGGTCGAGCCGTACAGGTAGACCGGCAGCCCCTCGTCGGCGAAGCGGGAGAGCACGTGCAGGGTAAGCGTCGGCCCGTAGACCCGATCGGTGAGCCCGGCGCCGTGCAGCAGGTTCAGCGCCCACCGCACCGGCTGACCGTCCGGGGTCACCACGTCGAAGGAGTTGAGTCGGGCGTTGTGCGCCCGGTCCAGCACGCCGGTCATCACGCCGTGCACGGCGAGCGCGGTGAGCGCCAGCGACCGGCGTTCCTGCGCGGCAGCCACCACCTGCTCGGTGGCCTCGGCGTAGTCGGTCGCATCGACCAGGACACCGAGCACGTTCTTCTTGGTCATGCTCCCGGCACCCACTTGTCCACGTTGGCCTCGTAGATCTCTCGCATGATCATTGGTACGTCGTACACCTGCTTCCAGTCCGGGTAGTCGGCCTGGAACGCCTCGTTGGAGCCGATCCACCATTTGTGATCGCCGATCCGGTTGGCCTCGACGTATTCGGTGATCATCTCTTGGCCGGTGATCTGCTCGGCCAGCATGAACGCCTCGCGGTTGGAGGTGTTCGAGTGCCGGCCGCCGCCGAGGTTGTAGACGGCGGCGGAGCGCGGGTTGCGGAAGAACGCCTCGAACGCGGAGACCACGTCCGAGCTGTGGATCGCGTCCCGGACCTGCTTGCCCTGGTAACCGAAGATCTTGTAGGTGCGGCGCTCCATGTTCGCCCGCATCACGTAGCCGAGGAAGCCGTGCAGCTCGGTCGCCGAGTGCGCCGGCCCGGTCAGCGTCCCGCCCCGGAAGCAGGCCGTCCTCATACTGAAGTAGCGGCCGTACTCCTGCACCATCACGTCCGCCGCGACCTTGGAGGCTCCGAAGATCGAGTGCAGGCAGGCGTCGATCGACATGTCCTCCCGGATGCCCTGCTCGTACGGGTGACCCGGCTCGATCTCCCAGCGGGTCGCCAGCTCCACCAGGGGCAGGCTGTTCGGCCGGTCGCCGTAGACCTTGTTCGTGGAGCAGTGGATGACCGGGGCGTCGATGCAGTGTTCCCGCACGTTCTGCAGCACGTTGAGGGTGCCGGCGGCGTTGACGTCGAAGTCGGTGAACGGGTCGCGCACCGCCCAGTCGTGCGAGGGCTGCGCGGCAGTGTGGATCACCACAGCCACGTCCCGGCCGTACCGGCCGAACAGCGCGCCGAGCGCCGCCCGGTCCCGGATGTCGATGCTGTGGTGGGAGTACGCCTCACCCAGCTCGTCGGTCAGTCGGCGGACGTTCCACGCGGTGGACGCCTCCTCGCCGAAGAACTCCTGCCGCATGTCGTTGTCGATGCCGACGACGTCGAGACCGAGGCCGGCGAAATGCCGGACCGCCTCGGAGCCGATCAGCCCGCCCGACCCGGTCACGAATGCGACACTCACACGCCACTCCTGGTGCGTCGGAGGCAGAAACCATCGGAGCATAGCGTGACGTCCGGCACGTCCCGATACGGAGCGAGGGCCCCGCATCAGCGGAGCCCTCGACTGTGGTGGGGAAGGGGGGAGTTGAACCCCCACGTCCTTTCGGACACACGGACCTGAACCGTGCGCGTCTGCCATTCCGCCACTTCCCCGTGGCTCGACCTCGGACAACGCTACCCGGGCCGGAGGTCGCCGGTGACCGGCGGGCCTCGGCCATGCTACGTGACCTTGGTCTGCTGCCGCGAATGGCTTTCGCTGCTCGCAGCGGTTACCGTTCGTGGCGGACGAAAGAGTAGCACGACAATCAGAAGCCGTCCGAACGGGCCGCGGCCTGCCGGCCGAGCGGCGTGTGAGCTGCGTGCGCTCTGGACGGATACCATCATGTCCTCGGGACCCGAGGAGGAGCCGGTGAGCGTGCTGCAACGCTTCGAGAAGCGTCTGGAAGGCCTGGTCGAAGGGGCTTTCGCCAAGGTCTTCAAAGGGGTGGTCCACCCCGTGGAGATCCTCAACGCCATGCAGCGGGAGGCCGAGGCACACAAGGCCATCCTGGCTGGTGGGCGCACGTTGGTGCCCAACCGCTACGTGATCGATCTCTCCCCGTACGACCACAGCCGGCTGGCGCCGTACGCCGCCGCACTGGCCCAGGAACTGGCCCAGTCGCAGGCGGAGTTCATCGGCGAGCAGGCCTGGACGGTCTACGGAGATGTGATCGTCGAGATCGAGCGCGGTGAAGGACTGGACACCGGGATGTTCCGGGTCACCGCGGAGGTCTACACCGGCGGCGAGGTCGCCCCGGTCTCGGCGCCCGGCTACGACGCCGGTCCGTCCGGATACGACGCCGGCCCGCCCGGCTATCCGTCGTACGACCAGGGTGGCGGCTACGGCCCGCCGCCGGGTCACGGCGGTGGACGCAACATCCGGCTGGTCTCCGGTGACGGCCGCACCTATCCGCTGCAGATGGGTTCGACCGTGATCGGTCGTGGCGACCAGGCCAACCTGCGCCTGCCGGACGTCGGCATCTCGCGCCGACACGCCCGGCTGGACTTCGACGGTGGGCAGGTCGTGCTGACCGATCTCGGCTCGACGAACGGCACCATGGTCAACGGCCAGCGGGTCTCCGCCGTGGCGTTGAACCCCGGTGACATGATCCAGCTCGGTACGACCACTCTGACCTTCCGCGTGGACGGCTGATCCGCCTTGCCGGAACTCGTTATCACCGTTGCCCGGTTCGGATTCCTCGTCCTGCTGTGGATCTTCGTGTTCACGGTGGTCGGCGTCATCCGCCGGGACCTCTTCGCGGGTGCCCGCTCGGGTCGGCTGGTGGCCGCGCCCCGGACGGTGGGCGCGTCGACGGGCCAGGCGACGGCGAAGCCGGCGAAGGTGAAGCGGGGGCGGGCGGCGCATCAGCTGGTGGTGACGGCAGGCCAGTTGGCCGGCACCCGGATCACGTTGGGTGAGGCGCAGATAACGATCGGTCGAGCCGAGGATTCCACCCTCGTCATCACCGACGACTACGCGTCCGCCCGACACGCCCGGCTGGTGCCGCGTGAAGGGCAGTGGTTCGTGGAGGACCTGGGTTCGACTAACGGGACGTACCTGGATCGCGCTAAGGTCACCGGACCGACCCCCGTCCCCCTCGGCGTGCCGATCCGGATCGGCCGCACCTCTCTCGAATTACGGCCATGACTCTGACCCTGCGCTATGCGGCCCACAGCGACCGCGGTCTGATCCGAGACGGTAATCAGGATTCCGTCTACGCCGGGCCGCGGCTACTCGCCGTTGCCGACGGCATGGGCGGTATGGCCGCCGGTGACGTCGCCAGCAACATTGTCATCGGTGCCATGGCGCCACTGGACGAGGACGTCCCGGGCGACGCCCTGGTCGACGCGCTCCGCTCCGCCGTGGGCACCGCCAACCAACAACTCCGCGAGACGGTGGAGGCCAACCCCCAGTTGGAGGGGATGGGCACCACGCTCACCGCGACCCTGTTCTCCGGCAGCAAGCTGGGCATGGTCCACATCGGCGACTCGCGGGCCTACCTGCTGCGCGACGGCGAGTTCGCGCAGATCACCAAGGACGACACCTACGTACAGATGCTCGTCGACGAGGGCCGGATCAGCCCGGAGGAGGCGAGCAGCCACCCCCAGCGCTCGCTGCTCACCCGCGCCCTGGACGGCCGCGACATCGACCCGGAGTACTCCGTCCGGCAGGTGCTGCCCGGCGACCGGTATCTGATCTGCTCCGACGGGCTCTCCGGGGTGGTCAGCGCGGAGACCATCGCCGAGACCATGCGGGAGTACGCGGACCCGCAGCAGTGTGTCGAGCGGCTGGTCCAGCTCGCCCTGCGCGGTGGCGGTCCGGACAACATCACCGTGATCATCGCCGACGCCACCGACCGGGACATCGTCGAGGCGGCCCCGATCGTCGGCGGTGCGGCGGCCCGGGACCGGGGAATGGCCACCTCGGCCGACGTCTCCACCCCGGCGGCTCGCGCCTCGGCGCTGTCCGCACCCCGGCCGGCGACGCCCGACGAGTCCGCGAACAACGACGACGAGCCCGAGGCGCGCCGTCGTCCACTGCGTGCGCTCGCCATGACGACCGCCCTGTTGGTGATCGTCGGCGGTGGGGTGTTCGCCGGGTGGAGCTACACGCAGCGCCAGTACTACGTGGGCGCGACCGAGGGCGGCCAGGTGGCCGTGTTCCGTGGCATCCAGGGCCAGATCGCCGGGATGGATCTTTCCAGCGTGCACTCCGAGAGCGAGGCCCAGCTGGACGACCTCACCCTGGCCGCCCAGGAGCAGGTGAAACAGGGCATCCCGGCCAAGAGCGAGCCGGACGCGGAACGGCGGTTGGCGGAGCTGACGATGGACAGCCCGACGAACGTGAACCTCAAGCCGATCTGTCCGCCGACACCGAGCCCCACGCCCTCGCTCGTGGGTTCGCCGTCCCCGACGCCGAGCGCGCCGACGGGATCGCCGAGCGTTGCGGCCGGCTCGCCGAGCCAGGTGGGCGGCGCCTCGCCGTCACCGGGCGGCGAAGCCACGGGCACGCCGAGCGGTGCCTCCGCCACCGCGCCGGACAGCACCCCCGACGCGCCCCCCGTCGACACCTTCACGCCCACGGTCGACCCGGCGGCCTGCCGGTCGCCCGAGTAGGCACCGGCTCCCACCCGAGGACGATCGTGACCGCAGCGGCCACCCCGGCAACCTCGCCCGCGACCGCGGGCGAGCGACCCGGCGTACGCATGGCCCGGTCCCGCCGCAACGCCGAGCTGTCGTTGCTGCTGCTGGCGATGGCGCTGGTGGCCGCCTACGGGGCGATGGTCGAGGCGAACGTGCTCGACACGGTCACCCCAGGCTTCTGGGTGCCGGCCGCCACGCTCACCGCGGTGTTCCTCGGCATGCACCTGGTGATCCGGTACCTGGCACCCTTCGCCGATCCGGCGCTGCTGCCGGCGGTGGCCCTGCTCAACGGGTTGGGCGTCGGCTTCCTCCGCCGGCTCGACCTCGCCAATGCGGCCCCCGAGGAGCGGGCGGACCTGGCCATCTTCGCCGGCATCGGCGGCCGGCAGCTCGCCTGGACGCTGATCTCGGTGATCCTCGCCGCCGGGCTGCTGGCGGTGATGCGCGACCACCGGTCGATCTCCCGGTACGCCTACACGCTGGGTCTGGCGGGCATCGTGCTGGTCATGCTGCCGGCGGTGCTGCCGGCCAGCATCTCCGAGATCAACGGCGCGAAGCTCTGGGTACGCATCGGCAGCTTCTCGATCCAGCCCGGCGAGTTCGCCAAGCTGGCCCTGCTCGTCTTCTTCGCCTACTACCTGGTGCGCAAGCGCGAGGTGCTGTCGCTGGCGAGCCACCGTTTCCTCGGCATCGACTTTCCGCGCGGGCGCGACCTCGGTCCGGTGCTCGTCGTCTGGGTGATCAGCCTGCTGGTTCTCGTCTTCGAGAAGGACCTGGGCACCTCGCTGCTCTACTTCGGCATGTTCGTGGCCACGGTCTACATCGCCACCGAACGGGTCAGCTGGCTGCTCATCGGCCTGGTCCTCTTCTTCGGCGGCGCCTACCTCGCGTACGTGCTCGGTGAGGCGGTCGGCGGTCCGTTCGCGAACTTCTACCTGCGGGCACAGATCTGGCTCGACCCGTTCGCCCAGCCCTACGACGACGGTTACCAGCTGGTGCAGGGGCTGCTCGCGCTCGGCTCTGGCGGGCTGTTCGGTGCCGGGCCGGGCGGTGGTCAGCCGCTGCTGCTGCCGGAGGTGCGGAACGACTTCATCTTCGCCGGCATCGGTGAGGAGATCGGCCTCTTCGGCCTCTCGGCGCTACTGGTGATCTACCTGCTCATCGTCGAGCGGGGGCTGCGGGCCGCCCTGGCGGTCCGGGACTCGTTCGGCAAGCTGCTCGCCGGTGGCCTGGCCTTCACCCTCGCACTCCAGGTCTTCGTGATCGTCGGCGGGATCAGCAAGCTCATCCCGCTGACCGGTCAGACCACGCCGTTCCTCTCCGCCGGTGGCTCCTCGCTGATGGCGAACTGGCTGCTCGTCGCGGTGCTGCTGCGCGTCTCCGACGCCGGTCGTCGGCCGGTCGAAGGTGCCGGTGGCAAGGTGACCCGCCCCTCCGGTCCGCCCGAGCAGCTGCACGGTGCCCCCACGGAGGTGATCAAGCCGTGAACGCACCCCTGCGCCGGGTCGGTGTCGTCGTCATCGTCCTGTTCGGCCTGCTCTTCGCCAACCTGAACTGGATTCAGGCCTACAAGGCCGACGAGTACCGCACCAGCGACTACAACGGTCGGGTCCAGGTCGCCAAGTACGACCGCAAGCGGGGCAACATCGAGGCCGGCGGCACCGCCCTGGCGGTCAGCAAGGAGACCGACGGCGAGCTGAAGTACCTGCGCACCTACCCGGGCGGGGAGAAGTACGCCCACGTGCTCGGGTACGAGCCGGTCAACGGCTCCGCCACCGGCCTGGAACGCGCCGAGAACGACTTCCTCGCCGGCACCAGCGACCAGCTAATCGTCAACCGGCTGCGGGACATGGTCACCGGCGACACCACCGCCGGCGGCAACGTGCTGCTGACCCTGTCGAAGCGGGCGCAGGACACCGCGTACGACGAGTTGCGCGGCAACAACGTCGGTGCGACCAAGGGCGCGGCGATCGCCGTCGACCCGGCCACCGGGGCGGTGCAGGCACTTGTCTCCATCCCCAGCTTCGACCCGAACCCGCTGGCCAGCCACGACACCGACGAGGCGACCGCCGCGTACAACCGGCTCGAACAGGAGGCGGGACGGCCGCTACGCAACCGGGCACTCGGCGAGGTGCTGCCGCCGGGCTCCACCTTCAAGATCGTGGTGGCCGCGGCCGCACTGGAGAACGGGATCACCAAGGAGACGGAGATCCCGGCCGGGTCGAGCTACACCCCGCCCACTTCAAGCGAGCCGATCCGCAACGCCGATCCGTCGATCTGCCCCGAGTCGCAGGTGACCCTGATGAACGCGGTCACCGAATCCTGCAACACCGGCTTCGCCAAGCTCGGCGGCCAGCTCGGCCCCGACGTGATCAAGGAGAAGGCCCGGCAGTTCGGGTTCGAGCAGGAGGACCTGACCGTCGGCCGGCTCGGCGAGGGCGGCCTGGACGTGGCCGCCAGCCGGACGGGCAGCATGGAGAACCCGGACGGCAGTCCCGACCCGGCGGCGCTGGCACAGTCCTCCATCGGGCAGCGGGACGTGCGGATGACCCCGTTGCAGGGCGCCATGATCGCCGCGGCGGTGGCCAACGGCGGCAGCCAGATGCGGCCGTACCTGGTGCGTCAGCTGCTGGCACCGGACCGCACCACCGTCTACGACACCGCCAACCCGCGCGAGCTGCGCCGGCCGGTGAGCAGCCAGGTCGCCGCCGACCTGCGGGAGATGATGGTCAGCGTGGTGGAGAACGGCACCGGGCGGAACGCCCGGATCAACGGCTACACCGTCGGTGGCAAGACCGGCACCGCACAGTCCGCGCCGGACCGTCCCGACCACGGATGGTTCATCGGCTTCGCCCTGGACTCCGACAACAAGCCGGTTTCGGCCGTCTGTGTCGTCCTGGAGGAGGCTGGCAGCGGCGGCAGCGCCGAGGCCGCCCGGATCGCCGGCCAGATCATGCGGGCCGCCATCGCCGAACCCGGGGGGCGCTGACATGCTCAGTCCCGGTGTTCAGCTCGGTAACCGCTACCGCCTCGACGAGCGGATCGCCAGCGGTGGTATGGGTGACGTCTGGCGCGGCACCGACCAGGTGCTCGGTCGTACGGTGGCGGTCAAGAGCCTGCTCCCGGCGTTGCTCGACGAGCCTGGCTTCGCCGAGCGGTTCCGCGGCGAGGCCCGCACCATGGCCACGATCAACCACCCGGGCGTGGTGGACGTCTACGACTTCGGCAACGACCAGCACATCGCCTTCCTGGTGATGGAGTACGTCGAGGGCGATCCCCTGTCGGCCACGCTGAGCCGGGTCGGCCGGCTCACCCCGGCGCGGACCATGGCGCTCGTCGCCCAGGCCGCCGACGCGCTGCACGCCGCGCACGTGAAGGGCATCGTGCACCGGGACGTGAAGCCCGGCAACCTGCTGGTCCGTCCCAACGGCACGCTGGTGCTCACCGACTTCGGCATCGCCCGGTCGGATCTGGTCGGGCAGCTCACCGCGGCCGGCTCGGTGCTCGGCACCGCGTCGTACATCTCGCCGGAGCAGGCCACCGGCCAGGTCGCCACCCCCGCCTCCGACGTCTACGCCCTCGGCGTGGTCGCCTACCAGTGCCTCGCCGGCCGGCGGCCCTTCGAGGGGGACAATCCCCTCGACATCGCGATGCGGCACGTCCGGGAGACCCCCCGGCCGCTGCCCTCCGACATCCCGCCCCAGGTCCGCGCGCTCGTCGAGCGGGCGTTGGCGAAGGACCCGAAGGAGCGCTGGCCGAGCGCCGCCACGCTGGCCGGTGCGGCCCGGCAGCTGAAGACGTCGCTGTCCCGACAGGCCCGGGCCGGTGGGCAGGCCGCACCGATCTCCGCCGCGCCGGCCTCCCCGGCACCCGGCCGCGCGCAGGTCCCGCCACCGCAGTCGCCGCGTCCGGTCGCGGCCCCGCACTCCCCGGCCCCGGCGCACCCGCCGGCCGTGGGTCACCGACCGCCGCCGGCCCACCCGCAGGCCCGTCCACCGGCGGCCCCGCATTACCCCACCTCAGTGGGGCCGGCCGCCGCCGGCCATCCGCGTGGCGCGGCCACGGTCCCGCCCGGGTACGCTCCGCAGCCCGGACCGTCACGCCCGGTGCCCCGACGGTCACGATCCGGCATGGTCTTCCTGGCCATCATGGTGGGCGCACTGGTCCTCATCTGCTCCGGCGTGATTTCCTACCAACTGCGGAACAACATCGGCGCGGGCACGCCGGATGGTGTTTCCGTGCCAACGGTGACGTCCGACGCGCTGCGGCCTGACGGGCGAGACGATCTGGTCGATACGGCGTACCGTCGACTCGATCAGCCCCGACCGGGCGGCGACGTGACGACGACGAGCGAAGGACGACAGACGCGATGACAGCGCAGGCCCGCCTGCTCGGTGGCAGGTACCAGGTCGGCGAGCTGCTCGGCTACGGCGGCATGGCCGAGGTGCATCGCGGCCGTGACCTGCGGCTCGGTCGGGACGTCGCGATCAAGATGCTGCGCGCCGACCTGGCCCGGGACGCCACCTTCCAGATGCGTTTCCGGCGGGAGGCGCAGAACGCCGCCTCGCTCAACCACCCGGCCATCGTCGCGGTCTACGACACCGGTGAGGAGCAGGCGCCGACCGGCGAGACGCTGCCGTTCATCGTGATGGAGTTCGTGAACGGGCGCACGCTCAAGGAGGTGCTCGGCGCCGAGGGCCGGTTGCAGCCCCGGCGGGCGCTGGAGATCTCCGCCGACATCTGCGCCGCGCTTGACTTCAGCCACCGGCACGGCATCATCCACCGCGACATCAAACCGGGCAACGTGATGCTCACCCAGACCGGCCAGGTCAAGGTGATGGACTTCGGCATCGCCCGGGCGCTGGCCAGCGGCGCCACCACGATGACGCAGACCAGCGCGGTCATCGGCACCGCGCAGTACCTCTCCCCGGAACAGGCGCGCGGCGAGGCGGTCGACGCCCGCTCCGATGTGTACGCCGCCGGCTGCGTGCTCTTCGAGCTGCTCTGCGGGCATCCGCCGTTCGTCGGCGACAGCCCGGTGAGCGTGGCGTACCAGCACGTGCGGGAGGCTCCGCCGACCCCGAGCGACCTGAACCCGGACGTCAACCCGGCGGTCGACGCGATCGTGCTCAAGGCGCTGTCGAAGAACCCGCTGAACCGCTACCAGAGCGCCGGGGAGATGCGGGCGGACCTGCTCCGCGCGGCAGCCGGCCGGCCGGTGCTGGCGACCCCGGTGATGCGCGAGGACGAGACCGTGGCGATGGCCGCGGCCGGCCACCCGGGCTACCCGACGGGGGGCGCGACGCAGACCCGGCAGATCCCGGCCCGGGTGGGCGATCCGCGACAGCGCAAGGCGTCGTCCTGGCTGATCGCCATGTTCGCCGCGCTCGGTGTGCTCGCGGTGATCGCCCTGGTCGCCGCCCTGCTGCTGAACCAGCGTGACGAGCCGCAGGACATCGCGGTGCCGACGGTCACCGGGTTGAGCCAGGCGGAGGCGTTCGCCCAGATCGAGCGGGACGGTTTCGTGCCGGCGCGCGGCGAGGAGGAATTCACCTCGGACTGCAAGGAGGGGACGGTCACCAGCCAGTCCCCACCCCCTGGCGAGCGGGCGGAACCGAACAGCACGGTGACCGTGAACATCTGCGGCGGCAAGCCCGAGGTGGAGATCCCACGCGGCCTCGTCGGCAGCACCCGGGAGGCCGCCGAGACCCAGCTTGAGAACCTCAAGCTCGAGGTGAAGGTCGAGGAGGACGACAACGCGGCGTCCAAGGGGCAGGTGTTGAGGGTCGACCCGCCCTCGGGCGAGAAGGTCGCCGAAGGCACCGTGGTCACCCTGACCGTCTCGAGGGGCAACGTGGCGACGGTGCCGTCGGTGGTCGGCCTGCCTCAGGCGGAGGCGAAGCGGACCCTGGAACGCGCCGGCTTCGACGTCGAGACCGAGCTGGGTCCGGAGCGCCCTGCGGATGAGGCCGGGCGGGTGGTCGACCAGAGCCCGAACGCCAACACCGAGCGCACCAAGGGCAGCACGGTGAAGATCATCGTGTCGGTTCCGGAGCCGGAGGAGGACCCGGACCCGCCGACCCAGACCCCGCCGACCTCCGGTGCCCCCACCACGCCGCCGCCGGACGATGACGACGAGGGTGGCGGCGGCGGGCTCCTGCCCTCCTTCTCCCCGTTCCGTCTCGGGGAGTGACGCCGCCGACCCCTCCGGTCGGCCTGGTGAGCAGGTGCCGACGGCGACGGCTACTCCGGCTGGCCGTGCCGGTCATGATCGCGCTGCTGCTGGCCAGCCTGCCCTGGCTCTGGACTACCGTCGGTGCGCGTGGCCACGTCCACCCGGCGGCGCAGGCACCGACCGCCGACGTGGTGATCGTGCTGGGTACCGCCGTGACGGAGGACGGCCGACAACCGGGCGTCCGGCTCGCCGGCCGCCTGGAGACCGCCGCCGAGTTGGTACGCAGTGGTAAGGCCCGGGTGGTGCTCGTGTCCGGCGACGGTGCGGGTGAGTCCGGCGACGAACCGGCGATCATGGCCGCGCACCTGACCGAGCAGCTCGGCGTCGATGCACAACGCGTGGTCGCCGACCCGCACGGGCTGGACACGTACGACAGTTGCCTACGGGCCCGTCAGGTGTACGGGATCGAGCGTGCGCTCATCGTCACCCAGTCGTATCACCTGTCCCGGGCGGTGACGCTGTGCCGGCACGTTGGCATCGACGCCGAAGGGGTGACCGCCCGCTGCTCCGGCTGCGACACCGGCCTGCTGGTGCGCAAGGCGGCCCGGGACTACCTGGCCAGCGGAAAGGCGGCCTGGGACGCGATCCGCGACCGACCACCGGCCCTCACCTCACCCGCCGACCCCGGCGTCGCCGACGCCCTGGCCCGCTGACCGACCTGCGGCTCGATCCGATGACGTCGGGGACGGTCTGGGCGTGACGCTCCTGACGCCGGGACCGGCGCGACGACCGCGAACCTGACTCTCAGGTGGTGGCGAAGGCGGCGCGGCGACGGGCGTCGACCTCGGCGGCCAGTTCCGGGGCACGTTCCAGGGCCTCGGGGTGGCCGCAGGCGGCGAGCCAGTTGGCCAGCATCAGGTGACCGCCCTCGGTGAGCACCGACTCGGGATGGAACTGGACGCCCTCGATCGGCAGCGTGCGGTGCCGCATCGCCATCACGATTCCGGAGGCCGTCCAGCCGGTCACCTCCAGCTCGGCGGGCAGCGTCTCCCGCAGCACGGCGAGCGAGTGATAGCGGGTCGCCGTGAACGGGTCGGGCAGGCCGGCGAGGACGCCGGTGCCGTCGTGCCGGACCTCCGAGGTCTTGCCGTGCAGAAGTTCGGGGGCGCGGGTCACGGTAGCCCCGAACGCCTCGCCGATGGCCTGGTGGCCCAGGCACACTCCGAAGATCGGCAGTTTGCCGGCGTACTCGCGGATCACGTCGAGGCAGATGCCGGCCCGGTCGGGGGTACCCGGGCCCGGAGAAAGTAGGACGCCGGCCGCACCGACCTGGCCTACCTCGGCCACCTCGATCTCGTCGTTGCGGCGTACCTCGCACTCCACGCCGAGTTGGCCGAGGTACTGCACGAGGTTGAAGACGAACGAGTCGTAGTTGTCGATCACCAGGACGCGCATCCGGCTCACTCGTCCTCGTCCGGCGGCGGGGTGTTGTTCCGGTCGGTGTCGTACGGCAGATCGTGCTCGTCGCCCGGTGGGGCGTCGTCGACCGCGCCGTCGTCGCCGGGCCCGACGTCGCCGTCCGGTGCGCCCGGTACCCCGGAGTCCTCCTGGGTGACCTGCACGTCGTCGAAGGGCAGCAGAGGCTCCGCCCAGGGAAACACCACATACCACAGCAACGCCACCATCGTGGTGGCCAGCAGCAGGCTACCGACGAGCTTGCCGGGCAGCCCGAAGGGCAGCTTGCGCCAGATCCAGGCGTACATCGTCAGGTCCCCAGCTCCGCCGGGCGTCCCTCGGCCTTCGGCTGGGTACGCGTCAACTCGGCGTGAATGATCAACCGCTCGTAGTTGTCGAACTTCGGGTTGCAGGTGGTCAGGGTCAGCATCCGCCGGGTCGGCTTCTCACCCGGTTGACCCGGCACCGGAGCCACCACCTCGACCTGCGTCGGTTTGACCACAAGGCTCTCGGTCACCTGGTAGACGTACCACTCGTTGCGGCCCTCGACCAGGATCGGGTCGCCCTTGCGCAACTCGTCCAACCGCCAGAAGGTGGCCCGGTTCCGGTGCCCCGCCACGGAGAAGTTGCCCACCTGGCCCGGCATGGCGCTGTCCGGGTAGTGGCCCGGCGCGTACCGGATGTCCTGCTGGCCGACCCCCTCGACCACGATCCATTCCTTGTCGAACTTCGGAATGTAGAGACCCGCGATCGGGGTGCCCTGCACCGCCGGTTTCGGCTTGGCGGACGGGCTGGCCGACGCCGACACCGTCGGATCCGTCACCGGCTCGGGTGCCCACGCCTGGGCCAGTTGCTCGCTCAGCTCGCCCTGGTGAGCGTCGACGATCGCCGACTTGCCCCAGATCTCGTAACCGGCGAAGAGCAGCACCACCAGGCCGAAGGTGATCAGCAGTTCGCCGCTGAACCGGAGACCGGTACGCACCCGGGACCACAGCGACGGTCGGGTCAGCTCCGAGTAGACGCTCTTGTAGCCCTCACCCGTCTGGTGGGCGCGTAGTTGCACCACCCGGTCGCCACGCCGCGGCTTCGGTGCCTCGGCGGGCCGGGCGTCGCCGTCCGATGGTTCCTCGCTCTTGGGCGGTCTGGGTACGGCACCCATCAGGGCGGTCGAGTCCAGGACCGGCGGAGCACTCGGCCTGGCTCCGGTGACCGCCGGAATGAGGGCGGTCGCCGCCGGGTCGGCCGATCGGCCCGGCGCGGACGGCTGGCCCGATGCGGAAGTCTGCCCAGCCGCCACGGGCTGGCCCGCAGCCGCCGACCGGGTCTGCTGACCCGAGGCGGTGTTGGTCGGGGTGACCGGACGGTCCGTAGTCGCCGGGCTGCCCGGGCCGGCGGCGGTACCGGGTTGCCCGTTCGTCACCCGGTTGGCCCTGGCCGGCTCCGTGCCCCGAGCGCCGGTTGCCGAGCCGGCGCGGTCGCCGACCTTCGGTATCAACGCGGTCGGTCCCTCACCGGACCAGTCGACCTGGCCGGGTGCTTTTTCGGTCACCTGCCGTGGTGGTTCGGCGCCCGGCGTACCCCGGCCCTCAACCGACCAGGGCGTCGTCGGCTGCTGGCCGGGTACCGGGAACGCCGAACCGCTCCCGGCGGGCCGCTCCTGGCCTGCCGGCCCGGGCTGTGGCGCATGCGGTGCCGGCCGCTCCTGGCCCGCCCGCGCCGGGTGCGACGGCTGCGCTGCCGGACCGGTCGGGCCTGACTGTCCGGGATACGGCGGCTGCGTCGGCCCACTGTTGCTCGCCGGCCCGAGGTAGGACGCTTGCGGTGCTGGTGCTGGTGCTGGTGCTGGTGCTGGTGCCGGTGCCGGTGCTGCGCTGGCAGGCTGCCCGGACCCAGGACGCGGCGCGTGCGGTGCTGCGGTGCCGGCCCGGTTTGCTCCGGGACGCGGCGCGTGATCGCCGTAGGGGGCCCCGAACTGCGGAGCTGGCGACGGTTGCGCACGTTCGGGTGACTGAACCGACGGTGGTGTGGCCGGCCGCACAGTTACCGGTTGCGTGGCCTCGGCGGGCTGTCTCGGCTGCTCGCCGTTGGGCCAGTTCGGGCCGCCGTCGGGGTGCGCTGCTCCGGTCCGGGACCGGGTCGGGTCGGGCGGTCGGGCACCGGGCCAGGGCGGCGGGGTGCCGGTGCCGGCCGCCTCGCCGTTGCCCGTCCGGGCCGTGGTGCCGTCCGGGACCGTCCGGCCCGGCTGACCCGTGGTGCCGGCGACACTCGGGTGACCGGGTCCGGCGTGACCGGTGTCCGCGCCGGCCGGCCGGGTGCCGGTCGGCTGCTGCGGGTCGCCCGCCCCCCGGGCCGGCTGGAAGGCACCGCGCCACGGCGTCGGCCCCACCGGGATGTCGGGCTGACCCGACGGCAGGGGTACGCCATGCCACTGGTCGCTGGTCGCCGCGTCCTGCGGCCGATCGCTGGTCGCCGCGTCCTGCGGCCGACCGGCTGCGCCACGAACCGGACCGGGCGCGGAGTCCCACTGATTCGCCGTACGGTCGGGATCGACCGGACGCTGCCCGCCCGGGGCCGGGTCCCACTGGTTGGCGCTGCGAGCGGTGGTCGTCGCGGCGTCCCACTGGTTCGCCCGGTGGTCCGTGGTCGGCGTGGTGTCCCAACGTCCGGGCGTGGTCGGCTGCTCCTGGCCCGGGCCGGCACTGCGACGGTCGGCCGTCGGCGCGGTGGCCCGCTCCGGCCCTGCAGGTGCGCTCCAGCTCGGCGGGGCGGCGGACGCGGCCGTGGTCCGGGCAGGCGGGTCTGTCGGCGCTGGCGTGTCCCACCGTCCGGCGGCGGGTGAGGTGGTCTCGGTGACACCGTCGAAGCGGCCGGAGTTGGTCGGCCGCTGGCCGTCGGGCAGTCGTGCCCCGGCAGCGGTGTCGGTGGACTCGGCCCGGTCGACCTTAGGCAGGAAGGCGGTCGGCTCGTCGGTCTGGTCGCGGTGCCGACCGTCGGACTGCGGGCTCACCGCGGGCTCACTGTGGCACCGCCGGCACTGTCGCCGATCGCAGGGTGGTGGAGTCCTCGAAGGCGGGCACCGTGACGGTGCCAGCGGTCTCTGAGTAACCGAGTTGGTAGTTGTTCACCGCGTCCCTGAACCACCGGACTCCCTCGGAAGCGGCGAGGGCCTGCCGGAGTGCGGCGGGGTCGCCAATTGCTACGATCTTGAAAGGTGGGGAGTACACCCGGCCGTGCAACAGCAGGGTGTTACCCACGCAGCGTACCGCGCTGGTCGTCAGGACGCGCACGTTCATGATTGACATCGCCTCGGCGCCGCCGGCCCAGAGTGCGTTGACCACCGCCTGCACGTCGCCCTGATGGACCACCAGGTCGTCGTTGGAGGCCCCCTCGGGCAGTTTGCTCACCTGCGGCGCGTCGTTGAGCTCGACGGTCAGACCGGGGCCGGTGAGGGCGGTGAAGCCGGCGGCGGCCCGGTTGGCGTCGGCCCGCTGCTGCTGTTCCCGGATCGGGCCGTAGGAGTTGGCCAGGACGGCCGTCCGGCTTTCCACCTCGCCGCGTAGCGTGGCGGCACGCTGCTCGTTTGCCGCCACCTGTGCGCGGCGATCCTCGATCAGCTCGGTCAGTTGGGGTCGGCGATCCTCACGCAGGGCGGTGCCGCCCGCCGTCGTGGCCGTCGTGGTGAAGAGCAGGCCAGCCGCCAGAGCGATCAGCGGCACGCCGACCGACCAGAACGGGCGGCGCTGACGTGGCCGCCCAGGCAGCAACCCGGCGACGAGTCGGCGCAGCGCCTTCTGCCACGACGCTGCGCCGGACGTGTACTCCACGGGCCAGTCCCCCCTGCTCGTCGCGCTCCGACGCTACCCGTTGCGGGGCGCGGCGCCAGTCGTTCTGATCTCGTTTCCCGGTGCCGCCCCGTACCGGTCTCACCTCATTCGTGGATCGGACGGGTCTTCCGGACTACGCTAGCTGTCGAACATTATTGGCCATGGACCGTCGCCCTCGCGCCCGGTTGTCAGGCCGGACGAGGTCGTAACCCCTCTGGAGAGCGCCGTGCCCAAGTCTCAGGTCCGCAAGAAGAAGGTGTACACCCCGCCTACGGACGTCCGCCCGACGGCGACGACCGCGGCAACCAACAAGCCCAGCCCGGTGTGGCTGCCGGTTCTGGCGGTGTCGCTGATCGTCTTCGGCATCGGCTGGCTGGTGGTCTACTACCTCTCCGAGCAGGAGTACCCGGTCATGGAGCTGGGGTACTGGAACCTGGCGGTCGGGTTCGGTGCGATGGTCGCCTCCCTGATCGTGCTCTCCCGCTGGCGCTGACCCGCAGCTCAAGGCCGTGACTGCCCGGCACCACCGGCGGCCCGCCCGAGCGGCGGTGCCGCCGGCCTCCTAAGGTGTGCGCAGGGCAGCGCGGCCCCGGGTGCGAGATGACTCACGTTACTGCTGGGTAACCTTGCGCGTAGGCTGCACTGCATGACCGAGCGGAGCGAGGTCATCGACCGATCGGGTCGAGGTGCGGCGGCGTGGGTCGACGATCGCACCGCCGCCCCCGGTCGCCGAGCCGTCGACAGGCAGCAGACCGGGAGGCCAACTCGATGGGCAGCGTCCAGATCGTCACCACGATCCTCGCGGCCGCCATCACCGCCGTTGCGGTGTGGCTTGCGGTACGCGCGGTCTCGAAGATGGTGGCCGTCATCCGGCTGGGTCAGCCCGATCCGACCCGCTCCGGCGACAAGATCAGCCGCACCAGGACCATGCTGGCGGAGACCGCCGGGCACACCCGGATGCTCCGCTGGAGCGTGGTGGGCGCGGCGCACTGGTTCGTGATGGTCGGCTTCGTCGTGCTGTCGCTGCTCGTGCTCGAGGCGTACTTCGAGGTGGTGTCACCGACCGGCGGGCTGCCGCTGATCGGCGGTTGGACGCTCTACGGGCTGGTCACCGAGTGGATCGGCATCCTGGGCGTGGTCGGCATCGGCGTCCTGATCGCGATTCGGCTGGCGAATCGGCCGACTCGGGCGGGACGCCGGTCGCGGTTCACCGGTTCCACCATGTGGCAGGGCTACTTCGTCGAGGCGGTCGTCCTCGCCGTACTGGTGATGGGTTTTCTGATCCGGGGCTTCAAGGTGGCCACCGATCACTTCGAGTACCCCACCTGGGCCACCCCGCTCAGCCACGCGGTCGGCGCTGCGCTGCCGGCCTGGGACTCCGGCGTCAGCGTCGCCGCGCTCGTCAAGATCTCGATCTCGATGGCCTGGGTCATTGTGATCTCACTGAACGTGACGATGGGTGTCGCCTGGCACCGCTTCCTCGCCTTCCCCAACATCTTCTTCAAGCGCAGGCCGGGCGCGGCCGGCTCCGGCCTCGGCGCGCTGCGGCCGATGATGACCGACGGTAAGCCGCTCGACTTCGAGGAGGCCGACCCGGAGTCCGACCAGTTCGGCGTCGCCCAGGTCGAGCAGTTCACCTGGAAGGGGCTGCTGGACTTCAGCACCTGCACCGAGTGTGGTCGCTGCCAGTCACAGTGCCCGGCCTGGAACACCGGAAAGCCGCTGTCGCCGAAGCTGCTGGTGCTCAGCCTGCGCGACCACGCGTACGCCAAGGCGCCCTACCTGCTGGCGGGCGGCGGCAAGGATCTCACCGGTGAGGAGAAGGCCACCGCCGCGCAACTCGCCCACCTCGACGTGCTGGCCCTCGCCGAGGCGGAGAAGCCGCTGATCGGCGACGCCGAGTCCGGCGGCGTCATCGACCCCGACGTGCTCTGGTCCTGCACCACGTGTGGTGCCTGCGTGGAGCAGTGCCCGGTGGACATCGAGCACGTCGACCACATCGTCGACATGCGTCGCTACCAGGTGCTCATCGAGTCCAGCTTCCCCTCCGAGGCCGGCGTGATGCTGCGCAACCTGGAGAACAAGGGCAACCCGTGGGGTGCACCGCAGAACACCCGCGAGGACTGGACCAAGGGTCTCGACTTCGAGGTGCCCCGGGTCGGTGAGATCGAGGACTTCGAGTACCTGTTCTGGGTGGGCTGCGCCGGTGCGTTCGAGGACCGGGCGAAGAAGACCACCCGGGCCGTGGCGACCCTGCTCAACGAGGCGGGTGTCTCCTTCGCCATCCTCGGTGAGGGGGAGACCTGCTCCGGCGACCCGGCCCGCCGGATCGGCAACGAGTTCGTCTTCCAGATGCTCGCCCAGCAGAACGTCGAGACCCTGAACGAGGCGTTCGAGGGTCGGGAGAAGGCCAAGCGGAAGATCGTGGCCACCTGCCCGCACTGCTTCAACACGCTGGGCAACGAGTACGGCCAGCTGGGCGGCGAGTTCGAGGTGGTGCACCACACCCAGTTGCTGGCCCACCTGGTCGCCACCGGCAAGCTCACCCCGGTGCAGCCGGTCGACGGCGGCGTGACCTACCACGACCCGTGTTACCTCGGGCGGCACAACCGGGTCTTCGCCCCGCCGCGCGAGGTGCTCGGCAGCGCGATCGAGGGTGAACTGACCGAGATGCCGCGTAACAGCGAGCGCTCCTTCTGCTGCGGTGCCGGTGGTGCCCGCATGTGGATGGAGGAGCGCATCGGCAAGCGGATCAACGTGGACCGGGTCGAGGAGGCCATGTCCACCGGGGCGAGGACGGTCGCCGTCGGCTGTCCGTTCTGTTCGACGATGCTCACCGACGGGGTGAACGGCAAGGGTGCCGGAGAGCAGGTCGAGGTCGTCGACGTGGCCAGCGTCCTGCTCCGCTCGGTCAAGCCCGAGCAGGCCGGTGGTGCCAAGGCGCCGGTGGCCGGCTGACCGGCGGGTACGCACCGGGCGGGGCGGTACCCCTATCCAGTGCCGCCCCGCCCGGTTTTGTATTGACCTGCGTAACTATAACGAATCGGCCGACACCCTTAGTGTGCGTACCGTCGCGCAAAGGTGAATGAGCCGTTGGTCGCCTTGATTCCCCACCTAGCGTTCCCTAATGTGAGGCACCGACCGCCATGGGTCGTCGGATCCCGCCTCCTACCGCTCGCGGGACGCCCGGTGGTCGGTTGCAAAGGAGACGCTGCCGGTGGCAACCATGCCCCTCCATCGTCGTGCGCCGGGACGATCTCGTCCGGGTGGCCTGCGTAGGGCCGTCCGTGGGCTGGTCGTCCTGGTCGCCGCCGCCGCGGTCGGTGCCGGCCTGCTCGCCGCCCCCGCGTACGCCGAACCCTCGGTCGAGGAGATCGAGGCTCAGATCGACAAGCAGTGGCAGAAGCTGGAACCCACCATCGAGCAGTACAACAAGGTGCGCTCCCAGCTGCGGGCCAACAGGCAGAAGTCGAAGAGCCTGGAGAAGAAGATCCAGCCGCTGGCCCTGGAGACGGAGCTGGCGATGAACCGGGTGGCCGACCTCGCCTCCCGGTACTACATGACCGGCCCGTCCAAGGAGATCGGCGTCGTACTGCTCAACTCGAAGCCGAACGAGCTCGGCGAGCAGATGGCCTTCCTCGACCGGCTCGCCTCGCAGGAGCGCCGCGAGCTCGAAGGCGTCATGAAGATCCGCAAGAAGTACGACGACCAGAAGGCCAAGCTCGACACCCTGATCGCTTCCCAGGAGCAGCAGGAGAAGGAGCTGGCGGCGAAGAAGAAGAAGATCGACGCCGAGATCAAGCGGCTCGAACGGTCACTGCCGGTGACGACAGTCAAGACGACCAACTGCCCGACCATCAACGGTGTGGTCAGCGAGGCTGCCCGAACGGCCATCCGCACCGCCTGCGCCCAGGTCGGTAAGCCGTACGTCTGGGGCGCCACCGGGCCGAACTCGTTCGACTGCTCCGGCCTGACTCAGTACGCCTACCGGGCCGCGGGCATCTCACTCACCCACTTCACCGGCGCACAGTGGAACGAGGGCAAGGCCATCTCCCGGTCCGACGCCCGCCCCGGTGACCTGGTCTTCTTCTTCAGCGACCTGCACCACGTGGGGCTCTACCTGGGCAACAACCAGATGGTGCATGCGGCCCGAGCCGGTAAACCGGTCAACGTCTCGCCGATCACGACGATGCCGCTCGCCGGTTTCCGCCGGCCCGGCTGAGTCCACATCGGCATCCGCGTCAGCGGCTGCTGACTGGTCGCGCAGGAACTCCCGAGGGCCCCCGGTCAAGTCGACGGGGGCCCTCAGCATTGTCAGATGTCAGCACCCACAGTGAGGGTGCGGCTCTGTTGCGTATCGACGCCGATCGTCCCTACGCTGGGCAATCGTCGGCCGGAGGCAGATCCGCCCAGCCCGGGCGGTAACGGTCCGACACCGCCGAATCGCTCCTAGGCGAGCCGGGGAACCAGGTACCCGGGGTGAATCCGTGACGGTCACGGTAGGGCGCCCCTTCCCGCCCGAACCCGTCAGCTAACCCGGTAGGCGGTACGGGAAGAAGGAGTGCTGAGCCCGGTGGCAGACTATGCCCCGCGGCCGCCGTCACCGCGTCCGGTATCGCCCGGCCGGCCGACGGATGCGCCGCGTTTTCGCTGGTACCGCTGCATCCCCGCCGCCCTGGCCGTGACCGCCGTGATGTTGACCGGCGGCGCGGCGGCGGCCAGGGCCGACCCCACGGTCGCCGACATCGAGCGTCAGATCGACGAGGACTGGAATCGGCTCGAACCCGTCATCGAACAGCACAACGCCACCCGGCAGGATCTGGCCGGCAAGCGGCGGGAGACGGACGCGCTGGCCGCCCGGATCGCACCGCTGCAACGCCAGGTGGACGCGGCCATGGACCGGGTCGGCAAACTCGCTGCCCGGGCGTACAAGGGCGAACAGGTCCGGGCGGTCAACACGCTGCTCGGCAGCCGGTCGCCGGGCGAGGTGGTCGAGCAGCTCGGCCTGCTCGACCGGTACGCCCGCGTCCAGCAGCAGGACGTGCGGCACGCGAGTGAACTGCGCGACGAACTCGCCGCCGCCAAGGCCGGGTTGGACCGCACCATCGATCAACTCACCCGTACCGAGGCCGATCTCGCGGGGCAGCGGCGACAGATCGACGCCGAGATCGACAGGCTGCAACGGCTCCGGCTGCGGGCGTACGGCAAGGGCGGTGGTGGCCCGCTGCGGCCGGCGCCCTGCCCGGCCAGCTACCCCGGCGGAGCGGCTGGCGAGGCGGTCACCTTCGCCTGCGCCCAGATCGGCAAGCCGTACTCCTGGGGCGCCGAGGGGCCCGGCGCGTACGACTGCTCCGGGCTGACGCTGGCCGCATGGTCGCGGGCCGGTGTCGCGCTGCCGCACAACGCGGCCCGGCAGCGTCGGGTCACCAAATCGGTCAGTCGTGGCGCACTGCGCCCCGGTGACCTGGTCTTCTACTACCGGGATCTGCACCACGTCGGCATGTACGTCGGTGGTGGCTGGGTGGTGCACGCCTCCCGGGCCGGTCAACCGGTCAAGATGAAGCGGCTGGACAGCAGCCCGGTGCACAGCTTCGGCCGGCCGGGCTGAGGGTTGCCGCTCGCGGTGTCAGCGGGTGGGCCAGGTGCGCCAGCTCTGCCAGGCACGACTCGGCGTCGGGCCGCGTTGACCCTGGTAGCGGGATCCGTAGACGGCTGATCCGTACGGGTGCTCGGCCGGCGAGGAGAGCCGGAAGATGCAGAGCTGCCCGATCTTCATGCCCGGCCAGAGGGTGATCGGTAGGTTGGCCACGTTGGACAGCTCCAGGGTGACGTGACCGGAGAAGCCGGGGTCGATGAAGCCGGCGGTGGAGTGGGTGAGCAGGCCGAGCCGGCCCAGGCTGGACTTGCCTTCGAGGCGGCCGGCGAGCTGGTCGCCCAGCGAGATGACCTCAAGCGTCGAGGCGAGTACGAACTCGCCCGGGTGCAGCACGAACGCCTGGCCGTCGGGCACCTCGACGGCCGAGGTGAGGTCGTCCTGTCGGGTGGCCGGGTCGATGTGGGTGTACAGGTGGTTGTTGAAGACCCGGAACAGCTTGTCCAGGCGTACGTCGATGCTGGAGGGCTGCACCAGGGTGGGCTCGAACGGTTCGAGCGCCAGGGTGCCCGCCTTGATCTCGGAGACCAGGTCGCGGTCGGAGAGCAGCATCGCCACACCATAGCTGCCGGTATGCGGCGGGCGTGTCGGACTACCCGCTTCGAACGTGTGTTCGATAAGATGTCGGCATGGCTTCCTGGTCCGAATTCGCCGCCGACGAGCCTCGACTCGCCGACGGGATCCGCCTTCTCATGCAGCAGTACGGCCCGGGCTTCGGCTACCTGGCCACGGTCCGCGCCGACGGCGGGCCCCGGGTGCACCCGGTCTCCCCGGTGATCACCGACGACGGTCTCTACTGCTTCGTGATCGACTCACCGAAGCGGCGCGACCTGGAACGCGACGGCCGTTACGCGCTGCACTCGTTCCCGCCGGAGGAGAGCGACGACGAGGCGTACGTGGCCGGGCGCGCCCGGCCCGTCACGGACGACGCCACCGTCGCCCGGCTGGCGTTCGCGGCGCGGGCCGCCCCGCACGCCGACTGGCGCCTCTTCGAGTTCACGGTCGACGTGGCGATGCTGGCCCGACGCGAGCAGGCGGTGGCTGGGCCGAGCGAGCTGGCGTCCCATCCGGCGGTCCAGGTCTGGCTCGACCCGGCGGGGGCCACGCCCCAGGCCACCCGCCCGGTGCCGGCCAGCTCCGGGCGGCATCACCGCCGGGCCGCCTGACCCACGTGCGCAGGTGCCGGCCCCCGTCCGACGGAGCCGGCACCTGCGGTACGCGGTGCTGCGCTGGTGCTATGCCGCGCGGTAGGAGTTCCAGGCGTTGATCATGCGGGTCGCCTGGCCCGAGGTGAACTGGTACATGCAGCCGTCGTACGAGTAGTCCATGAAGTTGGTGATCGGGTCCAGGCCCGAGCTGGAGCAGGTGTCCCGGCCGGTGGGGCAGCCGCTGGCCGGCGAGGCCTCGGCAGGGGTGTCCCCGACCTGGTCGCCACTGCCCGAGCAACCACCCTGGAAGGTGTGGTAGAGGTTCAGCCAGTGGCCAACCTCGTGGGTGCCGGTGTCACCCTGGTTGTAGTTGGTGGCGGTGCCACCGGGCAGCGATTCGCTGAGCACGACCACGCCGTCCATGACGTTCAGGTTGCGCTGCGGGAAGGTCGCCCAGCCGAGCAGGTTGTTGCTGAGCGCACCGAGGTAGATGTTCAGCGTCGCCTTGTTGCCCTGCCGCAGCTGGGTCTTCATCTGCCGCTCGGCCGACGAGCCCTGTCGGATCGGGTACCACGACGAGTTGGTCACCCGGTTGATGCTCTGCAGCTGGAAGGCGAAGGCGGTGGCGGCACCACCCGTCGCGCCGCTGAACGACTGGTTCAACACGTTGATCTGGGACTGGATCATCGAGTCGGGGATGTTTCCGCCGGCCCGGGTCGTGTCCCTGCGGATCACGTGCACCACCACCGGGATGGTGACCGAGGCCGCCGCGGCCTGGGCAGTCAGCGTACGTTGGCCGACTCGCTTGGCGCGCTCTTGCAGGATGTCGGCGAACTCGGCCTCGCGCTGATGCACCTGGGCGAGGGTCAACTGGTTCGGGTCATGACCGGCGGCACCGCCGCCCTTGGCCCGGGCCAGGGTGCCCGTCGGATCCTCACACACCTCGTCGGCCGTGACGGCGGCCGCCGCCGGGCTCGCGGTCGTGGTGGCGGCCGGCAGTAGGCCGACCGTAGCCACGCCGAGCGCCAGCGCGAGTGACGTCGATGCGATGCCGGCCATGCGCCGGTTCAGCAGGACGGGACGCAGTCCCATATGCCCACCTCTTTCTGGCGACGCGACCGGGGGTTGTGTCGCGTCGTGCGGAAAACGTGGGGCAGACGTTACAACCGATAGACGAATTTGAACATGGCCATATGTTGCGGTGCTGAAACTTCTCTCCGCCCCGCCCCGCCCCGCCTCGCCCCGGCACGTCGAAGGTCACCAAGATCCGTGCAGTTTCCGGGATGTTGCTCTCTCCGAACCGCCCTCAGGCAGCAAGTTCGGGGAAGTTGCGAGGAACGGGACGTTCTGCGGGTGACTTGTAGACGGGGTGGAGCCCTGGGTGCGTCGGCCTGGGTGCCTCGGGTAGAGTGATCCCGCTTGCGGGTGTAGTTCAATGGCAGAACATCAGCTTCCCAAGCTGACAGTGCGGGTTCGATTCCCGTCACCCGCTCCAGTGCATTGCGGCAGTTCATCGCCGTTTTGCTGGGGGATCGCTAGGTAGCGGGCCGCCTACCGAAAGTGACGGCGTGGGACGACCGAGCGCTGCCCGTGGTCGTGAAGGTTATGCGGGCAGCGGTTCTTGGTCAGTAAGGCGTAGAGCAGAACGCTGCCGTGCCTGATCACCGGGGTGCGCCCATCTCACCATGGAGTGCGCCAGTTCTGTCGGACCGTGCCGACACCATCCGCCTCGTGGCGTCGAAGCAGGTCGGGACACTTCGGTCAGGCGGGGAGGTATCAAGGACACTGTCCGGCTCGCTGTCTAGGCGAGGGCCGCCGGTTGCTGTGTCATGTGCTCCGCGACGCTACTCGGCAGCCGGAGCTACTTGCACAGCGTGCTGGTGGGCGAATTAGTCCACAACGTCGGCGCTACTGCGACCGCGGGCTCTCCGCGCGGCCTCGCCGAGGACATCGCAGACCGGGAAGCCGAAGAGAACCTTCTGCTGCTCTGGGATCGGACGGCCCCGATGTACAGGACTTACCGGGTAGCGGCCGCAGGCGCCAGCTCAGCTCCGGTGCGGAGCGTTGCCGCCCTCTTCGCCGAAACGGATCGTTTCCTCGATGACGATTTCGATGATCCGATCACGGTCTGCAGCCTCGAGCTCCGGCCCCTGCGGGCCGGGGTCCCTGTCGAGCCTGATCCGGACGTGGCGTGCGATCGCCTCCGGGTACGGCGCGGAGGTGGATTTCCTCAAGTCGCGGTAGACCATCCAGGCGAAGGTTGCGACGGAGACGATCAGGCCGCCCAGGGACACCGGGTCGACGTACTGAACGGGGTGGGAGGTGCTGGGTTGGGCGTGCAGGGCGGCCTCCACCTCGGCGGAAAGGGCGGATCCGGGTGGTGCGGCCAGCCGGTTGGCGGTAGCCCGGGCGGCGGTGGCTATCGGATCGGTCATCGTAGGGTCTCCGGGAATGGGGTCGGGTGGGGTTCATGCGTTGGCTGTTGGATCGGTATGAAGGTACTTGCGTACAGGGGCGGGCAGTTGCTGCCCGGTCACTTCAGGCCAGATCTGGGCGACGGTGTCCATGCCGAGGTTCCGTGCCATCCGCTTCAGATGCTCGGTCCCGGTGCCGGTGAGGGGATGTGGCACACGATCGAAAAGCGACACGCAGCGGACCGTCCACCTTAGGGCCTCCGTTGGCTGCCCCCGCTCCTCGGCGAGGAGCGCGAGCTGTGCGTAGGTGAGGGCCAGGCCGGGGCGGTCATCGAGCGTTTTCCTGACGGCGAGGGACTCGCGGTACCAGTCTTCGGCTCGGTCCAGCTCTCCGCGATTCTGATCCACCCTGCCGAGCTCGTGATATGCGTTGGCAATGCCGCGGTAGTCATTGAGAGATTTTTTGAGGTCGAGGGATTTGTGGTACCAGTCTTCGGCTCGGTCCAGCTCTCCGCGGTCCTGATCCACCATGCCGAGCTGGTGATATGTGGTGGCGCGACCGCTGTGATCTTCGAGTTTCTCATAGATGGAAAGGGATTGGCGGAACCATTCCTCGGCCATGTCCGGTTGCCCCCGCAGGCGGGCAATGATTGCCAGGCCCTGGTAGGTGTCGGCGAGGCCGGGGCGATCATCGAGAGACTTCTGGAGCGCGAGGGACTCGCGGTACCAGCATTCTGCCTGGTCCAGGTCGCCCCGCATCCGGGCGACGATCCCGAGGCCGTAGTGGCACTGGGCGCTGCGCGCGCGGTTGCCGAGTTTTTTGCAGAGACGTAGGGATTTGCGGTACCAGTCCTCGGCCTGGTCCAGCTTTCCGCGATTTTGGGCCACCATGCCGAGTTGGTGATAGATGCCGGCGATGCGGTGACTGTCACGGGGCGACTTCTGGAGCGCGAGGGACTTGTGGTACCAGTCCTCCGCTTGGTCCAGGTCACCCCGTTTACGGGCCACGTTGCCGAGATTGAGGTAGACAGCGGAAAGATCGCCTTGCCCAGCGGCTACCGGTGGCTGCTGTTCTAGGACACGGAGAGCCGTACGGAGAGTGCCTTCGGCCTGTTCCAGGCGACCGGCCCGGCTCAGACGATTGGCCTCGGCATTTGCCAGGGACAGCCACAGAAGGGCGGCGGGATCGGAAGCGATAACAACATTGCCCTCGGGCGGATCCAGGACGGCGAGTGCGCGATCCAGCCATACCCTGGCCTCTCCTGCCATCCTTCGCGCATCCCAGTACATGATCATCACGCTGATGATTCCGCCGGCGACAAGCCACTGTCGCTGGTCCAGTGCGTGGCCGAGCAAGCTGCCCAGGGTATGGCGCATATGGTCGATGATGTCCAGGGCATCCGAAGCGTCCCGGCCACCATCGATTTGCATGGCCAGCGCGAGGCTGAAGTGGGCGTGTGCTTCCAGCAGGGTGTGGGTTGTCGCGGTGGGCTCCGCACCGGGTGCGAGGTAGGCGGGCAGTGCGGGATGGATGCGGTACATGCCCCGCCCGAGAGGGGTGAGCAGACCCACACCTGTTGCCCGATCCAGCACAGCGCCCCATTGCTCGGCGGTCCTGTTCTGGTACTGCTCGGGCACCCCGGGCATCGCCGAAAATGTCGCCAGCACCCACTTACTGGCCACGTCGTGGATCAGCCCGAGAACGCTGAGGACCCTCTGGTCGTGGGGTTGCAGGTGGGTGAAGGAGTAGGCGATGCAAGCGGACAGGGAGCCAGTCCGGCCGCCGTCTTCAGCATCGCCAGCGGGTAACGGAGCTGTGCCTCTCAGGCCGGCCAGCAGCTTGTGAGCGCTGACGGTCTGCAGGTACGGCAGGGTCAGCCGCATGCTCAGCGGGTGTCCGTCCAGCCATTGCATCAGCTGAGCGAACGCTACGGACTGGCGGCGCTGACGAGCCTTCGGATAGGGCGCAAGGAGCTGTTCGGCGTACTCGTTTGCTTCCTCGGGCTCCAGCCCGCCCACCGCTACCCGGGCCACCATGTCCGGTCCGCCGAGCCAGTCCTCGGTGGTACGGCTGGTGATCACCACCGCACTCCGCCCGCCGGCCGCGATGCGGCGTAGGAACTGACAGATTTCGCTGCGCTGCTCCTCGTCCAAGGGCGGGGTCGCCTGGTGGGGATCGGCCATGGTGTGGACGGACTCAAAGTTGTCCCAGATCAGCAGCAGTCGCTTACTTGCCAGGAGTTCTTCAATATCGGACTGGGCTTTGTCGCGGTCGAGCCCGACAAAGTCGTCACCCCAAATCCGCTGTCCAATGGTGTCAATCACCCCGTCAATGCCGTAAGAGGCAACGCCGGGCTCGAACGAATTCCAGATAACCCCAGACGTGCCGTCCACCGCGCCAGTTTCGCGGTACCAGCGGCCGAAAGCCTTGGCCAGTTCGGTTTTTCCCGTCCCGCCTATGCCGTGCAACACCACCACCCGCTGCTGCCGAGCGGCAACGTCCAGCAGGTACAACGGCCTGTCCCGGCCGACGAACTCTCCCGTCTCTGCCGGTATACCATCATCGCTGATGGCTGGCACGTCCCGTCGGCGATCCGTACTGACTGCGCGCTGACGGATGCGATCCAGTAGGTCCCCGACCGGTTCCCGGTTTCCACGTTCCGTGTGTAGGCCGGGGAACCGGACGTCGCCGCGTGCGTACAACACCGGGACCATCCAGTCGGCCAGCGGTAGCGGCCCCTTGGGAGAGGGCCGCTGGTCCGCCCTTGCCAAGCGATAGCGACCGGCTGCCACCGCCTCGGCCAGCCGGTCGCCGGCGAACAGCCGCTCGTAGAAGGCAGTCATGAACTCAGCGGCCGCCACCGTGTAAACGCTATAAGCCATGGCGACCACAGCGGCCGTGCCCTCCTGCAGGAGACGGGTCGCCACCGCCGCCTCCACCCGCGAACCAACCGTCGCCGACCGGCAGGCGTTAAGCACCACCACCGGCACCCGGGCCACAGCCAGCACTCGCGCCACCCGGTCGGCCGACACCCAGTCCGCGCCGCCCGCGCGATCTTCGAAGGCCAGCTCTCCCCGCAATTCATCCATCTGAGACGCTTTTCGCCCCCAGCCAATGCCGCCTGCCTGGCTGGATGGCCGGAACTCGCCATGGCCGTCAAAGTGAACGATCTGGAACGGCTCGCCCGCCACCCGCGCTGCGCGCAGCACCTGCTCCAGATTTTCCAGGGTCGGCGGGCGTAGCACCACCAACTCCACTCGCCCCCGCACCGCCTCCAGGCGTTGCAGCAACGGTCGAGCTATCATCCGATAGCGCACATCTGCGGTTCCCCCCGGCCGCGAAATCACCATCAGCACCCGAAGCCGGGACCCCTCTACCCCGAACCTCTGCCGCAGATCGGCAGCGGGCAAGCTGCGAGTGATCGCAACCCCGTCCAGCACGAGCGGCGCGGGCCGACCCGGATCTGCCATCAACTCCCAGGGCAGTCCCAACAGATCCGCCGACGCCGAGCTCACCACGATCTCCACCAAGCCACCACCAGGGGCCTCAGCCCGTGCCCGTGCCCGCACCCAAGCCTCACGGGCCGAACCGGTGGGAAACGCCGCTGCGAAGATCTGCGCGCCCCACGCGGGCAGCCGCGCCGCCAGCTGCGGGCCGCGCTCGCCGTACACGCCGAACGGCTCCCGTAAATAATCCTCCAGATACCAGCGCAGCTCTGCCAGCTGCGCGTCCGTCAACGGCCACGCCAGCGGCGGGAGCCCGCCCACCGAGCTGGGGTAGTCACCTGACGGCCAACTCTGCAGCAATACCTGACCCTCCGGTGACAGGTCCATTAGCAGCCGTTCTGTCAGACCTTCCGCCATGTCCCGCCCCTCAGGTCAATAGGGTCTGACGGGTCCGCTGCAACGACTCATATACGGCACGGTGCTTTCCTCGGCCCTTGTAGTCGTAGATCACGGATACGCCGTCCTCGATGGTATCTCCGGGGATGTTGACGAAGCCCAGGACCGGCTGCCGCGTCGGTGGCGGGGTTGTGGTTACCGCACCTCCGGCGGGGGGCGCTCTGGCTCCAGGATGACCGGGGAGCCGTCGGCGTCTTGCGGTCTGTGGGTGGTGTCGGTGGGAGCCATCCCGCCCGCCGTCGACCCGGGCGAGCCGAGCAGAACATCGCCCAACCCGCCAGCGTCTGTACGGGTGTCAAGGCCGTCTTGACGTGGCGGGCCGGACGGAGGCCGGCTCCACAGGAGTGCGGGTCGACGGCAGACAGTGGGATGGCGACACCTGCGGCGTCTGCTTCGCCGGTGATGCAAGGTGGTATGGCTGCCAAAGAGGGATTGCTTTCGTGGCAGGCGCGATGCCGCCGGCGGCATCGCGCCCTACTGCCTTAGGACTGCGAGGAGGCCAGAGATGGCACTGATGAGCGCAGCGATACCAGCGAGGAGTGCTATCCACTCACCTAGCGTGTTGCGCCCGCCTCGGCTAGTCCGGCTCTCTCTCCTGTTCATCAGCCTCATGAACCTGCACCTTCTTCAGTGATTGCGGGACAGGGACAGCACCCGAGCCAACGGATTGCTGGCCTGTCCCAACGTGCCTTCGGGCCTGTGCCGAATAGGTTCCCAGATGCGGATGGAGGAATGCGATTCTCATGGCCGTCCTCCCATGCATGGCTTCCCATCGGGTGCTTGGCCCGACGAGACGGCTCCGCCTACCGGAGCCCTCATGCCCGATGCATGCCCGAAGACTGGGTCTACAGTGGTCAACACAACCGAGAGCGGCGCCTCAAGGCTGACGCTCTGTAGTTGGTATTTCGTATGGGATTGATCGAATGTCAGCCAACAGTGACGATTAACCCGATTCCCATGCTGGCAGTGCGGGTTCGCTTCCCGTCACCCGCTCCATGAGCAAGGCCGAGGTCAGGACACGTTCCCGACCTGGGCCGCTACGGACACCCGCCAGTTGCAGGTGTGCTGGAAGTTGGAGCGGCGCAGGGTCGTAACCCTACAACGACCCAGCACGCGATCTGCACCCCCGCGCCCCCGGAATGCAAGAGGGATCGCGGCCGTGGCCCCCGTACGCTGGCGATCATGCGAATTGGCATCGTGATCCTGCCCGACCAGCGCTGGTCGGTGGCGCGGCACCGGTGGCGACGGGCCGACGAGTGGGGCTTCGACCACGCCTGGACGTACGACCATCTGGGCTGGCGCGACCTGGTGGACGGGCCCTGGTTCGACTCGATGACCACGTTGACCGCCGCCGCGACGGTGACCGCCCGGATCCGCCTCGGCACGCTCGTCGCCTCACCGAACTTCCGGCACCCGGCGGCCTTCGCCCGGCAGGTGACCGCGCTTGACGATGTCTCCGACGGGCGGGCGCTGCTCGGCATCGGCGCGGGCGGCATCGGGTTCGACGCCGCTGTTCTCGGCGGTGCGACGCTGCCTCCACGGCAGCGGGTGGATCGGTTCGCCGAGTTCGCCGAGTTGCTCGACACCATCCTGCGACGGGACGGCACCACCTGGCGGGGCGACTGGTTCGCGGCGGTCGACGCGCGGAGCAATCCGGGCTGCGTGCAGGAACCCCGAGCGCCGTTCGTGGTGGCCGCCAACGGGCCCCGTTCGATGCGGATCGCGGCCCGCTTCGGGCAGGGTTGGGTGACGACCGGGCCCGCCGTCGACGACCTGGGCGACTGGTGGACCGGGGTGGCCGAGTTGACCAGTCGGCTCGACGCGACCCTGGCCGCGCAGGGACGGGACCCGGCCAGCCTGGACCGCTACCTTTCGCTGGATTCGGCACCGGCCTTCTCGTTGCGCAGCGTGCAGTTCTTCGCCGACCAGGTGGAGCGGGCGGCGAAGCTCGGCTTCACGGACGTGATCACGCACTGGCCTCGGGAGAACAGCTGGTACGCCGGTGACGAGGCGGTCCTGGTGGAGGTCGCCACCCGCCTCCTGCCCGAGCTGCGCCGCTGAACTTGCGCGCCGCCCGCCGGCCGGGTCGCCCGCCGGCCGGGTCGGTCCACTGCCCGAGGTAGGTACCCGAGGTGCCGGCCGGGTCTCCTCAGGTACTGCTCGCGGACGACGGGCTCAGGTGCCGAGGTCGCCGGTGGCGGTGCCGCCCGCCTCGGCGGACACCAGGCGGAAGCGTACGCAGACGATCTCGCTCTGGTCGGTGACCGGGGTGCCGACGCGAGCCCAGTAGGCGGCGTGACCGGCCCGCCATTCCTCGATCGAACGGTCGCCCTCCCCCTCGGCGCGGGCGAAGTCCCACGGCACCTCGGCGAACCGGGTCACCTCGACACCGGTCACCTGGACGACGGCCACCAGGGCGTCGGCGTCGTCCACCAGTGCCAACCGCTCTCCGACGTGCTCAAGTTTCTCGTCCTCGTCGGCGTACTCGCTGAGCAGGCCGGCGGTGGCGGTCTTCACGCCGGCCAGCACGAGGGTGTTGAGGCGCGACCGCAGGTCACCGGGAGTGCCGAGGGCTAGTGCGCGGAGACCGCCGATCCGTGGCCACATCCTGTCTAGGCTACCGCCCGGTCCGGTCGGGATCTTGCCGCGACATCGCCAACGTCCCCAGCGTGCTGAGCCGGCCCGCGAGGGTGCGAATGGGGGTACGGTCGATGGCTGACGACAAGGAGATGTCCATGGCGGACCGACGCGCGGTGCTCATCCCGGGACGCGGCTACGACACCCGGTACCCCCTCTTTCTCTACCTGGGCGAGGCGCTGCGCCGGGTCGGTTTCGGGCTGCACGGGATCTCCTGGCAGGTGCCGGAGCACTTCGACATCGACACCATCGGCAGGTGGGTGTGTGACCAGGTCTCCCCGACCCTGACCGAGCGGACCGACCTGCTGGTGGGCAAGTCGCTCGGCACCCTTGCCGCACCGCTCGCGGCCGGGCGGGGGCTCCCCGCCGTCTGGCTCACCCCGCTGCTGCACCGGGGCGACGTGGTCGACGCGCTGCGCCGGGCCACCGCCCCTTTCATCCTGGTCGGCGGCACCGCCGACTCGTCCTGGGACGGCGGGGTGGCCCGGCGGCTCACCCCGCACGTGTTGGAGATCCCCGGCGCCGACCACGCGCTGATGGTGCCTGGCCCGCTGGCCCGCTCCGCCGAGGCGCTCGGCCAGGTCTGCACCGTGGTCGAAGATTTCGTCCGCTGACCCCGCACCCCCTTCCTCGCGTCGACCATGAACTTGTTGTCGCGACACGCCGACGTGTGGGGCAACAATTTCATGATCAACGGGATGGGGTGGGGTCAGGCGGGAGGTCGGGGGTGGTGAGGAGGGCGGTGATCCTCAGGTCGGCCGCGACCGGTGGCGGGCAGGTGGCCACCACGGCGGCGGTGCCGACCGGGTCGGCGCCTCGGGCCGCGCAGATGTCGTAGACGGCGCGTACCTGGGCGGCGGTGTCCACCCAGTCGTCGACCACCAGCACCCGGTCTCCGGGGCCCAGGTGCCGGTCACGCACCGCGAGGTCCACGCGGCGACCGCGAAAGTCGGGGGGACTCTGCGCCCAGGTCAGCGCGCCGGCGGGCAGCCGTCCGTCACCGGGCTTGTGTGCTGCCACGAATCCCACGCCGAGGGCGGTGGCGGCCAACGGCCCGAGCAGGAACCCGGTGACCGCCGGGGCCACCACCACCGTGGGTCGAGTCGCCCGGAACGGGGCGACCAACGCCGGCCCCAGCGCGGCGAGCGTCGCCGGATCCCGCCACCACCCCGAGGTGTCGCTGACCAGGTGACTCGCGCCCGGTCCGGGATCGACCCACGCGAACAGCTCGACGAGACGTCTTCTCAGCTCAGCGGGCATGTCACCATCCTGCGCCAGGTACCTGCCGAACACCCGCCCGCCCGGCCCAGGCCGGATCGGATGATCGGCTTCACGTATCGCCATAATTGCGGGCATAGTGTCATGATCACGTTGACTTCGGAAGTGCTTCTCTCGTTATGGTCCGACCCGGTTTGACCCGCTGAGAAAGGACCGGGCCGGTGGCTGGTAGGCACTCCCGTAACCGCAGGTTCACCTCGCCGGCCGGTCTCACGGCCAGCGCCGTGGTGGCGGTCGCGCTCGCCGTCGGCGGCACCGTCGGTGCCATTCGGCTGACCGCCGAGTCGGAGCCGGTGCGACCGGCCGCGATCGACCTGTCGCCCACCACCGGTACGAGTGCCCCTGGTTCGCCGAGCGCGTCGCCGACTGCCAGCTCCTCGCCGAGCCCGACGGCGAGCCCGAAGCCGAGCCGCACCGCGCAGGCGCCGTCCCGCAGCAAGCAGCGTACGGCCAGCCCGAAGCCGAAGCCGACGGCCACGAAGACCACGGCCCGCCCGGTGGTCGACACCGGCTCCTGCGGCGCGTCCTTCTACTGGCAGGGGCAGATGACCGCCAACGGTGAGACGTTCGACCCGGAAGGCATGACGGCCGCCCACAAGACCCTGCCGTTCGGCGCCAAGGTGCGGGTGACAAACCCTGCCAACGGCAAGTCGGTCACCGTTCGGATCAACGATCGGGGTCCGTTCATCGAGGGGCGTTGCCTTGACCTGGCGCGGGCCGCGTTTGCCGAGATCGCGTCGCTCGACCTCGGTCACATCAACGTCCGCTACGAGGTGCTCGGCTGAGCCGGTGGAGCGTCAGGATCGGCTCCGCTCCCGGACCCTGGCGGCCAGATCCGTCTCGTCCGAGGGGCCAGGCTCATTCTTTCGCTCACCTACATCGGGCATGCTGTCGGATGTACGTACCCAACTCCTCCAGCCGGGCCGCGGCCCGCTGAGCCCCGGATCCCGCGCCGGCCTCGGCGCGGCCCTCGTCCTGCTCGCGATCGTCTCGGCGGTCGAGTTGGCGGACGGCCGTACGGCGAACTACATCGCGCTGATGGTCGCCGCGCCGTTCCTGGCCGCCGCGCTCGCCTCGTGGCGGATCGTGCTGGGCGTCGGTGTGGCCGCCTCCGTGCTGGGGGCTACCTTCGCCCTGGCCGAGCGGACGGTCTCGCTCTCCACCGCGGTCGCGGTGGCCGGCATCGCGTTGGGCACGGGTATCGCGGGGGCGGTGGCCGCGGTGCGGCAGCGGCAGGCGGAGCAGATCGCCGAGCTGTCGAAGCTGGCCATGGTCGCTCAGCAGGCGGTGCTGCGTCCGCTCGGTCCTCGGGTCGGCGCGCTTTCCGTGGCCGGCCGGTACATCTCGTCGACCGCTACGGCCGAGATCGGCGGCGACCTCTACGAGGCGATCGAGACGCCGTACGGCGTTCGGATGATCATCGGGGACGTGCGCGGCAAGGGCCTGGAGGCGGTCCGGCTGGCGAGCATCGTGCTCGGCTCGTACCGGCACGTGGCGTACGAGCGGGCCGATCTGCGGTCCGTCGTGACGGATCTGGACCGGGCGGTGGCGCGTAACGTCGGCGACGAGGACTTCGTCACCGCCGCACTCGTCGAGGAGCGCGGCGGCACGCTCACCATCGTCAACTGTGGGCATCCCGCGCCGCTGCTGCTGCGTCGCGGCGCGGTGATCTCCCTTGAGCCACCGGCGCCGGCGCCCCCGCTGGGTTTCATGCCCGTGGTCCGGCCGCGGGTCGAACGGCTGGAGCCGGGTGACCGGTTGCTGCTGTTCACCGACGGGCTGGGCGAGGCCCGCCGGGACGGTGAGTTCTTCCCCACCGCGGACCGGGCCTGGCGGCTACTCGGCCACGGTACGGTCGGCGACGGCCTCGCCTCGTTGGAGACCGCCCTCGTCGAATGGGTGCACGGCCGGCTCGACGACGACATCGCACTGGTCCTGATGGAGTACACGGGCTCGCCGGGCAAGACGACGGCGGCGGTACCGAGCTGGGAGGTAGGTGCCGCCGAAGGGTGAGAACCGGCGGGCCGAGGCTGGCGAACCTGAACGGCAGGTGTGTAATGCCCGTCACTGGTGGGATCGGCTTGTCGCTGCCTACCCGCGAGTAATAGAGTCAGGGTTACTGATCGGTAACACCTGTCCGGAAGCGGGGCCAGCGACATGACCCACTACAAGAGCAACCTTCGGGACCTCGAATTCAACCTGTTCGAGGTGTTCGGGGCGGACCGGGCGTTCGGCCAGGAGCCGTACTCCGACCTCGACGTCGACACCGCGCGGAGCTTCCTCGCTGAGGTCGACCGACTGGCTCGGCAGGACCTGGCCGCCAGTTACCAGGACAGCGATCGCAACCCCCCGGTCTTCGATTCGGCCACGCACACCGCACCGCTGCCGGAGTCGTTCAAGAAGTCGTACCGCGCCTTCATGGAGTCCGAGTTCTGGCGTCTGGACCTGCCCTCGGAGCTGGACGGCACAAACGCCCCCCGGGCGCTGTGGTGGGCGCTCGCCGAGCTGGTGCTCGGCTCGAACGCGCCGGTGTGGATGTACGCCTCCGGCCCCTCCTTCGCGCACGTGCTGCACGTCGAGGGCACCGAGCAGCAGAAGAAGTGGGCCAAGCTCTTCATCGACCGGCAGTGGGGCTCCACCATGGTGCTCACCGAGCCGGACGCCGGCTCGGACGTGGGCGCCGGCCGGGCACGGGCGATCCCGCAGCCGGACGGCTCGTGGCACATCGAGGGTGTCAAGCGCTTCATCACCTCGGGCGAGCACGACCTGAGCGACAACATCGTCCACTACGTACTCGCCCGCCCGGTCGGCGTGGCGGGCGTGGGTGGCCCCGGCACCAAGGGTCTGTCGCTGTTCGTCGTGCCGAAGTACCACTTCGACGAGAACACCGGCGAGCTGGGCGAGCGCAACGGCGTCTTCGCCACCAACGTCGAGCACAAGATGGGCCTGAAGGTCTCCAACACCTGCGAGATCACCTTCGGCGAGCACGGCGTACCGGCCAAGGGCTGGCTGCTGGGCGAGAAGCACGACGGCATCCGGCAGATGTTCATGATCATCGAGTACGCCCGGATGATGGTCGGCACGAAGGCCATCGCCACCCTGTCCACCGGTTACCTCAACGCCCTGGAGTACGCCAAGAACCGGGTGCAGGGCGCCGACCTGACCCAGATGACGGACAAGACCGCCGAGCGGGTGACCATCACCGCGCACCCCGACGTACGTCGATCGCTGCTGCTGCAGAAGTCGTACGCCGAGGGCCTGCGGGCGCTGGTCCTCTACACCGCCACCTGGCAGGACAAGGTCGCCATGGCGGAGGCGGCCGGTGACGAGCAGGCCATCAAGCTGGCCAAGCGGGTCAACGACCTGCTCCTCCCGCTGGTCAAGGGCGTCGGCTCGGAGCGCGCGTACGAGCTGCTCGGGCACGAGTCGCTGCAGACCTTCGGTGGCTCCGGCTTCCTCCAGGACTACCCGCTGGAGCAGTACGTCCGGGACGCCAAGATCGACACGCTGTACGAGGGCACAACGGCGATCCAGAGCCTCGACCTGATCTTCCGGAAGATCGTCCGAGACAACGGCAAGGCACTGATGGCCGTGGCCGGCGAGATCCAGGAGTTCATCGCCACCGAGGCGGGCAACGGCCAGCTCAAGGAGGAGCGTCAGGCGCTCGGCAAGGCGCTCGCCGAGATCCAGAACATCCTCGGGGTGATGACCGGCTGGCTGGGTGAGGCGCAGAGCGGGGAGACCCGGGCGCTGTACAAGGTCGGCCTCGGCAGCCGCCGGTTCCTGCTGGCCCTCGGTGACCTGGTCGTCGGCTGGCTGTTGCAGAAGCAGGCCGACGTGGCGCTGAAGGCCCTCGCCGGTGAGGTGACCGCGGCGGACAAGGCGTTCTACACCGGAAAGGTGGCCGCCGCCCGATTCTTCGCCCGCGAGGTGCTCCCCCGCATCGGCGCCGACCGCCGCATCATCGAGACCGCCGACCTGGACATCATGGACCTCCCCGAAGAAGCCTTCTAACCCACCCAACCCCACCCACCCCTGCCTCGTCGATCATGAGGTTAGCGGCAGTTCTAGAGATCAACTCTGCCGCCAACCTCATGATCGACGGGCTGTCGGTGGGGGTTGGGTGGGGGTAACTGGGGGGTGGGTGGGTATGCGTTGCGGGCCAGTCCGAGTACGCCCAGAGCAACCGCACGGGGGAGTGCCGCGCACATGGGCATTGGTAGTGGGATCTTCCTGATCGCGATCGGCGCGATCCTGACCTTCGCCATCCGGGCCAACGTCTGGTGGGTCGACCTGCGGGCGGTCGGTTGGGTCTTCATCCTGGCCGGGCTGGCCGTGTTGCTCACCACGCTCTGGTTCTGGCAGGACCGCCGCAAACGGGCCCGGACCCTGATCGTGGAGGAGAACCGGCTCTCGCATCCGACCGCGATGATGCCGCCACCGCCCGATCCACCACCACCGACCGCGCCACCGAGCTGAGCGACCGCGTCACCGAGCTGAGCGACTGCCTCCGACCCGCACCGCACGCGGACTAGCCGCGTGCGGTGTGCCGTGTCTCGATCCGGGCCACGCCGCGGCTCAGTTCCGCCCAGGGCGCGGCCGTCCGGTGCACCACCAGCCCGCCGGTACGCAGCCCTTCCGGCTCCGCCTCAACCGGATCGAGCAGTTCGGACAGCAGTGAGATACCAGGATTGTGGGCGATCAGCAGGACCGTCGTCGCGTCGGGTGACAGCTGCCGGATCAGGTGCAGCAGATCCTCCGGATGCGCCTCGTAGGCGTCCGGTTCGTAGCGGACCACCGGAGCCGGACCTGCGGGACCGCTCTCCGGTGGGGTGCCGGTGATCCCCAACTGGACGTCATGCCATGTCTGTCTGGTTCGTACGGCTGCCGAGCAGAGCACCACGTCCGGCAGCATCCCGCGCCGGGCCAGCCACGCCCCGGCTGCCGCGGCGTCCGCGCGACCGCGCGTGCTCAGCGGGCGTTCGATGTCGGGACGGTCCGTGGTGGGCGGTTCGGCCTTGGCGTGCCGCAGCAGCACCAGTGTCCGCTCGTGGGGCGGGCTGTCCGTCATGTCTCCAGCTTGCCTGATTGGCGATCTCCGTGCCGGGGTAAGTCGGTCGGTGCCGCAACCTCATCCGTGGCCGCGGCGAAGTGGAATGCCAGCTTCGATAGCCAAGGAGACGACGTAGATGGGCATCGGTGGCAGTATTTTCCTGATCGCGCTGGGTGCGATCTTCGCGTTCGCCGTGGAGGCGGATCTGGGCTGGCTCAACCTGAGCGTCGTCGGCTGGGTGCTGATGCTCGCGGGTGTCGCCGGGCTGATCGTGACTCTCTACTTCTGGAACTCCCGTCGGCGTGCGGTCGTCGCGCCGGTGCGCGAGGAACGGGTGGTGGCCGAGCGCGCCGTGCCGGTACGGGACGACCAGGTGGTCCAGGAGTACCGCGAGGTGCGCCGGCCCGGTCCCACGATCTGATCCCACTCGACGGACCCAGCGGGGGTGGTGAGCGACGAGGCTCACCACCCCCGCTGTCGTCGTGCGCCGGCCTCAGGCGAACAGTGCGAAGTAGATGGCGATGTGGTGACAGATCGCGGCGACCAACGTGCAGGCGTGGAAGAACTCGTGGTGGCCGAATACGGTGGGCCACGGATTCGGGCGGCGCAGCGCGTAGAAGACCGCGCCCACGGTGTAGATCCCGCCGCCCACCGCGAGCAGCACCAGGGCGGCGACGCCACCCTGATAGAGGATGTCGGGCAGCATCGCCACCGACACCCAGCCGAGGGCGAGGTACAGCGGCGCGGAGATCCACCGGTTGGCGTGCGGCCAGATCAGCTTGAGCGCCACGCCGCCCAGGGCACCGCCCCAGACGATCGACAGCATCATGACGGCGGCCCGGGTCTCCAGCAGCAGCAGGCAGAACGGTGTGTACGTGCCGGCGATGAACAGGAAGATCATCGAGTGGTCCATCCGGCGCATGACCGCGTAGCCGCGGGTCGACCAGACCCGCCGGTGGTACAGCGCGCTGGTGCCGAAGAGGCCGCAGACGGTGAAGCTGTAGACGGCGGAACTGACCAGGGGGGTCCAGCCCGGACGGGTGGCGGCGATCGAACAGAGCACGATGCCGCAGACCAGGGCGACAAAGAAGGCGTACGTGTGCAGCCAGCCGCGCATCCGGGGTTTCCCGATGTCGACCGGCTTGAGCCGGGGGCGTGCTGAGGTGGTCACGCCCATAGGTTACGGCAGCGTAGGTTACTTTCGGGTAGTGCAACTGGTCACGCCGTCCGACAAGTGGCCGACGCGAACGTTTCCGCTCGTCCGGGAGGATGGCGGGATGCGGATCAGAACGGTCGGCACCCAGGCACTCCTGCTCGACCTCGCCCCGCCGGAGGATGCTGGCGCTCCGGGATCGGAAACCGACGTGGCCGCAGCCGTCGAGGCGTGGCGGGCGGAGCTGTGGCGCCGCCGTGAGCTGGGGGAACTGGTGGCCGTCGAGATCGTGCCGGCCGCCGCCACCGTGTTGCTCGACGGCGTACCCGACCCGGCGGCCACCGCCACCCGGATCGCCGCCTGGACCGCCACCGCGCCACCGGCCGAAAGAGCCGCGACCGCGCCCACCCGTCTCGTCGAGGTGCCCGTGACCTACGACGGAGAAGACCTGGCCCAGGTGGCCGATCACTGGCGCACTGACGTACCCGGAGTCGTACATCGCCTTCGGGACACCGAGTTCCACGTCGCCTTCTGCGGTTTCGCACCCGGCTTCGGGTACCTCACCGGGCTGCCCGCCGAGCTGGCGGTACCCCGGCTGGCGACGCCCCGGTCACGGGTGCCGGCCGGATCGGTCGCGCTTGCCGGCCGGTACGCGGGCATCTACCCCACCGCGTCCCCCGGCGGTTGGCTGCTGGTCGGACGCACCAAGGCCACCCTCTTCGACGTGGCGGCGGACCCGCCGGCCCTGCTCAGCCCCGGCACCCGGGTCCGGCTGGTGGACCGGTGAGCGACATCCTCGAAGTGCTCCGGGCCGGTGCCCTGACCACCGTGCAGGATCTCGGCCGGCCGGGCTGGGCACACCTGGGCGTACCCCGTTCCGGCGCCCTCGACCCGGCGGCCCTGCGCCTGGCCAACCGGCTGGTCGGCAACCCGGAGCAGGCGGCCGGGCTGGAGATCACCCTGACCGGCTGCGAGCTGCGCGCCACCCGGGCCACCACCGTCGCCGTGGTCGGTGCCGAGACCGACGTGCGGGTCGGCCAGCGTCCCGGTGACACCGGTCGCCCACTGGCCGTACCGGGCGGGGCGGTGCTGCGCGTCGGTCCGGCCCGACGGGGCCTGCGCTGCTGGCTCGCGGTAGCCGGTGGCATCGCCGTCGCACCGGTGCTGGGCAGCCGCTCCACCGACACCCTCGCCGGGCTCGGACCGGCCCCGCTACGCGACGGCGACCGGCTGCCGCTGGGTACCCCCGCCGGCCCACCCGCCCCCGTCGATCTCACCGTGCCGGCGGCATTCCCGACGGAGCTCGGGCTCACCGTGCGGCTCGGTCCCCGGCACGACTGGTTCACCCCGGTGGCACTGGACCGGCTGCTCGGCACGGCGTACCAGGTGAGTCCGTTGAGCAACCGGGTCGGCGCGCGCCTGACCGGCGCGCCGCTGCCCCGCGTGGTGGCCGACGAACTGCCGAGCGAGGGACTCGTGCTCGGCGCGGTGCAGGTGCCGGCCGACGGTCAACCACTCGTCTTCCTCGCCGACCACCCCACCACCGGCGGATACCCGGTCATCGCGGTGGTGGACGACGTGACCCCGCTCGCGCAGGCCCGCCCAGGCACTACGGTGAGATTTCATGGACCTCAACGCTGACCTCGGCGAGGGCTTCGGCATCTGGCGTCTCGGCGACGACCAGGCCCTGCTGGACCTGGTCACCTCGGCCAACGTCGCCTGCGGCTTCCACGCCGGCGATCCGGCCACGATGCGCCGGGTCTGCGCCGCCGCCGCCGAGCGGGGCGTCGCCGTCGGAGCGCAGGTGGGGTACCGGGACCTAGCCGGCTTCGGCCGGCGGCACATCGAGTACGAGTTCGCCGAGCTGCGCGACGAGGTGCTCTACCAACTCGGCGCCTTGCAGGCGTTCTGCCGCGCGTACCGCACCCGGGTTCGTTACCTCAAGCCGCACGGGGCGCTCTACCACGCGGCGGCCAGCGAGGAACTGCCGGCGGCGGCCCTGCTGGCCGCGATCGAAGACCACGACCCGGAGCTGCCCGTCCTCTGCCCGCCCGGTTCGGTCCTCGCCCAGCTCGCCCAGGGCGCCGGAATCCGGGTGGTGGCCGAGGGCTTCGCCGACCGCAACTACCTGCCCAACGGTCGCCTGGTACCGCGCACCTCACCGGACGCGCTGGTCACCGATCCGCAGGAGGTGGCCCGCCGGGCGGTGCGAATGGCCACCGAGCGGGTCGTGGTCACCGTCGACGGCGGTACGGTCCCGTGCGTGGTGGAGTCGGTCTGCCTGCACGGGGACAGCCCCGGGGCGGTGGCCGCCGCGGAACTCGTCCGCGCCGCCCTCGTCGACGCCGGGGTCACCCCCGCCCCGTTCGCCTGAGGTGCGAGGCAGGGCACCGTGGTCGGGCGTCAGCCGGCGTCCATGCCGCGCAGGACCAACGGCAGCCGGCCGGGGCCGCCGTCGACCACCCGCACCGGTACGCCCCAGTCCTGCCGGGTCAGGTGGCAGGCCGCGTGCTCCACATCCGCGTCGCAGGTGGCCGCCTGAGCGGTGACCTGAAGCACCCCGTCGGGCACCGATCCGTCGATCACCAGCCGCCGGGACAGGTCTGTGCCGGTGCCCGCCCCCTCGACCAGCAGCTCCGGCGGCGACGCCGAGACGACGAGCCGGGTGGACGGTCCGAAGGTGTCGTCCAGCTTCTGCCCGGGGGCCGGGGTGAAGACGACGTCCAGCACCACCTCGCCCGCGCTGAGCTCCGTCGGCCGGCGCTCGGTGCGGTGCCGGGGACCGTCGACGGTATCCGCGCCGGCCGCCGAGAGCGCACCGGGAGCCAGCCGGGTGATCCGATGCGCCGCCGACTCCACCACCAGCACCGCGCCGTCGGCGTTGAGCACCAGGTCGCTGGGCTCGGCCAGGCCGGTGGCGACGGTGGCGACCCGATCACTGGCCGGGTCGTACCGGCGTACCGCGCCATTGTAGGTGTCCGCGATCAGGACCGAGCCGTCGGGCAGCGCGCAGACGCCGAGCGGGTGCTGGAGCAGGGCCTGCGCCGCCGGCCCGTCCACGTGCCCGAAGTCGAACAGGCCCTGACCCACCGCGGTACCCAGGACACCGTTCTCGACGTAGCGGATGGCGCTGGTCTCGCTGTCGGCGACCCACAGCCGGTTGCCGTCGGTGGAGACGGCGAGCCCGGACGGTTGGGCCAGCCACGCTTCGGCCAGTGGCCCGTCGCGCAGCGCCTCCACCGTGGTGCCGGCGTACATGCCGGCGGTGCGCTTGACCGGATCGAACCACCAGAGCTGGTGGATACCGGCCATGGCGACGACGATCTTGTCGTCGTACCAGGCGAGATCCCAGGGGGAGGAGAGGTCGACCGAGCGGGCGTCGTGCGCGTGGTCGTCGACAGTCGACCGCCACTGCCGTCCGGTGCCGGCCACGGTGAGCACCTCGCCGGTGGCCAGCCGCACGCCCCGCAGCAGGTGGTTGACGGTGTCGGCGACCACCAGGTCGTAGCCGGCCACCTCGGCCACCTGCGGCGGCAGCAGACACAGCCCCTGCGGCTCGGAGAAGGTCGCGGCACCTGCGGCACCGTCGGTGCGTCCCCGGTCGCCGGTGCCGACGGTCCGGACCACGGTCTCACCGTCGGCGGCCAACTCGACCAGGCGGTGCCGCGCCGAGTCGGAGACCAGCAGACCGCCGTCGGGCAGGGCCACCGCCTTGCCCGGAAATCGGAGGGTGGTCTCCGGCTCGGCGACCGGGACGTACGGACCGTCGCCCCGGTGCAGCGTGCCCTTGGCCTCGTGGGTGGCGATCAGGTCGTCGATCAGCCGGGCCAGCCCGTCGGCGTGGCCCTCGCCCGCCATGGTGGCCACCACGTACCCCTCCGGGTCGATCACCGCGAGCGTCGGCCAGGCCCGGGCCGCGTACTGCTGCCACATGTCGAGTTCGGGGTCGTCGAGGACGGGATGGTGCACGCCGTACCGCTCGACGGCGGCGGCCAACGCGTCGGCGTCCTTCTCGTGCTCGAACTTCGGCGAGTGCACACCGATCACCACGAGGACGTCGGCGTACTTCTGCTCAAGGGGACGCAGCTCGTCGAGTACGTGCAGGCAGTTGATACAGCAGAAGGTCCAGAAATCCGCCACGACGATCTTGCCTCGGAGGTCGGCGAGCGTCAACTGCCGCCCGCCGGTGTTCAACCAGGCCCGACCTCGAAGCTCGGGAGCCCGCACGCGTGCACTCATGCCCCCATCGTGCCCTACCGGCGGACGCCGGCCAGCGCGACCGTGCAGGCCGGAGAGGTAACCGACACGGATTGCGGCAACGTGGGCTCTCACGCCGGCCGGAAGGCGCGACCTGCCGCGAACCGCGAGCCTGGCCGGCGGGCAGGGGCCGGGCCGTGCAACAGCGAGGCGGGGCCACGGATGATCCGTGACCCCGCCATCGCGTACGCGGACTCAGCCGCCGGTCGCCTCCTTCAGGCAGAGCACCGGGTTGGCGGTGGCACCGCGAAGGTCCACGTAGGGCATGGCCGGGTCGGGGCACTTGTCATTCGACTCGACCTTGGACACCACGGTGAAGGCTTCCGGATCGGTGCAGTCGACCGCCACGGGGGTGTCGCCGGATCGCTTGACGCACGAGCCGATCGGTGGGTCGAAGGCGTTCGCGTCGTCCGACCCGCCGATCATGCCGAGGAGCATCAGCAGGCCGAGCGGAATGGCCAGGATGAGAACGGCGGCGACCAGCACCGCAGCGAGCACCCGTCCGTTGCGTACCTTCGGTGCCGGGGTTTCCGTGGCCGGCTCGGCGACCGGCTTGAAGGCGTCGAAGCGGCCCTGCTCCACCTCGCCCGACCCGCTGCCCGGACCCGGGCTCCACGGTGGTGCGGACTGCGGCGGCGGGGGGTACGCCGGATTGTGCTCGCCGCCCGGCTCGGGCCGGACGGGAGAGCCGTAGGCGCCACCGGGGCGCTCGGACGGACCGCCGAACGGGTCGTTGCCCGGCGCGCCGTACGGGTCACGCGGCGCACCGCCGAACGGGTCGGCCGGGCGGTCCGGCTCGGCGTGTGGCCGTACGCCGTTGACCGGCCGGTTGGCCGGCGGCGCGTCGACGAAGGACGGCATCCCGGGCGGGAAGGGCGGTGGGGCAGCAGGCGATGCCGGAGCGGCCGGACCGGCGAAGGCGTTCGGCCCGCCCATCGGCTCCCGGTCGGCGAAGCGGGGCTCCGGGGCTGGCTCGAACCTCTCCGGGCCCTGATCGCCGCGCACCACACCCGGGTCGACGTCGAATCGCCCCGGGCCTTGGTCGAAGCGGGGCACCAGCGGCTGCTCGCCGTGCTCCGGCGCCGGCTCCTCGGTGTGCTCGGTGCGGGCCGACCGGCCGTACACCCGTGGTTGCGGCGCGGGCGAATTGGCCGGACGAACCGGTTGGTCGGCCGGGGGCGTGACGCGACTGGACAGCGGCACGGAGGCGCTCGCCGCGACACCACCACCACCGCCGGCCGGCGGCGCGGCCCGGCCTTCGGCCTCGGGTGAGGTACGGGGCGCCGGGATGGCCGGGGACTGCGATTCGTCGTATCGAGGATCGGGTCGACCCCAGGCCGGGCCACCGGACGATCCGGCCGGGTCATCGGTGAACGGCGGGGGCTGGGCGAAGTCCGCGGGCGGTGTGGCGGCCAGGCTGGCACCCGGCACCCGCTGCTCCTGCGGCGGCAACGGCACCATGTTGGCCGGGGAGATACCCGGTGCGGGTGCCGGCTGATAGACCGGATCGTCGGACCGACCCGCATCGGGTTCGGCGTTGGTACGGGGTGCGACGGGCTCTGCGGCCGCCTGACCCCACGCCTCGCCGGGTGCCCACGGTTCGACGTCCGGCATGCCGGTTCGGTCGGCTGCGGTACGGGACGGGAGCGGCTCGACGGACGGGCTCCAGGACGGCGGCGGCCCGGCCGCCGGGTTACCTCCTGCCCAACCGGTCGGCTCGTCCTGGGCGGAGGTGGCCCAGTCGGGCTGCGCCGGCCGGTCACCGCCCGCGTGCCAGCTCTCCGGCGGCTGCTCGCTGGCCCAGCCGCCGGCGGGCTCCCGCCGCTGGCCGGCTGGCCAGCCGGGCTGCTCCGGCTGCTCGGTGGGCCACGCCTCGGCGTGGGACGGCCCGTCGGTGGGTCGCTGTTGCTGACCCGCGTCGGAGACCGGCACCTGGGCGCTGGCCCGGGCCGCCGGCTCGCGGGGGGGTGTCGGCTGGTCCCCGTGCGCCCAGGCCGGCTGGGCCGGCTCGGACTGACCGGCGGTCGAGGCCCAGCCGGGAGTCTGGTCGTCGGTGCGGGGTGCGGCGGCCCAGTCGGGCTGCTGACCGCCGCCCCAACCGCTGGGCGCTGCGGGATGGGGCTGTCCCGCAGCGGCCTGACCGTTCGCCCAGTCCGGCTGGCTCGCCGCCGGCTGGTTCGGCGCCCACTCTGCTGGCTGCGCGGTGTCCGCAGTGGCGGGATCGGTGGCCCAGGCGGGCCCGGCCTGGCCGCCGTGTGCCCAGGCGGGCCCCTCCGATGTGGGCGGACCGGCCGGCGCCCAACCCGGGGTCGGCTGTTGCGGCTGGTCCGCCTGGGGCGCCCAGGCCGGTTGGTTGCCGGCGGGCTGGTCCCAGTTGCCGGGCGCGGCTTCCGCCTGACGGGTCGCCTGGGCGCTGCCCCACGCGTTGCCCGGCTGGTTCGCCCAGGCTGGTGTGGACGTGTCCGGGCGGGCGGGCGGTGGCGGCGCCCAACCGAGGTCGGGGGCGGATGCGCCGTACCCGTTGTCCTGCTGAGCCGGACGGTCGCCGTACGGCGCCGGTCCGCCGCCGCCCGGCGGCGCCTCGTCCGGCTCCTGGCCGGGGCGGTGCGGGCCCTCGGACGTCATGTGTGCGCCTCCTCCATCACATGTCGGCCGCCGTCGCCGATGGTCTCGGCAGGGCAGCCGGCGGTGCCGGCCTACCGGCGATGCCGGCTCCCCGCACCGTATCCCGGTAGCCGCTGGTGGGCTTCCGGGGAGCTTTGATCGTCACTGTCCGTCGCCGGGCGGTGTCGAGGTGCTTCTATCGCCTCGGCCTGCCCCCGAGCGTGGACGACGACCGAGCCCCACCGTACCGGGCGCTGCGTCGGGGCGGTATCCCGGTGTCAGCGGCCGGTCGTAACGCCGACGACCCGCCCGGTATGCCCGGGCGGGTCGTCGATCTGGAGGAGGCGGATAACGTCGTGTGGCGTCAGTGCATGTGACGCTGGGCGATGGCGAGGATCTCGTCGCGGACCGCGGGCGAACTGGCGGAGCGCAGGGCCCGCTCGATGGCACGGGCGCGGCGGTTGGCGTCGCGGCGGTTGCGGATTCGCTCGATCATGCTCATGGTGTCTCTCCTCCTGGCTATTCGGTTGTCGTCCCGTCGTCCCCTTTATTGAAGCGCAGTGCGCCCAGGTTTTCCAGCGATTATTAGGTGAGTTGGGACACCAGCCTAAGAATCTTAGGTGAGTAGCCCTTGTGGGCAACCTTTCCTTCGCCCAACGGCAACGGCCGGTGTGCCGGGCGGTAACCCGTGGCACACCGGCCGTAGCCGTACTGGCGCGTCAGGTCCAGGCGAGCAGCGCCGCCTCCGGATCGGCGAGGAAGTCGCCCACGTCGCGAAGGAACTTCGACCCCAGCTCACCGTCGATGATCCGGTGGTCGAAGGAGAGGCCGAGCGTGGTGACCAGGCGCGGCTTGACCTTGCCCTTGTGGACCCAGGGCTGTTCGCGTACCGCACCGAAGGCCAGGATCGCCGACTCGCCCGGAGGCAGGATCGGCGTTCCGGTGTCCACCCCGAACACCCCGACGTTGGTGATCGTCAGAGTGCCACCGGACATGTCGGCCGGCGAGGTCCTGCCGGCCTTGGCGGTCTGCACCAGGTCGGTCATCGCGTCGGCCAGCTCACGCAGGGTCAACCGGCCGGCGTCCTTGATGTTCGGCACGATCAGGCCGCGTGCGGTGGCCGCCGCGATGCCGAGGTTCACGTACTCCTTGACGACGATCTCGTCGCCGGCCCAACTGGAGTTGACCATCGGATGCCGCCGCACCGCCAGCAGCACCGCCTTGGCGACCAGCAGCAGCGGCGAGACCCGTACGTCGCGCCACTCCCGCCGCTCGCGCAGCCGGTCCAGCGCCTTCATGGCCCGGGTCATGTCCACGGTCAGGAACTCGGTGACGTGCGGGGCGGTGAAGGCCGAGCGGGACATGTTCTCGGCGGTGAGCCGGCGTACTCCCTTGACCGGGATGCGCTGCTCACGGTCCGCGCCGAAGCTCGCGGCCGAGGGATCCGCTGCGGTCACCGTCAGCGGCTCGGCCGCCGCCGGGGCCGCCGCCGCCCGCTGTACGTCCTCCCGGGTGATCGAGCCCGACGGACCGGAACCGGTCAGCGTGCCCAGGTCGACCCCCAGGTCCTTGGCGAGCTTGCGCACCGGCGGCTTGGCCAACACCGCACCGGTGCTCCGGCCGTTGCCGTTGACCGGGGGCGCGGCAGCGGGCTGGACCGGCGCCGGGACGACCCGCCCCGGGGTCGCCTGCGCCGGTGCGGCCGGCGCGGCCGGTGCCGGTGCCGGTGCCGCCGGTGCGGCTGCGGTCGGGGCGGTGTCCTTGCGGGGACGACGCATCGCGGCCGTGGTGCGCGGGCCGTACCCGACGAGAACGGCGGTGCGGCCCCCCGGGGCGGGACCACCGATCAGGCCCGGCTCGACCGCACCCTCGGTCGGCGCGACCTCGACGGCAGCCAACGACGCCGCCGACGGAGCGGGCAGGTCGGTGGTGGGCGCACCGGTGGTGGACTGCTCCACCGGGCCGGCGCCCGGCTCGGTGTCGATCGCGATGATCGGAGTGCCGACCTCGACGGTCGAGCCCTCCGGGTGGAAGATCGCCTGGACCTGACCGGCCCACTTCGCCGGGATCTCCACGGCCGCCTTGGCCGTCTCCACCTCGACGATCGGCTGGTTCAGCTCGATCGTGTCGCCCACCTTGACCAGCCAGGCGAGGATCTCGCCCTCGGTCAGACCCTCGCCCAGGTCGGGCAGGTTGAACTCCTTGATCCGTGACATGCCGCTCACCAGCCGAAGGTGCGGTCGACGGCGTCGAGCACCCGGTCGAGGTCGGGAAGGTACTCCTCCTCCACCCGGGCCGCCGGGTAAGGGGTGTCGAAGCCGGCCACCCGCAGCACCGGCGACTCCAGCGAGTAGAAGCACTCCTCGGTGATCCGGGCCGCGACCTCCGCACCCATGCCCAGGTTTGACGGCGCCTCGTGCACCACCACCGCGCGGCCGGTACGGCGCACCGACTCGTACACCACGCCGAGGTCCAGCGGGGAGAGCGTGCGCAGGTCGATGACCTCCAGGTTCCGCCCGTCCTCGGCGGCGGCGGTCGCCGCGTCGAGGCAGGTACGCACCATCGGCCCGTACGCGAGCAGGGTGGCGTCGGTGCCGGCCCGCGCCACCCGGGACGCGTGCAGCGGGTACGCCTCGGACAGCGGGGCGTCCAGGTCGACAGTCCCCTTCTCCCAGTAACGTCGCTTCGGCTCAAGGAAGACGATCGGGTCGTCCGAGGCGATGGCCTGCTGGATCATCACGTACGCGTCCTGCGGGTTGGCGCAGGAGACCACCTTCAGCCCGGCGGTGTGCGCGAAGTACGCCTCGGGCGACTCGGAGTGGTGCTCCACCGCGCCGATGCCGCCGCCGAACGGGATCCGGATCACCATCGGGATGTTGAGCTTGCCCCGCGAGCGGTAGTGCATCTTCGCCACCTGCGACACGATCTGGTCGTACGCGGGGTAGACGAAGCCGTCGAACTGGATCTCGCACACCGGGCGGTAGCCGCGAATGGCCAGGCCGACCGCAGTGCCGATGATGCCGGACTCGGCCAGCGGGGTGTCGATCACGCGCTGGTCGCCGAAGTCCTTCTGCAACCCGTCGGTGATTCGGAAGACGCCGCCGAGCTTGCCGACGTCCTCGCCCATGATGACGACCTTCGGGTCGTTCTCGAGTGCCCTGCGCAGGCCGGCGTTGAGGGCCTTGCCGAGGGTGAGGGTCTCCGTGGCCATCAGTGCACACTCCCCTCGAACGACTCCAGGTACCGGCTGAACTGCTCCCGTTGCTGGTCGAGCAGCGGTGACCCGTTGGGGTAGACGTGGTCGAAGATGGTGTCCGGCTCCGGGTTCGGCATGGCGAGCACCCGCTCACGCAGATCCACCGCCTCGCGGCGGGCCTGCTCGTCGACCTCGGTGAAGAAGGCGGCGTCGGCGATCTTCTCCCGCTCCAGGAATGACTTCATCCGGGCGATCGGGTCCTTGGCCTGCCACGCCTCGACCTCGCTGGCGATCCGGTAGCGGGTCGGGTCGTCGGAGGTGGTGTGCGCGCCCATCCGGTAGGTGTACGCCTCGATCAGGCTCGGGCCCTGCCCGTGCCGGGCGGTGTCCAGCGCGTGCCGCGTCACCGCGTACGTGGCCAGGACGTCGTTGCCGTCGACCCGGATGCCGGGGAACCCGAAGCCGGCGGCCCGCCGGTAGAGGGGGATGCGGGTCTGCCGCTCCAGCGGCTCGGAGATGGCGTACTGGTTGTTCTGGCAGAAGAACACCAGGGGTGAGTTGAACACGCCGGCCCAGACGAACGCCTCGTTGACGTCACCCTGGCTGGTGGCGCCGTCGCCGAAGTAGGCGATCACCGCCTCGCCGTCGTCGGTGCCGGTCTTGCCGTCCATCGCCACGCCCATGGCGTAGCCAGTGGCGTGCAGGGTCTGCGCCCCGATCACGATCGTGTACATGTTGAACTTGAACTCGTTCGGGTCCCAGCCACCCTGGTCGACCCCGCGGAACAGGCCCAGCGGCATGATCGGGTCGATGCCACGGCAGTAGAGCACGCCGTGCTCGCGGTAGGTGGGGAACGCCATGTCCTGCGTACGCAGTGCCCGGCCGGAACCGACCTGCGCCGCCTCCTGGCCCAGCAGGCTCGCCCAGATGCCCAGCTCGCCCTGCCGTTGCAGGGCCGTCGCCTCGGCGTCCAGCTTCCGGACCAGCACCAGGTCGCGGTATAGGCCGCGGTACTCCTCGTCGGTGAAGTCGACGCGGTACTCGGTGCCGTCCGGGCCGGTCACGCTCTCGATCCGCTCCCCCTCGGGGGTGAGCAACTGCACCAGCTCGGGATCGCCGGTCGTGGCCTTCCTGGATCGGGGTGCGGCTCGCCGGCCGCGGGCCGGGGCCCCGGGGTCGCCCTTTGCCATCGTCTCTCCCTGTCGTGTCTGCGTCGGCACCGGGGGGTCACCCGGCCGCGCGACTCGTGCGCCCGTCCCGGCTGGTGCCGGGATGGTTCCTGGCGGCCGCGCCTGACCCCGGTAGGGGTTGCCGCGCGGCATGAGCCGGATTCTGGCCGAACCCGGTTCGGGAGCGCCGGTGCCCAGTCGCGCCTACCGCGTGGGTGCGCGGAGGTCGCGGCTGCGCTGCCGCCGTGACTCCAGTTTCGCATCAGAGGTGAGGCGTCCCACACCCCGCCTGCCCCGCGTCCGGTGGCCAGCCCGCTTCGTTACCCGAAGTGCCGCAGTGTCGGGTCGAGCGACTCGCGGCCGTTCCGGTGGTGGTTCGTCACCTTTCGGCCAGATACGTGTGTCGACACGCGGTGTGGTCTTGGCCGACGCAGAGTCACTGCCCCAGGCTGATCGCGCGGGTCGGCGTCAGCCTCCGAATACCCGCGAGGGTGCCGGAGGGGCCACCCCCGACAGGGGCGAGGACGAGGGAGTGCGTGGTGTCCGAACCAGGTGAAGGCCCCGGGACACCGATCCTCGGTCGGCATCGGGCGGCCGGCTACCGCCGCGTGGTGGGTGCGCACCGGGCCGTGCGTACCGCCGGGCCCACCAGGGGTTATCTGCTGACGGTGGCGCTGCTCGCCGGCACCGCTTCGATGCCGGTCCTCGCCGCGATCAGCACCGGCTCCGCGACGGTCGGCAGCACGGCGCTGCCGGACGGCAGCACGCCGTTCATCCCGACGCCCTCCGTGGGCCCGGTGGTGGTGCCGCCGGCACCCAGCGGCTCACCGACAGCCGCGGTGACCGCGGTGCCGTCGGTCGAACCGGCGGCTCCGCCGGTCATCCCCGTGGTGCCGACGCCGCGGCCGCCGATCGTCGGCACACCGGTCGAGCACTCGCCGGCCCGTCGCCCCGGCGCGCCGACGACCGCGCCGGCTCCCCGGCCGCCCACCAGCACACCGGCTCCTCGTCCGGCACCCACCCCGACCCGGACACCGTCGCCGGCCCCGACGAGCGGTTCGCCCACGCCGACCGCCGATCCGGACCCGCCGACCGCATCGGCCGACCCGGTCGACCCGAGCGCGTCCAACGACCCGCCGACCACGGGCCCGAGCCCCTCGACCGATCCCTCCGCGTCGGGTGATCCTTCCGCGTCCGCCGATCCGGGCCCGTCGGACGATCCCTCCGCGTCGGCCGAGCCGACCGCATCGAGTGACCCGTCGCCGACGACCGGACCGAGCGCGTCGAGCGGTCCGTCCGCGTCCGCCGGGCCGACCGCGCCGGGAGGTCCGTCGGTCGCCCCGAGCGGCGGCGGGTCCGCACCGGAGCCCCCACCGACGAACATCGTGACCGAGCCGCTGTTGCCCGGCGCACCCGAGCGCAATGGCAGCGCCCGCGCCCGGGCGCGGATCCGTCCGCGGAACCGGTGCCGGCCTGCCGCCAGCTCGACGACGGGCGGTACCGGCTCGACCGACGGTGCGGCCTGACGGACGGTGCCGGACGCGAACCCGGTTCGGTGAGCGTTGGTAGGGGTCAGCCGTCGTCGGAGAGGCGGTGCCGGTTGGCCTCGATCCAGGCGTCCAGGGCCGCCGGATCGTCCGGGTCGATGCCATCGGCCATCAACTGGGCCACTGCGGCGGTGGCCGGGCTGCGCCGCTCACCGGTGGCGTAGAGCCGGACGAACTCCGGCACCATCTCCTCGATCGCGGCATCCGTGGCGGTCACGGCCGAGTCGGGCAGCCCACGCCGGTGGGCCGCGTATCCGGCCCAGGCGCGCAGCACCCGGGGCAGCATCGCCGCGTCGTCCATGTCGAGTACCGCGCGGCGGTGCACCCAGTCGAGCAGGAAGAGGCCGGCGACGGTCGGGCTCCAGCGCAGCGGGTCGGCGTCGGGGAAGGTGGCCGCGTGGTCGAGCAGCAGGCCCAGACAGAAGTGCAGTGAAGCCAGTTCGGCGTCGTCGACCGCGTCCAGCCCGGCCCGGGCGGCGTCCGGCGAGGCGAGGAAACGGCGGATCTCCGCGGCTCGTTCGGCGTCCGGCAACGGGTCGTCGGCCTGCCGGGGCGGTGGCGCGGTCGCGGCGGGCAGCACCGCCAGCCGGGCCCCGACGAGCGCCCGGTCGGTGGCCAGTGAGGCGGCACCGGGCAGCTGACCCAGATGGTCGGTCACGGCGAGATGCCGGCTCACCTGGTCGCGCATCCGGGTCGGGCTCTCCTCCCGGAACCAGGTCAGCTCGTCCTCGGCGCACAACTGCCGTACCTGCTCCAGGATCCGGCCCGCCGGGCCGCCGACGAACACGTCCTTGGTGATGCCGATGTTGTGGTCGATCAGGGCGACCAGGGCGTGTTCCGGCCCTCCGGTGGCATCGTCGTAGGCGAACGTGGCCAGGTAGGAGGTCTGGTCGCCATACACGTCGCCGTACGCCCAGGTGCCGGTGAGGTGCACCTTGCCGAGTTGCCCGGACCAGGCCGGTGCGGTCGCACCGGGCCGCACCCGGTCCGCGCCCGCCGCGTCCGGCACCAGGGCCGCGAAGACGGCCCGGACCGTCGTCGCCGCGACCGCCCGTCGTCGCGAGGTGGCGGCGAGGAACTCGCCCACGAAGTCGCGCACCGCCGCCTCCCGGTCCGTCTCGGCGACCTCGTACACGCTGCCGAGCAGGGCCGCACCGAGCATCTCCGCGTCGAGGGCCGAGTCGAGCTTGGTCACGTCGCGTGCGGCGTGCAGCACCGCGTCATAAGGGGTCTGTGGCGTGGCCATGACTCGACCCTACGCCGATCGCGCGGTGTCCAGGAACGTTCAGTGGCCGGGTCAGCGGTGTCGGGCGACCTCGAGGACCGTGCGTGCGTCCGCGTGCGCGGCGATCACGGCCCGCACCGGGGCGAGCACCTGCTGCTCGCCGACGCTGGCGACGGCCCGGGTCAGCTGCGCCTCCGCCCGCTGGCGAGCCTGCCGCGCGGCCCACCGCACCAGCGGGCGGATCAGGGCCGCGACGAGTGCCCCGGTCAGCAGTCCACCGAGCAGCAGCAGGGTCGGTACCGGCACCTCACCCACCATCGGGTGCCGCAACTCCGGCAACCCGAGTGCCCGCATCGCGTAGCCGAGGACCAGCCAGCCCAACCCGGCCACCGCGGCGAGCGTCACCAGCCACTGCAATCCGCCGACCAGTCGCCACCAGACACGGGGACGGTCGACGCCGAGGTCCGTGCTGGCCAGCACGCCGTCCAGCGCGTCCGGCAGGTCGCCGAGGCGGGACCGGGCCGCCGCGGCCATCGCGTCCGGCCAGGCGTTCGGCAGCCCGGCCCCGGCCCGCTCGGCCACCGTCCGTAGGGCCAACGCCAGTGCCGACTTGTCGGCCGCGCTGGGCTCGGGTACGGAGGTCGCGGCCACCAGGCTCTCCGCCGGGTCACCGCCGGCCCGCCGATCGGGCAGATGCAGCCGGCGCAGCGGGTCGGCCCGCAGCCGGCGCCAGAACCGCAGCAGGGGCCAGCCGGTGGCCGCTGCGGCCCGATGCCGGTACGCCAGCTCGACCGCCGCAACCACCGTCGGCACTCCGGCCGCCCGGCCCAGGGCACGGTCCAGCGCGGTGACCGCGGGATCGTCGGCGGCGAGTGCGGTGCGCGGCGCGCCGACCATGCCGTCGAGCGCGTCGACGACGGCGTCGACGTCACCGGAGAGGCGACGCAGCGCGGCCTGCCGTTCGGCGACGGTACGCTCCAGCGCCCCCCGCAGCCGCTCCGGGCCGTCCGGGTCCGCGACGGTGGTGGCCAGCAGGGGTACCTCGTCCAGCCCGTCCGCGTCGAGCAGGCGGCGCAGGTCGGCCAGTACCCGGGGCACCTCGGCCGGGGGCAGCCGGTCGGTCTGGTTGAGCACGACCACCGTCACGTCCCGGTGCCGGTGGAACTCGCGCAGGTAGCTGCGGTGCATCATCCGGTCGGCGTACTTCTGCGGGTCCACCACCCAGACCACCAGGTCCACGAGGCCGAGCAGCCGGTCCACCTCCAGCCGGTGCGAGTGCTCGACGGAGTCGAAGTCCGGCAGGTCGAGCAGGATCAGCCCGTGCAGCGTGGACTCGTCGTCGCCGTCGAGCAGGCTCTCCCGGACGAACCGGTGACGGGGCAGCACGCCGAGCCAGTCCAGCAGCCGGGTGCCCCCGTCGAGTGGGCCCCAGACGCAGGCGTGCGTGACACCGGTGGTGGGCCGGCGTACCCCGACAGGTGAGAGGTTCATCCGGGCCATCGCGTTGAACAGGCTCGACTTGCCGCTGCCGGTGGCTCCGGCCAGCGCCACCACGGTGTGGTCGCGCGACAGCGCCAGCCGGGTACCGGCCCGTTCGACAAGGGTGCGGGCCGGCACCAGCGGGGTGTCCGGTAGGTGCCCGTCGACGATGCTGAGGAAGCGCCGCACCGCCTCCAGCCGGGCGACCAGTTGGTCGGCGTCCACCCGCCCGTCGGCGATCCGCAACGCCTCGCGGAGGCGCCCACCCATGCCGGTCACGGCCGCTCCCCATCGGTCATCGGGGCGTCGACGCCCGTCGTCGCGGCGCTGAGCACGGGTGTGGCGTCGGCGAAGCCGCTGCGCAACCGGGCCGCCTCGACCCGCTCGGCCGCCTGGCGCAACGCCGTCGCGGTCCGGGTCACCGGCCGGACCTGCCGGGTCCGGATGAGATAGCGGGTGGCCTCGTCGTCCAGCAGTACCGTCACCCGCTCCAGCAGGTCCTCCCGGGCCTTGCGGGCCAGCGTACGCACGGCCTGATCACCGAAGATCGCCTGAAGCACCGCCTGGCCGGCGAGGGTGGTGCCGGCCCCGGTGGCGACCTCCAGCCCGGTCGGGATGAAGGCGGTGGAGGCGAAGACCGCGATCATCAACGCCAGCCCGGTGGCGTTCACCGCGTACGCCGCCGTTCGGGCCACGAAGCGCCGGTCGCCACCTTCGACCCGGACCAGCTCCAGCACGCTCCGCTGCCAGTCGCGTACCAGCCGCTCGGCGCGCTGTGGCAGGTCGGCGGAGTGGTGCGCCAGGTCGCCTTCGAGCAGGGCCGCGCCGGCCGGGTGCGCCTTCCATCCGGTGTACGCGTGCTCGGCCGCCTCGGCCGCCACCCCCCGCAGCAGGGTGACCAGTTGCGACTCGATCGCGTCGCGCAGCTCGACGGCGGGGGCCGGGCGGCGGGCGAAGGCGGCCATCACGCGATCCCGTAGCCGACCGATCCGCGCCTCAAGGGTGCGGATGAGGTCGCTGGTGCCGATGAACTCCTGCCAACGGGCGAGTACCTCGCCACGGAGCAGCCGACCGTCGCGCAGCCCCTGTTCCACGGTCCGGTTCGCGGCCCGGTACGCCGCGCGTACCCGATCGTCCAGCGCGTCGGCGGCGGCGACCTGCTCGTCGACGGCGAGGGCCAGGCTCTCGACGGTGGGTGGCAGCAGGGCCAGCGCGCCGCCAAGGGTCTGCCGGACCACCGCCGCACGGGCCTCCGCGTCGGCGGCGAGCCGGGCGAACCAGTCGGCCAGCGGTGCGGTGCTGCGGCCCGGTAGCAGCCCCTGCCCGTCGACCCAGGTCTCCGGGAGCACGAACAGCGGCGCCGCGTCGAGGCCCTGCTCGGCGAGCATCTCGGCGAGATGGGCGGCCACCTCGTCGGTCGCCTCCGCGGGCACCCGGTTGAGCACCAGGGCGAGCACCGCACCCCTGGCCCGGGCGCCGTGCAGCAGTTCCCAGGGGACGGCGTCGGCGTACCTGGCGGCGGTGGTGACGAAAAGCCAGAGGTCGGCGGCGGCGAGCAGTTGGTTGGCCAGGGCCCGGTTGGCGTCGACCACCGAGTCGATGTCGGGGGCGTCGAGGAACGCCAGCCCCGGCGGGAGCGCCGGGGCGGTGACCAGGTGCAGGGTGCGGGGATCGTCGCCGGGTTGGTTGGTGCGGGTCAGCCCGGGCAGCAGCTCGCCCCGGCGGAACCAGGCCGAGTCGGCCGGGTTGCAGACAAGTACCGGCGATCGGGTGGTGGGTCGCAGCACCCCGGCGGGGCTGACCCGGGCCTGCACCAGGCTGTTGACCAGGGTCGACTTGCCGGCACCGGTGGATCCGCCGACCACCACGAGCAGTGGTGCGTCGAGGCGGGCCAGTCTGGGTAGCAGGTAGTCGTCGAGCTGGTCGGCGAGGGCGGCGACGGTGCGCGCGGCCAGCTCGGCCGAGGGCAGGGCCAGCGGGAACCGGGCCGCCCCGATCGCGGCGCGCAGGCTGGTCAGGGCGTCTGGCAGGGTGTCGTCCCCGGTGGGCGCGGGCCGGTCCTCGCCGGCGCCGGTGGACCCGGTGCGGGCTGCGACGGCGGGCGCGCCGGACGGTGAGGCGGAATCGCCGTGCGTCGTCACCGCTAAAGCGTGCCCGACCGACACAAGGTAAGACAACAGGTCGGTAGGACTGGTGAGTTGCGTCGATCCGACTCAACCTTGACTTGACGATTTCCGGGGGCGTGGCACTATTGAGTCAAGTTCACTCAACTTGAGGTGGGGTCGCTGCGGACGGCAGGCGCCGCGCAGCGGGACGGGAGGGCCCGTCACCTGCTCAACGTAACGAAGCGAGGAAGCGAAGATGGCACGTGCGGTCGGTATCGACCTCGGCACGACGAACTCCTGCGTCAGCGTTCTGGAGGGCGGTGAGCCCACCGTCATCGCCAACGCTGAGGGCTCGCGGACGACCCCGTCGATCGTCGCGTTCGCCCGTAACGGCGAGGTGCTGGTCGGTGAGGTCGCCAAGCGCCAGGCGGTGACGAACCCGGACCGGACGATCCGCTCGGTCAAGCGGGAGATCGGCACCAACTGGTCCGTCGACATCGACGGCAAGAAGTACACCCCGCAGGAGATCTCGGCCCGGACGCTGATGAAGCTCAAGCGGGACGCCGAGGCCTACCTGGGCGAGCAGATCACCGACGCGGTGATCACCGTCCCGGCCTACTTCAACGACGGCCAGCGTCAGGCCACCAAGGAGGCCGGCGAGATCGCCGGCTTCAACGTGCTGCGGATCGTGAACGAGCCGACCGCGGCCGCCCTGGCGTACGGGCTGGACAAGGGCTCCAAGGAGCAGACCGTCCTGGTCTTCGACCTCGGTGGCGGCACCTTCGACGTGTCGCTGCTGGAGTTGGCCGAGGGCGTCATCGAGGTCAAGTCGACGAGCGGTGACAACCTCCTCGGCGGCGACGACTGGGACCAGCGGATCATCGACCATCTGGTGAAGACCTTCCGGGGTGAGCACGGCATCGACCTGTCGCAGGACAAGATGGCGATGCAGCGGCTCAAGGAGGCCGCCGAGAAGGCCAAGATCGAGCTGTCCGCCGCCACCACCAGCAACATCAACCTGCCGTACATCACCGCCGGCGCGGCCGGTCCGCTGCACCTGGACGTGACGCTCAGCCGGGCCGAGTTCCAGCGGATGACGCAGGATCTGCTGGACCGCTGCAAGGGCCCGTTCGAGCAGGCCGTGAAGGACGCCGGGATCAAGGTCTCGGACGTCGAGCACGTGATCCTCGTCGGTGGTTCGACCCGGATGCCGGCCGTGACCGAGTTGGTCAAGCAGCTCACCGGCCGCGAGCCCAACAAGGGCGTCAACCCGGACGAGGTCGTCGCCGTGGGCGCCGCCCTGCAGGCCGGTGTGCTCAAGGGCGAGGTCAAGGACGTCCTGCTGCTCGACGTGACGCCGCTGAGCCTGGGCATCGAGACCAAGGGTGGCATCTTCACCAAGCTCATCGAGCGCAACACCACCATCCCGACCAAGCGGTCCGAGGTGTTCACCACCGCCGACGACAACCAGCCGTCGGTGCTGATCCAGGTCTTCCAGGGTGAGCGTGAGATCGCCGCGTACAACAAGAAGCTCGGCACCTTCGAGCTGACCGGCCTCCCGCCGGCCCCGCGCGGCGTGCCGCAGATCGAGGTCACCTTCGACATCGACGCGAACGGCATCGTCAACGTGCACGCCAAGGACCTGGGCACCGGCAAGGAACAGAAGATGACGATCACCGGTGGCTCCTCGCTGCCGAAGGACGACATCGAGCGGATGCGCCGGGACGCCGAGGAGCACGCGGAGGAGGACAAGCGCCGCCGCGAGGAGGCCGAGACCCGCAACGTGGCCGAGGCTCTGCAGTGGCAGACCGAGAAGTTCCTCGCCGAGAACGGCGACAAGCTCCCCGCCGAGAACCGCGAGAAGCTCAACGAGGCCCTCGGCGAGCTGCGTGGCGCTCTCGGTGGCAGTGACATCGAGAAGATCAAGTCGGCGCACGAGCGGCTCGCGCAGGTCTCCCAGGAGGCGGGCTCGCTGCTCTACGCCCAGCAGGCCGAGCAGGCCCAGCCGGGCGGCGAGGCCGGCGCCGGCCCGGCCGATGGTGCCGGTGGCGCGCAGGCCGGTGGCGCGCAGGCCGGTGGCGCCCGGCCCGGTGCGGACGACGTGGTCGACGCGGAGATCGTGGACGAGGACAAGAAGTGACGGTCCTGGCCACCCGAGCGCACGGGCAGAGGGATGAGGTAGTCGTATGACGGAGAAGCCACGAGCCGCCGACCCGGGTGACACCGGGTCGGCGCCGGGTGGCTCGGCGTCCGAGCCGGCCACCGGCGACGCGCCGCGGGTCGTCATCCGCAACAATCGCAAGATCAGTGAGATCCGCGAACCCGCCGGCACGGCGGCCGACGCCGGGCCGGACGTGCCGGCGGAGGGCCTGGTCGAGGAGGCCGAGGTCGTGGTCGATTCGATCGAGGTCGAGGCGAGCGCGCTGAGCGACGCGTCCACCGAGGGTCCGCCGGTGGTGGACGCGCCGGCACAGCCGGTCGGGGAGTCGTCCGAGCCTGCCGCCGGCGGGCTGGGTGCCGAGTTGGAGGCGCTCCGCGCCGAGCTGGACGAACGCACCCGCGACGTGCAGCGGGTGTCGGCCGAGTACGCCAACTACCGCAAGCGGGTCGAACGCGACCGTGGCCTGGTCACCGAGCAGGCGACCGGGTCCGTGCTCGCCGCGTTGCTGCCGATCCTGGACGATCTCGACCGCGCCCGGGAGCACGGCGACCTGGTCGGCCCCTTCGGCTCGGTGGCCGAGCAACTCGCCACCGCGCTGGGCAAGTTCGGGCTGACCCCGTTCGGTGAGCAGGGCGATCCGTTCGACCCGACGCGGCACGAGGCGGTGGCCCACCAGACCTCGGCCGACGTCACCGAGCCGACCTGCGTGCAGGTGATGCGTCGGGGCTACCAGGTCGGTGAGCGACTGCTGCGGCCCGCGCTGGTCGCGGTCGCCGACCCGGAATAGTGCGCGACGGTGACCCGGCCGCCCCGCCCGCCGAGACCCGGCGGGCGGGGCGGACCGGGCCCGGCGGTGGGGAGGAGGTGTACGGGTGAGTTCGAAGGACTGGATCGAGAAGGACTACTACGCGGTCCTGGGCGTGGCGAAGGCCGCGTCGGCTGATGAGATCAAGAAGGCGTACCGCAAGCTGGCCCGCGAGTCGCACCCGGACCACAACCCCGGTGACGCCAAGGCCGAGGAGCGCTTCAAGGCGGTGTCCGAGGCGTACGCGGTGCTCGGCGACGACGCGAAGCGCCGCGAGTACGACGAGATGCGCTCGTTGTTCGGCTCGGGCGCGTTCCGACGGGGTGCCCGCCAGGGCGGCCAGCCGGGCGGGGCGCCGTTCGACGTCTCCGACCTGTTCGGCGGGGCACAGCCAGGTGGCGGTCGGTTCGCCGGTGGCAACATCTCCGACCTGTTCAGCTCGATCTTCTCCGGCGGTGGCGGGGGTGCGGGCGCACCGGGTCCAGCCCGGGGCCGGGACATCGAGACCGAGGTGGCGCTCGACTTCAACGATGCGGTACGCGGCGTGACGCTGCCGCTGACGTTGCGGGCACCCGGTGTCTGCGACACCTGCCACGGCAACGGCGCCAAGCCCGGCACCGCGCCACGCACCTGCCCGGTCTGCCACGGCGCCGGGGTCACCAACCGGAACCAGGGCGCGTTCAGCTTCTCCGAGCCCTGTCGCAACTGCCAGGGCGTCGGCACGGTGGTGGACGAGAAGTGCCCGGAGTGCCAGGGCACCGGCGGGGTCACCAAGACCCGTACGCTCAATGTCCGCTTTCCCGCCGGGGTGGCCGACGGCCAGCGCATCCGGCTGGCCGGCCGGGGCGAGCCGGGTGAGCGCGGCGGCCCGGCGGGCGATCTGTTCGTGCACGTGAAGGTCCGCCCGGACGAGGTGTTCGGGCGCACCGGCGACGATCTCACCCTGACCGTGCCGATCACGTTCGCGGAGGCCGTCCTCGGCACCGATCTGCGGGTGCCGACCCTCGACGCTCCGGTGACCCTGCGGGTGCCGCCGGGTACGCCGAGTGGCCGCATCCTGCGTGCCCGGGGCAAGGGCGTCAGCCGCCGGGACGGACAGCAGGGCGACCTGCTGGTCACCCTCGACGTGGTGGTGCCGGCGCGGATCTCGGACGAGGCACGGGCCGCCCTGGAGACGTTCGCCGAGCAGACCCCGCCGGCGGCCCGGGAACATCTCGACGCGCGGGTGCGTCGGTTCGGTTGATCGGTGAAGCGGTGCGGAGGTGAGCGGGATGGACGGGTTCGTCGGCTCGGATGACCCGGCATACGAGGCCAAGGTGCTGATGATCTCGGTTGCGGCGCGGATGGCGGGGATGCACCCGCAGACGCTGCGCCAGTACGACCGGCTCGGCCTGGTGCAGGCCGGCCGGGCGGCCGGTGGCGGGCGGCGGTACAGCGTCCGGGACGTGGTGCTGCTGCGCGAGGTGCAGCGGCTCAGCCAGGACGACGGCGTCAACCTCGCCGGCATCAAGCGGATCATCGGGCTGGAACAACTGTTGGAGCAGGTGCAGCAGCGGGTCGCCCAGCTGGAGGCCGAGCTCGACGCCGCGTACCGCCGGATGGCCGAGCTGGAGTCGTTGGCCCGCTTCCCCGGTCGGGATCTCGTCCCCACCAACCAGACCTCGACCGCCCTGGTGGTCTGGCGTCCGCGCCGCAGCCCCGGGCGCTGACGCCCGCTGCGGCCGAAAGGGTGTGGCTCCGCCAGGCGGAGCCACACCCTTTCCGTGTGTCCGCCGAGCCTGCGCTGCTGGTGTTTCCGCAAACCCGAGCGCTGGACGGGTTGTCCCGATTAGCCTTCAGGAATCAGGTCTAAACCGACCCAATCCGGACTCCGATCTGGCGGGGGGAGTCATGACGGAAGCGGCGAGGAAGGTGGCCGAGGAGACGGAGCAACGCCTCGACGACCTGGCTGAGAGCGTCCAGAACCGGTTCGACCGGATCACCAAGGGACGTCTCTCCGACCAGAGTCAGGCCGACAGGTCCGTCGACCGGGGTGGCCGGGTCGGTCATGGTGCCGGCCAGGTGCGCAGCGACCAGCACCGGCGCGAGCGGGGCGGGTCGCGTTGAGGAAATTGCCGACGTGCGGGCCGGGAGCCACGGGGGGTCCCGGCCCGTTCGGCACGTCAGAGCCGGCGGTTCTCCCGGACCAGCCCGCCCTCGCACCACTCCCGGTACACGAAGAGCTCCGGCCGGGTCAGCAGTACCCGGCTGTTGTGCGCCCAGGTGCGCATCATCTCGTCGCCGTTTCGCTCGGCCTGGTCGACGAGCTTCCGGAAGCGACGCTTCGGGTGTGCCCGGAAGTTCGTCCGGATTCCGTCGGCGGCGTAGATGTAGAGGCAGTGCAGCGCGAACCGGCGCGCCGGACAGCGGGTGTCCATGGCGAGATCGAACAGCGTCATCACCAGCCGGTCGCCGGAGACCAGCAGGTCCCAGTCCGGTGGCATCGACGTCAACGGGACCGAGTCGGGTTGGTAGGCCCACGCTCGCAACTCCGCCGAGGTCGGGTCGACGGGGTTGGCGAAGCCGTGGAACGCTGACTCCTGCACGCTCACCGGCCAACCTTCCGCTTCCGCCGCGGGGGCGTGCGCCCACCGGGAACCTGGCTGCTGGGGCGACACCGTAACGCGGTACCGGTGAGTACCGGTAGACCCTACGGGAAGCAATTCGGCATCTGTTGGTCAACGGGGGTCGTCCGGAGCGGTCTCACCGACCGGTGCGCGGTCACGCCCGGTCGGCCACCGGTGCCGGTTGCGCCCGTTGGGCCCGGGCGCGCGCCCGTAGCCACTGCTTGAACCAGCCCAGATCCGGCAACCGCGCGAGCATCGGCCCGGTCACCACCGTGATCAGCACGTACGCCGTGGCGAGCGCCGCCAGCTGCGGGTCGACGCCGCCGGCGGCCACCGCCAGCCCGGCGATCACGATGGAGAACTCTCCCCGGGGCACGAGTGCCAACCCGGCCCGCCAGCGTCCCGGCTCGGCGATTCCGGCCCGCCGGGCCGCCAGGTAGCCGGTCAACGTCTTCGTTCCCATCGTCACGAACGCGAGCAGCAGCGCCGGCAGCAGCACCGGTGGGATGCCCCGTGGGTCGGTGACCAGGCCGAAGAAGACGAAGAAGACGGCGGCGAACAGGTCCCGCAGGGGAGTGAGCAGCTCGGTGGCGTGGTGGGCGACCGGGCCGGACAGCGCGATGCCGACCAGGAACGCGCCGACCGCCGCCGAGACCTGGAGCTTCGCCGCGATCCCGGCCACCAGGAGGGTCAGCCCGAGCACGCCGAGCAGCAGTGCCTCGGCGTCGTTGGCCGACATGAACCGGGAGATCTGTTTGCCGTACCGGACGGCGACCACAAGCACCGCGATGACGGTCACCACCGCGATGCCCAGGCCGATGCCGCCCTTTGCCAGGCCCACGCCGGCCAGCAAAGCGGTCACCAGGGGTAGGTAGAACGCCATCGCCAGGTCCTCGATCACCAGCACCGAGAGGACCACGGGTGTCTCGCGGTTACCGAGCCGGCCCAGGTCGGCGAGGATCTTGGCGATCACCCCCGAGGACGAGATCCAGGTGATCCCGGCGAGCACCACCGCGGACACCCAGCCCCAACCGAGCAGCAGCGCGAAGGCTGCCCCCGGCAGGGCGTTGAGCAGCGCGTCGATCAACCCGGCGGGTGCGGAGGCCCGCAGGTTGCCAACGAGTTCGGTGGCCGAGTACTCCAGGCCGAGCATCACCAGCAGCAGGATCACGCCGATCTCCGCGCCGACGGCGAAGAATTCCTCGCTGGCGTTGAGTTCCACGATGCCGCCGTGGCCGAAGGCGAGGCCGGCGAGCAGGTACAGCGGGATCGGTGACAGGCCGATCCGGCGGCTGAGCCGTCCGAGCATGCCGAGCAGGAACAGCAGCGCGCCGACTTCGACAAGCAGGGTCGTGGTTTCGTGCATCCGCGCCTCAGCCGTCCGGATCGCCGTCGGCGAAGATGGCCGTGACGGCGTCGAGGCCGTGGCGGGTCCCGACGACGACCACCACGTCGCCCGCGGCGAACCGGAACGAGGGAGCCGGCGAGACGTTCACCTCGCCGTCGCGCAGCACGGCCACGATCGAGGCGCCGGTGCGGGTCCGGGCCTTGGTGTCCCCCAACGGCCGGTTGACGTACGGCGAGGCGGCCGGAATGGCGATCTGCTCGGTGAGCAGACCGGCGGCCTGCTCGCGGAGCCCGGAGAGCTGGCCGAGCATGAGCGACGCGCCGAGGATGTCGGCCAGCGCCTCGGCCTCGTCATCGGTGAGCGGGATGTCCGCCGCGCTGGCGTCCGGGTCGTCCGGGTCGTACAGGACGAGGTCCCGGCGGCCACTGCGATGGGAGACCACGCCCAGGCGACGGCCGGACTCCGTCACCAGTTCGTGGCGGACACCGATCCCCGGTAAGGCAGTCTGTTCGACACGTACTCGCACCCCGGCAACGCTACCGGCACGCCGCCGGACGTACGGAGCCGGCGCAGCGGTACGACCTGCCGTGCCGGCGGCCGGACGGCTCAGGCAAGCGCGGTGAGACGGCAGGTCAGCGAGGGCCGGTCACCGCGGTCCACGGTCACCGTGACCAGGCAGCCCCGCTCGGAGTCGAGGACGATCCGCAGCGTCCGCCGGTCAGGCACGGCGAAGCCGTGGTAGGGCGACGGTTCGTTGCCCATCGGGCTGGCGTCGATCTGAACCAGGCCGGTGGCGTCCGGCTCGGTCACCGCCGACACCACCACCCGGGACAGCAGGTCCACCGGGCGGAGCATCTCCACCAACCAGGCGTCCACGACCGCCGGCCACGAGTAGAAGTACCGGGGGTCGTCCCGCGAGTCCTCATCCGGGACCGGGGAGCTGAGCTGCTCGCCGTCACCGTTCACCTGCACCAGGCGTCGGCCGTCGCAGCGGCGGTGCACCTCGCCGTCGGCGTCCCTGACGGTGTACGACCAGCGCAGCAGGCCGGGAGCGTCCAGCCGGTGCTCGGACAGGTGCTGGACGGCGCCGTCCGGACCGGTCGTGCCGACGCTCGCGGTCGCCGACGCCACCGCGTCACGGGTCACCAGGGACAGCCACCTCGTCACGTTGATCTGCATGCCGTCCCTCCACCCCTGATCGAATCGGAAGGCATCCTCGGCGAGGGTCGATCGATGGAGTGGCGTGCGACAAGTGACACAGCTCACACCGCTTGGGTTGAGTGGAATAGACTCAACTCTGGTTCTGTCGGTACCAGTGGACACACCGATCCAGGGGAGCCCATGAACACCGAACGCCTCACCACCAAGAGCCGCGAGACCATCACCGGCGCAGTCGCCCTGGCGAACCAGCGGGGGCACGCCACCGTCGAACCGTGGCATCTGCTGTTGTCGCTGCTGGACACCGAGGGCTCGACCGCTGCCGGCCTGCTGCGCGCCGTCGGGGCCGACCCGGCCGAGCTGCGCCGGGCCAGCCAGCGTGCCGTCGACGCGCTGCCCGCCGCCCGGGGCTCCAGCATCGCCGAGCCGACCCTGGCCCGCGAGTTCGTAAACGCCATCGGTGCCGCCGAGCAGATCGCCCGCCCGCTGGGCGACGAGTACACCTCCACCGAGCACCTGCTCGCCGGACTGGCCCGGGTCGGCGGGGCCGTGTCCGCCACGCTCAAGGCCGCCGGTGCCACCGAGGAGAGCCTGGTCGCCGCCTTCCCTACGGTACGCGGCGGTGATCGTCGGGTGACCACCGCTGACCCGGAGCAGACCTACCAGGCGCTCACCAAGTACGGCGTGGACCTGACCGCGAGCGCGCGGGACGGCAAGATCGACCCGGTGATCGGGCGGGACTCCGAGATCCGTCGGGTGATCCAGGTGCTGTCCCGGCGTACCAAGAACAACCCGGTGCTGATCGGCGAGCCAGGTGTCGGCAAGACCGCGATCGTCGAGGGTCTGGCCCAGCGGATCGTGGCCGGCGACGTGCCGGAGTCGCTACGGGACAAGAAGCTGGTCTCGCTCGACCTCGGCGCGATGGTGGCCGGCGCGTCGTACCGGGGTCAGTTCGAGGAGCGGTTGAAGTCGGTCCTGGAGGAGATCAAGAGCTCCGACGGGCAGGTCATCACCTTCCTCGACGAGCTGCACACCGTGGTGGGCGCCGGCAAGGGCGAGGGCTCGATGGACGCCGGCAACATGCTCAAGCCGATGCTGGCCCGTGGTGAGCTGCGCATGGTGGGTGCGACCACGCTCGACGAGTACCGCGAGCACATCGAGAAGGATCCCGCGCTGGAGCGTCGCTTCCAGCCGGTGCTCGTCGGTGAGCCGACCGTGGCGGACACCATCGGCATCCTGCGCGGCCTCAAGGAGCGGTACGAGGTGCACCACGGCGTACGCATCACCGACGCCGCGCTGGTCGCCGCCGCCGCCCTCTCCGACCGCTACATCACCGACCGGTTCCTGCCGGACAAGGCGATCGACCTGGTCGACGAGTCCGCGTCCCGGCTCCGGATGGAGATCGACTCCCGCCCGGTCGAGGTGGACGAGATCGAGCGGGCGGTCCGCCGGCTGGAGATCGAGGAGATGGCGCTGGCCAAGGAGCCGGACGCGGCGTCCGCCGAGCGCCTGGAGCGGCTACGCAAGGAACTGGCCGACAAGCGTGAGCAGCTCACCGTCCTCTCCGAGCGGTGGCAGCTGGAGAAGAGTCACATCACCAAGCTCTCCACGGCCAAGGAGGAGCTGGAGCGGCTCGGCGGTGAGGCCGAACGGGCCGAGCGGGACGGCGAGCTGGAACGCGCCGCCGAGCTGCGGTACGGCCGGATCCCCGCCCTGAAGGCCGAACTGGCCACCGCCGAGGAGGAACTGGCCCGGCTCCAGTCCGCCGGCGCGATGCTCAAGGAGGAGGTCGGCGCGGACGACATCGCCGCCGTGGTCGCGTCCTGGACCGGCATCCCCGCCGGCCGGCTGCTTGAGGGTGAGACCGCGAAGCTGCTGCGGATGGAGGAGTCGCTGCGCGGGCGGGTGGTCGGCCAGACCGAGGCGGTCGGCGCGGTTTCGGACGCGGTCCGGCGCGCGCGGGCCGGTGTCGCCGACCCGGACCGCCCGACCGGCAGCTTCCTCTTCCTCGGCCCGACCGGTGTCGGCAAGACCGAGCTGGCCAAGGCGCTCGCCGAGTTTCTCTTCGACGACGAGCGGGCGATGGTCCGCATCGACATGAGCGAGTACGGCGAGAAGCACTCGGTCGCCCGCCTGGTCGGCGCCCCTCCCGGTTACGTCGGTTACGAGGAGGGCGGCCAGCTCACCGAGGCGGTGCGCCGCCGGCCGTACTCGGTGATCCTGCTGGACGAGGTGGAGAAGGCCCACCCGGACGTCTTCGACATCCTGCTTCAGGTGCTCGACGACGGCCGGCTCACCGACGGCCAGGGGCGTACGGTCGACTTCCGCAACGCCATCCTGATCCTCACCTCGAATCTCGGCTCGGCGGTGATCAGTGACCTGACGCTGGCCGAGGAGCAGCGCCGCGAGGGCGTCCTGGCCACGGTCCGGTCGCACTTCAAGCCGGAGTTCCTCAACCGGCTCGACGACATCGTGGTCTTCGCCGCCCTGCACGGTGACGATCTGCGGGCCATCGTGGACATCCAACTGGCGCGGCTGAGTCGGCGTCTCGCGGACCGCCGGTTGACGTTGGACGTCACCGAGGACGCCCGTGGGTGGCTCGCCGAGCACGGGTACGACCCGATCTACGGTGCCCGCCCGCTGCGTCGGCTGGTTCAGTCCGCGATCGGCGACCAGCTCGCCAGGGCGCTGCTCGCCGGCGAGGTCCGCGACGGCGACACGGTGCGGGTCGACCTGCGGGACAGCAAGGACGGCCTCTCGGTCACGTCCAACTGAACCCGTCGCGCCGGGCCCGCCTCCAACGGGCGGAGGCGGGCTCCCGGGGCGAGGATGGAGACATGTTCGGGATGCGGCGCAAGAAGGAGTCGGAGTTGGCGAAGGCCGTCGCGGAACTCGGCCACGCCAACACACTGGCGTTCGGTGGGGTGGGAATCGCGGGCACGTTGCTGCCCGAGACCGAGGCGTACCAGCGCGTCGAGGCGGCCGTGACCGACCACCCGGAGGAGGTCCGCGACCTGCTCGACCGGCTGCTCACCGGCGGCGCCCCTGCGGGGCGGGTGTACGCCGCCACCCTGCTGGAGCGGCTGGACCCGGCGGCCGGGCGGGCGGCCTGGACGGCGCTGCGCGGAGACCCGGCGGAGCTGAGCACCATGACCGGCTGCGTGATGGGAAGTACCACCGTGGGCGCGTACGCCGGCGAGCGACTGGGCACCTCCTGATCCGACCGCCGCTCGGATTCACCCGAACGGAGCTGCCGGGGGCTTGCCAACGGTCCGTACCGTCCGCGACATGACCGCGACCGCCGAACCGTCGGCAGCCGTACCCCCGCCCCGGCCGCCGCGCCCCGGTACCGTCACCGTGGCTTTCTGGCTGCAACTCGGCACCGTGCTGATCCTGCTCGGCCTCGTCACTCTGCTGGTGCTGGCGGCGGTCGACTGGAACGACGCGATCGACAAGGCACTGCGGCAGGTGCCCGACGCCGACCCGGACGAGGTACGCGCGGAGCGCTGGAACACCGTCATGATGGCGACGGTGTTCGGCGTGCCGGCCCTGCTGCTGGCGCTCTGGTTGGGACTCACGTCGGGCTGGGTGCTCCGGGGCAGCAACACCGCCCGCGTGATGGTCTTCGTGGCCGGCGGCCTCCAACTGCTGCTCTGCGTCGCCCAGGGCTGTGCCGGCTCGTTCCTGATCCCGTTCGGTCTGGCGTTCGCGCTGGCCGACGGGCCGTACGTCGACGAGCCGTACCCGGAAGATGTTCCGCCGCCGGACGACGAATTCTGGCCGGAGTCGGACTTCATCGAGGCTCTCTACGACCAGCCGAACGCGTTCGAGGTGTTCCTCCCGTTGACGGGTCTCGGCGTGCTGCTGGTGTTCCTGCTCACGGCGGCGGTGGTGCTGCTGCTGGCGCTGCCGCCGGCCCACCGCTGGTTCGTGCCCCGCTCCGAACCGGCCACTACGTGGCCACCCCCCGGCGGCGACATCCCGAACGCATACCTGGTCAACTACCCCGTGCCCACGGGCTATCCCGCGCCACCTGGATATCCGCCGGGTTATCCGCCGCCGCCCGGTTATGGCGTGCCCGGTGCGGGGTATGCCGGGCCCTGGTATCCGGGGTATGCCGAGGGCGGCCCGGCACCGCGCGGGAATGCCCCGTACCCGGCGGCCTCGCTTCCCGTCCCGGAGACACCGCCGGTGCCGGCTGCTCCACCCGCGTCGGACGGATCAACTTCCCCGGGCGGCGTCACCGCGGCCTCCGGCGGTGACGAGCGGGGAGGTGCTGTCGCCGACGGGACGGACCGGGCCGAGCGGTAGCCGGTTGGCGGAAGGTGGCCCCTGCCCGGATCATGGTCGACGTCTCCGCTGAACTGTCTCGGGAGGTGACCGGGTGGACGGGACGACGTACCTGGCGGCCGGTTGCCTGGTCGGGTTGGCCGTCGCCGGGTTCGCGCTGCGTTGGTGGCGTGACCGGTCGGCGGCGGGCCGCCGGCAACAGCAGCGGTACGGCGGCGCGCAGCGACGTGACCCGAGGCGGATCGAGGTCGGGGACATCGTCGAGATCGGTGACACCACCTACGCCGTGCGGGGCTCGATCCGCCTGGTGGAAGGCGAGTGGAGGTGGGCCGAGCACCTCCTCGACGACCTGGACGAGCACGGCGGTCGACGCCGGCTCTCGGTCGCGGAGAGCCCCGCATTCGAACTGGTGCTGTGGGAGTCGGCGCCGCGTGACGCCACCGTCACGCCGGGCGCGCCGGCCGTGGAGTCCGGCGGGCGGAGCTACAGCTGGCACGAGTCGGGCCAGGCCCGGTACACCGCTTCCGGATCCACCGAACTGACGCCGAGCGGCACCATGCGCTACCACGACTACCGGGCCCCGGGCGGGGCGCGGCTCACCTTCGAGGCGTACGGCGAGGCGGGCTGGGAGATGGCCCGTGGTGAGCGGCTGGACGGCGACGGGGTGACCGTCCATCCGCAGAGCGGCTCCTGAGCGGGCAACGGCCGTCTGATCGATCCCGACCGACCGGCTGGCCGGTGACGCGCCCACCGCTCGGCGTCGCGTCGTGCCGGAATGGCCCGTTGCCGATACGGTGAAGCGCGTTCCAGGAAGGGAGAAAGATGGTCGATCCTCAAAACACCCCGGCCCGGTCGCGACCGGGCGTGGTGACAATATCCACCTACCTGCTGCTGCTGTTCGCGATCTGCCAACTGATCAGCGTGATCATCTCGCTGGCCACCATCGGCACCGTCCGCGACGTGATGGAGGACGCCTACCGCGACTCCACCGTCGAGGGGGCGCAGAACGTCGCCGACGTGGTGGTCCTCGTCGGCGTCGGCACCGCCATCTTCCTGCTGGTGGCGTCGTTCGCGCTGTTCGGCCTGGGACTGATGAACCTGCGCGGCAAGAACGGCACCCGGATCGCCACCTGGATCGTCGGTGGCATCCTCTTCTGCTGCACCGGGTTCGGCCAGCTCAGCGGGTTCGCCGGCAACATGGGCACGCCCGGCGACACCAGCGGCGACATGCCCAGCGGTGAGGAGATCCAGCGTCGGCTGGAAGACGCGTTGCCGGGCTGGACCACGCCGGTCACCATCCTGCTCGGGGTGATCAGCCTGATCTCGCTGCTGGTGGCGCTGATCCTGCTGGCACTGCCCAAGGCGAACGAGTTCTTCCGCAAGCCGACCCAGCAGTGGGAGCCGCCCACGCCGGGCGGTGCGTACCCGGGCCAGCCCGGCTACCCGCCGGCTCCCGGTTACCCGGGCACCGCGCCGGCCGAGCCGGGCTACCCGGCCACCCCGCAGCAACCGGCCGAGCCCGGCTATCCGCCGGCTACCGGCGGCCAGCCAGCGGCAGGCGACCCGGGCGGGCAGACTCCGCCGGCCGATGGTCCGGAGCAGCCCGGTGCGCAGCCGCCCACCGACCGCCCCGGCTGACCCTCGGTGGCGCGGCGCGGGTGCCGGCGTCCCTGGCCAGCCGTCGCCTGAAACTCGGCTCGCCCCGTGATGTCGACACCCGCGTAAGGCACGACCGCGACGGTCCCTCCGAGTAGGTTGCTTCCGAACGCCTACCGGAGGGACTTGTCGTGTCGTATCCCGAACAGGCACCGGCCCGCCGGCCGGCGGTGGTCGTGCTGGCGGCGGTGACGCTTGCCGTGATGGCGCTCGGCGCGCTCGCGTTCGCGGTGAGCGGGCTGGCGTCGCTCGGCGGCACGGTGGACCGGTTTCGCGCGTCGGTCGGCACCGACGCCGACCCCACTCAGATCGACGCGGTGGTGGCGCTGTTGCGGGCCTCGGCCGTGGTGTCAGCGGTGCTGAGTGTCCTCGCCGGCCTGCTCCTGGTCGGCCTGGCGCTGGGTCTGGCCGCTCGTCGGCCGGCGGCTCGGGTGGCGACCTGGGTGGTCGCTGGGCTGGGCATGTGCTGCGGGTGTGGTGGGCTCGCCACGCTGATCGTGCAGCGCGCGGCGCCGTTGGATCTCGGTGACGACCGGGCGACCGCCGAGTTGCTCGCTCTGGTGCCGGACGCCTACCCGTCCTGGTGGATTCCGCTCACCGTCGCCCTTTCGATCGCCCAGGTGCTCGGTTACCTTGTGGTAGCCGTGCTGCTGGCACTGCCCGCGGCCAACGCCTGGTTCCGGCGTCGGCCGGCACCCCAGCGGCCCGTACCTCCGCACCAGCCACCCACCCCACCGTTCGGCCACCCACCGGCGCCGTCCCCGTACCAGCCCTACCCCCCGCCCGGGGCGCCGACGTCGCCCCCGTACCCACCGAGGTGATGACGCCCGTGACGCCCGAACCGACGACCGACCGATGGGCGTTGATCACCGGGGCGACGGCGGGTATCGGGGCGGCGTTCGCCACCCGGCTCGCCTCCGACGGGTGGCACCTGGTGCTGGTCGCCCGGGACGGAACCCGGCTGGCGGCCCAGGCCGCCGAGTTGACCGGCCGGCACGGCGTGGAGACCGAGACCATCGCCGCCGATCTGGCCACGGACGACGGCTGCGCCCTGGTCGAACGACGGCTGGCCGATGGGCCACCCGTCGAGCTGCTGGTCAACAACGCCGGAATCAGCCTCAACAAGCCGTTCCTCCGGTCGTCTGTTCAGGACGAGACCCGGCTGCTGCGGCTGAACGTGCACGCGGTCCTGCGGCTGACCCTCGCCGCGCTGGCCGCGATGACCGAGCGGCGCAGCGGGGCAGTGATAAATGTCTCTTCCGTCGCGGGTTTCGGCGCGGTGATGCCCGGATCGACGTACTCGGCCAGCAAGGCGTGGGTCACCAACTTCAGCGAGTCCGTCGGGAAGTCCGCCCGCCCCTTCGGCGTACGGGTGATGGCGCTCTGCCCGGGCTACACCCGCACGGAGTTCCACAAGCGAGCCGGCATCGACATGTCGAAAACGCCCGAGTGGATGTGGCTCCAAGCCACCGATGTGGTCGACGAGGCCCTCAGTGACCTGCATAAAAGCAAGTTGGTAAGCGTTCCGTCGTGGAAATACAAGGTTGCTGTGGCGGGACTGCGGCACGCTCCGCGTCGGTTGCTCGACGTCGTCTCCCGCGACACCCGAGGCCGCATCGGTCGGGACCGTCACTGACCGGCGACCGGGTCACCCGCGGCGGCCCGATGAGGACGACATCACTCGATCCGTCCTCATTGATCGACGTAGCGTAACCGGACATCGCCACTCATCGGTCCCCCGGACGGGTTGACCGACGTGGCCCGCACACGCGGCACACAGACTTGCGCAGTACGCTCTATCGCCATGGGGGACCACGACGACCTGCGTAAATTCATTTCCGACCTGGCTGTGGTCCATGGCCGGGTAGTGCTCTCCTCCGGGCGGGAGGCCGACTGGTATGTCGATCTGCGTCGCGTCACGCTGCATCACCAGGCGGCACCGTTGGTGGGGCGGGTGATGCGAGAGCTGACCGCCGACTGGTCGTACGAGGCGGTGGGCGGTCTGACCCTGGGCGCCGACCCGATCGCCTTCGCGATGCTGCACGCTGCCGGGCGTCCGTTGGACGGGTTCGTGGTCCGCAAGGCGGGCAAGGCGCACGGGCTGCAACGTCGAATCGAGGGGCCCGACGTCGCCGGCCGTCGGGTGCTGGCGGTGGAGGACACCTCCACCACCGGGGGCAGTGTGTTGACCGCCGTCGAGGCCCTGCGCGAGGCCGGGGCCGAGGTCGTGGGGGTGGCGGTAATCGTTGATCGTGGTGCCGGCGACGCGGTGCGAGCCGCCGGATTGCCCTATCGGGCGGCCTATACGTTGGCTGACCTCGGCCTTGTGGCGTAAAAGTCTGCCGATTCGGACCTGCTGATATGCAGGCGGATCGATGCTGCTGGTGGAAGGATGGAATACGTGGGAACTGCGTTGGCCGAAATGACTATGCCTCAGATCTCGCCGCTTGCCGGTGAGCCGATCGAACGCGCCGACGCCGAGCGGCTGGCGGGGGTCCTCAAGGCCCTTGCCGACCCCGCTCGGCTGCGGCTGCTCAGCCTGATCCAGTCGGCACCCGAGGGCGAAGCGTGCGTGTGTGACCTCACCGCGCCGCTCGGCCTCTCCCAGCCGACGGTCAGCCACCACCTCCGCATCCTCACCGAGGCCGGCTTGCTGGAGCGGGAGAAGCGCGGTGTGTGGGCCTACTACCGGTTGGTCCCGAGTGCGATCGCCACGATCGCCGACCTGCTGACCCCGCCGCGTAAGCGAGCCACCAAGAAGGCTCGCTGAACCGGAACCGCTTGGTGGCGGCCCAGCCGGGCAGCCACCAAGCGGTGGTTTCAGCGGACGTGCGGCGTCTCGTAGGTCTCCTCGGTGAGATCCCGGGCGGCCCGGCGCAGCCGGCGACGCTCGGCGACGATCATTGCCGCGACCACGGCGACGCCGATTAGGAACAGCGCCACAATGGACGGCACGTGGTCGCCCGGCGCGTGCAGGGCCCGGTCCTCGGACTGCCATGGCCACAGCGCGCGCAGGCTGCCCAGGATGACGCCGGCCATCACCGCCAAGGTCATCCGGCGGTGCTGCTCAAGCAGCCACTGGAGCAGCTTGACGAAGAGCGCCAAGCCGATGACCATGCCCGTTGCGAAGATCGCCAGGTAGCCGAAGTCACGGTCGTTGACGGCGCTGATCGTCGGCTCGTACAGGCCGATGGTGAGCAGCAGGAACGACCCGGAAACCCCGGGCAGCACCAGGGCGCAGACCGCGACCGCCGCCGCGACCAGCACGACAAGCGGATGCGGCTCGATGGTGGCCTGCGGTAGTCCGGTCAGTACGAACGCCGCCACCCCGGCGACGATCAGCGCGACCACCTCCGCCCCCCGCCACGGCTTGCCGACCATCGAGATCGGCACCAGCACCGAGGCGAGGACCAGCCCGAGGAAGAGCCCTCGGGTCTGCTCCGGATGGTCGGCCAGCAGCGGTTCGAGCAGCTTCGCCGCGATCAGCAGGCCGGGCAGCATGCCGATCAGCAGCGGGATCACCACCTCCCAGTGCACCTGCCGTAGCTGGTGCCCCGCCCGCGTCCAGCCGCGCCCGCGCGGGACGTCGGTCACCGCGTACCGCACCGTGTTCACCAGATGCCCGGCGGACGCGATGACCCGCTCGTAGACGCCGGTCACCAGCGCGATCGTCCCGCCGCTGACCCCTGGCACGGCCTCGGCCACACCGATGGCCGCGCCGCGCAGGACATGGCCTACCCGTTCGCCAAATGCCATGAAGATTCCGTTCCGTGAATCGCTCGACCACTGGCCCGTGTGGCGTCCGCCACGGTCAATCAGGCTACCGGGGGCTCGGACGCCCGCCCGGCCAGGTCACAACCGTGGGTCGACCGGCTCCGATTCGCAGGCCAGGATGGCGAAGACCAACTCGTGGCGACGCCACAACGGGGCACCGTCGACCAGGGCGTCCAGGGCGGCCAGGCCGAGCGCGTGCTCGCGCAGCGCCAGGCCCCGCTTGCGGCCCAACGACCGACGCCGCAGCACGGCCAGCTGCTCGGGCTCGGTGTACTCGGGACCGTAGATGATCCGTAGATACTCCCGACCCCGGCACTTGATGCCCGGCTGGAGCAGTGAGCCCCGCTCGCTGCGGGCGGCCGGGCCCGCGTACGGCTTGACGACCATGCCCTCGCCGCCGGAGCCCGTCAACGCCAGCCACCAGTCGGTCGCCTCCCGCACCGAGTCGTCGTCGGACAGTTCGACAACCCGACGGCGGGTCGGCGTGCAGAACTCCGGATCGGCCGCGCAGAGCCGGTCGGCCAACGCCAGGTGCCAGCCGTGATCGCGGTCGTGGTAACTGCCCTTCGCGCCGGCGAGCACCGCGAACGGCGCGAGCCGTACCCCGCGCAACCCGTCGGTCGGCCCCACGTACGCACGGTACGCCGCCGTGTAGGCCGACACGTCGTCGCGGCGGCGGGCCATCCGGTTCCGTAGCTCGGCCACGTCCAGTCCGCGCCCGATCGCGGCGTCCAGCGTTGCCACCGCCACCGGCAGCCCGGCCCGGCCAGCCGCGCCGACCCCCGCGTACTGCTCGCGAATCAGGCTGGAAGCCTTGGCCGACCACGGCAGCAGCTCGCAGTCGAGCAGCAGCCAGTCGGTCGCCAACTCGTCCCAGAGCCCGGCACCGGTCACCGCCGCGCGTACCCGGTCCAGCAGCGCGGTGTCCAGCGGTTCACCGAAGAACGGCCGACCCGTGCGGCTGTGCACGACGCCGCCGCCAGGACCGAACGGGCCACCGTCCGGCTCCCGGCAGACCAGCACCACGGCCCGGGAGCCCATGTGCTTCTCCTCGCAGACGACCCGGTCCACGCCGACCGACCGGTAGTCGGCGAAAGCCTCCGCCGGATGCTCCAGGTAGCCGTCCAACTGCGACGTCGAGCAGGGCGCCATGGTCGGCGGCAGCCACACCAGCCGGCGCGGGTCGACCGCGAAGCGGGTCATCACCTCCAACGCGGCGGCGGCATTCTCCGCCGGCACGGTCAGCGAGCCGTACGCGTGCTCCACGTGCCGCCGACCGGTCACGTCGGTCAACTCCAGCACCTCGTCGGGCCGGGCCGGTGCGGCGGTCAGCGGCCGGACCGGGGCGTACCACTCGCGCTCCGCCGGCACCGCGACCAGTTCCCGCTCCGGGTAGCGCAGCGCGGTCAGCCGACCGCCGAAGACGCAGCCGGTGTCGATGCAGATGGTGTCGTTGACCCACTCCGGCTCGGGGGTGGGGGTGTGGCCGTAGACGACGGTGGCCGAGCCGCGGTACTCCCGGGCCCACGGGTAGCGCACCGGCAGGCCGTACTCGTCGGTCTCGCCGGTGGTTTCGCCGTACAGCGCGAACGCGCGCACCCGCCCGGACGCCCGGCCCTGGTACTCCTGCTTCAGCCCGGCGTGCGCGACGACAAGCCGACCGCCGTCGAGCACGTAGTGGCTGACCAAACCGTCGATGAAGGCGGCCACCTCGGCGGTGAACTCCGCCGGCTCCGCGTCCAGCTGCGCCAACGTCTCGGCCAGACCGTGGGCCACCTTGACGTTGCGGCCGCGCAGCTTGCGCAGCAGCTTCTGCTCGTGGTTGCCGGGCACGCAGAGCGCGTGCCCGGCGGCGACCATGCCCATCACCAGGCGGAGCACCCCGGGCGAGTCCGGGCCGCGGTCCACCAGGTCACCGACGAACACGGCGGTACGCCCCGACGGATGCGTCGCGTCCACCGCCCGGCCGGCGTCGTCACGCTCCAGCCGCCAGCCCAACCGGGTCAACAGCGCCTCAAGCTCGACCCGGCAGCCGTGCACGTCACCGACGATGTCGAACGGCCCGGTCAGCTCGCGCCGGTCGTTGAACAGCCGCTCGTAGCGGATCTCGGCGGCCTCGATCTCATCGACGCCGCGCAGCACGTGCACCTTGCGGAAGCCCTCCCGCGCCAGCTGGCCGTAGCTGCGCCGCAGGTCCCGGGACATTCGGGCGAGCACCTGCCGGCCGAAGGTGCGGTCGAACCGGGCCTCGGTACGCTCCCAGGCCAGCGCCTCCGGCACGTCCAGCACGATCGCCACCGGCAGCACGTCGTGTTCGCGGGCCACCCGGACCAGGGCGGCTCGGGCGTGTGGCTGGAGATTCGTCGCGTCGACCACGGTGAGCCGGCCCGCGCGCAGCCGCTTGCCCGCCACGTAGTGCAGCGCGTCGAAGGCCTCCGCCGAAGCCGACTGGTCGTTCTCGTCGTCGGCGACCATCGCCCGGAAGGCGTCGGAGGAGAGGACCTGGCTGGGCGCGAAGTGCCGGCCGGCGAATGTCGACTTGCCGGAGCCGGAGATCCCGACAAGTGCCACCAGGGCCAGCTCGGGAATGTCGAGCACGCTCATCGGGCTGCCTCCGCACGGGTGAACACGGCCATCTGGGTGGGTGCGCCGACCTCCGGATCGTCCGGCCCGACACCGTGCACCACGGCCGAGTAGCCGTACGTGGCGCCCACTCGCCGTACCCAGTCGGCAAACTCGGCGCGGGTCCACTCGAACCGGTGGTCGGCATGCCGGAACGCGCCCGCCGGCAAGCCCTCGAAGCGCACGTTGTGCTCCACGTTCGGCGTGGTCACCACGACCGCCGTCGGCCGGGCGTAGCCGAAGACGGCATCCTCAAGCGCCGACAGCCGGGGCGGGTCGACGTGCTCGACGACCTCCATCAGCACCGCCGCGTCGTACCCGCACAGCTGCTCGTCGCGGTAGGTCAACGCGGACTGCCGGAGCGTGACGCGGTCACGCTGTCGTTCCGGGAGCCGGTCCAGTCGCAGCCGCCGCGCGGCCAGGGTGAGGGCCTGGATGGAGACGTCGGTGCCGACGATCTCGGTGAACCGGCGGTCACCGATCAGCGTGGCCAGCAGCGCACCCCCGCCGCAGCCCAGGTCCAGCACCCGGTGGGCGCCCGCGTCGACAAGAGCGGCGTGCACCGCCTGGCGGCGGAGCGCGGCAAGCGACGCCCGGGGCGCCGGCTCGGTCGGTATGGCGTCCGACACCCCGTCGTCGGCGGTCGGCTCGTCGGTGGGTCGCTTGGCGTCCAGCCGTTCCAGTGCCTGCCCCGCCAACGCCCGCCGGTGCGCCAGGTAGCGGCGGATGATCAGCCCGCGCTCGGGGTGGTCGGCCAGCCAACCCGCGCCGGCCCGCAGCAGCTTGTCCACCTCGTCCGGGGCCACCCAGTAGTGCTTCGCGTCGTCCAGCACGGGTAGCAGCACGTACAGGTGGTTGAGCGCGTCCGCGACCCGCAGCGTGCCGGTGAGGGTCAGGTCCACGTAGCGGCTGTCGCCCCACTGTGGGTGCAGTTCGTCAAGCGGGATGGCGGTGGCGGTGACCGCCCAGCCGAGCGGACCGAACAGCCGCTCCGCGACCTCGGCCCCACCACGGCAGCGCAGCACCGGCACCCGTACCTCCAGCGGGATGCCTCGGGCGGCCAGTTCCGGGCGTTCCTTCGAAGCACCTCGTAGCGCCGAGCGGTACACCTTCGACAGCGCCGAGGCGAGCAGGCTGGACGCCGCGTACGGCCGGTCGTTGACGTACCGCCCGAGAGTGAAACTTTCCGGCGTCGTGGTCGACTTCCGGCCTCGGCCCCGGCTGGCGGTCAGTTTCAGCGGGTCGACGTCGAGCAGGAGTGCGGCGGTGCAGCGCCGCTCGTCGGCCTCCGGGTAGAAGACGTGCGCGGTGCCGACGGGCACGTCGAAGGCGTGCACCCGGTCGGGATGCTTGATCAGCAGGTGACCGAGGTCCGTCGCCGGCTGGTGCGTCGTGGTGAGGGTGAGCAGCACCCGCCCATGGTGTCAGCTCTCTCGATCTTGTGCCGTCCTGTTTTTCGGTGGTTGCGGTGGGGTTTGCGGGGCGGCCCCACCCGCTCCGGGCGGTCAGGCTTGATCCCTGCGCGGGTGGGGCTGCCCCGCAAACCCGGTGGGCTCCGGCTTGCGGCGGCGGTGCCGGCTTTCAGCGGTAGTCGTCCTCGTCGGCGCCGACCACGCGGGCCTGCTCCATGGCGTCCCAGTCGTCGACCTCCAGGCCACGGTGCGGCTCGACGTCGACCTGGCTCGGGTCGACCACGGCGGCCTGCTCGACGGCGTCGGCCGGCTCGGCCTCCAGGTCGCGCTCCTCCGGGCTCAGGTGGTCGCCGGGGGCGAAGTCCTCGTCGGGCTGGCCCATTCGATGCCTCCGGGATGTCGGCGGACGGTCACCCACCCACCGTACGGGTTGTGCCAGCGCAGTGCTGGGAACCGCCGGCCGCCGAGCCGTCGAGGGTACGCCGTCGCGCCGGTCGAGTCGGCCGAATCGACCCACCGGCGGCAGTCGCCGGTGCCAGGATGGTTGCCGTGGGCTTCCTCATCCGACTGGCGGCGACCGCCATCGCACTGTGGATCACCACGCTGATCGTGCCCGGGGTCGAGGTGACCGGGCGCACCGGTTACCACACGGTGTTCACCCTGCTCGTCGTGGCACTGATCTTCGGTCTGGTCAACGCGGTACTCAAGCCGGTCATCAGGGTCGTGGGTTGTGTCTTCTACCTGCTGACCCTCGGCCTGTTCGCCCTGGTGGTCAACGCCCTGCTGTTCCTGCTGACCGACCGGATCGCCCGGGCGCTCGACCTGCCGTTCCAGGTGGACGGCTTCTGGGCGGCTTTCTGGGGAGCCATCGTGATGGCGGTGGTCACCTGGCTGATCAGCGTGGCGGTACCGGATCCAGCGGACCGGCGGTGAACCGGCCCGGTTGTGCCGGTCGGCCGCCGCTACGGGATACTGCCCGCGGAGGACAGCGCGGTCCGGCGCAGCACGGTAGGACAGGCGGCCGCACGGCCGGCCCCCAAGGTAGGACAGGCGGCCGCACGGCCGACAGCGGCAAGTAAGGAGCGTTCGACATGCCCATCGCTTCCCCCGAGGCTTACGCCGAGATGCTGGACCGCGCCAAGGCCGGCCGGTACGCGTACCCGGCAATCAACGTGACGTCCTCGCAGACGCTGAACGCGGCGCTCAAGGGCTTCGCCGACGCGGAGAGCGACGGCATCATCCAGGTCTCCACCGGTGGCGCGGAATACCTCTCCGGCCCCTCGGTCAAGGACATGGTCACCGGTGCGGTGGCGTTCGCCGCGTACGCGCACGAGGTGGCCAAGAAGTACCCGGTAAACATCGCCCTGCACACCGACCACTGCCCGAAGGACAAGCTGGACAAGTTCGTCCGGCCGCTGATGGCCATCTCCAAGGAGCGGGTGAAGGCCGGCCAGGAGCCGCTGTACCAGTCGCACATGTGGGACGGCTCGGCCGTGCCGGTGGGGGAGAACCTGGAGATCGCGGCCCAGCTGCTCGACGAGGCGGCCAAGGGCAAGATCGTCCTGGAGATCGAGGTCGGCGTCGTCGGTGGCGAGGAGGACGGCGTCGAGAACGCCATCAACGACAAGCTCTACACCACCGTCGAGGACGGCCTGGCCATGGTCGAGGCGCTCGGCCTGGGCGAGAAGGGCCGTTACATGGCGGCGCTGACCTTCGGCAACGTGCACGGCGTCTACAAGCCGGGCAACGTCAAGCTCCGCCCGGAGATCCTCAACCAGATCCAGGAGGCGGTCGGCGCCAAGTACGGCAAGGACAAGCCACTGAGCCTGGTCTTCCACGGTGGTTCCGGCTCGCTGCTCTCGGAGATCCGCGAGGCGCTGGACTACGGCGTGGTGAAGATGAACATCGACACCGACACCCAGTACGCCTTCACCCGTCCGGCGGCGGACCACATGCTCCGCAACTACGACGGGGTGCTCAAGGTCGACGGCGAGGTCGGCAACAAGAAGATGTACGACCCGCGGGTGTGGGGCAAGGCCGCCGAGGCGGGCATGGCCACCCGAGTGGCGGAGGCCTGCGAGCACCTGCGCTCCACCGGCACCACGATGACCAAGTGACGAGCTGACGTCCGCCACGGCGGCCGGCCCCGCTCGCGGGGCCGGCCGCCGTGCTCATCGGGTCAGCAGGCGGGCGGCCTCGTGGACGTCGTCGGTCAGGTGCACGGTGTTCGAGAGGTCGCCGAAGGGGGAGGCGGCCAGCAGCGGGCGCAGCAGCGACTCCACCGGCAGCTCCGTCGTCCAGTACGCGCGGTCCAGGAAGACGTACGCGCCGCTGGCGCCGTCGGTGCCGTAGTAGGTCTTGGTGGCCGCCTGGAACACCTCCTGCACGGTTCCCGCCCGCCCGGGGGCGAAGACGATGCCGCCCCGGGCCAGTCGCAGGATGGTGTCCTCCCGGATGGCATTGGAGAAGTACTTGGCGATCCGGCCCGCGAACAGGTTCGCCGGTTCGTGCCCGTACAGCCAGGTCGGCACGGCGAGTCCGCCGCAGCCCGCCCAGTCCAGGTCACCGGTGGTCAGCGCGGCCGAGTCGGCCCGGTAGGCGGTCACCGGCTCGGTGCCGTTCGCCGGCGGCGTCACCGACCGGCCGAAGAGTTCCCGTACCCGCAGCGCCGCCGCCGTGTAGCGGTCGTGATCGGTGTAGTCCGGCGCGGCGGCGAGCAGGTCGATGGCCGCGCTGAGGTCCTCCGCCGGCCGGGTCGAGAGGTACGCACCCAGGTTCGCGGCCTCCATCACCCCCGGCCCGCCACCGGTGACCACCAGCCGGTGCGCCCGCGCGAGTTCCCGGCCGAGCACCGCGGCCATCCGGTACGGCTGACTGCCCCGGCGGACCGCGTGCCCGCCCATCACCCCGACCACCGACTGCGGCCCGTGCGTGGCCAGCCAGGCTCGGGTGGCGTCGGCGAGCGCGTTGTCCACCCCGTGGTCGTGCAGCCGCTGGCCGAGCGCCTCCCGGACATCGGGTAGCGCGCCACCGTGCGCACGGAAGTGCGCGTACACCCGGGTGTCGTACATCGCCGCGAAGCCGCCCTCGGTGAAGCCGGCGGCAAGTTCCTCCGGGGTGTAGAGGTGGGACGGCTGGGTCGGGTACGGCAGCCCGGAGAACGGCGGGACCACGTTGGCGCCCCGCTGGACCAGGTCGGCACCGACCTGCCGGGAGGCGAAACGGCAGCCGACGAAGAGCGTCCCGGCCACCTCGATTCCGGTGAGGTCGGGGGGCGCCAGGTCCAGTCGGAGGCCCTGCACGGTGAGCCCGACCAGGCTGCCGGTGGCCAGCCGCCGGTCGAACTCCGCCCGGGTCTGGATCTCGTCGGTCCAGGTGTGCGGCTCGATCACGTCCGCGGGAGGTGGAGTCGGCATCGGGTCATCCTGCCGGGCCGGCACAACGCCGTGGACGTGGCCCTCGGCACGACCCGGTCATGAGACGGGAGCCCGACGGCCTGGCCGGGCTCCCGCGTACCCGGTTCCTGGGGAGGCTCCGGATCCATAGTTGTAGTGGATGCGACCCGCCGACGGCATGGGCCGCAGGCGTGACCGACCTCTCGGCCGTTCAGCCGACCGGCTCGCCGGACCCCCTCGCGGGCCGCCGTGCGAAGCGGGTTGAATGGGGCGATGCAGAACCTCCTACCTGAGCCGCCCGCCACGCTCCTGCCCGCGCACGTCGAGGCCGACTCCGCGCTTGCCGCAGCCGAGCAGACCGGCAGCGACGAAGCCTTCGCCGAGGTGGCGGCCCGGTACCCGACGCACAGCGCCGCGTGGGCGGCGCTCGCCGCCCGGGCGTTCGCGCAGGGTCAGGTCGTGCCGGCGTACGCCTACGCCCGTACCGGCTACCACCGGGGACTGGACCAGCTGCGACGCAGCGGGTGGAAGGGGCACGGGCCGGTGCCGTGGTCGCACGAGCCCAACCGTGGCTTCCTGCGCTGCCTCTACGTGCTGTCCCGGGCGGCGGACGCGATCGCCGAGGCGGACGAGGCGGCCCGCTGTGCCCAGTTCCTCCGCGACTGCGACCCGGCCGCCGCCGACGCGCTGGCTAGCAACTGACACGTGCCGGGCCGGAACACCCGCACCGGCTCCGACCCGTCGGCGTGCCACCGCCGGCCCCGGGTACGCCCGGGCCGGCGGCGCGCAACGGTGGCCGCTACAGGCCCTCGGCCACCGAAGCGGCGATCTTGAGCCAGGCGTCCCGGGTGGCCGTCGACAGGTGTGCGTAGCGCAGCGGCTCGCCGGTGTCGATGAGCCGCTCGTACGGGGCCAGCAGCACCGCCCGGGTACGCGCGGCGAAGTGTTCCTGGATCGCCGGCAGGTCGATCTCCTTGCGGGACGGTGGCATGGAGACCACCGTGACCGCCTGCCGGACCAGCCGGTGTCGTCCGCTCTGTTCCAGGTGGTCGAGCATCCGGGCAGCGGTCTCCGCCGAGTCGTTCCGGGCGGACATGGTGACCACCAGCTGGTCGGTGGCGTCCATGGCGGCCTGCCAGTTCTGCGCCCGGACGTTGTTCCCGGTGTCCACGAAGATCAACTTGTAGAACCGGCTGACCACCTCGCGGATCTCGCCGAAGGCGGCGGCGGTGAGCATCTCGCCGCCGGTGGCCGACTCGTCGGAGGCGAGCACGTCGAACATCCCCTCGCCCTGCGAGCGGACGTACTGGGACAGGTCACCGACCCGCCCCTGGGCGCCGTGGAACTGGCCGAGATCCCGGAGCAGGTCTCGCACCGTACGCGAGTGGAAGTCCTGCTGGGCTCGCATGCCGAGGGTGCCCTGGGTCTCGTTGTTGTCCCAGGCCAGCACGTAACCACCGCGATTCTGGCCGAAGGTCATCGCGAGCAGCAGAATGGCGACGGTCTTGCCGGCGCCGCCCTTCGGGTTGACCACGGTGACCTGCCGCAGCCCACCGAAGTTACGGCGCACCATCTCGATGTCCCGCTTGCGTTCCAGCTCGTGCCGCCCCGGCGGGAGCTTCACCAGGCCCGTCTTGTTGACCACGGCGCGGAGCCCGGTCGTCGCGACCGGGTCGGCGGGGCGTACCTGCCGGCGGCGGGCGAATTCCTCGGCGGTGGGCGCAGTGCCGGCCTCCGGGTGCCAGGCCGGCTCCGGATAGGCCGACGGCACCGGTGGCGCGGTGTTCGTCTGCGGATAGGGCTGCTGCGGTGCCGGCGGCACCATCGGCGGCGCGCCGTGCTGCCACGGCGCCGGATTCCAGGCCGGCTGCGGCGGGAACGGACCGGGGGGCGCCGGCGCGTACGACGGCGGGGCGGGCGGCTCGGGTCGCGGCGGCGCGTCGGGTCCGGCGTCCGCCGGTTGCGGGGCGGCGGGTGGTGATTCGGGCGGCACACCGGCATCGGATGACACGGGCGGCAGGGGGGCGCCGGGCTGCGGCACCGGGGCGCTGCCGGGCTGCGGCACTGGGGCGCTGCCGGGCTGCGGCACTGGGGCGCTGCCGGGCTGCGGCACTGGGGCGCTGCCGTGCTGCGGCGTCGGCGGCGCGACGAACGGGTACGGGCCGGGTTGCTGGGGCGGCAGCGGCTGCGGAATCGGTGGTAGCGGTTGGGCCGGCCCGGCCCAGGTGGGGCGGGGCGCACCGGCCGAGGTCTCGGCGGACGCGACCGGATCGGATCCGGACCGCTGCGGTGGATGTGCCCACGGCGACTCCGCCTGCGGTCGGGCCACCGGCTCGGTCTGCGGTAGGCCCACCGGCGGAGCCGCATCATCGTCGGCACCTGTCACCGTGTCGTCCGACGGATCTTGGGCAGCCGAGTCGGTCGGTCCACCGTCACGGGTGGGTGCGACGGCGGTGGGCCGGTCCAGGGTGAAGGGCAGGTCCAGGTCGACCTGGCCGGGCCCGGGTTGCGGCGCCGGCTCCCAGCCGGTGGCGTTCGGCGCACCGTTCGTCAACGACGGGTAGTCCGCAGGCGACGGAGGTGCACCGGGTGCGTGCGTCGGCCGTCCGGGCGGAGGTGGCACGGTGGGCGGCACCGGCGGCGGGGCGCCCCACGTCGGCGCGCCGAAGCCGTCGATCTGCTCCGGCGGCCAGAGTGGTTCGATGTCCCGTTCCGGCATGCCATGCTGGCCGGGCACGTGCACCCGGTCGGCGTTGTCGTCCACCACGGTGTCCTCCCCATTCCTCCTGACGAGGATAGGCCCAGTGACCGACCCCGGCCTCCGGTGCGCCGGCCGGCTCGGGTCAGGTTGTCCAGACCGCCCAGGCACCCGGCTCGGTCCACCAGGACCGCTTGCGCGTCAGCTGCCCCGTCACACCGTCGTCCAGGTACGGCAGCGCCGCCTCGTCCCGAGGCAGCACAGAGGCGGCCCGGCCCCGAGCCCGCCGGACCTCCAGGCGTACCCGGCGGCGACCGAACCGTGACCGGGCGACCACCGGTACGGCCACCGCCACCTCGACCAGGCCGTCGGCCGGGTCGGGCCCGGCCAGCAGCGTCACGTCGTCGAGCCGGGCGTAGCCGCCCGCGTTGCCGATCGCGCAGGCGAGCAACGGTTCGTCGCCGTTCGACAGCACGGCGTCGTCCACCTCCACCCGACCGCGCCAGGGCAGCGGGGTGCCGTCCGCACCGGCGGCACCGAGCAGCGCGCCGTCCAGCGTCACCGAGCCACCGTCATGGCGCAGCAGGTCGAGCCGGCGGGGCGAGCCGTCCAGCACCGCGGCGGCCACCACCGCCGGGTCGCGGGCCAGCCCGAGCTGCGCGGCCAGGTCGCGGTGCGTCGTGCTGCGAGCCGGATCGAGCGGCAGTACGCCGACCGGTGGCAGGTCCGGCACGGTCCGGTTGCCGGCCAGGTCGGTCGGGCGGCGACTGGGCGGCGGCGCGTACCGCCGGACCATGCGGCGGAGCACGGCGCGCAACTGTGCGTCACCGGCCACGGCCACCACGAGCCGGGTCTTGGCGTCGGTGTCCGGCCAGGTGAGCCCGTCGGGGCGTGGCGGCCCGTCCAGCCGGGCCAGCACCTCGTCGATCTCCGCGTCCGACCGGGCGGTCACGGTCTCGACCCGGGCACCCCGGGCAGTCAACTCATCGGAGCAGGTCAGCACCGGTACGCGCGGCGTCTCGCAGCGTTCCTCGCGCTCCTTGGCGGCGTCGGTGCCGCCACCACAGCAGGCTCCGCCGCTGCCACACCCGGCTCCCGGAGCGTCCCGCTCGGAGCCGAGGGTGAGCAGCACCACGTCGTACACGGGTAGCGCCTCCTGCTGTTGCCGACGCGACCCCTGCCGGTCGCGCCGTCACTACTTGTTAGCCTGACACCCCGGGCTCGCTGACCGGTCGCCATCTGGCACCCGAGCCTTCTGGAGGCGAGAAGATGCCAGCGATCGTGCTCCTCGGCGCCCAGTGGGGCGACGAGGGCAAGGGCAAGGTTACCGACCAGCTGGGTGGGCGGGTCGACTACGTCGTCCGCTTCTCCGGCGGCAACAACGCCGGTCACACGGTGATCACCCCGGACGGGCAGAAGTACGCCCTGCACCTGATGCCGTCGGGCGCACTCTCCCCGAACGCCGTGATCGTCATCGGCAACGGCGTGGTGGTCGACCCCAAGGTGCTGCTCAGCGAGATCGACGGCCTGGCCGAGCGGGGCGTCGACGTGTCCCGGCTGCGGATCTCCGGCGACGCGCACCTGATCATGCCGCACCACCGGGCGCTCGACCGGGTGGTGGAGCGGTACCTGGGCAGCTCGCGGATCGGCACCACCGGCCGGGGCATCGGTCCCGCGTACGGCGACAAGGTGGCCCGGATGGGCATCCGGGTGCAGGACCTGCTGGACCCGGGCATCCTGCGCAAGAAGCTGGAACTCGCGTTGCGCGAGAAGAACCAGGTGCTGTTCAAGGTCTACAACCGCAAGGCGATCGACGTCGACGCCACCATCGAGGAATACCTCGAGTACGCGGAGCGGCTGCGGCCGTACATCGCGGAGACCCGGGCGATGCTCTGGGACGCGCTGGACCGTGGCGACACCGTCCTGCTGGAGGGTGCCCAGGCCACCATGCTCGACATGGACCACGGCACCTATCCCTTCGTCACCTCGTCCAATCCGACGGCCGGCGGGGCGTGCGTGGGCACCGGCATCCCACCGACCGCGATCACGAAGGTGATCGCGGTGAGCAAGGCGTACACCACCCGGGTCGGTTCCGGACCCTTCCCCACCGAGTTGTTCGACGACAACGGCCAGCACCTGCGCAAGGTCGGCCACGAGTACGGCACCACCACCGGTCGGGAACGCCGCTGCGGCTGGTTCGACGCGGTCGTCGCCCGGTACGCCTGCCGCGTCAACGGGGTAACCGATCTGGTGATCACCAAGCTGGACGTGCTCACCGGCCTGCCCACGGTGCCGATCTGCGTCGGCTACGAGATCAACGGCAAGCGGGTCGACGACATGCCGATGACCCAGACCGACTTCCACCACGCCGTCCCGATCTACGAAGAGCACCCGGGCTGGTGGGAAGACATCACCAAGGCGAGAACCGAGGACGACCTCCCCGACAACGCCAAGCGCTACCTCGCCCGCATCGAGCAACTCTGCGGAACCCGCGTAAGCGTAGTAGGCGTAGGCCCCGGCCGCGAAGAAAACGTAACCCGCCACCCCCTCCTCCCCTAACCCCCCGCACCTCGCCGGGTACCACCCCGATACCTCCGCGTTGATCATGAAGTTGTTGTCACCGGTGCGGCGTGTCGGGAGCAATAACTTCATGATCAACGGGTCAGGCAGAGGGGTTATCCACAGGTATGGGCTGGGTTTTCCACAGGGGGTTTAGTCGATCTTCGTAGCCCGGGACAGTCGGCCGGGTGGATGCGTTGACGGTGGTCCGACGGGTGGCGGCCACACAGGACTCGGTGGTCACGTTGGCTCAGGCCCGTGCCGCCGGGCTGACAGTGCACGAGGTGCATCGGCTCTGCCGCGCCGGCCGATGGCGCACGGTGGCCAGAGGTGTCTACCTGGTGGATGCGGATCTGCACGACGGGGTGCCGCGCCGGGCGCGGATCCGGGCGGCGGTAGCGTCATTCGGCCCCAGTGCCGTTGCGGTGCTGGCGACGGCCGCCGAGCTGTACGGCATCGCAGGCGTCCAGCGGTCAGAAGAGATCCACGTGTCGGTTCCGGGCATCGCCGCGCGGCCGATGAGACCGAACGATCCGCGGGTGACGCTGCACCAACTCGCGATCGAGCCGACACAACTCGTTGAGGTCGCCGGGATCGCCGTCACCGAGCCGGTACGAACAGTCGCGGATCTCATCCTGAGGTTGCCCCGCTATCCGGCGGTGTGCCTCGTCGACTCCGCGCTCAACCAGGGATTGGTCCAGGATGAAAATCTGCCCGCCATCAATCGCCTCATCCGGGGACGGCGCGGAGCGGTAGCGGCCCGTGGTTACCTCACCGAGGCGGACTGCCGGGCACAGTCTCCGCTGGAGACGCGCACCCGGTTGCGGTGCGTTGACGGAAAGGTCCCGCCCGACGTCCTCCAGATGGAGGTACGAGACCACGATGGCTATCTGCTCGCCATAGGTGATCTGGGTTGGCGGCGATACCGAATCATCGCGGAGGCTGACGGGAAGAGCTCGCACAGCGCACCCGCCGCTGTCTTCACAGACCGCCGCAGGCAGAACCGACTGCTCAACGCCGGCTGGGCCGTTCTCCGCTTCACCTGGGCCGACACCCTCCAGGCCGAGTACATCCCCTGGACGGTCCGCCAAGCCATGCAGATTGCCGCCGAGCGCGGCCGATCATGAAGTTGTTGTCCGAGAATCGGCGTGTCGGCAGCAATAACTTCATGATCAACGCGCTGTCGGGGTGGGTCGGTAGGATGACTCGGCGTGCGGGTTCTTCTTCTTGGTGGTGGAGGGCGGGAGCATGCGCTCGCCCTGGGGTTGGCCGATGATTCATCCGTTGAGGCGCTGATTGCGGCACCGGGTAATCCGGGGATCGCGGCGGTGGCGGAGTTGCGGGCCGTCGATCCGGTCGATCCGGTGGCGGTGGCGGGGCTCGCCGTCGAGGTGGGCGCGGACCTGGTCGTGATCGGGCCGGAGGCGCCACTTGTCGCCGGGGTCGCCGACGCGGTTCGGGCCAAGGGCATCGCGGTCTTCGGGCCGTCGGCCGAGGCGGCCCGCCTGGAGGGCTCCAAGACCTTCGCCAAGGAGGTGATGACGGCCGCCGGTGTTCCCACCGCACGGGCCTACCCGTGCACCGACGAGGCGAGCACGGCTGCTGCCCTGGACCGGTTCGACCCGCCGTACGTGGTCAAGAACGACGGGCTCGCCGCCGGCAAGGGCGTGGTGGTCACCGACGAGCGCGCCGCAGCCGAGGCGCACGCCCGCGAGTGCGGTCGCGTGGTGATCGAGGAGTACCTCGCCGGCCCCGAGGTGTCGCTGTTCGTGGTCACCGACGGCGAGACCGCGGTGCCGCTGCTGCCGGCGCAGGACTTCAAGCGGGTCGGTGACGGCGACAGCGGCCCGAACACCGGCGGCATGGGGGCGTACGCGCCGCTGCCGTGGGCGCCGGCGGATCTGGTGGACGAGGTCATGCGGGACGTGGTGCACCCGACGCTCACTGAGATGCGCCGCCGGGGCACGCCCTTCTCCGGCCTGCTCTACGTCGGGTTGGCGATCACCGCCGACGGTCCCCGGGTGATCGAGTTCAACGCCCGCTTCGGTGACCCCGAGACCCAGGTGGTGCTCGCGCTGCTGGAGACGCCGCTGGGTGGGCTACTGCACGCCGCCGCCACCGGCACCCTTGCCGACCATCCGCCGCTGCGCTGGCGTACCGGCGCCGCGGTGACCGTGGTGGTCGCCGCCGAGGGTTATCCGGCGGGGCCGCGTACCGGCGACGTGATCAACGGCGGCGAGCAGCCCGGCGTGATCCACGCGGGTACCGCCCGCCGGGCCGCCGACGGCGCCCTGCTGTCCGCCGGCGGCCGGGTCCTCTGTGGTACGGCCACCGGCCCGGACCTGGCCGCCGCCCGGGAGGCCGCCTACCAGGTGGTACGCGGGATCGAGCTGCCCGGATCGCACTACCGCCGGGACATCGCCGCCGCCGCGGTCGACGGCCGGATCACCCTTCCCGCCTGATGGGCGGGTGTTGGCGCAGGTTGAGAAGGGACACTGCTGGTCTGCCTAGCCGGTGCTGCGGGTGCTCGTTGGCCGCGCTGCCGTGATGCGTCCCGTCCGTTGGTGAAAACCAACGGCCGACACTGCAACTGGACGCACCGGTGGCGGCGTCTCTAACCGGTGAGGGAGGTGGGATGGACGCCGACGAGTTCGAGACGTTCGTACGCGAATCCGCACCGGCGCTGCGTCGGTACGCCCGCGCCGTCACCGCCGATCCGGGCCAGGCCGAGGAACTCCTCCAGCAGACCTACGTACGGATGGCCACGGCGTGGCACGGCCCGCTGGCCGGCGGCGGTCCACTCGCGTCCGCGAAGGTCACCATGGTCCGGCTGCACGTGGGTCGGCTGCGGACGATCGCCCGTTGGGTCCGGTCGGTTGCGGCCGCGCGAACGCCGGTGGGTGCCGACCAGGTCGATCAGGTGGCCGACGGTCAACTGCGCCGGCTGCTCGCCGGGCTCGCCCCGTTGCAGCGGGTGGTACTGGTCATGACCTATCTGGACGACCTGGATGACGAGTCGATCGCGGCGGCGATCGGACGTCGCCCGGGGACCGTCCGATCGCTGCGTCATCGCGCCCTCGGCATCGTGCGGGCCGGATTGCCGACCGCCCGGGTACGCCCGGAAATGGAGGCGGCGGGATGACCGACATCCGCGACGCGCTGCGCGGGGTGTGGAGCGCCGACTCCGGGCCGCCCGCGCCGGACCCGCTACCGGCCGTGCGGGCCCGCCTGCGCCGTCGCCGCAAGCTGCGGGCCGCTGCCGCCGCGCTCGCCTCGTGCGCGGTCGTCGGGTTGGCGGTGTTCATGGCCGCGACCGCACGGCACGACGAATCTTCGCCGCCCCTTGCCGGGCCACCCGCCAGCCCGGTCGCACCCGAGCTACGGGGCCTGCCGCCCGATCTGCGGCCGGTCGACGCCACCGACGCGGTGCTGCGGATGGCTCGGCCGGAGGTGGTGCCGGCCGGCACCCGGTCGGCGTACGAGGGATCCGGTCCGGTCTCCCGGGTGGTCGCGGTGTTCGACTTCGAGGCTCCGCTGGGCCTGCCCGGCACACCGCGCGAGGTGGACGTGACGACCCGCGCCGAGGTGATGGCCACGGATGAGCCGGCGACGTCGACGGCGTACCTGTCGGCCTGGGCACCGGACGGGCGCTGCTGGTTCCTGGCGGTGACGGCACCGGACGTCGAGACCCGGTCGTCGACGATGGACGCCCTCATCGAGGCCAATCTCGGTTGAGCGACCGTTCAGGCCGGCTGGACCGGCCGATCGGCCACCGTCGGGCGTTGACATCCCATGTCACGATCATCGTGCCGGTGGCCGGACAGGGGCCACCGGGACGGGGAAGGAGGACGCGGTGACCGGCTTTCTCGGCGCGGCGCTCAGCTTTCCGACCGTGCTGTTCAGCTTCCTCCTGGTGGTCGTCGTCGGTTACTGGCTGCTGGTGTTGACCGGCGTGCTGGATCTCGGCGACGACCTCGACGTCGACGGCGTACCCGGCACCGTGCTGGCCGGTCTCGGGCTGGGCGGCGTGCCCAGTGCCGTGATCTTCTCCCTGCTCGTGGCGGTGGCCTGGTTCGTCAGCCTGGCCGGCACCGCCCTGCTGGACGGCCTCGGCCTCGGCTCCGGCACCCGGATCGCCGTCTCGGTCGGTGTCCTGCTGGCCGCCGCGGCCTGCGCCTGGCTGGTGACCCGCCTGATCGCGGTGCCGTTGAGCCGGCTTTTCCCGACCGAGACGGACGCCACCCGGCACGCCTTCGTCGGTCGCCTCTGCGTCGTACGCACCGGCACGGTCACCGCCGACTTCGGTCAGGCCGAGGTGACCGCGGCCGACGGTTCGTCGGCGGTGGTGCAGATCCGGCAACCGGGCGACGAACGGATGCCGGCCGGCAGTTCCGCGTTGATCTACGACTACGACACCGACGGCGAGTTCTTCTGGGTGATGCCCGCCGGACCCGCCTTCGACCCGCTGAGACACGTCCCCGAATAGTTCACCACCAACCCGCCGAGCGCAGCCGGTCAACCCCCTTCGGCCGGCCCGCCCCACGCTGCCCCTGAGCCGCCCCGAAAGGAGGATGCGCGGCGTCCCGTCCGGCCTTCCCGGCCGGTCGCCATCGCACGCGCGCCCAGCCATGGATGTCATCACCACCGGTATAGGCGTACTCCTCGCCGTCGTCCTGCTCGTCGCGCTCGGCGTGGTGTTCATGGTCAGCCGGCTGTTCCGCAAGGTCGAGCAGGGCAAGGCCCTGATCGTGTCCAAGGTGCGGCGGGTCGACGTGACCTTCACCGGCGCGGTCGTGCTGCCGGTCCTGCACAAGGCCGAGACCATGGACATCTCGGTCAAGACGATCGACATCGAACGGACCGGCAACGAGGGTCTGATCTGCCGCGACAACATCCGGGCCGACATCCGGATCACCTTCTTCGTCCGGGTCAACAAGACCGTCGAGGACGTCATCAAGGTGGCGCAGGCGATCGGCACCGCGCGGGCCAGCGACCGGGAAACCCTCCAGGAGCTGTTCAACGCGAAGTTCTCCGAGGCGCTCAAGACGGTCGGCAAGCAGCTCGACTTCGTCGACCTCTACACCAAACGCGACGAGTTCCGCGATCAGATCATCCGGGTGATCGGCACCGACCTCAACGGCTACAGCCTGGAGGACGCGGCGATCGACTTCCTGGAGCAGACGCCGATGGCGCAGCTCGACCCGAAGAACATCCTCGACGCCCAGGGCATCCGGAAGATCACCGAGCTGACCGCGCTGGAGCACGTGCGGACGAACGAGTTCCGCCGCAGCGAGGAGAAGGAGATCACCCGGCAGAACGTCGACGCGCGGGAGGCGATCCTGGAACTGGAGCGCCGGCAGGCGGACGCCGAGGCCAAGCAGCGCCGCGAGATCGAGACGGTACGGGCCCGCGAGGAGGCCGAGGTCACCCGGGTACGCGCAGAGGAGCGGCTGCGGGCGGAGACCGCGAACATCCGTACCGACGAGCAGTTGGGCGTCCAGCACGAGAATCGGGCCCGGGAGATCGCGGTCGCCGAGAAGAACCGCGAGCGGGTCATCGCCATCGAGACCGAGCGGATCGAGAAGGACCGCCTGCTGGAGGTCATCGGCCGGGACCGGGAGACCGAGCTGAGCACGATCGCCAAGGACAAGGAGGTCGAGGCCGAGAAGCGGGCCATCGCCGAGGTGATCCGGGAGCGGATCGCGGTGGAGAAGACCGTGGCCGAGCAGGAGGAGAACATCAAGCGGCTGCGGGTGGTCGAGGAGGCCGAGCGGACCCGGCAGGCGCTCGTCATCCAGGCGGAGGCCGAGGCGCAGGAGAACCTGGTCAAGGACATCAAGGCGGCGGAGGCCGCGGAGGCGGCGGCGAAGCACCGGGCTCGCGAGGAACTGGTGCTGGCCGAGGCCCGGCAGCAGGCCGCCGAGCTGGACACCCGGGCGAAGATCCGGCTGGCCGAAGGCGTCCAGGCCGAGGCGGCGGCGGCTGGTTTGGCCGACGTGCAGGTCCAGGAGCGCAGCGCCGAGGCGATCGAGAAGGTCGGGCGCGCCGAGGCCGCCGTCGAGCGGGAGAAGGCCGTGGCCGCCGCCGAGGCGGTGCGCGAGAAGCTGAAGGGCGAGGCGGAAGGTCTCACCGAGAAGGCCGCCGCGATGGCCGCGCTCGACGACGCGACCCGGGAGCACGAGGAGTACCGGCTGCGCCTGGAGTTGGAGAAGGAGGTCCGGCTGGCCGGGCTGGACACCCAGCGTCAGGTCGCCGAGGCGCAGGCCAAGCTGGTCGCCACCGGCCTGGAGAAGGCGAACATCGACATCGTCGGTGGGGACAGCATCTTCTTCGACCGGCTGCTCAGCTCCATCTCGTACGGCAAGAGCGTGGACGGTTTCGTGGCCCACTCGGACGTGGCGAAGAACCTCGCCCAGCCGTGGCTGGACGGCAGCGCCAGCTTCACCGACGACCTGGCCCGCATGGTCGGCTCGGTCGACAGCGCCGACGTGCAGAACCTCACCTTGTCGGCGTTCCTGATGCAGCAGATGCGCTCCGGCGGCGGCGACAAGGGCAAGCTTCAGGAGCTGCTGAAGGTCGCGCAGCGCCTCGGCGTGGCGGAGACCCCGGTCGCCGCCCTGGCCGGCCCACGGCAGCGCGCCGGTGAGTGAGCCGACCGCCGGTCCGGCCGCTGTCGGGCGTACGCCCGGCGACGCCGGACCGGCTCCGGCTGCCCCGGACCCGACCGGGCCGGGACTGGACGATGGCAGCTACGAGGTGCTGCGGCGGCGGCTCGGCACCCAGGCGACCGAACTGGCTCGGCGGGCGGAGGCGCTCAACGCCCGGCGGCTGGAGGTCTTCGGCAGCACCGAGCTGCGGCTGCTGAGCACCGAGCGGATCCGCACGGAGCACAACTGCGTACCCCGGGACATCGTTTCGGTGGGCGGGCTGATGCTGTTCGGCTACAACGTCTTCATCGGGTTGAAGCCGGAGACCAGTGTCGACGACGTCTTCTCGCTGCACCGGTTCACGAGGGAATCCGGCGGCTCCGGGCCGGACGCGGCCGGCCCGGAAATGGCCGGGTTCCGGTTCGACGAGGCGGGCCACGACGAGCTGCCCGGCCTGCTGCGCGACCCGCAGTTCGTCCGCGACTTCGGCGAGCTGTACCGCTACTACCGGCAGGCCCGCCTGCTGCAGCTGCGTCGGGTCGACGGCCGGCTGCTGGCGGTGTTCCAGACCGGTCCGCGCACCGAGGACATCCGGGTGCTGCGGTGGCGGGTCGGCGTCGACGGGGTACCCGAGTACCTGGACAGCCGGGGCGAGCGTGACCACGTCTTCCCGCCGTCGCACGACTTCGAGTGGACCGAGACGACCCGCGAGGACCACGTACTCGGCCGGCACCCGCACATCTCGATCGACGGTCAGGTCTTCGTGGAGACGGTCGGCGGCACGCTGACCGTGAAGGTGGAGAACAACACCGAGGTCGGCGAGGGCGTCTACAGCGAGCCGGTGGACGAGCCGTTGCAGAGCCTTGCCGACGCCGACGTGCACTGGGCCCGGGTGGGGCCGCTGATCCTGTTGCGGCTGCGGCCGTACAAGGAGACGCAGTGGCGGCACCTGGTGTTCAACACGCTCACCCGGGAGGTGGTCCGGCTCGACGGCATCGGCGTCGCCTGCCAACGGCTCCCGGAGGACCACGGCATCATCTTCCCGGGCGGCTACCACCTGGTCACCGGGGTCACCAGGACCTTCGACACCGACGTGTCGGAGCTGGAGTTCGAGCGAGTGGTGCGCTCGCCCAACGGCGAGGACGTGCTCTACGTCTTCCACGCCCGCGCCGACGGCCGAAGCCTGCTGCTGCCGTACAACGCGATCCGCAAGGAGGTGGCCGCGCCGATCCCGTGCCACGGCTTCTCGCTGTTCGACGACGGCACGCTCGTGGTGTTCCGGGCGGTGTCCGAGGAGCCGACCCGGGTGCACCCGATGCAGGTCTGGCAGACGCCGTATGTCTCGGACGCGTACGCGGCGGCGCAGCCGGCCGGCACCGGACCGCTGGAGCGGATCGGCAACGCCGACCTGGTACGCGGCATCTCGGACTGCCTGTCGGCGGCCCGGATGGTCGACGGCACCGCCACCGCCGGGGTCTACGAGGCACTTATCGCCGCCTGCGCCCGGATCGCCGACCACTACCACTGGCTCGGCGAGGACGAACTCGGTGACCTGGCCACCCCGCTGACCGGCCTGCGCCGCACCGCCGCCGCCGTGCTGGAGGAGCACGAGAAGGTCCGGACGCTCACCGAGCGGGCCCGCGCCGAACTTGACGACAGCGCCGAGCAGATCGCCTCGCTGGCCCGTCGGGCCCGCGGCGAGGCGCCGCTGACCGCCGACGACTGGGTCACCCAGTTGGGCGGCCTGCGCCGCGCCCGGGGACACCTGGAGACGCTGCGCGAGCTGCGCTACGTCGACCACGCCCGGATCGACGAGTTGGCCGCTCGACTCGACGAGGAGCTGGCGGCGGCCGGCCGCCGGGCGGTGGAGTTCCTGCGCCGCGACGAGGCGTTCACCGGTTACCAGCAGGAGGTGGCGCGGCTCGCCACCAAGGCCGGTGAGATCGGCACGGTGGCCGAGGCGGGCACCGTCCGCGACGAGCTGACCGCGCGTACCGACGGCCTGCAGACCATCACCGACGTGGTCGGCGGGTTGGACATCGCCGACGCGACGGTCCGCACCGCCATCCTGGGCCGCGTCGGCGAGGTGCTGGGCGCGGTCAACCGGGCCCGCGCGGTGCTGGACAAGCGCCGCCGGGAACTGGCCGCCGCGGAGGGCCGGGCCGGCTTCGCTGCCGAGTTCGCCCTACTCGGGCAGGCGGTCACCGGTGCGCTGGCGGCGGCGGACACTGCCGAGCGGTGCGACGAGCAGCTCGGTCGCCTGCTGCTGCGGGTGGAGGAGCTGGAGTCCCGGTTCGGCGAGTTCGACGACTTCCTCGCCGAACTGGCCACCCGGCGTACCGACATCTACGAGGCGTTCTCGTCCCGTAAGCAGGCGCTGCTGGACGAGCGGGCCCGGCGCGCCGACCGGCTCGTCGCCTCCGCCGAACGGATCCTGGTGAGCGTGCACCGGCGGGCCGGCACCCTCGGCTCGCTCGACGACATCAACACCTACTTCGCGGCCGATCCGATGGTGGACAAGCTGCGCGCGGTGGTCGAGGAACTGCGTACCCTCGGCGACGCCGTGCGGGCCGAGGAGCTGGACGGCCGGGTCCGGGCCGCCCGCCAGGAGGCCGGGCGCGGCCTGCGCGACCGGCTCGACCTGTACGCCGACGGCGGCGAGACGATCCGGCTGGGCCGGCACCGCTTCGCGGTGAACACCCAACCGATCGACGTGGCGGTGGTGCCGGCCGAGGGCCGGATGGTGGTGGCGGTGACCGGCACCGACTACCGCGCCCCGGTACGCGACGAGGAGTTCCAGCGGACCCGACGGTTCTGGGACCAGCTGCTGGTCTCCGAGTCGGCGCAGGTGTACCGGGCCGAGTACCTGGCCACCTCGATCCTGGCCGCCGCCGAGGCCGGCCGCGACGGCCCCGGCCTGGACGAGTTGCACGCGGCGGCGGTGGACGCCGACGGGTTGCGGGAGCTGGTCCGGCGGATCGCCGAGACCCGCTACGACGAGGGCTACGAGCGCGGCGTGCACGACCACGACGCGGCCGAGATCCTGCGGGTGCTGCTACGCCTGCACGCGAGTGCGGGGCTGTTGCGTTACCCGCCGGCCGATCGCGCCGCCGCCCAACTCTTCTGGCGGTACGGCACCGACGAGCCGGCCCGGTCGACCTGGACGGCGCGTGCCGCCTCGCTGGCCCGGGCCCGGGCGCGGTTCGGTCGCCCCGACGGTGCGGACGCCGCCGATCTGCTCTGCGCCCAGCTCGCCGAGGCGATCGAGGTGTTCCTGCGCGACACCGGACTGCCGTTGCCGCCCGCTGGCACCGCGCTCGCTGGCGAGTACCTGTTCGCCGAACTCGCTGCCCCGCCGGTGCGCTTCGTCACCGGCGGCGGGGCGCGCGCCCTGCTGGACCGGTTCCGCCGGGCGCTCGGCGGCTCGCAGTCCCGTTCCTCCCGCGAGTTCGACGACGACCTGCGGGCGCTCGGTGACGACCTGGCCGGCCGGTACCAGCTCGTCGAGGCGTGGCTGACCGCCTTCCTGGCCACCGACGACGGTGCTCTGTCCGGTTACGACCTGCCGGAGGCGGTCGCCGTCGAGCTGTGCGGCCCCGACCTGGCCCGCGAGGACAGCGCGGCGACGATGACCGAGACGGTCGCCGGCCTGCTCGGCGCGTACCCGCGCATCGACGGCTCCACTCTCGACGTACGGCTGGACGAGACGCTGGCCCGGACCCGCAGCTTCCGCACCGACCTGGTCCCGGCGTACCGGGACTACCAGCGGCGACGCAACGCGCTGGTGGAGGTCGAGCGGGAGCGACTGCGGCTGGAGGAGTACCGGCCGAAGGTGATGAACGCCTTCGTCCGCAACCGGCTGCTCGACGAGGTGTACCTGCCGCTGATCGGCGACAACCTGGCCCGGCAGCTCGGCGCGACCGGCGACGGCAAGCGGGTCGACCAGTCCGGCCTGCTGTTGCTGATCTCACCGCCCGGCTACGGCAAGACCACCCTGATGGAGTACGTGGCCAGCCGGCTCGGCCTGGTCTTCGTCAAGGTCAACGGGCCGGCCCTGGGCACCAAGGTCACCTCGCTGGACCCGGCGGAGGCGCCCGACGCCACCGCCCGGCAGGAGGTCGAGAAGATCTCCTTCGCCCTGGAGCTGGGCAACAACGTGCTGCTCTACCTGGACGACATCCAGCACACCAACCCGGAGCTGTTGCAGAAGTTCATCTCGCTCTGCGACGGCCAGCGCCGGATGGAGGGTGTCTGGGAGGGCCGGACCCGCACGTACGACCTGCGCGGCAAGCGGTTCGCGGTGTGCATGGCGGGCAACCCGTACACCGAGTCGGGGAAGCGGTTCCGGGTCCCGGACATGCTCGCCAACCGGGCCGACGTGTGGAACCTCGGCGACGTGCTCTCTGGCCGCGAGGAGGTCTTCGCGCTCAGCTATGTCGAGAACGCGCTCACCGCGAACCCGGTGCTGGCGCCGCTGTCCGGGCGGGACCGGGCGGACCTGGAGCTGCTGGTGCGGATGGCCCGGGGCGACGACACGGTCCGCGCCGACCAGCTGTCGCACCCGTACCAGCCGGTCGAGCTGGAGCAGGTCGTCTCGGTGCTGCGCAAGCTGCTGCGGGTGCAGCAGGTGGTGCTTGCCAACAACCAGGCGTACATCGCCTCGGCGGCCCAGTCCGACGACGCCCGCACCGAACCGCCGTTCCAGCTCCAAGGGTCCTACCGGAACATGAACAAGCTGGCCGAGCGGATCGTACCGGTGCTCACCGACGAGGAGCTGGAGGCGGTGATCGACGATCACTACCTGGGTGAGGCGCAGACCCTGGCGGCCGGGGCGGAGGCCAACCTGCTCAAGCTCGCCGAGCTGCGCGGCCGGCTCACGCCGGAGCAGGCCGCCCGCTGGGCCGAGGTGAAGGATGCCTTCCAGCGCTCGCGGGCGCTCGGCGGCTCCGGCGACGACCCGGTCGACCGGGCGGTGGGCGCGCTCGGCCTGCTCGCCGACCGGGTCAGCGGCGTCGCCGCCGCCATCGGCCGCGTCACCGACCGCTGAGCACGAAAGTGGGCGGGGGCTCCCTGCGCTACCCCGAGGACATAGCTGTTGGGGCGGGGTTCGATGCTCGTCAGGAGCGCGCCACCAGTGATCGGGCCGATTCGATTGGCGGGCAACCCCACACCTGACGCCCTCCGTTTGAGTGGTGAGGCGAGGAGGTGACCGGGTTGCCGGTGGACTACGAGGGTTACCGCGAGTACGTCGCGGCGCGGCTGGATCCGCTGCGGCGTACCGCGTACCTGCTGTGCGGTGACTGGCACACCGCCGACGACCTGGTGTCGACGGCGTTGGTCAAGCTGCTGCGGCACTGGCGACGGGTGTCCGCGATGGACAATCCCGACGCGTACGTGCGGCGTACCCTGCTGCGGGTCTGGCTGGACGAACGCCGCCGGCCATGGCGTCGGGAAACCTCCTGGTCCGAGGTACCCGACCGGGCGGTCATCCCGGCCGTCGAGGGTACTGCGGACCGGCTGGCCATCCTCGCCCTACTCGCCGAGTTGCCGCCGCGTCGCCGGGCGGTCCTGGTGCTCCGCTACTTCTGCGACCTCTCGGTGGAGGAGACCGCCCAAGAACTCGGCTGTACCACCGGAACAGTGAAGAGCCAGGCTGCCCGGGCCATCGAGACCCTGCGCGGGCGGCTTGTCGGCGACAAGGAGGTACCCACGCATGGATGAGTTGTCCCGACAGATGCGCTCTGCCGTGGTCGCGCCGCCACCGAGCAGGATCTCGGTGGACCGGTTGATTGAGGCCGAGGTTCACCGTAGGCGTCACCGGAGCTGGACAATTGCGGCCACCGCAACCGCTGCTGTTGCCGCCGCCGTCCTGGTGATGCCGAACCTGCTGGCCCGCCATGGGGCCGCTTCCGGTCCGGTCGGCTTCGCAGCCCCGCCGGGCTTGCCTACGGGCTCGGCACCCGCGCTCTGCACAGGTGTGAGCCCGAAGCCTACTGGCCCGCAACCACCGACACAGTCGCACGACACCGTCCGTGCCCGTCCTACCGAGTCGCCCGAGGAGGCGGTGGTCCGGCTGACCGGCGTGTTCCGCGCGATGCTGGGCAGTGCGCTGCCGCCGGGCGTACGCCTGGAGCCGGCGCAGCCAACCTGCACCGAGCCCCAGTTCGTGTACCACCCCAGCTACCGGTGGTACACGGTCGATGGCTCGATCCGGCGCGCCGACGGTGACTCCGGCTTCTTTCAGCTGCGGGTGTTCCCAACCGGCACCGACGAGGCCATGGCCGAACTCTGCAGCGGCGGTCCGGACGAGCTCAGCTGCGAATCCAAGGACTACCCGGACGGCGCGACGGCAGTGGTTCGGGTGAACGAGTTCATGGCTGACGGCCGGCAGCTTTGGGCGCTGCTGAGCAGGCCAGACGGGACCTCGGTGCAGATCATGACGAACAACCTGCACCACGAGGTAATCGGTAACCAGGTCGAGACGACGCTGACCGCGGACGAGCCGCTGCTGACACTGGACCAGCTCGTGACCATTGCCCGCACACCTGGTCTGACCCTCTACCCGTGAACCCACCGACTCGATCCACCAGCAACCGTCGGCAGCTGAGGGCTCGGCGTTCTGCTGGCGGCGGTCAGGCGTAGTAGCGGCGTAGTTCGCGGGTGAGCACCTTGCCGGTGGCGTTGCGGGGCAGGTACCTGACGAAGACGACGTCGCGGGGCACGGAGAAGCGGGCCAGGTAGTGCCGGACGTACTCGCGGACCGCATCGGCGTCGAGGGTCTCGCCGGGGCGCAGGGCGAGGAAGGCGGCGAGCCGCTGGCCGTAGTCGGGGTCGGGTACGCCGATGACGGCGGCCTCGCGCACCTGGGGGAGTTGGGTGAGCAGCTGTTCCACCTCGGCGGGGAAGACGTTCTCGCCGCCGGAGACGATCATGTCGTCGGCGCGGCCGTCCACGAAGAGCAGTCCGTCGGCGTTGACCCGGCCCAGGTCGCCGGTGTCCAGCAGGCCGTCGTGCCGATCCCGGTCGGTACCCGAGGTGTAGCCCTCGAAGAGCATCTCGTTGCCGACCAGGATCCGCCCGACCCGGCCGCCGGGCACCGGCTTGCCGTCGTCGTCGACGATCTCCAGCCGGGTCCCGTGCGGCGGTCTGCCCGCGGTGGTGGGTGCCCGGCGCAGGTCGACGGGGGTGGCGATGGAGGCCCAGGACGCCTCGGTCGAGCCGTACAGGTTGTAGAGCACGTCGCCGTAGGTGTCCATGAACGCCGCCGGCAGCCCGCCGGGCAGCGCCGAGCCGCTCACCGCGACCACCTTCAGCGGCGGTCGGTGCTCCGGCGCCGGCAGCTCCATCAGCCGTTGCAGCATCACCGGCACCGCGAACAGTGCCTGGCAGCGGTGCCGAACCAGGGCGTCCAGGGTGGCGGCCGGGTCGAAGCGTCGGTGCAGCACGATGGTGGCCCGCAGGGCGAAGCAGACCTGGAGGGCCGCGTACCCCCAGGTGTGGAAGATCGGGGCGGCGATCAGCACCCGGTCCCGCACGTGCAGCGGGATCCGGTCGATGATGGACACCAACGGGCCGAAGCCGTTCGGGGTGGGTCGGCGGGCGCCCCTGGGCGCACCGGTGGTGCCGGAGGTGAGCACGATGATCCGGCCGTCCCGCTCGGGCGGGTGAAGGTCACCGGGCAGGGCGGTGTCGATCAGTTCGTTGCGGGCCTGCTCGTCGAGGCGGTGCAGGTCCGCCGGCAGCCCGAGGGCCCGTTCGGTGAACTCGTCGTCGTGCACCAGGACCCGCAGCCGCTGCTCCTGCGCCACGGTGGCCAGCTGCGCCGGCGAGAGCCCGGTGTTGACCAGTACGGCGTCGGCGCCCAGCAGCGTGGCGGCGACGACGGTCTCGATCAGGCCCGGGTGGTTGCGGCAGAGCACGGCGACCCGGTCGCCGGCCTGGACGCCGAGTGCGGCACGCAGCGCGCGGGCGAGCCGCATGGACCGGTCGAGCAGCTCGGCGTACGTCAGTTCGGTGCCCTGCTCGTCGATGACGGCGACCCGGCCCGGGTCCCGGGCCGCCGCCTGGCGCAGTTCGCCGGCGAGGCTCCAACCCCACTTGCGCAGCGCGCTGAGCTGGGAAGCGACGCGGATCGGGCGGCCCGGGGCGAGCAGGCCCCGCCGGGTCAGCGTGCCGACGATGAACGGCAGATCCATGTCAGCGGATCTGCATCCCGGAGATCGCCCGGGAGATGACCAGCCGCTGGATCTCCGAGGTGCCCTCGAAGATGGTGTAGATCTTGGCGTCCCGGTACCAGCGCTCGACCGGGTGGTCCCGCAGGAAGCCGGCGCCACCGAGCAGCTGGACCGCCTTCTCGGTCACCGAGACGGCTACCTCGCCGGCCTTGAGCTTGGACATCGAGCCCTCACCGGCGGTGAACGGCCGGTTGTTCCGGCCCATCCAGGAGGCCCGCCAGACCAGCAGCCGGGCGGCGTCGATCTCCATCCGCATGTCGGCCAGCGTGAAGGCGACCGCCTGGTTGGTGATGATCGGCCGCCCGAACTGGAACCGCTCCTTCGCGTAGTCCAGGGCGTACTCGTACGCGGCCCGGGCCACGCCGAGCGCCTGCGCGCCGACGGTGGGGCGGGACAGCTCGAACGTACGCATGGCGGCCTGGCCGGAGGCGCGTTGCCCGGTGCGGGCGCGGGCCAGGCGTTCCTCAAGCGCCTCCTTGCCGCCGAGCAGGCACCGACCCGGTACCCGGACGTCGTCGAGGAAGACGTCGGCCGTGTGCGAGGCGCGCAGGCCGAGCTTGCGCAGCTTGCGGGTGCTGCTGAGTCCGGCGGTGCCGGGCGGTACGACGAACGCGGCCTGTCCCCGCGAGCCCAGTTCCGGCTCGATCGAGGCGGTCACCACGTGCACTCCGGCGATCCCGCCGTTGGTGGCGTACGCCTTCTGCCCGCGCAGCACCCACTCGTCGGTGGCCTCGTCGTAGGTCGCCCGGGTACGCATGGCGGCGACGTCGGAACCGGCCTCCGGCTCGGAGGAGCAGAAGGCGGCGACGGCCGGGGAGTCGGTGTCGCCGAAGCACTGCGGCACCCATTCGACGAGTTGGTCCGGGGTGCCCGCGCCGTAGATGGCGGCGACCGCGAGCGAGGTGCCGAAGATGCTCAGCCCGATGCCGGCATCGCCCCAGAACAGTTCCTCGCTGGCGATCGGCAGCGACAGCCCGGTGGGGTCGGCCCAGCAGGTGGCGAGGAACTCGAAACCGTAGAGCCCGACCTTCGCCGCCTCCTGAATGACCGGCCAGGGGGTTTCCTCGCGGTCGTCCCACTCGGCCGCGGCCGGGCGCACGACCTCGCTGGCGAAGCCGTGCACCCAGTCCCGTAGATCCCGCTGTTCCTCGTTCAGGTCGAGCGAGAACTCGACCATGTCAGGCCTTGGGGATGTCGAAGAGGTTCGCGATGTTGGCGGCCAGGCCCAGGTCGCCCTTTGCCTTGAGCTTGCCGGTCATGAACATCATGACCGGGTTGGCGCTGCCGGAGACGATCTTCAGGAACTCGACCGGGCCCAGGGTCAGGCTCAGCCGGGGGTCGTGCTGCGGGGTCTCGTTGACCGTGCAGGTGCCGTCGGCGATGACCACCTCGTAGGTGTCGGTGCCGCCGTCCGGGGCGCCGGTGATGTTCCAGTGGATGACCGCGTTGGTGTTGCCGGCCCGGTCGGCGCGGAACATCTGCGGCATCCGCCCGAAGACCTCGCCGAGGATCTTGCCCCGCAGGTCACCCGACATCACCTCGGCCAGCTTGCTCTCCGGGGTGTTCTTGACGAGCTGGGCGAACTCCTTCGGGCCGACGTTGGCGAAGTTGGCCGGGTCGAAGTCAGTCATGGGAAAGCACCTCTCGGACAGTGGCTACTCGTGCGTAACCTTACGCACGGGTAGGTATGCTCGCAAGGTGCCCACCGGTCCCGCGTTCAAACGCCTCCCGCGCGCCGTACGGCAGCAGCAGATGCTCGACTCTGCGGTGCGGATCTTCTCCCGACGCGGCTACCACGGTGCCAGCATGGACGAGATCGCCGAGGTGGCGGGCATCTCCAAGCCCATGGTGTACGCGTACCTGGGCACCAAGGAGGAACTCTTCGTCGCCTGCCTGCACCGTGAGGGCACCCGGATGATGGAGGCGATCGCCGGTGCCGCCGCCCCCGACCTGCCCGCCGACGAGCGACTCTGGCGTGGGCTACGGGCGTTCCTCGGCTTCGTCGGCGCGCACCGGGACGGCTGGGCGGTGCTCTACCGGCAGGCCCGCGCCGAGCAGCCCTTCGCGGGTGAGCTGACCGTGATGCGGGCCCGGCTGGTGGAGGTGGTCGCCGGGATGCTCGACCACGCGCTGCGCGCCGAGGGGCGCGAGGTGGCCGACACCGAGCTGGAGGTCGTCGCGTACGCGCTTGTCGGTGCGAGCGAGTCACTTGCCGACTGGCTGGCCGACCATCCGGAGGCCGACCCGGAGAAGACCGCCACGCAGATGATGAACGTCGCCTGGCTCGGCGCCGGGCAACTGCTGCGCGGCCTGACCTGGCATCCGCCCGAGGCGTGACCGGCCGGGCCTCAGCGCCGTGCGGCACGGTGGTGGGCGCGGCGGCGCAGCCTGCGGGCCAGCTGCACCAGCAGCGTCACCGCGATCGACAGGCCGATGCCGGCCAGGATCCCGTAGATCGGCTCCCGCTCGAAGGCCAGCCCGCCGACGAGGCCGAGCAGCACCAAGTAGAGCGCCCACGTGCCGGCACCGATCAGGTCGTAGAGCAGAAACGGACGCAGTGGGTAGCGCACCGCCCCCATGGTCAGGGTGACCGCCGTCCGCCCGCCGGGCAGGTATCGGGCGGAGGTCAGGATGACGCCGCCGTGCCGGCACACCGCCCGCCGCGCCCACTGCGATCCGGCCCGACGTCGGCTGTCCTCCGGCGAACGATCCAGACGACCCGAGCCGCCGCCGCGCCCGATGGCGTAGGAGACGTGGTCGCCGAGCACGGCACCCAGCATGGTCACCACGATCACCACCACCAGATTCGGCTCGCCGCCGGTGGCGAGGACGGTGACGGTGATGACCGCCGCCTCGGCCGGCACCAGCGGGAAGACCGCGTCGATCGCGGTGAGCCCGAACAGCAGGAGATACACCCACGGCGAGGTGAGCGTGTGCCGAAGCAGGTCGAGCGCGGCCTCCATGAATACATGCTCGCCGCCGGGCGACGACACCGGGGCGGGACGGACGGATCACCGCTAATGGGGCCTTCCACCCACCGTCGACCGGGTAATCGTGCCGCGCTCGGCGCGAGCGGCGTCGAGCTGAACCGTCCGCACCCGCTTGTCCTCGGCGGTCGGGCCGTGGGAGGTGAGCACGACGGGCACGCCAAGCGCCTGCTCCACCGCCGTGGGCCAGTCGACCGGCGGCGGTGCGTCGTACACCGGTCTGGCCCGCAGCAGGCGGGTGGTGAGCGCCGCCTGCCGGTTGAGGTCGCCGGCTGGGCCGGGCACCAGCTCGGCCGAGTCGGCGTAGCGGTGGCAGATCCGCAGGTCGAAACCGTGACCGACGAGATCCAGGTGGGTAAGCGCCAGGCCGTCGACCCCACCGGCCACCGCCAGGGCGTACGCGTGGGCGACGGCGTCGAAGTGGCCGAACCGGAAACGGCCCTGCCACGGGTTCGTCGGGTTGTGCGGATCGGTCAACCCGAGCGCCGGATCCTCGGTCACCAGCGGGCCCGGCCCGTGTCGGGTGGTGACCGTGCGCAGCACCCCCAGCCGGGTTGCCGATCCGGCCAGCCCCGCCTCGGCCAGCAGCGCCTCGGCGTTGGTGGCGGTGGTGGTGCTCCACGTCGTGTACGGGTGGAAGCCGTGCCACTCGTCCAGCAGCACCCCCTGCGCGCCCTCGAACACGCAGGTGCCGGCGCGCAGCTCCGCGCCGAGCCAGCTCCGGTCGACGATCGCCACCCGGTCGGCGAAGGCCCGGTACGCGGGCAGACAGTCGGCGACCGGCGGGGCGTCCAGCGGGCCGAGTTCGGCGCTGAGCCGGTCCCGCAGCGCGGTCAGCCGGCGGCGCAGCAGCTCCGGGCTACGGCAGTCCGCCACCCGGGGTGCCTGGTCGGGGTGGGCGAGACCGTACGCGACGGCCTCGCCCACCCCCAGCCCGCAGGAACCGTGCCGGTCGGCTCCACGGGCCAGCTCGCGGGCCCGGTTGGCGGCCCGGTGGTACGGGGTGGCCAGCAGCGCCTCCCCGTCCACGGTCAGCCGGTCGAGCGCGTCGGGCACCCCGACGACGGCGAGGTGGTCCGCCTCGGCGGCCAGCGCCAGCGGGTCCACCACCACGTGCCGGGACAGGTGGGTCCGCACCCCGGGACGGAAGGTGCCGGCCCCGAACTGGGCGAACGTGTGGTGCCGGCCGTCGCGCAGCACGACGTTGTGTGCCGCCTGCGCACCCCCGTTGAACCGCACCACCGTCCGCACCGGCCGGGTCGCGCAGAGCCAGTCCACGACCGTGCCCTTGCCCGCGTCGCCGTACCCGAGGTCGACCACGATCACGTGCTGGCCGTGCGGCCCCCTCGCCGCCGGCCCGCTGATCGACCACCGGCCCGGCCCGGCCGTACCGCCGGCCACCGTGCCGCCCGGGACCACACCCGCCGCCGCCCGGGTCACAGCCGGACCACTCCGCGACCGGTGGTCCGGCCGGTCGGCAGCTTCGACACCTCGGCCCGGGCTCTCCCGTCCAACCGGGCCAGCGCCTTCGACACCGTGCCGGTGGCGGACGAGCCGGCCCGGTCCAGGTCCCGCAGACCCTGTTCGAGGTCGATGGCCTGTTCGCCGAGACCGACGGTGAGTGCGATGGTCTCGCAGACCGCGGCCAGGTCGTCCAGCTCCAGGGCACGCTGGCCGAGCAGGTCGCGCCAGAAGTCGAGCACCCGGCGGTTGCCCGAGTAGTGGCTGCCGGCGGGCAGCAGGTAGTAGGTATCCCACTTGCGGGTGACCTCGTCGACGATCTGCCGCACCGGCACGTCCTCGCGCAGGTCGTCCGCGACGAGCCGACTCACCTCGCCGGCCTTCACCTGCGGGTACGCCAGCTCGTCGCCGATCACGAACAGGTAGCCGCGCCGGCCGCGCTTCTCCCAGCTGTCGGTGATCGTGCGCCGGGCCATGAAGTACAGCGCCAGCTCGTACGACTCCCGCATCTGGCCACCACCGCCGCCCTCCAGCACGATCCGGCCGAGGTCGTCGTCCATCCGGTTGTCGGACTCGAACTGCCCCACCTGCAACGGCACCCGATCACAGGTGGCGTCCCCGATCGCGCCGAACATGATCTGCGGGTCGCGGGCGTAGCCCTGGCGCAGCAGCAGGCCCAGCAACTGCGGCAGCTTGGCCTGGAGCACGCGGGGCACGTGCCCCATCGAGCCGGTCACGTCGAACAGGACCGCGACGGGGGTGGACCGGGGGTGCTCCGCGCTGTCCCGGCTCTCCCGTACCGCGCCGCGCGGGTCCAGCGCCGGGTGCACCACCCGGGCTCCGCTGTCGCTGTAGGAGAAGGCGCTGGTGCCGGTGGCCCGGCGGTAGCGGTCGGCGGCGTCGTACACATCGGTGGACCATGCTCCGCTGCCCATGGCAGCCTCCTTAGGGGTTGAGGGTGAAGGGGCGGAAGGTTCGCGGCCCGTAGAGCCGGTGCAGCACCTCGTCCAGTTCGCGCAGCAGCAGCCAGGCGTCGTCGGGGCGGGACCGCAGGAACCGTTGCCGGCAGCCCTTGGCGAAGTCGAGCAGCTGGCGTGGGGCGTCGCGGTTCAGCAGCCAGGTCATGCATCGGGTGGCCATGAAGATGTCGGTGCCGGGCCCGCACGGGCCACGGTCGGGCACCTCGGGCGGGTACCACGTGTCGTGGTCGGGCACCATCGCCGGCACCCTGCCACCGAGCGGGGTGGAGAAGCACCAGTCGACGAGCACCACGCCGTGGGCATCGGGGTCGATGAGCACGTGCGTTGGCAGCACCGCACCGTGCACCAGGCCCGCCCGGTGCGCCAGGCCGAGGGCGACCAGGAGCCGACGCCACATCCACGCCACGTCCCGGGCGTCCAGCCCGTCCGGATAGGCGCGCCGCACCTCGACCAGGCTGTGCAGCCCGGGCGCGGTGCCGAGCACGGTGATCCGGCGTTCCGCGCCGGTGTCGGCGTCGCGGTGGGTGAAGCTGTCCACCAGCCGGGGCACGTACGGCAGCCAGCGCGGGTCACCCCGTTCGGCGAGCGTGCGCAGGGCGCGTTGCTCGCGGACCATCAGGTCGTTGTCGGCCGCGTCGCGTGGCAACTTGAGCAGCCGGTCCGCACCGACGTCGTACAGGTCGGCGAGGTCGCCGGAGTACGCGGGCCGCCCGCACCGGTAACCGTGCAACACGGTGGCTCGCCGGGCCCGCCAGCGGTTGGTGACCCGGAGGAAGGCGGCGGTGGCGGCATCTCGGATCCCCGGACCGGCCCAACCGAGCCGGTCCGGGTGCAGGGCACCGACGAGTTCCCGGTAGCGCCGCTCCGGCGCGTCGCCACCGAACAGCTCATCGTCGTCACGGGCGGTGGTCACCAGGCGGATCGCCTCGTCGGTGGTCATCGCACCGTCTCCTCGCGCGCCGGGCGCAGCAGCGCCGGGTGCAGCAGCCGCGCGTCGCCGGCCCGGTAGAGCCGGGCCCTCGGGCCGCCCCGGGTACCGCCGCGTTCGGTGCTGGCGCCGGTGCTCTCCACGAAGCCCGGCACCGAGAGCACCTTGCGGTGGAAGTTGCCGGCGTGCAGCTGGTGCCCCCAGACCGTCTCGTAGACGGCCCGCAGCTCCCCGATGGTGAACTCGGGTGCGAGGAAGCGGGTGGCCAGCGGGGTGTATTCCAGTTTGGCGCGCGCCCGCTCCAACCCGTCGGCGACGATCTGGCCATGGTCGAAGGCGAGTTGCCGGTTGGTCAGCTCGGCGACCGGCACCCAGACCGCCTCGTCGGCGTCGGTGCCGGCCGTCGCGTCCGGCAGGTCGGGGGCGAAGGCGAGATGAGCGATCGAGACGATCCGCATCCGGGGATCGCGGTCGGGCGCGCCGTATGAGGCCAGCTGCTCGACGTGGACGCGGCGGAGCGGCTCGCCGTCGAGACCGGTCTCCTCGGCCAGTTCGCGTCGGGCGGCGGCCACCAGATCCTCGTCCGGCCGGACGAAACCGCCGGGAAGGGCCCAGAGGCCGGCGTGCGGCTGCTCGCCCCGGCGAATCAACAGCAGGTGCGCAGCGCCGTCGCGGATGGTCAGGGCAACGACGTCGACGGTGACCGCGACCGCCGGGTAGGCGCGCGGGTCGTAGGCGGCGAGGAAATCCTGTTCGTTCACGTTCGGTCACTCTCATTTAGAGAACATCTCGACTTGAGAAGAACCTAGCTGAAAAGGCGGGGCCGGGCAAGTGCCCGGCCCCGCTCAGCGGATGGTGCCCGCCAGATGCGGGCGACCCCGCCGGTCGTACAGGCTGAAATCCCAGCCCGGATCGAGCGCGGTGGCGCTGAAGGCCACCGCGCCGGGCAGCGGCACCGGCAACTTGAACACCACGTCCACCGTGTACGCATCGGGCAGCCGGCTCTCCAGTGCCGCGAGGCACCGCGCCTTGCTCCACATGCCGTGCGCGATGGGCCGGGGGAAGCCGAGCAGCCGCGCGCCCAGCCACGAGGTGTGGATCGGGTTGTGGTCGCCGGAGACCCGCGCGTAGTCCGTACCCACCCGGGGCGTGACGGTCCAGCGGGCGGTGGCGGCCGGCGGTGCGGGCCGCTCACCGTGGTCGCGCCGCTCGCCGCCGTCCGGGGTGCGCTGCCGGCCGAGGTACGTCGAGACGCCGCGCCACACCTCCTCGCCGTCGACCGACCCGACGAGTACGACGTCCAGCTGCCGCCCCCGGTCGTGCGGGCGCAGATTCTCGGCCCAGGTGGTGAAGTCCAGCCGGTCGGTGACGGTGACCGGTCGGCGTACCGTGATCCGGTTGCCGACGTGCACCACCCCGGTCAGCGGGATCGGGAAGTCCGGTGCGGTGATCAGACGCAGCGCCAACGGAAAGCCCATGACGTGCGGGAAGGTAGCGGGCAGCCGGTCGGCGAGGCGGAACCCGCAAACCCGGTCGTAGTCGGCCAGCAGCTCCGGATCGACCGTCACCCCGGCGACGGCCAACTCCACCGCCGGTACCGCGGCGGCGCGCCGGCCACCCAGCCCCGGCACCGCGTTCAGCAGCGCCCGCCGGTACAGCGGCCCGGCCGCCGGCACCCGGGACAGTTCCACCCGGGCCCGCATTGCGGGGTCGCCAGGGGCGGCCGCAGCACCGGCCGGGCCACCGACAGCGGCACCGGCTGCCCGCGTGCCGGCGTGGCTCGTCTGCGCCGGCTGATCCGTCGACGGGTTGGAGTGCCCGCCGCCCGGGGCGAGGTGGGACAGGTCGCGGGTGGCCTCCAGGTCGTCGCCGTCCGCCCGTCGGGCGAGCGCGGCGGCCCGGATCTCCGGGGTCAGGATCTCGGTCGGCCCGTCGATCAGCTCGCCGACCGAGAGATCGTCGCTCGGCTCGTCCCCGCGTTTACGCCTGGCCATCACGCCCCCAGCAGGCTCTGGCCGCAGACCCGGACCACGTTGCCGCTCACCGCACCGGAGGCCGGCCAGGCGAGCCAGCCGATCGTCTCCGCGACGTCCACCGGCAATCCGCCCTGCGAGAGGCTGTTCATCCGGCGGCCGGCCTCCCGCAGCGCCAGCGGGATCCGGGCGGTCAGCCGGGTCTCGATGAATCCGGGGGCGACCGCGTTGACGCTGATCTGCCGCTCGCGCAGCGCCGGGGCGAGCGAGTCGACAAGCCCGATGACCCCGGCCTTGCTGGTGGCGTAGTTGGTCTGGCCCCGGTTGCCGGCGATCCCGGCGATCGAGGAGACACCGATGATCCGCCCGCCGGCCGGGACCAATCCGCGCTCCAGCAGCAGGTCGTTGATCCGTTCCTGGCTGGACAGGTTGACGTCGATGACCTGGTCCCACCGGTCGGCGTCCATCCGGCCGAGGGTCTTGTCCCGGGTGATGCCGGCGTTGTGCACCACCACGTCCACCCGCCCGTGCCGGCTGGCCAGGTGCTCGGCGAGCCGGGCCGGTGCGTCGGCGGCGGTCAGGTCGAGCTGCACGGCGCTGCCGCCGATCTCGTTTGCCACCGCGGCCAACTCGTCCCCGGCGGCCGGCACGTCCAGCGCCACCACGGTCGCCCCGTCGCGGGCCAGCACCCGCGCCAGCGCCGCGCCGATGCCCCGGGCCGCGCCGGTGACCAGCACCACCTGCCCGTCGAGTGGGCGGTCCCAGTCGGCCGGAGCGGTGGCCTGGCCGGCACCGACCCGGATGACCTGCCCCGACACGTACGCGGAACGACCCGACAGCAGGAACCGCAGGGTCGCCTCCAGGCTGGTCCAGGTCCCCGCGTCGGCGTTTCGCGTGACGTACACCAGCTGCGCGGTGATGCCGCGACCGAACTCCTTGCCGATGCTGCGGGTCAACCCCTCCAGTGCCCGTTGGGCGGTCGCCTCCCGGGGCGTGCCGCACTCGGCCGGCGGGGTGCCCAGCACGATCACCCGGCCGTTGGGCTGCACCGCTCGGGCCTGCGGGTGGAAGAAGTCGTAGAGCTGGCGCAGTTGGGACGACTCGGTGATGCCGGTAGCGTCGAAGACGAGAGCGGCGCTCTCCGGCGTACGACCGGTTGCCGGATCGGGCACCGCGGTGGCCGGGTCGCGCAGCGCGAGCCCGGCGGCGGCCAGCGCCTTGCCGACCGGTTCGGTGAGCCGCCCGCCGGTGGCGGCACCGAGCAGGACCAGCCCGGGCAGAATCGGCTCGCCGGGTGCGTGCCGGCGCAGTCGCGGCGGATCGGGCAGCCCGAGGCGCTTGACCAGCGCCCGCCCGGCCCCCGACTGGACGAAGCTCGCATACCTGTCGGTCATAGGCGTAGCCTACTGGTGAGTAAGGTGCGGGCAACACTTTCGAGGAGGCGGATCGTGCAGAACGTTCGACGGGTCGCGGTCATCGGTGGCAACCGGATCCCCTTCGCCCGCTCCAACTCGCGCTACGCCAGCGCCGCCAACTCGGACATGCTCGGTGCCGCACTGGATGGGCTGATCGCCCGGTTCGGCCTGGCCGGGCAGCGGGTCGGCGAGGTCGTCGCCGGTGCGGTGCTCAAGCACGCAAAGGACTTCAACCTCACCCGCGAGGTGGTGCTCGGCTCCAAGCTCGACCCGCGCACCCCGGCGTACGACATCCAGCAGGCGTGCGGCACCGGACTGGAGGCCGTCATCCTGGTCGCCAACAAGATCGCCCTCGGTCAGCTCGACGTCGGCATCGCCGGTGGCGTCGACACCACCTCCGACGCGCCGCTCGCGGTCAACGAGGACATGCGCCGCACCCTGCTCAAGCTCAACTCCGCCCGCACGCTCGGCGAGCGGCTCCGGATCGCCGCGAAACTGCGCCCGGCCCAGCCGTTCAGGCCGGAGGTCCCCCGCAACGCCGAGCCGCGTACCGGCTTGTCCATGGGCGAGCACGCCGCGCAGACCGCGCTGCGCTGGAACGTCGACCGGCAGGCGCAGGACGAGTTGGCGCTGCGGTCGCACCAGCGGTTGGCCGCCGCGTACGACAAGGGCTTCTTCGACGACCTGATGACGCCCTACCTGGGCCTGACCCGCGATCAGAACCTGCGCCCGGACACCACCCTGGAGAAACTGGGCACGCTGCGGCCGGTCTTCGGCGCCAAGGGGCCGGACGCCGAACGGGCCACCATGACCGCCGGCAACTCGTCTCCGCTCACCGACGGCGCCTCCACCGTGCTGCTGGCCAGCGAGGACTGGGCGCGCGAGCACAACCTGCCGGTGCTGGCCTGGTTCTCCTGGTCCGAAACGGGCGCGGTGGACTTCGTGCACGGCGAGGAGGGGCTGCTGATGGCACCGGCGTACGCGGTGCCCCGGCTGCTCGACCGGGCCGGGCTCACTCTCCAGGACTTCGACTACTACGAGATCCACGAGGCGTTCGCCTCGCAGGTGCTGGCGACCCTGGCGGCCTGGGAGTCGCCGGAGTTCTGCAAGGACCGGCTCGGCCTGGACGCCCCGCTCGGTGCCATCGACACCGACAAGCTCAACGTGAACGGTTCCTCGCTGGCGGCCGGTCACCCGTTCGCCGCCACCGGCGGCCGGATCGTCGCCACCCTGGCCAAACTGCTGGCCGAGAAGGGCAGCGGACGCGGGCTGATCTCGATCTGCGCGGCCGGCGGCCAGGGTGTGACAGCGATCCTGGAGCGCTGAGCCGGAGGCTGAGACGGGACGTGCGTCGCCAGAGGTGGAGTGATTGTCCGGGCCCTGCGGAACCGGTGCGCAGCCGGCTCACAGGTCGATCATCTGTCGGAGTACCCGGCGCACGTCAGTCACCTGCTCCGGGCTCAGCCGGTACACCGGCCCGCGGCCGGTCAGCCGGCTTGCCGGCACCGTCCGCACCTGCTCGGTGATGACCCACCCCGTCCGCCCGCCGGGCACCTCGATCGCCACCCGGTGCAGCCAGCCGGGTCGCTCCCGGGTCGTCAACGGCAGCACGCTGACCAGCGCGCCTGCGGTCAGATCAAGATGGAAACGGGACGACACGACCAGGGCCGGTCGTTGCCCGGCCTGCTCGCGGCCTTCGGTCGGGTCGAAGTCGAGCCACCAGACCTCCCACGGTCGGATCCGGCTCACTCCTGCTCGTTCCACGGGTCACCGACGGGCGCCTCGGCCCGGTGCCACTCCTCCGATTCGACGAGGAACTCCGCCCAGCCGTCCGGGTCGACCGCGCGATAGTGGTCCATCGCGGCGACCGCCTTGGCCCGCCAGTGCTCCTCCAGCAGGCGCTTGACTGCTTCGTCGGCGGTCACCCCGCCGAAGTCCTCGGCGGCGACCCGGAGCACCTGCTCCCGGGTCTCCAGGCTGACCCGCATCATCGTCGTCATCAATTGAGTATACGGGACCGTAAACGCTGTGGTTGCACGGTATCGCGGCCCATCAGGAGTCGGGATGTGCCCTGAACGCAGATCAGCGGACTTACTTGATGCTGCCGGCGGGGGCCAACCAGCGCATCGGCTGGCCGGTCACGGTCGAGATCTGGTCGAAGTCGCGGTCGAAGTGCAGCAGGGACAGCCCGTGATATTCGGCGGTCGCGGCGATCAGCAGGTCGACTGCTCCGGCTGAGCGGTGGGCGCCTCGGTCGGTCAACTCGCTCTGGATCTCGGCCGCCCGTTCGTAGCCCCGTTCCGATACCGGCACCCAACTGAACACGGTACGGAGTAGCGCCATCAGTCTGGCGCGGTCGCTGGCCGAGCGGGCCGAGTAGAGGAACTCCAACTCGACCAGCGGGCAGACGGCGAGCAGGCCGGCGACGAGTGGCTGCTCCCAGCGAGCCCGTACAGTCGGATCCCGCAGCAGCCGGACGAGCGCACTGGTGTCGACGAGATACTCCGCGTAGCTCATGCCCGGTAGGTCGTCTTCTCCAAGAGTTCGTCAAAATCGCCCGCCTCGGCCCGGTCGCTCAGCTCGGCGAGCGCCCGGGCGCGGCGCAATCGTGCCGCCGCTTCACGCAGGGCGACGTTGACGGTGTCCTTCTTGGTCTTGGTGCCGAACGCGGCGGCCGCGTCGGCCAGTGCCTCGTCGTCGACGTCCACCAAGATCTTGGTCATTGAGCACCCCCCTATATACGACTTGCGAAAGCAGTATATCCGGCCGGACCCGCGCGGGTGGCCGCGCCGCGGTATCGCAAGAATGGGTCCGTGACGATGATTCCCAACGTGCTGGCCAACCGGTACGCCTCGCCCGAGCTGGTCACTCTCTGGTCGCCGGAGGAGAAGATCCGGCTGGAACGGCGACTCTGGCTGGCCGTGCTGCGGGCCCAGCGGGACCTGGGCGTGCCGGTGCCGGACGGGGTGGTCGAGGCGTACGAGCGGGTGCTCGACGATGTCGACCTGGCCTCGATCGCGGCGCGGGAACGGGTCACCCGGCACGACGTGAAGGCCCGGATCGAGGAGTTCAGCGCGCTCGCCGGGCACGAGCACGTGCACAAGGGGATGACCTCCCGGGATCTCACCGAGAACGTCGAGCAACTCCAGGTGCGCCGCTCGCTGGAGCTGATCCGGGACCGGGTGGTGGCCACGCTGGCCCGGCTCGCCTGGCACGCCCACGAGTACGCCGACGTGGTGATGGCCGGCCGTTCGCACAACGTGGCGGCGCAGGCCACCACGCTGGGCAAGCGCTTCGCGTCGGCCGCCGAGGAGCTGCTGATCGCGTACGAGCGGCTGGAGGACCTGATCGCCTGGTACCCGCTGCGCGGGATCAAGGGGCCGGTGGGTACCGCCGCCGACCAGCTCGACCTCTTCGACGGCGACGCGGACAAGGTCGCCGAACTGGAGCGGCGGGTTGCCGAGCACCTCGGCTTCAGCCGGGTGCTGGACAGTGTGGGGCAGGTGTACCCGCGCTCGATCGATTTGGCCGTGATCTCCGCGCTGGCGCAGGTGGCGGCGGCACCGTCGTCGCTTGCCACCACGATCCGGCTGATGGTCGGTCAGGAGTTGGCCACCGAGGGGTTCAAGCCGGGCCAGGTCGGCTCCAGCGCGATGCCGCACAAGATGAACACCCGCTCGTCGGAGCGGGTGAACGGCTTCGCGGTGATCATCCGGGGCTACCTGTCGATGGTCGGCGAGCTGGCCGGTGACCAGTGGAACGAGGGCGACGTCTCCTGCTCGGTGGTGCGCCGGGTGGCCCTGCCGGACGCCTTCTTCGCCGCCGACGGCCTGTTCCAGACGTTCCTCACCGTGCTTGACGAGTTCGGCGCGTACCCGGCGGTGATCAACCGGGAGCTGGAGCGGTTCCTGCCGTTCCTGGCCACCACCAAGATCCTGGTGGCCGCCGTCCGCCGGGGTGTGGGCCGGGAGACCGCCCACGAGGCGATCAAGGAGCACGCCGTCGCGGTCGCCCTGGCGATGCGGGAGAAGGGCACCCCCGACAACGACCTCTTCGACCGCCTGGCCGCCGACAGCCGCCTGGGCCTGACCCGTCCCGAGATCGACGCCCTGGTAGCCGACCGCGCCGCCTTCGTAGGCGCCGCCCCCGCCCAGATCCAGGCAGTCACCGCCAGGATCACCAAAATCGTCCAATCCCACCCCCACCCCGCCACCTACTCCCCACCCCCCATCCTCTAACCC
>NZ_JAGPXT010000010.1 GCF_018070465.1 Micromonospora sp. C95
CTTGTGAGAACTCAGCAGGACCGCATTCCGCTTGACGGACTTGACATGCCAGTGAGCCTCACTCTGCCGATACAGACCGATGTCATCAAAACCGTCACCATCAAAATCAGCACGCGGCCGACCGCCGTTTCGCCACTGCGCCACACTCTCGCCGCGGAGCACGCTGAGCAGTGCCCGTTTGTTGTCGTAGCTCTCGACCTGGTTGCGGTTCTCGCTGAGGTGGATGTGCCACAGGTGGGAGTCGTCGGAACTCACCGTCGTCTCGTAGCGGAAGTCGTACCCCTCCACCACGTTATCGTTGTCGGTCTGGCCGAAGAACTCGCGCCAGCCGTCCAATCTGGGGTCGTTGGGGTCCTGTCCGGAGGCCAACAGCCGCTTGGAGTACTTGGCGATATTGCCGTAGTCGGCGGCGGCGGCGACCCGCGGCCCAACGGGAAGCGCGTCGAAGTCCGGGTTCACGGCGGGGGCGAATCCCTGGGCCTCCGGGAAGGTCCAGTCGTAGGCCGCGGCCTTGTCCGATGGGCCGCCCTGGTCCACGGCGTCCCGCACCGAGTAGTCGTATGAGGGGTTGGCAGCACGGGTGTTGTGGTAGCCCCGCTTGTTGTTGTAAATGCCGCCGTTCTGCGTGCCACTCTCTAGGGCGAGAAGCTCCTGCATCAGCCACCAGGAGGCCGCAGTGATGCGGTCCGGATTGGGATTCGTGGCCGCAGCTGCCGGTGCGGCAGAAGCGAGTGCGGTGCCTACGCACAGCGCCGTGGCCGTCGCGATACTGAGCGCAGACCTGATAAGTAATCGATGCACTTTGAAATCTCCCGTCGCAATAGGGTCACGACCTCCAGGTCGTGGTTGACGAATTCGTGCACTCACCCGCAGGCGTGGCCGAACCATTCCGCTGGCCGCACGAGAACCTTGGCGGTAATGGGCGATCGTGGTAGCGCCCTCGACATTTGAGGGCACCACGGATGGAGATGACGAGACAATGGGACATACCTTGCACGCTTGCGAGTGCGACACTGCTGCGGACCCGTCGCTGAATTCGACGCTAGGTGATGGATGGGGCCCGACGCTGCCCCGAACGATGCATGAGTGATATCGATCACTCATAAAATCGAGTGGCTTGTTCGAATCACGATTCGCGCTCACAGAGAAATGAATTACACATGTACAGGGATTGAAGAGCGCGTGGCTTTGGATCGGGCAACTCCCCGGCCGTCGCCGTGCTCCGTCCAGGAGGCGGCGTGGCCGCATCCATGGACTTCGCAGGCATCCGGCCACGTCAGCCGACGGTCCCGCCACGGTCGGGACCTTGGTCCTGACGGCTTCGGGTGTTCCGGCCCGCGCGCGGCGGAACGCAGCGGCGCGAGAGTGGTCACGTAAGCAGCTGACCACGGAGGCAACGATGACCGTCCACCACGGCACCCACCGATCGATCGAGCGCCCGCTCGAGCACGCCGAACTGCCCGGCGCCATGCTGACCACGACCGCCGCCCGGGCCCTTGCCGTGCTGCGGATCTCCACCGGCCTCGTCTTCCTCTGGGCCTTCCTCGACAAGACCTTCGGCCTCGGCTACGCGACTCCGGCCGAGCGGGCCTGGATCAACGGCGGGTCGCCGACCAAGGGTTTCCTCGCCAACGTCGAGGTGGGACCGTTGCAGTCGATGGCCCACTCGATCGCCGGGACGTGGTGGGCGAACATCCTGTTCATGGTCGGCCTGGCCGCCATCGGCCTCGCCCTCATCGCCGGCGTCGGCCTGCGGGTGGCGGCCGCCTCGGGCACCCTGATGATGGCGCTGATGTGGCTGGCCGAATTCCCGTTGGCCCGGTTCACCGCCGGTGGCGACCCGACCGGTTCCACCAATCCGGTGGTCGACTATCACCTGATCTACGCCGTGGTCCTGGTTGCCCTGGCCGCCGCGTACGGCGGGCACACCTGGGGTCTGGGCCGGCTCTGGGCCCGCCTGCCCTTCGTGCAGCGCCACCGTTGGATGCTCTGACGCCCAACTCGACAACGGTGCCCGACCGTCACCACGGTCCGGCACCGTTCTCGATGGACATCATCCGGAGGCGGCGGGCGGGTTCGGGGTGGCAAGTCCACTCTCGTAGGCAAGGACGACGAGCTGAGCCCGGTCTCGGACCTGAAGTTTCACCATGGCCCGACTGATGTGAGTCTTTGCGGTGGCAACACTGATGACCATGTGGGCGGCGATCTCCTCGTTGGACATGCCACGAGCGGCCAGGGCAACAGCCTCCCGTTCGCGATTGGTGAGCGTGTTCAACGCCGCAGTGCTGCTGGTCGCCGGTGGTCGAGACACGTACGCGGCGATAAGCCGGCGCGTGATGACGGGTGCCAGTAACGCGTCGCCCCGCGCGGCGACGCGAATCCCGTGCAACAGATCGGCCGGTTCGGTGTCCTTCACGAGGAAACCGGCGGCCCCGATGCGCAACGCGGCGTACACGTGCTCGTCCAAACCGTAATTGGTCAGGATGACGACGTGCACACCGGCGAGCATCGGGTCGGCGGCGATCTGCCGAGTGGCCTCAATCCCGTCGAGGACGGGCATCTGAATGTCGATCAGAGCCACGTCGGGCAGGTGCCGTGCGGCAAGCGCAACGGCCTGATACCCGTTGGCTCCTTCCGCGACCACCTCCAGGTCGTCCTCGGCGTCGATCAGCGCGCGGAACCCAGCCCGGATGAGGGACTGGTCGTCGACGAGCATCACGCGGATCATGGGGCCACCGCCCAGGGCAGGGTCGCCTGTACGCCGAATCCGCAGCTGTCGCCGGGGCCGACGTCCAACGAGCCGCCGAGTGCGGTGACGCGCTCCCGCATGCCGGTCAGTCCGACGCCCGCGACGACCTCACCATCGTTGCCGTGCCCGTCGTCATCGACCCGAATGACCAGTGCGTGCTCGCGGTAATGCAGCCGGACAGCGGCGGTGGCCGGCCCGGCGTGCTTAACGACGTTTGTCAACGCTTCCTGGATGATGCGGAATGCGGCCCGGTCGACCGGGGCCGGCAGGTTCCGAGGTTCCCCGGTGACCGTCACGGTGATTGCCAACCCGGCCTCCTGCAGGTCGCGGATCAGGTTGTCCAGCCGGTCCAAGCTCGCTCCGGGCGAGTTGTCGACGGCGCGCAGGACGTTGAGGGTGGCACGCAGTTCGCGCATCGCCTCCTGGCTCGCCTTCTGAATGGTGACCAGGGCCTCGGGGACTGGTTGAGCGTGCTTGCGCGACAGGTGTATGGCCACGCCGGCCTGCACGTTGATGATCGAGATGCAATGGGTGAGGGAGTCGTGCAGCTCGCGGGCTATTCGCAGGCGTTCCTCGTCGGCTCGACGCCGAGCGGCCTCCTCCCGGGTGCGCTCCGCCTCGATCGCGCGTTGTTCGGCGTGCTGAAGGTGGATGCGACGCTGCCGGGACAGCTCGGCGGCGACGCAGCTGGCCACCATCCAACCAATGAGCAGGAACCAGCGTTGGAAGACGTCCGGTGCCGTCGCGGCGGTCGCGGCCACGCCAACATCACCGACAAAACCGCCCACCAGGATGATTCCGATGGCCGTCCCGGCAGCCCGCCGCAGCCCTGTCCGGACGGCGGCATACAGCGCCACCAGGACAGGTAGCGCGGCGGCCAGACCGGGGTATCCCCGTATCTGGTAAATCAGGAGACAGCCGGTGGTGACCACCAGAACGAGGGTCGGCGCCCGCCACCGCGCGACCACCGCCACCGCCGCGACGAACAGCAGGAGCGCGCCAGCGGGATCGAGTGGTAACCGACCAGGTGCGGCGGTGGCCGCGCTGACGAACACCAGCACGACGAGACCGGCGGTTTCGGCCACCAACCGCCGTCCGTCACGCCCTGCGTCGTCAGCCATGCTTCGCACGATAGGCAGTCCTGCCCTCGTGCCGCGTCCGCCGACAGGCTCAGCGTCCACTACCGCACGGGAGGTAGGCGGAGCCGGTATGAGACGTCGGTGGTAGCCGCACATGCCTTCCGCTGCGGGACGACCGCGTGCCGTTGAGCCGGCATCCTCACTCTCACCGGATCAACAACCCGGTCCGTCACCGCAGAAAGGCGGAGCCCGTGTCACGGATGACGAGATGGGTGCTCGCGCACCAGCTGCCGGTGGTCTTCGTCTGGGTGACGCTCGCGCTGGCCGGCGCGGCGCTGGCCGGTGACACCATCGACCGACTCAGCTATCAGACGCGGCTGCCGGACCGCGCGGGCCAGCAGGCAAACGACGCCATCGCTGAACGTTTCGGTAACACCGGTGGCCGCAACGCCCCCCTGTTGCTGGTGGTGACCGTGCCGCCGGGCGCGACCCTCGACAGCCCCGATGTGGGTCGGCAGTGGACGGCGCTCGTGCAACGAGTGACGCCCCCCGGCGGACGCAACGCAGCATACCGTGGACCCGGCAGCGAAGCGCTGCTCTCGGCGGACGGACGCACCACAGTGGCGTTGGTCTACCCTCCGGCGAATCCGTCGAACGCGCCCTACGAGCGGTGGCTGCCCGGCATCCGGGCAGAGGTCGCTCAAGCCAGGATCGCGGGTGCACCGGTCGAGTTGACCGGTCAGCCGGTACTGTCCGGCCGCAACAGCGGCGCGCAGCCCGGACCGATCTACGAGACGCTCATCGGCGCGGCAGGGGCGTTGTTCGTGCTGGTCCTCGTCTTCGGTAGCGGCCTCGCCGTCGTGCCGGTGCTGATGGCGGCGGTGGCCATTCCGACGACGTTTCTACTGGTACGCGGGATCACCGAGGTCACCGACGTCTCGTTCATCGCGCAGTTCCTGGTGGCGCTCATCGGCCTCGGCGTGGCGATCGACTATGCGTTACTCGTCGTCACGCGCTGGCGGGAGGAACGGACCAGGCCCGACACCCGCGGTCCCGACCCCGCAACGCGCGCCGAGGCGATCGTGAGATCCATGGCCAGTGCTGGCCGTACGGTGGTGATCAGCGGCGCGACGGTGGCTGTATCACTCGCGGCACTCGTGGTGCTGCCGGTGCCATTCCTACGCAGCGTCGGTTACGCCGGTCTGCTCATCCCGCTGGTCAGCGTTGCCGTTGCCGGCACCTTGTTGCCGGTCATTCTCTACTCCCTCGGCGACCGGTTGGACCGGCCGCGTCGTGAGCGCCGCCCGGACAGCCGGATCTGGACCCGGATCGCCCGCGCCACCACTCGACGCCCCGTAGTCGGCGCCCTGGTGAGCGGCGGGGTTCTGGTCGCCCTGGCCGCACCCGTGCTAACCCTGCAACTGGGCCAGCCGGCTACCTCGACGTTGGCCCCGCAAAGTCCATCAGGCCGGGCCTTCCAGCAGCTCATCGATGCGGGTCACGGTGCCGGCATCGCCCGCCCCGTCGAGGTCCTCGTCGCCGCCGACGCCACCGACACCACTCAGGAGCGGCTTCGTCGTATCGACGGTGTCGCGGGCACCGTCGCCGAACCGAGCTGGAGGCGCGGCGAGCTTCAGATCATCGATGTGTGGACGGTGCAGGACCCGTCCGACGATGGCGGCCGGGCGGCGGTGGCGGCCGTGCTGGAGACCGCCCGGCAAGCCTCGACCGCCCTGGCCGGTGGGGGTCCGGCAACCGACGCCGACTTCATCGAGGCCGTCTACGGCTCGTTCGGACCCATCCTGCTCTTCATCGCCGTGCTCACCTTCGTCATCCTGGCCCGGACCCTGCGGTCGATCGTGCTGCCGCTGAAGGCCCTGGCTCTCAACGCGCTGTCCACCTGTGCGGCGTACGGCGTGGTGGTGTTGATCTGGCAGCAGGGCTACGGCAGTGAATTGCTGTTCGGCACGCCCGCCATCGGGGCGATAACCATCTGGATCCCGATCGCCGTCTTCGCCTTCCTCTTCGGACTCTCCATGGACTACGAGGTGTTCATCCTGCACCGCGTACGGGAGGCGCACCTCGACCTGACCGCCGAGGGTGAGCCCGACACGGTCGTGTCCTCGGTCGTGACGGGAATCGGCCGGACCGGACGGCTCGTCACGTCGGCCGCGCTCATCCTCTTTCTCGCCTTCACCGCCCTGGCCAGCGTCCCGATCACCGATGTGCGGGTGTTCGCCACCGCTCTGGCGGCAGGCATCGTCATCGATGCCACCCTGGTCCGAGGTGTCCTTACCCCGGCTGTGATCACTCTCCTCGGCCGCTCGAACTGGTGGTTCCCTCGCCCGCCGAGCCGCCTGCTCAGCTCGGTGCTGAGCCGGCGACCGCACTCGACCTAGATCAGATAGGACGGCAGCTATGGCACCCCCGACACACCCGCCGCGTCGACACCGCCTTCGGAGGGCTCTTGTCGCGGCGCTGAGCATCCTGGTCGGCCTCCCAGTGCTGGCTGCGGTCGGCCTGACCCTGTGGGACGGCGGCGTCGACCTCGATCCGCAGCGCGAGTTGCTGCCGGGAGTCGCGATCAACCTACGGACCGCCGACACAGACCTGGGCCCGGTCGAGTACGACCTCTCCGGTGACGACGGTCCCGTCGTGCTTTCGGTACACGCCGGGCTGGGCGGTGCCGACCAGGGTCGGCTGTTCGCCAACTGGCTGCACGACGAATTCCGGATCCTGAGCCCGTCGCGCCCGGGCTACCTCGGCACTCCGCTGCGCAGCGGACGAACCCTGGCCGAGCAGGCCGACCTGCTGGCCGCCCTGCTCGACGAGCTCGACATCGAGCAGGTCGGCGTGTTCGCGGTGTCGGCTGGCAGTCCGGTCGCGTACACCTTCGCCGCCCGTCACCCAGGGCGGGTGTGGGGCCTGGTCTCGATCAGCGGCGTCAGCCTGCCCAACCCGGATGCCGCCCCCGGCTCCGCCCTGCGTTCGGCCTTCTTGAACTCGATCGGCCAGAAGCTCGCCAAGCTGACCGCATCGATATCGCTCGAATCGATCGTTGCCGGCACTCTCGACGAGACCAGCACGTTCACCGAAGAGCAGAAGGCGCAACGCGTCGACCACATCACGCACACGGAGGACGTCCGGCTCTTCTTCACGGCGATGTTCGACACCACCTTCCCGTACGAGAAACGCATGCCCGGCACCCGCAACGACACGCTCCAGACGCGCGAGATGCGGCTCGCCTTCGACCGGATCGCCGCACCGGTCCTCGTCATGCATGGTGACCGCGACGGCGACGTGCCGTTCGAGCACGGCGAGCACGCCGTAGCCCAGATCCGGGCAGCGCGGCACCAATGGATGCCGGAGGAGGACCATCTCGGATTCTGGCTGGGTCCCCGCGCTGAGGAGTGGCAACAGGTCGTCCGGGCGTTCCTACGCGAGCACGCCGGCTGATTCGTGCGACCGCACCGGCGCGGCTGTCGCTGCTCAGTCGGTTCCGGCGCGTCGGGCGCGGGCCCGACGGCGGCCCTCCTGCATGGCCTGCACCCTCGGTACGGGAATCGCCCGGCCCTCCTCGATCAAATCGACCGGGAGCCGCTGGGGTGCCGGTATCAGGTCGGCCCACGGATCCCGCTGCGCCACCAGCGCCGGGACCGTCCGGATGGTGAAGTCCGCCGGGGTGACGGACGCCAGGTCCGGCCAGGGCACCGGGAAGGAGACCGGCACGCCGGGACGCAGTCGGGGGCTGTACACCGACACGACCGTCGCGCCGCCGGTGCGGGTGGGGTCGACGAAGACCTTGCCGCCCCGGTCCTCACGGATGAAGGCGGTGGTCGCCAGCGCCGGATCCAGTCGTTCCGCCCGAACCGCGAGGGCCCGGGTGGCCGCAGCCAACTCCTCGGCGTCGGAGCCGGGCTCGACCGGGACGAAGACGTGCACCCCCTTGGCGCCGCTGGTCTTCACCGCGCCCGCCAGCCCGGCGTCGGCGAGGGCCTGCCGGACCAGCAGCGCGGCCGCCACTCCGGCCGCGAACCCACCACCCTCCGGCGGATCGAGGTCCAGCACCAGGTGGGTGGGACGGCTCAGGTCGTCGACCACGGCCAGGGTGGGGTGGTACTCGACGGCCCGCTGGTTGGCGAACCAGAGCAGGGTACGGCGGTCGTCGCAGAGCGCGTACGCGATCTCCCGGCGGGACGCCTCGGCCCAGATCGACACCCGGCGTACCCAGTCCGGGGTGTAGCGCGGCAGGTTCTTCTGCATGAACTGCGGCTGTCCCGGGCGCACCCGGACCACCGACAGCGGACGGCCGCGCAGCTGCGGGACGATCCGGTCGGCCACCGCGTCGAGGTAGTCGACCAGGTCGCGCTTGCTCGCGCCCGATCCGTCGAACAACGGCTGGTCGAGATTGGTAAGCGCGACCCCGTCCCGGGTCTCGTCAGCCCCCATCCGATCACCATCCCGGGCGGACGCCCGGTGGTCAACCGGAACCCGCAGGTGATCCGTTGATGCCGTCAGCTCGACAGGCTGTGGGAGGACGGCGCTGGGCAGCCGGGCGGAGAGCCAATCCGGCACCGCTGGTTGTGGGAAACGCCACTGATCTGACCGATCGGTCAGCTCTGACCGATCGGTCAGGCATGCTGGGAGTCATGGCCCGCACCACCCCGCAGACGCACGGCGAGATCCTCGCGGCCGCGGCGAGACGCTTCGCCGCCACCGGCTACCGGGGTACGTCGTTGCAGGACATCGCCACCGAGGTGGGCTGTTCCAAGGCGGCGGTGCTGTACCACTTCGCCAACAAGGAAGCCATCCTCACCGAGCTGATGGCGCCTGCGATCGAGGTGCTGCGGTCGCTCGACGACCGGATCGCCGACCAGCCCGGGCCGGCCGCCGCGCAGCGGGTCGCCGCCGAGGGCTTCGTCGACCTCGCGGTGCGGTTCCGCGGTGAGATCGCTCTGCTCCGGGGCGAGTTTCCGGAGTTGCTGCAACAGCCCGACTTCGCCCACATCCAGCAGATCTCCGAACGGTTGATCGACGCGCTCGCCGGGCAACCCGAGCGGGCCTCCGCCCGGATCACCGCGCTGGTGCTGCTCGCCGGCATCGCCGAGACCTGCGGCCAGTTCGCCGACGTGCCCGACCAGGAACTGGGCGACGCGCTGCTGGCCCTGCTGCGCCGGGCGCTCGAACCGCCCGCTCACTGACCCGTCCCACCATCCACGACCGAGGGAAAGGACCTCATGGCGACCCTGCTCTACCGGCTAGGCCGGGGATCGATGCGTCGGCGGCGACTCGTCGCCGCGATCTGGCTCGTCGTACTCGTCGGGCTCGGCCTGGCAGCGGCGACCCTGCGCGGCCCGACGGCCAGCAACTTCACCATGCCCGGCACGGAGTCGCAGCGTGCGCTCGACCTGCTGAACGAGCAGTTCCCAGCGGCGGCCGGCGCCACCGGCACGATCGCGGTCAAGGCACCGGCTCCGGGACAGCTCGGCACACCCGATGGCCAGGCGGCGATCCAGTCGATCGTTCAGGAGGCAACCACCGTCCCCGGTGTGCTCGCCGCCGTCGACCCGTTCCAGGTCGGCTCGGTCTCTCCCGACGGCCAGTACGCGCTGATCCAGGTGCAGTTCAACGACGGTGCCGACCAGATCACCGAGGAACAGCGCGAGGCGTACGAGCAGCTCGGTACCCAGGCCGAGGCCCGGGGTTGGCAGGTGGCGCCAGGCGGTGAGGTGCTCAACACCGAGCCCGAGGTCGGCTCCACCGAGGCGATCGGCGTCGCGGTGGCTCTCGTCGTCCTGGTGGTCACCTTCGGCTCGCTGGTGGCCGCGGGCATGACCATGCTCAACGCGCTCATCGGCGTCGGCGTCGGCATGGCCGGCCTCTTCGCGCTCAGCGGCGTCATCGAGCTGACCAGCACCGCACCCATTCTGGCGCTGATGCTCGGCCTGGCCGTCGGCATCGACTACTCGCTCTTCATCACCTCGCGGTATCGACAGAACCTGCTCGACGGCATGCCGGCGGACGAGGCTATCGGTCGGGCGGTCGGCACCGCCGGTTCGGCGGTGACCTTCGCCGGGGCCACGGTGGTCATCGCCCTGGCTGGTCTCGCGGTGGTGAACATCCCGTTCCTGACCGTGATGGGCCTGGCCGCCGCCGGCACCGTCACCGTCGCGGTGCTGGTGGCGGTCACCCTGCAACCAGCGCTGCTCGGCTTCGCCGGACGCCGGGTGCTGCCCCGCCGGCTGCGCTCGTCGGTGCCGGTGGCCCTGACCGCCGACGACATCCCGGACGCCGCCCGCCGCAGCGACGTGACCACCCACCGCGCGGCGCCGGAGACCGCCCCCAACGGCAGCGAGGACACCTCGGCGTTCGGCTTCCGGTGGGCCCGACTGGTCACCCGGCTCCGAATTCCGGTGATCCTCGTCAGCCTGCTCGGCCTGGGGCTGCTCGCGCTGCCGGCACCGGACATGCGCCTGGCGCTGCCCGACGCCGGTACCGCTCCGGTCGGCTCCGCCGCCCGGGTCTCCAACGACCTGATCACGGAGGGCTTCGGCCCGGGCTTCACCGGCCGGCTCGCGGTGGTTGTCGCCGGGGACGACGCAGCGGCCACCGCTGCGGCCGTTCCGCAGGTCACCGCCCTGGTCCAGGGCACCGACAACGTGCTCGCCGTGGCCCCACCGCAGCTCAGCCCGGACGGCCGGACCGCGCTGCTCGGGGTGATCCCGCAGACCGGCCCGACCGACCCGGCCACCGAGACGATGGTGCACGACATCCGCGCCGCCGTCGGCGGCATCCAGGGTGCCGATGTGCTGCTCACCGGCGTGACCGCGATCGGCATCGACATCTCGGAGAAGCTCTCCGACGCGTTGCCGATCTACCTGGCGCTGGTGGTCGGCCTGTCGATCCTGCTGCTGATGCTGGTGTTCCGCTCGGTGCTGGTGCCGGTCAAGGCGGCGCTTGGCTTCCTGCTCACCGTCGCCGCCACCTTCGGTTTGACGGTCGCGGTCTTCCAGCAGGGGCACCTCGCCGACCTGGTCGGCCTGGACACTCCCGGTCCGCTGATCAGCTTCCTGCCGATCCTGCTGATCGGCATCCTGTTCGGCCTGGCCATGGACTACGAGGTGTTCCTGGTCTCCCGGATGCGGGAGGACTTCGTCCACGGTGACACCGCCCAGCAGGCCACCATCAACGGGATGGGACACGGCGCGCGGGTGGTCACCGCTGCGGCTCTGATCATGACCTCGGTCTTCGGCGGCTTCATCTTCCTCGACGACCCGGTGATCAAGTCGATGGGCTTCGCGCTCGCCATCGGTGTGGCCATCGACGCCTTCGTGGTCCGGATGACAATCGTCCCGGCGGTGATGTCGCTGCTCGGCAAGGTGGCCTGGTGGCTGCCGCGCTGGCTGGACCGGGCCCTGCCAAACGTCGACATCGAGGGCGAGAAACTGCGCGCCCGGCTCGACGACAAGGTCGGCGCCGGCGCCTGACCCGCACGGCGACACGGCCCTCCACCGCGCGTCGGCTGGAGGGCCGTGTCGACACCGGCTTCAGACGCCGGCCGGGTAGGTCTCCATCTCGCCCGGAGCGGCCAAGGCCGGCAACGGGTGCAGCGCGGTGGTCTCGTCGCACCAGATGAAGGCGTCGTAGCGTTCCCCCAGCCGGGTCGGCACGTAGTTGCCCCACGACTCGAACGACGGGTCGTACACCACCCCGATCGCCCGGTGGTCGAGTGAGTCGGTGACCCAACCCGGCTGGTCCGGCCCGCCGAAGACCAGCACCGCCCGCTCCGGCATCAGCTCGTGCAGCCGGTGTTCCAACGAACCCTCCCGGGCCGGGGGCACCACCATCGCCTCCGCCGGCGAACCCCAGCGCGGCGCGGCGATCACCGTGCCCCGCCAGCTGCCGAAGCCGATCAACACCACCTGGTCCGCGCCGTGACGTTCCCGCGCCAACTGGCCGATGTTCACCATCCCGTCGGCGGCCATGTCGGTCGCCCGCGCGTCACCGACGTGCGTGTTGTGCGCCCACACCACGCCCCGGGCACCCGGCCCGTAGCGGTCGAGCAGTCGATCCAGGGTGTCGGTCATGTGGCCGTCCCGGACGTTCCACGAGCCGGGCCCACCGGCGACCATCTCCCGGTAGTAGCGCTCCGCGCCGGCCACCACCTCCGCGTTCTGCCAGGCCGAGAAGGCGTCCGGCCCGTCCGCGGCGGCATGTTCACGGGTACGCGCCAGCAGCCGGATCACCTCCTGCTCGCAGCGGGCGGAGACGAACCGGCTCGCCGCGCCGTACTCCTCGACCCGCTTGCCGTACGGCTCGAAGCACCGGTAGGCGTCCTGGGCGGCCTCCAGCGACGCCGGCTCCTCCTCACCGAGGTAGTCGAAGATCGCCTGCATCGACTCCCAGAGGCTGTAGACGTCGAGCCCGTGGAAACCGACCCGGGCCGCCGCGCCCCGCTCCATGTTCCAGGCCCGCAGCCAACGGCAGAAGCGGGCGACCTCGGCGTTGGCCCACATCCACGTCGGCCACCGTTCGAACCCCTCCAGCGCGGTCTGCGGCTCGGCCGGCGCTCCCGGGGCACCGGTCACCGATCGGTGCACCCGGTCGCAGTCCGGCCAGTCGCCCTCCACCGCCACGAAGGAGAAGCCGCACTCGGCGACCAGCCGGCGGGTCAGCTGCTCCCGGATGCGGTAGTAGTCGTAGCTGCCGTGCGTCGCCTCCCCGATCATCACGACCCGGGCCTCCCGGGCGCGCTCCAGCAACGGATCGAGGTCGCTCGGCGCACCGAGCCGCTGTACCAGCATGCCTGCGGCTACCCGGCACCCCGACGGGCAAACGCGGTGGCCTGCCGGGGTGTGCCGGGGCACCTGCGCGGGTAGTTCGCACAGCATGACCGACAGCGGTGCCGCCCTGCACGAGTACCTCGCCGGGCTGGACTATCCCGTCTCCCGTGAGGATCTGATCCGCTGGTGCCAGGAGAACGGCGCGAGCACCGAGCAGTTGCAGGCGGTACGCGCGCTGCCGGTGGACCAGTTCAGCTCGCCCACCGAGTTGACCGAGGCGCTGGGCACCCTCCCCTGAGCCGGCTAGCGGGCGTGCAGCAGGCGGTACAGCACCAGCCACTGCTCCGGCCAGACCTGCCCGACCGGGAGGTCCGGGTCGAGCCGGCCGGCACGCAACGCCGCCGCCAGCCGCCCCCGCGGATGCTCGCGGGCCAGCGAGGCCGCGAGCGAGCCGCCGACCCCGCCGAACCCCAGCTCGACCATCCGCCGGTACGCCGGTAGCGCCCGGGGTGGCAGCAACGGCGTTGCCCGCCGCTCGATGCGCAGGATGCCGGCGTCGACCCGGGGCACCGGGCGGAAAGCGGTACGCGACACCCGCCCGGCGAGCCGCCAGTCGAACTCCGGCCAGCTGAGCACCGTCAGCCGGGTCCACCGGCCGTAGTCACCGGCCCGCCGCCGGGCGTACTCCAGCTGGGTGAGCAGGGTGGCGGCGCGCAGTTGCGGCGCGGTCAGGCACCAGCGCACCACCGCCGCGGTCAGCGACCACGGGATGTTGCCGACCACGGAGAACTCCTCCCCCGGTGCCACGGTGGCGAGGAAGTCGGCCTGGCGGTGTGTCACGTTCGGCAGGGTCGCGCAGACCCGGGCCAGTTCCGTGGCGGCGACGGGGTCCACCTCGTACGCCGTCAGCCGGCCGCAGCGCGCGGCCAGCCGACGGGTCAGTTGCCCCCGCCCGGCGCCGACCTCAAGCACCAGCCCGTGCGGGTCGGGGCGGGCGGCATCGACGAACCGCGCGACGGCGGCCGGGTCGGCAAGGAAATTCTGGGAGAGCACGCGACGGGACCGGTCGCGCTCGGTCGTGCGGGTACGGCGGGGCGCCATGGCGTCGTCCTTGTCTGTCGCCGGGTGGCGACGAGAGCGGACAGGCGACCGTCGACGGGGCCTGTCCGAGCGATCGGGACTCGGACGGCCCTGGTGAGATGGCGCGGAAGCGGCACCGCGCGATGCGGCGCGGGTGACGCGGGCGGATGCGCGGAAGGCGTCAGTCGCGGGTCGCGCCGGCCAGGGCCGGACGCCGGACGCGCGGGCGGACCACCAGCAGCGGCCCGTAGGCGGCCGGCGAGGCGACCGCGTTGATCAGGGCGTACACGCACATGCCGGCGACCCTACCGGCCCTCCCGGCCGGTGACGACCGGTTTAACCGCCCGCACTCAGGCCGGTACGTCGATCACGGCGCCCTGCGCGCGGGCGGTCTCGGCGGCGGCGAGAACGGTTACCACCTCGCGGCCGAAACGCACGTCGCAGCGGTGGTCCCGGGTATCGGCGTCGACCTCGGCCAGCAACTGGTCGATCGCCACCCCGAACGCGGTCGCCGGGCTCGCGCCACCGTTGGGGAGTCGCTCGATGCCGCTCTCGCCGTAGAAGACGAACTCGGCGGCGACCGAACTGGGTGGTGCGTCAAGCGTCAGCGAAACCGTGCTGGTGGCCCCGTCGGCGTGGCTGAGCAGCAGGTGCACCAGGCCGCCGGGACCGTCGGTGGCGGCGACCCGGGCCACCCGACCGAGCACCGGCAGCAGCACGGCCAGCGCGTGCGGGCCGATGTCCCACAGCGCGCCGTGCTCCCGCCGCCACGGCGACTGCCCGTACGGGCTGCCGGGCTGGAAGATCGAGGCGAACCTGATCACGCTTGCGGTGTGCCAGCCGCCGGCCGCAGCGGTCGCGGCGATGAAGCCGGCGACGTCCGGCTGGTACCGGCCGGTGAAGAAGACCACCGACGCCACACCCGAGCCGGCGGCGGCCTCTACCACGCGGTCGGCGTCGGCCACGGTCAGCGCGAGCGGCTTGTCCAGCAGCAGGTGCCGACCGGCGGTGGCGGCCCGGACGGCGATGTCCGCCTGGACGTCCGGCGGCAGTGCGACGGCCACCGCCTCGCCCGCCTCGATCAGCGAGTCGACGTCGTCGAACGCCGGTACCCCGTACCGGGTGGCCAGCGCGGCGGCCTTGTCGGGGTTGCGCCCCCACACGCCGACCAGTTCCGCCCTCGGGTGCGCCTCGAGCGCCGCCGCATGCGTCTCCGCCGCCCAGTGCCCGGTGCCGAACAACCCGAACCGCATCCCGTACCTCCGCCATCCTTGCCTGGCCACGGCTGACCCGCGACGGTGATCACGCTAGTCTCCGCCGACCGGTCGCGCCCGCCGTCCTCCGGGACCTGTCGGCGTCACTCTTACTACGGGAGTTAGTAGAGTGGGCCGGTGATCGGAACGAGCACCGGACGGACCGGGTGACCACCGCCGCGACCACCACCGGGTCTCCGGCCGACGGGGCACTTGCCGTCGCCGCCATCGTGCTGTCGCTGCTGGTCGCCGGCTGGGCGCTGGTGGCCGCGCTGCGCCACCGGCCGCCGGACCGGATGCAGTTGATCGGGCTGGCCGTGCTGGAGTTGCTGCTGCTCGGCCTGGTGCTGGTGACCGCCGTGGCGCTGGCCGGTGGCGAGCGCCCGGGCGAACCGGGTGCGTTCTTCGGCTACCTGGTCACGCTGGTCTGCCTGCCGCCGCTGGCGGCGGTGCTGGCTCGGATGGAACCGACCCGCTGGGGTTCGGCGATCGTGTGCGCGGTGTGCCTGGTGACGCCGGTGGTGGTGGTCCGGCTCCAGCAGACCTGGCAGGTACTCGGTGGCTGAGCTGAGCCCGGCCCGGCTCCGGACCAACTCCGGCCCGGGACGGCTGCTGATCGCGGTGTACCTGCTCTTCGCCATCGCCGCCAGCAGCCGCGCCGCCCTTCAGATCGCCACCAGGTTCGACGAGGCGCCGTTGGCGTACCTGCTCTCCGCGCTCGCCGCGATCGTCTACATCGTGGCGGCGGTCGGTCTGGCGCGGGCCGGTCACGCGGGCCGCCGGGTCGCCCTGGCCTGCTGCGCGCTGGAACTGGTCGGCGTGGTCGGGGTCGGCGCCGTCAGTCTGGCCCGCCCGGACCTCTTCCCCGACGAGACGGTCTGGTCCGGCTTCGGCAGCGGCTACGGCTACATTCCCCTGGTGCTGCCGATCCTCGGCCTGGCCTGGCTCCGGCACACCCGCCGACGGACGACAGCGGCCCCTTCCTGAGACCGGGGTCCAGGTAGGGGCCGCTGTGCGGGGCCGGTCAGTCCCGGGGGCCGCCGGCGACGTAGACGACCTGGCCGGACACGAACGACGCGCCCTCGCTGGCCAGGAACGAGATGGTGTGCGCCACATCGTCGGGCCGGCCCACCCGGCGGACCGGGATCTCCGACTCGGCGTGCTTCTGCATCGCCTCGAAGTCCACCTTCATCCGGGCGGCGGTGGCCGCGGTCATGTCGGTGACGATGAACCCGGGCGCGACCGCGTTGACGGTCACCCCGAACGGGCCCAGCTCGATGGCGAGGGTTTTGGTGAAGCCCTGCATCCCGGCCTTGGCCGCCGAGTAGTTGGCCTGGCCCCGGTTGCCCAGCGCGGACGTGCTGGACAGGTTGACGATGCGGCCCCAGCGGGCCTCGACCATGTGCTTCTGTGCGGCCTGGCTGAACAGGAACGCCCCGCGCAGGTGTACGCCCAGGACGGTGTCCCAGTCGGCGTCGGTCATCTTGAACAGCAGGTTGTCGCGCAGCACGCCGGCGTTGTTGACGAGCACGGTCGGCGCGCCCAGGTCGGCGGCCACCCGTTGCACGGCGGCCTCCACCTGGGCCCGGTCCGCCACGTCCGCGCCGACGCCGAGCGCCCGGCCGCCGGCCGCCACGATCGCGTCCACGGTCTCCTTCGTCGCCGACTCCTCGATGTCGACCACCGCGACGGCCAGCCCGTCGGCGGCCAACCGCCTGGCGGTGGCCGCGCCGATTCCCCGTGCCGCCCCGGTCACGATCGCGACCCGCTGCCCTTCCGACATGCCTACCTCCCGGTAACTTGGCTCGACGGCAGGAGCCTAACCCACGCCGGGTCGCCCCGGTCTCCGTCGATCCCGACCTCCGGACCGCGCACGCCGGCCCGGAGGTCACCGGCCCACGGCGGGTCGGCCCGGCCTTCGGCTCAGTGCGACCAGGATCGACAGAGCCGGATCCAGCGGTAGCCGTACCCGGACAGTTGCAGTTTGTCCAGCTTGCCGACGTCGTCGTAGTTGCGGTCGGCGAGCACGTCGACGGGCAGGTCCGCCTCGGGTTGCAGCCGGCTGAGATCCACCTCGGCGTCGGCGGTGCCGAGGTTGTGCAGGAAGACCATCGTTCCGGTCGGCCCGTCGGCGCGGTGCGCCAGCACCCCCGGCGGCATCGGCACGTCGATGTGGCTGGTGGAGCCGCAGCCGATCTCCGGTGCCTCCCGCAGCGTCCGGATCATCCGCTCGAACCAAGCCAGCAGCGAGGTCCGGTCCCGGCGTTGGAGGGTGACGTTCACCTTCTCGTAGCCGAACTCACCCTTGTCGATGACCGGGCGGACGAGCTTCTCCGGCTCCGCGGTGGAGAAGCCGGCGTTCGGCTGGTTGGACCACTGCATCGGGGTACGGATGGCCTCCCGGCCGTCCAGCGACAGGTCCTCCCCCATGCCGATCTCCTCGCCGTAGCGCAGCACCGGCGTGCCGCGCAACGCGAACTGCAGGGAGTACGCCAACTCGATGCGCCGGCGGTCGTTGCCCAGCATCGGCGCCAACCGGCGGCGGATGCCCCGGTCGTAGATGCGCATGTGCTCCTCGGGGCCGAACTGCGCGTACACCTCGTTGCGCTGTTCGGCGGTGAGCCGGGACAGGTCGATCTCGTCGTGGTTGCGCAGGAACGTCGCCCACTGCCCGCCCTGGGGCAGCGCCGGGGTGTCCCGTAGCGCCTCGACCACCGGTTCCGGATCCTGCCGGGCCAGAGCCAGCATCAGCCGTCCGTTGAGCATGAAGTCGAAGAGCATGTGCAGCCGGTTCGCCGAGCCGCCGCTGTCACCGAAGAAGGCGGGCAGGTTGTCGGGTTCGACGTTCGCCTCGGCCAGCAGGACCGCGTCCCCGCGCCGCCACTGCACGTGCTGGCGCAGGTCGGTGAGGAACTCGAAGTCCAGCTCCGGGTTCGGGTCACCGGGTTCGGTGCGCTCGATGATGAACGGCACCGCGTCCATCCGGAACCCGGCGACGCCGAGCTGGATCCAGAACGACATGATCTTCTTGATCTCGTCGCGTACCGCCGGGTTCGTGGTGTTGAGGTCCGGCTGGAACTTGTAGAACCGGTGGTAGTACCAGGCTTTCGCGGCCCGGTCGTAGGTCCAGGTCTCGTGCTGTTCGCCGGGGAAGACCATGCCCTGATACCGGTCGGCCGGCTCCTGGTCGGACCAGACGTACCAGTCGCGGTACGGCGAGTCCGGCGAGGAGCGCGCGGACTGGAACCAGGGGTGCTGGTCGGAGGTGTGGTTCACCACCAGGTCGATGATCACCCGGATGCCCCGGTTGCTGGCCTGGTGCAGCAGCTCGGCGAAGTCACCCAGGGTGCCGAAGCGCGGGTCGACGTTGTAGAAGTCGGTCACGTCGTAGCCGTCGTCGTCGTTGGGCGACGGATGGATGGGGTGCAGCCAGAGGCAGGTCACCCCGAGCCGGGCGAGGTAGTCCAGCCGGCCGATCAGACCCCGGATGTCACCGACCCCGTCACCGTCGGAGTCCGCGTACGTGTCGATGTCGAGGCAGTAGACGACCGCCTCCGAGTACCACCTGTCAGACATGCCCCGATACCTTCTCCCGACCGGGACGTCGGCAAACCCGACTCGGTACGGTGCCGGGATGCGCAGCATCGATTGGTCCGGCGGCGACTGGCACGGCCGGCCGGTCCGGGTGACCGAGGAACCGGACGGCACGCTGGCCGTCGAGCCGGGTCACGGCAGCGACCTGTGGCGACACACCAGCTACGGCTTCGTACACGACGATGCCCCGGCCCTGCTCGCGCCGTTTCCGGTCGGTACGGCCGTGGAGGTCGACTTCCGGCTGGCCTGGACCGGGCAGTTCGACCAGGCCGGCGTGCTGGTCCGGGTGGACGACCGGAACTGGGTGAAGGCAGGCGTGGAGGTGAGCGACGGGCAGCCCCAGGTGGGCGCGGTGGTGACCCGGGACTTCTCCGACTGGTCCGTGGCGCCCGTGCCGGACTGGGCGGGCCGGGAGGTGAGCGTACGGGTCAGCCGCGCCGGTGACGCGCTCACCGTACGCGCCCGGGTCGCCGGTGAGTCGTGGCGACTGGTTCGGCTCGCCCCGTTGGCTCCGGACGCGACGGCGACCGCCGGGCCGTACTGCTGCTCACCCAGCCGGGGCGGGCTGGTCGTACGGTTCAGCGGCTGGCGCCTGGGCCCGGCCGACGAGGAACTGCATCCGCAGGAGTGAGCCGTCCGACCGGTGTGCCTCGCGGCTGGGGCGGGTAAGGGCTCTCTTTACGCCGGAACCGCGAAGGGCAACATCATGGCACTCGCCCAGGACGTCGACCCTGCTCAGGTCGGTGGGCTCACCGGCTGGGTCGCCGGGGTGATCGAGGCGGGCGGGGCGGTGGGAGTCGCCCTGCTGGTCGCCCTGGAGAGCATCGTCCCGCCCATCCCGAGCGAGATCGTCCTGGCGATGGCGGGATACCTGGCCGGCGAGGGCCGGTTCAACGTGGTCGTGGTGACCGTCGCGGCCACCCTCGGCTCGGTGCTCGGCGCATTGTTCCTCTACTGGGTCGGCGCGGTGGTCGGCGAGGACCGGCTCAAACGGTGGCTCGACCGGTTGCCCCTTGTCGATCTGGACGATCTGGAGAAGGCGGACCGGTGGTTCGAGCGGTACGGCCGCTGGGCGGTCTTCTTCGGCCGGATGGCGCCGGTGGTCCGCAGCCTCGTGTCGGTGCCGGCCGGGGCGAACCGGATGCCACTCGTCGAGTTCATCACGCTCACCACGCTGGGCAGCGGCATCTGGAACGGGATCTTCATCGGGCTCGGCTACGCCCTCGGCTCCCGCTGGCAGCAGATCGACCGCTACAGCTCCTGGTTCGACTACGGCATCCTCGCCCTGTTCACCCTCATGCTCGCCACCTGGGTGATCAAGAAACTCCGCCGCCGCCACCACACCCCCACCCCCACCCACTAACCCCACCCCCGGTTGATCATGAAGTTGTTGTCGCGCCACGCCGGGCGGAGCAACAACAACTTCATGATCAACGCGGCGGGACCGGGTCAGGGGAGGGTGCGGAGGTGGGGGGAGACGGTGCGGGCGAAGGTGTTGTTGTTCGTGATGTCCCAGTTGATGGACCAGGTCATGGCGCCGCGCAGGGCGGGGTAGGTGCGCGGGGGGCGGAAGCTGCCGCAGTTGGTGGCCCGGGTCAGGCAGTCCAGGGCGGCGTTGACCACGCTTGGCGCGACTATGCCGCCGCCGGCCGCCCCCGGCCCGGCCGGCAGGCCGAGCCCGACCTGGTCGGGGCGCAGTCCCGCCTCCAACTGGATGCAGGCCAGCGCGACGATGAAGTTGACCGTCCCCTGGGCGTACGCGGCGTTGTTGTCGCAGCCGAGCATCGCCCCGGAGTTGTAGAACTGGGTGTTCACCACGGTCAGGATGTCCTTGATGTCCAACGCCAGCTTGAAGTAGCTGCCCGCCGGGTTCTGCATGTCGATGGTCTGCGGCGCCATGGCGATGATCAGCCCGCTGCCCACCTTCGCCCGCAGTGACCGCAGGGCCTGCGCCATGTACGCCGGGTTCAGCCCGTTCTCCAGGTCGATGTCGACGCCGTCGAAGCCGTAGCGCTGGATCAGGGCGTACACGCTGTCGGCGAAGGCCACCGCGGACGCCGAACTGTTGACCACGACCCGGCCGGTCTCGCCGCCCACCGAGATGATCACCTTCTTGCCTCGGCTCTGGAGGGTCCGCACGTCGGCGGAGAACTCGGCGTCGGTGTACCCACCAAGCGCGGCGGACAGGCCGGGGTCGATGGCGAAGCCGACCGCGCCGGGCGTGCCGGTCGCGTCGGCGAAGGCGACCGCCACCAGGTCGTACTCGGTGGGCACGTCACGCAGCCGCAGCTCGACGGCCGGGTTGTCGAAGTTGTGCCAGTAGCCGGTCAGGATGTGCTTCGGCAGCCCGCCGACCGGCGGCGGACTGGTCGGCGGCGGCGTCGTCGGAGGCGGCGTCGTCGTCGGAGGCGTGGTGGGCGGGGGCGTCGTCGGCGGCGGCGTGGTGGGCGTGGTGCCGCCCGTGCAGGCCGCGCCGTTGAGCCGGCAGTTCGCCGGTACGCCGGGACCGCTGCCCAGGAAGCCGAAGGAGACCGAGGCGCCGGGTGCGATGGTGCCGTTCCAGGAGCGGTTGGTGAAGGTGTACCGCTGGCCGCTGGAGGTCAGCAGCGCGTCCCAGTAGGTGCCGACCGTGGTGCCGGCGGGCAGGTCGAAGGCGAGACTCCAACCGTTCACCGTGGTGCCGCCACCGTTGGCGATCGTGTACTTCCCCTCCCAACCCGAGCCCCAGTCGGACGTCTTGACGAAGCTCGCGCTGACTCCGGCGGCGTACGCGGCGGGTGCCAGCCACACCGCGCCGAGCGCGGCGGCCAGCGCGCCGACCACCGACAGCACCAGGGTTCTGGACCGTTTCATGTGCCCCTCCAGCCCGGACGAAAATTCATGAACGTCAACCTGGCGCCTATTATTAGGACTGTTAACTGTTTCTGTCCAGGGACGGAGCTTGGCGAATCGGCGCGGCCCCCGCGCTGCCGGAGGCGATGCCAGGGGGCCGCGCCGCACGCCTCAGCGGCGGAAGTGGAACCAGTTGACGTTCACGAAGTCGTTTGGCTGGCCGCTGGTGAAGGTGAGGTAGACGGTCCGTCGCCCGGTCACCCCGGAGACGTTGCCGGGCACCGAACGCCAGCTCTGCCAACCGCCGGTGTTGGCGATGGCGAAGCTACCGATGGGTGCGCTGGTCGGGCTGCCCACCCGCACCTCCACCAGGCCGCTGACGCCGGATGCCGCGCCGGAGGCGACCCGGGCCACGAAGTCGCGTGGCCCGCCGGAGCCGAACTCCACGTTGTCGAAGCGGACCCAGTCGCCGTTGCGCAGCGCACCGATGTTCTGCCCGCCCTCGGAACACGCCTCGACGATCACGCCGTTCTGGGCGTTGAAGGATTCGGCCTGGATGGTCGCGTACGCGTCCCGGGTACCGCCCGGCGGCGGGGTGGTCGGCGGCGGCGTCGTGGGTGGCGGGTTGCTGCCGCCACCCCGGCTGTAGACGGCGACGTAGTCGACGAGCATCGGCCGGCCGGGCACGGTGGCCGAGGTCGGCGTGGCGCTGCCGGCGACCCCGTTCGGGAAGGCGCCGCCCATCGCCACGTTCAGCAGCAGGAAGTAGCCGGCGTGGCTGGTCATCTGCGACCAGTACGGCTCACCGACCCGGCTCTGGCTTACCGTGTGGTAGAGCTGCCCGTCGACGTACCAGCGCAGCTGCTGCGGGCTGATCGAGGCGTCCCACTCGAAGCGGTAGGTGTGGAACGCCGACTGGCAGGTGCTACCGGGGCAGGCCCGGGAGGCGCCGATGCCGTTGAACTCGTCGCACGGACCGCCCGGTGCGACGCCGCAGTGCAGCACGCCCCAGACCGAGTTGAGTCCGTTGACGTTCTCCATCACGTCGAACTCGCCGATGCCCGGCCAGTTCTGGTAGTTGCCCCGGTAGGGCGAACCGAGCGCCCAGAACGCCGGCCAGTACCCCGACGCGGCGGCACCGGTGACGTTCGGCATCTGGATGCGGCCCTCGATGGCCAGCACCCCGCCGGCCGGGGCCTTGAAGTTGCTGCGGACGGTCTCGATGCGGGCCGAGGTCCAGCGGCCGGCGCCGTCGCGCAGCGGGGTGATCCGCAGGTTGCCGGCACCGTCGTGGCTGACGTTGGCGGTGCTGTTGGTGTACGTCTGGATCTCGCCGGTGCCCCACTGGGGTGGACCACCCGGGTAGCTGGTGCCGGTGTCGATGATCCAGTTGCCGGAGGACGGGAGGGTGCCGGCCGCACCGGTGAAGTCGTCGCTCCACACCAGGCTCCAGCCCGACGGGGGTGGCGGCACGGCGGCGTCCGCGGTCGTGCCGAGCCCGGCCAGGACGGTGGTGACGGCGGTGAGCAGGACCAACGCCAGCGGCAGCCGGCGTCGCACAGGCGGGGCGGCGGATGCCGCCGGGGCAGATGTCATGGACGTGCCTCTCTGCGGGGACGGGTGAGAGAGCGCTCTCTCAGGAGTTGTACGTCCCCCTCGCGCAGTTGTCAATGTCGATCGATGCGGCCGCTTCCGACCAACGACACACCGCGCCACACCGGCCGGAGTTTCCCGGTGCCACCACAGGGGGTAATTGCCGGCCGACCCGGTGCGGACGGACCGCCCGGCAGAAGTGGACGGTGGTAGTGATGGTCACGCAGGCGGCACCGGCCCCGAGCCCTCCGGCCGAGGCAACCGAGCTGCTCACCGTGGGTGTCGAGGAGGAGTTCCTGCTCGTCGATCCGGACACCGGGGTCGCGGTGCCCGCGGTCGAGGCGGTCCTCGATCAGGTTTCGGCCGAGCTGCGCGGACAGGTCGAGCGGGAGTTCCAGACCAGCCAGATCGAGATCGGCAGCCCACCGGGACTGGAGCTCTCCTCGATCCGGCACTCCCTCGGCCTGCTCCGCGCCTCGCTCGCCGACGCCGCCGAGCGGGCCGGCGCCCGGTTGCTGGCGATCGGCACCGGGCCGATCGACGGTCCGGTGCCCGCCGTGGTCGACAAGCCCCGCTTCGATCGGATGCTCGCCCGGTTCCGGCTGCTGGTTCCCGGGCCGGGCAACAACGGCATGCACGTCCATGTCGGGGTGCCGGATCCCGACGCCGGCGTACAGGTGCTCAACCACGTGCGGCCGTGGCTGCCGATCCTGCACGCGGTCACCGCCAACTCGCCGTTCTCCCGAGGGGAGGACACCGGTTACGCCAGCTGGCGGTCGATCGAGTGGGAACGCTGGCCCTCGGTCGCGCCGACGCCCTACCTGGTCAACCACGAGCACTACCAACGGCTGATCCGGCAGCTGATCAGCAGCGGCGTGATGCTCGACGAGGGGATGCTCTACTGGTACGCCCGGCTGTCGGCCAAGTACCCGACGGTGGAGCTGCGCATCGGTGACGTCTGCCCGACGGTCGACGACGCCGTCCTGGTCGCCGCGCTGGTCCGTGGGCTGGTGGCGACCGCGCTCGACGACATCGCGGCCGGGCGGCCACCGCTGCCGACCGACCATCACCTGCTGGTCGGCGCGCACTGGCGGGCCGCCCACGACGGGCTGGAGGGTGAGGCGGTCGACCTGTCCAGCGGTGAGCTACGGCCGGCCTGGGACCTGCTGCACCAGCTCGTCGGGCGCCTCGGGCCGGCGCTGGAACGCCACGGCGACCTCGCCGAGGTGACCAGCCTGCTGGAGGGGCTGCGCCGGCACGGCAGCGGTGCCCAACGGCAGCGTTCGGTGTACGCCCGGACCGGACGGTTGGAGGATGTGGTGGAGGACGTGACACGCCAGACCCGGGGCGAGAACGGGGGAAAGAGGTGACCGCGTGGCGGAACGACTGATCGTCATCGGTGGGGATGCCGCCGGCATGTCGGCCGCCGCCCAGGCGCGTCGCCGCCAGGGTCCGGACGACCTGGAGATCATCGTGTTCGAACGGGGGCACTTCACCTCCTACTCGGCCTGCGGTATCCCGTACTGGATCAGCGGCCTGGTGACCGACCGGGAGCAGTTGGTGGCCCGGTCGCCGCAGACGCACCGCGAGGACTACGCCATCGACGTGCGGATTCGGCACGAGGTGGTCGGGATCGACCTGGACCGCCGCGAGGTGATCGCCCGCGACCTGGACGGCGGCGGCGACGTCCGCGAGCCGTTCGACAATCTGATGTACGCCGCCGGGGCGGTGCCGAAGAAGCCGGCCTGGGCGGAAACCGACGCCGCCGGGGTGTTCGGGGTGCAGACCCTCGACGACGGTTCGGCGTTGCGCGGTTGGCTGGAGGCCGACCCGCGGCCCCGCCGGGCGGTGGTGGTCGGTGGCGGTTACATCGGTGTCGAGATGGCCGAGGCACTGGTCCGCCGGGGGCTGTCGGTCTCCCTGGTCGAGCGCGACGAGCAGCCGATGTCGACCGTCGACCCCGACATGGCGCGGCTGGTCACCGAGGCGATGCGCGGGCTGGGCGTGGACATCCGCACCGGCGTACAGGTCACCGGCCTGACGGAGCGCGACGGCCGGGTGAGCGAGGTGGTCACCGACGACGGGCCGATCCCGACCGACCTGGTGGTGCTCGGTCTCGGCGTACGCCCCAACACCGAGCTGGCCGCCGCCGCCGGCCTGCCGCTGGGACCGACCGGTGGGATCCGGGTGGACCGCCAGATGCGGGTGTCCGAGGTGCCCGGAGTGTGGGCCGCCGGGGACTGCGTGGAGACCCTGCACAGGGTGAGCGGCATGCCGGTGCACGTACCGCTCGGCACCCACGCCAACAAGCAGGGCCGGGTCGCCGGGATCAACATCGGCGGCGGGTACGCCACCTTCGCGGGGGTGATCGGCACGGCCGTGACCAAGGTGTGCGACCTGGAGGTGGGGCGCACCGGGCTGCGGGAGCGCGAGGCGCGGATGTCCGGGTTCGAGTTCGTCTCGGTGATCGCGGAGTCGACGAACCGGGCCGGCTACTACCCCGGTGCCCGGCTGATGACGGTGAAGCTGATCGCCGAGCGGCCGAGCGGGCGACTGCTCGGCGCCCAGATCGTCGGCTGGTCCGAGGCGGCGAAGCGGATCGACCCGCTGGCCGTGGCGCTGTGGAACAAGATGACGGTGGACGACATGACCGCCCTCGACCTCGGCTACGCCCCGCCGTACGCCCCGGTCTGGGATCCGGTGCTGGTCGCCGCCCGCAAGGCCGTGGACGCGCTCGCCCGCTGACGCCGCCGAGGGCGCGAATTCTGTCGGTGCCGGGGGTTAGCGTAGGCGCGCCGCCCGGTCAGGGCCGACGCCAACCCCTCGGAGGAATCCCCATGTCGCAGGAGACGACCTACCTCGAACTGTCCGAAGTGGACGGTGCGGCGCACAAGTTCTACGAGGTGGCGGTCGACGACACCACAATGACCGTGCGCTTCGGGCGGATCGGCGACCAGGGCCAGGTGAAGACCACCGGCTACCCCGACAACACGCGGGCCCGCGCCGCGGCGGCGAAGAAGATCGGCGAAAAGATCCGCAAGGGGTACGCCCCGGCGGTGCCCGGCGTACGCCAGAAGCGGGCCGTCTCCCGGCGGCAGATCGTCAGCACCCGCTCGACCGCCCGCACCGCCCCGGTGCTCTGGCGGTACGACTCCGGCGCGCCGGCCTTCGGCATCTTCGTCGACGGGCGCACCTGCATGGTGGGCAACGAGCGGGGTGTGATCACCACTCTCGACCACGACGCCCGGGTGCTGGACCAGGTCCGCCTGCCCGACGGGGTCAAGTGCATCGTCGCCGACGACGCCTGGGTCTACGCCGGCTGCGACGACGGCAACGTCTACGACCTCTCCGGCAAGATCCCCCGGGTGGCGTACGCGATCGTCCCCGACATCGACATCTACTGGCTCGACATCCACGACGGCGTGCTGGGTGTCTCCGACGCCGACGGCGGGATCGCCGCCATCGACCACGAGGACGAGTTCCTCTGGCGGCGGGCCGGGCGCGGCCGGTCGGCCTGGATGGTGCGCTGCGACGCCGACGCGGTCTACCACGGCGACTCGACCGGGGTGAGCGGCTACGACTGGCGCACCGGCCGCGAGCTGTGGCACACCCGCACCGGCTCGGTGCTCTTCGGCTGGCAGGAACGCGACGCCGTGTTCGCCGGCACCGCCACCCGCGAGGTGGTCCGGATCGGCAAGGACGGCCGGGCCGCCCGCAGCTACCGCGCCGACGCGCCGGTCTTCTCCTGCGCCACCGCCTCCGACGGCCGCTACGTCTTCGCCGGGGACAGCCAGTCCTCGATCTACTGCTTCGCCGCCGACGGCACCCGGCTGTGGAAGCTCGGCACCGGCTGCGGGTCGGCCTACTCCATGCAGTACCACGACCAGCGCCTCTACGTGGTGACCACCAGCGGCCACCTGGCCTGCATCGATGCCAGCGAGCCCGCGATCCGGGCGGCGGAGGCGGGCAGCGTCCCCGACGTGGTCGACGTCAAGGCGCCGGCCCGACTGCCCGAACCGGCCGCGGTCACCCAGGTGGAGGTCGTCGGCGACGCCCGTGACGGCGTGGTCGTCGAGTGCGTCGAGCAGGGCGGCCGGCTGCGGGTGCACGTGCTCTCCGGCGGCTACCACCGGAACTGGTCGGTGCAGTTTCCCAAGGGCATCCGCGAGCCGGGCGCGCGCTACCTGGTCACCGAGGTCCGCGAGTCCGGCCGGGGCGGCTTCTACCGCGCCTACGGCGACATCCGCCGCCTTGGCTGATCCCGATCGCGCGCGTGACCCCGCCGTGCGGCTGATCCCGGTCGTGCGGCTGATCCCGGTCGTGCCGTTGGCCAGGCCCGGCCTGGGGCCGTTGTGACGGTGCCGCAGCACCCGGGCCGTTGTGACGGTGCCGCAGCACCCGGGCCGGTGTGACGGTGCCGCAGCACTCGGCCCGGGCCGGTGTGACAGTGCCGCAGCACTCGGCCCGGGCGGTTGTGACGGTGCCGCCGCGCCGGTCACCATGAGCCGGTGACCGGCGCACTGCGACTCCCCGATGGCTTGGCCTGGCTTCGCGACGTGGCGGGGGGCCCAGAGTGGTTGGCCGATCTGCCGGACCGGTTGGCCGCCTGCGTCCGCCGCTGGTCGCTGCGGGCCGGACCACCCTTCGGGTACGCCTGCGCTTCCCTGGCGCTGCCGGCCGAGCTGCCGGACGGCACCCGGGCGGTGCTCAAGGTGCAGTTTCCCGACGCGGAGAGCGAGCACGAGGCGACCGCGCTGCGTCGCTGGGACGGCGACGGGGCGGTCCGGCTGCTCGCCCACGATCCCGACCTGCGGGCCCTGCTGGTGGAGCGCTGCGACCCCGGCACACCGCTGCACGCGGTACCGCTCGACGAGGCGCTCGACGCCGTGGTGGCGCTGCTCCCCCGCCTCTGGGTACCGGCCGGTCAGCCGTTCCTGCCGTTGGCGGAGGCCGCCGCCGGGTGGGCGTGCCGGCTGCCGGTCAAGTGGGAACGGGCCGGGCGACCGTACGAGCGGCGGCTTGTCGACGCCGCGCTCGACCAGCTCGGCGGGTTGGCCGGCAGCCAGGGCGAGCAGGTCCTGGTCAACCAGGACCTGCACGCCGCCAACGTGCTGCGCGCCGAACGCGAGCCGTGGTTGGTGATCGACCCGAAGCCGCTTGTCGGCGAGCGGGAGTTCTCGGTGGTGGCGATGGTGCGCGGCACCGAGCTGGGCCACTCCCGGGCGGCCGTCCGCCACCGCCTGGACCGGCTCAGCGCCGAGCTGGGGCTGGACCGCGACCGGGTCCGGGGCTGGACGATCGGCCAGACAATGGCCTGGAGCATCGACGGCGACCAGGTCTTCCCCGACCACGCCGACGTGGTCCGCTGGCTCCTCGACTGAGGTGGCATCTCGGTCAGATCTTGGTCGAGCACGGCCCCCTGGAGGGCCGTTCCGGACCAAGATCCACGCCGGTCGGGTCAGGACTGGCAGGTGGGGCACCAGTAGAGGTTGCGGGCGGTGATGGTGCCTCGGCTGATCAGGGTGCGGCAGACGTGGCAGGGCTGGCCGGGGCGGCGGTAGACGTACACCTCTCCGCCGTGGCGGTCGACGCGGGCCGGACGGCCCATCGCCTCGGGCAGGTGGGTGGGGCGGACGGTGTCGATCCGGCCGGTGCCGACCGCGAGCGTCATCAGCTCGACCAGGTCGGCCCAGAGCACCTGCCACCCGGCCCGGGTCAGCTCCCGGCCGGGCAGCCTCGGCGACAGACCGGCGCGGAACAGCGCCTCGGTCACGAAGATCAGACCGGTGCCGGCCACCACCGCCTGATCCAGCAGCAGCGCCGCCAGCGGCGTCACGCTGCGCGAGATCCGGGCGTACGCCCGCTCCGGATCAGCGTCGGCGCGCAGCGGATCCGGTCCGAGTCGGGCCCGCAGCGCGGCCACCTCGGGCGGGCTGAGCAGTTCGCAGGCGGTCGGTCCGCGCAGGTCGAGCCAGTGCTGGTCACTTGTCAGCCGTAGCCGGATCTGGCCCACCGGCTCCGGCGGCTCACCGGCGCCGTCGGTGACCTTGCCATAGAGGCCGAGGTGTACGTGCAGCGTCAGCTCACCGGCGTAGTGGTGCAGCAGGTGCTTGCCGTACGCCTCGGTGCCGTCCAGCACCGTGCCGGAGATCATGGCGGCACCGTCGGCGAAGCGGCCCTGGGGGCTGGCGGCGTGCACCTTGTCCCCGGCGAACAGCTCGGCGTGCCGGGCCGCCAGGCGATGAATCGTGTGTCCCTCTGGCACGGCGCCAAGCGTAGCCAGCGGATGGCGCAGCAGTCTCCGGCCGGCCGGTGTCCGCCGCGTCCACCACCTGCACGATCGCCACCCTCGACAGCGCCGCGTGGCAGCGCGGGCCGGGCCACCGGCTTCCGCACCCGCCGCGTGGGGTGTCAGCGTGTGTCGCGTCGCACCTCGGCGACGAAGGCTGCCCAGGCTGGCGGGGCGATGGTGAGCACCGGGCCGTGCGGGTCCTTGCTGTCGCGGACGGCCACCACGCCGGGCAGATTGTCGGCCACCTCGACGCAGTCGCCGCCGCTGCCGCCGCTGCGGCTGCTCGTGCGCCAGACGGCACCGGCAAGATCAGGCATGATGCTCCTCGATGATCGTCTGGACGAGTTTCTCCGATTCTGCCGCATCCGGCGCGAGCGTTTCCAGGTCGGACCAGACGTGCTCGAAGGCGGCCACCTCCGCCGGCTTGTCGAGGTAGAGCGCACCGGTGATGTTCTCCAGGTAGACGGTGGTCGGCTCGGTCGACGCCCGGCCGAGCGGGCGCGGGAAGTCCAGCAGGACGAACGTGCCGGTCTCGCAGGCCAGCGGCGGGCCGGCGGCCAGCGGCAGCACCCGCAGCGAGACGGTCGGCAGCGCGGCGACGTCGAGCAGGTGGCGCAACTGCTCGACCATCGCCCGGCGGTCGGGGATGGTGCGGCGCAGCACGGCCTCGCTCAGCACCACCTTGAGCGTGGGCGCGCTGGGCAGCCGGCGGACCAGGATGTGCTGACGCTGGAGGCGTACCGCGACCAGTTTCTCCCGCTCATCGACCGTCATCGTCGGGTTCTTGCGGCGGAACAGTTCGGTGGCGTATTCCCGGGTCTGGAGCAGCCACTGTCTCCTCTCGCCGATCTTGCAGTTATGGTCGTTGATATGTCCCATTGACATGCTTTGTCGCGACCAAAAGTGCAAGATCGGCGAGAGGTGGGGCGGGGGTGGGGTGTTGGTGGGGTGGGGGGTGGGTAACTGCGAGGTGTTGTGGCGTGGCTGGCGATACGGGGCTGGTGCCGCCGTCCACGCATCGATCAGGAGGTGAAGATGATGAAGTTTCCTTCGCTGTTGCGCCGGGACGAATCGGCGGCGCCGACGGACGACGAGCGCGGCCGTACCGGGACGGTCGCCACCGACACCCGCAGCGGCGCGCGATCCGACGTCGCGGACAGCACCGACGGCAGCACCGGGCAGCGCCGAACGTCGTCCGGCAACACCGTCGTCACCGGTCGGACTACCGCCGGCCGGAGCGCCGGCCCGGACACCGACCGGGCGGCTCCCCAACCTGACGCGGAGCGGGCCGCCGAGGCCCGAGCCGCCACCGCCCGCTCCACCGTGCACGGTTCCCGCAGCGCCCGAGCCGCCGCCACCGGAACCACCGACCGCGACCGGACCACCGAGGACAAGCACAGCACCGACCTCGACCGCACCGCGGACCGAGACCGGACCGCCGACGACAAGCACGCCACCGACCTCGACCGCACCGCTGCGGCCGACCGGGCCGTCGACGCGGACCGCCGTGGCGACCGGGACCGGATCGCCGGCACCGTCGACCAGGACCGCAGCGTCGACGACGACCGGACCGCCGACGGTGCAGCCAGCCGGGACGTGCCGCCGGCACCGGTCGGTCCGCGACCCCGGGCCAGCCTGCTGGCCACGCTCGGTCTGATCGTCGGCGTCGGCAGCGTCCTGTTCGTGCTGACCGGCGCCCTCGCCGGGTACGGCATCGCGCTGGGCACGGTCGGGGCGGTGCTCGCCGTGCTCGGACTGATGGCCACCCGTCGGCGGCACATCGCCGGCAAGTCCGACGCCCTGCTGGGCATCGCCTTCGGACTCGGGGCGGTGGTCCTGGGCGTGCTCGCGATGACCGGTCAGTACGACTGGCCGACCACCGATGGGGACACCGTGGTCCGCTTCCGTGAGTGGCTTGATTCACAGTTTGTGGATCGCCTGTAGCGGGCACCTTTCGCCCCGCCGGTGGTTCACCGGTGCCGGTCGGTGCGGAACCGACCGTAGCCCGATCAGATCTGGTGGTTCACCAGCCGGGCGCACACGCTCGTCAGGGGCGGCGATTCGCCGCCCCTGACGTATGCCCGGGCCAGTTTCTGCCGCGCAGAACTCGCCCGGTCTGCCGGTCCGCGAGTCATTCGCAACGAATCTGCGCCACTCGGGTGCCATACGCAACGATCCGCCACTGAATGCAAGGGTTCGCGGTGGATCCTGCCGGTCGAGCCCGCATACCGTTGAGCCACGGCGCCAGCCCGTGGGCCGACGGTGGCCGGGCGCGCCCGAGGCTTGGAGCAGGACACATGACGATGGACGCCACCCGCCAACGGTTTCTGATGTGCCGGCCGACGTACTTCGCCGTCGACTACGCGATCAACCCGTGGATGGATCCGACCGCCCCGGTCGATGCCGACCTCGCCGTACGGCAGTGGGAGCGGCTGCGCCAGGTCTATCTGGACCTCGGCCACACCGTCGAGGAGATCGCGCCGGTACCGGGCCTGCCCGACATGGTCTTCGCCGCCAACGGGGGCACCGTGATCGAGGGCAAGGCGATGGCGGTGCAGTTCCGCGACCCGCAGCGCGCCGACGAGGCCCCCGCGTACCGCGCCTGGTTCGAGGCCGCCGGCTTCGAGATGTACGACCCGAAGCACGTCAACGAGGGTGAGGGCGACGTCCTGCTGGCCGGCGACCACCTGCTCGCCGGCACCGGTTTCCGCACCGCGCACGCCTCGCACGCCCAGCTCCAGGAGGTCTTCGGTTACCCGGTGATCACCATGCAGCTTGTCGATCCCCGCTTCTACCACCTGGACACCGCGCTGACCGTGCTCGACGAGCGGACCGTGGCGTACCTGCCGGAGGCGTTCTCCCCCGGCAGCCAGGCCGTGCTCCGCCGGCTCTTCCCGGACGCGGTGCACGCCACCATGGCCGACGCGGAGGTTCTCGGCCTCAACGCGGTCAGCGACGGCCGGCACGTGGTGCTGCCCGAGCAGGCCACCGGCCTGGCCGCCAAGCTGCGCGACCGGGGCTACCAGACGATCGGCGTCGACCTGTCCGAGCTGCGTCGGGCCGGCGGCGGCCCGAAGTGCTGCACGTTGCGACTCCGTCAGGGAAAGGCAGACCGATGATCGAGGACATGCTGCGGACCCCCGCCGCGGTGCAGGACTCGGAGCGGCACACCGCGCACAACTACCACCCGCTGCCGGTGGTGATCACCTCGGCCGAGGGCGCCTGGGTGACCGACGTGGACGGCAACCGCTACCTGGACTGCCTGGCCGGCTACTCGGCGCTCAACTTCGGCCACCGGCACCCGACGCTTGTCGCCGCCGCGCACGCCCAGCTCGACAAGCTGACACTGACCAGCCGGGCGTTCATCCACGACCAGTTCGCCGACTTCTGCCGGGAGCTGGCGGCACTGTGCGGCAAGGATCTCGTGCTGCCGATGAACACCGGGGCCGAGGCCGTGGAGACCGGCATCAAGGTGGCCCGCAAGTGGGGTTACCAGGTCAAGGGGGTGCCGGCCGGTCAGGCCAACATCGTGGTCGCGGAGGGCAACTTCCACGGGCGTACGACCACGATCGTCAGCTTCTCCACCGACGCCGACGCCCGGGCCGACTTCGGGCCGTACACCCCGGGCTTCCGGGTCGTTCCCTACGGTGACCTGGCCGCGCTTGGCGAGGCGGTCGACGAGCACACCGTCGGCGTGCTGCTGGAGCCGATCCAGGGCGAGCAGGGCGTGGTGGTGCCGCCCGAGGGCTACCTGCCCGGCGTACGGCGGCTGTGTACCGAACGCGACGTGCTGTTCATCGCCGACGAGATCCAGTCCGGCCTGGGCCGCACCGGCAGCACCTTCGCGTGCGAGCAGGAGGGCGTGGTGCCGGACATGTACCTGCTGGGCAAGGCGCTCGGCGGGGGCATCGTGCCGGTCTCCGCGGTGGCCGCCGACGCCGACGTGCTCGGCGTACTCAAGCCCGGCCAGCACGGTTCCACCTTCGGCGGCAACCCGCTCGCCTGCGCCGTGGCAACCGAGGTGGTCCGGCTGCTGGCGACCGGCGAATTCCAGCGCCGCTCCGCCGCACTCGGCGAGCGGCTGCACGCCGGTCTGCGCGGCCTGATCGGCAAGGGTCTGGTCGCGGTACGCGGCCGAGGTCTGTGGGCCGGCCTGGACATCGACCCGGCTCTGATGAGCGGCCGGGAGGCCTGCGAGCGGCTGATGGCGCGCGGGGTGCTGGCCAAGGACACGCACGGCTCGACCATCCGGCTCGCCCCGCCGCTGGTCATCACCGAGGAGGAGATCGACCACGCGGTGGCGCAGTTGGCCGCCGTACTGGCCGGCTGAGCTGTCGTAGCGCCGGTGACGCCGGGACGACGGTCCCGGCGCCACCGGCGTCAGCGCGGCAGGCGCATCGCCATGGTCGGTGCCTCGGACATCACCGAGTCCGGGTTGTACGGCGCTCCCGCCGGGAACTCGTTCGGCCGACCGACCTGCACCCCCGGATACAGCTCCACCATGTCACCGGTGCCGAGCACCCGGGACTGCTGCGGGGCCAGTGGAAGCCGGTCCGCCTCCGCCAGGGAGCCGCCCGGCCGTACGCCGGAACCGTTGGTGCTGACGTCGGTGGCGACGACGTCCGCGCCGCGCAGCTCCAGTCGCAGGTGGTTGCGGCTGATCCAGCGTCGCGCCTCGTCGTTGAGCCACTGGCCGAGCATGATGCCGCCGGAGCCCTCCGGTGCCCGGCCGATCGTCACCGACTGGTCCTCGGTGAGCACGAAACGACGACGGATCAGGCCACCGACGCGGACCGCGAGCACCTCGCTGCGCGGCCGGGGCCCGGCGTCCCGCAGCCGCGCACCGTGCCGGGGGCAGGTGGGTACGCCGTTGCGCAGCGACGGCGGCGGCTGCCCGGTCGGTGCGCGGTCGATCCGGGCGAGGTCGGCGAAGGCTCCGCCGCCACCGGCACCGCCGAACAGGGTGCAACCGGACTCCGGGCAGCGCCACTCACGGGAGAGCAGCTTTGCGCCGGCCGGTGCGGGTGGGCCGGAGACCGGGGTGTGACCGCCGCCGACGTGGGCGATGAAGACCGGGCCGCCGGCACCCGGCACCGGGGCGAGTACCCGGCCCGGCTGCTCCACCAGCCAGGGAAAACGCCCACGTAGGCCGTCGAAGCGGACCCGACTGAGCACCGGCAGGCCGAGCAGGTCGGCCACCTCCAGCATCCGGTCACCGGGGTTGTCGAGCACCTCCACCAGGCCGTCGTCGGCCCACCGGCGCACCACCATCCGCTCGTTGGAGGTGAGGTCGGCGTCGGAGAGCATCCCCCGGTGCACCACCGCGTAGACCGGGACGCTGTCCTCCTCCAGGCTGCGCGCCAGCGCGTCGATGACCATGCCGAGACGCAGCGAACTGGCCGGCCGGCCACCGTCGAGGTCCTGGTAGCGGATGATCTCGGCCAGGTCGAGCACCGCGCGGGCCAGTTGCGGGTCGGTGCAGACCCGCCCCTCGATGGCGTCCAGCACCTTGCTGATCTCGAACCTCATCAGGCACTCTCCACGATCTCGTCGATCCGCCGGGCCAGCCGGATGTCACGGATGGTGACCCCGCCGACCGAGTGGGTCACACAGCGGAAGGTCACCGTGCGCCACCGGATGTCGATGTCGGGGTGGTGGTCCAGTTCCTCTGCCGTGGCGGCGACCCGGTCGACCACCGCGATGGCGTCCCGGAAGCTGACCAGCTCCACGGTTCGGGTGATCCCGGCGGGGTCTCCCGACCAGCCCACCAGCCCACCCAGCTCGTCTCGCACCGCCTCGGCGGTGAGCACCTCTGCCATGGCCAGACCCTACCGGTGCCCACCGGCACCACCGCCACCAGCGGCGACCGACCCACCACCCGCCCCCGATCAATCATCGGAGGCGACAACATCAGGGATGTTGTCGCCTCCGCCGCTGCCTGACACATCAGAATCCCCGATGTTGTCGCCCTCGGCGTGGTCCGTGGCGGTGCCGGCGATGTTGGGGAGACGCTGGCCCGAGGGTGGTTGTGGGCCGGGCGTCAGCTCATGCGACCGACGACGGATCGGAGTCGGAGCAGGTCCCGGCGGCGGCGCTCGTAGGTGGTCGCCACGCCGATCAAAGCCAGCCCGGCGGCAGCCAGGAACGCCCACCGGGGCAGCAGGTCCCAGCTGCGCACCAGCTCGTACAGGGCCAACAGGGTCAGCGTGCCCGCGCCGAGCAGCACCGGCGCCTGCCAGCGGCGGACCGCACCGAACAGCGTCGCGGCGAGCGCGGCGACGCCGAGCAGCAGTCGCCGCCAGGGGTCCGGGTCGGCGCCGAACAGCACAGCCGTCAGGCTGGGCAGTAGCAGGGCGGCCAGGCCCGGGCCGAGCGCAAGCCAACTGTTCAGTCCCGGCCGGGTACGCAGTCCCACCGCACCAGCGGCCAGCGCCGCCGCGGCCAGCGGCACCGTGTACGCCTCCAGCACGCTGACTCCGCCGGCCGCCAACAGCAGCCAGACCGCCAGCAGTTCGCTCCCCCCGCCGATACCGGCGAAGACCCGGCGTCGCTCGATCGACTCGTCCCGACGCAACAGCCGGACCCCCATCGCGACGCCCCACAACACGCAGATCGTCGCGGCGTGCCGGAGTGCGCCAACGGTGAGCAGCAGCGCGAGCAGCGCCACCGCCTGTGCGGCGGCATCCAGCACCTGTCCCACCAGCGCCTGCGGAGCGGGACCGATGGCCCCACCGGCAGCCGGCTGCGGACGTGGCGCCTCCGGCAGACTCCCTCGGCTCGACGGCAGCGTCGCGGCGAGCGCGAGGCTGAGCACGGCGACGCCGAGCACCGCGAACGCCGCCACGCGAGGCGGCTGCCCGCCGGCCAGCGGGGCGGTCAACGCGAACCCGGTCGCCGCCGCCACCGCGACCAGCCAACCGAGCACGCGTACCGCGAGGTGACGCCCGCCCACCCCGACAACCGTCGCCGCCGCCACCAACAGGCCCAGCCCGCCCAGGCTGCCGGCCCGGGTCGCCTGGAGGTTGAGCAGCCCGGCCGCCGCCAGCACCAGACCGACCGGAACGGCCACTCCGACGAACGGCCCGCCCGGATGCCGCAGCGCACTTGTCAGCAGCAGAACCACACCACCCAGCAGAGCTGCGGCCGGCACCACCGGCCAGGGCACGGCGGCGGCGACCAGCAGCACCGGACCGGCGGCGGCCACGAAGGGCAGCATCGCCCCGGCGACCCGCCAGCCGCCGATACCGCTGCCGCCGACCCGGCCACCATCAGCCCGGCCGCTACCGGCCGGGTCACCACCGGCGCTGTCGGTGCCGCCAGAACCACAAACGGGGTCGGTACCAGCGCCGTCCTCCGCAGCGGAGGAACCCGCAGGGGCGGTGCGGTTCACCGGCCAGGCGAACAGGGCCGCCGCCAACGACAGCAGCACCAGTGCCAGACCGACCGGTAGCGCATCCGGTGACAGGCGAGTCGCCGGAACGCCGGACCATGGGGCGGGTGGCGGCCCGTACGGCGTCAGCAGGGCGGACAGCACCATCGGTAGGGCCGTAACCGTCGCCACCGTGGCCAGAACCAGCCCGACCACCGCCAGCAGCCCCACCGGGCGGGCCCGGAATCCAGCGAGCGCGACCAGCGACGCCGCCACCGCCGCGTACACCGTCACCCGCTCGGCACCCGGCACGACCAGGGGTGACAGACCGGTCAGCACCGCCACCACGGCGATCCCGGTCGAGGCGTACCCGGCCAGTTCGGGCCAGGACCGACGCAGCGCGAGCAGCGCCACCGCCGGCAGCGCGACGGCGGCCAGCGCGCCCCGGGCCTGCCACCACGGTGGGGCGCCGACGCCGATCAGCGCGACCGCCGCCCACGCCGGCACCACGAGCATCGCGGCGGTCAGCCCGCAGCCGGCCACCGCCCGCCGGACCGCGTCGCCGCGTCGTCCGGCGACCGCCACGCCGAGACCGACGGCCAGGATCACTGCGCAGGCGGTACCGGCACCGATCGGGTCGGCCAGCCCGACCAGCAGCCCGTGCCCGAGCAGTGCCGCACCGGCCCAGGACGAGGTGAGCACCGCAACGGTTGGCAGGGTCGGGCGGACCACCGCCGCGAACAGCAACACCGCCCCGATCGCAAGGTCGATCGCGACCACCGCCGGCCACGGCGCGGCCCAGGTCACCGGTACGGCGAACGCGGTCGCGGCAAGACCGACCGACAGCACCGCCGGCCGCGCCCCCCGGGGCAGCAGCAGCGCCACCGCCGCCGAGGTCAGCGCCACCGCCACCGGCAGCTGCCACCCCCACGCCAACGTCGGCCCCGCCGTGGCCCCCCGCCACGGCGGCAACGACCGACCCACGGTGGCGCCGGCCAGCAGCAGCCCGGCCAGTGCCGCCAGCAGCCCCCCGCCGCCGGCCACCAGCAACGCCCCCACGCGCGGACCGGCCCGCCAACCGGACGGGAGCAGCCGTACCACGCCAGCCAGTCCGGCCGCGACCAGGGCTGCCACCAGCAGCCAGACCGAGGCGCGTAACTCCACCACCGGGCGGAGAATCGCCGCTGCCAGCACCGGCACCAGCGCGCCGGCCGCCACCGCCCGTGCCGACCCGCCACCGGCCAGCAACGCCGCGCCGAAGACGGTGAGCGCCACCAGCAGCATCGGCCCGCCGGCCAGCAGCGGTACGCCGCCCGCTTGACCGACCAACAGCGGCACCAGCGCGCAGCCCGCGGCGAGCAGCAGCCAACCGGCGAACCCGGCCCAGGCCAGCGCCGAGCCGGCCAGCCGCATCGCCGGTGTCGGCGCGGCCCCCTCGTCCGCGCCGACCCCGGCGCGCCGCCGCAGCGCGACGACCACCGCCAGGTCGACCAGGGTCACCCCGACGAAGACCACCGACCAGCCGGCCGGTTCCGGGCGAGCCTCGGCGGCGAGCAACGGCAGCAGCGGCTGGACGACCAGCAGCGCGGCGAACCAGGGCACGGCCAGTCGGCTGAGTCGGGCGTAACCGATCGCCACCGCCGTGGCGACGGCGGCCACCAGGGCGGCGTATCTGCTGCCCGGCCAGGCGGTCACCCCGAACAGGTCGACCGTCCAGGCGGCGTACCCGTCGAGCAGCACCAGCAGCAGCCCGACGGCGGCGAAGGTCTCGGCGGTGCCACGCAACCCCCGCCAGCGGGCGACCAGCGGCACGGCCAGCAGCAGCGCGGTGAACGCCAGCAGGATCGCCGCCCGGCCGGCCACCCCGACCGAGGCCCAGGCCACCGCGGTGAAGACCGTCGCCGCCGTGCCGAGCAGCAGTCCACCCAGGACGAACAGCAGCCCCTGCACGGTCCGCGTCGACGCTTCCGCACCTCCCGGTCGGACCGACGCGGCAGCCGGCCGCTCCCCGGCCGGCACGGCAACGCCCGGCACGGCAACGCCCGGCACGGCAACGCCCGGCACCAGAGCAGCCGGCACCGGAGCAGCCGGCACGCTCACGGCAACGCCCGGCACCAGAGCAGCCGGCACCGGAGCAGCCGGCACGCGAGCGGGGTCCGGGCGCCCGACGGCCGGTGCGGTACTGCGGTCCGGCGGTGCGACGGGCACCGGGAACTCCGCCCGGACCGCGGCGGCCAGTTCGCTGCGCCGTCGCCGCGCCGCGTCCAGCCGCCCGACCAGCCCCTCGTACGCCTGACGGGCCCGCTGCGCCTCGCCACCCAGCGCGACGATCTCCCGGTCGAGCCGGATCACCTCCGCGGCGGCCGGATGCGGCGGTCGGCCGCAGCCGGTGCAGCCGGAGGTCAGATTCGCCGAGCCTCCGCAGGCTGGGCAGGGGTAGCCGTTGTCCACGCCGTCATCCTCGACGTCCGGGCGCCGTGGGCACCAGAGTGCGCGTACTCAGGGGCGGGTGTGGTCGAAGACCCAGGCGGCGTACCCGGGATGGCCGCACTCCACCCGGGTGACCAGGATCTCCGGCACCTCGTAGGGATGGCTGGCCCGCAACTGCTCGACCAACGCGTCGACCCGGTCGGGCGCGGTCTTGAACTGCACCGACCACTCGGTGCTGGTCTCCACGCCCGACCGCCACCAGTACGTGCTGTCCACTTGGCCACCCACCTGCGCGCAGGCCGCCAACCGCCCGGCCACCGCGGCGGCGGCCAGCAGATCGGCGACCGACCGCGCGTCGACCACCGTCGTCACCACGCTGATCTGCTCCACAGGCGCACCCTACGTCGCGTCGTCGCGGTTGGTCGCGACCCACTCGTCTATCCGACTCCACCATTCGTAGAGCCAGTCGATGCGCTCCTGCCGGTCGGTCGGCACCTCCTCCGGCGGCACCGACCAGAACCGCATCACCAGCCGCTTGTCCATCGGCAACTCCCGCCACACGTCGGCGACGGTGAGCATCCGGTCCAGGCCGGTGTGCGCCACGAAGATCACCCCCGCGTCGGGGGCCGCGTCAAGTGCCGCCAACAGCCCACCCGGTTGTGGGGCGAGCACGTGCCGCATCGCCTCCGCCTTCAGCGCCATCCGCTCGTGTCCCCGGTCACGCAGCCGGGCGATGGCCCGCAGCCGGCGCTTCGGGGTGAAGTTGCTGCCCTCGGGAAAGATCACGAAAGCGTCGTCCTCGTCCAACCCGGTGGCCAGATGCCCGACCTGCTCGGTCAGTGAGCCCCGGCCGTCGTGCCCCGGCGCGATGAACCGGCTTGGCAGCCGGTTGAGCAGCACGTCGATCGCCGGGTCCCACTGGAGGGTGTCCTTGAGCACGATCCGTGGCTCCCGCCGGAACCAGTTCACCAGCGCGTGGATCAGGATGAACGAGTCACCCGGGCCGGCGTGCCGGCACAGCACCAGTTCCGGCCGGCCCGGCAGCGCGGTGTCCGGGTCGGTGCCGACCACGTCGATGCGCAGCCGCAGCATCCATCGGGCCTGCCAGAAGAACACCCGCAGGAACCAGCCGGCCAGCACGTAGTGGGCCCGCTGGAAGGCCGGTGCGCGTACCCGCCAGCCGAATCCGGAGCCGACCCAGAGCCCGAAGAGACTGAGCAGCGCCGCCGCGTCCCAGACCAGGTAGAAGCAGCCGAGCCAGAGCAACCGCAACGGACGCAGGTGCCCGGGGACGAACGGGGACCCGGCGAGGGCGAGCAGCGCCCACAGCGGCACCGTGGTGACCAGCAGGATCGCCAGCAGCACCACGCCGGGTGCCAGCAGCAGTCGGCGCAGCCAACGCGGCGGTAACGGCATCTCAGCGTTCCAGGTTCGCCAGGTAGTGCCGGGAGGCCGAGTAGGCCCGGCTGATCCGCCGGCCCACCGCCGCCATGTCCCGGTACGCCCATGGAGTGTCGTCGCGCGGTTCCAGCCCGCCGGTCGGCAGCACGTGCACCTCCACCCCGTCGGGCAGTGCGGCCATTTCCCGGGCGAACCGGTGCCGGCGAGCGATCTCGAACGCGACCTGGGCGATCTCCCAGGGCCGTCGGGGCGGTGCCAGCGCCCGCTCGATCCGGCCCACCTGGAGTACGAAGATCCGGCTGGCGCCGGCAGCGACCGCCTCGCCGATCGGGATGGAGTTGACGATCCCGCCGTCGACGTAGTGCTGGTCGCCGATGCGGGCCGGCGGCAGCAGCCCCGGCACCGAGGCGGAGGCCAGGACGGCCGGCACCACCGGCCCGCTGACGAACCAGTGCTCGGCGGCCCGCTCGATGTTCGCCGCGCAGCAGCGGAACGGAATCTTCAGGTCGGCGAAGGTGGTCTGGGCGCCGAGTTCGTTCTCCAGCAGCTTCCGCAACGGCCGGGGCGAGTGCAGATGGGTACGGGCGGCGAAGCGTCGCAGCTGCCGGGCGACCGAGTCGCCGTACACCTCGCTGGCCTCCGGGGAGGCCCACAGGCGTACCAGCCGGTCGGTCACCGCCTCGGACGGGTCGGCGGCCACCAGGGCGCCGTTGACCGCACCGATGGAGGTGCCGAGCACCAGGTCGGGCCGGATCCCGGCCCGGAACAGGGCGCGCAACATGCCCACCTCGACCGCGCCCAGGACGCCCCCGCCGCCGAGCACGAAAGCCACCGGTCCCCGCGCCATGCCGTTCATCCTGGCATGGCCGGGCACCGACGGCCCCTCCCGTACGCCCCTGCGCCGTGGCATCGCACCGCGACGTCCACCGGCCGGTCGCACCCGCCGAGATGCATCGAGGCCCGTTGACAGGTGAGCAACATTCGCGCAACCTGATACCGCTCCCACCTATGAGGCAGGTGCGATCCGTGAAGCCAGCACTGCAGCCCGGCCGGTTGCTGGCCACCAGATACCGGCTGATCGACCAGATCGGCTCCGGCGGCATGTCGGTGATCTGGCGGGCCCACGACGAGGTACTCGACCGGGTGGTCGCACTGAAGGTGCTCGCCCCGTCGCTGGCCGCCGATGCCAGATTTCGCGACATGGTCCGCGAGGAGGCCCGAGCCGCCGCACAGCTGGTCCACCCGAACGTCACCTCGGTGCACGACTACGGCGAGACGGTGTCGCCGGACGGTGCCATCACCTCGTTCGTCGTGATGGAACTGCTCGCCGGTGAGGAGTTGGAGTTCCGGCTCACCGAGGGGCCACTGCCGTGGCCACAGGCGGTGGAGATCGGCGCCCAGGTCGCCGACGCGCTGGCCGCCGCCCACCGGCTCGGCATCGTGCACCGGGACATCACCACGGCCAACGTGATGATGACCCAGGTCGGCGCGAAGGTGCTCGACTTCGGTATCGCCACCCGGATCGGCGCACCCGACGACGATGAGGACGGTGCCACCTTCGGCACCCCCGCGTACGTGGCGCCGGAGCGGCTCGACGGCGCGCCGGCCCAACCGGCGACCGACGTCTACTCGCTCGGGGTGCTGCTGCACGAGGCCCTGACCGGCCGGGTGCCCTACCCGGCGGACACCTGGGACGAACTCACTGTCGCGCTCGCCGAGCGCCCGCCGCCGTCGCTGACCGGGGTGCCGGGGCTGCCGGCGACGGTGGCCGAGATCTGCCTGCGCTGCCTGTCGCGGGATCCCGCCGACCGCCCCACCGCCCGGCAGGTGGCCACCGTGCTGCGGGACCAGATGCTGCCCGCCGATCCGCAGGCCAACACGATGCTCGCGCCCACCGTCACGCTGCCCACCACGCGCCGGGCCGACGCCGCCGCCCCGGTTCCGGCCTGGGTGCTACCGACCGTCGGCCCCGTCCCTTTGCAGCCCGCCCTCGCCGGGGCCGCCTCCGCCGCGCCGGCGGGCAGCTCGGTCGCCCCTGGTGGCACGATCGACAGCGCCGCCGGACATCCGGATGGGCGTGACGCGCAGACCGGTACCGGGGTGGTCGACGGCGGGTCCGTACCGGTCTCCGGGGCCGACCCGGGGCGGGGACGGCGGTTGCCGCGCCCAGCACCAGTGACCGGAGACGACCCGCAGCAGGGGCGGCGACCGTGGCGCCCGCTGCTCGTCACGGCGGCCGTGGTCACACTTGTCGCTGCGGCGCTGGCGGTGCCGGCACTGCTGCCGGACGACGACGCCGGACCGCCCGCCGGGCTACCCACGGCCGGACCGACGGCTACGTCCGAGCCGGCCGCACCGGACGACACCGCCAGCGTGCCGCCGACCCCCACGCCCTCGAACACCTCGGCCACGCCGGCAACGACGACCGGCGCGCCCAACCCACCCCCGAGTGGCGACAGCCTCATCGAGGCCGCGAACCGCCTGGACGAGGTGATCGGTGCCGGTCTCGCCGACGGTGGCATCCGCGACGATGTCGGCGTCGACCTGCGCAACGAACTGCGCAACCTGACCCGGGCGGTGACCGGCGGCGAGGGCGAGCTGGGGCCGGGCGTCGCCCGGCTCCGGGAGAAGGTCTCCATCCGACTGCGCGAAAACGGCTTGAGCCCGGCGTACGCGCAGCAGTTGGACGCGGCGATCACCGCGCTCGGTGCCGCGCAGGTCTGAGCGGCACGACCGGTCAGGCCGGCGTGACCGGGGCCGGCTCGCGAACGGCGGCACGGGGGGCCGCCGCGGCGAGGAAACGGCGGTACACCTTCTCGTAGCCGACGGCCATCCGCTCCGTGGAGAAGGTCTGGGCCACGTGCGCCACGCAGTCCTCCGGGGCGAGGTCGACGGCCCGCCGCAGGGCCGCCGGCAACTCGTCCGGCCGCTGACAGATCAGCCCGCTCACCCCGGGGCGGACCAGTTCCGGCACCGCTCCCCGGTCCAGCGCCACCACCGGCGTCCCGGTCGCCATCGCCTCCAGCATCACGATGCCGAACGGCTCCTCCCACTGGATCGGCATGACCAGGCAGCGCGCCTCGACCAGCAACCGCAGCACGGCCTTCCGGTCGGCGTCGAGCACCACCGTGACGTCCGGCCCGAGCATCGGCCGGATCACCTCGTCGTAGTAGCGCCGCTCGGCGGGCTCGTTGCACTTGCCGGCCAGCACCAGCGGCAGACCCGCCGCCCGGCAGGCGCGGATGGCCAGCTCCGGCCCCTTGTCGGGGCTGAACCGGGCGAGCCACAGCACCGGCCCGTGGCTGGGGGCCTCCTTGCGCGGGAAGCCGTCCAGGCTCATCGCGTTGTGCACGGTGCCGACCCAGGGCAGGTGCGGGTTCAACGCCCGTTGGGTGTGTGAGATCGCCACCAGGCCCACCCCCCGGTCGGTGTCGCTGAGCACCGTGCCGTACTCGCCCACCGGGTTGCCGTGCACGGTGGCCACGGTGGGTACCTGCCGTCGCCCGGCGACCAGCGGACCGATCGTGCTGTGGTCGTGCACGATGTCGAAATCGGCCGGACTGAGCAGATGGTTGACCCGGGCCAGGTGGGCCAGTTCGGGCAGTGCCTCGCCGAGGCGGTCGAACTGCAACTCGTCGAGGGTGGCCAGGAAGTCGGCGGCGGTGCCGTGCGCCGCGCCGGCGCCCATCAGCGTCACCGCGTGTCCCCGGGCGATCAGGGCGTCGACCAGACCGGCCACCACCTGCTCCAGTCCGCCGTAACCCGGCGGCGGCACCGACAGCCAGGGTGGCACGACCATGGCGATCCGCAACCGCTGCTCACGCGCAAGGTTGTCGGCCACGTGCCCTCCCCATCGCTGTCCGGGGGCGTCGACCCCGATCGGCTCCCGTGCTGGGATCGAGCGTCTTCCCGGTCCCGGCATGGACAAACCGGGCGCCGGGTCGCCGGTTCAGCCGCCCACCAGCAGGTGGTCCCGTACCATGCACACGCCCTCGGCCGACCACGCGATCCGTTCCGCCTGATCCCGCTCCCACCAGGACCGCACCACCCCACTCAGGGTCACCGTGTCGCCGCGCACCTGCACGATCACCCGTTCCGTGCCGATTCCCCGCATCAGGGCCCGTTGCACGTCACTGCGGATCCGGTCGACGTCGGCCGGCGCGGCGGGCCGCACCTCGACCAGGTTGGTGACGCCGCGTACGCCCCACAGCCGGCGCAACTCCCGCTCGGCGATCCGCCGCTGCCAACCGAACTCCACCGCACCGCGGAGCATCAGCCACCCGTCGGCGACGGTGATGTCCAGCCGCTCGGCCGGCACGAAACTGTGCCACTCCAGCGCCCGGCTGGCCGCGATCGCCAGGTCACCGTCGGTGATGTCGACCGGGCCGGTGGGCCGTACCTCGATGTCGTCGGCGACCGCCCGCACGCCGCGTACCCGTTGCGCCCCACGCACCGCCGCCCACCTGTGGGCGGCGCTGTCCACGCCGCCGGTGAGCGAAACCACCCCGTCGCGCACACTCACCCCGATGTCGGTCGAGCGCACCTGCGCGTCCCAGGCGAGTTCGGCGAGCACGTCGCGCTGAATCTGGTCGTCGCTGCGGGTAGCCGTCGCCGTGGTCATGACACCCTCCGGTCCGCTTCGGCAGTCTCCGTCGCCGATGGTGCCGGCCGCCAGGGTGAGCCTGGTTCACCCGGTGCGGGTGAACGGGCCCGAGACGGAGGAAGGGCGGCGGGTGCCGTGGCCAACCCCCTTGGCCACGCCACCCGCCGCCCCGGAGGGAGGAAGCAGGTCCAGTACCCGTTAGGACGCTTCGGCGAGCGTCACGGTTGCCGTCGCCTCGGCGCCATTTCGCTGGTACGTCACCTCGACCTGGTCACCGACCTTGCCGGCCTGGACGGCGGCCACCAGATCGTTGGAGTCGTTGATCACCTTGTCGCCGAACCGGGTGATGACGTCACCCTGTTGCAACCCGGCCCGCTCGGCCGCGCTGCCCGGGTTCACCGCGCCGATCAGCGCGCCGCCGTCGGGCGCCGCGTTCACGCTGACCCCCAGCGACGGATGGCTGATCTTCTCGCCACGCTGGAGCTTCTCCGCGACGTCCTTGGCCTTGTTGCTCGGGATGGCGAAGCCGACGCCGATGTTGCCGGTGTTGCCCTGTCCCGCGGTGGCGATCGCGGTGTTGATGCCGATCACCTCGCCCCGGGTGTTCACAAGTGCGCCACCCGAGTTGCCCGGGTTGATCGGCGCGTCGGTCTGCAGCAGCCCGGAGATCGAGCTGACCGCCTGGCCCGGGAGCTGCTGCCCCCCGCCGGCCCGGATGGTGCGGTCCCGGGCGCTGAGGATCCCCGCGGTGACCGAGCCCTGCAGGCCGAGCGGACTGCCCAGGGCGAGCACCTGGTCACCGACCTGCATGGCATCGCTGTCACCGAGGGTGGCCGGCTGGAGATCGGTCAGCCCGTTCGCCTTCAGCACCGCGAGGTCGGTCTTCGGGTCCGTACCGACGACCTCGGCCTGGGTGCTGGTGCCGTCGGCGAAGAAGACCCGTACCGTGTCGCCGCCCCCGGCGATCACGTGGTTGTTGGTCAACACGTAGCCGTCGGCGCTGAGCACCACGCCGGAGCCCTCACCACTGCCGGTGCTGATGGACACCACGCTGTCCTGCACCGACGCGGCGATGCGCGGCAGGTCGGCACCGTCGATCACGGGTGCGGCGCTGTAGGTGCGGGTGATCCCGCCGCCGTCGCTCAGTGCGAGGGCGAGGGCCCCACCGGCCACACCGCTGCCCAGCATCAGCGCGAACACCGCCACGCCGGCCCCGACCAGCTTGGCGATCTTGCCAGGGCGGGGGCCGCTGGAGGGGGTGGCCGTCCACGGGACCGGCTGCCCCGGGTAGCCGCTCGGCACCCCGCCGGCCTGCCCCGGATACCCGGGCTGCCCCGCACCGGGGCCGGCCGGCTGGCCACCGCTCCAGGCGGGCTGGCCGGGATACCAGGGGTTGCCGGGGTAGCGGACGCCCGGCTGGTAGGGGTGCTGGTACGGATGCTGGTGCTGGTGGCTGCCACTCGGCGCCCAGGTGGGCTGGCCGGAGACCGGCGGCGTGGCTGCGGGTGCGCCGGCGCCGTCGATCGGGCCTGGCCGGCTCGGCACGGCGTCCGGGCCGGCCGACGGCGGGTCGACGGCCCGGACCGGTACGGTCGGCGCCTCGACCGTCGGGTCGGCGTCGGGACGGACGGGGGACGGGGAGTCGGACCGCGCGTACTCGGCGCGGGACAGCTCGGGATGCGACGGCTCGGCGTCGGTCGGGGCCGGCCGCCGCGGGTCGGACTCGTACTCGGTCATGCCCCTACCTTCTCCCATCGCTCTGCGTCCCGCCTTGGGCTGAACTGAGGATTGGCTGAAAATCACTCGTCATCGATGTCGGTGGCTGGTGCGAGCGGCAGCCGCACCCGGAAGGTGGCACCACCGCCCGGCGTCTCGGTCACCTCGACGGTGCCCTGGTGGACGGTCACCAGCGCCGCCACGATGGCCAGGCCGAGACCGGTGCCGGTGTTGCCGTCGGTCCGCCGGGTACGCGAGGCGTCCACCCGGTAGAAGCGCTCGAAGACCCGCTCCGCCTGCTCGGCGGTGAGCCCCGGCCCGGTGTCGGCCACCTCGATCACCGCCAGGTTGCCGGGCTCGGCGCCCAGCCGCAACGTCACCGCCGCACCGGGCGGGGTGTGCCGCAGCGCGTTTGTCATCAGGTTGCCGATCACCTGCCGCAGCCGGGCGTCGTCGCCGCGTACCACGAGCGGCCCGGAGCCGGGCTCGATCTCCAACTCGATGCGCCGGTCCGGTGCCATCGCCCGGGCCGCCGCCACCGCGTCCGCGGCCAGTACCGGCAGCTCTATCGGGGCGAGCGACAGTGGTCGTTCGCGATCCAGTCGGGCCAGCAGCAGCAGGTCCTCCACCAGCAGCCCCATCCGGGCCGCCTCGTCCTCGATCCGGCGCAGCAGGTCGGAGGTCTGCCCAGGCGCCCGGGCCGCGCCCTGGCGGTACAGCTCGGCGAAGCCGCGGATGGTGGTCAGCGGGGTACGCAGCTCGTGCGAGGCGTCCGCGACGAACTGCCGCATCCGTTCCTCGGAGCGGCGGGCCCGGGCCTCGGAGATGCGGGCCCCCTCGGCGGCCTCCCGGGCCGCGGACTCCGACGCCGCCCGGGCGGTGAAGGCCATCTCGATCTGACTGAGCATCGCGTTCAGGGCCCGGGACAACCGACCCAGTTCCGAGGTCGGGCAGGGTTGGCCGTCCTCCGGGTCGGGGACCCGGCGACTGAGATCACCACCGGCGATGGCGGCGGCGGTGCGTTCGATCTCCACGAGCGGCTTGAGGCTGGTCCGGACGATCGCCGCGCCGATCGAGGCGAGCAGCACCAGCACCGCCCCACCGACCAGCAGGTCGATCCAGATGAGCCGCTTCACCGCCTGCTCCACGTCGGTGAGGTGCTGCCCGACCGCAGCCCACTGCCCGTTGGGTAGCTCGGTGTAGAGCATCCGCCAGCGCACGTCGGTGCCGCGCGCCCGGGTATCGAACGGTTTCCCGGCCAGTTGCTGGAAGCCGGCGGCGTCCTCGGGCCAGCGCGGCAGGTCGGCGGCGTCGAACCGGCGTTCGTCGAACCCGTAGTCCTTGACCAGCCCGGTGCTGCGGCTGGTCACCACCACCACGTAGTCGGTGGGGATGACCGAGTCGGGCGGGATGTAGACCTCCGCCCAGGGCTTGCCGGCCAGATCGCTCTCGATGGTTTCGACCGCGCTTGTCAGCTCCCCGTCCACCTGGTCGACCAGGTAGCTACGAAGAAAGATCGTGGTCAGTGAGGCGATCACCAGCAGCGCAGCGGCGACCAGGGTCAGCACGGCCGCGACCAGCTTGACCCGCAGCGGTACCGCGCGGAGCCGGAACTTGACCTGCTGTACCGCGTTCACGCCGCCGGCTTGCGCAGGACGTAACCGACGCCGCGCAGGGTGTGGATCAGCCGGGGATCGGTCGTGTCGACCTTGCGGCGCAGGTACGAGATGTACGACTCGACGATGTTGTCGTCGCCCCGGAAGTCGTAGTTCCACACGTGGTCGAGGATCTGCGCCTTGGACAGCACCCGGTTGGCGTTGAGCATCAGGTAGCGCAGCAGCTTGAACTCGGTCGGCGACAGCTGCACCCGCTGACCGGCCCGGTACACCTCGTGGGTCTCCTCGTCCAGCTCCAGGTCGGCGAAGGTGAGCCGGGCGGGCGCCTGCTCTCCGGTGCTGGTGCGGCGCAGCACCGCCCGGATCCGCGCGGTCAACTCCTCCAGGCTGAACGGCTTGGTCACGTAGTCGTCACCGCCCAGCGTGAGCCCGCGGATCTTGTCGTCGGTGGCGTCGCGGGCGGTGAGGAAGACCACCGGCGTGCGGGTGCCGCCCTCGCGCATCATCCGGATCACCTCGAACCCGTCGAGGTCCGGCAGCATCACGTCGAGCACCACCAGGTCGGGGCGATGGTCCCGGGCCGCGCTCAGCGCGGCGCTGCCGCTGGTGGCGGTGGCCACGTCGAATCCCGCGAAGCGCAGGCTCGCGGAGAGCAGCTCGAGGATGTTGGGATCGTCCTCGACGACGAGCAGTCGCGCCTCGGTCTGGGTAGCGGCCATGCCGCCCATCATCCGCGCAGACACTGCGCCTCCGCTGGGCGGATCCTGGAAAAACCCTGTGAGCGCCCGGGTCGACCCGCTGCTTCGGCCACCCGGGTCCACCCGGCTCCGGCGGTCAGGCGGCCAGCGGCAGCTCCGGCTCCCCCGCCACCGGGCCGGGGGATGTCGCGGCCGCAGGCCGGATCGTCACCGGCAGCACCGCCGCTGCCGCACGCGCCGGCGCGTGAACCGGCTGGGTGGGCCCGGCGACCACCGGGGCCGGTCGCGCGGCTGACATCGACGGTACGAGGTGCACGGCCGCTTCGGCGACCCGGGCGAGCGCCCGCCGATCAGCGGACCGTCCGGGGTGCAGCGGCGCGGCGATGTCGACGCAGACCGTCAGCTTCCGCACGGCGAGCATCCGCCGCACCGATCGCAGCAGGGTCTCGTCGCCGACGAAAGCCGGTGCCGTGGTGGTCTCGCCGGTCACCCCGCAGCGGTAGCCGATCCGCAGTGGTACGACAGGGGCCCCGGCGTCGATCGCGGCCTGGAACATCGCCGGCCGGAAACCGGTCGGTGGACGGCAGGAGGCCGAGGCGCCGCACCAGGTGGTGCCCTCCGGAAAGACCGCCACCGAACGACCCGACCGCAACGCCGAGGCGACCCGGCCCACCGTCGCGGGCAGCCCACGCGGGCGGGAACGGTCCACGAACACGGTGCCGGCGGCGCGGGCGAGCAGTCCGATCAGTGGCCACCGGCGTACCTCGTGCTTGGCGACCAGCCGGGCCGGAGCGACCGCGAGCAGCGCCAGGACGTCCCACCAGGAGACGTGGTTGGCCACCAGCAGGGCCCGCCGTCGGGGCAGCCGACCGCGTACTTCGAGGCGTACGCCGCAGGCGCGGGCCGTGGTCCGGGCCCAGCCGCGCAGTGCGGCCCTACGCTCCCGGTTCGGCAGCGCCGGAAGCACGACCGCCAGTCCGATGCCGAGCCCGAGCATGCCGAGCAGGCCGACGGCACGGCCCAGCTGCCGGATCAGCGGGATGACGGGGGCTTCGCCCGGGCCGGGGAGACAGTCCGGACCGCAGCCGGAGCTGGGCCGCCACAGCGGGCTCACGGCTGCCCGCCGAGGAAGTGCCGCAGGTAACGCGGGTTGATCCGGTCCATCGAGAGCAGGACGTAGAAGTCGGCCACCCCGAAGTCCGGGTCGTACGCCGGTTCGCCACAGATCTGGGCGCCGAGCCGCAGGTAGCCGCGAAGCAAGGGCGGAACCAGCTTGGCCGATCCGGGGATCGTCTCGGTCGGCGCACCCGGTTCGGCGAACCAGGGGCGCAGCGGCCGGACCCGCAGCGGTGCCGGTGCCAGGTGCTTCGCCCGCGCCTGGGCCCAGACCTCGGCGGCGGCGAGGCCACCGTCGGCCACCGGTACGGAGGCACACCCGCCGAGCCAGCGCAACCCGCGCAGGTGCAGGTAGCGGGCGATGCCCGCCCACATCAGGTTGATCACGGCTCCGCTGCGGTGCGCGGGGTGCACACACGAGCGACCGGCCTCGACCAGTTGGGTACGCAACGGGTCGAGCGCGCTCAGGTCGAACTCGCCCTCGGCGTAGCGGCGGGTGGTACGCCCCGGCGGAAGCAGCCGGTACGTGCCGACCACCTCGCCGCTGCTCTCCTGACGCACCACCAGGTGGTCGCAGTACGTGTCGAAGACATCACGGTCGAGGCCAGCCGCGTCGACGGACACGGTGGCGCCCAATTCGCCGGCGAACACCTGATGACGCAGGCGTTGCGCGGCCTCGACCTGGCTGGGGCTGTCGGCGATCGAGAGGGTGTAGCCGCTTGTCGTCAGTGCGACGTCCACGGCTGGCAGAACGGCCATGCCACCTGTGTAGCGCCCGGTCGGTTGCCGGCCATGGTGACCAGCGGTGTCGATCCGGTGAACGCCGGTCGGCGACCGGTGGCCGACCCGCCGCGCCGGGCGTCGGCGACGGCGTGCGAGGCTTCCGTGTCGGCGACGAGGCCGGGCTGGCGGAGGGGCTTGATGATCATCGAGGGACGTTTCAACGGCCCACCGGGCTCGGGCAACGGCGGATGGAGCGCCGGGGTCTTCGCCACCGCGTACGGCGGAAACGGTCCGGTCGAGGTGACCCTGCGCCGACCGCCGCCGCTGGACACCCCGCTGACGCTCGTCGACGCCCAGGTACGCGACCCGGCCGGCGAGGTGATCGCGCAGTTGCGCACGGCGGGTGACCTCGGCGAAGCGGTCCCGCCGGTGGACCTGGCGACCGCCCGGGCCGCCTCGGCGGCATACCCGGGGCTGGTGGAGCACCCGTTCCCCGGCTGCTACGTCTGCGGTCCGCAGCGCGCCGACGGCCTCCGGATCTTTCCGGGTCGGCTGCCCGACGGCCGGACGGCCGCGCCGGTACGGGCGCCCCGGCAGGTCGTCCTCGCCACGGTCTGGGCCGCCCTGGACTGCCCCGGCGGCTGGGCGGTGATCGGCGCCGGCCGCCCGTACGTGCTGGGGCGGATCGCGGCCCGGATCGCGGCGTTGCCCCGCCCCGGCGACGAGTGTGTGGTGACCGGCGCGGTGACCGGCACCGACGGCCGCAAGGCGTTCGTGCACACCAGCCTGTACGCCCCGGACGGCCGCCCGCTCGGTCACGCCCGGGCCACCTGGATCGCCGTGTAGACACGACGGCCGATCGGCTCGTACCTGGGGATGAGACGGCTCCTGCCTGAGGCGGACCACGATTTCCCGAGCGAGCCCGATTGAATTGCTTGACCATTAACGTCACGCTGTGCAACGGCGCAAATCGGCGCCACACGGGAGGAGAACGATGACCGACGGGCGACCAAGCCCCACCAACGACGCACAGATCGTGGTTTCCGGTCTGACCAAGCGGTACCGCAAGGTACTCGCGGTCAACAACCTGTCGTTCACGGTCGAACCGGGTCGGGTCACCGGCTTCCTCGGCCCGAACGGTGCGGGTAAGACCACCACCCTGAGGATGCTGCTGAACCTGGTCACCCCGACCGCCGGCGGGGCCACCATCGGTGGTCAGCGCTACCCCGACCTGGCCGACCCGCTGCGGCACGTCGGCGCGGTCCTGGAGGCGTCCAGCGCACACAAGGGCCGCACCGGCGTCAACCACCTGCGGGTGATCTGCGCGGCCGCCGGGCTGCCTCGGGAGCGGGCCGACCAGGCGTTGGACCTGGTCGGGTTGACCCCTGCGGCCAAGCGCAAGTTCAAGGGCTACTCGCTGGGCATGAAACAGCGACTCGGCATCGCCGCGGCGATGCTCGGCGACCCGCGGGTGCTGATCCTCGACGAACCGGCCAACGGGCTGGACCCGGAGGGCATCCGGTGGATGCGCGGGTTCCTCAAGGGCCTGGCCGCCGAGGGCCGCACCGTGCTCGTCTCCAGCCACCTGCTCTCGGAGATGCAGTTGCTGGCCGACGACGTGGTGATCATCGCGGCCGGACAGCTGGTCCGGCAGGGTCCGGTCGACCAGGTGATCGGGTCCATGGCGCAGGGCGTCCGGGTGCGGGTCCGCACCCCGCAGGCCGACGCGCTGACCGCCGCGCTGAAGGACGGGCCGGCCACGGTGGAGAGCGACGGGCAGGGCGCGCTGCTGATCGGCGGGGTCGACGCCCCGGCGGTGGGTCGGGCGGCCCTGGCCGCCGGTGTGGAACTGCACGAGCTGACCACTGAACGACCCGACCTGGAACGCGTGTTCCTGGAACTGACGGCCGGAAAGGCGGGCATCCGATGAGCAACCTTGTCCGCTCCGAACTGCTCAAGATCCGTACGACCAGCACCTGGTGGTGGCTGGCCATCGGGGCGTTCCTGTCGATCGCCATGGCCTTCGCCTTCAACGCGTGGCTGGCCACCGAGACGCTCAGCGGCGGTGGCGAGGAGTTCGGCTACACCGGCGACGCCGCCTCCGCGCCGGCCCAGGCGGCGAACCTCTACACCTCGGGGCAGTACCTGGGGCTGATGTTCGTGATGCTCATCGGCATCCTCATGGTGACCAACGAGTTCTTCCACCAGACCGCGACCACGACGTTCCTGGCCACCCCGCGACGCACCTCGGTGATCGTCAGCAAGCTCGTCGCGGCCAGCCTGCTCGGCTTCGCGTTCTGGCTGGTGACCACGATCATCGATCTCGCCGCCGGTGCGACGTTCCTGTCCCTCAACGACTACGGCACCCAGCTCGGCGAGTGGGAGGTCCAGCGGGCCCTGCTGCTCAACCTGATGGCGTACGCGATCTGGACGGTGCTCGGCGTGGGCATCGGCACGCTGATCACCAACCAGTTGGGCGCGGTGATCACCGCCTCGGTGCTCTACCTGATCGGCACCCAGGTGGTGGGGCTGCTCTTCCTGCTGCTGGCGAACCTGCTGGACAACATGGCCGTGATCAAGTGGCAGGTGCTCTGGCCGGCCGCCGCCTCCCAGGTCATGATCACGCCAGGCGAGAACGAGATGTTGCCGGTGTGGTGGGTCGGCGCACTCGTGCTGGTGGGCTACGCCGTGGTCAGCGGCGTGGCCGGGATCCTCATCACCCGGCGCCGCGACATCTCCTGACACCCCGGGCGGCCGACTCGGTCGCCCCACCCCGACGGGCCCGGTGCACCGGTGGACAGCCGGCGCACCGGGCCCGTCGGCCGTAGCAGCGATCAAGGGAATACGCAGCGCTTACCGAACTTCTGGCATCCTCTGTGAATCCGACCACGGGACGGAGGCGGAAATGCCTCAGGGTCGGCTACGGCGTAGCCTGGAACCGTCCTGTGCGTCCGTCCCGGCGCACCGGGCACCGCGTGACACACAAACCCGCGTGAAAGAGGCGATTACCGGCCGTGTCGACCCAGCAGACTTCGCAGGAGAACCCACTGGCGGGTTTCGGCCCGAACGAGTGGATCGTCGAGGAGATGTACCAGCGCTACCTCGCCGATCCCAGCAGCGTCGACCCGGCCTGGCACGACTTCTTCGCCGACTACCGGCCCGGCCAGAACACAGCGGGCAGCGGTGACGGGCGGCCGGCCACCACCGCGGAGACCAAGGAAGCCACCCCGGCCAGAACCGAGGCGGCCACCAGGAGCGAACCGACGGTCCAGGCCGAGCCGGCGGCCAAGAGCGACCGCCAGCCGGCGGCGGAGACCTCGAAGCCGGCGTCCGGCGCGGCCAAGTCGACCACCGCGAAGCCGGCCGCCCCCAAGCCGGCCGCCGCCAAGCCCGCCGCCGGCAAGGCCGAGCCGACGAAGAGCCAGCCGACCCGGACCGCACCCACCGCCAACGGGCCACAGACCACGCCGCTGCGCGGCGTGGCTGCCAAGATCGTCCAGAACATGGACGCTTCGCTGGCCGTACCGACCGCGACGAGCGTCCGAGCCGTGCCGGCAAAGCTCCTGGTCGACAACCGCATTGTGATCAACAACCACCTCGCCCGGGGGCGCGGCGGCAAGGTCAGCTTCACCCACCTGATCGGCTACGCCCTGGTGCGGGCGCTTGTCGCGCATCCGGAGATGAACAACTCCTTCGCCGAGGTCGACGGCAAGCCGGTGATGGTCCGTCCCGAGCACGTCAACCTGGGCATCGCCATCGACCTGACCAAGCCCGACGGCAGCCGCAACCTGGTGGTTCCCTCCATCAAGGCCTGCGAGCAGATGGACTTCCGGCAGTTCTGGCAGGCGTACGAGGACGTGGTCCGGCGCGCCCGGCGCAACGAGCTGACCATGGAGGACTACTCCGGCACCACCATCTCGCTGACCAACCCCGGCGGCATCGGCACGGTGCACTCCATGCCGCGACTGATGCAGGGCCAGAGCGCGATCGTCGGGGTCGGCGCCATGGAGTACCCGGCGCCGTACCAGGGCATGAGCGAGGCCACCCTGGCCGAGCTGGCGGTCAGCAAGGTCATCACGCTGACCAGCACGTACGACCACCGGATCATCCAGGGCGCGCAGTCCGGCGAGTTCCTCAAGGTCATGCACGAGCTGATGCTCGGCGAGCACGGCTTCTACGACCAGATCTTCACCTCGCTGCGGATCCCCTACGAGCCGGTGCGCTGGATGCGCGACGTCGCGGTCGACAGCGAGGGGCAGATCAACAAGACCGCCCGGGTCCACGAGCTGATCCACTCCTACCGGGTGCGTGGTCATCTGATGGCCGACACCGACCCGCTGGAGTTCAAGATCCGTAAGCACCCGGATCTGGACGTCCTCCAGCACGGGCTGACCCTGTGGGACCTGGACCGCACCTTCCCGGTCAACGGCTTCGCCGGCCGTCAGCGGATGAAGCTGCGGGAGATCCTCGGGGTCCTACGCGACTCGTACTGCCGCCGCGTCGGCATCGAGTACATGCACATCCAGGACCCGGCCGAGCGCCGCTGGATCCAGGAGCGGGTCGAGCGCAAGTACGAGAAGCCGCCGGCCGGCGAGCAGAAGCACGTGCTCAACCGGCTCAACGCGGCCGAGGCCTTCGAGACCTTCCTCCAGACCAAGTACGTCGGCCAGAAGCGCTTCTCGCTGGAGGGCGGTGAGTCGCTGATTCCGCTGCTCGGTGAGGTGCTGGAGGCGTCCGCCGAGAACGACCTGGACGAGGTCGTCATCGGCATGGCCCACCGGGGCCGCCTCAACGTGCTGGCCAACATCGTCGGCAAACCGTACGAGAAGATCTTCTCCGAGTTCGAGGGACACCTGGACCCACGCTCCACCCAGGGCTCGGGCGACGTGAAGTACCACCTGGGCCAGAACGGCAAGTTCACCACTCCCGACGGCGACCACGCCGTGAAGGTCTCGGTGGTGGCGAACCCGTCGCACCTGGAGGCCGTCGATCCGGTGCTGGAGGGGATCGTCCGGGCCAAGCAGGACCGCATCGACCTCAAGCTGGAGGGCTACACCGTGCTGCCGCTGGCGGTGCACGGCGACGCGGCCTTCGCCGGCCAGGGTGTGGTGGCCGAAACGCTCAACCTCTCCCAGTTGCGCGGTTACCGCACCGGCGGGACGGTCCACGTGGTGGTCAACAACCAGGTCGGTTTCACCACCGCGCCGGAGTACAGCCGCTCCAGCCTCTACAGCACCGACGTGGCCCGGATGATCCAGGCCCCGATCTTCCACGTCAACGGCGACGACCCGGAGGCCGTCGTCCGGGTGGCCCGGCTCGCCTTCGAGTACCGCCAGGCGTTCAACAAGGACGTCGTCATCGACCTGGTCTGCTACCGGCGGCGCGGGCACAACGAGGGTGACGACCCCTCGATGTCCAACCCCCAGATGTACCGGATCATCGACTCGAAGCGCTCGGTCCGCAAGCTCTACACCGAGGAGCTGATCGGGCGGGGTGACATCACCCTGGAAGACGCCGAGGAACTGCTGCGCGACTACCAGGCGCAGCTGGAGCGGGTCTTCAAGGCGACCCGCGACGCGGCCAGCACGCCGCGTCAGCTGAGCCGCCCGCCCCGGCAGGACGAACCCGAGCCGCAGGTGGAGACGGCGACCGAGGCGTCGGTCGTCAAGGCCATCGGTGAGGCGCACGTCAACCTGCCCGACGGCTTCACCCCGCACAAGCGGATCCGGCAGCTGCTCGACCGGCGGGCCCGGATGGCCGTCGAGGGCAACATCGACTGGGGCTTCGGCGAGATCATCGCCTTCGGTGCGCTGCTGCACGACGGGGTCACCGTCCGGCTCGCCGGGCAGGACTCGCGTCGCGGCACCTTCGTGCAGCGGCACGCCTCGATCGTCGACGCGGAGACCGGCGACGACTACCTGCCGCTGCAGTCGCTCACCGCCGACGGCGAGCGCTCCCGGCTCTTCGTGCACGACTCGCTGCTGAGCGAGTACGCGGCGATGGGCTTCGAGTACGGCTACTCGGTGGAGAATCTCGATGCGCTGGTCTGCTGGGAGGCGCAGTTCGGCGACTTCGTCAACGGCTCCCAGTCGGTGATCGACGAGTTCATCTCCTCGGGCGAGGTGAAGTGGGGCCAGCGGTCCGCGGTGACCCTGCTGTTGCCGCACGGCCACGAGGGTCAGGGGCCGGACCACACCTCCGGCCGCCCGGAGCGCTTCCTCCAGCTCTGCGCCGAGGACAACATGCGGGTGGCGAACCCGACCACCCCGGCGAACTACTTCCACCTGCTGCGCCGGCAGGCTCTGTCGCCCAAGCGCAAGCCGCTCGTGGTGTTCACGCCGAAGTCGCTGCTGCGGCACAAGCTCTGCGTCTCATCCGTGGAGGACTTCACCACCGGCACCTTCTCCCCGGTGTTGGCCGACCCGGCGGCCGGCAACCCCGAGCGGGTCAAGCGGGTGCTGCTCTGCTCGGGCAAGGTCTACTACGACCTGTTCCAGGCCCGGCAGGAGCGCGGCATCAGCAACACGGCGATCATCCGGCTGGAGCAGCTCTACCCGATGCCGGTGGAGGAGATCCGGGCCGCGCTCGCGCAGTTCCCGAACGCGGAGGACTTCGCCTGGGTGCAGGAGGAGCCGGCCAACCAGGGTGCCTGGTCGTTCGTCGCGCTCAACCTGCTGGAGCACCTCGACGGTGTCCGGCTGCGCCGCATCTCCCGCCCGGCCGCTGCGGCGCCGGCCGTCGGCTCGGCGAAGATGCACGAGGTCGAGCAGGCCGCGCTGATCGAGGCGGCCCTGCCCCGCCCCTGACGAGAAACTGACCCGGTCCCGTCCCGCCCCAAGGTGGGGCGGGACCGGCCGGCTTCACCGGAAACGCCGGTGAGGAAGCGAGTAGAGCCATGTACTTCACCGACCGGGGCATCGAGGAACTTGTCGAGCGGCGCGGCGAGGAGCAGGTCAGCCTGGAGTGGCTGGGCGCGCGGCTGCGTGACTTCGTCGACCTGAACCCGGAGTTCGAGACCCCGATCGAACGGTTCGCCACCTGGCTGGCCCGGCTCGACGACGAAGACGACGACTGATGAGCCGGCCCGGTCCGAGGACCCACGCGGGAACAACCCTGATCTTGTAGCGTGAGAGCGTGGCCCGGAGCGTTTACCTGACCAGTGTCGGCTCGGGCGGGGGTAAGTCGACGATCGCCCTCGGCCTCGCCGAGCTGCTGTCCCGACAGGTCGGCGGGATCGGCGTGTTCCGGCCGCTGGTCGCGCAGGATCGCCCCGACCCGATCCTCACCCTGCTCAGCGAGCGTTACCGGGTGGGGCTACCGGTGGCGGACCTGCACGGCACCACGTACGCCGAGGCCACCGCCCTGGTCGCCGACGGTCGTCGGGAGGAGTTGATCTCCCGGATCGTCGAGCGCTACCGGGAGGTGGAGCGGCGGTTCGCGGCGATGGTCGTGGTGGGCAGTGACTTCGCCACCGCCGGTGACACCGCCGGCCCGCGCGAGCTGGCCTTCAACGCCCGGCTGGCAACGGAGTTCGGCAGCGTCGTGGTCCCGGTGGTCGACGGCTACGGGCAGCAGCCGTCGGCGATCGCCGCCGCCGCCCGGGGCGCCTACCACGATCTCGCGGACCTCGGCGCGACCGTGCTCGCGGTGCTGGCCAACCGGGTTCCCGGGGCGATGGCGCTGCCCCGGCTGCCGGTCCCCGCGTACGCCATCCCGGAGGTGCCGAGCGTGTCCGCACCGACGGTGGCGGAGGTGGCGGGCGCCCTGGGTGCCACGCTGCTGGCCGGTGACGAGACCGCCCTCGCCCGCGACGTGCTCGATTACGTCGTCGGTGCGGCGCACGTGCCGACCCTGCTGGAGCACCTGACCGAGGGCGCGCTGCTGATCATGCCCGGTGACCGGGACGATCTACTGGTGGCGGCGAGCGCCGCGCACGTCGCCGGTCAGGTGTCGCTGGCCGGGTTGGTGCTCACCCTCGGGGTGCCGCCCGATCCTCGGGCGATGCGTCTGGTGGAGGCACTGAACGCCCGACTCGCGGTGCTCTCGGTGACCAGCGACAGCTATCACACGGTGGCCGCGTCGAGCCGGATCGAGGGCCGGCCCAGCACCGGTAACCCCCGGAAGGTGGAGGCCGCGCTGGGTGCCTTCGAGGCGCATGTGGACACCGTCGAGCTGGCCGGCCGACTCCGGGTCAGCCGGTCCGCCCGGGTCACCCCGTTGATGTTCGAGTACGACCTGATCGACCGGGCCCGCGCCGGACGGCGGCATCTGGTGCTGCCGGAGGGCACCGAGGAACGGATCCTGCGCGCCGCCGAGATCCTGCTGCGCCGGGGAGTGGCCGACCTGACCCTGCTCGGCCGGTCGGAGGAGGTCGCCCGGCGGGCCCGGGAGCTGGGGCTGGACATCGCCGAGGCCCGGGTGGTGGACCCGGCGAGCAGCCCGTGGCGCGACGAGTTCGCCGAGGCGTACGCGAAGCTGCGCGCGCATCGGGGCATGACCGCCGAGCTGGCACACGACATCGTCGCTCAACCGAACTACTTCGGCACCATGATGGTGTGGGCGGGCCACGCCGACGGCATGGTCTCCGGTGCCACGCACACCACGGCAGCGACCATCCGGCCGGCCTTCGAGATCGTCAAGACCATGCCGGAGGTCTCCGTCGCCTCAAGCGTGTTCTTCATGCTGCTCGCCGACCGGGTGCTGGTCTACGGCGACTGCGCGGTCAACCGCGACCCGGACGCCGCCCAGCTCGCCGACATCGCCATCTCCTCGGCGGACACCGCGGCCCGGTTCGGCATCGAACCCCGGGTGGCGATGCTGTCCTATTCGACCGGCGCCTCGGGCGCCGGCGAGGACGTGGAGAAGGTCGCGGCGGCCACCGAGTTGGTTCGGCAACGCCGACCCGAACTGGCCATCGAGGGCCCGATCCAGTACGACGCGGCCATCGACCCGGCCGTGGCCGCCACCAAGCTGCCCGGCAGCGCGGTCGCCGGCCGCGCGACGGTCTTCATCTTTCCCGACCTGAACACCGGCAACAACACCTACAAGGCGGTGCAGCGCTCGGCCGGAGCGGTGGCCGTCGGGCCGGTCATGCAGGGCCTGCGCCGGCCGGTCAACGATCTCTCCCGGGGAGCCACCGTGCCGGACATCGTCAACACGGTGGCGATCACCGCCATCCAGGCCGCCGCACTCGCCGAGGTGCCCCGGTGAGCAAGGTGCTGGTGCTCAACAGCGGGTCGTCGTCGATCAAGTACCGGCTGTACGACGGCGACCGCGTGCTGGACAAGGGCACCGTGGAACGGATCGGTGAGCCCGGCGGCGGACCGGACGACCACACCGGAGCGATCCGGCAGATCCTGGCCGGGCTGGACCTGAGCGGCCTTACCGTCGTGGGTCACCGGGTGGTGCACGGCGGCCGCCGGTTCACCGCACCGACACTCGTCGACGACGCGGTGCTGGCCGCCATCGCCGAACTGGTGCCGCTGGCACCGCTGCACAACCCGGCGAACCTAGCCGGCATCGAGGTGGCCCGCCAGGCCCTGCCGGAGGTGCCGCAGGTCGCCGTCTTCGACACCGCGTTCCACCACACGCTGCCCGACTCCGCCGCCACGTACGCGATCGACCGCGAGGTCGCCCAGCGGTACGCGATCCGGCGGTACGGTTTCCACGGCACCTCCCACGCGTACGTGTCTCGGCGCACCGCGGACCTGCTGGACCGGCCCTACGAGGAGATCAACACGATCACGCTGCACCTGGGCAACGGCGCCAGCGCGTGCGCGGTGGCCGGCGGCCGGAGCGTCGCCACCTCGATGGGCATGTCGCCGCTGGAGGGTCTGGTGATGGGCACCCGCAGTGGTGACCTCGATCCGACGATCGTGTTCCACCTGCGCCGCGAGGGCGGCCTGGGCGTCGACGAGATCGACGACCTGCTCAACCACCGCAGCGGCCTGCTCGGGCTCAGCGGGGTCAACGACATGCGCGAGCTGCTCGCCCATCGGGCGGCCGGCGACGAGGCCGCGGCGCTCGCCTTCGACGTCTACTGCCGCCGGATCACCGGCTACGTGGGTGCGTACTACGCGCTGCTCGGTCGGGTGGACGCGGTCACCTTCACCGCCGGGGTCGGCGAGCACGCGGCACCGGTACGCACGGCGGCGCTGGCCGGGCTCGACCGGCTCGGCATCACGGTCGACCCGGACCGTAACGCGGGCAGCGGCGACCGGCTCATCTCGCCGGAGGGCGCGGAGGTCGCCGTCTGCGTCATCGGCACCGACGAGGAGCGGGAGATCGCCCGTGCCGCCCGAGCCGTGGTCACAGCCGGCGGCCACTGACCCCCGCCGGGCGCGCGGCACGCCGGACGGTCAGCCGAAGGCGAGCCAGGTGGCAAGGGCGAGCAGTACCGCGGCGACCACGGCCGCTCCGATGATCAGACCGGTTCGCGACGCCGCCTCCGCCGGAGCGGCCTCCGGGTTGGCAAAGGCGCGGAACGCCTCGGTGTTGCCGCTCGGGTCGGTGTAGTTCTCAGCCATGCCGGGAACCTTAGCGAAGCCGATCCAGCCCTCCGCGCCCTGAACCACTCGCGATCTTGCACTTTCCGTCTCGACAATCATCAGCAAAACCGACATTCATCCGACCAGAAGTGCAAGATCCGTGCGACCGGACCGGTGGTGCCGGAGATCGGGCCGGGCACAATCGGAGTCATGTCACGTCGTGCTGCCGCTGCTCTGGTCGCCACTGCCCTCGTCGCCAGCGCTCTGGTCGGGTGTTCCACCGATCGTGAGCCCACCGAAGGTGCGGGTGCGCCCACACCAGAGGCAACCGCGGCTGCCACGCCGTCAGCACCGGCGATCCCCGCCGGCAGCGCCCCGGACGGCACCTTCGCACTCGGCGTACGGCAGCTCAAGCTGAACCGCGACGGCGACCGGCCGCTGCCGGTGACGCTCTGGTATCCAGCGGCCGGCCGGGCCGGGGGAAAGCCGACAAGTGGCGCCGACGCCGCCGACGGGAAGTTTCCGGTGATCATGTTCAGCCACGGCCTCGGTGGCCGTCCCGACGACTACGAGTCACTGCTGACCCGGTGGGCCTCGGCGGGCTTCGTGGTCGCCGCACCGACCTTTCCGAAGACCTCCCGTGGTGGCGGCGAGAACAACGTGCTCGACGTGCTCAACCAGCCGGCCGACGTGTCGTACGCACTGACCAGGGTGCTCGCCCTCGACGCCCGGGACGGTGACCCGCTACGCGGGCGGTTGGCCACCGACCGGGTGGCCGCCGCCGGCCACTCGGCGGGCGGGGTCACCACCATCGGGCTGTTCACCGCCGGCCGCGACGAGCGGCTGGCCGCCGGAATCGTCTTCGCCGGTACCGGCCTGGGGGTGGGCACCGCATTCGCCGGTGCCGCCGCCCCACAGCTGTTCGTGCACGGCGAGGCCGACGAGGTGGTGCAGTACGCCGCCGGCAAGGCCGTGTACGACAAGGTGCCGTGGCCGAAGGCGATGCTGAGCCTGCCCGACGGCGACCACGGCCGCGCCCTGCTGCGCGGCGAGGGTGCCGCACTGCGGGTGGTAGCCGACACCACCACCGAGTTCCTGCGCTGGACGCTCTACGGCGACGCCGAAGCCCGCAAGCGCATCCCCACCGCCGCCTCCCGCGACGACATCGCCACCCTCGACGACAACCTGTAACCCACGCAAACCACCGGGTCGAGGCCGCAAAATCAGGGATGTTGCGGCCTCAGCAGGCGCAGCAGGCTTGTTGGCCCCGGGGTGACTCAGGCGGTGTGGTCGACGACGACCTTGCCGAAGACGTCGCCGGAATGCAGGCGGGCGAAGGCGTCGCCGACGCGGCTGAACGGCACCACGCTGTCGATCACCGGACGCACCCCCCGCTCGGCGCAGAACGTCAGCAGGGTGGCCAGTTCGTCCGGCGTGCCCATCGAGGTGCCGAGGATCTCCAGTTGCATGGCGAAGACCCGGCGCAGGTTGACAGTCGGCTCGTGGCCGGCGGTCGCGCCGGAGACCACGATCCGGGCGCCCAGGGCGGCCGATTTCAACGAGTGGTCGAAGGTGGCCGCGCCGACCGTCTCGATCACCACGTCCACCCGTTCGGGCAGCCGGGCGCCCGGTTCCACGGCGGTCGCGCCCAGCTCGGTGATGCGCTCGCGTTTGGCGGCGTCGCGGCTGGTCGCGTACACCCGCTTGCCCATCGCGGCGGCCAGCGCGACGGCCGCGGTGGCCACGCCACCCCCGGCGCCCTGGACCAGGACCGCGTCGGCGTCGTCGACCCGGCCCTTGGTGGTGAGCATCCGCCAGGCCGTCAGCCAGGCCGTCGGCAGGCACGCGGCGTCGGTCGCCGCCAGCCCCGCCGGCAACGGCAGCAGGTTCGACCGGGGTACGGCCACCCGCTCGGCCAGCGTCCCGGGAAAGTGCTCGGAGAGGATGGACATTCCGCGCGGGTCGCCCGGTGTCGGCACGACGGGGTACACGACCACCTCGTTGCCGTCCGGGTCCACCCCGGCCGCGTCGCAACCGAGGATCATCGGCAGCTGCTCGGCGCGGAGCCCGACGCCGCGCAGTGACCAGAGGTCGTGGTGGTTGAGCGAGCTGGCCGTGACGCGCAGCGTCACCCAGTCGCCGCCGGGCAGGCTCGGCTCGGGTTGCTCACCGACGGTGAGCGCGGCGAGCGGGTCGGCGTCGTCGAAACGGGAGGCGAAGGCGGCACGCATGATCCGCACCGTAACAAGCTGAGCGCCCGTTAAGAAGGGCCCTGCCCGCGCGCGGGCAGGGCCCTTCACACACCTCAGGCGCGGGCCACGCCGTCGCGGCGGGCCGCCTCCGCGACCGCGTCGGCGACCGCCGGTGCCACCCGCGGGTCCAGCGGCGAGGGCACGATGGCCTCGGGCGTGAGCGACTCGGCCACCACGGCGGCGATCGCGTCGGCCGCGGCGACCTTCATGGCGTCGGTGATCCGGCTGGCTCGGGCCTCCAGCGCACCCCGGAACACGCCCGGGAAGGCCAGCACGTTGTTGATCTGATTCGGGTAGTCACTGCGGCCGGTGGCGACCACCGCGACGTGTCGGGCAGCCACCTCCGGATCCACCTCCGGGGTGGGGTTGGCCAGCGCGAACACGATGCCGCCCGGGGCCATGCCGGCGACCGCCCGTTCGGGGATCAGCCCGCCGGAGACCCCGATCAGCACGTCGGCGTCGCGCAGCGCCTCGGTGACGTCGCCGTGCCGACCGTCGGCGTTCGTCAGTTCGGCGAGTTCGGCCTTCGACCCGGTGAGGCCGGCGCGTTGCCGGGAGATGATGCCCCGGGAGTCGCAGACCACCATCCGCTCCGGGTCCACCCCACCGGCCACCAGCATTCTGGTCACCGCCACGCCGGCTGCTCCCGCGCCGCTGACCGTCACCCGCAGGTCGCCGAGTTTGCGGTTGAGCAGCGTCGCGGCGTTGCGCAACGCGGCCAGCACGACGATCGCGGTGCCGTGCTGGTCGTCGTGGAAGACGGGGATGTCCAGCGCCTCGTCAAGCCGCCGCTCCACCTCGAAGCACCGGGGTGCGCTGATGTCCTCCAGGTTGATGCCGCCGAACGACGGCGCGAGTGCGGTGACCACCGCGATGATCTCGTCCACGTCCTGGGTGGCCAGGCAGACCGGTACCGCGTCCACTCCGCCGAACTGCTTGAACAGCACGGCCTTGCCCTCCATCACCGGCAGCGCGGCGCTCGGGCCGATGTTGCCGAGACCTAGTACGGCCGAGCCGTCGGTGACGACCGCGACGGCGCGCGAGGCCCAGGTGTAGTCGTGGGCGAGGGCCGGGTCGGCGGCGATCGCCTCGCAGACCCGGGCCACACCCGGGGTGTACGCGAGAGACAGGTCGTCCCGGCTGGTCAGCGGCACGGTCGAGACGACGGCCATCTTGCCGCCGCGGTGCAGTTGGAAGACGGGATCAGCAGGGTCCACGGTGGACGAAGACATGGTGACTCCAGAAGAATCGAGCAACTGGACCGGCCGGTCGAACGCACGGTGAGGCGAGCGAGCGGCGGCGGTGCGGGGGTCACCCGGGCACTTCCGAGCATAGTCACGCCCGGGGGTCCAGTATGTGAGCAGGTTCATAACGGTCGTGGCGGCACCCGACCGGGCCGGGGCCAGTACCGGGCCACCACCCGGCCCCGCACGTCCGCCACGCCGTAGGTGCGGGAGTCGTCGGTGACCAGGCCGTTGTCTCCGGCCAGCCACCAGCCGCCGCCGACCGGGCGGATCGCCCGCTTGACCACCAGCAGGTCCGGTCGGCTACGGAACACCGCGATCACCACGTCACCGGGCCGGGTCGCCCGGCCGCCCCGGCGCACCAACACCGCGTCGCCGTGCCGCAGCGTGGGTGCCATGGAGGGTCCGGTCACCAGCACGGCCGACAGCGGCCAGCGCAGCCGGGGGGCGGGCACGGGTTTCACCTCCAGCGGCCTCGGGGACCACCGTCCAGGAGTAATGTCGTCTTGGATCATCGCAAACTTCCCATGGAGGATCCCGATGCGACTTCCACGCATCCTTGCGCCCCGCGTGAGCGCCAGCGCCCACTGCGACCTGCCCTGCGGTGTCTACGACCCCGCGCAGGCCCGCATCGAGGCCGAGTCGGTGAAAATGATCTGCGAGAAGTACCAGGCCAACACCGACCCGGAATTCCGCACCAGGGCCATCCTGATCAAGGAGCAGCGGGCCGAGCTGGTCAAGCACCACCTCTGGGTGCTGTGGACCGACTACTTCAAGCCCCCGCACTTCGAGAAGTACCCGCACCTGCACCAGCTGTTCAACGAGGCCACCAAGCTGGCCGGCGCGGCTGGCGCCAAGGGTGCCACCGAGCCGGCCAAGGCGGACGAACTGCTCCAGAAGATCGACGAGATCTCCAAGATCTTCTGGGAGACCAAGCAGGCGTGACGTCGCCCGCGTACGGCACCTGAGTCTGGTTCATCGCGTCGGCGGTCGACGTGTCCCCTCGCGGACGCGCCGGCCGCCGACACGTTGGTCCGTCGACCTTGCCCCGAACGGCTTCCGGGCGGGGTTCACCCGTGCCGCTCGAACGCCGCGCTGAGGCGTCATCAACCGTATGGCGGCCCGAGCGGGTAGAGTCCCCGACCGGGGGGATGAGTGGTGACTCAACTGACCGGCCAGCCGACGACCGATGACGACATCGTGCACCTCACCGTGCCCGCTGACGGCGGATATCTGAGCGTGCTCCGTACCGCCACCGCCGGCCTCGCGGCCCGCCTCCAGTTCGCCCTGGACGAGATCGAGGATCTGCGCATCGCGGTCGACGAGGCATGCGCCATGCTGCTCGCCATCGCCGCTGCGGATGCCGAGCTGGACTGCCGCTTCTCGGTCACCGAGGACGCACTCACCGTCGAGGTGACCGTGCCGACGGTGCCCGGTGCCCGGCTGCCGGCGGAGTCGTCGTTCGCGTGGAAGGTGCTCACCGCGCTGACCACCTCGGCGGCGGCGCGGGCGGCCGACAGCCGGGCGACCATCTCGCTGCTCACCCGGCGCGCCTCCGGTTGGTGACCGGGCGCCCGGTCAGCTCACTCGAAGCCCAGAGCGCGGGTGGTCGGCGGGCTCACCAGCAACCAGGTCACGCCGACGCCGACCGCGATCAGCGGCACGCCGAGCCAGCCGAGCCCGCCCTGGATCATGAACCAGCCGATCGGCAGCAGCATGAGCTGAAGCACGATGGCCGGCGCGCGGGCACCGGCCCGCCGGCGCAGCAGTGCGCCGCCGAGCGCCCAGAGGGCGGCTGCGGCACCGATGGCGAAAGCCGTCACCAACAGCGCCGAGGTCAGGTCGGTGGCGGCGGCGGTCAGATCCGCGAAGATCAGCCAGGCGGCGACCAGCCCGACGGCGACCGACTGGCCGCGCAGTAGCCGGACCGCCCAACGCAGCGTGACGGGGGCCGGGTCGGAGTCGATGGTCACGCGGTCACGATACCGGTGGCGGTGCGGAGTATTGTGCCGGCCATGCGGGCCGTCCTGCTGGTCAATCCGAAGGCCACCACCACCAGTGAGCGTGCGCGTGACGTCCTCGTCCGAGCGCTGCGCAGTGAGGTCGACCTCTCCGTGCGGTACACCCGCCGGCGCGGCCACGCCACCACGCTGGCCCGGGAGGCCGCCGAGGAGGGCGTCGACGCCGTGGTCACCCTCGGTGGCGACGGCACGGTCAACGAGGTGGTCAACGGCCTGATGACAGCGACCACCGCGGGTGGCGCCGAACCGACCGCCGACCGGCTACCCGCCCTGGCCACCGTGCCGGGCGGTTCGACGAACGTCTTCGCCCGGGCGCTCGGCCTCCCCCGGGAATGGCCGGAAGGCGCCAGCATGATCATGGAGGGACTGCGGCTGGGCCGGCGCCGCACGATCGGCCTTGGCCGGGCCGACGACCGCTTCTTCACGTTCTGCGCCGGCTTCGGGCTCGACGCGTCGGTGATCCACCGGGTCGAGGAGGCGCGCCGCCGAGGTCGGGTCCCCTCCCCCTCGCTCTACTTCCGGGCCTTCAGCGCGCAGTTCCTGCTGGGCAACGAGCGACGGCACCCGGCCATCCAGCTGGAGCGCCCGGGCGAGGCGACCGAGGGTGAGCTGGCCACGATCATCGTGCAGAACACCGCCCCCTGGACGTACGTCGGGGACCGTGAGGTCAACCCGAATCCGGCCGCGTCGTTCGACCTGGGGCTGGACGTGCTGGCCCTGCGCCAGCTCGGCGTCGCCAGCACGACACGCACCGTGACGCAATTCTTCTCCTCGACGCCCGATCCGCGCGGTCGCCGAGTGCTGCGACTGCACGATGTGGACGAGTTCACGCTGGTCGCGAGCCGTCCGCAGGCGTTTCAGCTCGACGGCGACTATCTTGGCGAACGGGAAAAAGTCAGATTCACAAGCGTTCCCGCCGCACTCAGAGTAATCTGTTAGGTCTCCGGTACCACCGGGGTGAGGTAGTCGGCGGCACCCCCGACGCGACGGCTGCGACACCCGGGACGGATGCCGGAAATGTCAGCAATGCGCGGCGGACTGTACTATATTGATCCTCGACTGTGATACGACGGGTAGCCGGAGAGATCTGGAACCCGGACAAATGGGTTGTGGGCTTGCTCACCGTCCGGAGTTTTTCCGAGCGTCACCCTTGACATCGCGTGAGTTCGTGAAAGTATTCACAAGCGAACTTGAGTTACCGGGACATTGCCTGGACATGCTCGGCACGTTGAGCTTTTCCAGCAGCCCCCCGGGGCCAACAGCCTGCTCACGCACTGCCGAAATGACGGACGCGAACCGTCACCGTCGGCAATGCGGATGCATATAGGAAAAGCACCAACAAGCAACATCTGCCACCCATCCAGAATGAGGAGTGTTGCCGCCATGGACTGGCGTCACCATGCTGTCTGCCGCGACGAGGACCCGGAGCTGTTCTTCCCGATCGGGACGTCCGGTCCGGCTCTCCTGCAGGTCGAGCAGGCCAAGGCCGTCTGCCGGCGCTGCTCCGTGACCGACCAGTGCCTGCAGTGGGCACTGGAATCCGGTCAGGACGCTGGCGTCTGGGGCGGGATGAGCGAGGAGGAGCGGCGCGCCGTCAAGCGTCGCGGCGGCCTCCGGGTGCTGCGCGCTCACTCCGCCTGACCACCACACACGTACGAAGCAGAACGCCCCGGCCGGCTCAGCCCGCCGGGGCGTCCTGCTGCCCGCTCATGATCCCCACAACTTCCCTGATAGTGCTGCCTCCACGGGAAATGAGGCAGCAACAACCCTGAAGTTGCACGGCCCCCGAGCGGCAGAGTCGTCAGGTGGGGGTGGTTCGGCGGAGGATCAGGTCCACCAGGTCCGGCGCGTCGGTCAACGGGGACGCCACGGCGATCGCGCCAGCCGCCCGGGCAGATGCCGTCACCGCATCATGGAAGAGCCCGGGTGCCAGGAAATAGGCGGCAACGGCCACCCGTCGCGCGCCAGCCGCCCGGAGCCGGGTCACCGCCGCGCCGGCATCCGGCGGCGCCGCCGAGGCGTACGACACCCGGGTCGGAAGGTTCAGGGCCGAGCCCAACGCGGCGGCCACCCGGCCGACGGATCCGCGTGCCGCGGCGTCCCGGGTTCCCGCAGCGGCCAGCACCACAGCGTCATACGCGCCCGACTCCGCCTCGTCCAGCCGTCGTCGCAGCCCGGCCAGCAGCGCCGGGTCCACCTCACTACGCACCGGCCCGAGCACGTCGGTGACCCGCACCTGCATCGGTGGGCCGGATCGCTGGGCCGCCGCCACCGCCGCCGGGATGTCGACCCGGCGGTGGTAGGCGGCGGTCAACAGCAGCGGCACCAGCACTGCCCGGGAATGCCCGGCCGCGGCCAGCGCCTGTAGCGCCTCGGTCGGGCCGGGCTCGGTGTGGTCGAGCCAACTCGCCAACACCGGCGCACCCGGGCGCGCGGCGGCGACCGCCCGAGCCAGCGCCCTGGTCGCGTCGGCCGCGCGCGGATCGCGGCTGCCATGGGCGACCAGCAGCAGCGGCTCGTCAACCGGCCCGGAACCACTAACCGAACCCGGCGCGCCGGCCGGCCGGGGGGCGCTTGACCCGGCCGGGCCGGTTCCTCCGGTCAGACGTGCAGCCCGCACTCGGTCTTCTCGAACATCGCCCAGCGACCAGCCCGGGGATCCTCACCGGCTCCGGTCCGCCGAGTGCACGGCCAGCAGCCGATCGAGCCGTAGCCGCGCCGGAACAGCTCGTTGACCGGCACGTTCCACCTCGCGATGTACGCCTCGACATCCGCCTGCGTCCAGGCCGCGATCGGATTGACCTTCACCTTGCCCCGCCGCGCGTCGAAGGTGACCACCGGCGTGTTGGCGCGGGTCGGCGACTCGTCGCGACGCAGGCCGGCGGCCCACGCGTCATAGTCGGTCAGCGCCCGCTCCAGCGGTTCCACCTTGCGTAGCTGGCAGCATTCGTCCGGGGACCTGTTGAACAGCCGCGGTCCGTACTGGCCGTCCTGTTGACCGACGGTCAGTCGCGGCCGGATGGAGCGGACGTTCACCGGGAGCGTGCGGGCCACCTCGTCACGAACGGCGAGGGTCTCCGGGAAGTGCAGCCCGGTGTCGAGGAAGACCACGTCCACCCCGGGTGCGACCCGGGAGACCAGGTGGGCGAGGACGGCGTCGGCCATCGAGCTGGTCACGCAGAACCGGTCCCCGAAGGTCTCCGCCGCCCACCGCGCGATCTCCGGCGCGGGCGCGCCCTCCAGCTCCCGGCCGGCCCGTTCGGCGAGTGCCCGCAACTCGTCCGGATCGCGTCGGGACGGATCGGCGGTGGCCAGGGCGGTGGTGCCGACCAGGCCCAGGCCGGCGGCGGAGACCAGGGCGCTCACCGGTTCACCGCCCGGGAGAGCAGGCCGTTGAACCGGACCGTGAAGACCCGCGCACAGGCGTGGCACTCCCATGCGCCGTGCCCGGTCTCACTCGGCCGCAGATCCTCCTCGCCGCAGTACGGGCAGTACAGCGGCACGGAACGGGTCTCACCACTCATCGCAGTTCCTCCTCGTCGACCCGAATCACCCAGTTGGCGAACGTCTCGCCCTCGGTCCGGCCGGCCAGGTAGCGCCCGGCCAGCCGCTCGACGTACCCGGGCAGTTCCTCGGCGGTCGTCTTCAGGCCGCGCAGCTTGCGCCCGAAGCCGGCGGTGCGCCCCTCGGCCATGCCGAGCCCGCCGCCGAGATGCACCTGGAAACCCTCCACCTGCTGGCCGTCCGGCCCGGTCACCAACTGCCCCTTGAGGCCGATGTCGGCGACCTGCGTGCGGGCGCAGGCGTTGGGGCAGCCGTTGATGTGGATGGAGATGTCCGCGTCGAAGTCGCGCAGTCGCTGCTCCAACCGGGCCACCAGTTCCTCGCCGCGCGCCTTGGTCTCGACGATGGCGAGCTTGCAGTACTCGATGCCGGTGCAGGCCATGGTGCCGCGCCGCCAGGCCGACGGCTGGGCCTCCAGACCGATCTCACGCAGGCCCGCGACCAGGGACTCCGTCCGCTCCGGCGGCACGTCGAGCACCAGCAGCTTCTGGTACGGGGTGAGTCGCACCCGCCCGCTGCCGTGCGCCTCGATCACGTCCGCGAGCCGGGCGAGCTGGGCGCCGGAGACCCGCCCGACCACCGGGGCGGCGCCGACGTAGTTGCGGCCGTCGCGCTGCCGGTGCACGCCGATGTGGTCGATGGGCCGCTCCGGCAGTGTCGGGGCGGGGCCGTCGAGCAGCGTCCGGCCGAGGTACTCCTTCTCCAGCACCTCCCGGAACTTGGCCACACCCCAGTCGGCGACCAGGAACTTCAGCCGGGCGCGGTGGCGCAGCCGGCGGTAGCCGTAGTCGCGGAAGATCCCGACCACCCCGGCCCAGACGTCGGGTACCTCGGACAGCGGTACCCAGACGCCGAGCCGCTGGGCCAGCATCGGGTTGGTGGACAGCCCGCCGCCGACCCAGAGGTCGAAGCCCGGGCCGTGCTCCGGGTGGTCGACACCGAGGAAGGCGATGTCGTTCGCCTCGTACGGGGTGTCCACCAGCCAGGAGATCGAGGACTTGAACTTGCGCGGCAGGTTGGAGAACTGCTTGTCGCCGACGTACCGCTTGACGATCTCGTCGATGGCGGAGGTGGGGTCGATCCGCTCGGCCTCGGCCACCCCGGCCACCGGGCTGCCCAGCACGATCCGGGGACAGTCGCCGCACGCCTCGGTGGTCTGCAAGCCGACCGACTCCAGCCGCCGCCAGATCTCCGGCATGTCCTCGACGCGGATCCAGTGGTACTGGATGTTCTGCCGGTCGGTGATGTCCGCGGTGTCCCTGGCGAACTCCCGGGAGATCTCGGCGATGGTCCGCAGCTGGGTCAGGTCGAGCTGGCCACCGTCGACGCGTACCCGCAGCATGAAGAACTCGTCTTCCAGCTCGTGCGGTTCCAGCACGGCGGTACGTCCGCCGTCGATGCCCGCCTTCCGCTGGGTGTACAGACCCCACCACCGGAACCGTCCGCGCAGGTCCTGCGGGTCGATGGAGGCGAACCCACGGTGGGCGTAGATGTTCTCGATGCGGGCCCGGACGTTCAGCGGATCGTCGTCCTTCTTGATCCGCTCGTTGGGATTGAGGGGCTCCCGGTGCCCGAGCGCCCACTGGCCCTCACCACGGGGGCGCCGGGGCGCCCGCGGCGGGCGGGCCGGAATCTCGCTGACTGCCATCGCGGCGTCCTCCGTTGTCTGCTGCGCCTCGGTGGGGCTGGCGCGCGCGACGACCGGTTCCCGGAGGGACCGTGGACAGCGATGTCTCTGCACGGCCGGCGCGCTGCGTGCCCGAGGCAGGGATGGTCGGGCGTCGTCAGTGAGCCGGACAGATGGCGCTGCGCACGCGGCCGTAATCAACGTGGCGTCGAGCCACGAAGCGGCGCACGACAGCGGCAGTCATGCACGTCATGCTGCCACACCTCGGGCGGGGCGGCCAATGGTCCCGTGCGCGATCCCACATCACGGGCGGTCGCTGCCGGCTCCCCCGAGCGTCACCGTGTGGCAGGCTCGCGATGTGGGCGATTTGTCCGATAGGTCGATCCCGGTGGCCGGGATCGGCGTCCGGCTGAGCGGCGGGCGGCTGCGCTCGGTGCCGGTCTGGCTGGTGCCGGCGACGGTCACCCTGCTGGCGACGCTCGCCGGCCTGGACGCCGCCCAGCCGTGGCGCGACGAGCTGGCGACCTGGAGCGCGGCAACCCGGGGACTGAGCGGTCTGTTCCGCCTGGCCGGCACCATCGACGCCGCCACCGGCCCCTACTACCTGCTGATGCACGCCTGGTTGGCGGTGGCCGGCGACTCGGTGGCCGCACTGCGCCTGCCCTCCGCCCTGGCCATGGCCGCGACCGCCGGTCTGACCGCGGTACTCGGACACCGGCTGTGGGACACCCGCGTCGGCACCCTCGCCGGCCTGCTGTTCGCGGTGCTTCCCGGCACCTCACGGTACGGGCAGGAGGCGCGGCCGTACGCCCTGGCCGGTACGCTCGCCGTGCTGAGCACGCTGCTGCTGGTCGACGCGCTGCGCCGGCCCAGCCGGCGGCGCTGGATCGGTTACGCGGCGGCGACCACCGCCCTCGGGCTGACCCACCTGGTGGCCCTCACCCTGCTCGCCGCGCACGCGGCCGCCGTGCTGACCGTGACGCAGACCGTCCGGACCGACCCCGCGACCGGCGCCGGCGTCACCCGCCAGGGTCGCGGCGGGACACGGATCTCGCCGACGTCGGGCCGGTCGGCCGGGTACTGGTTGGCCGCTCTGGTGCCGGTGGCCACGGCGGTGGTGCCGCTGGCCGTGATCGCCCGGGGCCAGCGGGCCCGGCAGCTCGACTGGGTGGACGCCGCCCGACCCGGCGACCTGGCCGCGCTGGCCGGCGGGGTGGCGCAGAGCAGTGTGGTCGGCGGCGTGCTGCTCGGACTCGCCGCGCTCGGCGCGGCCCGGGCGGGCCGCCGGGGGCTGCTGCCGGTGAGCTGTGTCCTGGCGCCGGTGCTGCTGCTCTTTCTCGCCGGGCTGGTCGTCCCCCTCTGGGTGCCCCGCTATCTGGTCTTCGTGGTGCCCTTCGGCTGCCTGCTGGCCGGCGCGGCGCTCGCCAGCGCCCGGCTGCCCGCCGCGCTCGCGGTGGTGGCCCTGACCGGCCTGCTCGGCCTGCCCGACCAGGCCGCGCTGCGCCGCACCCACGAGTGGCCACGCAGCGCGACTGTGGACTACCGGACGGTGGCCGAGATCGTCGGAAGCGATCGGCAGCCCGGTGACGCGGTGGTCTACTCGCCCCGCGACAGCTGGCTCTTTCTCGACCTCGGCCTGCGCTATCACCTCGGCGGTCGGACCCCGCAGGACGCGCTGCTGGTCGAGGGTCAGGAGCGTCGGGGTGACCTGTGGGCCGCCGAGTGCGACCGGCCGGCGGAGTGCCTGGCCGAGGTCGACCGAGTCTGGCTGGTGCTGGCCGGACGACGATCCGACCCCCTCGCCGCCGTGCCCGGCACCAAGGGGGACGCGCTCCGCGACCACTTCGCGGTGGCCCGGGTGTGGCCACGCCCCGGCATCACGCTCGCCCTGCTGACCCGGCGCGGCTGACCCCTCCGGGTCCACCTCCCCCGAAAGCGGCGGTCGCGGTCGGGCGGAAGGCGTCGGTCAACCGCCGCTGCGGCCCTCGGGGGCGCTGCGCGCCGCCAGCGGAAGGGCCAGGAACGCCTCGGTGCCACCGTCGGCGCCGGGGCGCAGCTCGATGGTGCCGCGCAGTTCCCCGGTGACCAGCGCCCGGACGATCTGCAGCCCGAGTTTGGCACCACCCTCGTCGTCGAAGCCCGCCGGCAGACCACGACCGTTGTCCGTGACGGTGACGTTCAGCATCCGGCGGAGCCGGTGCGCCGTGACCACCACCTCGGGCTTCGGCAGGCCAGGGGGCACCGGCGCGTCGTCATCGGCCGGCGGAAAGCCGTGTTCGACGGCGTTGAGCAGCAGCTCGTTGAGCACCATCACCAACGAGGTGGCGATCTCGGCCGGCAGCACGCCGAACGTGCCGGCACGACGCATCGCGACGGTCACCTCGGTCGCCGCCACCTCGGTCGCCGCGTTGGCCACCCGATCGACGATCCCGTCGAACTCCACCGCCTCGTCGCTGGACATGGCGAGCGTCTCGTGCACCAGCGCGATCGACGCCACCCGGCGTACCGACTCCTCAAGGGCCACCCGCGCCTCCGGCATGGCCACCCGACGGGCCTGGAGGCGCAACAGCGCCGCCACCGTCTGCAGGTTGTTCTTCACCCGGTGGTGGATCTCCCGGATGGTGGCGTCCTTGGTGATCAGCGCCCGGTCGCGCCGGCGTACCTCGGTGATGTCACGGACCAGCACCAACGCGCCGATCGGCACCCCGGCGGGCATCAGCGGCAGGGCCCGGGTGAGCATGGTCGCCCCGCGCGCGTCGATCTCCCGCCGCGGCGGCGCCTCGCCGCGCAGCGCGGCGAGGATGCCGTTGGCGGCGTCGGTGCCCTCCAGGGGATCGCCGGCCAACCGCCGGTGCAGCACCGCGAGATCCTCACCGACCAGGAGTGAGGCGTGCCCCAGGCGCCGGTACGCCGACTGCGCGTTGGGACTGGCGTAGGTGACCTTGCCGCCCGCGTCCAGCCGCACCAGCCCGTCACCGACCCGCGGCGCCGAGGTGGTCTCGCCCGGGTGCCGGGGCGGCGGGAAGGTGCCGTCCGCGATCATCTGCGCCAGGTCGTCGGCGGTGGTGAGGTAGTTCAGCTCCAACTGGCTGGGCGTACGCGCGGTGGACAGGTTGGTGTCCCGCCCCACCACGGCGATCACCTCGCCGGACTCCCCGTCGGCCGTGCGCAGCCGGACCGGGATCGCCTCGTGCCGGGCGGGCACGTCGCCGTACCAGACCGGGTCGCCCTCCCGCCAGATGCGCCCCTGCCCGTAGGCGACCTCCAGGTGCGCCACCTCCGGACCACCGACGATCCGTCCCACCTGGTCGTCCTGGTACGCGGTGGGCGCGGTGGTCGGGCGCACCTGGGCCACGCAGAGGAAGCTGCCCTCACCGTCCACCGGCACCCAGAGCAGCAGGTCGGCGAAGGAGAGGTCGGACAGCAACTGCCAGTCACCGGCGATGCGGTGCAGGTGGTCGATGTCGACCCGGCGCAGGCGGGTGTGCTCCTCGGCGAGATCGCGCAGCGTTGACACGCCGACCAGCGTGCCACGTCGACCGTCACATCGTCGCGGTGACCTTCTGCAACCCGCGCGGCGCGTCCGGGTCCTCGCCCCGGGTCAGCGCGAGCGCCAGCGCCAGCCGTTGCAACGGCAGGATGTCCAGCAGCGGGGCGTACCGCTCGTCTACCTCGGGCACCGCGAGGCGGGTCGCTCCCTCGATCGCGGCGGAGCCGACCACCACCACGTCGGCGCGGCGCTCGCCGAGCCGGGGCAGCACCTCGCCCATGGACCGTCCGCCCGGCCGCGATGTCGATGGAGAGTTCCGCGGTCGTCGCCAACTGGGAGTCCGGTGCGTTGGTGACGGCCAGGGTGAGGGCACCGGAGTCGCGGGCGGCCCGGAGCACCTCCGTCAGGTCGGGGGATCCGCCGCTCTGACTGACCCCGACGACCAGGGCGTCGGAGAGGTCCGGCCGGCGCCGAAGAGGGTGACCGCGCTCGGCGAGGCCAGGCCGGCCGGTAGGCCGAGGCGGATCGCGCTGAGATAGGCGCCGTACAGCGCGGCGTGGTCCGAGGTGCCCCGTGCGGTGAACACCATGTGCCGGGGTCGGCGCTCGGCGATGGCCGCGGCCACCCGGGCGATGGGGTTGGCGTGCTCGGTGGAGAGCAATCGCTCGTAACCGGCCGGCTGCTCGTCGATGTCGGCGGCCATGCCGCTGCCTGGGCGCGTCACGGAAACTCCTCCCCTGCGCGATATCCGCGCGATTCCTGCTCCGTCTTGCACCTTTGGCTCAGTCTGAGCAATCAAATGAGCAGGAGTGCGCAATGGATCACCAAGACTGGGGTTCGTCACCTACGCTGACCCGACCTCACCGCGCAGCCGGGACCGACGAGCGAGAGGACCACGTGGCCGAGGGAACGGACGACCGGGCGCTGCCGGCGACGGAGGAACTGATCCTGGCCCGGCGGGCCCTGGAATCCGGCGAGCTGACCCACGCCGCCGACCACGTCGCGGCGGCGCTGGCCCGAGCACCGACGCTGCCCGAGGTGCACGAGACCCTCGCCCGGTTGGCCGCCGCCAGCGGCGACGGCGGGATCGACCTGTTCCCGTTGCAGCACCACACGTTCGTCGGTGCCGTGGTCGCCCGGGCACACCTGCTCGCCGCGGCCGGTCGACCGGCCGAGGGCCTTGATCTGCTGGTCGCGGCCACCGCTCACGCGCCGGGGGCGGACTGGGCGGGCGTGCCCTGGGTGACCTCGCCCGAGTTGGCCGAGCGTCTCGGCCCCGAGCAGGCCGCCCGGGTGCTGATGCAGGTCTGTGCGGCCGTGCCCGATCCGGTTCCGCCACCGAACCGGACCGCCCTGTCGCCGTACCTGACGCTCGCCCGCAACGCGATCACCATCCACCCGGAGCACGCGCTGCTGCTGGGCACGGCGTCCGCGCTGGCCCGGCGGGTGGCGGAGGTTCCGCTCGCGGTCCGCTGGGCCAGCCGGGGCGTACAGGCGACGCCGTCGAAGATGGGCGAGGTGTGGCTCGGGTACGCGCTGCGCAGCGCCGGACGGACCCGGGAGGCGCTCGCCGCGTTGCGCCGCGCCGTCGAACACGACCCGGACGACCTGGCGGTGTACGCCGACATCGCCGGCACCCTGGCCGACCACGGCCGGCTGGCGGAGGCGCTCAGGTGGATCGAGCGCGCCCTGGCCCGCAACCCGTCCTTCGACTGCGCGGTGCACACGGCGCACCGGCTGCGATTCCAGCGCGATGGTGCGGTGCAACATCTGGTGGCGCTGGCGGACTTCATCCGCGACCACCCGGACGACTCACACGAACACGGCGACCTGGCTGAATGCTGCCGCGGACGTCCCTGGCTGGGTCAGGTGACGCCGGCACCGCCGACCACCGGGACCGCCGCGACGCTCGGGCACCCCGGCACCGGGCCCGCCGACGGGTCGGAGCCGACGGTCGCGGCGCGTCCCACGTCGCCGCCGTCCGCGGAGGCCGCCCGCCGCCTGCGCCAGCTCGCCCACCCCGCCTGGCCGCACCCACCGGCGGCCTACGACGCGGCGGTCGGCCTCGCCACGCTCGACCTGTCCGACCTGCTCGGTCTGCTGGCCCATCCGCCCGAGACCCCGCAGACCGCGCTGGGGCGGGTGCTCGCCGGCCAGGACCCGGCGCTGTGGTTGCGCTGCGTGCAGGTCTGGACCTGTCTCGGGCTGCTGCACCACCGCACCGATGAGCCGTGGCCCGATTCCACCCGGCGACGGGTGCTCGTCGAGCTGGCGCGCGAGGTGCCGGAGGCCGCCGAGGCGGCCCTGTTCGCCCTGGTTACCGCGGCCTGGGTCGATCCGTCGGTCCGTACCGACGTGGCCGCACTGGTCACCGAGCGGCTGACGGCGGTGGCCACGGCGACCCGGCACCATCCGGTGCCCAACGCGGCCTCGCTGGCCCACCTGGCGCTTGCCACGCCGGATCTCGATCCCGAGACCATCGCCACCGCGCGGACGCTGGCCGGGGTGACCGTCCGCGATCGCCGGGGCGCCAGGTGGGCCCTGCGCACCCTGCTGCGCCGTCTGCTGCGTCGTTCGGCGTGACGAGTCGCCAGCGCCGGGACACCCGTCCTCGCCAGCACCCGCCCGCCGGACGCGCCCTGGCGGTCCCTGGTCGCCGTCAGACAGCCGGCGCCCGGGCCAGCTCGGTCTCGGCCTGTTCCTCCCGGCTGGCGTCCGGTTCCGGCTCGTTGCTCGTGCGCAGCGGAATCTCCCGGATGAACCAGGCCAGCACCGGGACCACGACGGCGAAGAGCACCGCCCAGAGGAACACGTGCGAGATCGCGTCGGCGAGCCCACCGAGCACCAGCTCGCGGGCCTGCGCCGGCAGTTCCCGCAGCTGCTCGATGTTCATCGCCGCGCCGGCCTCGCCGCCACCGCTGAACGCGCCACCGGCGGCCGAGCCGGCCAGCCGGTTGGCGAAGATGGCGCCGAACAGGGAGATGCCGAACGACCCGCCGATGGAGCGGAAGAAGGTGGCCGCGCCGCTGGCCGCGCCGAGGTCCTTCTGGGCGACGCTGTTCTGCGCGATCAGCATGGAGGTCTGCATGAGGAAGCCCATGCCGGCACCGAGCACGAGCATGTAGAGCGACGACTGGAATCTGCTGGTGTCCACCTCCAGCAGGCTCAACAGGGCGAGCCCGGCAGTCATCACCACGCCACCGACGATCGGGAAGATCCGGTACCGCCCGGTACGGGTGATCGCCCGGCCGACGACCAGCGAGACCAGCAGCATGCCGAACATCAACGGCAGCAGCAGCAGGCCGGAGTTGGTGGCCGAGGCACCCTGCACGGTCTGCTGGTAGAGGGGCAGGAAGTTCATCGCGCCGAACATCGCGAAGCCGAGCAGGAAGCCGATCACCGAGATGAGGGCGAAGTTCCGGTTGGCGAAGAGCCGCAGCGGCAGGATCGGTTCCGGAACCCGCCGCTCGACGAACCCGAACACCACGAGCGCCGCGACGGCCAGTACGGCGAGGCCGAGGATCTGCGGGCTGACCCAGGCGTACTCGTTGCCGCCCCAGGTGGTGATCAGCACGATCCCGGTGATGCCGACCGACAGCAGAGCGGCACCGACCCAGTCGATGCGGTGCTCGGTGCGGTACTTGGGCAGGTGCATGGTGGCGATCAGCAGCACCAGCGCCACCCCGCCCAGGGGCAGGTTGACGTAGAAGGCCCAGCGCCAGGAGAGGTGATCGGTGATGAAGCCGCCGACCAGCGGGCCGGCGACCATCGCGATCGCCATGATCCCGGCGATCATGCCCTGGTAGCGGCCGCGCTCGCGGGGCGGCACCAGGTCGCCGATGATCGCCATGACGCCGACCATCAGACCACCGGCGCCCAGACCCTGCACCGCCCGGAAGGCGATCAACTGGACCATGCCGTCGTCGGCCCCGCCGAGGAAGCCCGACCCGGCCATGCCGCACAGCGCGGAGCCGACCAGGAAGATCACCACGGCGGTGAGGAAGACCGCCTTACGGCCGTAGAGGTCGCCGAGCTTGCCCCAGATCGGGGTGGACACGGTGGTCCCCAGCACGTACGCGGTCACCACCCAGGTGAAGTGGTTGAGCCCGCCGAACTCGCCCACGATGCGCGGCAACGCGGTGCTGACGATCATGTTGTCGAGCATCGCCAGCATCATGGCGATCATCAGACCGAAGAGCACGACCCGGACATTGGGTCGCACGGCGGTCTGGTTCTGCTGGGCCATCGGTAAGCTCTCCCCCCGAGATGCGGCACACTTACTTGCCGCCCGGCTAGTTACCTTACTAGCCGCACGGTAAGTTGGACAGGTGACGACGGTCAACCGGATTGGCAGGTAGGGGTGAGTCAGAGCACAGGCGGCACCCGAGAGCGGATCAAGGCCGTGGCGCTGGAGCTCTTCACCGAGCAGGGCTACGAGGCGACGTCCCTGCGCGAGGTGGCCGAGCGGCTCGGGGTGACCAAGGCCGCGCTCTACTACCACTTCAAGAGCAAGGACGAGATCGTCACCAGCGTGGTGGAGGACCGGCTGGAGCGGATGGACGCGCTGATCGCCTGGGCCGACAGCCAGCCGGCCACGCCGGCCACCCGTAGGGCGGTCATCGAGCGGTACGCCGACGCCACGTTCAACGGCGAGCAGCCCTCGGTGATGCGGTTCTTCGAGCAGAACCAGACGGCGCTGAAGAGCCTCTCCGCCGGCCGGGAACTGCGCGATCGGATGTTCCGGTTGTCCACCGCCCTCTGCCACGGCGACGACTCGCCCGGCGCCCAGCTCCGTGCCGTGCTGGCCCTGTTCGCCGTGCACAGCAGCTGGTTCGCCGTACGCACACCGAACATCACCGACACCGAACGCAAGCGAGTCGCCCTGGAGGTCGCCAACGAACTCCTAACCGCCATCGCCGCACCCCACCCACCCCATGTTGATCATGAGGTTAGCGGCTAAGTTGATCTATGAACCTGCCGCTAGCCTCATGATCAACACGGGTTGAGGGGTTCAGGGGAGGGGGAGGCGGAGGGCTAGGAGGTTCACGCCGGGGAAGGGGGTCCAGTCCCGGTCGGGCTGGCGGACGAAGCCGCGCCGGCGGTAGAGGTGATGGGCCGGCTCGGCGTGGCCCTCGCGTACGCAGATGGTCAGCGCGGTGCAGCCCAGCTCGATGGCGCGTACGACGCATGCCTCGACGAGCGCCGCGCCGGCTCCCCGCCCCTGCGCGGTCGGGTCCACCGCCAGCATCCGGAACTCCGCCTCCCCCGGCCCGCACATCTCGGCGTACCGGGTGGAGGGCAGCACGAAGGTGACCGAGCCGAGCAGCTGACCATCTGCCGGGTCGACGGCCACCAGCACCTCACCGTGCTCCGCCCGGGCGGAGACGTCGGCCAGCACGTCGGCGTAGCCGGTCTCGCCCTTGAGCTGGCCGTCGGCCTCGTACGCCGCGACGGTGAGTCGGGCAACCCCGGCGAAGTCGGCCGGCTCGGCCGGACGGATCAGCGGGCCGCTCAACCGATCACCGCGATCAGGTCACCGTCCTGCACCACGTCGCCCTCGTTCACCGCAAGCTGCTGCACCACGCCGTCGGACTCGGCGATCACCGGAATCTCCATCTTCATCGACTCCAGGATCACCAGGGTGTCCCCCTCGGACACGGTGTCCCCGGCCGACGCGACGACCTTCCAGACGTTCGCCACCATCTCGGCGCGGATCTCCTCGGCCATCTCTGCGGCCCCTTCCTCGCGGCTCCTGCGACGTATCCAATCATGAGCGGGCGGCCAATGGGCGCGGAGCAGCCCCGGCAGCGGTCCACTCGTACCGCCGGCACTAGCATCAACGGGTCAGACCCGACGTCGGCCAGGGCGACAGGCTCCGGTGACAAGGGTCGGCCGCAGCCCGATCCGGCCATCACGAGGAGGTCAGCATGGCGAAGAAGGCCCGCAAGAAGAAGGCCCGCAAGAAGAGCGCCGCGAACCACGGCAAGCGCCCCAACTCCTGAGCCGGCGGGCGGCTGCCCGCCGCGATCGGACGCCGGACGCACCGGTGCCCGGGTCGGATTCGACCCGGGCACCGGTGGGTGTCAGTCGGCCAGTTCGCGCGACTCGCTGGTCTCGAAGACGACGAGTTCACTGATCCGCACGCGCAGCCGTTCGCGCAGCTCGTCCGGCGCGGACTCGTTGCCGCAGCAGCGCGCCACCAGCGCCTTGACCTCCTGCTCGATGCCGTACTCGCGCAGGCAGTGGCCGCACTCGTCGAGGTGGTGCCGGATCAACGTCCGCCGCTCCTGCGCGCATTCCAGGTCGAGGTAGAGGTAGACCTCGGCGAGCACCTCACGGCAGTCCGTCTCGTGCGGGTCTCCACAGCTCACGTCACACCTCCCGGCCGGTGGCGGCGGTCGAACTCCGGGCCGGTTGGGCCGCGGAGAAACCCCGCTCCGCGGCGTACCCCTCAAGCAGCTTGCGCAGATTACGGCGTCCGCGGTGCAACCGCGACATCACCGTGCCGATCGGCGTACCCATGATGTCGGCGACCTCCTTGTAGGAGAAGCCCTCGACATCGGTCAGGTAGACCGCCAGCCGGAACTCCTCCGGCAACTGCTGGAGGGCCCCCTTGACATCGCTGTCCGGCAGCCGGTCGAGCGCCTCGGTCTCGGCGGACCGCAGCCCGCTGGAGGTGTGCGACTCCGCCTCGGCCAGCTGCCAGTCGGTGATCTCGTCGGTGGGCGCCTGCACCGGCTGGCGCTGCCGCTTGCGGTACGAGTTGATGTAGGTGTTGGTCAGGATCCGGTAGAGCCAGGCCTTCAGGTTCGTGCCCTGCTCGAACTGGTGGAAGGCGGCGTACGCCTTCAGGTAGGTCTCCTGGACCAGGTCCTCGGCATCCGCCGGGTTACGGGTCATCCGCAGCCCGGCAGCGTAGAGCTGATCGACGAATGGCATCGCGTCCCGCTCGAAGCGGGCCCTGCGCTCGTCCGTCTTTTCCGTGGTCAACCGCACATCCCCTCGGGTCGGATGCTTCCCCGCCGAGGATACGCGCACCGGCCTTCCGGAAGATTCGGTTCCGACGGGTGTGCCCGTCGGAACCTCGACCGGCGGCACCGCCGCCGGCCAGTTCGGGCCGGCCAGCAGCTGCCTGAGCTGCCGTGCCTCCCGCTCGTCGTGTTCCCGGTTCCGGATCTCGGTCGGCACCGGTCACCCCCTCGCACAGTGGTTGTCCGAGGTGTTCAACGCGCGCCGCGGGCCGACACATTCCGGCTCGGGGCCGGGCGTTCCTGGTCCCCGCCCCGGCGGTGCGACCGCGGCTGGGACCAGGAAGGGCCTGGGAGCCCGGTGTCGCCGCCCGGACCGGGCACTGGGACACCACCGGGTGCAACGACGCGGCGCGGCCGGCGGACACGGCAGCGGGAACGTGGTGGCCCGGCGGCAGACCGGTGCCCTCAGGCCCCGGCCCAGCCGTGCTCACGCAGCCAGTCCACCGTAAGAGCGGCCGTACCGGCCGGGTCGACCCGCAGGTCGTGCCGCTCTCCCGGCCGGAGCACCACCCGCACCCCCGGCCCCGGCTCCGGCACACCGAACGGATCCCTGTCCCCGTTCACCACCAGGGTCGGCAAACCGGTCACCAGCTCACCGGCCCGGCTCCGCTCCGGTCGACCCGGCGGGTGCAGCGGAAAAGCGAGTGCCACCACCCCGGCGGCGCCGGTCGCCGACGCCGTCCGACAGGCCACCCGCGCACCGCTGGAGCGGCCACCCACCACCAGCGGTACGCCCGGCTGCCGCTGCCGCAGCACCGTCAGCACGGCTGACCACGCCTCGTCGAGGTGCCCGGCCGGGGCCGGTGCGCGTCGGCCGGCGACCCGGTACGGCTGGGTCACCCGCACCACCGCCAGCCCGGCGGTCACCGCGGCGTCGCGCAGGGCGATCAGATCCGGGGCGTCGACGCCGCCGCCGGCCCCGTGCCCCAGCACCAACAGGGCACGGGGCGGACCGGACGGCTGATCGGTGTCGACCCGAGCGGGTCCGCGCGGAGTGTCGAGGACGTCATGCGGCACCGTCCCATTGAACCCGTTTCGACCGGGACCACGCCCGTCGGTCAGCTCAGCGGCACCAGGGTGAGCAGCCGGTCGCGCACCGGCGGGCCGGGCTCACCGGCGGCCTCGGGATCGGGTTGCACCTCGCTACGCCAGGCGACGAGCATCGCCCGCCGCTCCCGTGGCGTGGTGCCACCCCAGACGCCGTGGCAGTCGCCCACCTCAAGCGCCCACGCCAGACAGGAGCCCTGCACGTCGCAGCTGCGGCACAGGGCCACCGCCGCGTCGGCCGGCTCGTTCGGCGCCGGAAAGAACGTCTCCGGGTCGACGCTCTGACAGGTGCCTCTGGTACGCCAGGCTTCGTCCTGTCGCCGCTCACGCAATGCCCGCAACAGTCGCGGATCACGTCGCGCGGCGGCTACCTCGTGCGGACGGGGCATACGCGCCCGTGTCATCCACCCACCTCCCCCGTGGGACCAGCAACATCGATGGACATCGTTCACCCGACGCGAACGACACCCACCACCGGCGCTGTGTTGTATCGCATTTGCACACACGGAGACAAGACTTCGCCGGGAAGTTGGCAGAACGTCCGAGTCACCTATCACCCGCAACCGCAGCAAATCACTCCCGACAATGTGGCGGCGCGCGATCAGAAGAGCGTCGACTCCACGGGCTCGCCCGGACGGGTCAGCGGCACCCGGGCGGTGAGCCCGGGGCCGTCGTTGCGCACATCGCCCACGGCCCGCCCCACCGGACGCACCTCCAACCGGGCCAGCCAGTCCATCGGCGGCGGTACGAGCAGTTCGGCGGGATCGGCACCGCCGTCCAGCCAGGTCGCCCAGCGATCGGGCGGCAGCAGCAGCGGCATCCGGTCGTGCACCTCGGCCAGTTCGCCGAGGGCCGCGGTGGTCAGCACGCTGAAGGTCAGCAGCGACGTGTCCGGACCGTCCCAGACCGACCAGATGCCGGCGAAGGCGAGCACCGCGCCGTCGCGCGGGGTCATGTAGTACGGCTGCTTCGCGCCGTCGGTCAGCCGCACCCACTCGTACCAGCCGTCGGCGGGCACGAGACACCGGCGGCGGGCGAAGGACGGCGCGTACGCCCGGCTGGTGGCGACGGTCTCGGCACGCGCGTTGATCATGCGGGCCGCACCGGCGGGCGATCGGGACCACGGTGGCACCAGACCCCAGCGGCCCCGCGAGAGCGCCCGGTGCCCCGCGGCACCGATCCGGACCAGTGGCACCGGATCGGTCGGCGCGACGTTGTGATCGGCGACCAGCCCGTCCGCGGTCTCGTCGACCGCCTCGAACAGGCCACTCAGGTCACCGGCGCTGCGAGTCGTGGCGTACCTACCGCACATGCCGCTCACGCTAGCGCGGCGCTCCGCCGGGCGGCTGTCCCGTTCCCCGGGAGGGGCGGTGACCGTAGCGCCACCGGGGCGCCGGCACGGCAGAATGTAACCGTGGGGAATGTGACCGCGACCCGGCCGCTGCAGCCGTGGACCGCACCGACGGCAAGTGACCCGGTGTCGGCGGCGCTGCGCCTGCCCGGCTCCAAGTCGATGACCAACCGGGCCCTGGTGCTCAGCGCGCTGGCCGCCGGGCCCTCGACCCTGTCCCGGCCGCTGCGGGCCCGGGACACCGAGCTGATGGCCGCCGCGCTGCGGGCGATGGGCGCCCACGTCTCGATCGCCGACGACGACCGCTGGCTGGTCCGACCGCACCGGCTGCGCGGCCCGGCCCACGTCGACGTGGGGCTCGCTGGCACGATCATGCGCTTCGTGCCACCGGTGGCGGGCCTGGCCGACGGGCAGGTCACCCTCGACGGTGACCCGCACGCCCGCACCCGCCCGCTCGGCCCGCTGATCGAGGCGCTGCGCTCGCTCGGCGTACGCGTCGACACCCCCGCCTCGGGCAGCCTGCCGCTCGTGGTGCTGGGCGCCGGCCGGGTGACCGGCGGCGAGGTCGTGATCGACGCCTCGGCCTCCAGCCAGCTGGTCTCCGGGCTGCTGCTCGCCGCCCCACGCTTCGACCGTGGGCTGGTGGTCCGGCACGTCGGCCCGCCGGTGCCCTCCGCACCACATCTGCGGATGACCGTGCAGATGCTGCGCGCCGCCGGTGCCGCGGTCGACGACAGCACCCCCGACGTCTGGGCGGTGGAGCCCGGGCCGTTGACCGGGCGTAGCTGGGTGATCGAGCCGGACCTCTCCGGCGCGGTGCCGTTCTTCGCCGCCGCCATGGTCACCGGCGGCGAGGTGACGCTGCGCGGCTGGCCGGCGCGCGGCAGCGCCCAACCGGTCGAGCGGCTGCGCTCACTGTTGCAGCAGATGGGGGCCACGGTCACCCTCACCACCGAGGGGCTCGCGGTGCGCGGCACCGGCCCGGTGAAGGGGTTGCGCGCGAATCTGTCCGACGTCAGCGAGCTGACCCCGGCGTTCACCGCGCTGGCCATGCTCGCCGACTCGCCGTCGGTCTTCACCGGGGTCAGCCACATCCGAGGCCACGAGACGGACCGGCTGGCCGCCCTGGCGCGGGAGTTCACCGCGCTCGGCGCCGACATCACCGAGTCGGCCGACGGGCTGGAGATCCGACCCCGCCCGCTGCGCGGCGGGGTGTTCCGCACCTACCACGATCACCGGATGGCGCACGCGGCGGCGGTGACCGGTCTGGTCGTGCCGGGCGTCGAGCTGGACGACGTTTCGTGCACCTCGAAGACCATGCCCGAGTTCCCGGCACTATGGTCGGCACTGGTGACCGGCAAGAGCTGAGCGGAAGAAGGGGCGGCCCTGGCGACCAGGCGGCGGGAGTACGACGAGGACGACGTCCGGGTCCGGCCCGGCAGGTCCTCCCGCCCGCGTACCCGGACCCGGCCAACGCACGCCGACGCCAAGGACGGTTTCGTCATCGCGGTGGACCGCGGGCGCTACACCTGCGTGCGGCCCGGTGCCGGGCCGGACGACCCCACCGTCACCGCGATGCGCGCCCGCGAACTGGGCCGGAAGTCGGTGGTGGTCGGCGACCGGGTCGGGCTGGTCGGTGACACCTCCGGTTCGTCCGGGGCGCTGGCCCGCATCGTCCGGATCGAACCACGCCGGTCCGTGCTGCGGCGCACCGCCGAGGACGACGCCAGCACCGCCGAGGGGCGGCTGGAACGGGTGGTGGTCGCCAACGCCGACCAGCTCGTGATCGTCAGCGCGCTCGCCGACCCGCCGCCGCGTACCGGGTTCATCGACCGCTGCCTGGTCGCCGCGTACGACGCGGACATCGAGCCACTGCTCTGCCTGACCAAGGCCGACCTGGCCGGGCCGGAGACGGTGCTCGACTACTACACCGAGCTGGAACTGCCGTACCTGCTCATCCGCCCGGACTCCCCGCTGGACGCGCTGCGCAGCCTGCTGACCGGCCGGGTCTCGGTGCTCGTCGGTCACTCCGGGGTGGGCAAATCGACGCTCGTCAACCGCCTGGTGCCGCAGGCCGAACGGGCGGTCGGCACGGTGAGCGCGATCGGCCGGGGGCGGCACACCTCGACAAGCGCGGTGGCGTTGCGGCTGCCCGCACCACCCGACCCGGAACAGGATCCGGGCTGGATCGTGGACACTCCGGGGGTACGCAGTTTCGGGCTGGCCCACGTCTCGGCCGAGAGCCTGCTGCACGGCTTTCCGGACCTGGTCGAGGCCACCGCCGACTGCCCGGCGAACTGCCCGCACACTGCCGACGAGGCCGACTGCGCACTCGACGGCTGGGTGGCGGCCGGGCGGGCCGACCCGCGCCGGCTGGCCTCGTACCGCCGGTTGCTGGCCTCCCGGGCCGGGGAGACCGACACATGGACCGAGCCCGACCCGCGCGGGCACCCGGAGTGACCCGGCGCGGCGCGGTCGTGCCGTCGACGTGCCGTCGCCGGCCCCCGGCGTCGTCGCGGTGCCGGCGTCGCTACCGTGTCCGGCATGACCGGGTACGCCGATGACCTGACCCTCGCCCACCGGCTCGCCGACGCCGCCGACGCCCTGTCGACAGCCCGGTTCCGGGCCCTGGACCTGCGGGTCGAGTCGAAGCCGGACCTGACTCCGGTCTCCGACGCGGACACCGCCGTGGAACGCGAGATCCGCGCCCTGCTCGCCGAGCACCGGCCCGGCGACGGGTTGCTCGGCGAGGAGTACGGCGCGACGCCGACCGCCGGAGCCCGCCAGTGGGTGGTCGACCCCATCGACGGCACCAAGAACTTCGTCCGGGGCGTGCCGATCTGGGCCACGCTGATCGCCCTGCTGGAGGACGGCCGCCCGGTCGCCGGGCTGGTCTCCGCGCCGGCCCTGGGGCGCCGCTGGTGGGCAGCACGGGGCACCGGGGCGTACGCGGGCCCGGACGCCTCCCGGGGTGTGCCCATCCGGGTTTCCGGGGTGACCCGGCTGGCCGACGCCAGCCTCTGCTACTCCTCCCTGGAAGGTTGGGAGAAGGCCGGGCGGCTCGACGCCGTGCTGCAACTGATGCGGGACACCTGGCGCAGCCGGGCCTACGGCGACTTCTACGGTTACATGCTGTTGGCCGAGGGTGCGCTGGACGTGATGATCGAGCCCGAGCTGTCCCTCTGGGACGTGGCCGCACTGGTACCCATCGTGACCGAAGCGGGCGGCACGATCACCGATCTGGCCGGCCAGCCGGCCCCGGCAGGCGGCGAGAACAGCACCCTGGCCAGCAACGGCGCACTGCATCCCGACATCCTCGACCGCCTCGGCAGCCCGCCGCGCATTGACGCCCGGTAACCTCTATCCTCGCCAGGTGGCTACCTCCGGTTGGTGTTTCCTGGCGGCGATGATCGTCGCGTACGGCGTCGCCAACCTGTTGCAGTCGGTCGCCGCCGCCCGCACCACGGTGCACCACACCTTCGATCCCGGGCTGCTGCTGCGGCTGGCCGGGCACCGCACCTATCTGGTCGGGCTGGCCTGCCAGGTGGCCGGGTTCGTGCTGGCCTTCCTGTCCCGGCGGGATCTGCCGCTGTTCCTCGTGCAGGCGAGCGTGGCCGCCGGGCTCGGCGTCACCGCCCTGCTCGGCGTGGTGCTGCTGAAGTGGCGGCTGCCGGTGGCCGAGGTCGTGCTGCTGGTGCTGCTCTTCGCCGGCATCACCGCGCTGGTCCTCTCCGCCCAGCCGGCACCGTCGAAGGCGCTCGGCACCGGGGGCATGGTCGCCCTGCTGCTGGCCCTGGCGGTGATCGCGATGCTGGGGTTCTTCGCGGTCCGGTTGCACGGCGCGCCGGGATCGGTGGCGCTCGGGTCACTTGCCGGGCTGGCCTTCTCCGCCGCCGCGGTGGCGGCCCGGCCGCTGGCCTCCGCGCCGAGTTGGGACGCCTTTCTCAGCGACCCGCTGCTCTACCTGCTCGTCGGCCACTCCGTGGTCGGTCAGTTGCTGCTCGGGCTGGCGATGCAGCGGGGTTCCACCACGGCGGCGGTGGCCGCCATGGACGCGGCCGGCGCGGTGCCCGCGGCCATCGTCGGGCTGCTGCTGCTCAACGACAAGATCTGGCCGGGCCGGGAGTGGCTCGCCGGGATCGGTTTCCTGGTCACCCTCGCCGCCGTCGTCGGGCTCACCCGGTACGCGGAGCCGCAGCACCACCACGCCGTCACCCGGGCGGTGGTGGGTGTTCCGCCGCCGCTCGTGGCGCAACCAGTGGCTGCGGCCTGCGAGGTCGCCGCGGCCGGCGGCCCGGGTGAACCGCTGGCTCAGGCCGCCTCGACCGGCCTGCGCCGGCCCACCACCCGCTCGTAGAGCCGTTCCAGGGCGCTGGCCGTGCGTTCCCAGGTGTAGCTGCACCGCACCCGGTCGACCGCGGCGTGTCCGTACGCGAAGCGGCTCGCGTTGTCGGCGAGCACCCGACGTAGGGTCATCCCGAGGGTGCGTACGTCGCCCGGCGGCACCAGCTTGCCGGTCACCTCGTCGACCACGGCGTCGGCGATGCCGCCCATGGCGTAGCCCACCACCGGGACACCGCAGGCCATGGCCTCCAGCGACACCCGCCCCGCCGAGGAGTAGTGCGGGGTGCAGGCCACCACGTCGGCCGAGCGGTACCAGGTGGCCATCTGCTCGTGCGGCACCGCGCCGACCAGGTGCACCTGCTCGCCGACGCCGACCCGATCGGCCAGTTCCCGCAGCCGACGGGCCTCGGCGTGGTTGGCCAGCCGGTCCGTCGGCGGCCCGCCGGCGATCACCAACTCCGCGTCGCCGACCAGGCGCATCGCCCTGATCAGATCCTCCTGGCCGTGACCTCGCCCGAGCCCGCCCACCGAGAGGATCCGGGAGCGCTGCTCCCGCGGGGCGGCCTCACCGTCGGGATGGAAGCGCTCGGTGTCGACCCCGGTCGGGACCATCGCGACCGAGGTGCGTTGCAGGCCCATCCGGGTCAACTCGTCGACCTCGTCGTTGCACTGGGCGACCGCGATGTCCACCGCCCGGGTCAGCGCCCGCTCCAGCGGGATACGGGTGCCCGGCCCGTCGTACTGGGCACCGAGGTGGCGCAGTTGTTCCATGCCGATCGAGTGGAACGTCTGCACCATCGGGATGTCGGTCTCCCGCACGGCGTGCGCGGCCGCCAGGCCACCGATCCAGTAGTGACCGTGCACCACCTCGGGTGTCCAGTCGCCGGACCACCGGTCGGCCAGCCACTCACCGTACGCGGGCACGTACGGCACCAGGTCGGCCGTGGGAATCGGCGCGACCGGGCCTACCGGTGCCCGCTCCACCCGGTAGCCGTCCACGACGTCGGTCTCCGTGACCTCGGGATCGTCCCGGCGGGTGTACACCCGCACGTCGTGACCCCGCCCGGCCAGTTCGGCCGCGACCCGTGCGATGTGCTGGTAGGTGCCGACGACGGTTCCGTCGCCGAACGGCGGCGCAGCGGCGTGGGCACAGACAAGGCCGACGCGCATGGGTCACCTCCATGCGGATGGGGCGTTGGTCTCCGGTCAGAGCGTCCCATTAACCGGCCTCCCAAGAGCCGAAACCTCGCAGATCGGGGGCACGCCCGGTGGCATGACCCGGACTCGGCGGGGTACCGATGAGGAATGCCCCTCGCCCGGAACCTGGCCGACGCCACCATCGTGATCACCGGCGCGTCCAGCGGCATCGGTGCCGCGACCGCGTACGCCCTGGCACGTCACGGCAGCACCGTGGTGCTGGCCGCGCGCACCGAGCCGGCCCTGCGCGAGGTGGCCGGGCACTGTCGTGAGCTGGGCGGTCGCACCCTGGTGGTGCCCACCGACGTGACGGACGCGGACGCGACGCGCCGGCTGGCCGGGACCGCGGTGGCGGAGTTCGGCCGGCTCGACGCCTGGATCAACAACGCCGCGGTCGGCACCATCGGACTGTTCGACGAGATCCCGGTGGCCGAGTTCCGCCGGGTGCTGGAGGTCAACCTGCTCGGTACGGCGAACGGCATCCGGGCGGCGCTGCCGCACCTCAGCGCGGCCGGTGGCGGCGTCGTGGTCAACAACGCCTCGGTGCTGGCCGAGGTGGCGATGCCGTACCAGTCCCCGTACAACGCCGCCAAACACGCCGTGCGGGGACTGTCCGACACGGTTCGCCAGGAACTGCGGGCCACCGGCCGGGGATCGGTCTCGATCTGCACCGTGCTGCCGGCCACCATCGACACCCCGTTCTTCCGGCACGCCGCCAACCACAGCGGCCGGCAGGTGCTGCCGCCGCCACCGGTCTATCCGCCGGAGGTGGTCGCGGAGACGATCGTCCGGTTGCTCAGGCGACCCCGCCGGGAGGCGTACGCCGGTGGTGCGGCTCGCCTGATCGGCATGCAGTGGCGGCTGGCGCCGGCACTGGCCGAACGGGTCCTCGGCTGGTACGGCCGGTACACCCAGTTCGGGCCGGCGCCGACCGCCGACACCACCGGTAACGTCTTCCGTCCCGACGCCACGGCCACCACCGACGGCGGCTGGCACGGCCGGCGGCGCCACCTGGTCCGGATCTCCGCCGCGTTCGGGCTGGCCGCCGCCGGCACGGCCGCCGCACTGGCCCGCCGGCTGGCCCGCTGAGCACGGGACGTGCCGACCTCGCCCGGCCGGACCGGTTACGGCGGGAGGGCAGCGGGTAGTGGTCAGTCATGCGCGACGACGAGTACCCGACCCCCGTGTCCGACCCCGAGGCCGACGGCCTGCCCGACACCGCCGACGACGACTCGACGGCCGGGGACGACGTGCTGACCGGCCGGGAAGCGGACGGCCCGGCACCGGCTCAGCTGCCCGGTGACCGGACGCCGGTGGCGGTCGACGAGTTCGGCACCACCGCCGAGGAGCAGCTCGACGGCGAGTCGTTGGACTACAAGCTGAGCCGGGAAAAGTTCGAGCTGCCGGTCGACGATCCGCTGGCCGGGCCGGTCGATCCGGACATCGCGGCCGAGGCGGACAGCCGGGAGCAGGCGGCGCAGGCACAGCTCGACGCCGACGTGATCGATCCCGGCCCCACCTCCGACCCGAAGTCCCCGGTCTCCCTCTACGACCACGACCGGCTGGGCACCACCGCGGACGCCACCGTGGGCCGGCTGGTCGAACCGGACGAGGGGGCGCACACCGACCAGGAGACCGATTCGGTCGCGTACGACGCGGGCGCCGCCGGCGGCGGAGCCAGCGCCGAGGAACTGGCCGTGCACGAGACCCGGCCACCACACTCGGTCTGATCGGCCAGCCGCCGGCGCTCAGTCGTCCAGGCCGCGTTCGATCGCGTACCTGGTCAGCTCGACCCGGTTGTGCAGCTGAAGTTTGCCGAGCGTGTTCTGCACGTGGTTCTGCACCGTACGGTGCGACAGCCCGAGCCGCTCGGCGATCTGCCGGTACGACATCCCCTTGGCCACCAGACGCAGCACCTCGGTCTCCCGGTCGGTGAGCCGGGGTGCCACGTCCCTGGTGCCGGCCGGCGCGTGGTCGCCGCCGGCGGCCAGCCGGCGGTACTCGCCGAGGACCAGCCCGGCCAGGCCGGGCGTGAAGACGGGCTCGCCCGCCGCGGTGCGCCGCACCGCCTCCAGAAACTCCGCCAGCCCGGCGGATTTCAGCAGGTAGCCGGTGGCACCGGCCGTCACGGCGTCCAGCACGCCCTGCTGCTCGCCGCTGGCCGAGAGCATGAGCACCCGCACCCCCGGGTGCGCCGCCCGCAGTCCGTGGATCACCTCCACGCCGGAGATGTCCGGCAGTTGCAGATCGAGCACCACCACGTCCGGACGGGCCGCGGCGACCACCCGGATCGCCTGACGGCCCTCGCCGCAGCTGGCCACCACCTCGTGACCCGCCTCGACCAGGTCACGCGCCACCCCTTCCCGCCACATCGGGTGGTCGTCGACGACCATCACGCGAACCCCGTTCACGGCTGCCTCCTCGGCACGGTGAGTTCCACCTCGGTGCCGGTACCGGGCGTCGAGCTGATCCGGGCGGTACCACCCAGGTCGGTCAACCGTCCCCGGATGGCCTGGGCGACACCCAGCCGCCCCTGGGCCGCCGCCTCGGCGAGGCGGTCCGGCGGGAAACCCGGCCCCTCGTCCCGGATCGACACGGTGACCGCCGACTCCTCGTCCTCGACCAGCACCCAGGCCCGTCCGCCGCCGTGCCGGGCCACGTTGTCCAGCGCCGCGGCGACGGCCGCCGCCAGTTCGCGGGCCTCCGCCGGAGGCAGCGGCACCGGGCCTGCCGGCGCGGACAGCGAGACGGTGGCCGAGGTGAGCCGGCCGAGCAGGATGCGCAGGTCCATCGGCGCGTCGGCGGCACCGGCCGGGACCGCTCCGGCACCGGAGATCAGCGACCGCAGCGCCACCTCCTGCTCGCCGGCCAGCCGGGCCAGCTCGCCCGCCTCCCCGTCGAGGTGGGCACCACGCCGCTGAACCAGGGCGAGCACCTGGAGCACCGAGTCGTGGATGTCACGGGCCAGCCGTTCCCGCTCCCGGGTGGCGGCCTCCAACTCGACCGCCCGGTGCAGCCGTTCCCCGGCGGTCACCGTCAGCCGGGCGACGTGCCCGACCACCACGCCGGCCAGCAGCATCAGGATCGCGCCGTTGAACGCACTCGGGGTGACCATGCCCCGGGTGATCAGGTCGGTCGCGCCGAGCACCAGTGCCGCGACCGCGCCGCGCCGCCGCCCGCCGGCGACGGCCCAGGCCAGCACCGGCCCGCTCAACCAGGCCACCGGGAGGGTTGGCAGTCCCGCGTCGAGCGCGGGCCGGCCCATCACCCACGGGGTGGCCAGCAGGATCGCCACGACCACGCCCAGATCGGTCAGGAGCAGTGGCCAGCCGCGCCGGGCCGGGACCGCGTACCCGATGGCGGTCGCGGCGGTCCAGACCGCCATGACCAGCACCAACGCTCCGGCGGCGAGGGGATGGGCGTAGCGGTCCACGTCGCGGATCAACACCACGCAGACGTACGCCAGGGAGGCCACCCGGAAGACCGCGACGGCCCGCCAGAGCGGCACCGCGAAACCTCCGGCAGCAGGCACGTGCGTCACGATGCCACAGGCCGCCCCGGCCCCCTGCGGCCGATGCACCTCGAACAACCCTGACGTACGGTGGTAAAAGCCGCGTAAAACTCTGCGATCTCTGTCGGGACGGGGCCATGACGAACGCAGGATCTCCCCCACCGCGTACGGTGGTGCCCATCGAACACGCCCTCCTGATCGCCGACGCCTTCGACCAGGCCCAGGTGACCGAGCTCCGACACTCGGTCGCCGCCTGCGCGGGCGCCGCCGGGCTGCGCGACGAGCGATTGGACGACTACGTGCTCGCCGTCAACGAGCTGATCACCAACGCGGTACGGCACGGCGGCGGTCGGGGCTGGCTGCGGCTGTGGCAAGAACCCGGCCTGGTGTTGTGCGAGGTCGCCGACCACGGTCCGGGCATCAGCACGCAGGACCTCGGCAACCGCAGCCGACCCGCGCCCGAGACGGCCGGCGGCTGGGGTCTCTGGCTGGCCCGCGAGCTGACCGACGCGATGGACGTCGAGACCGGGTCGGCCGGCACCACGGTACGCATCACCAGCGCGACCGTCCCCGCCGAGCAGCACGTCGGCCGCCACCGCAGCGGCGAGTAGCAGCCGCTCGCACTACCAGCGGTTGCCGGTCAGCTTCTCGTAGACGTCCACGTAACGGGCCCGGGTGGCGTCCACCACGTCGGCCGGCACCTCCGGTGCCGGATCACGCTTGTCCCACCCGCTGCGCGCCGCCCAGTCCCGCACGTACTGCTTGTCGTAGGAGAACTGGGCACGTCCGGGCTGGTAGGACTCGGCCGGCCAGAACCGGGACGAGTCCGGGGTGAGCAGCTCGTCGCCGAGGACCAGGGTGCCGTCCGGTGCCCAGCCAAGCTCGATCTTGGTGTCGGCGACCAGGATGCCACGGTCGGCCGCCAGCTCGGCGCCCCGGCAGTACACGTCGATGGTCACCTGCCGCAGTCGGTCGGCGGTCGGGACGCCGACCTTGTCGGCCACCTCGGCGAAGGTCATCGGCTCGTCGTGCTCACCCACCGGCGCCTTGGTGGACGGTGTGAAGATCGGCTCGGGCAGGATCGATGCCTCCACCAGCCCGCGTGGCAGGTCGACACCGGAGACCTTCCCGGTGCTCTCGTACTCCTTCAGACCGCCGCCGGTCAGAAAGCCGCGGGCGACGCACTCGACCGGGACCATCTCCAGCCGGCGGCACCGGATCGCCCGGCCGGCGAACTCCGGCGGCACGTCGGTGGCGGAGATCACGTGGTTGGGCACCAGATCGGCCAGTTGCTCGAACCACCACAGCGACAACGCGGTGAGCAGCTTGCCCTTGTCCGGAATCGGGGTCGGCAGGACCACGTCGTAGACGGAGATGCGGTCGGAGGCCACCAGGATCAGGTCATCGCCCTCGGCGTAGACGTCCCTCACCTTGCCCGAGTGCAGAAGTTCCACGCGGACAAGTAGACCACGCGCCGGGCGTACCGCCGCTGGCGGTCCACGGCGCGACCACCAGCGCGCGAACGGCCTCGGTACGCCGGTCAGCGCCGGCGGCGGGTCATCCGGATCACCAGTAGCACGATCACGGCCACCACCGCCAGGCAGCAGAGCAGGCTCAGGAAGCCGAAGACGCCGAAACCGCGCCCGCGCCGTCGAGCCGCCTCCACCACCAGTTCGCCGGTGCCCGTCGACGCCCACGCCGCGACCGGAACGAAGACCGTCAGCACGACCGTGCCGAGGAGCGTGCCGAGCCGCCCCCACCACTTACCGAAGGAAGACATGCGCTCATCCTTGCCGAGACGTGCAACCCCGGACGTCCGAACGACGCGCGTGTCGACATCGGGGGACAGCGCCGGACAACAACGACAGCGACCCCCGGACGGGTCCGGGGGTCGCTGTCGTTGCAGTAGCGGGGACAGGATTTGAACCTGCGACCTCTGGGTTATGAGCCCAGCGAGCTACCGAGCTGCTCCACCCCGCGTCGGTAGAACTAGCCTACCCCATCGGTGATCGCCCTCATCGCCGGCCCCTCCCGTAACGCCCCGGCCGATTGTCGCCAGGCATCCGCCGGGCCTGCCGGCCGATCCCGTGCCGGCAGGTCGGTGCCGAGCGGACAACCCTGGAAACACGCGGACGGCCCTGGGCACGGCCCGAACGGGCAGAGGATCCACCAGCGGGCAGACGAAAGAGGCCCCGGAAGACTCTCCGGGGCCTCTTTCGTGCAGTAGCGGGGACAGGATTTGAACCTGCGACCTCTGGGTTATGAGCCCAGCGAGCTACCGAGCTGCTCCACCCCGCGTCGGTAGATCCACCGTAGCGCACCATCCCCGCTGCCCGCAAAACGACCCCCGGAACGCCCCCTGCGATCTCGCCACCGCGCCGATCTCCGGTCGGCGTTCAGCGGGTCGCCACGTCGACACGATGAAGCCCGCGGCACTGGCGAGAAACGCCGGGGCCGCGGGCTGCACCAGGTCAGTCGGTCAGCCGGTGGGTGACGGGCTACCGGAGGGTGCCGGTGGGCTCGGCGTGCCGTTTACGCCCGCCGCCTGCTGAGCCTGCTGGAACGCGGTGAGTGCCTCGTCCAGCGCCGCCAGCGCGCGACCGTACCGCTCGAAGTCGCCGGACGCCTGCGCGGCCCGCACCTCGGTGATCGCGGCCCGTACCCGCTCGGCGGCGGCACCGAGTTCGCCGGCGAGCGGCGGAGCGTCGCCCGGCGACGGCGTGGCCGACGGCGTCGGCGTCGGCTCCTCGCCCTCGGGCGGTGGCTCCTCACCCCCGGTCGGCGGCGGGTTACCGGCCGCCGCCTGCTTGCCCTGCTCGACGAGCTGCTTGATGCCGTCGGCGACGTTGTCGGCCAGGACGACGTAGGAACCCCCGTCGCCGTACGACATCAGCACCTTCTGCAGCAGCGGATACGCGTCCTGTTGGTTGCTCTTGACGTAGACCGGCTCGACGTAGAGCATCCCGTTGCCGAAGGGCAGCGACAGCAGGTTGCCGTACTGCACCTGGGCCTGGTTCGAGGAGAGCAGGTTCAGTTGCTGCCGGATGGTGGCGTTGGTGTTCGTCATCCGCTGGTGCACCTGCACCGGCCCGGAGATCGCCGTCTGGTCCGGCAGCTCCAGCACCTGCAACGTGGGCCGGCCATCCTGGTACGACCCGGAGATCAGCGCGGCCAGGTTCTGCCGACCGTTGGGGGTGACCGCGCTGGTCAGCTGAAAGCGCGGCGCCTCCTGGCCGGGAAACTGCGTGAAGAGGTAGTACGGCGGCTGCTTCTGCCCGCTGTCCGGCGCGTCCGGCACGTTCGGCACCTGCCAGAAGTCCTGGCCGGAGTAGAAGTCGCCGGGGTTGGTGACGTGGAACCGGGTCAGCAGGTTGCGCTGCACCTTGAACAGGTCGGCCGGGTACCGGAAGTGGGCGGCCAGCGTCGGTGGGATCTCGGCGCGCGGTTTGACGAGGTCACCGCCGAACGCCTTGTTCCACGCCTTGAGCACCGGGTCGTTCTCGTCGAACTCGTAGAGCACGACGGTGCCGTCGTACGCGTCGACGGTCGCCTTCACCGAGTTACGGATGTAGTTGACGTTCTCCCGGGCCAGCTGGATGGTGCCCCGGCCGGTCAGCTCGTCGGTGGTCTCCTGCTGGAGGTTGACCCGCTCGGCGTACGGGTAGGTCGCGGCGGTGGTGTAACCGTCGACGATCCACTGCACCCGGCCGTCGACCAGGGCCGGGTAGGGGTCACCGTCCAGGGTGAGGAACGGGGCGACCTTCTCCACCCGGTCCCGGGGGTTACGCACGTAGAGCAGCTTGGAGTTGTCGTTGACCGCCTCGGAGAGCAGGAAGTTCGCCTCCTGCTCCTTGATCGAGTAGAGCAGGCGACGGGTGAACGAGCCGATCTCGACGCCACCGGAACCGGTGTACGTGTAGTACGACTCCGGCCCCTCACCGTCGCCGCTCTCGCCGGCCGGGCGGTCGAACTCGGCGGGGTTGGCGTCCGCGCTCGGCTTGCCGACGATGGCGTAGTCACCAGTGGCCATCCGCTCGCCGTAGTAGATCCGGGGCTGGTTCGCCGGGATCAGGTCGGTCGGCGACGCACAGGACTCCTGCGACCGCTCGCCGAGCGAACCGGAGACGAAGAACGGCTGGCCACCGCAGACCACCCGGTTCGCGGGTGCGGCCACCACCCCGTAGCCGTGGGTGTAGACGGTGTGCCGGTTGATCCAGTTGCTCTGCTGAGCGGTCAGCTCGCCGTAATTGATCTCACGTACGCCGACCACGTAGTCCTGGGTGTCGCCGTTGAGCGTGTACCGGTCGATGTCGAGCTTGGGACCGAAGTCGTAGAAGCCACGGACCTGCTGGAGCTGGGTGTAGGTCTCGCTGACCAGCTGCGGGTCCAGCAGCCGGACATTCGGCACCACCGACGTGTCGGTGGCCAGGCTCTCCGGCGGGTTCAGGTTGTTCGCCGAGTACGCCGAACTCTGGGTGATGTCCAGCCCGAACGACGCGCGGGTGGCGTCGATGCTGCGCTGGATGTACGGCGCTTCCTTGTCCCGGGCGCTGGGCTTGACCTCGAAGGTCTGCACCGCCCACGGGTAGATGCCGCCGATCGCCACCGCGGAGACGCCGAGCAGGGCCAACGAGATGCCCGGCCAGACCAGGTTCCGCATCCAGGCGTTGGAGAAGACGATGATTGCGATCGCCACCACCACGGAGATGTAGGCGAGGATCTCCTTCGCCGGCAGCAGCGCGTTGATGTCGGCGTAGCCGGCGCCGTAGACGTTCACGCCGTCGTTGTACTCCAACAGCATCGCCCGCCGGTCCAGCACGTACGCGACGGCCTTGAGCAGGACGAAGACCGCGACCAGCGTGCTCAGATGGGCCCGGGCGGCGTTGCTCATCCGGTCGCCGACGCCCTGCAGGCGCACCCCACCGAACAGGTAGTGCACGGCCAGTGCGCCGATCAGCGCCAGGACCACCGCGGTGAAGCCGAGCCCCAGCAGAAACCGCCAGAAGGGCAGTTGGAAGACGTAGAAGCCGACGTCGACGCCGAACTCGGGGTCGTCCACACCGAAGTTGCCGCCGTGCAGGAAGAGCAGCCACTGGTTCCAGCGGCTCTGTGCCGACAGGCCGGCGAAGAGGCCGACGACGGCGGCGGCCGCCGTGATCCACAGGCCCAGGCGGGGGCCGAGCAGCATCCGGTACCGCTCCAGGGTGGCCTGTTCCGGTGAGTGGGGCCGCATCCGTGGGCGTAGCCGTTGGGCGAGCCAGAGGTTGCCGCCGACGATCGCCGCCATCGCCAGGCCCGCGGCCAGGAAGAGCAGCAGCCGGGTGACCAGCACCCCCCGGAACACCTCGGTGTAGTCGACCTCGGAGAACCAGAGCCAGTCCGTCCAGGCCTGAACTCCCCAGCCGAGCAGGGTGAACAGCAGGAACACCCCGATCAGGACCCCGATCGTGACGCGTCCGCGTCGGCTCATCCTCGGCAGGGGGCTGCTGCTACGCATGACCACTGTTGGCTCCGCACGCTCGTTATGATCGGCTCCGACCAGGCACCCAGAGTACGGGGTGTTCCTGAAAGCGTGAGCGCAAGGTCATGCCGCGCGGCTCAGCAGTACGTCGGCTCGCCCCCGGAACGCAGCGTCTCCAGCGCATCCAACGCCTCGTCGAGCGAGCCCACCTTCACCAACGGCAGGTCCGGCTGCCGGTTACGGACCGCCTCGGCGCAGTTGGCCGCCGGTACCAGGAACGTGGTCGCGCCGGCCTGCTTCGCGCCGACCAGTTTCTGCGGTATCCCACCGATCGGGCCGACCTGCCCGGCGTCGTCGATGGTGCCGGTGCCGGCGATGATCAGACCGCCGGTCAGGTCGTCCGGGGTCAGCTTGTCGATGATGCCCAGGGCGAACATCAGACCCGCGCTCGGGCCTCCGATGTCCTTCAGGTCGAAGGAGAGGGTGAACGGGTGCGGCTGCTGCTGCTCGATCTCGATGCCGATTCGGGGCCGACCGTCCTGCTCCTGGCTGGTGACGGTGTCGGTCCGGGCGGCGCCGTCCCGGGTGTACCCGATCCGCAGCGCCGTGCCCGCCGGCCTGGCCCGGATCAGTTCGGTCAACCGGGAGGCGAACGGCACCGGCTCACCGTCGACCGAGGTGACCACGTCACCGGGGCGAAGCACCCCGACCGACGGCCCGTCGGCGGCGACCGTCTTGACCACGACCTGCACCTCGTACCCGAGCTCCCGCAGCGCGGCGGTCTCCGCGCTGGTCTGCGAGACCTGGAAGTCCTCGGCGTTGCGCTGCTCCACCTCCTCCTGGGTCTCCCCCGGCGGGTAGACCAGCTCACGCGGCACCACGGCCTGTTCGTCGGAGAGCCAGCCCTGGATGGCCGAACGGAGCTTGACGCCAGGCTGCACCCCCACCGTGGTCAGCCGCAGCTGGCCGGCGGAGGTGGAGGTCTCCCGGCCGGTGACCTGGATGACCTCCTTGCCGTCCGCCTGGCCCAGCGTGTCGACGGTCGGACCGGGACCGAGCACCACGTACGGCACGGGCGCGCCGAGCACCCCGATGCTGAGCAGTGCGGTCAGCAGGGCACCGAGCAGGACGGTCAGGCCGCGACGTCTCATGCGGCAGAGCGTACCGATCCCGGTCGCGGCGCCCGGCCGGGACGACTGACGACTTCGCCCTCAGCGCAACCGCGGTGGCGGCGGCCCGGGGCCGAGCGCGCGTACCGTAGACGTCGTGCCTGATATTCCGTTCGGTTTCGCGCTACCGGGTGGGCAGCCGCCCGACCCCAACGACCCTGCGCAGATGCAGCAGTTCATGTCGCAGTTGCAGCACCTGCTCTCCGCGTCGGGCAGCGGGCCGGTCAACTGGGACCTGGCCCGTCAGGTGGCGGCCAGTCAGCTCGCCGCGGCGGGCGACCCGGCGGTCTCTCCCTACGAGCGCCACGCGGTGGAGGAGGCGCTGCGCATCGCCGACCTCTGGCTGGAGCCGGCCTCCGCGCTGCCCTCGGGCATCCGTAACACGGTGTCCTGGAACCGCAACGAGTGGATCTTCAAGACGCTCGACGTCTGGCGCAAGCTGTGCGACCCGGTGGCCAGCCGGATGGTCGGCGCGATGGGCGACCTGGTCCCGCCCGAGGCCCGGGCCCAGCTCGGCCCGATGCAGTCGATGGTCGCCACCCTCGGTGGGGCGCTCTTCGGCGGCCAGCTCGGTCAGGCCCTCGGGTCACTCGCCGCGGAGGTGCTCTCCGCCGGCGACATCGGTCTGCCGCTCGGACCGGCTGGCACGGCCGCGCTCATCCCCGCCAACATCAAGGCGTACGGCGAGGGTCTGGAGTTGCCCGAGGACGAGGTCCGTCTCTACGTGGCCCTGCGGGAGGCGGCGCACCAGCGGCTTTTCGAGCATGTCCCGTGGCTGCGGGGGCACGTCCTCAACGCCGTCGAGACGTACGCCGCCGGCATCCGGGTGAATCGGGAGGCGATCGAGGAGGCGATGGGGCGGGTCGACCCGACCGACCCGGAGTCGATGCAGGCGATCGCCCTGGAGGGAATCTTCACACCGGAGGACAGCCCGACCCAGAAGGCGTCGTTGGCCCGGCTGGAGACCGCCCTCGCCCTGGTGGAGGGTTGGGTCTGCCACGTGGTCGACGGCGCGGCAGCCGGCCGGCTGCCGAACGTCGTGGCGCTGGGCGAGGCGTTCCGCCGCCGCCGGGCGGCCGGCGGGCCGGCCGAGCAGACCTTCGCCGCCCTGGTCGGGTTGGAACTGCGACCCCGCCGGTTGCGCGAGGCCGCGGCGCTCTGGGCAGCGCTCACCGAGCACCGGGGAATCTCCGGCCGGGACGCGCTGTGGGGGCACCCCGACCTGCTTCCCTCCGACGACGACTTCGCCGACCCGGTGGCCTTCGCCATGGCCGACGTGGATCTGATGACCGAGTTGGACAACTTCGACTTCTCCGCCCCGGGTGGCCCGGAGGAGAAGGCCCCGGGTGAGACGGAGCGCCCCGACGACGCCGAAGGTGGCGAGGGCCGCAGCTGACCGGTTCGACCGGCCGGGCGCGGTCACGCCGGGACGATGGTGTCAGCCGCTGCGCCCGGCACCGGACAGCAGCGACCGGGTGCGCTCCCAGCCGCTCAGTGCCGGATCGAGCCGGGCCAGATCCGCCGGACCGCGCAGCCGGTGCCAGGAGGGGGTCACCGCCAGGTCGCCCGGGCGGGGTGCCGCTGCCCGAACGGCCGCCGGCACCGTGGCGTCCAGGTCCAGCGGCGGCAGCCAGGACGGTACTGGTAGCCGGGCCGCCACCCCGAGCAACCCGGGCAGACCGCCCTCGGCCGGGGCGAGGGCGACCGGCCGGCTGGTCAGCGGTCGAAGCAGCTTACCGACGGTGAGTCCGGGCAGGTCCGGCGCGTCTCCGGCGACGACCGCCACCTGCTCGTATCGGTCGGTCGTCGCGGTGCCGCCCGCCGGGCCGGCGCCGGACGACGGGTCCGTGCCGGCGGCACCGTCGGCACCGGCCAGGGCGGCGAACACCGCGTTCGGGCTCGGCTCGGGCACCTCGTACACGGTCGTGCCGGGCCAGGTCACCGCGTCGGCCAGCCAGCGGTCGGCTCGCGTGACCGCTACCGCGGTGTCCACCTCGTTGAGCATGGCGAGCAGATCCACCACGTCCTCGGCGAGCGCGCTGCGCCAATCCACCGGGTCGACACCGGGTGGCACCCAGGCGATCGGCGCGAGCAGCGCCACCACCACACGTCGGGCCATTCACCGACCCTACCGCCGAGGTGTCTCGACACTCAGGGGGTACCGCCGACGGCCGCCACACCCTCCAGGTAGCCGCGCGCCCGTTCGGTCTTCGGGTACCTGCCGACCAGCGCCCAGAACTGTGCGTTGTGACTTGACACGATGAGGTGGACCAGTTCGTGCAGCAGCACGTAATCGATCACCCAGTCCGGCATGTCCTGGAGGCGGTGGGACAACCGGATCGAGCGGTCCGCCGGGGTGCAGGAGCCCCACCGCCCGTTCTGGTTGCTCACCCACCGGACGCTGGCCGGCAGCGCCTGGTTGCCGTACTCGGTGAGATAGAGCTTGATCAACCGGCCGGCGCGGGCCAGCAGTTCGGCGTCGGAGCGGACCAGGCGCCCCTCACGGGCGGCCAGCCGGGCGAGCATCCGATTGACCCACTCGCTCTCCTCGGCCCGGGAGAACTGGTCGGGAATGAGGACCACGACCCGCTCCCCGTCGCGGTAGGCGGACACCGTGCGTCGCCGGCGCTGGCTGCGCCGTACCTCGACGACCGGCTTCCGCGGCCCAGCCATCAGTGGACCGCGCAGCCTCGGTTTGCTGTCACGTTGGCAAGCTAATGCGTTGTGACCAGGGGTCCGCAAGAGTCAACCCCCCGACACGCGTCCGGAAAATGGGGATTGGTCGCCAGGAGTCCCGAAAAAATTCTTGCCGAAGCCGGGGGCGGCCGTCACGGTCACCCTTCGTGGTGGCCGGCGAGGTGTCACACCCGGGTCGACCAACACGGTAAGTGATCATTGCCGGCGAGCTCAAATCGGGGCCTGCACCCCGCTTCGGCGGCACCACCAGCGCAATTGCGGGGTACCGGTCGGCGTGTCCCCGGCAAACTGACTGATCTGACCCAATTCGGCGTGCACACTCTCGACGTCGCCTTGCTCACAGTGGCAAAGCGCAGCTGACATGGAACCGCCCACACCTGGGTAGGGTCCGCCAACCGGTGGTCACGTAGGTGGTCACCGGACAGGACCGGCGCCGGGCGCCCTGAGCGACCGCCACCGGAGACCCACCGGGTCGTTATCGACCGGTGGACGACACGAGGAGGGCACACCGTGGCCGACCAGGCCCAGACCTACAACGGTTACTGCGTCAAGTGCAAGGAGAAGCGGGATTTCGAGGGCCGCGTCGAGGTCTCGAAGACCGGCATGAACATGGCCAAGGGCAAGTGTCCGGTATGTGGCACAACAGTGAACCGCATCCTGGGCAAGGCGAAGGTCTGACGAACACGCATCGGGACGGGGGTGGCCTGCGGTCACCCCCGTCCTCGTACGCGGTGACTGTCGGCCCACCGACAGCACTACTCGCGGGTTGTGGATAACTCGCCGAATCCTGTGGACAGCCCAGGATCTGGGTTCGACCACCTGTGGACAACGATCGACGGAAAGCGCGGACGCGGTCACTATTCGTGCCCATGACGCGAGCCGCCGAACATCCGCCGTCGCCCCGTCCCTGTCTGCTACCGGGACTCACCCGTCTCTGGCGCGACCGGTACACCCTTCAGCTCGGCCTCGGCCGAGAGCGGGCGGTCCTGGTCGAGATGGCCGACCCCCGGGCGGTCCGGCTGCTCGACCTGCTCGACGGCACCCGCAGCGAACGGCAGGTGCTGACCGGAACGGACGTCCGGCCGGAACATGCCCGCGCCCTGCTCGACGCCCTGCGCACCGCCGGTCTGGTGGTCCCGGCGCACACCCTCGTGCCCCGCGATCTCACCGGACCACGACGGACCCGGCTCGCCGCCGAGGCCGGCGCGCTGGCGGTGGCGACCCGGCTGCCGGGCAGCCCCGCCCAGGTGCTCCGACGCCGCCTGGCCGCCCGAGTGACGATCACCGGCGGCGGTGCGCTCGGCCCCGCCATCGCGGTCGCCTTGGCCCAGGCGGGCGTCGGTCATGTCCATCCCGACCTGCCCGGAACGGTCCGTCCGCTCGATCTCGTCGGCACCGGTATCGCCGCCACGGAGATCGGTCGTCCGCTCGACGCCGCGACCCGGGCAGCGGTCCAGCGGGCCGCCCCGGGCACCGGCACCGGCCCGCTCCGGCGACCCCGTCCCGACCTGGTCGTGCAACTCGGCTCCGACCGGCCGGCCGCGCTGCTGGCCGCGGGGCACGCCCAGCGGCGACAACCACACCTGCTGGTGGACATCCAGGAGGGCGTTCCGGCGGTCGGCCCACTTGTCCGTCCGCCGGTCGGTCCCTGCCTGCGTTGTCTCGACCTGCACCGGGCCGACCGGGACCCCGGCTGGCCAGCGGTCGCGGCCCAACTCGCCAGCACCCCGCCCGCCGCGGCCTGTGCCGTGAGTCTCCTGCTGACCGCGACCGGTTACGCCGTCGGGGAGGTGCTGAGCCAGCTCGACGGCGGCACCCCCGAGACCCTCGGCGGGTCGGTCGAGGTGGTGGCCCCCGGCACCCTCCGGCGGCGCTACTGGCCGCCGCACCCCCGCTGCCGGTGCGGGGGGTGAGCCAGCGCACCGGTAGCGCGGGTGCGGCGGCACGGCAGCAGCGGGCCGGTCAAGTCGGTAACAATGACCAGGTGACCGACATCCCGCGCCGGGCCGTGTCCCGTACCGCCAAGCTCGCCGCTCTGCCGCTCGGCTTCGCCGGCCGCACCGTCCTCGGCATGGGAAAGCGCGTCACCGGGCTCGCCTCCGACGTGATCTCCGCCGAGATCCAGCAACGCACGGCCGAGCAGTTGTTCAGCGTTCTCGGCCAGCTCAAGGGCGGAGCGATGAAGTTCGGGCAGGCGCTGTCGGTGTTCGAGGCCGCCCTTCCGGAGGAGATCGCCGCGCCCTACCGGCAGGCGCTGACCAAACTTCAGGAGGCCGCGCCGCCGCTGCCTGCCGCCAGCGTGCACAAGGTGCTGGCCGAGCAGTTGGGGCCGGCATGGCGGGACCGGTTCGTGAGCTTCGACGATTCCCCGGCCGCCGCGGCGAGCATCGGGCAGGTGCACCGGGCAGTGTGGCGACTGCCGGACGGCACCGGCCGGAACGTCGCCGTGAAGATCCAATACCCCGGCGCCGGCGATGCCCTCCTCGCCGACCTCAAGCAGCTCTCCCGGCTGGGGGGTATGTTCCGGGCCATCCAGCCCGGGCTGGACATCAAACCCCTGCTGGCCGAGCTGCGGGAGAGGATCACCGAGGAGCTGGACTACGAGTTGGAGGCGGAGTCACAGCGAGCCTTCGCCGCCGGGTACGCCGACGATCCGGAGATCTACGTGCCGGAGGTCTTCCACGCCTCGCCTCGGGTCCTGGTCACCGAGTGGATAACGGGCACCCCGTTGGCCGACATCATCCGCTCCGGCACCGAGGAGCAGCGCGACGAAGCGGGTCGGCTGATGGCGACGCTCCACCTCTCCGCGCCGGCGCGGGCCGGGTTGCTGCACGCCGACCCGCATCCGGGAAACTTCCGGCTGCTGCCCGACGGCCGGCTCGGCGTGATCGACTTCGGGGCGGTGGCCCGGATGCCGGAAGGTACGCCGGAACCGATCGGCCGCATCGCCGGGCTGGCCCTGCGCGGCGACGCCGGCGAGGTGGAGGCCGGGCTGCGGGCCGAGGGCTTCGTCAGTGGCACGGAGCCGATCGACGCGCACGCGCTGCTGGAGTTCCTCCGTCCGATGCTGGCGCCGATCGCCGCCGACGAGTTCCGGTTCACCCGGGCCTGGCTGCGTGCCGAGGCCACCCGGCTGGCCAGCCCGCGCTCCCCGGCGTACCAATTCAGTCGACAGCTAAACCTGCCGCCGTCCTACCTGCTCATCCACCGGGTGACGCTCGGGTCCATCGGGGTGCTGTGTCAGCTGGAGGCCAAGGCGCCCTACCGGGGCATCCTGGAGCGTTGGTTGCCGGGATTCGCTCCGGTCGGCTGACCCGGACGTGACGACGGCGGGCGGGGACCACATCGGTCCCCGCCCGCCGTATGCGTGTTCGTCCTACAGAACGCCCAGCTCGCGGGCCGACCGGGCACGGCCGGTCATGGCGATGGTACGGGCGGATCGGGTTGCCTCAGTGCTCGTGGTGGTGCGACCGGCCTGAGGCCGGGGCATTCGAGCCCTCGACAACGCTTCGGGGAGTAGGTACATCTCGGCTCCGTTCGGGAGGTGCAGCATGGTGGTCAGCTTTCTGTCGGCCGGTGCGACACCGGCGGGGTTGGTCCGAATCGGGAACATGTCAGGCAGCCAGCCGGACAGCGCTGCGCGACGCGGCGAGGCCACTGGCCGCCAGTCGCGCCTCGGCCTCGACCCGCAGCTCGGCGTCACGGGCGAGGTCCTCCTTGCGCGGGCGGCCGCGGGGCCGCTTACGCGGAACGACCGCGCCACGCTCGAAGATCTCGCCGCCCCAGACGCCCCACGGCTCGGCCCGCTCGACCGCACCGGCCAGGCACTCGACGCGCAGCGGGCAGTCCCCGCAGAGCGACTTGGCCAGTTCCAGCTCGGTGGGCGAGTCGGAGAACCACAGGTCGGGGTCGAACTTCCGGCAGGGCAGGTTCGCCTCCACCTCGACGCTCAGGTCGAGCGGGGCAAGCGCCAGACTCATCGCCCGGTCACCTCTCTCTCACTGCGATCTCGTGGATCGCTGTCTTCCGACGTACTTCGGCGGTGCAAAAAAACTGAGGCCGCGGATCCCGGTGTGCGGGTTCCGCGGCCTCGAGGTGAGCCGGTGGTCTGTGGTCAGACCGGTCTACCTCGAGGTGGAACACCGCGGACGTCCATCCGCTTGTTGACGCCATCGACGCCCTTGCCCGTGAAGCCACTGCTCCCCTGGAGCCCGTGCGTGACCGGTGCGAGGATCAGCTCGGCCTGAATCTCGGCCCGGTGCACCTGCGGAGCCCACGGTCGCGCAGCGACGGTGGTGGCCCGGACGTCCGCCACCGGAGCGGCGGTCGTCGGGGCAGCCGACAGCGGAGCGACGGCAACGGGCAGCGCCGTCGGACGCTGGTAGATGTAGCTCTCCATCGGTGCCACCTCCTTGACGTTCACTCGTGGTCGACCCGGACACATCCCCCGTGAGCAGCCCGAACAGGGCCCCCTTCCGAGGTGTGCCCTGAGGCTATGCCTGCCGGTGGGGCGAGGGCAAACGAATTAACGGCCAGATTCAGAAAGTTTTCTGCGGGCAGATTTCGTCGACCGCCGCGCCCCCCACCAACGCCAGCACCGCCTCCCCGTACAGGCCCACCTTGCGCGGTCCGATCCCGGCGATCGCGACCAGTTCCTCGGCCCGCCCCGGCCGCCGCTCGGCCAGGGCCACGAGCGTCGCGTCGGTGAAGACCACGTACGCGGGCACCTTCTGCGTGCCGGCCACCCGGGACCGCCACTCACGCAGCCGTTCGTGCAGTTCGTCGTCGATGTCGGAGGGACAGGTGGCGCATCGGCCCAACTTGCGGTCCGGTCCGGCGAGCAGGGTGGTGCCACAGATCCGGCAGGACACGATCCGGGTGGCGGCCCGCCGCTGCGGGGTCCGCACCGCCTGTCCACCGGCGACCCGCTCGGTCGGCGAGGTGGGCGACAGTTGGGGCAGGAAACGGCATGGTCGCCGGGGCCGGCCCCCCGGCGAGCGCGCCGCGGCGTACGACAGCCAGAGCCAGTGCCGGGCCCGGGTGATACCGACGTAGAGCAGTCGGCGTTCCTCCTCGACCTGCTCGGTGGTGCGCGCGTACGTGGTGGGCAGGGTGCCCTCGGCCAGGCCGACCAGGAAGACGGCGTCCCACTCCAGCCCCTTGGCGGCGTGCAGGGAGGCCAGCGTCACCCCGTCCACGGTCGGCACGTGCTGCTGGGCCGCCCGCCGGGCCAGTTCCTCGGTGAAGTCGGTGAGGGTGACCGGACGCTCCACCCGGGCGGCCACTCCGAGCGGCAGGATCTCCGGCGTGGCCGCGTACTCCTCGGCGAGTTGCACCAGCGCGGCCAGCGCCTCCCACCGCTCGCGGGCGGCGCCGCCCGGCGGCGGGGCGTCGGGTGCCCAGCCGACGCCGGCCAGTGCCTCGACCACCGCCGCCCGCAGCGGGGTCTCCCCCGGCAGCGACCGGGTCGCCGCGCGCAGCGCGACCATCGCCTGGCGCACCTCGGCGCGTTCGAAGAACCGCTCCGCCCCCTGGACCTGGTACGGCACGCCAGCCTCGGCCAGCGCCTTCTCGTACGCCTCGGACTGCGCGTTCGTGCGGAACAGCACGGCGACCTCGCGGGCCGGGGTGCCGGCGTCGATCAACGCCCGGCAACGGGCGGCGACCGCGGCGGCCTCGGCCGGCTCGTCGGTGAAGATCCGCCGCTCCGGCTCCGGACCGGCCGGGCGCTGCCCGACCAGTTCCAGGCGCAGCCGGGCCTCGGTGCCTCGCGCCTGCGAGATGACCGCGTTGGCGAGCCCGACCACCTGCGGCGTCGACCGGTAGTCGCGGACCAGCCGGACCACGGTGGCGGTGCGGTGCCGACGCGGGAAGTCGACCAGGTACGCCGAGGTCGCCCCGGTGAACGAGTAGATGGTCTGGGAGGCGTCGCCGACCACGGTCAGGTCGTCCCGTCCGCCGAGCCAGGCGTCCAGCAGCCGCTGCTGCAGCGGGTTGACGTCCTGGTACTCGTCGACGACCAGGTGCCGGTACTGGTTGCGGACCTGCTCGGCGACGTCCGGATGCTCCTCGATCCCCCAGACCGCGGCGCGCAGCACATCCTCGAAGTCGATCACTCCGCCGGTCCGCTTGAGCCGCTCGTACGCGGCGAACACCTCCGCCACCTTCGCCGGTTCGTACGACGTCTCCCGCAGCGCCTTGGCGGCGGCCACCACGTAATCGCCCGGCTCGACGAGGGAGGACTTGGCCCACTCGATCTCACCGGCGAGATCACGGGCGGCCGTCCGGTCGGCCCGTAGCCCGGCTCGCGCCGCGGCGAGGGTGACCAACCGGACCTTGCTGTCCAGCAACTCGGGCATGGCCCGGCCGTCGAGCAGCCGGGGCGCGAAGTAGCGCACCTGGCGCAGCGCCGCCGCGTGGAAGGTACGTGCCTGCACGCCGGCCACGCCGGCCACGGCGAGCCGCTGGCGCAGTTCCGCGGCGGCCCGGGCGGTGAAGGTGACCGCGAGCACATGTCGGGCCGAGATCTCACCGGTCAGTGCCCGGTACGCGATCCGGGACGTGACTGCCCGGGTCTTGCCGGTACCGGCGCCGGCGAGCACACAGACCGGGCCGGCCGGGGCGGTCACCGCCGCGCGTTGCTCCGGATCGAGCCCGGCGAGCACGCGAACGGATGCGGAGTTAACCACCACAGCGGGGAATTGTCGCAGCTTCCCCGAACGTTGCAGCGGATAGCCTGTGCTTGATCGGCAAGCCACCGGGCGCGACGTTGGAGGATCTGACCATGCTGACGATGTATTCCACTCCCTGGTGCGGCTACTGCCACCGGCTGAAGTCGCAGCTCGACCGGGAGGGGATCGCCTACCAGGTGGTCGACATCGAGCAGGACCCGGCGGCCGCGACATTCGTGATGCAGGTCAACGGTGGCAACCAGACGGTGCCCACGCTCCGTTTCGCCGACGGCAGCGCGCTGACCAACCCGTCGATCAACCAGGTCAAGCAGCACCTGGCGAGCATCGCCGCCTGACCACGCCCGCGCGCCGAGCGCGCGTCTTCCGCGCCGATCATGAAGTTGTTGTCCCGGCAGGCGACTACCCGCGACAACAACTTCATGATCGACCGTGTCCGTGTCCACCGCGTCCCGACCCGTCGGCGGCGGGTCGGGGGTCAGCGGTCGGGGATTCGGGCGAGGGTACTGGCATCGACCGCCGCGCCCTCGGTTGCTCGGCGTTGGGCGGGGATCAGGGGCCGTCCCTGGGGTCCGGGCGGAGGGCTGAGGTGGCGACCGCGCCAGAGGTAGTTGCCGGCGAGCAGGGTCGCCAGCCCGACCGACGCGAAGACCAGCCGGTAGTCGAGCAGGGCGACGACCAGCGCACCCATGCCGATCGAGAACGCCTGCGGGAACCTGACCGCCGCCTCGGCGGCGGCGGCCACCCGCCCGAGCAGTTCCGGCGGGGTCCGCCGTTGGATCAGGGTGTGCAGCCCGACCAGGGCCAGCGGCAGCGACAGACCCGCCAGCAGCACCGCGGCGAGAGCGAGCCACAGATTCGGGTACGCCAGCAGCAGCGCCGCCGGTCCGAACAGCGCCACACCGACGGCCAGGGCACCCAACTCACCGACCCGTCGCAGGACGGTGGCGGAGAGCAGTCCACCTACCAGGCCACCGATGCCCTGCACGGTGAAGAGCACGCCGACGAACGCCGGCTCCCGACCGAGCCCCCGGTCCACGTACGCGAAGATCAGCGACTCGGTGAAACCCATCACCAGCGAGCCGAAACCGTATCCGAGCAGCGCACGCCGCAACGCCGGCTCGCCCACCAGGTGCCGGAGCCCGGCGAGAAGCTCCGAGGCCCAGCGCGTTCGATGCCCGACGCCGTCCGCCGGCAGGACGGCCGGCGTGCCCGACCCGGCCGACGTGCCCGGCGCAGGTGACGGGCCTGGCCCGGGGTGCGGCGCGGGCGACGTGCCCGGCCGGGTGGTCGCCCGGGGCGCGCCGACCACCACGGCGGCGACGAGGAACCCGGCCATTCCGACCACGGCCAACGGCCAACCACCGAGTGCCACGTAGAGGCCGGCGCCGGCGAGCGGGCCGATCAAGCGCAGCCCCTGCCGGGCCGTCTGCAACGCCCCGTTCGCCTCGCCGAGCAGGTCCGGTGGCACCAGTTCCCGTACCAGGCGGCTGAGCACTGCCCCGACGGTCAGGTTCGACAACCCGTACGACGCGGCGACCGCGTAGATGAGCCACAGATCGCCCGTGTCGCGGACCGCGAGCAGCGGGGTGAGCAGCAGCGCCGTCGCGAGGTTCGTGACCACGAAGCAGGGGCGCCGTGGATATCTGTCGACGAACCACCCGACCAGCGGTGCCAGCATGCGTGGCGCGAGGATGACGAAGATCGTGGCACCGGCGAGGCCGTCCGATCCGGTCAGGTCCTTCACCCAGACGGCGAGCGCCAGCAGCAGGATCGACTCCGCGGTCATGCTGGCCAACAGTCCGCCGAAGAGCAGACGGAAGTCCGGGCGACTCAGGACGCTGCGCATTGATCCTCCGTGGCGCGACTCGGGTGTGGCGGGCGGGTTTCGGCGGAGCCGGCGGCGCTGATCGCGCCGACCGGAGTCGCTGTCGGGTCTGCGTATTTCCGATGACACGCCCGCCGCGGTACCTCCGCCGCCGGTCGCGACGTCCATACTGACCGTGGGGGGCGAATTTCATACAGTTACCGTCGCGTCCGCGGCGGTCGACGGAAAAGAGGACACTGTGCCTCCTGCCGTACCCAGCCCGATCCTGCGCCGCCGCCGGCTCGGCGGCGAACTGCGCCGCCTGCGCGAGGCCGCCGGGCTCACCGGCGACCAGGTCATCGAACGCATCGGCTGGGCTTCCGCGTCCAAACTGTCCCGGCTGGAGAACGGTCGTAGCCGACCCGATCCGGGTGACGTCCGGGATCTGCTCGACCTTTACCACGTCGACGACACCCTCCGACTGGAGCTGCTCGGCATCACCCACGAGGCCGGCGACATGCGCGGTTGGCTGAAGCGGTACCCGGCGATGACCCAGCAGCAGCGCGGCTTCGCCGAGTTGGAGGCGGGTTGCGCCGAGATCTCCGAGTACAACCCGGTGCTGGTGCCGGGGCTGTTGCAGACCACCGGGTACGCCCGGATGCGAATATCCTCGGCCTGGCAGGTCGACCAGGCCGCCGGTGCGCCGGAAGCCGAGGACGAGATCGAGACCGAGATCAGGGCCCGGTTGGCGCGACAGTCGGCCCTCACCCGGGAGACCGACCCGCCCCGCTACACCGCAGTGCTCGAGGAATCCGCGCTCGGCCGCCGGGCCGGGCCGCCCGAGGTGCTCCGGGAGCAGCTGACGCAGCTCTGTGAGCTGGCCATGCTGCCGAACGTCACGCTGCACGTGCTGCCCCGGGACACCCCGATCGGCCAGTGGTACCTCCCGCCGACCGCGTTCTCGGTCTATCGGTTCGCCGATCCCCTCGATCCGGAGACGCTCGCCATCGAAGGTGGCTTCACCGACGTCATGTCGACCGAGGCAATTACCCTAAATCGCTATAAAGTGGTGTTCGAGTGGCTATGCACGGCGGCACTCTCCGCAACGGACACCCTCTCCTGGCTGATGGATTCGTCGGGACGGCTGTCCGGCGCGGCGATCCCGCCCACCGTGGCGGGTGGTCCGGCAACGGCGCCGACCCAACGCCGCAGACCCTCCGGGCGCCTGACGGAACGGTGACCAGCACCGGCCCGCCGTCGGGACGTGCGCTGCCACTCGGTCCATCGGTTCACCTCAGGAGCGCAACGATGAACGAGTTCCGCAACACGCCGTCCGTCCTCGCCCAACTCGCGGACGCACCCTGGCGCACCAGTACGCGCAGCCAGACCTCCAACTGTGTGGAGGTCGCACCGCTGTCCAACGGTCGCAGCGCGGTGGCGCTACGCGACAGCAAGGACCGTGGTGGCCCGGTGCTGCTGTTCGGCCGGGCGGGATGGCAGGGCTTCATCTCCGGCGCGAGGAACGGGCAGTTCGACAAGCCCTAGCAAGCGGACATCCTCGCGGGGCCGCCGGCTGACCAGCCGGCGGCCCTCGTCGTCCACACTCCACCGACCCTGAGCAGGGATCGGATGATCGGTCGGGTCTGCCGAACGATGGGCGCGTTTCAGTTGCTGGGACGAGCGCCGGGCGTACGATGGCGGCATAGTGACGTGGAACTTCCACGGTTCCACCCGTCGCGACACATCCGGAGACCCACATGCGGTTCCTGATCGTTCGCACCGAGATTCGCACCGCCGCCGACGCCGACATCACCGCCGCCTGGGCGGAAGGTCAACGCCTGCGGGACGAGACCGCCCGGCCCGAGCCACGCCGCCAGGTCGTTCACGCCGACGACCGCGACGCCGCACTGCTGCTGGCCCGCGCGATCGCCACCGTGGGCTCCGTACGCTCCGGTAAGCAGCGGGTCAAGGTGCTGCCGCTGGACGGACCACGCCACCACCAGGCCATCGCGGACTGGCCCGGCACCTGATCCACCGCACGTCCGTCGTGGTCGACCGGCTCCCCCGCCGAGTTCCTCACCCAGCCGACCACGACGGCCCGTGTCCCCGGTCCGTGACCGCCGCGGCAACGACGGTCACGGGCCGGGGCCGCACCGCGTCGGGCTGATCAGCAGCGTCCGTCGAGCCAGCGGTGCATCAGGAACAGCGCGATCGACGAGGGCGGTGGCAGCAGCAGGCGGGTGCCACCCACCTCGACCGCCCCGCCGGCGAGCGCCACCTCGATCTCCTGCCGGGAGAACCAGCGCGCCTCGGCGATCTCGGCCGGATCGAGCCGCAGCGGATGCGCCGGGTCGGCGGTGGCCAGGAAGCCGAGCATCAGCGAGCCGGGGAACGGCCACGCCTGGCTGCCCGCGTACGTGATGTCGTGGACCTCGACGCCGACCTCCTCGCGGACCTCGCGCAGTACCGCGGCCTCGGCCGACTCCCCCGGCTCCAGATAACCCGCCAGGCAGGAGAACCGCCGTCCGCCCTTGGTACTGGGCCAGGTGGCGTTGTTGCCGAGCAGGCACCGGCCCTCGCCGCCACCGACCCCGTCGTGCACGAGCACGATCATCGCCGGGTCGGTACGCGGCCACACCCGCTCGCCGGTACGGTCCACCCGGCTCCAGCCTGCCTCGTCGGCCCGGGTCGGCTCACCGGTCACCGGGTGGTAGAGATGCCGCAGGTGCCAGTTGGTCAACGCCAACGCGGTGGTGAACAGCCCGGCGTCCCGGTCGCTGAGCAGGTGCCCAATGGTCCGCAGCTGGGCCGGCCGGGTCGCCGGCACCGTCGGCAGGGTGCCGTGGACACAGAAGACCGGCGTCCCGTCCGGCTCGACGCCGAGGAACATCGCTCCGGCGGCGAGCGCCGGTGGCAGGCCGTCGGCAGCCACCAGCACCAACTCCGGTACGACCGTGTCGGTGCGGACCAGCGCCCGCCCGCCCGCCTCGACGTCCAGCACCAACACCCGCGCACCGGCCCACGCCTGGGCCAGCCACTGCAGATCGGTACGCCGGTGCGCCGACCGGTCCAGCGTGGACCGGGCCAACGGCGGACTGCCGTCCCCACGCCCGTCCGTCACGGAACAGGGACGGTCTCGACCGGGGCGAGCGTGGCCAGTGCGGCGGCGACCCGTTCGGCGTCGCCGAGCACGACCGTGACCGCTCGTGACGGCGCGAGATAGCGGGCAGCCGCCTCGGTGACGTCATCGACGCCCACCTTCGCCAGCCGGGCCGCGTGTTCGGCCAGGAAGTCCAGCCGCAGCCCGTTGCCGGCGTAGGCGCTGACCAGTGACGCCAGCCCGGCCTGGGTGGAGATGCCGAGCTGGAGCGTACCGAGGGCGTACTGCCGGGCCTGCTCCAGCTCGTCCGGAGCGGGCGGCACGGTGGCGAGCCGACCCATCTCGTAACTCGTCTCCAGCAACGCCGGCGCCGTCACCTCGGTGGCCACCTCGGCGGCGGCCACCAGTACCGAGCCGGCCACCGCGTGCTCGATCAACGAATGCGGGCCGTAGGTGTAGCCCTTGTCCTCGCGGATGTTCTCCACCCAGCGCGAGGAGAAGTAACCGCCGAAGATCAGATTGGCCAGTTGCAGGGCGGCGTGGTCGGGATGGGTACGCGGCACCGCCGGCAACGCCACCCGCATCGACGACTGCACCGATCCGGGCCGGTCGACAAGCAGCAGCGGACCCGGTTCCAGTGGTGGGGCGGGTGGCACGTCGGTTGGGTGTCCGGCACCGTTCCAACCGCCGAGGGCCTTCTCGGCCGCGTCCAACGCCCGCTCCGCACGCAGGTCACCGACCAGCACGAGCACCGCACCCGCTGGATGCACCCGCTGGGCGTGCAGCGATCGCAGCGCCGCCGGACGGACCGCTGCGACCTGCTCCGGTTCCGGTGTCTGCACGGCGTACGGATGCCCGTCGAAGATCCGCCGCAGCAGCGCCGTACGCGCCAGGTGCGCCGGCTGGCTCCGGGCGACCTGGATGCCGTCGACGAGCCGGTCCCGCTCGACACCCACCCACCCGGCCGGGTAGTTGGCCCCGGTGAGGACCTCGGCGAGGATCTCCAGCATCCGGTCCAGCCCGGTGGCCAGGCCGGTGCCGGAGATCATCAGCCGGTCCGGGTCGAGCCCGGCGGAGAGCCCACCGCCGATCTTCTGCAGCTCCGCGGCGATCTGCACGCTGCTCATCGTCTCGGTGCCGGAGAGCAGGGTCTGCGTGAGCAGATGCCCCCGGGCCAGGTGAGCCCGCCCGAAGGGCATCCAGAGCCGCAGCTCCACCAACGGGACCGCCGGGCGGCGTACCACGATGACGGTGAGCCCGTTGCCGAGCGTGCGCTCGGCCTGCCGGGGCAGCTTGAGCCGGCGGGTCGGGCCCAGCGGCGGCAACTGCCGCGACTGCGGGGCTCGCAAACCCGGCTCACTCCTCGCGCTCACCGGCCATCCTCCGTTCGCGACTGCGGGGCTCGCAAACCCGGCTCACTCCTCGCGCTCACCGAACCACCTCCGTTCGCGACTGCGGGGCTCGCAAACCCGGCTCACTCCTCGCGCTCACCGAACCACCTCCGTTCGCGACTGCGGGGCTCGCAAACCCGGCTCACTCCTCGCGCTCACCGCGACCCACCTCCGGGGAGGATCTCGACGGACGCGCGGCGCTCCGGGCGCAGGGTGGCCGCGGCGGCGCGGACCTGCTCGTCGGTGACCTCACCGATCAGGCTGGGCAGCTCGCCGAGCAGCCCCGGCTCGCCGCGCTGCTGCTCCAGCACCGCCATCCGCAGTGCCCGGCCGAGCACCGCGTCGGTGTCGCGGAGCAGGTGGGTGGCCATCCGCGCCTGGGTGCGCGCCAGTTCGCCGTCGCCGAGCCCGTCGTGGGCGAGCCGATCCAGTTCCTCGTCCAGGGTCCGCAGCACCTTGTCGACGTCGCCACCGGGCGGCAGATGCGCCTGGAGCAGCAGCGCGGTCGGGTCGCGTACGTCGAACGGATCGCCCATGAAGCCGAGGTAACCACCGACGCTCGTCACCGCGCGGTCCCGACGCACCAGCCGCTCCACCAACCGCGACGCATCACCGTCGGTGAGCACCTCGGCCAGCACCACGTACGGCAGGTAGGCGTCGAAGTCGTCGATCGGGTCGGGCACCCGCCACGCCGACGCCACCGCCGGCAGCGGAGCCAGCTTGTCGGGGTACGCGGTGCGCCGCTCGACGGTCAGGTCCGGCTCGGCGAAGTCCGGCCGGTCGGGTGCCGGGCGGGCCGGTACGTCACCGAAGTGTCGCTCGATCAGCGTGACCGCCTCGGCGGTGTCGATGTCCCCGCTGACCGCGAGCACCGCGTTACCGCTGGCGTAGTAGTGGCGGAAGAAGTCGGCGGCGTCGGCGACGGTGGCCGACTCCAGATCGTCGAAGGAGCCGTACCCGTCGTGTGCGTTGGGGAAGGTGTCGAACAGCACCGGCGGCAGGGTCAGCCAGGGAAACCCGCCGTACGGCCGGTTGAGCACGTTGACCCGGATCTCCTCCTTGACCACGTCGACCTGGTTGCGCAGGTTCTCCTCGGTCAACCGGGGGCCGCGCATCCGGTCGGCCTCCAGGAACAGCGCCCGCTCCAGCGCGTTGCTCGGCAGGGTCTCGAAGTAGTCGGTGTAGTCCAGGTGGGTGGAGCCGTTGAAGGTGCCGCCGGCCCCCTGCACGTGCCGGAAGTGGGCCAGCTTCTCCAGGTTCTCCGAGCCCTGGAACATGAGGTGCTCGAAGAGGTGCGCGAAGCCGGTGCGTCCCTCCGGCTCGGATCGGATGCCGACGTCGTAGACGACCGCCACACCGATGACCGGGGCGCTGCGATCGGGGGTCAGGACGACCCGTAGGCCGTTGTCGAGGGTGAACCGTTCGACCGGATACCTCGTCGCTGGGATTCTCGCTCTGCGGGTCGGCACGGATCCGACCCTAACGTCTCGGCACGCCCGCCGGTGCCTGCGTGCGAGGAAGCGCACGTGGGTCGGGTCGGCGCGCACCCGATTGGCGCGCCCGGCCGTCAGCCGGCCGCGCTGCCGGTGCGGTCGGTCGGTGCCGGGCGGTTCAGTTCCACCAGGCCGGACGGAGCGGACCCACCCGGGGCGACCGGCCACGGCGCGAACGTCACCGCCGTGGCCAGCAGCAGCCCGACTGCCGCGACCGCGATCACCAGGAGCAGCTCACGCGCCGCCACGCCCACCATTGTCGTCCTCCCCCGGCCGATCACGAGCCCCCCGGCCCTGCCCGCCAGGGTCGCGGAGCCGGACGAGGAAAACAGTCGCCCACCCGACGGTCGACAGGCTGATTGCCGACTCAGGGTTGCGATGCTGCTCGCGCGTGCCGGCACGCGCGAGCAGGGCCGGCCGGTAGGGCCGAACCTCGCGCCCGCGCAGGAAACACGGACGGCCGGGCCGCCACCGGTGCGCAGAGCACGGCGGCGACCCGGCCGACACCGGGTGACCGAAAGGTCAGAGCGGACGGATGTTCTCCGCCTGCGGGCCCTTCTGGCCCTGCACGACCTCGAACTCCACCCGCTGGTTCTCGTCGAGGCTGCGGTAGCCGGAGGACTGGATCGCCGAGAAGTGGGCGAAGACGTCCGCGCCGCCGCCGTCCGGGGTGATGAAGCCGAAGCCCTTGTCAGCGTTGAACCACTTGACGGTGCCAATAGCCATGCTTGTTTCGTCTCCTTGACGGAACGTCAACTCCGCACCTGTTGCGGAGTTGAAAGAGGAATGTCCCGGACGAACCTGCCCGGAACGCCTGTCGCTGCTGGTCGCCCCGCCCGGAGAAGTCCGGACATAACAAAGAGCGCCTGGGGCCACATTCCGCCAGGCGCAAACAGAGCTGGTAACCGAAACTGCAACGCGGGAACTCTACCACGGATTCGCCACCACGCCAGTGCTTCCCGGCGACTCGGGAACCGATCTGATCAACTCGGTCAGCCCGTCGGCGTCGAGCAGGTCCGCCGGCCGGACGGTCACCCCGTCCCGCACGTAGTGGAACGCCGCGCCGACCCGGTCGACCGGCACACCGGCCAGCTCCGCCCAGGCCAACCGGTAGACCGCCAACTGCACCGCCGCCACCTCGGCGGCGGTGCCGTCCGGGCGCGCCCCGGTCTTCCAGTCGACCACGTCGAAGCGGTCGCCGGGCCGGCGGAACACGGCGTCCATCCGGCCGCGTACCACCACGCCGCCGAGCACCGTGGCGAAGGGCACCTCCACCTCGAACGGCGTTCGGTCCGCCCACTCGCTGGCCAGGAAGCGCCGCTGCAGCTCGGCGAGTTCCTCGTCCGGTGCCGCGTCGGCATCCGCCGCCCCCGGCAGCTCGTCGGTGTCGAGCAACCGGTCCGCGCCGAACCGCTGCTCCAGCCAGGCGTGGAACGCGGTGCCCCGGCGGGCGTACGGGTTGGGCTCGGTCGGCATCGGGCGGCGCAGTGCCCGGGCCAGCCCGGCCGGGTCCCGGCGCAACGCGACGAGTTGCGTCACCGACAGGTGTTCGGGCAGCGACACCTCGACCGGGCCGGCGAGCCGGCTCAACTCCGCCCGCTCGGCCAGCAGCAGCTCAGCCTCCCGCCGCCACCGGATCACCTCCGGATCCGACCCGGCCGGGTCGTCCGGCCGGTCCCCGTCGGCGTCGGCGTCACCGTCGGCGTCGGCGTCGGCGTCGGCGTCACCGTCGGCGTCGGCGTCGCCGTCGGCGTCACCGTCGGCGTCGGCGTCGCCGTCGGCGTCACCGTCGGCGTCGGCGTCGCCGTCGGTCAGGAAGCGGCGTACCAGCGCGGCGGCCTCAGCCAACACCGGACGGCGGGGACCGAGCGGGTCGGCGGGCCACTCGGCGCGCAGTACCACCTCGGTGGTCGGGTTCACCGCGTCCGGCGCGGGTTCCGGGGTCCACTCGTCCACCAGGTGACCGGCACCGCCGGCCAGGCAGGCGTCGTGCACCTCGCGCAGCAACGCCGACGGGCCGCGCGGCCGCTTGGTGCCCTCACCCCACCAGTGACCGGAGCAGAGCAGCAGCCGCCGGGGACGGGTCACCGCCACGTACGCCAGCCGCCGTTCCTCCCGCTCGTCGTGGGCCCGCCAGGCGTCGGTGAAGTCCTCCACCGCCCGGGCCACCCCACGCTGGTCGTCCACCTCGGCCAGGGCCAGCTCGGGCAGCCCGTCGGCGTCGCCGCGCAGTGGGAACGGCAGCACGCCCAGGCCGCCGAGCCAGTGGTCCGAGTTGCGGACCGGTCCCGGCCATACGCCACGGCTCAGCCCGGCCACCGCCACCACGGCCCACTCCAGCCCCTTGGCGGCGTGCGCGGTGAGGATCTGCACCGCCCCATCGACCACCTCCACCTCGCCCGGCGCGAGCCCGCGCTCCTCGTCCTCGGCGGCGGCGAGATAGGCCAGGAACCCGGCGAGCGTGGCCGCCGGTGACTCCCCGCTGAACCGGGCGGCCACGTCACCCAACGCGTCCAGGTGGCCCCGGGCCAGGCCGGCGTCACCGGCACCGTCGCGGCCGGCCCGCACCGCCACCTCCACGTCCAGCCCGGTGGTCCGCTCCACGTCCGCGATGAGTTCCGGCAGGGTCTGGTCCAACCGGTAGCGGAGCAGGCCGAGTTCCCGCGCGTACGCGCGCAGCCGCGCGTACCCCTCGGCCGAGTACGCCTGCGCCGGCCCCAGGTCGGCGAGCGCCTCCACCAGGGTCGCCTCGTCGAGGCGATCGGGGGTGATCTCCGGAGCGCCGTCGTCGGCCAGCCGGCGGCGGGCCGCCGCGATGGCCCGCGCCCGGCGGTGCAACGCCACCAGATCCCGTGGTCCGATCCGCCACCGGGCGCCGGTCAGCAGCCGCAGCAACGCGGCACCGTCGGTCGGGTCGGCCAGCACCCGCAGGGTGCAGACCACATCGCGTACCTCGGGGGTGTCCAGCAGGCCGCCGAGCCCGACCACCTCGACCGGCAGGCCGCGCTCGCGCAGCGCCGCGGCGATCGCCGGGATCTGGCTGCGCAGCCGGACCAGCACCGCCGTGGTCGGGCGTCGGGTCACCGGGATCTGCTCGGGCAGTACGCCCGGGGTGCCGGCCGCGCCCCGCCAGGCGGCCAGCAGGCTGTCGGCGATCCACTCGGCCTCGTCGGCGTACGTGGGCAGCAGCGCGCAGTGCACCGTGCCGGCGGCGGATCCGCGCGGGCTGCGATGCGGGATCGGGTCGTCGACGCCGAACGCGGCGTGCAGCTCGGGTACCTGGGCCCCGGCCGCGCGCAGCGGCGTGGCCAGCGCGTTGGCCACCGCCAGGATCTCCGGTCGGTTGCGCCAACTGGTGGTCAGCCCGAGCACCCGTGCCGGCGCACCGTCGGTGCGGGCGAACTCGGTCGGGAACCGGTCGAGGGTGCCGGCGCTGGCTCCCCGCCAGCCGTAGATCGACTGGCAGGGATCACCCACCGCGGTCACCGGGTGTCCGCCGCCGAACAACGCCTTGAGCAGCACCACCTGGGCGTGGCTGGTGTCCTGGTACTCGTCGAGCAGCACCACCCGGTAGCGGCTGCGCTCGATCTCACCGACGCCGGGGTGGTCCCGGGCCACCCGGGCGGCCCGGGCGAGCTGGTCGGCGAAGTCCATCGCCTCGAAATCGTCCTTGCGGCGGGCGTACCCGCGCACCAGCGGCAGCAGCTTCAACCGGGTCTGCTGCAGGGCGAGGGCCTTGCGTACCCCGGCGTAGACCCGACCCGGACGCGACTGCACGTCGGCGAAGAACCGGCCGGTCCAGGCGGCCAGCTCGGCCGGGTCGACCAGGTGCTCGTCCAGCTCGCCGGCGAGCGCCAGTACCGCGTCGGTGACCGTGCTCGGCATCCGGTCCACCTCGGACATGTCCCCGTCGTAGTTGCGCACGATCAGGTCGACCAGCTGCCAGCGGGAGGCCTCGGTCAGCAGCCGGGTGGAGGGCTCGTAGCCGGCGCGCAGGCCGTGCTCGGTGACGATCCGGCCGGCGTACGAGTGGTAGGTGGCCACCGTCGGCTCGCCGGCGAGGGGATCGTCGAGCGGGTTGCGCTCCCGGCGGCCGAGCCGGCGGACCAGTTGGTCGAGCCGGACGCGTACCCGGTGTGCCAGCTCACCGGCGGCCTTGCGGGTGAAGGTGAGGCCGAGCACCTGCTCCGGCCGGACGTACGAGTTGGCCACCAACCACACCACCCGGGCGGCCATCGTCTCGGTCTTGCCCGAGCCCGCGCCGGCGACCACCAGCAGCGGCTCCACCGGCGCGGCGATGATCGCCGCCTGTTCCCGGGTGGGGGCCGGCAGGCGAAGCAGCTTCGCCAGCTCCACCGGCGTGTACCGGGGGCCCGCGTCGGCGGCCCGGGGCGCCGGCGGGACCGGCTCGAACAGGGTGGGCTGGGTCACGGCTCGACCACCTGCCGACCCTGACCGGACACCGGGCAGCTGCTGCGGACCGGGCAGACCCGACACTTCGAGTTGGCGACCGCCGCGAAGGTCGCGGCGGCCATCGTGTCGGCGGTGCGACGCACCAGCGCGGTCGCCCAGCCGGCCTCGGGCCCGTCGGTGGCGGGTGACTGGGCCTGCTCGCGGGCATCCTTCGCGCCGGTGCCGAGTTGCACGAGGGCCGCACCGCCGGGCTCGTCGCCGAACTCGGCGAACGCGCCGGCCTCCACCGCCGCCTGGTACGCGCCCAACTGCGGGTGCTCGGCCACCTCTCCCTCGGTGACCGCGGTGGACTTGCCGGTCTTGAGGTCGACCACCACAAGCCGGCCGTCCGCGTCGATCTCCAACCGGTCGACCCGGCCGGTCAACTCGACCGGCCGGTGCGGGTCGTCGAGGCGTACCGCGAACTCCTGTTCGATGGCGAGCAACCGGCGCGGGTTGGCGGCCAGCCAGCGCAGCAACTTGTCGACCATGGCCTCGGCCCGGGCCTGCTCCGGACCGACCATCCACCGCGCGGCCAGTTCGATCGCGTCGAACCGGGCGGCCACGTACTCCAGCAGCGTCTCCCGGTCGGCACGGGCGTCCTCGGCGAGCATCGCCGCCGCGTGCACCAGGTTGCCGACACCCTGCGCGGTGCTGGCCGGCGCGCTGCCGCCGTGTCGTTCCAGCAGCCAGCGCAGGCTGCACCGCAGCGCGCTCTCCATTCCCGACGGGGTCACCCGCACCGGCTCGCCGTCGTCGACAAGCGGCCGGTCGTCGGAGAGGGGGCGCAGCCCCCACCAGTCGTCGGGGTGTGCACCGGACACCCCGGCGGCGGCCAGCCGGGCCAGTTCGGCCGCCGCCGCGCGCCGCCGGGCGACCGGCGCCGCCGGATCGACGATCGCGGTACGCAGCTCCGCCACCAGCGCGGGCAACGTGAGCGCCCGGGGCGGCCGACTCAACGGCAGCCGACCGGGACCGGGATGCTCGCTCGCGACGCTGTCCGCCGGGTCATCGTCGCCCGCGTTCTGGTCCACCGGGGCACTGCTGGCCCGCGACGTGTCCGGCGAGGTCGACGGCCTGCCCGCGATTGATGGCGCGTCCGGTGACCGGGGCGGCGGCGGACCGGCGGACCCCTCGACGGCGCCACCCGGGTCGTCGGTACGGCCCAGCTCGTAGAGGAAACGGCTGGGTTGCTCCTCGTGGTCGTCGCCGCCCACGGACGCGGAGGCGACCGCGCTGACCAGCAGCCGCCGCCGAGCCCGGGTCACCGCGACGTGGAACAGCCGCCGCTCCTCGTCCAGCAGCGCCGAGGTCTGCCCGACCACGGTGGCCACCGCGGCCGCGCCGTCCCCCCGGCCGGCCAGCACGTCGACCAGGCGCTCCGAGCCGAGCAGGCTGCCACGCAGCCGCAGATCCGGCCAGACCCCCTCCTGCACCCCGGCCACCGCGACCAGGTCCCATTCGAGTCCCTTGGCCGCGTGCGCGGTGAGCAGCCGCACGGCGTCGCCCCGGTCGGCGGTCGGTGCGAGCGTGTCGGCGGGCAGCTCCTGACCGAGCACGTGGTCCAGAAACACCTCGGTACGCGCGCCCGGCAACCGGTCGGTGAACCGGGCGGCGGCGTCGAAGAGAACCAGCACGGCGTCCAGGTCCCGGTCGGCCGCCTCGGCCCGGCGACGTCGGGCGAGATCACCCTCGCCGGCCACGGCCGGACCCCGGGTCAGCGCGGCCGACCACAGCTCGGCCAGGCCGCTGACCCGCCACACGGCCCAGAGGACCTCCTCGGCGGTGGCGGCCGGCCGGTCCGCCGCCTCCCGGGCCACGGCCAGCAGCCCGGCCACCGTCTGGGCCGGTTCCGCCCACCGCCGCTCGACTCCGGCAAGCTCGGTCGGGTCACGGAGCGCCTCGATGATCAGCTCTCCGGAGGGCCGGCGATCGCCCCGGGCCAGGGCGAGGGCACGCAGGCCCTGCCGCAGCCGTCGCTCCGCCAACGGGTCGGCACCGCCGAGCGGTGAGTGCAGCAGCGCCACGGCGGCCTCCTCGTCGAGCCGCTCCGGCTCCAGCGCGCAGCGCAGCAGGAGCAGCAGCGGCGCGACCGCCGGTTGCAGGTGCAGCGGCAGATCCTCGCCGTGCACCACGGTCGGCACACCGGCCGCGTGCAGCGCCCGTCGCAGCCCGGGCAGCTGCCGGGCGGTGGAGCGGACCAGCACCGCCATCCGCGACCACGGCACGCCGTCGAGCAGGTGTGCCGCGCGTAGCGCGTGCGCCAGCCACGCCGCCTCGCTCGTGGTCGAGGAGAACGTGCGCACCTCCACGGTCCCCGCCGGGGCGTCCGGCAGCGGTTGCAGCCGCCGGTGCGCGGCTGGCCCGCGCAGCCGTCGGGCCAGCCGGGTGGTGGCGGCCAGCAGCCGCTCGCCCGCGCGGTAACTGGTGCTCAGCAGCACCTGGGCGGCCGGCGCGCCGGAGGCGGTGCGGAACCGGTGCGCAAAGGTCGTCACGCCGCCCGGGTCGGCTCCCCGGAAGGCGTACGTCGAGGAGTCGGGGTCGGCGAAGGCGACCAGGGGTAGGCCGCCGCCGGCCACGGTGTCCAGCAGCTCCAGCTGCGCGGGGTCGGTGTCGGCGAGCTCGTCGACGTAGACATGCGCCAGCCGGCGTCGCTCGGCGGCCAGCAGCTCCGGATCGTCGCGCAGCATTCCGGTGGCGGCCCGCACCAGCTCCGCCGGGTCGTAGGCGACCGAGCCACGGTTCGCCACGTCCCGCAGGGCCAGCACGGCCACGTACTGCCGGAGGAACCGGGCGGCGGCCGGCCAGTCGGCGCGGCCCAGCCGCTCACCGAGCCGGGCCAGCTCGACCGGACCCACACCCCGCTCGGCGGCACGCATCAGCAGGTCGCGCAGTTGGGCGGCGAATGCCCGGGTGCCCAGCGCCGGCCGTAGATCTTCCGGCCAACCGACCGGGTCGTCGTCGGGCTCCCCGTCGGGTTCCGCACCGACGACATCCAGCAGCTCGCGGATGATCAGATCCTGCTCCGGGCCGGTGAGCAGCCGGGGTGACGGCTCGCCGCGCTCGGCGGCGGCCCGCCGCAGCAGCCCGAAGGCGTACGCGGGAAAGGTGCGCACCAGCGGCTCGCGCAGCACCCGCTGACCGGTCGCGGCGATCCGCGCCTCGATCCGGTGCCGTAGGTCGACGGCGCCACGTCGGCTGAAGGTCAGCACCAGAATCCGCTCCGGGTCGACTCCCTCGGCGACCCGGGCGGTGACCGCCTCGACCAGGGTCCGGGTCTTCCCGGTGCCCGGCCCGCCGACGACGAGCATCGGACCGGCGGTATGCGCGACGACCTCCGCCTGCCGCGGATCGACCTCTCCCCGCCCCGCGTCCCGCCTTAAGGCGCGACCCGAGTCGGCGTGACCCGACGCAGCATGGCCCGACGCAGCTTGACCCGACGCAGCATGACCGGACGCAGCATGGCCCGACGCAGCATGACCGGACGCAGCATGGCCCGACGCAGCATGGCCCGACGCAGCATGGCCCGACGCAGCGTGACCCGACCCGGCGTGACCCGGCACAGCCGAGTCCGGCGCATGACCCGACGCAGCATGACCCGACCCGGCGTGACCCGGCACAGCCGAGTCCGACGTGGCGTGGCCCGGGGCGGGCTGCGGATGAGCTGCGTCCGAGGGCGGCCCGGCGGACGGGCCACTCCCCTCGGTCGGCCCGGCGGGCCGACGCACCAACCGGTACGCCTGCATCCCGCCATCCCATCACGGCACTGAGACAACGCCCGACCCGCCACACCCGACGCGGTCGGTATCCAGCGCTCGACATGCGGCATGTCGCGGCTTCCGCTCGGCGAGAAGGCCCGACATGCCGCATGTCGAGTCGATCAGCCGCCCGACGCGATCAGCCACCCGACGCGACCGGCCGCCCGACGCGACCGGCCACCCGACGCGACCGGCCGACCGGCCGACCGCGTCGGTGGGGCGCGCCGGGTCGAGCCACGGCCCCGGCCGGGTGGGTGGGTTCAGCTGAGCTGGGATTCGATGAGGTCGAGTGCGCCGGGGACGGTGTCGACCGACCGGAGCAGGTCGAAGCCGGCCGGTTTGAGGAACGTCTGGTCGGTCAGGTCGCGCAGCCAGGCCAGCAGCGGGTCGTAGAAGCCGTCGGTGTCGACAAGCACCATCGGCTTGTGGTGCAGGGCGAGCGTCGCGGTGGTCCAGACCTCGAAGAGTTCGTCGAGCGTGCCGAGCCCGCCGGGCAGGGTGAGGAAGGCGTCCGACTTCTCGATCATCAGAATCTTTCGGCTGGCCATCGACTCGGTGACAAGCAGTTCGTCGGAGGCGAGGTCGGCGACCTCCAGGTCGACAAGCGCCTGCGGGATCACCCCGACCGTGCGGCCTCCCGCGGCGCGTGCGCCGTTGACCAGCGCACCCATCATCCCGACGCAGCCGCCCCCGCTGACCAGCGTGTGCCCGCGTCGAGCGACCTCCGCACCGGTTTCGGCCGCCAGGTCCAGCCACCGCCTGTCGAGCGTGCGGGAGGACGCGCAGAACACGCAGATCGCGGCCACCGGTCAGCGCCCCGCAGGGTCGTCGGTCGCGGCCGACCCGTCGACAGCGGCCGCCCCGTCCGCAGCGGCCCGCCCGTTGACAGCGGCAGATCCGTCCCCCGCGCCCGCCCCGTTGGCAGCGGCCGGCCCGTCCGCAGCGACCGGCCCGTTGGCAGTGGCCGAATCGTCGGCGGCCGCCTGCTGGTCGGCGGCCACCCGGGCGACCGCTTCCTCGCGTACGGTCTCCTGCTCGACGTTGAGGGCGGCCTCGGCCTCCACGATGTGCCGCACCGCCGCGGCGACTTCGTCGGTGACGCAGATCAACTCCAGATCGACCGGGCCGATCTTGCCTTCGGCAGCCATCGTGTCCCGCAGCCAGTCGAGCAGGCCCTGCCAGTAGTCCACGCCCATCAACACCACCGGGAACCGGGTGACCTTCCCGGTCTGCACCAGGGTGAGCGCCTCGAAGAGTTCGTCCATGGTGCCGAAGCCGCCGGGCAGCACCACGAACGCCTGGGCGTACTTGACGAACATGGTCTTGCGGGCGAAGAAGTACCGGAAGTCTATGGCCAGGTCGACCCACTCGTTGATGCCCTGCTCGAAGGGAAGTTCGATGCCGAGGCCGACCGAGTGACCGCCGGCCTCACTGGCCCCCCGGTTGGCCGCCTCCATCACACCCGGGCCGCCCCCGGTGATCACCGCGTAGCCGGCGCGGGCCAGTGCCGCGCCCAACGCCTCGGCGAGTTGGCACTCGGGGCTGTCCGGCTTGCTGCGCGCCGAGCCGAAGACGCTGACCGCCGGCGGGAGGTCGGCGAGGGTGTCGAAGCCCTCCACGAACTCGGAGAGGATGCGTAGCGCCCGCCAGGCGTCCTTCGTTTTCCAGTCGGCCCGCGCCCGGGAATCCAGCAACCGCTGATCCGCAGTGCTACCGGTGATCGACTGGCGACGAAGTGTGACGGCGCCGCGATGCCGCTCCTGTCCTCGTTCGCGCCCGTTGCTCTGGGTCATGGAAGCAACCGTAGTGGAGTCGGACCGAAGAACTCGGCAAACACTTCGTGATCTTGTGCAACCAAATCGCTTTCCCGTACGTCTTACTATTCACATACCGGGTATGCCCCGGCACGCGACTTCTGGGGAGGAGACAGCGTGATCAGCAACGACGAACGGGTCCGGATCCGCCGCCAGATGCAGCGGCGCATCCGCGACGTGGTGGCCGAGCGCCGCCGCGCCCGGCTGCTCGACAAGCCACCCGAGCCGCCGGCCGATCCCGACGCCGAGTCCCAGTCCCACCTGACCACCGTCTGACTACCCCTCACCGAACCCGCCGGCCACGCCACTACTGGTCGCACCGACGGTGGTCAGGCCGGGGCGAGCCAGCGGTGCAGCGTCGCCGCACCGTCGCGGATCTTGCTGATCTCGACGTGCTCGTCCGGGTGGTGTGCCAGGTTCGGATCACCCGGACCGAAGTTCAACGCCGGGATCCCCATCGCCGCGAACCGGGCCACGTCGGTCCAGCCCAGCTTGCCGATGGGTGCGGCACCCACCGCCGCCACGAACTCCCGCGCCGGGGGCGCCTCCAGGCCGGGCAGCGCGCCGGCCGCGCAGTCGGTCACCGTCAGCTCGTAGTCCGCGAACACCTCGCGCAGGTGTGCCTCGGCCTCTGCCGGCGTACGGTCCGGCGCGAAGCGGTAGTTCACCTCGATCTCGCACCGGTCCGGCACCACGTTGCCGGCGACCCCGCCATGGATGCGGGTCGCGTTCATGCCCTCCCGGTACTCACACCCGTCGATGGTCACCCGCCGGGCCTGGTACGTCGACAGGCGGCGCAGCACCTCCCCGGCGCCGTGCACCGCGTTGACACCGTGCCAGGAACGGGCCGAGTGGGCTCGGACCCCGGTGGTCACCACCACGGCCCGCATGGTGCCCTGGCAGCCGGCCTCGACGATGCCGTACGTCGGCTCCAGCAGCAGCGCGAAGTCGGCCGTCAGCCAGTCCGGGTGCGCCTGCGCCACCAGGTGCAGGCCGTTGTACCGCGACTCGATCTCCTCGGCCTCGTAGAAGAAGTACGTCACGTCGTAGCGGGGCTCGGGCAGGGTGGTCGCGAGATGCAGCGCGTAGGCGACTCCGGACTTCATGTCCGAGGTGCCGCACCCGTACATCAGATCGCCGCGCAGGGTCGACGGGAAGTTGTTGTTCAGCGGCACGGTGTCCAGGTGGCCGGCGAGCACCACCCGCGAGGCCCGCCCCAGGTCGGTACGGGCCATCACCGTGTTGCCGTGCCGGTAGGTGGTCAGGTGCGGGACCACCCGCAGAACCTCCTCCACGCAGTCGGCGATGGCCTTCTCGTTGAGGGACACCGACTCGATGTCGACCAGCGCGCGGGTCAACGCCACCGGATCGGCGAGGACCTCGGGGGTAAGCGGGTTCTCCATGGTCCGCACGGTACCGTCACAACCGGCGACCGCGAGACGCGAGCCCGTCGGGCAGCGCGAGGCGTGGGCCGGCGAGCCCCACGGTCGCGAGCAGCAGCCAGCCCGCAGGGGAACGAGAGGTGAGTAAGTGACGTCCACACAATCCGCGTGGGGCATCGGCCTGGCCACCGTCACCGCCGAGGACCAGGTGCTCGACACCTGGTACCCGACCGGCAAGCTGGGCCTCGGCGAGCTGCCGCTGGTCGCCGGTGAGGACGAGGCCGACGTGCTGGACCTGCCGCCCGGCGCGATCGGCGACCGGGCCCTGCCGGGTCTGCGTACCGTCCAGGTGGTCACCGTCATCGGCTCGCTCGACGATCCGATCAAGGACGCGGCGGACGCGTACCTGCGGCTGCACCTGCTCTCCCACCGCCTGGTGCGGCCCAACGAGATCAACCTCGACGGCGTCTTCGGCAAGCTGGCCAACGTGGCCTGGACCTCCGCCGGGCCGTGCCCGCCGGAGCGGGTGGACGAGCTGCGCGTCATCGAGCGGGCCGCCGGCCGCCACCTCGGCGTGTACGGGGTGGACAAGTTCCCCCGGATGACCGACTACGTGGTGCCCTCCGGGGTGCGGATCGCCGACGCCGACCGGGTCCGCCTCGGTGCCCACCTCGCCTCCGGTACCACCGTCATGCACGAGGGCTTCGTCAACTTCAACGCCGGCACGCTCGGTGCCTCGATGGTCGAGGGACGCATCGTGCAGGGCGTGGTGGTGGGTGACGGTTCGGACATCGGCGGCGGCGCCTCCATCATGGGCACCCTCTCCGGCGGCGGCACCGACAAGGTACGCATCGGCGAGCGCAGCCTGGTCGGCGCCAACGCCGGTGTCGGGATCTCGCTCGGCGACGACTGCGTCGTCGAGGCGGGTTGCTACATCACCGCCGCCTCGAAGATCAGTCTCCCGGACGGCCGGGTCGTCAAGGCGCGCGAGCTGTCCGGCGTCGACGGGTTGCTGTTCTGGCGAAACTCGGTCTCCGGCGCGCTTGAGGCCCGTCCCCGCACCGGCCGGGGCATCGAGCTGAACGCCGCCCTGCACGCCAACGACTGAGCCCCCCGGTGGGGCGGGCCCTGATCGGACCCGTCCCACCGGCACGGCTCACCGCAGGCGGTACGCCTGGATGATCCGTTGGGTGACGGTGTTGCCGTCGGTGTCGCGGGCGGTGGCCCGCAGCGACACGTGGCCGGCACCGCGCGGGTGCTGCACGGTGGCCTGCCAGCCGTTTCCGGCCTTGCGCAGCTTGGCGCGCTGCCAGCGCTTTCCGCCGTCGTAGGAGACCTCGACGGTCAACGACGCCGTCTTCGCCGCCGGTACACCGGGTTGACGCTGGACCGCCACCGGGATCACGTAGGCCCGGCCGGCCGGCGCCGCGTTCCGCTCGTCGAGTCGCGGCGCGAAACGGATCGCGGAGGCGGGCAGCCGGACCGGGTCGTCGCCCCGGACGTGCCGGGACCGGAAGGTCCAGGTGACGGCGACCTCGGTGCTCAGGTCGGAGACGCTGCGCTTTGCCGACGTCTCCAGCCGATACCTGGCGAGCCCGGCGGGCACCTCGAACTGGCCCCAGCCATAGTCCGAGGTCTCCCCGACCAGTTTGCCGTTGCGGTAGAGGGCGACACGCGAGGCGTCCGTGAGCGAACCACCCACGTGCCCTGCGGTGTCGCCGTGCAGCGGCACGGACAGGCTGATCAGATCGCCCTGCCTGGTCAGGCCCTCGTCCGGCCAGCGTGGCACCGGGAACGACGGTCCGTGGGGCGCACCGTTCCAGACGTCCCGGTAGGTCCGTCCGCCCCGGTACGCCGTCGGGTCCGAATACAGCGCGGCCACCGATTCGAGCCAGGGTGAGTCGTCGCTGCGGGTGCCGAAGAACAGCTCGGTGCTCCAGCGCACGTCCCTGGTGCTGTAGTACTCGACCCGCTGGCCCGGCACCGCGGCCGGCAGCGCGAGGGCCCAGCCGCCCAGGTCGGGCTCGAACACCGCGAAGGACATCCGCTCGGCGAGCGTGCCGGGGTAGCCGTCCCGGAACGTCTGCTTGACGGTGGCCAGGTCACTGCTGCGGTAGTTCCGGGTCAACCCGGCAGGCATCCGGCCCGGGACCATCTCGGCCAGCGCGTAGAGGTACGGACTGCTGGCCGCCTCCAGGTCGGCGAACTGGCTGCTGAACGTGGCGAAGAAGTGGTCCGCCGCAGTCCGCCCGCCGACCTGTCCGCTGAAGAGCCCACCGAAGTCGTCGGCGACCGCGCCGAACCCGGCCGACCCGTCGTCGAGCAGGAAGGTCGCGTCCACGGCGACAAGCGCTGGCGTCGCCGACCGGTCCGGCACGGTCATCCGCACCGGCCCCGCCGTGCGCGCGTCAACGACGATCTCGGCGTCCGACCGCACCATCAGTTCCGGCCGGCTCATCAGCGTCAGGCTCTCGCTGTCCGCGTCCAGCAAGAAGCTGGCCAGCCCGTACCGTCCCTTCGGCACGCGCACCTCGGCGGTGCCGTCCGGGTCGTACGCGAGAATGTCGACGAACTCGTCCAACCCGAGCAGGAAGGTCGCGTAGTCGTCCGGCACGGTACCCTCGCGGCTCAGGTGGCTCAGGGTCAGCGTGTAACTCTCCACCTCCTTGTGGACCGCCACCGGGGTGACCGCCACCAGGTCGCCGGAGCGGGCGACCACCCGGCCGGTGTAGTGGCCGTCCGGGCTGTCGAGGCTCGTGTCGACCGTGACCGTGGCGGACGCGGTACCACCCGCCGGCACCTCGACCTGCTCCGTGCCGAGCGTGAACACGCCAGCCGGGGCGGTCTCCCCGTCCGGGCCGGTCGCCTCGATGCCGAGGTCCAGGGTGAGCGGGGCGGTGCCGGTGTTGCGCCAGGTCACCTCGCGCTGGATGGGTTCGTCGTCGTCGTGCGGCCAGAGCGTCCGGCCGAACGAGACGCTCGCCGGCTCGCTGACCACCGACTGGTCGATGGCACGCGCCACGTCGACCCGGCCGGCACCCTGCTGGTACGCGGTCAGCTCCGGATGTGGCCGGGCCGAGGCCATCAGGGTGGCCTTGAGCAGCTGCGCCGTCGCGTCGGTGTGCTGCTGGGCGAGCAGCGCCGCCGCACCGGCGACGTGTGGTGCGGACATCGACGTGCCGGAGAGCGAGACGTACTGGTCGCCGACCGGTTCACCGAGCTGCGTGCCCTGCCCCCGGGCGGCCACGATGTCCACTCCCGGGGCGGTGATGTCCGGCTTGAGGGCGTCGTCACCGACCCGCGGGCCCTGGCTGGAGAAGTAGGCGAGCTGGTCGTCCCGGTCGACCGCACCGACGGCGAGCGCGGCGTCGGCGCTGGCCGGCGAGCCGACCGTCCCGGCCCGTCCGGCGTTACCGGCGGAGATCACGAAGAGGGCACCCGTCTGCTCGGTGAGGGTGTTCACCGCCTCTTCCAGCGGATCGACCTCCGGGGTGTCCGCCCCGCCCAGGCTGAGGTTCACCACGTCCGCCTCGACCTCGGTGGCGGCCCACTGCATGCCGGCCAGGATGGCCGACTCGGTGCACCCGAACTCCTCGCAGACCTTGCCGGAGAGGAGGGTGGCGTCGGGTGCCACCCCCCGGTTGCGGCCCTCCGAGGCGGCACCGCTGCCCGCGATGATCGAGGCGACGTGGGTGCCGTGCCCCACGATGTCGCCCGCGTTCGTCTCCTCGGTGAAGTTCCGCGACTCGGCGACCCGGCCGGTGAGGTCGGGATGCGCGGCGTCGACACCGGTGTCCAGCACCGCCACGCGTACCCCCTGACCGGTGAAGCCGGCCTGGTGGGCAGCGGGCGCCCCGATCTGCGGCACGCTGTGTTCCAACGTCAACTGCCGTCGACCGTCGAGCCAGATCCGCTCGACACCCCCCGCCGCGTCGAACCGGGCGCCACCGTTGCCGGCGACCGTCGCCCAGAGCTGGCTCGCTCGCTGCTTGTCCGCGGTGGCCGCGACCCCACCGATGGCCGCCAGGTCGCGGGTGACGGTCACCCCGTCGGGTGCGCCGGTGCGCCGGGCGGTCGACCCGTAGGTCATGAGCAGCGGCAGGTCGTCGCGGTGCGCGTCGTCGTAGCCGGCGGCGATCAAACCGGCCACGTCGAAGAGCCGGCGGTCGACCCGTCCGTCGCGGACCAGCGGCAGGGCGTCCTGCGGCAGCACCCAGAAGTGGTCGCCCTGCCGCTGGGTGAGAAAGCGGATGCCGTCGCGGCCATCGGCCGGGCGTACGCTCGCCCCGGTCGCGGTGACCGTGACCTGGTCACCGGTGACCAGGGTGACGGTGGCTGAGGTGCGGGCGTTGTCGGGTCGGCCGGTCGGGACGGGGGTCGGTGAGGCCGCTGTCGGCGCCGCCGGTGCGGCCGTGGCCGCCGCCGGTACGCCGAGCACCAGACCCAGCACGAGTCCGGTGGCGGTCAGTTTGCTTCTTCGTCGCAACTGAATCCTCCTCTGGAGCGTCTATATCGATGTACGACACATCGACTCTCATCAGAGTTGCATACTGAGTATGCAAAAGGGAGTCAAGAATTCGACGAAGTCGAGTCCTCGCCGCGGCGGTGCCAGGCATGATCGGACGGATGACGTCCATGAAGGAACGCATGCTCGCCGGCGAGCCCTACCTCGCCGACGACCCGGAACTGATCGCCGATCACGTCCGTGCCCTGCGCCTGATGGATCGGATCAACGGTGGGGGCGTCGACGACCAGGAGGCACGTCGGACGGCGCTGCACGAACTGCTCGGCGAGATCGGCGAGGAGACCGGCATCCGGCCTCCGTTCTACTGCGACTACGGCTACCACATCCGGATCGGGCCGCGCAGTTTCGTCAACTACCACGCGGTCTTCCTCGACGTCGCACCGATCACCATCGGCGCCGACGTGCAGATCGGCCCGAACGTGCAACTGCTCACCCCCACCCATCCGGTGGAGCCGGCACCGCGCCGGGCGAAGTGGGAGGCGGCCCGACCCATCACCATCGGTGACAACGCCTGGCTCGGCGGTGGAGCGATAGTCCTCGCCGGAGTGACCGTCGGTGAGAACACCGTCGTCGGCGCGGGTGCCGTGGTAACCCGGGACCTGCCCGCAAACGTCGTCGCGGTCGGTAACCCGGCTCGGCCGGTACGCCAGCTCGACTGACCCCCAATCAGCCTTCTAGCTGCGCAAACATCTCCACGGCGAGTGGCAACCAGCGCACCACATCGGGCACTGTAGGTGACAGGAATGTCACCGGGAGGCCCTCATGGGAGGTCGGATCCTCGAACTTCGCGTACACGGAGTGTCCAACACCCCGCCCGCCGAGACCCTGGGTCTGACCGGTGAACCCGGGGGCGAGCCGCCCCAGCCACGGCTCGTCGCCGGCGGCCCGGTCACCGGCTTCTACCGCTTGCCGACCGCCGCGCCGCTCGACCCGATCGTCGTCGAGGCGTACAGCTGGGGGCAGTTGACCTCCGGCGCGCGGACCGCCCGTGACGTGGAGCGGGCCCTGTGGACGCTGCTGCTGCCCTTCACCCTGGCCAATGTGGCGTTGCATGCCCGGCCGGGGATACCGGCGGACCCCACCACCGAACGACTGGCCAGCCGCTCCGGCGTGACGGCCTGGCTGATCAGGCTCTTCTGCCTGAGCCTGACCGCCACCCCGGTGCTCGCGATGACCGGCGTCGGCGTCGATCTCATCGGCTGGCAGTGCGTGGACGAGGTCTGCCTGAGCCGGGTTCCCGGCCCGTGGGAGTTCCTCGCCGGCGCCTGGTGGCAGCAGGGCGGCCGGGCCCTGGCCGTCGGCCTGACCGTGCCACTCGCCATGATCGGAGTCCTCGGCCTGGTCACCTGGCGCACCTACCAGTACGAGGCGGTGATGCCGGCCGACCCCACCACGAATCCCGTGGGACGCCGTACCCCGCCGCCGGCCGACGCCGACGTGCCGGTCGGTCAGCCGACACCGGAGCCACCGCCCCTACCCGAACCACCCCCCGGAACCCCGACCAACCCTCTTCAGGATCCGACGTTCTGGTGCGGCGAGGGACAACTACGCCGAACCGCCGTGCTGCACCTGTGCACCGGCACCGTGGTGGCGGCGGCGGTCCCGCTCGGCACGGTCACGGTGCTCGACCCGCCGCAGGGTGCTCGGGCGGTGGTCACCTGGGCAGCCGCGGCCGCCTTCACCGCCGTCCTGACAGTCACGCTGGTGGCCATCGGCCGACCCTTCCTGACCCAGCGCGAGGGTGCCAGCCCGCTCGGCCGATGGAGCATCGCGGTCATCATCCTCACCGGACTCGGCGTGGCCGGCACCTTCGCGGTGCTGCTGCTAACCGACGCCGCCACGGGCAGCGCACTTGCCGAACTACGTCCACCCGCCGGCTGCGACCAGGACCCCACCCAGCCCGGATGCCGGACCGATCGATCGCTGCCCGGCTTCGACCGGGTCGTCGCCTGGCTGGGCACCGGTCAGCTGCTACTGCTCATCGCGATCGGCGCGACCGCCCGCTCCGGCCGACGCGGCGGAGCCACGCCGGCCGCCGCCGCGCTGCTGATCGCCCTCGGCGCCGCCTGGTGCCACGGCTGGCTACCCGCCGCACCACCGAGTCCGGTGGCGCTATGGCAGTTCGCCCTGCCACTGCTCGCCCTCGCCGGGATCGGCCTGCTGCTACCCCGGACCCGCCCAACCACTGTCAAACAACCGCTCGAACCGCACACCGACCTGGCCTGGCGTGGTCAGGCACCCGCCGTCATCGCCGGCTTCGGCTGGCTGCTCTGCCTCGCGTACAGCAACGGGGTGCTCTACTGGTTCACCAACCGGCTCAACGGCGGGGACACGCCCGGCGGCCGGTCCCTGGTGTTCCTGCCGACCCCGGTGACCTGGGCCGGCCTGACCTTCGCCGCCACATTGCTGATGCTCGCCCTGGTCGCCATCCGCGCCGCGGTGCTCTTTCACCAGCTACGCCGCCGGGAGTACGCCCAACTGAGCGCCCGTGGCGGCCGACTGTCCGCGCACGACCTGCGGCGCGCCCGGGACGTCAGCACCCACCAGGCGCTGCACCGCCTGGTCGGCGAACACGCGCTGCGGCTGACCGGCTGGTACGCCGCTGCGATGGCCGTCCTCGCCGTGCTGGGTTGCGCGGCAGTTCTCGCCCGCCCCCTCCCCCTCAACGGGACGGACGGACCGACCGTCGTGATCAAGGCGGTCGCGAACGTCGGCGACGCACTGCTCGGCTGGCTGCCGGTGGCGGTGGCCGCCGTCGGCCTGCTCGTCTACCGCAAGAACACCATCCGCCGCTCCGTCGGCGTGGTCTGGGACGTGGGAACCTTCTGGCCGCGCGCCGCCCACCCCCTGGCACCACCGAGCTACGCCGAACGGGCGGTGCCCGAACTGCTCACCCGCACCGCCGGTCTGATCGCACTGGCCGAGCACGATCCGCGCCGGGTGGACGGGATCATCCTCTCGGGGCACAGCCAGGGCACGGTGATCTGCACCGCCGTCATCCTCCAGATGCCGAACCGTTGGCGGCGCCGGATCTGGTTCTTCTCCTACGGCTGCCAGCTGACCCGCCTCTACGGCCGGATCTTCCCCGCCTACTTCGGACCCGATCGCCTACCCGTACTGGCCGAGGTACTGACCCGCCCCGGCGGCGGCACCCGGTGGACGAACTTCTGGCGGGACACCGATCCGCTCGGTTGGTCGGTCACCGCGGGGGAACGGGACATCGCGGTGACCGACCCGGAAGCGCTGCATCCGAGCGACGGCGAGGTTGCCGATCCACCGATCCGCAGCCACAGCGGCTATCCGGAGGCCGCCGAGTTCCAACGGGAGAGATCCCGGGTGGCGTGGCTGCTGCGGCGGGCGGTCCCGTCACCCCGCCGGGGGCTCGGCTAGGCGTACCACCAGATCGGCGCGGTCGGCGGTGCCGGCCACCAGTGCCGCGTTCGCCTCGTCGCTGCCCAGCGCCCAGGCCCGGGCATCCTGCTCCGACCTGCCGTGCGCCATGTGCCGGGCGATCAGCCGACGACGCCGCAGGTCGGCGTCGAGGTCCAGGAACCACGCCTCGTGCAGCAGGGCGCGGACCTCGTCCCAGGGCCAGTTCGGAATCAACAGATAGTTACCCTCGGTGACCACCAGCCGGACCTCCGGCGGCACCTCGACCGCACCGGCGATCGGCTCCTCCAGATCCCGGCGGAACTGCGGCGCCCAGACCGACGTCGGCTCCTTGCGGCGCAGCCGACGCAGCAGCGAGACGTAACCGTTGGCGTCGAAGGTGTCGACCGAGCCCTTCCGCAGCTCCCGGCCGAGCCGACGCAACTCGCTCTGGGCGAGGTGGAAGCCGTCCATCGGCACCAGCCGGGCGGCCGGGCCGACCGCCTCGACCACCTGCTCGGCCAGCGTGGACTTGCCGGCCCCGGGTGCGCCGGTGATGCCGAGCAGTTGCCGCGGCCCGGCATCGGCCAGCCCTCGGGCCCGCTCCAGCAGCGCCTCGACCGACAGCACCTGTGCGACGGTCATCAGGACAGGACCGGCCGGCTGATCGTGAACCGGGCCCGGACGGCCGCGTGCACGCCCTGCGGCTGCGGGTCGAGTTCCAGCTCCGGCGGGCCACCGGACTCCACGCCGCCGGCGTCGAACGCCATCCGGGCCATCATCGGCTGGGCGGTGCCACCCTCGTCGGACAGCTCGACCAGGTCGGTCACCTGGGCACCGAGCGCCTCGGCGTACTCACGGGCCCGCTGCAACGCGTCGCTGATCGCGGTGTGCCGGGCCTGCCGGTACGCCGGGCTGTCCGGGCGCAGCGACCACCACGGGCCGGCCACCTCGACCTGGTCCTGGTCGGCCAGACGCAACATCAGCTCGCCCAGAGCGGTGAAGTCGGTGACCGTCACCGTGGTCACCACCGAACCGTGCCAGGCCACCACCCGCTCACCGGAGCGGCGGGTCTCGGGGCGCACCCGCAGCTCGCCGGTCTCGCGTCGGTCGATCGTCGGGCCGTACGAGTCGAGCAGCACCCGGATCGCCGCGGCCCGCTCGGCCAGCCGGGTCAACGTCGGCTCCCGCTCCCGGTCCCGGGCCAGCGCGGTCACGGTGAACCGGGCGAGTTCCGGCGCGACCTCACGGTACGCCTCGCCGCGTACGGTCACGACTGGTCCGTCCACCATGCCCTCACCCTACTGGCGGGCTCTTCGCCGCGCCCACCGATGAGCCGGGCTTCAGACCTGCGGACGTTGAGCGACGTAGGAGACGGTGCCGGCACCGACCCGGCACCCGCTGAGGTGGCCACCGGCCGCCCCGACGCCGTACAGCCAGGCCACCTCGGCCGCCGCCGCGCCCACCGGGAACGACATGACCTGCTCGTCGTGCGGGCGACCGGTCAACTCGGCGCGGGCGGCACCGGCCTCGGCGTACCGGGCGGTGAGGGCGTCGACGTCGTCGGAGCGCAGCGCGGCGGCCAACTCGTCGAGGAACGCGGTGACCTGGCTCAACGCGGCCAGCACCTGATCGCGGTTGCCGCGCAGCATGTTGCCGGTGCGATGGGCCGGGGTGCCGGCGACCCGGGTGCCGTCCCGGAAACTCCCGGCGGCCAGCGCCAGGACCGCGTCCCGCCAGGGCGACCGCTGCGCCGCACCGGCCAGCGCCCCGGCGAGCAGGTGCGGCACGTGCGAGGCGAGCGCCACCACGGCGTCGTGCCGGTCCGCGGCCATCGGCACCACCCGGGCGGCGAAGACGTCGGTGACCAGGGTGACGAGGCGGCGGAACGCGGCCAGCCCATCCGGTGCGGGGCAGAGCACCCAGGCGGCGCCGGTGAACAACTCCGGCAGCGCCGCCGCGAGCCCGGCCCGGTCGGTGCCCGCCATCGGGTGCCCGGGTACGAACCGACTGGTCAGCCCCTGTTCCGTGGCGAATGCCGCCAACTCGGCCTTGGTGCTGCCCACGTCGGTGAGCAGGCAGTCCTCGGTGGTGGCGGCGGCGACCTCGACCAGGGTCGCGGGGAGCGTGGGCAGCGGTCCGCCGAGGAACACCACGTCCCGTCCGGCGACGGCGTCGGCCAGCCGCTCCGCCATCGGTATGCCGGCCCGCCGGGCCTGCCCGCGGGTGTGCTCGTCCGGATCCCAGCCGGTCACGTCGGCTCCGGCGGCGTGCAGTCGGAGGAGCACCGATCCACCGATCAGGCCGGTGCCGACCACCGCCGCCCGCAGCCGTGCGTCAGCCCTGAGCACCATCCGCGTACCTCGGCGTTCCGTGTCGTCACGGAGCCGGCCGGCCCCGCGGCGTGCCTGCCCGTCCCGCGCGGAACCGCCACGGCGTCCGCGGGCACGCCCTGCGTCCGCGCCGAGGATAACGCCGGCCGGGTCGACGGTCGGACCGCGCCGCCCGGCGGTCAGGCACGTACGGCGTATGCCTTGTCCCGGAAGCGACCGAACGCGCCGGTCGGATCCGCACCGTCGAAGTACTGCCACGGCCACTCGGTGACCTGGTCTCCGATGACGTCGAACTGCCCGCCGGCCGAGATCAGGTTCCCCGAGAAGGCGAACCCCGTGGCGAACAGGTTGTGCACCGCCGCCCGGCCGGGCCGCCGCGCGTACGACGGATGCCGCACGGACTGGTCGGCGGCGGCGTTCAGCTCGTCGATCACCTCGTCGGCGCCGATGTGGTCGGCGTCCTCACCGGGCGGAAGGTCCAGCCACATCTCCAGGTGCGCGTGTCTGCGCGGCACGCGCCCCGCCCCGCGCCTCGCCGGCCCAGAACACCGCGTGCGCGCCCCGCACCAGCAACGGCAGGGTGGACCGGGGTTCCGCGTCGACCCATTCGCCGATCCAGTCCTGCACGCCGCTCACGCCGGCCAGCACGGAGACGTGGAAGGCGTCGGAATCGGCAAGATCGTAAGGCCGGCCGAACCGGACCGGAAGGGGGTTGTCCGGCAAAGATCCACGTCGTACGGTCCCTGCGCCGCCCGCAGCCAGGCGGGCACGGAACGGGGAGGAACGGTCATGGCCGCGACGTACCGGGCACTCGCCTCGGTGGTCATGTTGATCGGGTTCTACGTGGTCGCGCTGCTTCAGTTGGCGGCCGTCGCCGCCCTCGGCGTATGGCTGTACGGCCACACGAACGGACTGGTCACCGGGAAGCTGCTGCTGCCGCTGATCGTCGCGCTGGGTGCGGTGGCGGTCGGGCTCTGGCGGGCGATCCGGACGAAGAACGAACCGGCACCGGGTCTGGTGCTCGACGAGCGGGAGGCACCGCAGCTGTGGGCCACCGTCCGGGAGCTTGCCGACGCGGTCGGTACCCGGGCGCCGGACGAGATCCGGCTGGTGCCCGAGGTGAACGCGGCGGTCGGCGAGCAGAGCCGGCTGCTCGGGCTGATCGGCGGGCGACGCACCCTCTACGTGGGTCTGCCGCTGCTCCAGGCGATGCGGGTCGACCAACTCCGCTCGGTGCTGGCGCACGAGCTGGGTCACTACTCCGGTAAGCACACCCGGCTCGGCGGCGTCGCCTACCGGGGACGGCTGGCGATCGAGGGCACCATCGAGCGGATCAAGCCCCGCAACCCGATCGGCCTGATCTTCAAGGGATACGCGAAGCTGTACCTGATGGTCGACAACGCCGCGTCGCGGCGGCAGGAACTGGAGGCCGACCGGGCCTCCGTCCAACTCGCCGGCCACGAGGCGGCCACGTCCGCGCTGCGCAGCCTGCCGGCGCTCGACGCGGCCTGGAACTTCTTCACCGACCGCTACGTGGACTCGGGCTGGCAGGCCGGCCTCGCCCCGGACGACCTGTTCGGCGGCTTCGGACAACTGCTGACGGCTCGTCGGGAGCAGATCGACGCGCTCCAGCAGGATGTGCCGGACCGCGAGCCGTCCCGGTGGGACACCCACCCACCGATCGGCATCCGGATCGAGGCGATGGCACAGCTGCCGGCCGGTGCGGCCTGCATCGACGACCGTCCGGCACACGTGCTGGTCACCGACGTCCCGGCCGCCGGCCGCCGGCTGCAGAGCCTCGTCGTGGACCTCGGCAACCGTCAGGTGCTGCCCTGGCCGGAGTTCACCCACGCGGCGATCGCCGCCGGGATGCAACGTCAGGCGGACGGCATCTACCGGGCGGCCGGCCGGTTCACCGGCAGCCCGGAGCCGGGCCTGACGACCGTGCTCGACCTGGTCCGGGCGGGCCGGCTCGGCGAGTTCGCCGAGCAGTTCTTCAGCGGCGCCACCCGGCGGGAGGCAGCGGCGCGCTTCGCCGGACCGATGGAGATGCTGCTCGACAACGCGGCCGTCCGCGCCCAGCGGGCCCGTTGGCAGCTGTCCTGGGGTGGCCCGGCCCAGTTCGTCGGCACCGACGGTGAACCGTTGGACCTCGCCGAGATCGCCAAGCTGGCGGTATCGGCGGAAACCCTCGACGAGGCCCTGGTCCGGCTGGCCGAGTTGGGCATCGACCCCTCCGCCGCCACCGTGGTGCAGGGCCGGGCCACCGCCGACAACGCCGGCGTCATCGGTGCCATCGGCAACATGAAGGTCGACGGTGTGCCGCACGACCTGCTGATCCTCGACCGTGGTCTGATCCTCGTCGGGGGCCCGGGCAAGGCCGGTGACGGCGAGAAGCGGCTCAAGAACCTGCTCGAATCGACGCCGGTGGCGACGTTGGCCACCCGACACCAGTTCCTGCCGTACGAGGAGCTGGTGTCGGTGAACGTGACCAGGGAGATTCCGCTGAAGGCCGAGCTGACGCTGCACGGTGGCCGGACGGTGGCCCTGCAGGAGTTGTACGGCAGCGAGTTGCTGGAGCGGCACAGCCGGGACAACCTGCTGCGGGTGTTCGAGCGGATCAACGAGGACTGAACCGACGAGGCGAGGCGAGGTCGCGCCCGGCAGGTGTCGGGCGCGACCTCGAAAGCTGTCGGCAAAAGCGGAACCAGCATCCGACCGCCTCGGCCGTGGTCAGGACAGGCGGGCGGCGACCGCCGCGATCCGCTCGTCGGACTCGGTCAGCGCCGCCCGGACGTACTGCCGCGCGCCGGGACCGTAGAAGACACCGGCGGCGACCAGGATCCCCCGTCGGGCCAGCCAGTCGACGGTGGCCCAGCAGTCCTCGCCACGGGTCAGCCACAGGTAGAGCCCCGCCTCGGAGTGCGCCACGGTGAAACCGGCGCCCACGAACGCCGCCCGCAGCGTCTCGCGCCGCGCACCGTACCGCTCCCGCTGCTCGTCGGCGTGCCGCTCGTCGCTCAGGGCCGCCACCATGGCCGCCTGCACCGGCGCCGGCACGATCATCCCCGCATGCTTACGGATCTTGAGCAGCTCCGCCACCAGCGCCGGGTCGCCGGCCACGAAACCGGCCCGGTAGCCCGCCAGGTTGGAACGCTTGGACAGCGAATGCACCGCCAGCACGGAGTCGTACGACCCGCCGCACACCTCGGGTGCCAGCACCGACACCGGCTCGGCGTCCCAGCCCAACGGCAGGTAGCACTCGTCGCTGGCCACCACCGCGCCGCGCTCACGCGCCCAGTCCACCACCTTGCGCAGGTGGCTGGCGGGCAGCACCCGTCCGGTCGGGTTGCCCGGCGAGTTCACCCAGACCAGGCGCACCCGGGACGTCGGACCGACCGCGGTCAGCGAGTCGGCGCGTACGGTGGTGGCGCCGGCCAACCGGGCACCGTCCTCATAGGTCGGATAGGCGATCGACGGGACCACCACGACGTCGCCGGGCCCCACCCCGAGCAGGGTCGGCAACCAGGCCACCAGTTCCTTCGAGCCGATCGTCGGCAGCACCCCGAGCCCGTCCGCGCCCGCGCCGCAGGCCCGCGACACCCAGCCCGTGATCGCTTTCCGCAGCGCCGGGGTGCCCGCGGTCAGCGGGTAGCCGGGCGCGTCCGAGGCGTCCGCGAGAGCCTGCCGGATCACCTGCGGCACCGGATCGACCGGCGTACCCATGGAGAGGTTGATCAGGCCGTCCGGATGCGCCGCGGCCAGCGTGGCCGCGGCGTCCAGGGTGTCCCAGGTGAACTCGGGCAGCCGCGACGAGACGGGGCGGGGCCGGTTCAGTGGCCCTCGCCGCGGGGCGGCTGGGCGGCGACGAAGGTGGCGTCCTTCTCCACCTTGCCGACCTTCGAGGCCCCGCCGGGCGAGCCGAGATCCTCGAAGAACTCGTAGTTGGCGCCGGTGTAGTCCTTCCACTGCTCCGGGACGTCGTCCTCGTAGAAGATCGCCTCCACCGGGCAGACAGGCTCACAGGCACCACAGTCGACGCACTCGTCGGGGTGGATGTAGAGCATCCGGTTGCCCTCGTAAATGCAGTCGACCGGGCACTCCTCGATGCATGCCTTGTCGAGCACATCCACGCACGGCTCGGCGATGATGTAGGTCACCGGTCTTCTCCTCCGCAAGACACGCCGCGATCACCCGCGACGGTAAGAGCCTAGTATCTCGCCGGGGAGGAGGTCGATCGTGCTCCGAGAGCAAGACGTGGGACACCGGATCGTGGTGCGGCGTCGCGTCGGCGTACGCGGTGGCCGTCCGGTCTACTCGGATGCCCTCGGTGAGCTGGTCGAGCTGAGCGAGACACATCTCACGCTCACCACCCGACAGGGCCGGCTGCGGGTGCCGATCGCCGAGGTGCACCGGGCCAAGCGGGTTCCGGCCGCCCGGCGGCCGACCGCCGCCGCCATGGTCGAGCTGGAACTCGCCGCCGACGAGGCATGGCCGGCACCCGTCCGGGCCCGGTTGGGCGACTGGCTGCTGCGGGCCGCCGACGGCTGGACCGGCCGGGCCAACTCGGCGCTGCCGGTGGGCGATCCGGACCGTCCGCTGCCGGCCGCCGTCGACGCGGTCGAACGCTGGTACGCCGAGAACGGACGGCCGGCCATGATCAACACGCCGCTGCCGCTGGCCGCACCGATCGGCAGCGAACTCGACCGGCGCGGCTGGGGCAGCCGCCCACTGGTGCTGGTGCAGACCGCTCCACTCGCCACCCTCCTCGCGGCGGCATCCGACGACGCGGTCGCCGCAGCGTCCGCCGCCCCCGGAGCCGGTGGCGACCCGGGTGGCGCCGCCGGCACGGGGGGCGCGGCCAGCCCGGTGGTCGAGCTGGCCGCCGCGCCGTCAGCGGACTGGCTCGCTGTCGCGGCCGGCCGCAAGGGCGGGCTGCCGGATGCCGCCCGGCACGTGCTCACCGCCGTCGACCACATCCGCTTCGCCCACGTGTACCTCGACGGCGTGCTCGTCGCCGTCGGTCGTGGCACCGTGACCGGCCGGGGGCGCTGGTTCGGGCTGTGCCTGGTCGAGGTGCTGCCCGCCGCACGCCGGCAGGGACTCGCCGTGCGACTGATCCGGGCGCTCGCCGACTGGGCCGCCGAGACCGGCGCGACCGACGCCTTCCTCCAGGTCGAGCAGAGCAACGCCGGTGCCGTCGCGCTCTACGGCAAGCTGGGCTTCACCACCCACCACACCTATCTGACCCGCGTCGCGCCACGGTGACCTGGCCGGTCAGCGACGGACCACGCGGCGGGGCTTGGCCGCGGTGGTCTCGGCGTACCGTTGCAGGCTGCGCGAACGGTAGTCGCGACCGAGGGTGACCAGCAGCAGGTAGCCCAGCATCGTCCCGACGGTGGTCGCCACCAGATAGAGCCCGATCTGCGCGAAGAACGTACCGCCGCCACCGGCGAACGGGTTGTCGCCGACCAGCAGCGGCCCGACCAGCACGGTCAACCCGACCGCGATGCCGATCGCGGCGGCCACGTCGCCGGCCCAGCGGGCCAACGGACGCCGCGCGCCCCAGACGAAGGCGACGCCGGCCAGCAGCAGACCGATCACCACGAACATCCCGAGCGACACCCGGTCGGCGACACTGTCGTTGCCGTCGAAGCCGAACCGGATGACCAGCCGGGCGACCACGTTGACCGCGAACAGTGCGATCGCGAGCACCCCGACCGCACGCCACCGCTGTCCCATCACACGCCTCCCGCCGTACCGCCCGCCCGGATGGCGGGTCTCCTGGCAGGAATATCTACCACCCGTCGCTGAGCGGCGTCAGTACCGTCCGGAAGCCGGGGCCGGCGCGAGATTACCGTCCGGAAGCCGGGGCCGGCGCGAGGATCGACCGGAACGCCATCACCGTGAAGGTCATCGCACCGCCCACCACCAGGGTGAGCCCGACCCAGTTGCCGACGAGCAGGACGTCGCCCTCACTGGTCCGGTCGGCGGCGATCACCATGACTGCCACCCAGGGCAGTGCCGGCAGCGCCACCGCCCAGCGCCGGCCCACGGTCTCCACGGCCAACCAGCTCAACGCGATGTTCGCGGCCACCGCCACGAGTACCGTGACGCCGATCAGGTGCCCGCCGATCCGCAGCGGGGCGAGCAGCAACTCCAGCACCGCGCTCAGCATCGCCGCCACGACAGCGAACCCGCCGCCGGCCACCCGCAGGCCGACGTCCAGCGGACGTCGCCACCTCCGGATCGGCCGGGGCGGCTCCTGCTCCTGCGGTGCGACCGACATCGCGGCGGGCAGCGTCACCGCTGACCGGCCGGGGTGACCGGTCTACGGCCGGGACCGCCGACGGCCTCCGGGCCGCCGGCCGCGTCCGGCGCTACGGCGTCCACGCCGGCGAACAGATCCGACTCCCAGCCGTACGGGCCGTTGCCCGCCCCCTTCTCGCCGAACGCCAGGGTGAAGTACTCCACCCCCATGAACTCGGCGCCGAAATTGCCGGCGATCGAGTACAGCCAGGAGGTGGCCGGGATCTGGGTGGCGTGGGCGCGCATCGCCGCCTCCTTCGCGGCGTGCTGTTCGGTGGCGTCGATGCGGGCGGCGATCTGCGCGTCCGGTGTGCAGAACGGCAGCTCGGTGGCGTCGGCGATGCCGGCGAACGGGTTGTCCGACGCCTCCGCGAAGTGCGTCATGCCGGCCTCCAGCACACTGTGCGGCATCGCCGTCCAGTAGACCTTCGCCGGTGCCAGGCCCTCGGCGGTGGCCAGCTCCACGGCCCGCATGGTCACCCGGTGCGCCTGGATGTGGTCGGGGTGGCCGTAGAAGCCGTTGTCGTCGTACGTGACGACCACCTGCGGGCGGATCTCCCGGATGATCTCCAGCAGCTGGCCGGCGGCCTCGTCCAGGTCGGCACCCCAGAAGGCCCGGGGATGCTCGTTGGTCGGCAGCCCCATCATCCCGGAATCGCGGTAGCGGCCGGCCCCGCCGAGGAACCGGTGATCGGTGACGCCCAGCTCGACGCAGGCGGCCGCCAGCTCGGCGATCCGGTACCCGCCGAGCTGGTCGGCCTCGGTCGCGGCGAGCCCGGCCAGCTCCGGTACGTGGATCTCACCCTCCTCGCCCAGAGTGCAGGTCACCAGGGTGACGTGCGCACCCATGGCCGCGTAGTGGGCCATCGTCGAGCCGGTGCCGATGGACTCGTCGTCGGGATGCGCGTGGACCAGCAGCAGGCGGCGGTCAGGCAGCGTCGTCACGACGGTCACTCTAACCGGCGGTTCTCGCCTACCGGCCCAGGCGCGTCCGCGCAGGTCGCTCACATCGGACTCGGTACCGGCCTACGATCTGGCCTGTGGACTTTCCCGAGCTGGCCGCCCGCACCCGCAGGTTCAGCCACGGGGCGCCGCGTGCCGTCTCCGTGGCCGACGACGGTGCCCGGGTGGTCTTCCTACGCTCGGCCGGGCCGGAGGACCCGGCCGACGCGCTCTGGCTGCTGGACCTGACGACCGGCACGGAAACCCTGGTCGCCGACCCGGGCGCCCTGCTCGGCACCGACCCCGACGCGCTGAGCCCGGGGGAACGGGCCCGCCGGGAACGGCTGCGGTTGAGTGCCTCCGGCATCGGCTCGTACGCCCTCGACGCCGCCGGTCGGGTGGCGGTGTTCGCGCTGGCCGGGCGGCTCTTCCGGGCCGACCTGGTGCACGGCGACGTGATCGAGGTGCCCACCGTCGGGCCGGTGCTCGACCCCCGGCCCGACCCGAGCGGGCAGCGGCTGGCCTACGTGACCGACGCCGCCGAGGGAGTCCGCCGGGGCGAGCTGCGGGTGATCGACAGCGACGGCGCCGACACCATCCTGGCCGGCGAGGACTCCGGGGTGCTCTGGGGGCTGGCCGAGCACATCGCGGCGGAGGAGTTCGGGCGGCACCGCGGCTACTGGTGGGCCCCCGACGGTCGGTCGGTGCTCGCCGCCCGGGTCGACGAGACCCGGCTGCCCCGCTGGCACCTGCACGATCCGGCACAGCCGGGCAGCCCGCCGACAAGCGTCGCGTACCCGGTCGCGGGTGGCCCGAACGCCGAGGTCAGCCTGCACCTGCTCGACCTCGACGGCGGCTGGGTCGACGTGCACTGGGACCGGGAGACCTACCCGTACCTGACCGCGGTGCACTGGGGCGAGGGCGCCCCACTGATCACCGTGCTGCGCCGCGCCCAGCAGCACGGGCTGGTGCTCGCGGTCGATCCGCGTACCGGGGAGACCCAGGTGCACGCCGAGCTGGCCGACCCACGCTGGGTCGAGCCGGTTCCGGGCACCCCCGCGCACCTGCCCGACGGGCGGGTGCTCGTCGGTGGCGAGCTGGCCCACGACGGGTACGACGCCCGTTGCCTGTTCGCCGACGGCACGCTGCTCACCCCGCCCTCGCTGTACGTGCGCCGGGTGGTCGGCCGGCTGGCCACCGGCGGCGGTCCGGCGGACCTGCTGGTCGAGGCGAGCGACGGCGAACCGAGCGAACAGCACCTGTTCCGGGTCCGGACCAGCATCGGCGGCGGCGTGGACGCCCGCCGGATGACAAGCGAGGCCGGCTGGCACGTCGGCGCGGTCGGTGGTGGCGTGCTGGTCATCGGCAGCGCCTCGCTTGATCACGCGGGCGTGCGGTGGACGGTGTTCCAGGGAGACCGGGAGGTGGGCACGCTGCGGTCGCTGGCCGCCACGCCCAGCTACTCGCCGCTGCCGCTGCTGGAGCGGGTGACCGACCGGCGGCTTCCTGCGGCGGTGCTCTACCCGGACAACCACGTCACCGGTCGTCGGCTGCCGGTCCTGCTCGACGTCTACGGCGGTCCGGGCCATCAGGAGGTGGTGGCCGCCCGCTCGGCCTGGCTGGAGCGGCAGTGGTGGGCCGACGCCGGTTTCGCGGTGGTGGTCACCGACAACCGGGGTACGCCGGGCATTGCCCCGTCGTTCGAGAAGGCCATCCACCGGCGGGTGGCCGACGTGATCCTGCTCGACCAGGTGGAGGCGCTCACCGCGCTCGCCGACAAGCACCCGGACCTGGACCTGGACCGGGTCGCGGTGCGCGGCTGGTCGTTCGGTGGCTGGCTGGCCGGCCTGGCGGTGCTGCGGCATCCGGAGCTGTTCCGGTGCGGCATCGCCGGCGCGCCGGTCACCGACTGGGCCCTGTACGACACCGCGTACACCGAGCGGTACCTGGGTCCGCCCGCGGACGGCGAGGACGTCTACGCGCACCACTCGCTCGTGGAACTGGCCGCCGAGCCGGTCACCGACCCGGCACACGCCCGACCGCTGCTGCTGGTGCACGGCATGGTCGACGACAACGTGGTGGCGGCGCACACGCTGCGGCTGTCGGCGGCGTTGCTGGCCACCGGCCGGCCGCACTCGGTGCTGCCGCTGACCGGCGCCACCCACATGGCCGCCGGTGGCCTCGCCGAACGCCTCCTCCGCCTGGAACTCGACTTCCTCCGCACCCACCTCGGGGCGTGAGCCGCGGCTACGGTTCGGCGCCGTGCCACTCGCACGAAGGGTGCGACGATGGAGACGCCCCGGCAGGCAGGATCCCGGCGGGACGAGCGGAGGTGACCATGACCGTGGCGGTGTTCGACCACGAGGGCCCGTGGACCGAGGAGGAGTACCTCACCGAGTGGTACCTGCTCATCGAGCCGGGCCAGGTGCTGGTGCTCAGCGAACCGGTCAAGGTGACCATCCGTCCCGAGGACCTGCTTCCCTGACGGTTGTCGGTCGGCTGGCCTAGGGTCGGGTGCCATGAGCGAGTTCGGGGCGGCCGAGGCGGCCGTGCAGGCGGCGCTGGACGCGGGTGCCCGCTACGCCGACGTCCGGGTGATGCACCGGCGCTACGAGTCGATGACCGCCCGCAACGGCGACATCGAGTCGCTGACCCAGGACGAGAGCGTCGGTCTGGGCGTACGCGCGCTTGTCGGTTCCAGCTGGGGCTTCCACGCCGTACCGGAGCTGTCCGACCGGGCCGCGCGCGACGCCGGCCACCGGGCCGCGCGGACCGCGGCGGCAAGTGCGCTGGTTCCGGGCCCGCCCGTCGACCTGGTCGCGGTCACCCCGGTCACGGCGAGTTGGTCCGCGCCCTGCGCGGTCGATCCGCTCGGCGTCTCCCTCGCCGTCAAGGGTGACCTGCTGGTGGCCGCGACCCGCACCATGGCCGAGCACGGCGCCGACCTCGCCGAGGGGCTCTACCAGGTCTGGGACACCGCGAAGTGGTTCGTCTCCAGCGAGGGACACCGCATCGACCAGCGCATCCGTGAGTGCGGCGGCGGCATCTCGGCCACCTCTGTCGGTGCCGACGAGACCCAGCGCCGGTCCTGGCCGAGCTACCGCGGTCAGTACGGCACCACCGGCTGGGAGCTTGTCGACTCGCTGGAGCTGACCGCCCATGCGGCACGGATCGCCGAGGAGTCCCGGGCGCTGCTGACCGCACCGCTCTGCCCCACCGGAGAGACCGACCTGATCCTCGGTGGCGAGCAGTTGGCCCTGCAGATCCACGAGTCGGTCGGGCACGCCATCGAGCTGGACCGGATCCTCGGCTGGGAGGCGGCCTTCGCCGGCACCTCATGGCTGGATCTCGCGCAGCTCGGCTCGCTGCGCTACGGCTCCGAGCTGATGACCATCACCATCGACCCGACAATTCCCGGCGCGCTGGGCAGTTTCGGCTACGACGACGAGGGCTCACCGGCGGTCAAGCGCGACGCGGTGCGGGACGGCCGTTGGGTGGGTGTGCTGGCGGGCCGGGACTCGGCCGCCGTCGCGGGCCTCGACCACGGCGGCAGCGTACGCGCCGACGGGTGGGCGCGGCTGCCGATGGTGCGGATGACGAACGTGGGCTTGGAGCCCGGTCCGCACACCCTGGAGGAGATCGTCGCCGCCACCGACAACGGGGTGCTGATGGACGTCAACCGGTCCTGGTCCATCGACGACAAACGGCTGAACTTCCAGTTCGGCTGCGAGATCGGCTGGGAGATCCGCAACGGCCGGCGCGGACGGATGCTGCGCAACCCGACCTACACCGGCATCGGCCCGCTGTTCTGGCGTTCGATGGACATGCTCTCGTCGGAGACGGTGCCGTGGGGCACCCCGAACTGCGGCAAGGGCCAGCCCGGCCAGATCGGGCACACCGGGCACCCGTCGGCACCGGCCCGCTTCCGCAACGTCCGGGTTGGGGTACGCGCATGACCGGCCGCCAGCCGACGACTCGACGATGTGCGGTGGTGGCGCCGCACGGCGTCGCCGATCCCGGGGAGGCGGCGTGAGTCGCGCGCCGATGCGGGCCGGTGACACCGAGTTGGACATCGCCGGCCGGGTGGTGGATCTGGTCACCCGGCTGGCCGGGCCGGCCGCGCAGGCGGAGGTGACGGTGACCCGGGTCGAGTCGGCGTTGACCCGGTTCGCCAACTCGGCGATCCACCAGAACGTGGCCGCGTCCGCCGTGGACGTCCGGCTGCGGGTCCACCTGGCCGGCCGTACCGCCACCGGCAGCGGAAACGCCGTCACCACCGACGGGTTGCGCGCGCTGGTGGAGCGGGTGCTGACGGCGGCCCGGTTCACTCCGCCGGATCCGGCCTGGCCGGGACTCACCCCCGCGACACCGGTGGCGCCCGTCCCGGACTGGGACCCGGCCATCGCCCACGCCGGACCGGAGCAACGGGCCGCCCTGGTCCGGGCGTTCGTCGACGCGGCCGCCGGGTTGACCACCGCCGGATACTGCCGCACGGGTTACCGCGTCACGGCCTTCGCCAACTCGGCCGGCCACTCGGCTCAGGGGCAGGCGGCCGAGGCGGCGATGGACGGCATCGCCCGGGCCGGCGGCGCGGACGGCACGGCCCGCCAGCACGTCGATCGGCTCGCCGACCTCGACGGCACCGGCCTTGGGCGGGAGGCCGCCGCGAAGGCGCGGGCGGCGGTCCACCCGGTCGAGCTGCCCCCCGGACGCTATCCGGTGGTGTTTGAGCCGGCTGCCGTCGCGGACCTGCTGGAGAACCTGGCCTGGTACGGCTTCAACGGCCGGCGGTACGCCGAACGTCAGTCGTTCGCCGCTCCCGGCGTGGCCCAGTTCGATCGTGCGGTCACCCTGGTCGACGATCCGCTCGCCGCCTCGGGGCTGTCGTTCGACCTGGAGGGCACCCCGACCCGGGCACTGACCCTGGTGGACGCGGGCACCACACGCGCCGTCACCCACGACCGGCGCAGCGCCGCCGAGCTGGGCGTCGCTTCGACCGGCCACGCCTGGGCCGGCAGCCCCACCTTCGGCCCGATCCCCCGCAACCTGCGCCTCGCCCCTGCCGGCACGGCGGGCGCAGCCGACCCGACGGGCGTTTTCCTGGCTGGCGGTCAAGGGCTCGGCGGCCCGGCAGTGGACGGTGCGATCGGCGATCCGGACACCGCCGCCCTGGTTTCCCGGATGGGCCGCGGCCTGCTGGTCAGCGACCTCTGGTACACCCGGGTCCTGGATCCGTTGAGTCTGGTCGTCACCGGCCTGACCCGCAACGGGTTGTGGCTGGTCGAGGACGGTCGGATCACCCGGGCGGTCCGCGATCTGCGCTTCACCGAGTCGTACCCCCGGGCGCTCGCCCCCGGGGCGGTGCTGGAGCTGGGCCGGCGCGCGGTACGCCTGCCGGACCGGGTGGACGGTGTCTGGTGGGAGGCCCCGCCACTGCGGTTGGCCTCGTGGAACTTCACCGGCGGGGCGTCCGGCTGACCGTTTGTCGATCTTTTCCGCACGCTCGCATATCGATCTTGGCGAGAGGCTTTCCAAAGTGCGGGACACACGGGACACTGCCTTGCGCGGACGGCCCGCCTAGATCGGCGTAACGTGTGTCACTTAGCTGCTCCGGTACGCCGGCGCGGTCGTTGGTGCGCGCATGACGCGACAGGCGGGTGCGGGTTCGCCCGGGTCCGCGTGCCGCCCGTAAGTGTTCCGCCGCCCGTGACAGGGCCCCGTCAGGGAGACGACGCGAATGACATCATCGGCAACGAAACCGCGGGGTGTGCGCGCACGCGCCGCCATCGCGGCGAAGACGTTGCGGACGGACCGTTGGTGGTTTGCCCCGCTGATCACGGTCATCGGGCTCAGCGCGTGGGTAGCGTACGCGACGGTCCGGGTCTTCATGCACAAGTGGTACTGGGTCGAGGACTACCACTACCTGACCCCGTTCTACTCCCCGTGCGTGACCGACCGGTGCCTGCCGGAGGCCGCCCACTTCGGGCAGTACCTGCCCGGCTGGTGGATCATCCCGGACGCCGCGTTCACCCTGCCGTTCCTGCTGCTGTTCCGGCTCACCTGCTACTACTACCGCAAGGCTTACTACCGGTCGTTCTGGCTGTCGCCGCCGGCCTGCGCGGTGCCCGACGGTCACGCCTCGTACGGTGGCGAGACCCGGTTCCCGCTGATCGTGCAGAACTCGCACCGGTACTTCTTCTACTTCGCCGCGATCATCTCGCTGATCAACACCTGGGACGCGATCCTGGCCTTCCACAGCCCCGAGGGCTTCGGCTTCGGGCTGGGCAACCTGATCCTGCTCGGCAACGTGGTCATGCTCTGGGCGTACACCATCTCCTGCCACTCCTGCCGGCACATCATCGGCGGGCGGCTGAAGACCTTCTCCAAGCATCCCGTCCGCTACCGGGCCTGGGGCTACGTCTCCTGGCTCAACGTCCGGCACATGCAGCTCGCCTGGATCACGCTCGGCACGCTGGCCCTGACCGACTTCTACGTCATGGCCGTCTCCGCTGAGTGGATCTCCGACCTGCGGTTCATCAACTGAGGGCCCCTGACATGACGACCAATTCTCACCGCGACACGAGCGCTACCACTCGCATCGAACGACACCACTACGACGTCGTCGTGATCGGGGCCGGCGGCGCCGGCCTGCGCGCGGCGATCGAGGCGCGGCTGGCCGGCAAGAAGACCGCCATCATCTCGAAGTCGCTGTTCGGCAAGGCGCACACGGTGATGGCCGAGGGCGGCGCCGCCGCGGCCATGGGCAACGTGAACAGCCGGGACAGCTGGCAGGTGCACTTCCGGGACACCATGCGCGGCGGCAAGTTCCTCAACAACTTCCGGATGGCGGAGCTGCACGCGAAGGAGTCGCCGCAGCGGATCTGGGAGCTGGAGACCTACGGTGCGCTGTTCGACCGCACCAAGGACGGGAAGATCTCGCAGCGCAACTTCGGCGGCCACGAGTACCCCCGGCTGGCGCACGTCGGCGACCGGACCGGCCTGGAGCTGATCCGCACCCTCCAGCAGAAGATCGTGTCGTTGCAGCAGGAGGACAAGCGCGAGCACGGCTCGTACGACGCACGGATCAAGGTCTTCTCCGAGACCACCATCACCGAGCTGCTGCTCGACGGCGACCGGGTCGCGGGCGCGTTCGGCTACTACCGGGAGTCCGGCGAGTTCGTCCTCTTCGAAGCGCCCGCCGTGGTGCTCGCCACCGGTGGCGTCGGTCGGTCCTACAAGGTCACCTCGAATTCGTGGGAGTACACCGGGGACGGCCACGCGCTGGCGCTACGCGCCGGCGCGACTCTGATCAACATGGAGTTTCTCCAGTTCCACCCGACCGGGATGGTCTGGCCGGTATCGGTCAAGGGCATCCTGGTCACCGAGTCGGTACGCGGTGACGGTGGCATCCTGAAGAACTCCGAGGGCAAGCGGTTCATGTTCGACTACGTCCCCGACGTCTTCCGCAAGCAGTACGCGGAGACGCCCGAGGAGGCGGACCGCTGGTACGACGACCCGGACAACAACCGGCGTCCGCCGGAACTGCTGCCCCGCGACGAGGTCGCCCGGGCGATCAACAGCGAGGTCAAGGCCGGTCGGGGTACGCCGGCCGGCGGCGTCTACCTGGACATCGCCTCCCGGTTGCCGGCCGAGGAGATCCGTCGTCGTCTGCCGTCGATGCACCACCAGTTCAAGGGGCTGGCCGACGTCGACATCACCAAGGAGCCGATGGAGGTCGGTCCGACCTGCCACTACGTGATGGGTGGCGTGGAGGTCGACCCGGACAGCGGCGCCGCGTACGGCGCGGTGCGGGGGCTGTTCGCCGCCGGTGAGGTCTCCGGCGGCATGCACGGCTCCAACCGGCTGGGCGGCAACTCCCTGTCCGACCTGCTGGTCTTCGGCAAGCGGGCGGGCGGCCACGCCGCCACCTACGTCGACCAGCTCACCGGCCGCCCCCGGGTGGCGGTGACAGCGGTGGAGACGGCGGTGGAGACCGCCCTGGCGCCGTTGCAGCGGGACACCGGCGAGAACCCGTACACCCTCCAGCAGGACCTCCAGGCGGTGATGGGGGATCTGGTCGGCATCATCCGGCGGGAGGCCGAACTGGAGGACGCGCTGGCCCGCCTGGCGGAGTTGCGCGAGCGGGTGGCGAAGGTCAGCGCCGCGGGCGGCCGGCGGTACAACCCGGGCTGGCATCTGGCGCTGGACCTGCGCAACATGCTCGTCGTCTCCGAGTGCACCGCGAAGGCGGCGCTGGAGCGGCGCGAGTCGCGCGGCGGGCACACCCGCGAGGACTTCCCCACGATGGATCCGCAGTGGCGGCGGGTCAACCTGGTCTGCTCGCTGGTGGGCGACACCGTCCGGCTGGAACGCAAGCCGTTGCCGAAGATGCGCTCCGAACTGATCGGTCTGTTCGACCGCGCCGAGTTGGCCAAGTACCTCACCGACGAGGAGCTCACCGAGTTCGACGCCCTCGTCGCCGCCGATGCCGCCGCCGCTGACGTCGAGAAGGAGAACCGCTGATGGGGACGAAGCGCCAGTTCCGGGTCTGGCGGGGTGACGCCGAGGGTGGCGACCTGCAGGACTACACGGTCGAGGTCAACGAGGGCGAGGTGGTCCTCGACGTGATCCACCGGTTGCAGGCCACCGACGCGCCCGACCTGGCCTGCCGGTGGAACTGCAAGGCCGGCAAGTGCGGCTCCTGCTCCATGGAGATCAACGGGATGCCCAAGCTCGGCTGTATGACCCGGATGTCGACGTTCGAGGAGAACGAGACGATCACGGTGACCCCGCTGCGGACGTTCCCGGTCATCCGCGACCTGGTCACCGACGTGTCGTTCAACTACGAGAAGGCGCGGGAGACCCCCGCCTTCGCTCCCCCGGCCGATCTGGCTCCCGGCGACTACCGGATGCAGCAGGTCGACGTGGAGCGCTCGCAGGAGTTCCGCAAGTGCATCGAGTGCTTCCTGTGCCAGAACGTCTGCCACGTGATCCGGGACCACGACGAGAACAAGCAGGCGTTCTCCGGCCCCCGGTACTTCATCCGGGCCGCGGAGCTGGACATGCACCCGCTGGACACCCGGACCGACCGCAAGGACTACGCGCAGACCGAGCAGGGGCTCGGCTTCTGCAACATCACCAAGTGCTGCACCGAGGTCTGTCCCGAGCACATCAAGATCACCGACAACGGGATCATCCCCATGAAGGAACGGGTCGTCGACCGCAGGTACGATCCACTCGTGTGGCTCGGTAGCAAGATCTTCCGGAGGGGTCAGGTGCCTCAGACCAGCGTGACCAGCGGACACTCCCCGGGCGCGGTGCGCTCCAGCGCCGCGGGCGGCGGCGTTCACTCCCACGCGGGTGGCTCCCACGACGCCCAGGCCGAGATTCAGGCCCAGCAGGGCGTCAACTGGCACCGTGAGGTGCCCCACCCGACCGCCCCGGCGGTCGACGCCAGCGGCAAGCTCCCCCTCACGGAGCTAACCTTCGACCGCGCGGCGGCTCCGTCGCCCTTCGGCGACGACGTCACCTTCCCCCTCCCCCCCGAGCACCTCAACTTCGCCCACCCCGACCAGGACGAGCGCAACCACTAACCACCCGAACATCAACGGGGGCCGCGGCATCCGCCGCGGCCCCCGTCCCTTTCCATCCCAACCCTTGTTGATCATGAAGTTATTGCCCCTGCAAGCGCTTACCGCTGGCAACAACTTCATGATCAGCGCAGGGAAGGGTCGGCGCAGGGTCAGCGGGGGATCAGGGGGAGAGGAGGGGGCGGAGGGCGGCGACTATGGGGGCGTCGGCGGGCAGCCAGGTGACGGTGTCCAGGTCGGCGGCGGAGAGCCAGCGTAGGGCGGAGTGTTCGAGGGGCTGGGGTTCGTCGTCGTGCAGGAGGCGGGCCGCGTACACCTTGAGGACCGAGCGGCCGTGCGCCATCCGGACGTCGCGGCCGATTCGCTCGCCGATCTCCACACGTACGGCCAACTCCTCGACGCACTCGCGGGCCAGCGCCGCCGTCTCACTCTCCCCCGGCTCCACCTTGCCACCCGGAAACTCCCACATGCCCGCCACCTCCGGCGGGGCGGACCTGGCGCAGGCCAGCACCCGCCCTTCGCTGATGATGGCCGCGCCAACGATCACCTTCGGATCGCGCCGTGCGGCATTTCCGCCGCCGTTCGCCCGTTCGGTCCGCACGGGCGTCCAGGGTGCCAGATCAATCGGCGGTTTGGGTAGCTTGGTCGTCCGTCAGGCCAGGAATACCCGGAAGTGTGGGCGTGGACACCCCCTCCGTGCGACGTAAGACTAGAAGCACCGACAATGACACGGGGCGGCGACGATTTGGCCACAAGCCGGCAACGAAGCCTGGGAGGAGCGGTGATGCGTGCGCTGTTTGGCGGTCGGACGAAGCACGACTACCTCAGCGACGCCCTCACCCTACTGTCCGGTTGGACGCGTGAGGGTGAGCAGATCCGGCGGACTCTCGTCATCGACGACACGCAGCACGCGGCGCTCACCGAGCGGGTGAAGGTGGTCGCCGACGCACTGCATCTGCGCCCGGAGATCAGCCGGCGCGCCGATCACACCCAGATCCGGGTCGGCCACGGCAACGAGCCCCTCTCCGAGGGCGAGGTCCTGTTGGCCGCCCGCATCGAGGATGCCTACCGCGCGGTCACCGAGAGCTGAACTGGCGGACGCTGCCTACCGTGGGCGTCATGGCCAACGCGACCTATGACCGCAAGGAACAGTTCCAGCAGATCCAGAGCGGCCTGCTCGACGGTGAACAGATCATCGCGGTCTACGACGCCGTCGGTACCGGCACCGGGTTCATCGGGCTGACCGATCGGCGCGTCATCATCCAGGACCGCTCGTTCGTCGGCAAGAAGTACGCGATCACCAGCATTCCGTACACGAAGATCACCAGCGTGAGTGTGGTCAGCAACAAGTCCTGGGGCGGCTCGTTCTTCTCCACCGGCGCGATCGCCATCCACGTCGGCACCCACACCTACGAGGTGGAGTTTCGGGGCGACCAGAAGAGCCACCACGTGCACAACGTCATCCTGCACTACATCAGCTGATCGGTGAATTGCAGTTGCCGCCGGCCATCGATACCGATTGACTGACGAGCCAGCCGAACGGAGGGAGCGACGACATGAGGCACAGCACGACGCCCAGGCAGCGAGTAGGCATCGTCAACCCCATCGAATCGAGGCTTCGTGCGTACGTGGGAATCATCGAAGAAGGCGCCGTGCGGCGCCGGTAGCAACGACGGAGGCCGCTGATGTCGGTCTTCGACGACCCGGGACACTTCGGCCGGCTCTGGGCCGACACCTATGACCTGCCGGGTGGCCTGCCCGACCCGGCACCGGCGGTGGAGTTCCTCGCCGAGTTGGCCGGCGACGGCCCGGCGCTGGAACTGGCCATCGGCACCGGTCGGGTCGCCCTCCCCCTGGCCGAGCGCGGGATCGCCGTGGCGGGGGTCGAGGCGTCGCCGGAAATGGTCGCGAAGATGCGGGCCAAGCCCGGTGGTGGCGACATCCCGGTGGCCATCGGCGACATGGCGGACGTGCCGGTGACCGGCCCGTACACCATGGCGTACCTGGTCTTCAACACCCTGTTCAACCTGGTCCGCGCCGAGCGGCAGGCGGACTGCTTCCGCAACGTCGCTCGGGTGCTCGCCCCCGGCGGCGCGTTCGTCGTCGAGACGTTCGTGCCCGACCCGGCGGACTTCGACCGGGACGAGCAGGTCCAGATGCGGGAGGTGACCGAGGACTCGGCCACCATCCGGCTGCACAGGTACGACCGGGAGGCGCAGACGTTCCTCCGGCAGACCATCACGTTCAACGCCGCCGGAGTGCACCTGCACCCGTTCGCGATGCGTTACCTGTGGCCCGAGCAGATCGACGAGCTGGCGGAGCGGGCCGGTCTCCGGCTCGCCGAGCGGTACGCCGACTGGGACCGGTCACCCTTCGGCCCGGACAGCACCGCACACATCTCCGTGTACCGGCTCGGGTGATCCACGGCGCGGGTACGACGATCCAGCCGTCGTACCCGCGCCACAGCGCGCACTGAACGGCTCGCGCCGCGCTGGGATACTGGCCACATGCCGATCCGTGTGTCACTGACGGCCATACTTCGACAGCTCCGGGACCGAGGCCGTGGGCGTTGGCTACGCCGAGCGGCGCTGGCCGGAGCGCTCGGTGCGGTGCTGCTGACAGCTGGCGTGTGGGCGAGCGCGACCTGGATCCGCTCCGGCGCGCAGGGGCGTACCTACCCGGTCGCGACGGTGCCCGAGGCGCCGGTCGCCCTGGTGCTGGGGACCCGGGTCCAGCCCGACGGCACGCCGGCGCCGTTCCTCGCCGCCCGGCTGGAGATCGCTCGCGAGCTGTACGTCACCGGCAAGGTGCAGGCGATCCTGGTCTCCGGCGACAACATGCGCCACGAGTACAACGAGCCCGAGGCGATGCAGCGCTGGCTGGTCGAGCAGGGTGTGCCGGCCGACAAGGTGGTGCTCGACCACGCCGGCTTCGACACGTACGACTCGTGCGCCCGGGCGAAACGGATCTTCGGGGTGGAGCGGGCGACGGTGGTGACCCAGCAGTTCCATCTGGCCCGCGCCGTCACGGTCTGCCGGCACCTCGGCATCGACGCCAACGGCGTCGGCGACGAGACCGCCCGGGAGCTGAGCCACCGCACCTGGCGGATCAGCTCCGCCCGGGAGTACGGCGCCGGCCTCAAGGCCGCGCTGGACGTGCTCTCCCGCCGCGACCCGGTGCATCTGGGCGACCGCGAGACCGGCGTCGACGACGCCCTGCACGCCGGCTGACACCGCCCGCCGGCAGTTCCGCCACACCGTCGAACAGGGCGGTGCGAGGTGGCGGGCGATCAGGGCGGAACTGAGAACACCTGTCCCGCCACCAGCGGGAACAGCGTCCGACGCCTGCTCACGAGTCGTCTCGGGCGGCCGAACCTCTGGCAGACTGCGGCCATGCCGCCTCAACCGCAGTCGTGGACCATCAGGCACTTCTCGCAAGCCAATCCCGAAGGCCCCGGCCAAGGTAGCGTCCCGGCGCTGCTACGCCGCATCGCAGACAGCATCGAACAGTGGCCTGCTGGCATCGAGGTCCAAGACGTCGTCCTGCACAGCGAGGTGACTGCCGACGGCGACTGGTGGTCGGCCACCGTCTACTTCCATGAACCATCGCTCTAGCGGGTAGGGCCAGACGACCCCTCGCTTGCTTGTTCTGGGCGCTCCTACTGGTACGTCAGCGGCAGATACCGCTCCCGGCCGCCCTGCTCAGTCGTCTGCGTGAACCCGGCCGCCTCCAGGATCGCAGCGAACCTAGCCCGTCTGCGTCGACGAATGGAGACCAAGAACAGGGTAACGGACATCAGCGCCGCCCAGGTGACAGCGGCGACAGCCGCGGCGGCGGCGGGGGACGTCCCTCCTACTCCGAGCCACACACCGAGGATCGTGCACAGCACGGTGAGGACGACATAGAGGAGCCACGTTCGCTGCTTGTCGTCGTTCCAGCCCTCAAGGTCGTAGCTGATACGGGCCTTGAACAGATCCAGCACGTCGGCAGGCACGGGGGGCAGTGCGCCCCCGGTGGAAGCATCCGGGTACTGCACTCGGTTCCGCTCGGCCCTTTCGCGGGCCTGCGGACGGGGGTCGGGTACGAAGAACAGCTGCGGTCCGTTGCGGTGTCGCTGCCGCGTGTCCGTGTACGCGTAACCGAATTGCTCGGCAACAGCAGCCATGAGGGCGAGTGAGCGCAACGTGGCCACCTGCTCGACCTCCACCGGCTGCCCGCCGGCCATCTTCCGCAACATTTTCCGCACGTGCCGCTGTCCCACCAGCGATCCCCCATCACATCGTTGATCAGACTTGCACAGCCTCTCGCCCGGGAAAGGCCGGAGGTCCACGACCAGCGCCACGGTCCGAAGGACCAACCCGCTGACCTGTGCGAACGGGCTGGATTCAGACGTTGAAGCGGAACTCCACGACGTCGCCGTCCTGCATCACGTACTCCTTGCCTTCGATGCGGACCTTGCCGGCCGCCTTCGCCGCGGCCATCGAGCCGGCCTCGACCAGGTCGGTGTAGGAGACCACCTCGGCCTTGATGAAGCCGCGCTGGAAGTCGGAGTGGATCACACCGGCGGCCTCCGGGGCGGTCGCGCCGATCGGCACGGTCCAGGCCCGCGCCTCCTTGGGGCCGGCGGTGAGGTACGTCTGGAGGCCGAGCGTGCGGAATCCCACCCGGACCAGTTGGTCCAGCCCGGGCTCGGACTGCCCGATCGACTCCAGCAGTTCCCGGGCCTCCTCCTCGGGCAGGTCCACCAACTCGGACTCGATCTTGGCATCCATGAAGACCGCCTCGGCCGGTGCCACCAGCGCCCGGAGTTCGTCGAGGAACTGGGCGTTGTTCAGCTCGGCCTCGTCGACGTTGAAGACGTAGAGGAACGGTTTGATGGTGAGCAGGTGCAGCTCACGCAGGTGCTCCAGCTCGATGTTGGCTGCCGCGGCACCGGCGTAGAGGGTGGTGCCGTTGTCCAGCACCTCGACCGCGGCCTTCGCGGCGGCCACCGCGGCGGCCCGGTCCTTGCGGAGCTTGGCCTCCTTCTCCAACCTGGGCAGCGCCTTCTCCAGCGTCTGAAGGTCGGCGAGGATCAGCTCGGTGTTGATCGTCTCGATGTCGTCGGCCGGTGAGACCTTGCCGTCGACGTGCACCACGTTCGGGTCGGAGAAGGCCCGCACCACCTGGCAGATCGCGGCGGCGTCGCGGATGTTGGCCAGGAAGGCGTTGCCCCGTCCCTGGCCCTTCGAGGCGCCGCGCACCAGGCCGGCGATGTCGACGAACGACACCGGGGCGGGGATCACCTTCTGCGAGCTGAAGATCTCGGCGAGCTTGTCCAGCCGCCCGTCCGGCAGCCCGACCACGCCGACGTTGGGCTCGATGGTCGCGAACGGGTAGTTCGCGGCGAGCACGTCGTTCTTGGTCAACGCGTTGAACAGGGTGCTCTTGCCGACGTTGGGCAGGCCGACGATGCCGATGGTGAGACTCACGACGAGCCAGCTTACGCGCTCCGCCGCCGCATCTTGGCGGTAGTCCCGGCACGCCGACACGGGCCTCTCGATCAGGAGCCGGTACTGACCAGCCGAAGCTGATCGATCATCGTGGTGGCCGGGTTCCCGTCGCCGCCGGAGAGAGGCAAATGCCGCAGCGTCAGCCGGTGGGCACCGGCGGTGAGTCGGACCGTGCCGTGCGGCGTCCAATCGGTCAGCCGGTAGCGGGCCGCTGACTCGGCGAACTCACCGCCGACCGGCTGATCGGCGATGAGGTATGTGGTTCTTCCCGAATGCGGCCCGATCAGGCGAATGTCGAGCAGTTCGTAGTCTCCGCTCGCCGGGACGGTGACCGTCACGGTGAAGGAGTCGTGCGGCCGGGCGTAGAAACCAAGTGCGTGCCCACCGGAATAGCCGTAGTGACAGCAATCATTGGCGGCCCACAACTCACAGGCGCGCCCGGCACAGGCCGGCCGGGCCGGTACCCCACCGACCGTCACCGTGGTCGCCGGGTCGCCGACCAACTCCTCCATCTCAACCGTCACCACGACCCTGGTCGACGGCGTGACCGGCGGGGTGGTCGACGGCGTGGCCGGCGGGGTGGCCGGCGGAACGGCGGCGGGCACGCGGCCCGGACGAAGCAGGGACACCCCGACCGTCACCAGCGCGACCGCGAGAACCGCCGTCGCGACCGCAGCGAGGATCCACCGCCGGCGGCGCGGCCGCTCGGGCTGCCGGTGCTGTTCGACGGTCACCCGGCCGCTGAACCGTGAGCTCTCTTCGGGGGGAGAACCGGCCGAGAAGACCAGTGCGCGCACCTCGTACCGGCCGGCCGGCACGTCGGCCGGGACGTTCACGGTGACCAGGTACGAGACAGTGCTGTTGGCGGGGACAGCGCGCTGTGGTCGGTCGACGGTGAACCAGGACGACGGCACACCGTCGTCGGGGGCGAGTTGCAGCACCGCGGTGTCCGGCGTGGCGCTCGGATTGGACACCGTGAAGACGATCTCGCCGTGTCCGGTGTGATCAAGCATGACGTGTGCGGCGACCGCGTCGACCGCCCAGGACGTGGTCATGGGTCGACTCCGAGAGATTGGCAATCGCGAGTGCCTGAACGGTAGAAGAAGAAACCGCTCGGGTGGTGGCCGGAGTCGCAAGAACGACCGTCGATCCCACTTCGACGCCGCCACCTCGGAATCTCAGCGGCGGGCGTTCAGTCCCGCTCGGCTGGAGCAGCCTGGCGCGGTGGCCCGCTTCCCACCCAGGGCAACACGCGCGGCGCCAGTTCACCCGCTGCGGCGAGTGGCAGCGAGAACCGGTCGGCGGCCACCGGGCTGGCCGCGTACGACTCGCGCAGCATCCAGTGGACCTCGTCGGCCGTCCAGCCAAGCGCCGGACGAGCCGCGATCTCCCGGAGCAGCCGCCGCGCGGCGCGAGTGTCGTCGTCGTAGAAGCGCATGCACCAGTGGTGCACCCACATCCCGAGCGCACGCACTCCGTCCGGTTCGAGCGAGCCGACCAGCCGGCCGCAGGCGGTGTCGCCGAAGGCACGCCCCGGGTCATCGGCACGGTCCCGCTCGATGGCGCCGACCGCGGCCGGAGCCACGGCGCGCATCCGGCGATAGAAGCGCTCAACCACTGTCGGGGCGGGCGGTGGGTGCTCGTGTCCCGACGCCGCCCGACCCGCCACGCTCGCCATTGCCGCACCCTTCTGGAGTTGGTGGCCGAACGCTACCCACGACAACCGACAGTTCCTCTCGCCCCGCCCCACGCTCCGGCCGCGATCATGCAGTTTGTGGCAGACGGGCGGAGCGAGGGTGTGGTCCGAATTCCGCGAGCCGGGTGGGTGGTGGCAGGCGCATCATCGGTGACGTGGAACTGGACTTCGAGCGGTGTTACCGGGCCGTCGACAGCCGTGACCAGCGGTTCGACGGCTGGTTCTACACCGGCGTGACCTCGACTGGCATCTACTGTCGGCCGTCCTGTCCGGCGATGACCCCGAAGCGACGGAACGTGCGTTTCTTCCCGTCGTCGGCGGCGGCCCAGCGGGCCGGGCTGCGCGCCTGCCGGCGCTGCCGCCCGGACGCCTCCCCCGGCTCACCCCAGTGGGACGTACGGGCCGACGTGGTCGGCCGGGCGATGCGACTGATCGCCGACGGCGTGGTCGACCGCGACGGGGTACCCGGGCTGGCCGCCCGGCTCGGCTACACCGAGCGGCACCTGCACCGGATGCTGCGGGCGGAACTCGGCGCGGGACCGCTGGCACTGGCCAGGGCCCAGCGCGCGCAGACCGCCCGCACCCTGATCGAGACGACTGGGCTGGGACTGGCCGAGATCGCGTTCGCCGCCGGGTTCGGCAGCGTCCGGCAGTTCAACGACACCGTACGCGCGGTCTACGGCGCACCGCCGTCGCAGTTGCGTGCTGGAAACGGCACGGCGGTCGGCGGCGCGGGCACCGTCACCCTGCGGCTGGCGTACCGGCCGCCGCTGCATGCCGCCGCGCTGCTCGACTTCCTCGCCCGGCGCACGCTGCCCGGAGTCGACGAGGTGGTGGACGGGACGTACCGGCGGGGGTTGCGGTTGCCGCACGGTTCCGGAGAGGCCACGCTGACCCCGGCGGTCGGTCATGTGGCGGCGACGCTGCGCCTGACCGACCTGCGCGACCTGGCCCCCGCCGTGGCCCGCTGCCGGCGTTTGTTCGACCTGGACGCGGATCCGGTCGCCGTCGACCAGGGGCTCGCCGCCGACGCCGCGCTGACCGCGACGGTGGCGGCCGAGCCCGGCGTACGCGTTCCCCGCGCGGTGGACGGCTTCGAGATGGCCGTCCGCGCCATCGCCACCCAGCAGGTCTCCCTGGCCTCCGCCCGCACCACCCTCACCCACCTCCTCGCGCACACCGGCACAGTTGATCAAGAGGTTCTGGTCAAGGGTGGCGCGCTGCGCGGGTTCGCCACCGCGGAGGAGGTGCTGGGGGTGGCGGATGCGGGGTTCCGGATGCCGGCCGGGCGGCGCGAGACGATCCGAGCGGTGGCGCGGGCGGTCGCGGCCGGTGAGCTTGACCTGGAGTCGGGTGGCGACCGGGAGGAGACAGTGCGGCAGCTGACCGCGATTCCTGGCATCGGTGCCTGGACCGCCGGCTACCTGGCCATGCGCGCGCTCGGCGACCCCGACACGTTCCTCCCCACCGACCTCGCGCTACGTCGGGGCGCCGCGACCCTCGGCCTCACCGACAACCCCAGAACCCTCGACGAGTACGCCGTCCGCTGGCGTCCCTGGCGGTCGTACGCCGTGATCCGCCTCTGGCGATCGGCGTGAGCGCCGCCTGCGCCACCCGAATCCAACCGCCCGACCCAGCCTGCGTTCGCCTGGGCAGGCCAGCATCGATCCAACCCTGGAGTGCCGCATGAGCAGCATGAACACCACGAGCAGCAGGAACAACATGATCGACAGCACGGTCGTCGACACCCCCGCCGGGCCGTTCACCGTCCTCGTCGGTCCGGATGGCGCGGTACGGGCGTCGGGTTTCACCGCGGACCCGGCGAACCTGCTGCCGCTCGTGCACCCGAGCCTGCGCGGCGAGCCGCGACGCCGGCTGGACCTCGGTCCGGTCACCGCAGCCGTCGCCGCCTACCTCGGCGGTGACCTGGCCGCGATCGACGACGTTCCGGTGGAGCAGCACACCGGCGGGGCGTTCATGTCACATGCCTGGCAGGTGTTGCGCGACGTCAAACCGGGGGTCCCGGTCACCTACACCGGGTACGCCGCTCTGGCCGGCCGTCCCACCGCGGTACGCGCCGCCGCAGCGGCCTGCGCCCGCAACGCCGCTGCGCTCTTCGTCCCCTGCCATCGGGTGCTGCGTACCGACGGCACGCTCGGCGGCTACCGCTGGGGGCTGCCGGTGAAGCGCTGGCTCCTCGACCACGAACGACTCGGCTAGTAACGCACAATCCGTAACGATCACGGTGTGCGACGACACTCGCCGGTCGCCCGCCGACCAAGGTGCCCCACCCACCCGCTTTGCTCTGCTTCACTCCACGCAACAGACCGCTGAGCAGCGACGACGCACCGACGGCGAATCGATCACGAAGCTGCCATCCAAACGGAGGGTAACCGTTGCGTGGGTTGAAGCAGAGCAAAGGCGAGGATTAGTAGGGCGGCGGACCGTGAACGCACACGCAGTGTGAGAAGCCAGCCGGACAGTGACGGGCAGCGGGAGCAGGGCCACAAGCAGCGGAGCAACGGAGCAGCTGACAGCAAGCCGACAGCGGCGTTGCTCTCAGATGCGGCTACCGTCGGGTAGTGGCTGCGGGGAGCGGCGGCGGCCCGGCCGACCGGGACGAGGTCCGTCGACATCCCCTGCGCAACCTCTGGCGGCTGCGCCGCTACCTGCGTCCGCACGCGGTCGAGTTCGGTTGGCTGATGCTGGCCGGGCTGGCCGCCACGGCCGCCGGCATCGCCGTGCCTCTGGTGGCGCAACGGGTGGTCGACGGGCCGGTGGCGGGGCGTGACCTGACCGGCCTGTTCCTGCTGGCCGGGTTGGCACTGCTGCTCGGCCTCGCCGAAGCCCTACTGATCTTCATCCGTCGGTGGGTGCAGTCGTCGTCCTCGGTGGCGATGGAGGCGGCCATCCGCACCGACGTCTACGCCCACCTGCAACGGCTGTCAGCCAGTTTCCACGACCGGTGGCCGTCCGGCCAGCTGCTCTCCCGGATCACCAGCGACCTGTCGGTGCTGCGCCGGTTCCTCTCCTTCGGCCTGTTCTTTCTCGTGCTCAACGTGGTCACCTACCTGGTCGTGGTGGTGCTGCTGATCCGGCTGCACCCCGCGCTGGGCCTGCTGGTGGCCGCCAGCGCGGTACCGCTGTTCCTGATCGCCCGTCGTTTCGGCCGGCACTACCACGTCGCGTCCCGCCGGATGCAGGACCAGCAGGGCGACGTGGCCACGCTTGTCGAGGAGACCGCGCAGGGCCTCCGCACCATGAAGGCGTACGGGCGGGGGCCGCAACTGGCCGGCCGGTTCGCCGTCGGCACCAAGGCGTTGCACGACACCGGGGTCGCCAAGGGCCGGCTGCTCGCGCGTACCTCCGCGCTGCTCGACCTGGTGCCGAACCTGACCCTGGGCACGGTCCTGGTGGCCGGCGCCGCAGCGGTCGCCGGCGGACGGCTCACCATCGGTCAGCTCGTCGCCTTCGTCAGCCTTCAGCTGATGCTGATCTGGCCGGTGCAGTCGCTGGGCTGGATCATCGCCAACGGGCAGGAGGCGGCCACCGCCGCCGACCGGATCCAGGAGGTGCTGGACACCCGGCCGCTCATCGTCGACCCTCCGGTCGCCATCGCCCTGGCCCGCTCGACGGTTCGCGGTCGACTCCGCTTCGAGGCAGTGACCTTCCGTTATCCGGGGAGCATCGTGCCGGTGTTACGCGGGCTCGATCTCACCGTCGAGCCCGGTGAGACCGTGGCCGTGGTCGGTGCCACCGGCAGCGGCAAGAGCACCCTGTTGTCCCTGGTACCCCGGCTGCACGAGGTGAGCGGCGGCCGCATCACCCTCGACGGGCACGACCTGCGCGAGCTGCGGCTGGCCTCGCTGCGCGGACTGGTCGGGGTCGCCTTCGAGGAGCCGACACTGTTCTCCATGTCGGTGTGGGAGAACCTCACCCTCGGCCGGCCCGACGCCGACGAGGACGAGGTTCGGGCCGCCCTGGCACTGGCCCAGGCCGAGTTCGCCTACGACCTGCCGTGGGGGCTGCGCACCCGGCTCGGAGAGCAGGGCCTGTCGCTCTCCGGCGGCCAGCGGCAACGACTCGCCCTGGCCCGGGCGGTGCTGATCCGACCGGCCGTGCTCGTGCTCGACGATCCGCTCTCCGCGCTCGACGTGCACACCGAGGCGTTGGTGGAGTCGGCGCTCAAGCGAGTGCTGCGCGACACCACCGCGCTGCTGGTGGTGCACCGCCCGTCCACCATCGCCCTCGCCGACCGGGTGGCGCTGCTGGAGCACGGTCGGATCACCGCCGTCGGCACCCACACCGAACTGCTCGCCAGCGTGCCCACCTACCGTGGGCTGCTCTCCGCCGAGCCGGCCGCGGCGTCGATCGCCGGCACACCCACATCGGTCGATCCGGCGCCCGGTGGCTCTCCCCTGGTGCTCTCGTGACCGCCGCGTCGGCCGTGCCGGATCCGCCGCCGGATTCGGACCGAGCCCACTGGCGAGGGGTGGCTCCGGATCCGCACGCCGACCGCAGCCTCGCCGAGGACACCGATCCGGCGGCGGTGGCGCGGCTGCGGGCCCGCAGCCGGGCGCTGCTGACGGACGTGCTGCGCCCGCACCGGGCCCGGCTGGGCACGGCGGTCGCGCTGCTGTTGACCCAGAACGCGGCGGCCATGTCCGGGCCGTACCTGGTCATGCTCGGTATCGACCGGGCGATCGAGCCGCTCCGGGCCGGCGAGCCCGGCCCGCTGATCACCGTGGCCGTCTCGTTCGCCGCCGCCGCCGGCATCGAGTACGCGGCCCGGCGCGGTTTCCTCTCCATCTCCGCCCGCATCGGCCAGGCCGTCCTGCTCGACCTGCGCCGCCGGGTGTACGCGCACTTCCTGCACCTGCCGGTGGCCTTCCACGAGCGCTACACGTCAGGGCGGATGATCTCGCGCCTGACCAGCGACATCGACTCGATCGCCGAGCTGGTCGACGGGGGTGTGGAGAGCCTGGTGATGGCCGCTCTGACGATCGTGTCGGTGGCCGGCATCCTGCTCTGGCTGGACCTGCCGCTGGCCTCGGTGACCCTGCTCGCCTTTCCGCTGCTGTTCTGGCTGTCCCGCTGGTTCGCCCGGGCCTCGGCCTCCGCGTATCGGCGCACCCGGGAGGCGATGGCGCTGGTCATCGTCCATTTCGTGGAGTCGATGCGGGGTATCCGGGCGGTGCAGACGTACCGCCGCGAGGAACGCAACCAACACATCTTCGACTCGGTCAGCGACGACTACCGGCGGTCCAGCCGGCACGCGTTCCACCTGATCGCGACCTACTCGCCCGGCATCAAGCTGATCGGCAACGTCACCGTCGCGGTGGTGCTCTGCTACGGCGGTGCCCGGGTGCTGGGCGGCGAGACCGGGGTCGGTGTGCTCGCGGCCTTCCTGCTCTACCTGCGTCGGTTCTTCGAGCCGATGCAGGAGCTGAGCCAGTTCTACAACTCGCTCCAGTCGGCGACGGCGGCGCTGGAGAAGCTCGCCGGGGTGCTCGACGAGCGGCCCTCGGTCGCCGAACCGACCCGACCCGTGCCACTGCCCGACGGCCCGACCCGCGGCGCGGTCCGCTTCCACGCGGTGTCGTTCGGGTACCGCCCGGACTCACCGATCCTCACCGGGCTGGACCTCACCATCCCTGCCGGTCAGACCGTGGCCCTGATCGGGCCGACCGGCGCCGGCAAGTCCACCGTCGCCAAGCTGCTCGCCCGGTTCCACGACCCGGACGCTGGCACGGTCACCCTGGGCGGTGTGGACCTGCGCGAGGTCGCCGACGCGGACCTGCGCCGGGCGGTGGTGCTGGTCACCCAGGAGACCCACCTGTACGGCGGCACCGTCGCGGACAACATCCGGTTCGGCCGCCCGGACGCCGACGACGAGGCCGTGGAGGCCGCCGCCCGGGCGATCGGCGCACACGACTTCATCGCGGCGCTGCCCGACGGGTACGCCACCCAGGTGCACCGGCGCGGTGGCCGGCTCTCCGCCGGGCAGCGGCAGTTGGTCGCCTTCGCCCGGGCGTTCCTGGCCGATCCGGCGGTGCTGATCCTCGACGAGGCCACCTCCTCGCTTGACGTACCGACCGAACGTCTGGTGCAGCACGCGCTCGGCAACATCCTGCGGGACCGGACGGCGCTGGTGATCGCGCACCGGCTCTCAACGGTGGAGACCGCGGACCGGGTACTGGTCCTGGACCGGGGCCGGATCGTCGAGGACGGGCCGCCGGCAGAGCTGATCGCCGAGGGCGGCCGGTACGCCGACCTGCACCGCCAGTGGCGCGACTCGCTGCTCTGAGCGTGAGCGGGCGGGCTAATGAGGTGCTGCCGGGCCGCACGGTGCATACGATCCACGGATGACTGATACGGCGAGGACGGCCCGCACCGGCGTCCCCGAGCGTCCGAATCTGGACGGTCTCGAGGAGACCTGGTCGCGCCGCTGGCAGGAGGAGGGCACGTACGCGTTCGACCGCAGCAGGCAGCGGTCGGACGTATACGCGATCGACACCCCGCCGCCGACCGTATCGGGCGAGCTGCACATGGGGCACGTCTTCTCGTACACGCACACCGACCTGGTCGCCCGGTTCCAACGGATGCGCGGCCGGACGGTCTTCTACCCGATCGGCTGGGACGACAACGGGCTGCCCACCGAGCGCCGGGTGCAGAACGTGTACGGGGTCCGGTGTGACCCCTCGCTGCCGTACGACCCGGACTGGGCACCACCGACCGGACCCGTGGACGACGCCGCCCGGAAGAACCCGACCCCGATCTCCCGGCGGAACTTCATCGAGCTGTGCGAGCGGTTGACCGTCGCCGACGAGCAGGTCTTCGAGGCGCTGTGGCGGCGGCTCGGCCTGTCGGTGGACTGGTCGTTGATGTACACCACCATCGGGGAGGTGGCCCGGGCCACCTCCCAGCGGGCGTTCCTGCGCAACCTGGCCCGGGGCGAGGCGTACCAGGCCGAGGCGCCGACGCTGTGGGACGTCGGTTTCGCCACCGCCGTGGCGCAGGCCGAACTGGAGGACCGGGAACGCCCCGGCGCGTACCACCGGTTGCGCTTCCACGCCCCGGGCGGGCGGGAGGTGCTCATCGACACCACCCGGCCGGAGCTGCTGCCGGCCTGCGTCGCGCTGGTCTGTCACCCCGACGACGAGCGGTACGCGGACCTGGTCGGCACGACTGTGCGTACCCCGGTGTTCGGAGTGCAGGTGCCGGTGCGCGCGCACCCGCTGGCGGACCCGGCCAAGGGCACCGGCATCGCGATGGTCTGCACCTTCGGTGACCTGACCGACGTGACCTGGTGGCGGGACCTGGCCCTGGACACCCGGGTGGTGATCGGCCGGGACGGCCGGCTGCTGCCGGAGCCACCGGCCGACGTGCCCGCGCAGCCGTACGCGGCGCTGGCCGGGCAGACGGTGAACGGCGCCCGACGGACGGTGGTGGAGCAGCTGACCGAGGCGGGTGACCTGGTCGGCGAGCCGCGCCCGATCAGCCACCCGGTGAAGTTCTACGAGCGGGGCGACCGGCCCCTGGAGATCGTCTCGACCCGGCAGTGGTATCTGCGCAACGGTGGCCGCGACACCGATCTGCGGGAGGAACTGCTGGCCCGTGGCCGGGAGCTGCGCTGGGTGCCGGAGCACATGCGGCACCGCTACGAGCACTGGGTGGGCGGCCTGACCGGCGACTGGCTGGTCAGCCGGCAGCGCTACTTCGGGGTGCCGGTGCCGGTGTGGTACCGGCTCGACGACGCTGGCGAACCGGACTGGACCGAGCCTCTCACGCCGGCGGAGTCCGCGCTGCCGATCGATCCGTCCGAGGAGACCCCGCCCGGGTACGACGAGTCGCAGCGCGGTGTGCCGGGCGGCTTCGTCGGCGACCCGGACGTGCTGGACACCTGGGCCACCTCGTCGCTGACCCCGCAGATCGTCGGCGGCTGGGAACGTGACCCGGACCTGTTCTCCCGGGTCTTCCCGATGGACCTGCGCCCGCAGGGGCACGACATCATCCGCACCTGGCTGTTCGCCACCGTGGTCCGGTCGCACCTGGAGCACGGCGTGCTGCCCTGGCGGACGACGGAGCTGTCCGGCTGGATCCTCGATCCGGACCGCAAGAAGATGTCGAAGTCCAAGGGGAACGTGGTGACCCCGATGGCGCTGCTGGAGCAGCACGGCTCGGACGCGGTGCGGTACTGGTCGGCCAGCGGCAAGCCCGGCACCGACCTGGCCTTCGACCCGGCCCAGATCCGGATCGGCCGGCGATTGGCCACCAAGCTGCTGAACGCCTCCAGGTTCGCGCTCGGGCTGGGTGCCGCCGACGCGCTGCGCGCCCCGGCGACCGAACCCCTCGACCGGGCCGTGCTCGCCGAACTGGCCGAGGTGGTGGCCACCGCGACAACCGCGTTCGAGGGGTACGACCACACGGCCGCGCTCCAGGCCACCGAGTCGTTCTTCTGGCGGTTCTGTGACGACTACATCGAGCTGGTGAAGGAACGCGCCTACGGCAGCGGAGCCGGGGCCGACTCGGCCCGGGCGGCGCTGGCCACCGCGCTGTCGGTGCAGTTGCGGCTGTTCGCCCCGGTGCTGCCGTACGCGACCGAGGAGGTCTGGTCGTGGTGGCGGTACGGGTCCGTGCACCGCGCGCCGTGGCCGACCACGTACGAGGTGGGCCGGGCCATCCAGGGTGACGGCGACCCGCAGCTGCTGCGGCTCGCCGCCGACGCGCTGGGGCAGGTCCGCCGGGCCAAGTCCGAGCGGAAACTGTCGATGAAGGCGGAGGTGCCGCTGGCCGAGGCCCTCGGCCCGGCCGCCGTACTCGACCAGCTCACGCTGGTAATCGACGACCTACGCGCCGCCGGCCGCATCAACAAGCTCGACCTGCTCCCCGACCGCACCCCCGAACTGGTCATCGCCTGCGCCTTCTGACGGGCACAACATCGGGGAAAGTGCTGCCTCAACGGCCGTGGAGGCAGCACTTTCCCCGAAAGTGCTGCCTCCCGATGCCCACCCCAGGGGTCAGCTGGTTTCGCCGGCCATGGAGAAGGAGCGTAGGCGGTCGATGGAGAGGAAGGTGGCGGCGACGATGATGAGGGCGGTCATCACGGCGGCCACCGGGACGGAGACCGTGGTGGCGAGCAGGTTGGTCGGGGCGAGGCGGTCGGCCAGGGCGATCACGTAGTGCTGGATCGACAGCACCCGGGTGCCGGTGATCACGTTGCTGAGCAGCCCCTCCCAGATCAGCACGTAGACCAGCCCGAGCAGCACCGGCCGCCGGGTGAGCAGGCTGGCCGCCACGAACAGCGCCGAGTAGGCCAGCGCACCGACCGACGCGGCGACGGCGAGCGCCACGCCGAGGCGTACCGAGTCGGCCAGCAGGCCCGCCGCGAACAGCGGGACCGCGACGGTGACCGCGGTGACCCCGGCCGCGACGGCCAGCTTCGGCAGCACGATCTGCCACCGTGGCAGCGGCGTGGTGAGCACGTGTACCACCGTGCCGTCGTCGATCTCGGCACCGAGCACCCCGGTGCCGACGATCAGGGCGACCACCGGCAGCACCACGGCCAGCCCGAGGCCGACCAGCACCGGCGGACCCCAGTCGGTGGGTTCGACCCCGAGCCCCCGGGAGAGCACGGCCAGCCCCACCAGCAGTATCGGTAGCGGTAGCAGCAGCAGGAACCGACGACGCCCGAACAGGCCGCGCACGGTGATCCAGGAGACAGTGGACATCAGGCCTCCACCAGGTAGGAGAAGACGCTCTCCAGGGACTCGTCCTCGGGTACCAGTTGCTGGACCCGTACGCCGCGGGCCAGGGCGACCTTCGGCAGCATCCGGGTGAATGCTCCGTAGTCACCGGCGCGTACGGTCAGGCCATCGCGCCCCAGCTCGACCCCGCTGACCGAGGTCTCGGCCATCAACGCGACGGCCAGCGCCCGGTCGTCGGTGGAGCGGATGGCGAAGACGTGCGGCCGGTTGGTCATCAGCCGCCGGATGGTCCGGAAGTCGCCGGAGGCGGCGAGCCGGCCGGCGACCATCACCTGGACCGTGCCGGAGACCTGCTCGACCTCCTCCAGGATGTGTGAGCTGAACAGGATCGTCCGGCCCGCGTCGCCGAGGGAGTGCAGCAGCTCCATCATGTGCAACCGCTGGCGCGGGTCCATGCCGTTGAACGGCTCGTCCAGCAGCAGCACCTGCGGGTCGTGCACCAGCGCCGCCGCCACCCGGGTGCGCTGCCGCATGCCCTTGGAGTAGGTGCCGATGCGGCGGTCCTGGGCGTCGGCCATCTCCACCATGTCGATGGCGCGGCGGGCCGCGGCCTGCGGATCCGGCAGCTTGTGCAGCTTCGCGGTGGCCAGCACGAACTCGTACGCGGTGAGGAAGCTGTGCACCGCCTCCCGCTCGCTGACCAGGCCGAGCCGGCGGTAGACCTCCGGATTGCGCCAGGTGGGCCGACCGTCCAGGGTCACCGCCCCTCGGGACGGGGTGAGGAAACCGGCCATCATGTGCAGCAGGGTGGTCTTGCCCGCCCCGTTGGGGCCGAGCAGCCCGGTCACTCCGGGCCCGAGGCTCATGCTCACGTTGTTCACCGCGACCACGTTGCCGTACCAGCGGGAGACCTCGGCGAGGTCGAGGGTGCTGGTGGCGGTGGCCGGCGGTGCGGCGGTACTCGTCGTGGTCATCGTGCGGCCACCTTCTTGTAGCGGGCAAGTAGCAGGGCGACGCAGCCCGCCACGAGCGCGACGGCGGCCAGCGCGTACACCGGGCCGAAGGCCCCGAGGTCGAGGTCGGCGGTGTTGGCCTCGGTGACCAGCAGGTCGCGCATCGTCCAGAGGCCGACGCCCTGCACCAGGGTGGGCGGCGAGGCGATGCCGGCGAGCTGGTTCGCCGTCTGCGAGGGCAGGACCGACAGGATGCCGACGATCGGCGTGGTCATCAGGAACACGGCGACGATCCCGCCGGCGGCGAAGGCGCGCTTGCCGGTCATCGAGGCGACCAGCAGCCCGACCGAGGCGAAGACCACGGCCCACAGCCCGGCGTAGAGCAGGCCGGGCAGCAGGTCGAGCAGTTCGTCCCAGACCGCTCCCATGCCGTCGCCGGTGAAGGCGCCGCCGAGGAACATCAGCAGCTGCGGCGCGCCGAGCAGCAGGAACAGCGCGGTGACCAGGGCGAGCAGCTTGGCCAGCGGGTAGTCGGCGTGCGGCAGCGGGCGGGAGAAGTACAGCGGCAGGACGCCGCTGCGCATGTCCCGGGAGACCAGCTCGGGCGCGGCCACCGCGACGAAGAAGATGACCAGCCAGCTCATCGCGTCGGCGAACTGGGCGTACGTCATGACCACTTCGCCGATCTGGCTGCGGATCGCGGTCACCGCGGCGGCCACCATCAGCACGATGCCGACCACCAGCCAGGGAAAGATCTTGGCCTTGGCGCTGCGGCCCAACCCGAAGGTGGTCCGTACACCGTGCAGGTACAGCGCTCCGAAGACGTGCCGGCGGCCGAGCCGGGGGCCGGTGTAGCGCTGGTAGCCGATGTCGTGGATGACTCCCGTCGGCTCAGACAAGGCTGTTCTCCCTCCGGGCGAAGAGTTCGGCCACCCGGTGCCGGCGCTGGTCCAGCCGGTGCAGGGGCAGGTCCAGCTCGGCCACCGCACCGAGGATCAGGTCGTAGGTGCCCTGGTCGGCCAGCGGCACCAGCAGCAGCCTTCCCTCCCGGGTCACCGGCAGATCGAGGGCGGCCAGCCGGGCGGCCAGCGCCTCGGTGCCCTCGCTGACCTCGACCGCGAGCACGTCGGTGACCGAGGTCATGGCGGCGATGTGGTCGGCCCGCAGCAGCCGCCCACCCTCGATGGCGACCAGGGTGTCGCAGATCCGCTCGACCTCACCGAGCAGGTGCGAGCAGACCAGGACCGAGATGCCGAACTCGGTGCCGATCCGCTGCACCAGCGCGAGCATCGCGTCCCGGCCGGCCGGGTCGAGCCCGTTCGTGGGCTCGTCCAGCAGCAGCAGGTCGGGATCGTGCACCAGCGCCTGAGCGAGCTTGACCCGCTGCTTCATGCCGGTGGAGTAGCCGCCCACCGGCCGGTGGCGCTCCTCGTGCAGACCCACGTGGCGCAGCGCCTCGGAGGCCCGCTCCCGGGCGACGGTGCGCGGTAGGCCGCTGATCCGTCCCAGGTGGGTGACCAGTTCGGCGGCGGAGAGATCGGGCGGCAGGCAGTCGTGCTCGGGCATGTAGCCGACCCGGGCCCGTACCGTCGCCGTGTCGGCGGTCGGGTCCAGGCCCAGCACCTGTATCCGGCCGCGAGTGGGAGTGAGCAGGCCGAGCAGCAGCTTGATCAGGGTCGACTTGCCGGCGCCGTTGGCGCCGACCAGACCCACGATCCCTGGTTCCACCGCGACCGTCAGATCGGACAGTGCGGTGACCCCGCCGCCGTAGACCTTCGTCAACGACTCGGTTGCGATCAGTGTCACGTCGTCAGCCTAGAGGCGTCGGACAATGCACCGCGCTCCGGAAGCAACCCCCGTTTCCCCTGATACCGACTCACCGCTACCCCTAGGGAGATCAACCACGTCCCGGGCCGGCTACGGCGTGGCCGGCGGGCATCCTGTCCCGCCGCGACGGGTGGTCTGGTACAGAATGGACCCTGGCCGTCCGCCCGGCGCGGCGGCCACACCGGCTGACGGGAGAACCATGACCGCTGGGGCGCTCAAGGTGAGCGTGGTGGTGCCGACGTACAACTCCGGCGAGGGTCTCGACCGGCTCGTCGCGTCGTTGCTGCGTCAGTCACTGCCGACGAGCGAGTTCGAAGTGATCTTCGTCGACGACGGTTCCACCGACGCCACACCGGCTCGACTGGATGCGCTGGCCGCCGCCCATCAGCACTTCCACGTGCTGCACGCCGAGCATTCCGGCTGGCCCTCACGCCCCCGCAACCTGGGCGTGGCGCGCGCCGAGGGTGAGTACGTCCAGTTCGTCGACGATGACGACTGGCTCGCCGACGAGGCCCTGGCCCGGTTGTCCGGGTACGCGGCGGAGAACGGGGCGGACATCGCCATCGGCCGGATAGCCGGCCACGGTCGTGCGGTGCCGCGGGAACTGTTCCGGGTCAACCGGCCCGATGCCACGCTTGTCGACGCGCCGCTGATGGAGAGCCTGACCTGTCACAAGATGTTCCGCCGGGCCTTCCTGTCCCAGCACGACCTGCGGTTTCCGGAGGAGGGCCGGAAACGGCTGGAGGATCATCACCTGGTCACCCGGGCCTACCTGCTCTCCCGCCGCACCTGCGTGCTGGCCGCCTACACCTGCTACCACCACTCCCGGCGGCCCGGTGGCGACAACCTCACCGCCACCCGGATGGAACCGGAGGGCTACTTCCGAAGCCTGCGCGAGGTCCTCGACATCGTCGAGGCGCACACCGAGCCGGGTCCGCTGCGTGATCGGCTGCACCAGCGCTGGTTGCGGATCGAGATGATCCGCCGGCTGCGTGGCAGCCGGCTGCGCAACGCGCCCCGTGACTGGGTCGACCAGGTGGTGACGGAGGCGCGGCGGACCATCCGGGAACGCTTCGCGCCGGGCGTGGCCGCCGGGCTGCCGGCGTTGGAGCGAATTGTCGCCGGCCTCGTCGAGCGGGGACGGGTCGAGGATCTGTACCGCATCGCCGAGTGGGAGGCCGGCGTCGTGGCGAAGGTCCGGCTCAAGACGTACGAGCTGACGGGACACACCCTCGACGTCACCGTCTCCGGTCGGCTCCGCAGCGGTGACCGACCCGTCTCGTACGACCGCACCCCGGATGGTCGGGAACTGCTGGACCTGCCGGTCGAGGAGGTGCCCGCGGACCTGCTCGACTGCTCGGACGAGCTGCTGTCGGCCACCGACGAGCTGCGCCGACCCCGGCTCGACGTGGTCGCCCGACGGGTCGTCGACGGCGACGAGTTCTACCTGCCGGTGAGTTTCGACGTGGATCGCGTACCGCATCGCTGGGGCGGGTTCCGCCTGATGTGGCGGGGGCGGGTGAGGATCGACTTCCGCATCCTCGACGGCGGCCGTACCCAGGGCGACTGGATCCTCAAGGCGCGGCTCACCGGCTCCGGGTGCGAGGTCGACGCGACGCTGCCGCTGGCCGTGTCGTGTGCCGCCGACGGTGCCCGGCCGGTGGTGGTCGACACGCGGCAGCCGCCGCCGCGCCCGGCTCCCCCGCCGGCCAGCACCGGGCCGTGGCAACGGCTGAAGCGGGCCGTGCGCCGCCGACTCGGCCGCAGCGTCGGGCAATCGGTTCGCACTTCGTAAGGTTTGTCCGGCAGACACGCCGCGACCACCCGCGAAAGACTGGGCACATGCTCAGTCGCCGCCTGTTCCGTACCCCGTTGACGTGGATCGCGATCACCGTCCTGGCCGCCGGCGCGGCCTTCGGCCTGTACTGGTTCCAGCCCTGGAAGCTGCTGACCGACGCCGAGGTGGCCGAGCGACTGACGACGGTCGCCACCCCGGGGAGTTCGGCCGCACCGACCGGTTCGGCCGCGCCGACCGGTTCCGCCGCGCCCGCCTCCCCCGACGCCACGGCGGCGACGCTGGTCAGCTCCGGTGACTTCATCAGTCACGAACACGACACCTCCGGCAGCGCGCGCATCGTGCGCACCGCCGACGGGCGGCATCGGCTGGAGTTGGTCGGTCTGAACACCTCCAACGGCCCGGACCTTCGGGTCTGGCTGACCGACCAGCCGGTGATCGAGGGCCGGGACGGGTGGCACGTGTTCGACGACGGCCGCTGGGTCGAGTTGGGGCGGCTCAAGGGGAATGTCGGCGACCAGGGTTACGCGATCCCGGACGACGTCGAGCTGACCGACCTGACGAGCGTCTCCATCTGGTGCAAGCGATTCGCGGTCTCCTTCGGGGCGGCCACCCTGGGTTGAGGTCGAGCGGGTACGACTGCGCACAGCGGCCGGCGACCGGGCACCGCCAGCCCCGGTTGCCGGCCGCTGTGCGCAGTCGATTCGCGGGACGACGGGCACCCCGTCCGTACCAGGGGCCCGGCGGACGTGGTGGCGCTCTCGACCGATCGGCGGCCGGCTGCGAAACTGTGTGCCGGTCGCCGGAGTTGGGGGTCTGATGAGCAACGGGTGGGTGCTGCCCGACGAGGTGCTGCGGGAGGCACCGACGTACACGCCGCGTCCCGGTGAGCTCGCAGATCTCGAGCTGCTGCTGATCGGTGCGTACGCGCCACTGACCGGGTTCATGACCCGGGCCGACCTGGTCTCGGTCAGCCGCCGGGGCCGGCTGGTCGACGGTGCCCCGTGGCCGGTCGCCGTCGCCCTTCAGGTGCCCGCGACGCTGGCGCAGCAACTCGACCTCATTGACCCGGGCCGGCGAGCCCTGGTGCTCACCGACAGTGAGGGTGCGCCGATGGCGGCCCTGGAGGTGGCCGACGTCTGGACGATCCGCGACGGCGTGTCCGGGGTCGGCGGCACCGTGCGCCGGCTGGGCGACGGCGCGCACGGCCCGTTCCAGCGGCTGCGGCGTACGCCCGAGGAGATTCGCGCGTTGCTGCCGCCGGGTCGGGTGCTCGGGGTGGTCGCCGACCGCCCGCTGCACCGGCCGCAACTGGCCCAGATCGCGCACGCCGTACGCACCCTGAGCGCCCACGTGTTGATCATGATTCCGGTCGGCGAGGACGGCACCGGCGGACTGCCGCCGGAGGCACTGGTACGCAGCGTGTTCGCGGCCCGGGACCGGATGCCTCCGGCGACCCTGGTCGCCGTGCCGTTCTCCCGGCGACGCGACGAGATCAGTGACGCCCTGCTGCTGGCCCGGGTCTCCGCTGCGTACGGCGTCACCCATCTGCTCTCCACCGGCGAGATGCTCTCCGGGGCCGGGCTGCGGGTGCTGGTGCCCCGTGAGCTGGCCTACGACAACCGGGACGGCCAGTGGCGCTGGCGCGACGACATCCCGCCCCGCAACCGGCGACTGGCGCTGACCCAGGCGGAAGTCGAAGACCTGCTGGACCGGGGTTTCCCGCTGCCCGAGTGGCACACCCCGCCGGCGGTGGCCAAGGAGCTGAGTCGGGCCCGGCCGCCCCGGCGGCACCGTGGCCTGGTGGTGTTCCTGACCGGGCTCTCCGGTTCCGGCAAGTCGACCGTCGCCCGGGGGCTCGCCGACGCGCTACGCGAGGAGGGCGAGCGTACGGTCACGCTGCTCGACGGCGACGTGGTGCGGCGCGAGCTGACCGCCGGGCTTGGCTTCAGCAAGGCCGACCGGGACACAAACGTGCGGCGGATCGGTTGGGTCGCCGCCGAGATCGCCCGGCACCACGGCATCGGCATCTGCTGCCCGATCGCCCCGTACGCCCAGGCCCGGTCGACCGCCCGGGAGATGGCGACGGCGGCGGGTGCCGGGTTCGTGCTGGTGCACGTCGCCACTCCGCTGGAGGTCTGCGAGAAACGCGACCGCAAGGGCCTGTACGCCCGGGCCCGGGCGGGACTGCTCACCGGGATGACCGGCATCGACGACCCGTACGAGGAGCCGACCGACGCGGATCTGGTGCTGGACACCACCGATCTGACCGTCGGCGAGGCGGTGCAGCGGGTTCTGCACCACCTGACCGAGACCGGTTGGGTGGAGCCGCGCCTGCCCTCGCTCTGACACCGGGCCAGCGCCCTTCCGGTGGTCGACTCCGCGCGCTAATGTTTGTTTCTGTTCGGATGCGTTCGATCATGTGACTGCGGGGAGGGGTCGATGCTCGCGCGGCAACGCCATGCGGCGATCCTCGACCGGGTCCGCCTGACCGGCGGCGTGCGCGTCGGCGAGTTGGCCGCCGAGTTCGGCGTCTCCGAGATGACCATCCGCCGCGACCTGGACCTGCTGCACGAACGTGGCCTGCTCGCCAAGGTGCACGGTGGTGCCACCGTCGCCGGCGCCACCGACGAGCCGGGCTTCCAGGCGAAGTCGGTGCGCCAGCAGGCCGAGAAGACGGCGATCGCGGCGCGTGCCGCCCGGCTGGTCCGTCCCGGAGCGGCGATCGCGCTCTCCGCCGGCACCACCACCGCCGAGCTGGCCCGGCAGCTGGTCGACGTGCCGGCCCTGACCGTGGTGACCAACTCGCTGCCGGTGGCCGACATCCTGCACGAGCGGGGCCGCGCCGACCAGACGGTGGTGCTGACCGGTGGGGTACGCACCCCCTCGGACGCCCTGGTCGGGCCACTTGCCGTCGGCGCCGTCCGCACCCTGCACCTCGATCTGCTCTTTCTCGGCGTGCACGGGATAACCGAGCGGACCGGTTTCACCACCCCGAACCTGACCGAGGCCGAGACGAACCGGGCGCTGGTCGCGGCGGCGGACCGGTTGGTGGTGCTCGCCGACCACACCAAGTGGGGCACCGTCGGCATCTCCGCCATCACCGACCTGGGCGCGGCCGACGTGCTGGTCACCGACGACCGGTTGGCGCCACAGGCCCGACGACTGCTCAGCGACCGGGTCGGCGAGCTGATCGTCGTGCCGATCCCCGAAGGCGGGACACCACGATGAAGCGTACGGCGATCAGCCTGGCCGACGGCCGCGAACTGATCTACTTCGACGAGCGCGACGACGCCGTCCGGGACCAACCGGACCGGCGCCCGTTGCCACCTCCCCCACCCGCCTCCCAACTGCGCTACGACCCGCTCACCGACGAGTGGGTGGCGTTGGCGGTGCACCGGCAGACCCGCACCTTCCTGCCACCGGCCGACCAGTGCCCGCTCTGCCCCTCGACGGCGGACCGGCTCAGCGAGATCCCGGCCCCGGACTACGCGGTCGCGGTCTTCGAGAACCGGTTCCCGGCGTTGAGCGAGCGGGTGGTCGCGGAACCGGCCGCGATCACGCCGTTCACCGCGGCCCGGCCGGGGCAGGGGCGCTGCGAGGTGGTCTGCTTCACCGACGACCACAACGCCTCCTTCGCCGCGCTGCCGCCGCGCCGGGTGCGTACCGTGCTGGACGCGCTGGCCGACCGGACCACGGTGCTCGGTGGGTTGCCCGGTGTCGAGCAGGTGTTCTGCTTCGAGAACCGGGGCGTGGAGATCGGGGTGACGCTGCATCACCCGCACGGGCAGATCTACGCGTACCCGTTCGTCACCCCCCGGACGCGGTCGCTGCTGGGTGCGGCCCGCCGACACGCCGAGCGCACCGGCGGCGGCAATCTCTACGCCGACGTGCTGGCCGCCGAACGCGCCGCCGGCGAGCGGGTGGTGGCGACGAACCAGCACTGGACGGCGTACGTCCCGGCAGCCGCCCGGTGGCCGTTCGAGGTGCACCTCGCGCCGCACCGGGCGGTACCCGACATCCCCGCGTTGACCGACGCGGAACGCGACGCGTTCGGGCCGCTCTACCTGGACCTGCTGCGTCGCTTCGACGGGCTGTTCGACACGCCCATGCCCTACATCGCCGCCTGGCACCAGGCACCGGTGCGCGTCGAGCGTGAGCTGGGGCATCTGCACCTGCAACTGTTCAGCGTCCGGCGGGCGGCGGACAAGCTGAAGTACCTGGCCGGCTCGGAGTCGGCCATGGGGGTCTTCATCAACGACGTCGCCCCGGAACGGGCCGCCGAGCTGCTGCGCACGGTGTGACGGACGGTCGCCGCAGGGCACCGGGCCGCGCCAGCGCCAGCAGGGCCGGGACAGCAGGGCGCGGGGGGCCCGGGACAGGGCCCCCCGCGGGGAAGGGACGGCTGGCTGTACTCGACAGCCGGGAAGGCTGGCTGCTGGGCACGCGCGTCGCGCGGTGGCGACGGTCAACCTTCCAGGACGGGACTGGCATCTCGTCCACTCAGGTCAACGAGGCGCGCCGGACGAAGTGACGCCGACTGGCGCGTCCCGTCGCGACACGCCGCCGGTGCGGGTTCCGGATACGCCGAACCCGCCGGCGCTCGGCCGGCGGGCTCGATGTGCTGCGGGTGAGACTCAGGCGGCCAGGCGGCGCGCCAGGTTCTCGTCGAGCGTGTTCATGAACTCGTCGGTGGTCTGCCACGGAGCGTCGCGCGAGATCAGCAGCGCGAGGTCCTTGGTCATCTGGCCGCCCTCGACGGTGTCGACGATGACCTGCTCCAGGGTGTTGGCGAACTCGGTGACCGCCGGGGTGTCGTCCAGCTTGCCCCGGTGGGCCAGGCCCCGGGTCCAGGCGTAGATCGAGGCGATCGGGTTGGTCGAGGTCTTCTCGCCCTTCTGCCACTGCCGGTAGTGCCGGGTGACGGTGCCGTGGGCGGCCTCGGCCTCGACGGTGCGACCGTCGGGGGAGAGCAGGACCGAGGTCATCAGGCCGAGCGAGCCGAAGCCCTGCGCGACGGTGTCGGACTGCACGTCACCGTCGTAGTTCTTGCAGGCCCAGACGTAGCCGCCTTCCCACTTGAGCGCGGCGGCGACCATGTCGTCGATCAGCCGGTGCTCGTAGGTGAGGCCCGCGGCGTCGAACTCGGCCTGGAACTCGTTCTCGAACACCTCGGCGAAGATGTCCTTGAACCGGCCGTCGTACGCCTTGAGGATGGTGTTCTTGGTGGACATGTAGACCGGGTAGTTGCGGTCCAGTCCGTAGCGGAACGAGGCGCGGGCGAAGTCCCGGATCGAGTCGTCGAAGTTGTACATGCCCATCGCGATGCCGCCGCCGGGGAAGTTGGCGACCTCCATCTCGACCGGCTCCGAGCCGTCGGCGGGGGTGTAGGTGATGGTCACCGTGCCCGGGCCGGGGACCACGAAGTCGGTGGCCTTGTACTGGTCGCCGTGGGCGTGCCGGCCGATGATGATCGGCTTGGTCCAGCCGGGCACGAGCCGCGGCACGTTGGACATGATGATCGGCTCGCGGAAGACCACGCCGCCGAGGATGTTGCGGATGGTGCCGTTCGGCGACCGCCACATCTTCTTCAGCCCGAACTCCTCCACCCGGGCCTCGTCCGGGGTGATGGTGGCGCACTTGACGCCCACGCCGTGCTGCTTGATGGCGTTGGCGGCGTCGACGGTCACCTGGTCGTCGGTGGCGTCGCGGTGCTGGATCGAGAGGTCGTAGTAGTGCAGGTCGACGTCGAGGTAGGGCAGGATCAGCTGCTCCCGGATCTGCTTCCAGATGATCCGGGTCATCTCGTCGCCGTCGAGCTCCACGACCGGGTTGTTTACCTTGATCTTCGCCATCGGCCGGCGCTCCTCTCGGGTGACATGCTCAAGCAGTACGAGCGTACTGGATCGGCTCGAACGAGGAACGGCGCGCCCGCCGGTCGACCCGCACCGGCGGTGCCGGCGCCACGGACGGGCACCGGGCCCGGGGAGGCAGTACCCCCGCCGGGCCCGGTGCACACCAGCACCCGGACCACCTGGCTCAGTCGGCCGCCTCCGGCTCGTGCATCCACTGCACGAGCTGCAGGATCACCCCGTTGGGATCGGTGACCTGGAAGAAGCGCTCACCCCACGGCTCGGTCTGGATCGGGGTGGCGATCGGCACCCCGGCGGCAGTGAGCCGGGCGTACTCGGCGTCGATGTCGTCGACGACGAAGGCGACGAGCACCCCTTCGGCCCGCTGCGTCCGCAGGCTTTCCGGCTGGAGACTTGCCAACCCGGTACGCAGGAAGATCAGGTTGAACCCGACGTCGTCCCGGGCCAGCGAGACGAAGCCGTCGGCCGACATCTGCTCGTGGAATCCGAAGTGCTGCTTGACGAACGCGGCCGAGGCCGGCACGTCCTCGACGTTCAGCGAGATCGCCGATGCCGTGATGTGCACGCGCACCCCCTGTGCGGAGACGATAACTACGTACATTGTACAACGTACGTCGTACGGCGATTCGACCTGCGAAGATCGTGGGGTGCCCGACCATCGCACCGGGGGCGGAGACCCCGCGCACACCCTGCGCCTGCTCTGGCGCCAGACCGGCGACGTCCCCCGTCGTGGCCCCCGCCCGGGCCGCTCACTCGACGAGATCGTGACCGCCGCGATCGAGCTGGCGGACGCCGAAGGGCTGGACGCGGTGACCATGCGCGCGCTCGCCCAGGCCGTCGGCGTGGCGCCGATGACCCTCTACACGTACGTGCCGGGCAAGGCCGAGCTGCTCGACCTGATGCTCGACGCGATCTACACCGGCATGCCCCGGCCGGACCGCTCCGGCGACCCCTGGCGGGCGCGGGTGGCAGCGGTGGCGGCGGACAACCGGGACCTCTTCACCGCGCACCCCTGGGCGGCCGAGGTCGCCACCGGCCGCCCGCCGCTGGGGCCGGGTCAGATGACCAAGTACGAGTACGAACTGCGCGCCTTCGACGGCACCGGGCTGGACGACGTGACCCGCGACGCCGCGTTGACCTTCGTCCTCGACTTCGTCCGGGCTGCCGCCCGCGCGGCGGCCGAGGCACGCTCGGCGCAGCAGGCGAGCACCTGGACGGACGAACAGTGGTGGACGGCGAACGCACCCCTGTTGGCGCAGGTGCTCGACGAGCGGCGCTTTCCGACCGCCGTCCGGGTCGGTGCCGCGGCCGGCGCCGCCCAGAACGCCGCATACCACCCCGGTCAGGCGTACGAGTTCGGCCTGGCCCGCGTCCTCGACGGCCTGACGACCCTGATCGCCCTCACCCCCGAACCGCCACATTGACCAAGAGGTTCGTGTCCCGGATCAGCTTCTCCGGGACGCGAACCTCCTGGTCAACTCAGCTCGTCGCGGTCACATGGACGCGACATCGGCCTGCTTGGCGCGGACGGCCTCGGCGGCCTCCTTGAGCGCGGCCAGCTCGTCGGCGTCGAGGTCGGTCTCCACCACGCGCTTGACGCCCTGGGCACCGATCTCGGCCTCCACACCCAGGTAGACACCGGAGATGCCGTACTCGCCGTCGACCCAGGCGCAGACCGGCATGACCTCGCCGGAGTCCTCCGCGACGGCTTTCGCCATCCGGGCCGCCGCCGCCGACGGCGCGTAGTACGCCGACCCGGTCTTGAGCAGCGCCACCACCTCGGCGCCACCGTTGCGGGTACGCACGACCAGGTCCTCGATCTGCTCGGCCGGCATCACCTCGCGCAGCGGCTTGCCGTTCACGCTGCTCTGCGACGGCACCGGAACCATGGTGTCCCCGTGCGAACCGAGGGTCAGCGTCTTCACCGACTTCACCGGCACCTGCAACGCCTCGGCGACGAAGTTGGTGAACCGGGCGGTGTCGAGCATGCCGGCCTGGCCGAGCACCCGGTTGCGCGGGAACTGGGTGGCGATCTGGGCCAGCGCGGTCATCTCGTCGAGCGGGTTGGAGACCACGATGACCACGGCGTTCGGTGCGTACTTGGCCACGTTCTCGGCGACCTGGCGGACGATCTTGGCGTTGGTCTCCAGCAGGTCCATCCGGCTCATCCCGGGCTTGCGCGGCAGGCCGGCGGTGATGACGACCACGTCGGAGCCCTCGATGCCCTCGTAGCCCTCGCCGTTCGGGCCGGTCGTGACCCCGACCACCTTGCTCTCGAAGCCCTCCACAGCACGTGACTGGTTGAGGTCCAGGGCGATCCCCGCGGGCTTGCCCTCGATGATGTCGGTGATCACGACGGTGTCGAAGACGTCGTACTCGGCCAGGCGCTGCGCGGTGGTGGAGCCGTAGAATCCGGCCCCGACGACAGTGACCTTCTTACCCATGGTCGTCCCACTCCCTGATACCAGTCGGTTTTCCGGACCGTATCAGCCATCCTGGCACCGATCGGGCCAGGGGCGGACGGTTATGGGCGTTCGGCCCGCTCCACGACGTTCGTGAGCAGCATGGCGCGAGTCATCGGACCGACGCCACCGGGCATCGGCACCAGCTTGCCGGCCACCTCGGCGACCTCGGGGTCCACGTCACCGGTGTAGCGGCCCTTGCCGTCCGCACCGATCACCCGGGTGATGCCCACGTCGACCACGACGGCACCGGGGGTGACCATGTCCGCGGTGAGCAGGCCGGGTACGCCGGCCGCCACGATCACGACGTCGGCGGCCCGGGTGTGCGCGGCCAGGTCCAGCGTGCCGGTGTGGCAGAGGGTGACGGTGGCGTTCTCGCTCCGCCGCGTCAGCAGCAGTCCCAGCGGGCGCCCGACGGTGTTACCCCGGCCCACCACGGCCACGTTGGCGCCCCGCAGCGGCACGTCGTGCCGGCGGAGCAGTTCCACGATGCCGCGCGGGGTGCAGGGCAGCGGCGCGTCGTAGCCGAGCACCAGCCGACCCAGGTTGACCGGGTGCAGACCGTCGGCGTCCTTGTCCGGGTCGATCAGCTCCAGCACCCGCTGCGTGTCCAGGTGCGCCGGCAACGGCAGTTGGACGATGTAGCCGTGGCAGGCCGGATCGGCGTTCAGCTCGGCGAGGACCTGGTCGACCTGGTCCTGGGTGGCGTCGGCCGGCAACTCCCGACGGATGGAGGCGATGCCGACCTCGGCGCAGTCCCGGTGCTTGCCGTTGACGTACGCCTGAGAGCCCGGATCGGACCCGACCAGCACCGTGCCGAGCCCCGGCACGGTGCCCCGTTCCGCCAGCGCCTTGACCCGCGCCCGCAGCTCGTCCTTGATCTCGGCCGCGGTCGCCTTGCCGTCCAGAAGCGTCGCCGTCACGACCAGATCGTCTCACGGCCGTCGCCACCGGCTCCCCCGACCTCGGCTACCCGACCGATCGGCCACCCGGCGAGCGGCTCGGTGACCTGGAGGGGTGATGGGGGTGATGCCCCTGTCGAGCTGAGGGCGTGGACGGGTCGGGCGCATCGGCCTTCGGCGCGGCTGCGCGGGCGCAGGGGTCGGTCGGAGCGCGCTGCGAGAGCACAGACGGGTCAGCTCGACAGGGGCCGAACAGGAGTGTTGCCGGGGCGCCAGCCGGCCTCTGCCGGCCCGAACGACGAGACCACCAATTACTTAAAGTCACGTGGTCTTAATCACTTAGCGTGACGGCTTGTGCGGCAGCGCACAGCAATTTCGGACGGCAGGGCATGAAGGCCTGCAATCTGGCGGTCAGGCCGAGTGGCCCACCAAGCCTCCCAACCGACCTCGGATGCTGCCGAATTGGGCCACATCACCGCACTTCGCAGCGGAAAAGGGCCGGCGGACCTAGCACGGGAGCACGAGACCGACAAGACCAAGGGTGGGGTTCCGTTATCCCTTCGCAACCGCCGCGTTGCCGAGCTGCGGCATTCGACCTACCGTTGCCGGTCGTTGCGCAGCGTCACCCAATGCCGGGCCCGACTGCGCAGCGTAATGGAGATGAGGAGGCTAGATGCGTGTTCGTAGGCTCGCCGCCTGGACCGCCCTCCCGCTCGCGGTGACCCTGGGCCTGGTGGCCTGCGGCTCGGGCGGCGACGGCGGATCCGGCGAGAGTGACCCCAACGCGGCCGTGCGGATCGAGATCGCCGAGCCGCAGCACCTGGTACCGACAAACACCAACGAGACGAGCGGTTCCCAGGTGCTCGCCGCCCTGTTCAGCCCGCTTGTCGACTACGACGAGGCACACAAGCCGTACGAGGTGGCCGCCGAGTCGATCACGTCCGAGGACAACACCACCTGGACGATCAAGCTCAAGGACGGCTACACCTTCCACAACGGTGAGCAGGTGACCGCCGACAACTACATCGACGCCTGGAACTACGGCGCGTACGCGCCGAACGGGCAGAACTCCAGCTACTTCTTCGAGAAGATCGCCGGCTACGACGACCTGCAGGGTGAGAGCCCGAAGGCCGAGACGCTCGGCGGGCTGAAGGAGGTCGACGACCTGACCTTCACCGTCACGCTCTCGCAGCCGTACAGCGAGTTCAAGTCGATGCTCGGCTACACCGCCTTCTACCCGCTGCCGGAGGCCGCGTTCAGCGCTCCCGGCGAGCTGGCCGAGGGCTTCGAGCAGGCGCCGATCGGTCAGGGTCCGTTCAAGATGAAGGGCACCTGGCAGCACGACGCCAAGGTCGAGGTCGAGCGGTACGACGCCTTCCCCGGCGAGCAGCCGAAGGTGGCCGGCGTCGAGTTCCGGATCTACCAGCAGCTGACCGCGGCGTACGCGGACGTACTGTCGGACAACCTCGACGTGATCAAGACGATCCCGACGGAGAACCTCTCCACCGCCGGCACCGACCTGGGCGACCGCTTCCTGCAGAGCCCGGCGTCCTCGCTGCACTTCCTGGCGTTCCCCACCTTCCAGGAGGAGTTCAGCAACCCGGACGTGCGTAAGGCCATCTCGATGGCGATCGACCGCGACGAGATCACCCGGTCGATCTTCAAGGACTCGCAGCAGCCGGCCCGGGCGTTCGTCTCCCCGGCCGTCGCCGGCTACCGGGAGAACACCGTCGGTGCCGCAGGCGAGTTCGACCCGGCCAAGGCCAAGTCGCTCTACCAGGCCGCCGGTGGACCGTCGAAGATCACCCTGTCCTACAACGGCGACGGTGGCCACAAGGACTGGATCGACGCCACCTGCAACCAGCTCAAGGCCAACCTGGGCGTGGACTGCGTCGGCAGCGCCGAGCCCAAGTTCGCCGACCTGCTGACCAAGGTCAAGGCGAAGCAGCCGGTGGGCCTGTTCCGGATGGGCTGGATCATGGACTACCCGTCCATGGAGAACTACCTGGGCCCGCTGTACAGCACCAACGGCTCGTCGAACTACTACGGCTACAGCAACCCGGACTTCGACCGGCTGCTCGCCGAGGGCGCCAGCGCCCCCAGCGAGGAAGAGGCGATCAAGAAGTACCAGGAGGCCGAGGACCTGCTGGCCGAGGACCTGCCGGTCGTACCGTTGCGGTTCGGCCAGAACAACTTCGGTCACTCGACCAAGGTCAAGAACGTCGAGATGGATCTCTTCGACCGGGTCAACCTGACCAAGATCGAAGCGATCAGGTAACACGCACGTCGGCGGGTCGGGTCATCGCGAGGTGACCCGACCCGCCACGCGGTTCGCCCCTTTTCAGGGAGACTGCCAAGTATGTTCCGCTTCATCGTGCGGCGTCTGCTCCAGATGGTCCTGGCCTTCTTCGGGACCACGCTGATCGTCTACGCGCTGATGTTCGCCGGTCAGGGTGACCCGATCCAGGCGCTCGCCGGGGAGCGTCCGGTCACCGCCGCGCAGCGGGCGTACCTCACGGAGAAGTACCACCTCGACGCCACCGGGGTCGGCGGCTTCTTCTACCGGTACTTCGACTACATCTCCAACCTGCTCCGCGGCGACCTGGGCGAGTCGCTCACCGGCCGGTCGATCGGCGACATCCTCGCCGCCGCCTGGCCCGTCACGATCAGGCTGGCGCTGATCGCCATCGCGGTAGCGGTCATCTTCGGCGTCACGGCGGGCGTCCTCGCCGGCATCCGGCGGGCCAGCGTCTTCGACAACGCCACCCTGCTGCTGACCCTGCTGGTGCTCGGGATACCGACGATCGTGCTCGCCCCGCTGGCGCAGTACTTCCTGGGTGTCAAGTGGCAGATCTTCCCGCCCACAGCCGGCGCCGACCCCGACTTCTTCGCGCTGCTGTTACCGGGCATCGTGCTCGGCTCGCTCTCCCTGGCCACCGCGCTGCGGCTGACCCGCACCTCGGTCGCCGAGAACCTGCGCGCCGACTACGTACGCACCGCCCGGTCGAAGGGTCTGCCGAACCGGCGGGTGGTGAGCGTGCACGTGCTGCGCAACTCGCTCATTCCGGTGATCACCTTCCTCGGTGTCGAGGTCGGCAACCTGATGAGCGGCGCGATCATCACCGAGGGCGTGTTCAACATCCCCGGCGTCGGCTTCAACCTCTTCCGCGGCATCCGCACCGAGGACGGCCCGCTGGTGGTGGGCATCGTCAGCGTGCTCGTCGTGGTCTACCTCGTCTCCAACCTGGTGGTCGACGTCCTGTACGCCGTCCTGGACCCGAGGATCCGCTATGAATGAGCACACCCTCAGCAGGTCGATCATGAAGTTGTTGCCGCGCCACGCCGAAGACGCTGGCAACAACTTCATGATCGACGCACATGGTGGGGTCGACCGTGGCGGGGTGCCGGCATGAGTGATTTCGAGACGGTGGCGGCGTCGGAGAACCAGGCGGCCCGGCGCGGGCCATCCGGGGAGCCGGGCACGCCGAACCAGGTGGGCCGGCCCCGCAAGCCGCGCAGCCTGGCCGGCGACGCCTGGCGCGACCTGCGCCGCAAGCCGATCTTCTGGATCAGCCTGATCCTGGTGCTGCTGGTGACCGCGATGGCCGCCGTGCCCGGCCTGTTCACCAGCAACGACCCCGCCGACTGCGTGCTGTCCCGGCAGCACGCCGGGCCCTCCGGCGGGGCCATCTTCGGGTACGACTTCCAGGGCTGCGACACGTACGCCCGGGCGGTCTACGGCGCTCGCGCCTCGCTGCTGGTCGGCGCCCTGAGCGCGCTGTTCACCGGCCTGATCGCGCTGGTCGTGGGGATGCTCGCCGGATACTTCGGCGGCTGGGTCGACGCGGTGCTCTCCCGGGTGATCGACATCGTGCTCGGCATCCCGCTGCTGCTGGCCGCGATCGTCCTGCTCAAGCGCATCGGCAGTGACAGCGCCACGGTACGCATCGCCGCGGTCATCTTCGTGCTGGCGGTGCTCGGCTGGACGACCGCCGCCCGGGTGGTCCGCTCCTCGGTGATCACCGCCCGGGAGCAGGACTACGTGGCCGCGGCCCGGATGCTGGGGGCCGGCGACGGGCGGATCATGTGGCGGCACATCCTGCCGAACGCACTCGCCCCGGCCATCGTGGTGCTGACCATCGCGCTCGGCTCATTCATCGCCGCCGAGGCGACGCTGTCCTTCCTCGGTATCGGGCTGCGGGAGCCGACCATCTCCTGGGGCATCGAGATCAACAACGGTCGCGTGCACATGCGGGAGTCGGCGACCCCGCTCGTGGTCCCGTCGGCCTTCCTGGCATTGACCGTCCTGGCCTTCATCATGCTCGGCGACGCGATCCGCGACGCCTTCGACCCGAAGCTCCGGTGACGCGGTCATGCGAGCGCGAGGAGTGAGCGCAGCGAGCCCCGCAGTCGCGAGCGAAAGGCAGGCACCGCGAGCGCGAGGAGTGAGCGCAGCGAGCCCCGCAGTCGCGAGCGAAAGGGTTGCACCGTGAGTCAGCACGCCGTCCGGCCGACGCCGGCCTCGCCCACCCCGCCCGACGGACACCTGCTGGAGGTGCGCGACCTGCACATCGAGTTCCGCACCGGTGAGGGTGTGGCCAAGGTGATCAACGGGGTCAGTTACCACCTGGACCCGGGCGAGACGCTCGCCGTACTGGGCGAGTCCGGTTCCGGCAAGTCCGTCACCGCCCAGGCGATCATGGGCATCCTGGACACCCCGCCGGCGCACATCAGCTCGGGCGAGATCCGCTACGCCGGCCGCGACCTGCTGGGCCTGCCGGAGGAGCAGCGCCGGCAGATCCGGGGCAAGGAGATCGCGATGATCTTCCAGGACGCGCTCTCCGCACTGAATCCGGTCTTCCCGGTCGGCTGGCAGATCGGCGAGACGCTACGCCAGCGACTCGGGATGTCCCGCACGGACGCCCGCCGCCGCTCGGTGGAGCTGATGGACCTGGTGCAGATCCCGGCGGCGGCACGGCGGCTCGGTGACTACCCGCACCAGTTCTCCGGCGGCATGCGGCAGCGGGTGATGATCGCGATGGCTCTGGCGATGGAGCCCAAGGTGCTCATCGCCGACGAGCCCACCACCGCGCTCGACGTCACCGTGCAGGCCCAGATCATGGATCTCCTCGCCGACCTGCGGCGGGACCTGGACACGGCGATGATCCTGATCACCCACGACCTCGGTGTGGTCGCCGACGTCGCCGACCGGATCGCGGTCATGTACGCGGGCCGGATCGTCGAGCACGCCGACGTCCGGTCGCTGTACCGGGCGCCCGCCCACCCGTACACCAAGGGTCTGCTGAACTCGATTCCGCGCCTGGACCAGCGGGGCGGGAAGCTGTCCACGATCCGTGGCCTGCCGCCCAACCTGATGCGGATCCCCAGCGGTTGCCCCTTCCACCCCCGGTGCCCGTACGCGCAGCAGGTCTGTGTGGACGTGGTGCCGCATGACCTGGTCCTCGGCGACGGCCGGACCAGCGCGTGCCACTTCGCCCAGGAGGTCCGTGATGACCGCGCCGGCTAGCCCCACCACCGTTCGCGGCGAGACCCTCCTCGACGTCGACCACGTGGTCAAGCACTTCCCGATCACGCAGGGCGTGGTGTTCAAGAAGAAGACCGGTGCGGTCAAGGCCGTCGACGGGGTGAGCTTCCAGCTGCGCCGGGGCGAGACGCTCGGCATCGTCGGCGAGTCGGGCTGCGGCAAGTCCACCCTGGCCCGGCTGCTGATGCGGCTGGAGAAGCCGACCGCCGGCCGGGCCACCCTGGCCGGCCGGGACCTGTTCGCCGCCTCCGGCGGTGAGCTGCGCCGGATCCGGCGCAACATGCAGATGGTCATGCAGGATCCGTACACCTCGCTGAACCCACGGATGACCGTCGGCGACATCATCGGCGAGCCGTTCGAGATCCATCCGGAGGCGACCCCGAAGGGCAGCCGCCAGCGACGGGTCCAGGAACTGCTCGACGTCGTCGGGTTGAACCCGGAGCACATCAACCGGTATCCGCACCAGTTCTCCGGTGGCCAGCGCCAGCGCATCGGCATCGCCCGGGCGCTGGCGCTGCGGCCTGAGGTGATCGTCTGCGACGAGCCGGTCTCCGCGCTGGACGTCTCCATCCAGGCGCAGGTGATCAATCTGCTGGAGGAGCTTCAGGACGAGCTGGGCCTGTCCTACATCTTCATCGCCCACGACCTGTCGGTGGTGCGGCACATCTCCGACCGGATCGCCGTGATGTACCTGGGTCGGATCGTGGAGATCGGCACCGAGGACGAGATCTACGACCGGGCCACCCACCCGTACACCCAGGCGCTGCTCTCCGCCGCACCGGTGCCGGACCCGGACGCCCGGGAACACCGCAGCATCATCCGGCTGCGTGGCGACGTGCCGAGCCCGGCGGACCCGCCGAGCGGCTGCCACTTCCGCACCCGGTGCTGGAAGGCGCAGGACATCTGCGCCACCCAGGACCCGCAGGCGGTGCCACGTGCCGCCGACCCGCACCCATCGGCCTGCCACTTCGCCGAAGTCCGCCCGGGACGGTGAGCCTCCCTCCCCAGTGGATACTGCGGCATCGAAGAAGCACCCGATGACGGATGGCGAGCCCTTGCTCACTCACTAGGGTGTACAGCCGTGACGCAGGTGGCGCTACGGCCGACGACGGGCCCCACGGTCGGGGCCGCCGCGACGAACAGTCGGATCACCGTGCGGTTTGTGCAGGCCACCGTCGCGGTCGCCGCCCTCGGCACCGCCTGGTGCATCGCGAACTTCACGGTCGGCGCCGGCACCGAGGCGCTCGCGTACCTCTTCGTGCCCGCCGGCGGGGCCTTCGCCGCCGGGTCCGTCGTACACCTGCTCCGCCACGCCGACCTCGACCCGGTCACCCGACGCTTCTGGCGGGCGCTCCTCGTCGCGGCGGCCACCATCACCATCGGGTACGGCTGGCTGGCGCTGGACATGCTGACGCACGCCGCCGAGGCCCGTACCCGGAGCATGCCGTTGCCGGCGGCGGCCTGCGTGGCGATCGGATTCGTCGTCGCCATCTGGGCGGTGACCCGGGTGCCGATCGTCGAGACCGGCGGTGTCGAGCGGTGGCGCATCCTGCTCGACCGCACGATCGCCTTCCTCGGCTGCGCGGCCCTGCTCTGTTACATCGGGCTGGCCCCGATGCTCACCGCTGCCGAGCCGTGGAGCCGGCAGGCGATGGCGCTGATCGGGCTCGCCTTCCTGGTCGCGGTCGGCGCCGCGACGAAGGTGTCCTTCGTCGCCGGCGGTCCGGTCGACCGCGTCGCCCTGCGCTTCGTCGCGGCCAGCGGCGGCGTCACCGCCGCGATCGTCGCCGTGCTGGCGGTCCGGTACGGGTACGTCGCCGGCATCTCCGCCCAGGCGATCGTGATGCCGCTGACCCCGGTCCTCTTCACGCTCGGCGTCCGGGCGCAGTGGCGGGCCCAGCTCGGGGTCCGCCGTGATCAGACCCGCAACGGCGTGCTGCTGCCGTACCTGGCGGTGGTGGCGGTCGACGTGCCGTTGCTCGCCGTCGCGTTCGGCGCTCCGCTGACCTGGCCGGTCCGGATGGTCCTGATCGCCGCCGTGGTGGTGACCGCGCTGGTGAGCGTCCGGCAGTTCATCGCCTACCGGGAGAACGCCCGACTGCTGCGCAACACCCGCATCCAGGAGGAGCGTCTCCAGTACGAGGTCAGCCACGACGGCCTCACCGGGCTGGCCAACCGGGCGCTGTTCCGGGACCGGCTCGCGTCCGCGCTCACCGCCACGACACCGGCGTCGGTGCTCCTGGTCGACCTGGACGACTTCAAGACGGTGAACGACCTGCTCGGGCACGGCGTCGGTGACCGGCTGCTCGTGTCGGTCTCCGAGCTGCTGCGTGCCGAGGTCGGCGACGAGGGTCTGCCGGTACGGGTCGCCGGTGACGAGTTCGCCGTCCTGCTCACCGGCCCGGACGCCGACCCCGAGAAGCTGGCCGGCCGGCTGCTGGCCGCACTCGACCAGCCGATCAGTAAGCACCGCCTGCTGGTGCAGGCCAGCATCGGCATCGCCGACGCCGGGCCCGGTGCCACCGTCGACTCGGTGCTGCGGGACGCCGACGTCGCGATGTACACGGCCAAACAGCGTGGGAAGGCGAGCTTCGTCCGGTACGTGGACGGCATGGGTGAGCCGATTCTGGCGCACATGCAGCTCGGCGGCGAGCTGCGGCGGGCCCTGGACGACAACGAGCTGCGGGTCGTCTACCAGCCGATCCTGCGGCTCGACGACGGGTGGTTGGTCGGGGTCGAGGCGCTGGTCCGCTGGCATCACCCGACGCGCGGGATCGTCGGGCCGGCCGAGTTCATCCCGGCCGCCGAGCGGACCGGTCTGATCGTGCCGCTGGGCCGGTTCGTGCTGCGCGAGACGTGCCGCCAGGCGGCGGCGTGGTCCCGGGAGTTCGGGCCGGACGCACTCCGGGAGGCGGGCCTGAACGTCTCCGCCCGGCAACTGCACGATCCCGACTTCGTCTCCGACGTGACCGCCGCGCTTGTCGAGAGCGGGCTGCCCTGCGAGCGGCTGGTGCTGGAGGTGACCGAGTCGGCGGTGCTGCGCGGTCAACAGGTCTCGCGAACCCTCTTCGAACTCGACCGGATGGGGATCCGCCTCTCCCTCGACGACTTCGGCACCGGCGAATCGTCGCTGAGTCTGCTGCGGGCCTTCCCCGCCGCCATCGTGAAGCTCGACAAGTCCTTCGTCGACGGCATCGAGATCGACGACGGCCAGGCGGCGGCCTCCGACGCCCGGCAGGCGGTGGCCCGCGCGGTGATCCAGCTCGCCCACGCCCTCGGCCTGGAGACCGTCGCCGAGGGCGTCGAGAGCGCCGAACAGGTCGCCGTGCTCCGCGCCCTCGGCTACACCCGTGGCCAGGGCTACCACCTGGCCCGACCGATGACCGCCGAAGGCATCTCCGGCCTACTGGCCGGTCAACGGACCGTGGCGACCGTCCAACCGAGGACCTGAGACGGGGACTGGCGGGCCAATCTGGTGGGGCGGCAGATAGAGCGCTGGTCGGATACTGGCCGGATGGTGGAAGAACAGGGCACCGGATCGACGCGGTGGACGATCCACGGTGAGCGGGTGGCGGATGGTGGCCGGCGGGCGCGGTTGAGCATCGCTGATGTGGAGTCCACGGCCCGGTGCTGCTGATCTGGAGCTGCGGCGGCTGCGACCTGCCCTGGCCGTGCCCCATGCGGCGGCGGGAGCTGCGCGCGGAGTACGCCGACGCGCCGGTGTCGCTGGCCCTCTACCTCGGCGGCTATCTCGTCCAGGCCGCCGAGGACATGCCCTGGGCACCGGCCGGGGCGCTGCACCGACGCCTCGTCGGCTGGACCAGACAGCCCCCGAAATTACCGGAGCGACGTAGCGCAACCGTGCCAGCCGAACCGGGCCGGGCCGGACGCCACCAGACCCGATGACCCCGGCGATGCAGTTGCCAGCTACAGGTTCGGTCCGAATCTTGGACAGTTTCCGTTAGCCGCTAACGGAAACTGTCCAACATTTCGCATCCGCGTCTCATCCGCTGAGAAGCCGGACCACGCCTAGTGGAAGAAGTGGCGGGTGCCGGTGAGGTACATGGTGACGTCGGCCTGCTTGCAGGCCGCGATCACCTCCTCGTCGCGGATCGAGCCGCCGGGCTGGACGATCGCCCGGATGCCGGCGTCGATGAGGATCTGCGGGCCGTCGGCGAACGGGAAGAACGCGTCCGAGGCGGCCACCGCGCCGCGCGCCCGGTCGGCGCCGGCCCGGCTGACCGCGAGGCGAGCCGAATCCACCCGGTTGACCTGCCCCATGCCGACCCCGACCGTGGCGCCGTCGTGGGCCAGCAGGATCGCGTTGCTCTTCACCGCGCGTACCGCCCGCCAGGCGAAGGCCAGGTCAGCCAGGGTGGCCTCGTCGGCCGGCTCGCCGGTGGCCAGCCGCCAGCTGCCGGGGTCGTCGCCCTCGGCGTCGACCGCGTCCCGCAACTGCACCAGCACGCCACCGCTTACCTGCCGCCACTCGGTCGGACGCGGCTGGAAGGCGGGCGCACGCAGCAGCCGGATGTTCTTCTTGGCCCGCAGCGTCTCCACCGCACCGGGTTCGTAACCGGGCGCCACCACGACCTCGGTGAAGATCTCGGCGATCTGCCCGGCCAGCTCGACCGAGACCGGACGGTTGACGGCGATCACCCCGCCGAAGGCGGAGACCGGGTCACAGGCGTGCGCCTTGCGGTGCGCCTGCGCCACGTCCGCGCCGACCGCGATGCCGCACGGGTTGGCGTGCTTGATGACGGCCACCGCGGGCTGATCGGCGAAGTCGTTCGCGGCCCGCCAGGCCGCATCCGCGTCAACGTAGTTGTTGTAGGACATCTCCTTGCCGTGCAACTGCTCGGCCTGGGCCAGCCCGACCGGGCCGGCCGGGTCGGCGTAGAGAGCGGCGCCCTGGTGCGGGTTCTCGCCGTAGCGCAGCACCGACTGCCGACGCATCGCCAGACCGGCGAACTCCGGCAGGCCGTCGGCGGCCGGGGCCACCGACGAGGCGAACCACTCGGCGACCGCCACGTCGTACTCGGCGATGTCGGCGAAGGCGCGGGCGGCCAGCGCCCGGCGCTGCGCCAGGGTGAAGCCACCGCCGTCGAGGGCGGCCAGCAGCATCGGGTACGCGCCCGGGTCGGTCACCACGGCCACCGAGGCGTGGTTCTTCGCGGCCGCCCGCACCATGGCCGGGCCGCCGATGTCGATCTGCTCGACGCACTCGTCCTGGCCGGCGCCGGAGGCGACGGTGTCCTGGAACGGGTACAGGTTGGACACCAGCAGGTCGATCCCGGCGATGCCGTGCTCGTCGAGCTGGGCGGTGTGCGTGTCCTTGCGCAGGTCGGCGAGGAGCCCACCGTGAATGGCCGGGTGCAGGGTCTTCACCCGCCCGTCGAGGATCTCCGGGAAGCCCGTCACCTGTTCCACCGGCGTCACCGGCACTCCCGCCGCGGCGATCGTCGACGCGGTGCTGCCGGTGGAGACGATCTCCACACCGGCGGCGTGCAGCGCCTTGGCCAGGTCGGCCAGGCCGGTCTTGTCGTAGACAGAGACAAGTGCCCGCCGGATCGGGCGACGCCCGTCCTGGATGGAGTTCACGCCGACCATGACCTTTCTTCCGGTTATCGTCCAACCGTCACGGACCAGCCGGCCCACCTGCTCGACGAGCTGGCTCCGCTCCGCTTGCTTGATGCGTTCGGTGAGCGTGTCGACGTCGTCGTCGTCGCGTACCGGCACCGCCACCTGCGCGACGATCGGGCCGGTGTCCATCCCCGCGTCGACGAAGAAGAGGGTCGCCCCGGTCACCTTGACCCCGTAGGCGAGCGCGTCGCGCGGGCCGTGGATGCCGGGGAACGCCGGCAGCAGGGTGTTGTGCGTGTTCAGGTAACGGTCGCCGAAGGCGGCGAGGAAACGCGGACCGACGAGCTTCAGGAACCCGGCCGAGATGACCAGGTCGGGTCGGTGCCCGGCGACCCGGGCGGTGAGCGCGGCGTCCCACCGATCACGGTCCGGGTGGTCCTTCACCCGCTCCACGAAGGTCGGCACCCCCGCGGCGGCGGCCCGGTCCAGGCCCGCGATCCCGTCGCGGTCCGCCCCGACCGCGACCACCCGCGCCCCGTACGCCGGGTCCGCGGTCGCGTCCAGCAGGGCCTGAAGGTTGCTGCCGGAGCCGGAGACAAGGACGACGATACGGGCGGGCTGGTTCACCGGCACACCCTATCCGGCCGCCAGCCGGTGCCCATTCGCCGGGCGGCGCGGCGCGGGTGACCACCGAACTGGCCGGAACCGGGTACGCTGCCGGTCGCTTGGGACCGGCGCACGTCCGGTCCCACACCCGTCAGCGAACAACCGTGAGGAGCACGTCGTCATGCAGCCCGAATACCAGTCACAGCCACCGCAGTCGGTCGACAACAACATGACAATGTCGATCGTCGCGATCTTCCTGTTCTGGCCGCTGGCCATTCCGGCGATCATCAATGCCTCGAAGGTCAACCCGCTGGTCCAGCAGGGTGACTACGCCGGCGCACAGGCTGCGGCGGCCGAGTCGAAGAAGTGGTCCAAGTGGGCCCTGATCGTCGGCATCGCCTGGATCGCGATCGTCCTGGTGTGCTGCCTCGGCGGCGGCCTGCTGGGCTCGATGAGCGGCAGCAACGCCAGCGGTTACTGAGCACCGGATGCAGCCCGGTCAACCCGGTCAGGACCCGTACGGCCAGCAGCCGCCGTACGGGGACCCGACCACGCCCCAGCCGGCCAATCCGTACGCGCCACCCCCGGCGAACCCGTACGCACCGCCGCCGGCGAACCCGTACGCCCAGCCGGCCGACCCGTACGGTCAGCAGCCTCCGGCCGACCCGTACGGTCAGCCGGAGGCCCAGCCGCCGGCCTCCCCCGGGCCCTACGGTCCGTACGCGCCGCCGGCCGGTCCCCCGCCGGCCGCCGGGCAGCCCCCGGCGTACGGCCAGCCGGGCTACGGGCAACCGGGCTACGGGCAGCCCTACGCCGACCCGTACGCCCCGCAGCCGTACGGCGGCACGCCGATGTACCCGAACGCGGGTTTCACCGGCGGGCAGGGACAGCAGAACACCCTCGGCCTGGTTGCGATGATCCTCGGCATCGCCTCGATCCCGTTGAGCTGCTGCTACCTGGGAATCCCGCTCGGGTTGGCCGCACTCGTGACCGGCTGGCTCGGTAAGCAGAAGGCCGACCAGGGCCTGGCCGGCAACTCCGGCCAGGCACTTGCCGGCCTGATCTGCGGCGCGGTGGGACTGCTGCTGGGCCTGCTGCAGATCGTGGTGGTGGCGCTGAATGTCGGTGGGTCGGGGCTGTACCCCTGACCAGCAACCTGCCCGCCGCCAGGGGCGTCCCGGTGCACCCGGGACGCCCCTGGCTCGTCAGCAGGCCAGTTCTCGCCCGCCCCACCTCGTGCGGGGCCTCCACACCGTCGCCCTTACGGCGGAGGGGAAATTCAGGTCGCGTCCCGTGTGAGCCAGCGGGTGCCGGCGGCACCGAGCAGTGCGCCGGCACCGGTGACCAGCAGTGCCGCGAGCGCCACCTGCCAACCGACCGGCCCGACCTCCGCCAGCCGGCCGGCGCCCAGCGGCCCGCCGGACGCCTTCGCCGCCGCACCCAGCAGCAGTCCGGCCACCGGTCCGGCGAGCGCCGCCGGCACGAGCAGCCGCCGCCACGACAGCGGTGCCCCCTCGGCGCTGGACAGGCGCAGCAACCGGCGCGCGAGCAGCCAACCGGCGGCCATTCCCACGAGAACGGGCAGGGCGAGGACGGTTACCGCGCCGAGCCCGGCTACCGGCCCGCTGGGCAGGCCGGCGAAGAACGGCACCGCCGGTAGCGGGCCGACCGAGACCTCGCTGGTGCGTACCGCCGTGTCGGTGCCGACCGCGAAGCCGGGGCCGAGCAGGTAACTGGCCGACCACACGCTGACGTTCGGCGCGTATGCGAGGCTGACCAGGGTGATGCCGGCCTGTCCAGCCACACCGGTGCGGTACGCGCCGATCAGGTCGGCCGCGTCACCACCACCGGTCGCCACGGCCAGCCCCGCCACCGCAGCGCCCGCACCGAGCAGCACCAGGGCGGCCACCGTGCCGGCACGTACGCCCTCGCGCAGCGGCACCGGCACCTGCTCGGCGAAGACCCCGGACACGCCGGTCGTGCGGGCGGCACCGACACCGGCGGCGAGGGTGCCGACGGTCACCAGCGTCAGCCCGGCGCGTACCGGCGACACGCTGAGGCCACCGGCTCCGACAAGCATGGCGGCGAGCGCTCCCAGCAACCCGTACGCGATGCCGACCGCAGCGGCGGCGGCGAGCATACGGCCCGGCGACCGGCTGGCTCGCGCACCGATCGCGCGGCTGGCGTGCACCCCGGCCCGGGTGAGTCGCCACACCACCAGCGCCGTCACCGCGAGCGGCGCCAGGCCCAGCGGACCGCTGGCCGTGGCCAGGGGCACCCCGTGCCCGAGCAGCCACCCCGCCGCTCCAGCGCGGGCGGCGTCGAGCAGGCTCCCGGCGTCCTCGCTGAGCTGGAACAGCCACAGTGCCAGCGCCACGGGCAGCCAGGCGGTGACGGCCGCCCCTCCGGCGGCGACGAGTGCGGCGACCGCGAGCGGCGCGTGGCTGCGCCCCGAGTGCGCCGACGGGGCGGCCGGCACCCGGCGCGGAGGGCCGGCCCGGCCGGGTGGCCGGGCGCCGGCGCCACGGGCGTCGGTGGCCCGGCGAGGCTGGTCAGGGGTGACAAAGGACATCGGCTCTACTCTGGCACGCCGGGCCGGCCCCGGCTGCCCGACACCGCCCGCCGGGTCGGCACTCGGCGCGCCGAAACATCCGAGTTCGGCTGATCCGGCGTGGCCGGGCACCGGCTCCTCTAGCCTCGGCACTGGGGCCGTGACCGATGTCGCGGCAACATGTGACCGGAAGGGGAGTCGTGAACGCTCCGTATCCACCGCCCCCGCCACCACCCGCCGGCCGGGACCGTACGACCCTCTGGGGCGTGCTCGGCATCGTGACCGGTGTGCTCTGCTGCGGCATCCTCGGCATCGTCTTCGGCTGGTTGTCGATCCGCGACGCGCGCCGCTACGGCAAGTCGCCGGTGCTTGGCTACGTGGCCATCGCGCTGGGCGTGCTGAACATCGTCATCAGCCTGATCCTGCAGGCCACCGGGAACTACCCGTACTGGAACCGCTGAGGGGCCGACCTCTCGGTCGGCCCCTCAGCGCGTGTGTCCCCGCTCAGCCCGCGGACATGAGCTCGCGCATCAGGTTGGCCGTCTCGGTCGGCGTCTTGCCGACCTTCACGCCCACCGCCTCCAGGGCTGCCTTCTTGGCGTCGGCGGTGCCGGCCGAGCCGGAGATGATCGCACCGGCGTGCCCCATGGTCTTGCCGGGCGGGGCGGTGAACCCGGCGATGTAGCCGACCACCGGCTTGCTGACGTTGGCCTTGATGAACTCGGCCGCCCGCTCCTCGGCGTCGCCGCCGATCTCACCGATCATGACGATGGCGTCGGTGTCCGGGTCGGCCTCGAACGCGGCCAGCGCGTCGATGTGGGTCGTCCCGATGATCGGGTCGCCACCGATGCCGACACAGGTCGAGAAGCCGATGTCGCGCAGCTCGTACATCATCTGGTAGGTCAGCGTGCCGCTCTTGCTGACCAGACCGATCCGGCCGGAGCCGGTGATGTCCGCCGGGATGATGCCGGCGTTCGAGGCACCCGGCGAGGCGATGCCGGGACAGTTCGGGCCGATGATCCGGGTCCGCTCGCCCTTGGCGACGTTGTACGCCCAGAAGGCGGCGGTGTCGTGCACCGGCACCCCCTCGGTGATCACCACGGCCAGCGGGATCTCGGCGTCGATCGCCTCGATGACCGCGGCCTTGGTGAACTGCGGCGGTACGAAGATGACCGTGACATCCGCGCCGGTGTCCTTCATCGCGTCGGCGACGCCGGCGAAGACCGGTAGCTCGGTGCCGTCGAAGTCGACGGTGGTGCCCGCCTTGCGCGGGTTGACGCCGCCCACCACGTTCGTGCCGGCGGCGAGCATCCGGCGGGTGTGCTTGGAACCCTCGGAACCGGTCATCCCCTGGACGATGACCTTCGAGTCCTTGGTCAGCCAGATAGCCATGTGTCAGACCCCCGCAGCCGCCAGCTCGGCGGCCCGCTCGGCCGCGCCGTCCATGGTGTCGACCCGCTCGATCAGCGGGTTGTTCGCGCCGTCGAGGATCGCTCGACCGGCCTCGGCGTTGTTGCCGTCGAGGCGGACGACGAGCGGCTTGGTGACCTGCTCGCCCCGCTGCTCCAGCAGGCCCAACGCCTGCACGATGCCGTTGGCGACCGCGTCGCAGGCGGTGATGCCACCGAAGACGTTCACGAAGACGCTCTTGACCGACGGGTCGGAGAGCACGATCTCCAGACCGTTGGCCATGACCGCGGCGCTCGCGCCGCCGCCGATGTCGAGGAAGTTGGCCGGCTTGACGTTGCCGTGCCGCTCCCCGGCGTAGGCGACCACGTCGAGGGTCGACATGACCAGGCCGGCGCCGTTGCCGATGATGCCGACCTCACCGTCGAGCTTGACGTAGTTGAGGTCCTTCTCCTTGGCCGCCTGCTCCAGGGGGTCCACCGTCGCCTGGTCGACAAGTGCCTCGTGGTCGGGGTGCCGGAAGCCGGCGTTCTCGTCCAGCGACACCTTGGCGTCCAGCAGCAGCAGCTTGCCCTCGGCGGTCTTGGCCAGCGGGTTCACCTCGACCAGGGTGGCGTCCTCGGCGACGAACGCCCGCCACAGGCCGACCGCGACGTCGACGACCTGGTCGGCGACCTCGGCCGGGAATCCGGCCGCCTCGACGATCTCCCGCGCCTTCGCCTCGTCCACGCCCTTCACGGCGTCGATCGGCGCCTTGACGACCTTCTCCGGGGTCTCGGCGGCGACCTGCTCGATGTCCATACCGCCGGCGACGCTGGCGATGCAGAGGAACGTGCGGTTCGCCCGATCGAGCAGGTACGAGAAGTAGTACTCCTCGGCCACGTCCGCGGTCACCGTGATCATGACCTTGTGGACGGTGTGACCCTTGATGTCCATGCCGAGGATGTCGGTGGCGCGGGCCACCGTCTCCTCCGCGCCCTCGGCCAGCTTGACGCCGCCCGCCTTGCCTCGTCCGCCGACCTTCACCTGTGCCTTGACGACCACCCGGCCGCCGAGGCGTTCGGCGATCGCGCGGGCCTCCTCCGGGGTCGTGGCGACGCCGCCGGCGAGCACGGGAAGCCCGTGCCGCTCGAACAGGTCCCGCCCCTGGTACTCGTACAGGTCCACGATTGCGCGTCCCGTCCCGTCTCTGCGGCGCACCGTCGCGCCGCCACCAGCGTATGGAAAGAAAACAGTGTGATGCCCGACATCAGTCGAAGTTGACGCAGGCCGTCGAACCCTCGCCACCGCGACCACGCGCCGCCGCCGACCTGACGGTGCGGCCCGCGAGGGGAGGTCGGAAAGGGTTCATTGGGCGCAGCCTAGCGATGCCGGCACTTCCGGCAACCGAGCGGGTGCGTGGTGTGCGGTAATGCACAAACCAGGCCGGCGTCGGGTCACCGGAGGGCACCCGCCGGGGCGGTGGGCCGAGCCACGTCACCCGTTCGAGCGATCTTGCCTGGGCGGCGACGGTTCTCGGCGGTCCCGCGTAACCCCGCCGGAAGGGCGTCGTTGAGTCAGATGTCGGAGCGCTGCGGAGCGCGAAGACGGAAACGGCCGATGCCCTGTCGGTCGAGGGGTGGCGGCGGGGCATCGTGCATAGAGGGGCCGGACGTGTGAGGGGTGCGTCCGGCCCCTCCCCCGTGCTCAGACCACCGACGGCTCAGGCCACCGGCTGGGCGACGTTGTCCCGGACCCAATCCACGATGGACGTTGTGGTCGCGCCCGGGGTGAAGATCTTGGCTACGCCGAGCCGCTCCAACTCCGGCAGGTCGGCCTCCGGGATGATGCCCCCGCCGAAGACGACGATGTCCCGGGCCTGCCGTTCGTCGAGCAGTTCGAGGACCCGGCGGAACAGCGTCATGTGTGCCCCGGAGAGCACCGAGAGACCGACGGCGTCGGCGTCCTCCTGGATCGCGGTCTCCACGATCTGCTCCGGGGTCTGGTGCAGGCCGGTGTAGATGACCTCCATGCCGGCGTCGCGGAGGGCCCGCGCCACCACCTTGGCACCACGGTCGTGGCCGTCCAGGCCCGGCTTGGCGACGACGACCCGAACACGAGAGCTCATCTGGGCATCCCTTTCACCGGCTCTGCGGCATTCACCTGAACGAACGGTAACCCGCCCGACCTTTGCCGGGGAACCGGGGCCGGCAGGGCGGCCGGTAAACAGGGGTCGCCGTCCGGTCTTCGCCACCAACCCCTGCCACGTCACGCAGGTACCACTGTCACCTCACGCAGAGGCACGACGAACGCAGGCCGCGTCAAGCGGGACGCCTCCGCCGATCGGTCACGGTGTGCGACGAACGGAGGATAACGAGGACACTCCACTACACCTACGAGCCATGACAATCTCGGACGGAAACGGACAGAACGTTGCAAGCAATTCGGCGTTCCGGCTTGTGACGGGACTGACGGTTGGCTACCGTGTCCACGGTTGTCATCAGGTCTACGGACGGGTGACGACGCGACCAGCCGACGCACGGTCACCAGATCCGGACGGCGGCTGATCCGCATCGGAACCCCGACAACGGAGGGTATGCGTGCGCCAGCGCCTGTCGTCTGAGCCCGATCGATATCGCGGCCGCCGCCGCGTACCCACCCCCCCGCGCAGCCGTTACGCCGCGGTCGTCACCACCGCCTTCGTCGGTGCCGGTGTGGTGGCACTGGGCGCCAGCGCGATGCCGGACGCCAAGGACGTCAGCCCCACGGTGCTTGACGAGCTGAAGCAGGCGTCGATCAGCAACGAGGGCGTGGCCGACCGCGCCGACGCCGCCGAGCGGGCCTCCCGGGACGGTCGCGATGCGCCGGAGAGCGCCGAGGAGACCGGCGTCTGGCTGCTCCCCCTGCAGGGCTACGACTTCAACTCCCCCTACGGCATGCGCTGGGGCAAGCTGCACACCGGCGTCGACCTGGTGGCACCGGAGGGCACCCCGTACGTCGCGATTCACGAGGGCACCGTCACCAAGGCCGGCTGGTTCGGCGGCTACGGAAACGCGGTGATCGTTCAGCACGCCGACGGCAGCGAGGCCATCTACGGCCACTCCTCCGCGCTCAGCGTGCGCGAGGGGCAGCAGGTCAAGGCCGGTGACCAGCTCGGTCTGGTCGGCAACACCGGTCACTCCTACGGTTCCCACCTGCACCTGGAGATCCATGTCAAGGGGGAGCCACTCGACCCGGTGCCGTGGCTGCAGGAACGCGGAGTGGACATCAAGCTGCAAGTCGAGGCAATCTACAGCGAGGTAGCCGCCTCCTGACCGCCCGTGACGCCCGTTGACCGCCCGGATCTGTTGATCCGGGCGGTTTCGTTTGGCCCACCGCGACCGCAAGTGTCCCAGCTCACTCGGCGGATTGTGATGAGCACCACACCAGGCTGCCGGGTCCGCATCGGGCAGTGGGGGACACTTGCCCGCGAAGTCGGACACCGGCACCGACCACCGCGACTGCCCCGCACACCCCCGGTACCCGGCCCCGCCCGGACCGACACCAGGATTTCGAGGTCACGTACCACTCGAAACCAATGAGGTCCGTACCCGTGCAGGACGACAACCCCACCCCGACCCGCAGGATCCCGCACGCCCCGGCCCGCCACCGGCGACGCCTGAGCCGGAACTTCCGGCTCCTCGTGGTCGGTGTGGTCGCTCTCACGGGGCTCGGCGTCGGCGGTGTCGTCGTGAGCGAGCGCGACGACCGGCCGACCACCAGCCCGGTCGCGCTCGACGGCCAGGCCCGCGCCGAGGCCGCCGAGCGCGCCGACCGTTCGGCCCGGGAGACCGCCGGCCCGGGCAGCCCGTCGCCGAGCCCGACCACGAGCGCCAGTCCCACCGCGAAGCCCAGCCCGAAACCGAGCCCGAAACCGAAGGCCAGCCGAACGGCGACCACCAAGGCCAAGCCGAAGAAGAGTACGCAGCCGAAGTCGTCCTGGGTGCTCCCGATGGCGGGAGGTGCGATCACCTCCTGCTACGGGCCCCGCTGGGGCACGCTGCACGCCGGCATCGACTTCGCCATGCCCGCCGGAACCCCGGTACGCGCCGCCTTCGGTGGCACCGTGACGAAGGCCGGCGACGTCGGCGACGGGTACGGCATCTCCGTGGTCATCGACCACGGCAACGGCTACCTCACCCACTATGCCCACCTGAGCACGGCAAGGGTGAGCGTGGGCGCGAAGGTCAGCACCGGGCAGACGATCGGCCTGGAGGGCTCCACGGGCGACTCCACCGGTCCGCACCTGCACTTCGAGGTGCACCAGGGCCAGCTGTGGAACCAGATCGACCCGGCGCCCTTCCTGCGCGCCCGGGGCCTCGACGTGGCCTGCTGACCGATCTGGACCGCCGCACCGCACGGCCGCGGTCGATCCGAGTCAGATCTTCTCGATCGGGGCGTGTCGCAGCACCAGCCACAGCGTCTGGTCACCGAAGTCGATCTGCGCCCGGGCACCCGGGCCGTGCCCCTCCACGGTCACCACCCGGCCGAGACCGTACCGCTGGTGGTTCACCCGGTCCCCGGCGGCGACCTTCGGCCCCTGCGGCAGCTCGCTCGCGGTGGCCAACCGGCTGCCGTCCACCCCGAGCTTGCGGGCCAGCTGGACGGCCCGGGGCGTGCCGCCGGCAAAACCGCCGCGACCGCCGGGCGTCCGGTCCGCGCGGCCACCCACGCCGCCACCACCGCCACCCCACGAGGTGTACGACCCCTCGGTCCGCTCCCAGCGGACGAGTTCGGGTGGCAGTTCCTCGACGAAGCGGGACGGCGGGTTGTAGGCCGGCTGGCCCCACGCGGAGCGGGTCACCGCCCGGGAGAGGTAGAGCCGCTGCCGGGCACGGGTGATGCCGACGTACGCCAGCCGGCGCTCCTCCTCCAGCTCCCGGGTGTCGCCGAGCGAGCGCAGGTGCGGGAAGACGCCGTCCTCCAGGCCGGTCAGGAACACCACCGGGAACTCCAGGCCCTTGGCGGTGTGCAAGGTCATCAGGGTGACCACGCCCTGATGCTCGGGGTCGTCGGTGGGCACCTGGTCGGCGTCGGCGACGAGGGCGACCTGCTCCAGGAAACCGGCCAGGGTGGCCCGCTCGCCCTCCGCGCCGGTCGCCTCGATCCGCTCGGTGTACTCGCGCGCGACGCTCACCAGCTCCTGAAGGTTGTCGACCCGACCGGCGTCCTGCGGGTCGAGACTCTCCTCCAGCTCGGTCAGGTAGCCCGAACGGGTCAGCACCGCCTCCAGCACCTCCTCCGGGGTGCCGTCGACGGCCAGCTCACGGGCGGAGTCGAGCAGCGCCACGAAGTCGGCGATGCCGTTGGCCGCCCGGGTCGAGATACCGGGCGCGTCACCGGCCCGCCGCAACGCGGCACCGAAGGAGATCCGGTCCCGGCTGGCCAGCGCCTCCACGCATGCCTCGGCGCGGTCGCCGATGCCCCGGCGCGGGGTGTTGAGGATCCGCCGCAGGCTCACCGTGTCGTCGTCGTTCACCACCGAACGCAGGTAGGCAAGTGCGTCCCGGACCTCCTTGCGCTCGTAGAAGCGCACCCCGCCGACGACCTTGTACGGCAGACCGAGCCGGATGAACACCTCCTCGAAGACCCGGGACTGCGCGTTGGTGCGGTAGAAGACCGCCACGTCGCCCGGCCGGGTCTCCCCGTCGTCGACCAACCTGTCGATCTCCCGGGCCACCCAGTCCGCCTCGGCGTGTTCGGTGTCGGCGACGTACGCGACGATCGGTTCGCCCGGGCCGGCGTCGCTCCACAATCGCTTCGGCTTGCGCGACGTGTTGCGGTCGATCACCGCGTTCGCGGCGTTCAGGATGGTCTGGGTGGAGCGGTAGTTCTGCTCCAGCAGGATGGTGCGGGCGTCGGTGAAGTCGCGCTCGAACTCCAGGATGTTGCGGATCGTCGCGCCCCGGAAGGCGTAGATCGACTGGTCCGCGTCGCCGACCACGCACAGCTCCGCCGGTTCGAGGCCCTCGGTGCCGGAGACCAGCTCCTTGATCAGGACGTACTGTGCGTGGTTGGTGTCCTGGTACTCGTCGACGAGCACGTGCCGGAACCGACGGCGGTAGCTCTCCGCGACGTGCGGATGCGACTGGAGCAGGTGCACCGTCGTCATGATCAGGTCGTCGAAGTCGAGCGCGTGGGCCTCGCGCAGCCGCCGCTGATAGAGCGCGTACGCCTCGGCCAGAGCGCGTTCGTTGGGCCCGCTGGCCCGCGCGGCGAACGTCTCCGGGTCGACCAGCTCGTTCTTCAGGTTCGAGACCTGGGCGGCCAGGCCGCGCGCCGGATAGCGCTTCGGATCGAGGTCGAGTTCCCGGGCGACGAGCTGCATCAGCCGGCGGGAGTCGTCCGCGTCGTAGATCGAGAAGGTGGACTTCAGGCCGGCGTGCTCGTGCTCGGCGCGCAGGATCCGCACGCAGGCGGAGTGGAACGTGGAGACCCACATCAGCCGGGCCCGCGGGCCGACCAGGGCGGTGACCCGGTCCTTCATCTCGCCGGCGGCCTTGTTGGTGAAGGTGATCGCGATGATCTCGCCGGGGTGCACGTCCCGGGCGGCGAGCAGGTACGCGATCCGGTGGGTCAGCACCCGGGTCTTGCCGGATCCGGCACCGGCCACGATCAGCAGCGGCGAGCCCGCGTGGGTGACCGCGTCCCGTTGCGGACCGTTGAGCCCCTCCACCAGTTGCGCTGGGTCGAGGCGGCCGGGCGCGGGCCGATGGGGTGGCCACGCCCGGCCAGGCTCGGGCTCGGGCGGGGACGCGGGGATGTCGAAGAGAGGATGCATCGCACGGCGAGTCTATGCCGCCGGCCGGACATCCCCGGCCCACGGCACCTACCGACCAGATGTGGGGAAGGGGCGGCTTTCCTTGCGTGCCACCCCGGAGGGCGGGCATACTCGACGGCGTGTTCGACGAGCGCTTCTACTTTTACTACGGCTCCGGGAGTCCGGCAGCCGTAGGTCGCGCCTGATCGATCAGACCTACGAAATGCCCCGGGCTCTCGGAGCCCGGGGCATTTCGCGTCCCGGGATCCGGGCAACGGGCACCACATCGCGAGAGGTACCCGAAGATGGCAGACGTGATGGAGCAGAACGGCAGCGCGAACGGCGCCGGTCCCGCCGGGCCCGAGGTTGGCGCCCCGGCCACCGGCACCGCCGAGCCGGACGCCGCCAGTCGGATCGCCGAGATCCGGGTACGGATCGACGAGATCGACCGAGCGCTCATCGAACTGTGGCAGGAGCGGGCCACGCTCTCCCAGGAGGTCGGTGCGACCCGGATGGCCTCGGGCGGTACCCGTCTCGTCCTCTCCCGCGAACAGGAGATCCTGGAGCGGTTCCGGTCAGCCCTGGGCGCGGACGGCACCCAACTGGCCCTGCTGCTGCTCCGCGCCGGCCGCGGCCCCCTCTGACCCACCCCACCCGCCTCCCGCACCATCCAGGTAAGTGTGGACCGGGGCGCCGGCTGCTGGTGACGGCCGACGCCCCGAATCACTGAGGAGGCACTACCTTCACCGCTGCTTCCGGTACGGATGGACGGAGCGGCGGCGTCTGTGGGGCTACTCCGACGCGTGCACCACGTCGCGTACCTCGGCGAAGTGGCAGGCACTCGGGTGACCCGACTTGTCGCGGATCTCCAGCAGCGGCTGCTGCTCGGCACAGATGTCCTGGGCCTTCCAGCACCGGGTACGGAATCGGCAGCCCGAGGGCGGGTTGGCCGGCGACGGCACGTCACCGGTCAGCACGATCTGGTCCCGGTGCCCACGCCGCCTCGGATCCGGCACCGGCACCGCCGACAGCAACGCCTGCGTGTACGGGTGGGTCGGGTTGTCGTAGATCTCGTCCTCGGTGCCGATCTCGATGATCTTCCCGAGATACATGACCGCGACCCGGTCGGCGATGTGCCGGACCACCGACAGGTCGTGGGCGATGAAGACGTACGACAGCCCGAGCTCCTTCTGGAGCTTCTCCAGCAGGTTGATCACCTGGGCCTGAATGGAGACGTCAAGTGCGGAGACCGGCTCGTCACACAGGATGATCTCCGGGTTCAGCGCCAGCGCCCGGGCGATGCCGATGCGCTGCCGCTGGCCGCCCGAGAACTGGTGCGGGTACCGGGTGATGTGGTCCGGGTTGAGACCGACCAGATCGAGCAGTTCCTGCACCTTGGCCCGCCGCCTGGCCTTCGGCAGCACGTCCGGGTGCACCTCGAAGGGCTCCCCGACGATGTCGCCGACGGTCATCCGTGGGTTGAGGGAGGTGTACGGGTCCTGCATCACCAGCTGGATGTTGCGCCGGCCCCGACGTCGCTCCTCGGCGCTGACCTTCGACATGTTCTTGCCCTGCACGAACAGGTCACCCGAGGTCGGCGTCTCCAGCCCGACCAGCAGCCGGGCCAGCGTCGACTTGCCGCAGCCGGACTCGCCCACGATGCCGAGCGTCTCGCCGCGCCGCAGCTGCAGGCTGACCCCGTCGACCGCCTGGACCGCACCGTACTGCTTCTTGAAGACGATGCCCCGGGTCAGCGGGAAGTGCTTGACCAGGTCGCGGGTCTCCAGCACCACGTCACTCATCGCCCTTGACCTCCTTCCAGAAGTGGCAGGCGGCCGTCCGGCTCGGCGACACCTGGTACAGCGGCGGCGCCGGGTCCTGCCGGCAGACGTCCTGCGCGTACCCGCACCGGGGATTGAAGGCGCAGCCCGGCGGGATGTTGGTGAGCATCGGCGGCAGGCCCTTGATGGCGCTGAGCTCGTGACCCTTGAGGTCCAGGCGCGGGATCGACTCCAGCAGACCCTTGGTGTACGGGTGGGCGGGGTTGGCGTAGATGTCGTTCACGCCGGCTTCCTCGATCACCCGGCCGGCGTACATCACCGAGATCCGGTCCGCCACGTCGGCCACCACCCCCATGTCGTGGGTGATCAGCACCAGGCCCATGTTCCGTTCCCGCTGCAACTCGGCGAGCAGCGCCATGATCTGCGCCTGCACGGTCACGTCCAGCGCGGTGGTCGGCTCGTCCGCGATCAGCACCTCGGGGTCGAGCGCCAGCGCCATGGCGATCATGACGCGCTGCCGCATACCCCCCGAGAACTGGTGCGGGTAGTCGTTCACCCGCTGCTTGGCCGCCGGGATCTTCACCAGGTCCAGCAGTTCGACGGCCCGGGCCTTGGCGTCCTGGCGGGACATGCCCCGATGCTTGCGGAACAGCTCGGCCAGTTGGAATCCGACGGTGAAGACCGGGTTCAACGCGGAGAGCGCGTCCTGGAAGATCATCGCGACCCGGTTCGCCCGCACCTTGCGGCGCTCCGACTCCGGCAGCTTGAGCAGGTCGACCCCCCGATAGAGGATCTCGCCGCCGGTGATGAAGCCGGGCGGGGTGTCCAGGATGCCCATGATCGCCTGTGCGGTCACGCTCTTGCCGCAGCCGGACTCACCGAGGATCGCCCGGGTCTCGCCGGCCCGCAGGTCGAAGCTCACGCCGTTCACGGCGTGCGCGATGCCGTTGCGGGTGCGGAACTCCACGTGCAGGTCCTTGACCTGTAGTGGCAGCGCGTCCGGGTCGACACCCGCCAGCGCCTCCATCTTGACGTTCACATCAGTGCTCATGCCAGCACTCCGCTCGCTCCGTGCCCTCGTGAGGCACCTGTCGCCCTTGGCTGATGATTCGCTCGCTGCGACTCGGTCATCCGACTCACCGGAACTTCGGGTCGAGGGCGTCCCGCAGCGCGTCACCCATGAGGATGAAGGACAGCACCGTGCCGACCAGCAGACCACAGGGGAAGAGCAGCAGCCACGGGTCTTCCAGGAAGTAGACCTGGTGCTGGCTGATCATGATGCCCCAGGACTGGGTGGGCGGCTGGAGCCCGACACCGAGGAAGGTCAAGGTGGCCTCGGCGGCGACGAACGAACCCAGCACGATGGTGGCGTAGACGAGCATCGGGGCCATCGCGTTCGGCAGGATGTGCCGGAACATCAACCGGGAGTTGCGGGCACCGACCGCCTTCGCCGCGTGCACGTAGTCCAGGTCCTTCGACGAGATGACGCTGCCCCGGATGATCCGGGCGATTGTCGGCCAGGCCAGCAGGAACAGCACGGCCGTGATGGTCCACTCGTTCTGCCGCTTGATCACGGTGAGGAAGACGATCGCGCCGAGCAGGAACGGCAGCGAGAAGAAGATGTCCATCACCCGGGAGATGATCGCGTCGACCCAGCCGCCGTAGTAGCCGGCGAGCAGGCCGAGCACCCCACCGAACAGCACGATGCCGCTGGTCGCCATCACCGCGATCACCATCGACGGGCGCGCACCGTAGATCGCGTGCGAGTAGTAGTCGCAGCCCAGGATGTCGAAGCCGAAGGGATGATCCCAACTCGGCGCGACCCGGGTCCGGTCGGTGCTGCACGCCCGCGGGTCCTGGCTGGTCCAGAGCTTCGGGAAGAGCGCCATCGACCCGACCGCGAGGATGTAGAGACTGGCGATCACGAAGACCGGGTCGCGCAGCAACTGTCGTCGGGCGTCCGCCCACAGGCTCGCGTTGCGCTCCTTGCCGCCCGGCGCGCCGGGCGTAGGGCCGTCACCGGCCACCGGCGCACCGCCGGCGGCGGAGCCCGTGCTCGTCAGGTCACTCATGTCCACACCTCGTTTCGCTCCACCCGGCCACCAGGAACGGTCGGAAGACCTGCGTCCGCCACCGTGATTCGGTCACTCATAGCGGATCCTCGGGTCGAGCACGGCGTAGAGCAGGTCGACAAGCAGGTTGGCGAGCAGGACCACAAGCACCAGCATGGTCACCACGCCGACCACCACCGAGGACTCACCGCTGCGCGCCGCCATCGTCACCAGCCGGCCGATGCCCGGCACGTTGAAGATGGTCTCGGTGACGACCGCGCCGGCCATCGCGGCGCCGATGTCGACGCCGAGGAAGGTGATCACGGGGATCAGCGAGTTGCGGAGCGTGTGCACGCCGATGACCCGCTTGTTGGTCAGGCCCTTGGCCTTCGCGGTACGGACGTAGTCGGCACGGATGTTCTCCATGATGCTGGTCCGGGTGAGCCGGGCCGTGGTGGCCAGCGAGAGCGCACCGAGCACCATGCCCGGGATCACCAGGCTGGCCAGCGGATAGTCGGCCTTGAAGCCTGGCGTGAAGACGCCGACGGAGATCACGTCGGGAATCCAGTCCTGGCCGCGCAGCACGTTTCCGAACTTGACCCCGACGAACTCCCGGACCACCACGCCCAGCACGAAGATCGGCACCGAGATGACGAAGACGGTGCTGATCTTCACCGCGTAGTCGGTGAAGCTGCCGCCCCGCAGGCCGGCCAGCACACCCGCCGCGATGCCCACGACCGCCTCGAACACGATCGCGATGACGAGCAGCTTCAGAGTGAACGGAATGGCGTCGGCGACCAGGTCGGTGACCTCCCGCTGGCGCAGGTTGATGCCGAAGTCGAAGTGGAAGAAGATGTTGCCCAGCCGGTCGAAGAACAGTCCCGGCTCGTAGCCGGTGCCCAACCAGCCGCTGCCACTTTCCGCCTCACGCCAGAGGCAGGGGTCACCCCGCTTGTCCAGACAGGGGTCGGCGTAGCCGAGCCGCTCGGTGATCGCCGCAAGCAACGCGGGATCCGGCGTCCGGTCCCCGAACAGCGCCCGGACCGGGTTCCCGCTGAACTGAACCGCCAGCGAGGTCATGTAGTGCAGTAGGAACATGGTGCCCAGCACGGTGGGGATGAACTGGAGCAACCGTCGAATGACGTAGCGCCCCATGACGGGGTCTCCTCTCGGCGCTGACGTGGCGGCAACGATCACCCTGGTGGGGTAACCGTTGCCGCCACGTCGTATTACGGCAGGATCAGGAGTCTGAAGCTCAGTTCTGCTTCAGCGAAATCGCACCGTAGTCGGCGTCCGAGACGGCGTTCCAGACGAACTGGTCGACGTTCTCGCTGTAGACCGCGCCAACCTTGTTCCACCACATCGGGATGACCGGCAGGTCCTCGCCGAGGATGTCCTCCGCCTGCTGGTACGCCGGGATGGCGGCCTGGATCGACTCGGCCGAGTCACCCTGCTTCATCAGGTTGTCGAAGGTCTCGTTCGAGTAGCCCGAGTTGTTGCTGCCGGCACCGGTGCCGTACAGCGGGTAGAGGTAGGTCTCCATGAACGGGTAGTCCGGACCCCAGCCGAGGCGGAACCCACCGGTGAACTTCTTCTGGTCCGCGGTCTCGAGGTACTCGGCGAACTGCAGGTTGACCTTGAGCTCGTAGTCGATGCCCAGGGCCTCCTTGATCTGGTCACCGACCGCCTGCAGCCACAGGTCGTGGCCGGCACCGGCGTTGGCCCACAGGATCAGCTTCTCACCGGCCGGCCAGCCGCCGGCGTCGGCGAGCAGCTGCTTGGCCTTCTCGACGTCCTTGGTGCAGTACTTGCAGACGCCTTCGCGGGCACCCTCGAAGGTCGGGGCCACGTAGCCGGACGCCGGGGTGTACCGGCCGTCGAAGACCGCGTCGATGATCGACTGCCGGTCGATCGACAGCGACAGCGCCTGACGGATCCGCTTGTCCTTGAAGATGTCCTGGTACAGCGGCATGCCGACGTAGGTGAAGCTGTCACCCGGCTGCTCGTAGATCCGGTCGCCGTACTGCGCCTTGGCCTCCTTGTAGCGGGCCGGGGGCAGGGTGTAGAGCACGTCCAGCTCGCCGGCCTGGAAGGCGGCGTAGCCGGCGTCGATGTCGGCGAAGATCCGGTACTCGATGCGGTCCGGCTTGCCGGCCTCACCCTTCCAGGTGTCGCTCCGGACCAGGTTGATGGCGACGTTGTGCTGCCAGCTGCCGTCCATCTTGTAGGGGCCGTTACCGATCGGCTTCTCGTTGCACGCCGCGATGTCGTCGACGCAGGCCTGGGCCATCGGGAAGAAGCCCGGGTAGCCGATCGTGGTCGGGAAACCGGAGAACGGCGCGTCCAGCTCGACGGTGAAGGTCAGGTCGTCGACCTTCTTGAGACCCGACATGGTCTCGGCGGCCGGCTTCGGAGCCTCCTTCGGGCCCTCGCCGTCCGGGTCCACCGGCGCCACGTCGGCCTTACCGGCGATCCGCTTCATGAAGTAGCCGTTGTTCTGGGCGTTCGGCCCGTAAGCGGCGTAGTTCCACGAGCGGAGGAACGCGTCGGCGTTGACCGGCTCACCGTTGTCGAAGGTGTAGCCGCTCTTGAGCTTGATCGTCCAGAGCTTCTGGTCGGTCGACTCGACCGACTCGGCCAGGTCCATCTCGACCGCGGAGGTCTCGGCGTTGTACTTGACCAGACCGCGGTACAGCTGACGGATCACGTACAACGACGGCTCGTCGTCGCCGCCGGACGGGGTCAGGAACGCCGGCTCGGCGTTGTACACCCGCAGCGTGCCGCCGGACTCGCCGGCCGGCTCGTTGTTGTCGTCGCCACCGCTGCTACAGGCGGTGGCCAACATGGCGGTGGCGGTCGCCGCGACCGCCACCTTCAGGAATTTCCCGCGCATGGGAGTGCCTCCTCAGGGCGCTCGGCTCACGAGGGGGTTGTGAGGTGCCTGCAACTGTGACACCCGATGCGCCCAGGCGGGAAGGCGTGTTATCAACCCGATACCCGCCCGGGACGGGGCCGACATCGACCCGCAGGCGCCTCTCCGGCACCCCGGACGCATGGTATGAGCTGCTCGTCAACCACATTTCCACGCACGACCGGCCGTCAGATGGCGTGCGGTCGACACCTGCGCGAACCCACCGGAGTGTCGACGTGAACCCGCCACTTTCGCATGGATGCTACCCGAAAGTATGAGTCGGATTCCAGACCGAAAGCCGATCACCGTGGTCGGGCGAAGGGCTCCTGCCCCGAAAGGGTCCGACCCCGGATCCACTATCGGGATCCGGGGTCGGACGAGGTGCCGTGGTGTCGGCGATCAGGCCGTGAAGTGAATCCGGCGACGACGCAGCACCAGAACGGTGACCGCGCCGGCGACCAGGAGCACCAGCCCGGCGGCGATCGCGGTGACGATCGGTGCACCGGTAAGCGGCAGACCACCGTCGTTCGAGGCCGGCGAGGTGGACGGGGCGGGGCTCGCCGGCGACTCCTCGGGAGCGCTCGGCGACGGAGACTCTTCCGGGGTCGACGGGGTCGGCTCCGGCGTCGTCGGCTGTGGGCTGCTCGGCTGCGGCGACGGCGCCGCCGTGAAGGTGGCCTTCGCCTCGGCGGTCACCGTGGCGCCGGTGCTGCCGCCCAGGATCAGCTTCTGGGCCGCCTTGCGCCCGGTGTAGAGGAACACCCGGCCGAAGGAGACCGAGTCGGCAGCGGACGCGGTCACGCTGACCTCGCCGGCCTGCTCGGTCGTGAGCCAGAACTGGCCACCGTTGTCGGTCGTGGTCACGGGCGCGCCCTCGGCGTCGACCGCCGACCCGCCGGTGACCGCCAGGGTGATCTCACCCGCCGGTCCCTTCACGGTAAACGGGCCGGCCTTCTCACCGACCGTCGCGGTGGCGGTGGTCGGATCGATGCTCAGCTCGGCCTTCGGCTCGGGCTGGTCGGTGGCGTTCGCGATCAGGTAGTCGTGAACCTTCTTGATCACGTCGTACCGCTGCTTGCCGATCAGGCCACGCCCGGCGGCCCAGTCGCCGAGCTCGATGCCGTCGCTGAAGTGCCAGACGGCGGTCTGGGTGCCGAAGTAGAGCAGGTTGCGGCGTACCTTCGCGTCCGTCCCGGCGGGCACGGTGGCACCGGCGGCGGCCAGCAGCGCGGCGGAGTCGGCGTTCGGGTACCCGTGAGTCAGCACCCACTGGACCTTCGCGAGGTTCTTCACCTGGGACTCGTCCCAGGTGCCCTCCTGGTACTTGCCGTCGATCGCGACGTTCGTGTGGTAGTCGATGCAGAAGGCGGGCAGCCGCTCGCCGTCGATCTTGATGGCCAGTGCCGAGGTCCGCTTGACCTCGCCGTCGAGCAGGAGCTTGACCGTGCTGTCCGGCACCGTCTTCGCCACACCGGTGGCCGGGTCCTCGGCAGCGGCCGGGGCGGCGGCACCGAGCGCCAGCGCGCCGCCGGTGACGGCAGCGAGCGCGATCCGCGCCCAGCGCCGTCCTCGTTGTCCGATCATGAGTTTCGTGCACCTCTCGGGCAGGGAGTGACCCGCGTACGCGCGGGCGGCCGGAGTCGCCGTTTCCCGCGGGATGAGCGGTATCCGCACGCGGGAAAGGCGAGGGGCATTATCGACCGCTACTTGATCACATGTCACGCCCTGCGGCCGGATTAGCCGCTTATGCCGGAAAGATCGGTTATACCAAGCGTCGATCGGCCGCCCAGCGGGACAGTTCGTACCGGTTCGACATCTGGAGCTTGCGCAGCACGTTGGAGACGTGGGTCTCGACGGTTTTGATCGAGATGTACAGCTCCCGGGCGATCTCCTTGTACGCGTACCCCCGGGCGAGCAACCGCAGCACCTCGCGTTCCCGGTTGGTCAGCTGGTCCAGCTCCGGATCGGCCACCGGGGCGTCCGGACGGGCCGCGAAGGCGTCCAGCACGAACCCGGCCAGCCGCGGGCTGAACACCGCGTCGCCGTCGGCCACCCGCCGGATCGCCGCGGCCAGATCGTCCGGCGAGATGGTCTTGGTGACGTACCCGCGTGCACCGGCCCGGATCAGCCCGATCACGTCCTCGGCCGCGTCGGAGACGCTGAGCGCCAGGAAGCGGACCTCGGGGTGGCTGCGACGCATCGCTTCCAGCACGGCCCGACCACCGCCGTCGGGCATGTGCACGTCGAGCAGCACCACGTCGGGCCCGGTGGCCGCGATCCGGCTGACCGCGTCGGCCACCGTGCTCGCCTCCCCCACCACCTCGACGTGCGCGCCGAGTTCCGCGCGTACCCCCGCTCGGAACATGGCGTGGTCGTCGACCAGGAAGACCCGCAGCCGTCCGGGCACGTTGCCTTCCGGTTCGACCGGTGACGTCGACTGCTCGGCCATCATCTGTCCCTCTCCGCCGTGGCCGAGTCCCGGGAGATCGGCAGGATCAACCGGACCTCGGTACCTTCTCCAGGCCGGGAGCGGATCTCCGCCCGGCCACCGTGCCGCTTCATCCGCCCGACGATCGAGCCTCGGACACCGTGCCGATGGTCCTCCACCGTATCCGGGTCGAACCCGACACCCCGGTCCCGCACGAAAACGCTTACCTGCTCGGGCTCGACCTCGGCGTAGAGCGAGACGGTCTGCACCCCGGCGTGCCGGGCGGCGTTCACCAACGCCTCACGCGCGGCCGCCACCAAGGCGCCGACCCGCTCGTCGGTCTCCCGGTCACCCACCACGACCGCCTCCACCGTCATCGCGAAGGTGTCCTCCACCTCGGCCGCAGCCTGTTCCAGCGCGGCGGCGAGGCGTTCCGTGGGCGACGCGGTGGGCTTGTAGAGCCAGTTGCGCAGCGAGCGTTCCTGTCCCCGGGCGAGCCGCTGCACGGTCTTGACGTCGCTGGCGTTGCGCTGGATCAACGCGAGGGTGTGCAGCACCTGGTCGTGCACCATGGCCGCCAGTTCGGCCCGCTCCTGCTCGCGGATGCGGCCCTCGCGTTCCGAGCGCAGTTGGTTCCAGGTGCGCCAGAGCACCGGCGCGGCCACCACACCTACGCCGGCCAGCCCCACCAGCGCGAAGATCACTCCGTTGATCACTGCGTCGAGGTTCTGCGCCGGGGAGTAGACCGCGGCCACGCCGATTATGCCGACCGCGACCAGCACCCCACCGCCGACGAAGCGAAGCACGAAAGCCCGCCGGTCGCTCTCCTCTATCACCGCGCCGAGCCACGGCACGGGCATCGACTCGCCCCACTGCCGTCGCCGCTCGGGCGCGGACTGGTGCCAGATCACGCCGGCGCCGACCGCGATGATGGCGACCAACCAGCCCGCGGTGCCGGCTGCGCCGACCGAGTCGAAGACCATCACCTGGATCAGCAGCACGCCGAGCCCGATGGCCACGAAGGGCAGCAACTGGCCGACATCGCGGCGCGGCGGTACGGCGGTGTCACCGGGCCGCAGCGGCACGACCGCCCAGAAGGCCGCATAGAGCAGCAGACCAAGCCCGCTCAGCCCGAGCAGCACCATGAAGGCGATCCGGACCCGGACCACCGGGACGCCGAGATGCTCGGCGATGCCGGCGGCCACCCCGGCGCCCATCCGGTGCTCCGGAGCGCGGTAGAGGCGGGGTGGTGGATTGCTGCTGCTGATCGCGAGCTCCCTGGTCAGGACGGTCGGGCCGGACGAGAGGCGAGGTTCCCGGCGCCGATCCGATCGTCACACGTGGGGTGGCCAGCCGACCACGGGGACGCCCCCGACATTCGGGCGGGCCGGATCTCAGGGTGGGGTCAGGGTCGCCGCCGGAGGACGCTCGGGCCTCCGGCGCAGCAGGATCGAGGTTATGACCGACGACGCTGCCCAGCCGTACCGGCCGGGACCGACCGAACCGGAGCCGACGTCTCCGGCGGCCACCCGGTCGGCCGTACCCGAATCAACCGGTGCCGGGGCGGACGGCCCGGCCGTACCGCCGGGTGGGCGACCGCCCGCCGGCGGGACGGCGTGGGACGACACACCCCCACCCGTCGCCGCCGCGCCGCCACCCGGCGGAGCGACGGAGTGGGAGAACACCGCCGCACCGCCGTCCGCCGGGCCGGGGGGGCCGGGCGGACCTGGTGGATCTGGTGGATCTGGTGGATCTGGCTGGCCGGGCGGGCACGGCGGACCTGGCTGGCCGGGCGGATCCTTCGGGGGCACCGGCTTCACCTCCCGGTACGGCCTGGTCCGGCCTCGGGAGGGCCGTTACCTCGCCGGCGTCTGTGCTGCCGTCGGCCGGGCCACCAACACCGACCCGGTGCTCTGGCGGGTGCTGCTGGCGGTCCTGGGCTTCTTCGGCGGCATCGGCATCCTGGTCTACGTCGCCGCCTGGTTGATCATTCCAGGCGAGGGCGACACCGCCTCGCCCATCGAATCCATGCTGGGCCGTGGGCGTTCCAGCATGTCCCCGGTCACGGTGATCATCCTCGGCGTGGTGGTCGCGATCGGCTTCGGCTTCGTCGTCACCGACGCCTTCCGCGCGGTACTGCTCGGCGCGGCCATCCTGGTCGGCGGCGCGCTGTTGCTGAACCGTCAGCAGCGCGAAGCCCGACCCGAGTCGGCCGCACCCGGTGCAGGCGTCCCACCGAGCCCGCCACCGCCGCCGGGTCCGGTGCCTCCGGTCGGCTATCCACCGCCGACCGGCTACCCGGCGTACCCGGATTTCGGCCGGACGGCCACCGTCACGCCACCCGCCTTCCACCCGCCCGGTCCGCCGCCCGGCGTTTCCTCGGTACCGTCGGGGCCCGGCGGGCCTGATGAGCCGACCATGCAGTTGCCGTCGGCTCCGACGTGGCCGACGAGCGCTTCCGCGTCGGGCCCGCCGGTCGCCCCACCGACCTACCGCCCCCCGTTCGCGCCGCACGGCCCCTACGGCGGGCCGCCGAAGGTGACTCCGCCAGCCCCGCCCAAGTCCAAGCCGCCCCGCAAGCCCCGGGAACGATCGGCCCTGGGCCCGGTGACCTTCTCGTTGATCTTTGTCGCGTTGGGACTGGTCGGCGTGCTCGACCTGCTGGACGTCTTCGGGATCGGCGCGTCGGCCTACTTCGCCGCAGCACTCGCGGTGATCGGGCTCGGCCTGCTCGTGGGTACCTGGTTCGGGCGGGCCCGCTGGCTGATCGCGCTCGGCCTGGTGACCGCCGCCGCCCTGGCCGTGGTCACGGTCGTCGAGTCCTACGACCGGGTACGCGGCGTGGACGGCGCGGTCACGTGGGCGCCGACAAATCATCGCGACCTCGCCAACCGGTACGAACAGAGTTTCGGCGACGCGGTGCTCGACCTGCGGGCGATCGACTTCAGCCAGCAGGAGACGGAGGTCACCGTCGCCATCAACTTCGGCGAGGCCACCGTGGTGCTGCCGCCCAACGTGGACGTCACGGCGGTGACACAGGTGACCGCCGGTGACGCCGACGTCCTCGGCCAGCGGACGCAGGGCATGGACAACCGCGCGGCAGACGTCGTCGATCTCGGCCCGGACGGCGCCGGGGGCGGCAAGCTGCGCCTCAACCTGCACGTGAACGCCGGACACATGGAGGTGACCCGGTGAGGAGCCACCGCACCGACCTGGTCTCGTTCGCCTTCGGGCTGCTCTTTCTCGCCCTGGCCGCCTGGTGGCTGCTCGCCCAGGTACTCGGTCTCGTGCTGCCACCGGTCGGCTGGTTCCTGGCCGGTGGGCTGATCCTGGTCGGTGGGCTCGGCCTGATCGGCGCCCTGCGCTCCAGCCGGTACAACGGCCGGCCGGCACCGACCGAGCACCCTGACCACACCGGCCGGGAGGACTCGGCACCCGACACCGGCGACGACGCGGCCGATCCGCCCGCGGACCAAGCGGATGTCGACACCTCGACGGGCGGGCCGATCCCGGTCAGCTCGACCAGGACCGCCGAGCCGGAGCCGCAGCCGGACCGCACCCTCGACCTGTTCGGCGGGGCGGACGAGACGCCACCGTCCGGACGGCAGGGGCGCGACGCCTGACCGTGCGGCAGCGGTCGCCCGCCGCCTATGCTGGCCGGTGTGCTCCCGCCAGCGCCGGCCGGCCCGCGCCGCAGGGCAACCCCCGCGGGTCGTCGGCGTGCGCGGGCCGTCCGCGGCCGGGCCGACCACGCCGCCGGCGGTGACCCTTGCGTCAGTCGCCTCTACCCGTCAGGAGCCCGTTCGAGATGACCCAGTCCCCCGCCGTGCGTACGCCCGACCGATCCGGTCCGGTCCGCCTCGGCGAGCGCGCCGCCCGTACCCTCGTCTCCGAGCTTGCTCGGATCAACGACCCGAAGGCCGCCCTGCTGGTCGGCGCGGCCCCGGAGTCCGCGGTGCTGGCCGCGGCGATCGAAGCGCTGCTGCCCGGCGACACCCTCACCGTGGTACCCGCCGAACGGGTCAGCGCCGCCACGCTGCGGGAGCACGTCACCGCCCAGGGCCGCTGGGTGGCCGAGCGGGTCCGGGTCGTGGACAGCCTCGCCGAAGCGGAGGCCGCCGCGGTGGTCATCGCCGCCGAGGCGTTCAGCGGCACCGCCGACGAGGCCCGCGCCACCATCGGGGCACTCAGCAAGTACCTGGCCGACGGGGCGGTGCTCAGCGTCGCCACCGCCGTCGCGCGGACCGCCGGTGCCGCCGCCGAGTTGGACCGGCAGGGCGTGCTGTACGGCGTCGGTAACGACCTGGTGCTGCGCAACAACCCACCGGTACGGGTGTACCGGCTCCGCTTCACCCCGGCCGAGGCCGCCGCGGCCGAGCAGCTCGCTCCCGCCTACCGGCCGTCGAGCGTGCCGCTCAGCCGTGACATGCACATCGACTCCAACGGGGTCGCCGCCGCCGGCATCGCTCTCGGGCTGGCCGCACTCACCCGACTGGCCCGACCGAAGTCGAAGCTCTGGCTGCTGCCCGCGCTGGCCGCCGTGCCGGTGGCCGCCTTCTTCCGGGACCCGGAACGGGACGTGCCGGAGGATCCGTCGGCCGTGGTGGCCGCCGCCGACGGGCAGGTGCTGTCGGTACAGCGCCTTACCGACGAACGCTTCGGCGACGGCGAGTTCCTGCGCGTCGCGGTCTTCCTGTCGGTGCTCGACGTGCACGTCAACCGGTCTCCGGTGGCCGGCAAGGTGGTCGACTACTTCGTCGCGGACGGTGGGTTCGTCAACGCGATGAAGCCGGATGCGGAGCACAACGTGGCCGCCTACACGGTGCTGGACACCACCCACGGCACCGTGGTGGTGGCCCAGCGGACCGGCCTGATCGCCCGCCGGATCGTGCAGCGCGCGCCGATCGGCGCGCTACTGGCCCGTGGCGAGCGGTTCGGGCTGATCCGCTTCGGCTCGCGTACCGACGTGTATCTGCCGGCGGAGGCGGCGGAACCGCTGGTCGGGCCGGGTGACAAGGTGATCGGCGGATCGACCGTGATCGCCCGTTGGCGCTGAGTTCCGGACACCGGACACGGAAAGGGCGCCGCGGCCCGGCCGCGGCGCCCTTTCGCAGGTACGGAATCAGACGACGGTGCGGCGCTGGCGCAACCAGAGCACCGGACCGCTGATCAGATACCCGACCACGATCAGCCCGAAGGTGAGCCGGACGTCGATCAGGGCACCGACCACCGGCGCGAGCCAGACCCACGGCGGCAGCTTTACCAGACGGGCGAGCTTGGCGTACGGGAAGCTGCTGACCATGGTGAAGGCGAGCAGGGCCACTCCGGCGATCTGCACCGCCCCCGGCACCGGCATCCCGATCACCACCATCAGGGCGAGCACGGCGGCGGCCATCGTGGTGGGTACGCCGGAGAAGAACCGTCCGTCGTTGGGCGAGACGTTGAACCGTGCCAGCCGGATGGCGGCGCAGGCGGCGACGAGCGCGGCGGCCACCGCGGCGGCGGCGGTCGGCGCGGAACCGGCCAACGAGGCGTAGACCACCACGGGCGCGGCGAGGCCGAAGGAACACATGTCGGCCAGCGAGTCCATCTGGGCGCCGAACGGGCTGGACACCCCGAGCTTGCGGGCCAACGCGCCGTCCAGGCCGTCGAACGCGACGCAGGCGATCAGGAGGAACGCGGCCAGTCGCACCTCACCCTGCATGGCGACGAAGATCGCGTTGATGCCGAGCAGCAGGCTGGCCAGGGTGCAGGCGTTGACCAGAGCGAACTTCATCCGCCGGGCCGGTGTCCGCTCGCCCGGCAGCAGCGGTGCCGGCGTCGCCGTCGACGCGGCCGCAGTCGGCGCGACCGGTGGTGGGTCGACCGTGACCGGACCGACCAGCGGGGCGACCGGGGCGATGGTCTCCATCCCGGTGCGGTGGAACCGCCTCAGGCCGTACCGGCGACGCGGGCGGTCCTGGTACCGGGGCTCGGGCAACACGTCGATCGCGCCGTGCAGTTCTGCATCTCGGCGGCCGACGCGGACCAGCAGGACCTGGCGGGCGAGGGTGCCGCTGCGGCGCAGCGGGCCCGTCCAGCTTCGCCCTGCGGGACGCGGGCTGTCAGTCGTACGACGCCGGCGCCATGGGGCTCTCGGCACGTTTCCTCCATCACCGGATCGACTTACCGCCAGGTGGCGGGCGTCCGGCTGTCTCGTGCCGGACCTTCCTGGCCCGGCAGCCGTTTTGCGGAGTACACCATCGCACAGGGGGTGGGGGAATGGCGATAGCTGCCGGCGGTACTTATATCTCCCTTAACCGCGCGAACCGCCGTCTTATTCCCATCCGGGACATCATCGCCCGTTTTCTACGCCTGCCCTGCCATGACTGTACCGGAGGTCGTCCCTCCCGGCTCGGTGGTGAGATCGATGCGGCAGGGCCACGAAGGGTCACCTCGACGAATCCAGGGCAGTCACGGCGATCTCGGTCAGCGGAAGATTTCGCAGCTCAGATGGGGTGAACCAGGCGGCACGGGCGGTGGAGCCGCCGGCCATCTCGGTCACCGCCGGTTCGGTCGGCACGTCGACCGCCACCCGGTAGACGACCCGGACGCCGTGCCAGTCGAGGGGGTACCCCTCCGGCCCCAGGGCCGCCGGATTGTGCAGGTTGTCCACCCCGATCAGCTCGGTCACCCGGCCCAGTTGGCCGGACTCCTCGATCAGTTCCCGTAGCAAGGCGGTGACGGGCTGCTCGCCGTGATCGGTGCCCCCACCGGGCAGGTGCCACTGCCCGGCACCGGGATAGCCCTCGGCGATCAGGGTCAACAGCACCCGTCCGGCCGGATCGGCGACCACTCCGTACGTCCCGAAGCGCTGCCGGCGGTCGGTGCCGGGGCTGGGGAACGGCTCCCGGCGTCGCAGGGCACCGGCCGGCAGCGGAACGACCGGCAGACCGACGGCCTCGGCGGTGAACGGCAGCAGCGGCAACTCGGCCGCCTCGTCCAGGGCCAGCCAACGGGCCAGGTCGCTACTGCCGTCGCGCTCGGCACGCAGCCGCCCGCCCACCACGGCCACGTCGAACAGCAGCCGATCGGTGTGCAGAGCGACCCGGAGGTCCGGGTACGGCACCACGTCCGCGACGACCGCCCGCAGCCCGGTCACCTCGACGGTCAGCCCGGTTTCCTCGGCGACCTCGCGGACTACCGCGTGCGCGGGGTGCTCGGCGTGCTCCAGCCCACCTCCGGGCAGCGACCAGACCCCGGGAAAGTCCGCCGACGGGGAGCCCCGCACCAGCAACACCCGCCGCTCGACGTCCCGCAGGACTCCGTACGCCCCCACCCGCCGCACCCGCTCCACCACGCCCCGCCCCCGCC
>NZ_JAGPXT010000011.1 GCF_018070465.1 Micromonospora sp. C95
CCCGACCACGAGCGGGGGCACGTTCTGACACCAGGACTCGCATTGGTCCAGGCGGCGGGAGTGCTCACCCGCTCGCGGCTACCAGGCACCGAGTCTGCCAGCGGCTCACCCGGTAGCTCCCATTAGGTGGTGGTGGCGGACAGTGCCTCGTACTCGGCGTCGGTCAGCTGCACCTGGGCGGCGGCGACGTTCTCCTCCAGGTGCGCCACGGACGACGTACCGGGAATCGGCAGCATGACCGGCGACCGGCGCAACAGCCAGGCGAGGGCCAGTTGCGCGGGCGTCGCGCCGTGCTCGGCGGCGACGGTGTCCAGCGGACCACCCGGTCGGGCCAGTTCCCCGGTCGCGATCGGGTACCACGGGATGAACGCGAGGTCGTGCCGTTCGCAGTGGTCGAGCACGTCCTCCGCGTCGCGGTTGGCCAGGTTGTACAGGTTCTGCACGGACACGATCGGCGCGATGCGGCGGGCCGCCTCGATCTGGTCGACGGTCACCTCGGAGAGCCCGATGTGCCGGATCTTGCCTTCCTCCCGCAGCAGCGCCAGCTCACCGAGCTGGTCGGCCAGCGGCACCGCCGGATCGATGCGGTGCAGCTGATAGAGCCCGATGGTTTCCAGCCCGAGGTGGCGCAGGCTCAGCTCGCACTGCTGACGCAGGTACTCCGGCCGGCCCACCGGCCGCCAGTCACCCGGGCCGCCGCGGGTGAAGCCGGCCTTCGTCGCGATGAGCAGATCGTCGGCGTACGGGTGCAGGGCCTCGCGGATCAGCAGCTCGGAGACGAACGGACCGTACGAGTCGGCGGTGTCGATGAACGTCACGCCCAGCTCGTAGGCGCGGCGCAGCACCCGGACCGCCTCGGCCGGGTCCTTCGGCTCACCCCAGACCCCGGGACCGGTTATCTGCATCGCGCCGTAACCGAGCCGGTCGACCTGAAGATCGCCGCCGATCCGGTAGGTGCCGGACTCCTTCGCCGGTCTGGTGCCGGTGTCGAGCGCCATTGGGGCCACCTTTCGGTTCGCTGCCTGTCGGAGCCTCAAGTTACCCCGGTCGGCTTCGGGACAGCGGCCGGTCGCTGCGGCTGCTACTGCTGTGCGGGACGGTGCCTGCGACGGGAGGGCTGGCATGTGGCGACGGTTCAGGTCCGACCCGGTGCAGCGGCTGCGGGAGCGGCTGGACGGCTTCGGCACCACCATGGAGCCGCGGTGGGTGCTCGACCACGAGGCGCTGATGGATGCCAGGCCGGTCTACGACCTGATCAACGGCGTGAGCCGCCGGGGTGCGTCGGAACGCGAGGCCGAGGCGCTGTTCCTCCTGGCCTGTCTGCACTGGTACCGGTACCAGGTGCTGCCGGCGGGCTCGGACGGGCCGGACCTCGTCCAGGCGGTCGGGCTGACCGAACTGCTGCTCAGCCTGGCGCCGGAACGGGTACCGCCGTCGCTGCTGGCGATGCTGCGAACCCACGTACCCACCGCCGGCCGATCTGCCGGTGCGTCGACCGGGACCGGGACCGGGGCGCGGGGCGGCGGTCCCGCGGGCGTGACCACCTCCGGGGCCCGCGATGCACCGGTGCCGCCCGGTGTCGGTGTCCCGGCTGCCCGCTCCGCGCCCGGCACCGACGCGCCGGCTGCGCTGTTCGGCCAGGCGGTGATGCTGATGGGCGGCGCCGAGCGGTCCGGGGACTACCGGGTGGCCGACCAGGCGCAGGCGCTGCTGGAACGGGCCCTGGCCGGCACACCGTCCGGCGCACCGGAACGCCGGCAGTACCTCTCCGCGCTCGGACGGGTGCACCGGGATCAGTACCTGCGGCTGGGCCGGCAGCGGTCGCTTCCGGCGGCGATCGACGCGCACCGGGAGAGCCTGGAGTCGACCCCCGCGGGTGACCCGGAGCGTCCGACCCGGCTGTTCAACCTCGGCAACGTCCTCGGTGACCGGTTCGAGCAGGCGGGCGACGTCGCGGCGCTGGACGAGTCGATCCGACTGCTCGGCGACGCGGCCCGGGCCGCCCCCGCCGACTCGCCGGTCTGGCTGATGGCCCGGGTCAACCTCGGGGGACGGCTGCGCGACCGCTGGCAGCGCCGGGGCGAGCCGGCCGACCTCGACCGGGCCGTCGACGTGCTGGCGCAGGCGGTGTCCGTCCGGGCCGACCCGCTGGTGCTCTTCACCTACGCGACGCTGGCCAGCAGACGGTTCGTGGTCAGCGGCACCGACGGCGACCTGGACACGGCGATCGACGCCAACCGTGCCGCGCTGGCGGCGGGGATCAGCGAGGAACAGGGCGCCCTGGTCCGGGTCACCCTGGCGGGACTGGCCGGTGAGCGCCACGAGCGGCGGAAGACCCCGGCCGACCTGGACGCGGCGATCGAGGCGTACCGGGCGGCGGCGGGCGGGCCCCGGTCGGCGGGGCAGGACGCGGGCGGGCTGTGGCAGGCCGAGGGCAAGCTGTTGGACGCGCGCTACGCGCTGCACCGCCGGTCCGACGATCTGCGTGAGGCGGAGCGGCTGTTGCGGGCGGCGGTCGACGAGACGACCGACCCGGTGCAGCGCGCCGGACGCCTCGGCGACCTCGGGTACACGCTGGGCCGATGGCACGCCGACCTGACCGGGTTGGCGACCTTGCGGGAGGCCCGCGAGCTGCTGACCGAGGCGGAGCGGCTGCTGCCGGCAGATCACCCGTCGCGGCCGGACCTGCTGAACAACCTGGGCGACACGCTGCGTGAGCTGGCCGACCAGGCGGGCGAGCCGGAGCTGCTGGAACCCGCCGTGGCGAAGCTGCGCGAGGCGGCGGCGAACCCGGCGAATCCCGCGAAGCTGCCGCTCTACCTGTCGAATCTCGGCCTGGCGTTGCAGGAACTCTTCGGCCGGACCCAGGACCTGGGAATTCTCACCGAGGCGACGGCGGTGCTGCGGCGGGCGGTGGCCGCTGCCCCACCCGGGAATCCGGACCGGATGCTCGGCCTGTTCAACCTGGGATCGGCGTTGAACCGGCGCACGGAGCTGGTCGTCAACGCCGCGCTGCCGGCCGACGGCGACGCCACGCCGGAGCGGGCCCGCGCCGTCGCGCGGGCCGACGCCGAGCAGGCGGTCACGCTGCTACGGGAGGCGGCGGAGCTGGCACAGCAGGAGGCCGAGCCCGACGAACGCGCGCGGATCGTCGGCACGCTCGCGCTCAGCCACCTGCTGCGGCACCAACTCACCGAGGATCCCGCCGCGCTCGACGAGGCGGTCACCCTGCTGCGGGAGCTCGCCGACGCGGCCGTCGCCCCGGCCGGCGACCGATACCGGTCGCTGACCAACCTCGGTAACGCGCTGCTGATCAGGTTCCGGACCGCGCGGAACGCCCCCGACGCCCAGGAGATGCTTACGGTGTACCGGGCGGCGGTGGCGGCCCTGCCCGTGGATCATCCGGAGCGGACCATGTGCCTGAGCAACCTGGCCGTCGCCGTCGAGGAGATCGCCCACGCCACCGGTGCCGCGACCGCTGCGACCGACGCCGCTCCGGAACCGGTTCCCGACGGCCCGGCCTCCGGCGGCCTAGCCTCCGACGGCCTGGTTCCCGGCGGCCCGGCCGCCACGGGGCATCGCGCGACCGCCGTCGCTTCGGCGGCCTCCGGCGAGCTGCCGGCGGTCGAGTTGGCCGAGGCGGTCGCCGCGCTGCGCGAGGCCGCCGCGATCGAGGCGGCGCCGTCGCTGTTGCGGGCCGCCGCCGCGCGGCGGTACGCCGCTCTCGCCGCCGAGGCCGGCGACCTGCCGGCCGCCCTGGCGGGCTACACCACGGCGATCGAACTGCTCGACCTGGTTGCCTGGCACGGCATGGACCTCGACGACCAGGGCCGGCTGCTCGGGCAGTTCCCGGGCCTGGCCGGCGACGCCGCCGCGGTGGCGATCGCGCTCGACCGGCCGCAACGCGCGGTGGAACTGCTGGAGTACGGGCGTGGGGTGCTGCTCGCCCGGGCCCACGACGCCGGCGCCGACCTGGCGGCGCTGCGCGCGGAGGCACCCCGACTGGCCGAGCGCCTGGCCGCCGTCCAGGCCGCCCTCGACCGCCTCGACCCGCGCCCCGACCTGACCGGACCCGCGCCGGTCGCCGGGCTGGCGGCCCCGGCCCGCGCCGTGCCGGCCGGTGGCGAGGTGGGCGCGGGCTCGGAACGCCGGCACGAGCTGGCCGTCCAGCGGCGCGAGGTGTTGGCGGAGATCCGGCGACGGCCCGGCTTCGAGGGCTTCCTGCGTCCGCCTCCGTTCGTCGATCTCGCCCAGGCGGCCGGCGGCGGGCCGGTGGTGCTGGTGAACGTCGCCGCCCGGCGCTGCGACGCGCTGGTGGTCGGTCAGGAGCGGGTGATGGTGGTACCGCTGCCCGAGCTGACCCTCGGTGAACTGCAGCTACGGGCCGTGTACTTCCTGACCGGGCTCGCCGAGGTCACCGCGTCCGGTGGTGAGCCGGGCGTGGCGGCGCAGCGCCGCCGGGCCGCGTTCCGACGCCGCATCCCGGAAACCCTTGACTGGCTGTGGCGGGTGGTCGCCGCCCCGGTGCTGGACGCGCTGGGCCCGCCGGCCGCGCCACCGGATGCCGGAGCCGCCCCGGCCCGCCTGTGGTGGTGTCCCACCGGCGTGCTCGCCCTGCTGCCACTGCACGCCGCCGCCCCACTGGGTGGGGGGACCGGGGTGCTCGACCGGGTCGTCTCCTCGTACACGGCCTCGCTGCGGGCGCTCGTCCGGGCCCGGCGGGGGCCGGCGGGCAGGTCCGCGCCGGTCACCTCGGCCCTGGTGGTCGGGATGCCGCGGACGCCGGGGCTGGCGGACCTGCCCGGCGTCGCGGGGGAGGCGGCCGTGGTACGCCGGTACGTGACCGACGTGACGACGTTGACCGGGGCGGCGGCCACGCCCTCGGCGGTGCTCGGCGCACTGCCGGGAACGTCCGTGGTCCACCTGAGCTGTCACGGCACCCAGGATCTCGCCGCACCCGCCCGGGGCCGGCTCGCGTTGGCCGGCGGCCCGCTGCACGTGCGGGATCTGTGGCGGCCGGCCGGCACCACGGCCGCGCTCGCGGTCCTGTCCGCCTGCGACACGGTACGCGGTGGCGCCGCCCTGCCGGACGAGGCGCTGACCCTGGGCACCGCGTTCCAGTTGGCGGGCTTCCGGCACGTCATCGGCGCGCTCTGGGCCATCTCGGACACGCTTACCGTCCAGCTGTGCGAGGACCTGTACGCGGCGCTGGCGGTGCCCGGTGGTCTCGACCCGCAGCGGGCCGCGTCCGCCCTGCACCACGCCGTCCGGCAGGTGCGTGCCGCCCTGCCCGACCTGCCGGAACTCTGGGCCGGCTACGCCCATGTCGGCCCCTGACCGGGCGCGTACCAGGTGACGCCCACGGCGGCGACCAGCAGAGCGGTGCAGGCAAGCACCAGCAGCACCCCGAGGCGCAGGGCCCGGGCCGCGGCGAGGGCCTCCCGGTGCTCGCCGAGCGGAGCCGGGAACAGTTCGGCGACCGGAGTCACCGACAGCGGCCCGTGCGCGGCCCGCAGCAGCGCCAGCGCCCCGCTGACCCCGGCCACCACGGCGGCCAGCAGCAGTACACCGACCAGGGCGCCCCAGCCCGGTGCGAGGGTGCTGACGTCGGAGCGACCCCGGATCAGGCTGAACCCGACCAGCGCGACGAGCAGGCCACCCAGCCCGTTACGCCAGGCCAGCGCGGCGGCCCGGACCCGGTCCAGTTCGCCGCGCAGCAACGCGGCCAGCTCCTGCGCCCGGCGCAGGTCGGTACGGGTCGCCGGGGGACCGGGCCGCAGTCGGATCACGACTCGACCTCCAGCGTCACCGTCCAGTACGCGCCGCAGCCGGTCAGCCCGTCGGGGCGGGCCGGATGATCGGCGGTGCAACTGCACAGCAGCGTCCGGTAGCCGGGGTCGACCACTGCCTGCGGTGCCTCCCGCCGGTACACCTCGTCGACGATCGGGCAGCTGATCGGGTGCCGGCAGCGGGGGCAGTCGCCGCTGAGCAGCACCGCCGGACCGTACCGGCGCACCGAGAACGTCTCCGCGACCCGGCTGCCGTACGCGGTGTCGGTGACCTCCGCGTACGGCAGCGGCTCCGCCGCCGGCTCACCATCCCGCACCGATGCACCCTCCCACCGTCGTCGCCACGACAACGAGCACACGGTAGCGCCCGCCCGCCCGCCGGTCTCCCGGCGCGCGGGTGGACCCGGTGCCCGGTCCGGCGAGCGGGTGCCGGGCAGCGGGATCGGCGGAGCGCCCGTGCGGCCGGACCGTCCGTGGGAGGCTGGACGGTACCGCCGCGTGCACCGCCTGGCGTCGGCGGGCCGTGCGGAAGGGAAGCCATGTCAGGGGAGCCGCAGGTCGACTTCGCGCTCGACACCTACGAATGCATCGTGCTGTATCCCGGTGCCGCCGGGCGGGCGTTGCTGCCCGAGACCGTCCAGCGGTTGCAGGCCGAGCATGCCCGGCACATGCAGGCGATGCAGCAGCGGGGCATCATCCTCGTCGCCGGAGCGGTGGACGGCCAGGCCCGGGAGCCGGACCCACCGCTGGGGTTCGGTCTGGCCCGGACCGGGTCGGTCGACGATGTCCGCAGCGTGATGGAAGCGGATCCGGCGGTGCAGGCCGGCCTCTACCGGGTGGACGTGATGACCTTCCTCTGCCCGGCCGGCTCGTTGGAGTTTCCGCTGGTCAAGACGGAGAGCTGAGCCACGCCGGCCGCCGTCACGACGGGTGGCCGGAGGTGCGCGTACAGTTGTCGGCCCGGAGCGCCCCGACGCGGCCTGGCGCCGGGGGCGTACCATTCCGGCGCGCGGTCGCCGTTGCCCGCCGTCGACGTCCGGAGCGGCCCACGCTCGCCGGCCGCGCCAGTGGGCCGCGCGCCGTTGGACAACTGTTCCACATTGCGCAAGGGGTCGGCCGGTGGTCCGACCCGGAGGAGAGACTAGCCTGATGGGCGTGACACGCCGCGCGAAGATCGTCTGCACTCTTGGCCCCGCCACCTCGTCGCCCGAGCGCATCCGCGGGCTCGTCGAAGCCGGCATGAACGTGGCGAGGCTCAACTTCAGTCACGGCAGCCACGCCGACCACGAGTCGGTCTACCGACTCGTGCGGGAGGCGGCCGAGGCCGCGGGGCAGCCGGTGGCGATCCTGGCCGACCTCCAGGGGCCCAAGATCCGCCTGGGTCGGTTCGCCGACGGGCCGCACGAGTGGCGCACCGGTGACTCCGTGGTGATCACCGGCGACGAGGTGACCGGCTCCAAGGACCGGGTCTCCTGCACCTACCGGAAGCTCCCGCAGGAGGTCAAGCCGGGTGACCGGCTGCTGATCGACGACGGCCGGGTGGCCGTCGAGGTCACCGACGTCACCGGCAACGACATCCGGGTGCTGGTCACCGAGGGCGGTCCGGTCAGCAACAACAAGGGTGTCTCGCTGCCGAACGTGGCGGTCAGCGTGCCCGCCCTGTCGGAGAAGGACGCCGCCGACCTGCGCTTCGCGCTCGGCCTCGGTGTCGACCTGGTCGCCCTGTCGTTCGTCCGCTCCGCCGACGACATCAAGCTGTGCCACGCGATCATGAGCGAGGTCGGTGTGCACCGCCCGGTGCTGGCCAAGGTCGAGAAGCCGGAGGCGGTCGACCACCTCGAAGCGATCGTGCTGGCCTTCGACGGGGTCATGGTGGCCCGTGGTGACCTCGGCGTGGAACTGCCGCTCGACGAGGTGCCGCTGGTGCAGAAGCGCGCGGTGCAGTTGTGCCGGGAGAACGCCAAGCCGGTCATCGTGGCCACCCAGATGCTCGACTCCATGATCGAGAATTCCCGGCCGACCCGCGCCGAGGCCTCCGACGTGGCGAACGCGGTGCTCGACGGTGCCGACGCGGTGATGCTCTCCGGTGAGACGAGCGTCGGCAAGTATCCGGTGCTCACGGTCAGCACCATGTCCAAGATCGTCACCACCACCGAGGCCGGGTCGATCCTGGTGCCCCGCCTCCAGCACGATCCGCGTACGCACGGCGGCGCGCTCACCGTGGCCGCCTCCTCGATCGCCCGGGCCATCGGCGCCAAGGCGCTCGTCGCGTTCTCGCAGACCGGTGACACCGTGCGCCGGCTCAGCCGGCTGCACTGCGACCTGCCGCTGCTGGCCTTCACCCCGGTGCCCGAGGTGCGGGCGCAGCTCGCCCTCTCCTGGGGGGTGGAGACCTTCCTGATGCCGTTCGTGCAGCACACCGACGACATGTTCCGTCAGGTGGACCAGGCGCTGCTCGGGCTGAACCGGGGCAACCCCGGCGACTACGTGGTGATCGTGGCCGGCAGCCCGCCCGGCAGCCCCGGCTCGACCAACACCCTCCGGGTGCACCAGCTCGGTTCGCTCGTCGACGCCGCCACCGCGCGGGCGTTGCAGTGACCGACGGCTCGCTCGTCGGCCAGGCCGCCGTCGACCAGCTGCTGGAGGTTCTGGACCTCGCACCCACCGGCGCGATGTCGTTCCGGGGGATGAGCCCGCCGGTCGGCCCGCAGCGGGTGTACGGCGGCCAGGTCGCCGGCCAGGCCCTGGTCGCCGCCGGCCGCACCGTCGACGCGGAGCGGGTGGTCCACTCCCTGCACGGCTACTTCGTGCGCGCCGGTGACCCGGTCGAGCCGATCGAGTACGAGGTGGAGAACATCCGCGACGGCCGCTCCTTCTCGGTGCGCCGCTCGGTCGCGCTCCAGCACGGCAAGCCGATCTTCTTCATGTCCGCCTCGTTCCAGCGGCCCGAGGAGGGGCTGGACCACCACGCGCCCCTGCCGCCGGACGTGCCCGGGCCCGAGTCGGTGCCGACCATGACCGACCGGCTGTCCCGGTACCCGGAACGGCTGGGCATCTGGGGGCAGATTCCCCGCCCGATCGACGTGCGCTATGTCGGTGAACCCGGTTGGGTACGTCCCGGCGACCGGCCGGCCGATCCGCACCAGCGGGTGTGGATGCGCATCGACGGCAAGCTGCCGGACGATCCGTTGCTGCACGCCTGCGCCCTGGCCTACGCCTCCGACCTGACCCTGCTCGACTCGGTGCTCTCGGTGCACGGCGAGGTGTGGGGACCGGGCGGGGTGGTGGGGGCGAGCCTGGACCACGCCCTGTGGTTCCACCGCCCGTTCCGGGCCGACGAGTGGTTCCTCTACGACTGCTGGAGCCCGTCCGCGTCGGGCGCGCGTGGCCTGGCCACCGGCCGGATGTTCACCGTGGACGGCCGGCAGATCGCCAGCGCCGTCCAGGAGGGACTGCTGCGCCGGGTCGGCGGATAGCCGACCCGCTGCGTGGACCGGTGGCCGTCCGGCCGGGCGTGGCCGGGCGACCCGTCAGATCCGGTGTCGGGCCGCCGGGCGGTGCCCGGTACACCGCCCGTTAACCTGTCCGACATGCGTCTCTCAGCCCGGGTGGACTACGCCCTTCGAGCGGTCGCCGAACTGGCCTCGGTGACCGGGGCTGGACGGGGCCGACCGGTCACCGCCGACCAGATCGCGCGGGCCCAGCAGATCCCGCCGAAGTTTCTGGAGAGCATCCTGCTGCAACTGCGCCGCGCCGGCGTGGTGCAGGCCCAGCGCGGCCCCGAGGGCGGCTACTGGTTGGCCCGGCCGGCTGAGGAGATCTGCCTCGCCGAGGTGATCCGGGTGATCGACGGACCGCTGGCCCATGTTCGGGGCCAACGCCCCGAGCACCTCGGCTACCAGGGCGCGGCGCGGGCGTTGCAGGAGGTCTGGATCGCGTTGCGGGCCAGCGAACGGCAGATCCTCGAACTGGTCACCGTCGCCGACGTGGCGCGGGGCACCCTGCCCGAGCCGGTCACCAAGCTGGTCGCCGACCCGGGCGCCTGGACCTGACCGGACCCTCGACAGCACCCCGGACACCATGCGTCGGGTCGACGTGTCGTCTCACTGACTGATCGTGGGGTTGACCGGCGGCCCGACCATGCCGCATTGTCGACCAAGCCGATAGGAGATATCAATTAGCCAGGGGGCGTCGTGCGCAAGCTGCTCGTCATCGCGTTGGTGGGGCTCGCCGCGCAGCTCGTCGATGGTTCGCTCGGCATGGCGTACGGGCTGACCTCCTCGACGCTGTTGCTGCTTGTCGGCGTCGCACCGGCGGCAGCGTCCGCCTCGGTGCACCTGGCCGAGATCGGCACCACGCTCGCCGCGGGCACGGCGCACTGGCGGTTCGGCAACGTCGACTGGCGGGTGGTGCGCCGCATCGCGGTGCCGGGCGCGGTCGGTGCCTTCGCCGGTGCCACCTTCCTCAGCGCCCTGTCCACCGAGTCGGCCGCACCGTGGATGGCCGCGATCCTGTTCACGCTCGGGGCGTACCTGCTCGTCCGGTTCTCCCGGCCGCTGCGCCGAAACCCGGCCGCCGGCCGGCTACGCGGGCGGTTCCTCGGCCCGCTCGGCCTCGTCGCCGGCTTCGTCGACGCCACCGGCGGCGGCGGATGGGGCCCGGTGGCCACCCCGGCGCTGCTGGTCAGCGGTCGGCTGGAGCCCCGCAAGGTGATCGGCTCGGTGGACACCTCCGAGTTCGTCGTGGCCTCCGCCGCCAGCCTCGGCTTCCTGATCGGGCTGGGCACCGAGGGCTTCCTGCTGCCGATCGTCCTCGCGCTGCTCGCCGGTGGCCTGATCGCCGCGCCGGTCGCGGCCTGGCTGGTCCGCATCGTGCCGGCCCAACTGCTCGGCGCGGCCGTCGGTGGCGTGATCGTGCTGACCAACGCCCGGGTCCTGATGCGCGCCGGCGATGTGGACGGTTCCCTGCCGGTGATCGTCTACCTGCTGTTGGCCGCCGGATGGATCACCGCCCTGACGCTTGCCGTCCGGGTACTGCGGCGGACCCGCCGCGAGCGGTCCCTCGCCACGACCCTCACCACCGACACCCCGCCGCCGCCCACCCCCGAGCCGGTCGGCGCAGGCGCCCCCGCTCACCCCGATCCCCGTTGATCATGAGGTTGTTGTCGCGCCACGCCGGACGGGACGACAACAACCTCATGATCAACCGGGATGCTCGCGCGGGGGTCAGTTCGGGAGGGCCTTCGCCGTGTGGGAGATGAGCTGCCAGGTTTCGTCTACGTGGGACTGGGTGGTCTGGGGGGCGCCTACGGCCAGGCGTAGGGTGTGTCGGCCGGCGACGCGGGTGTGGGTGAGGTAGACCCGGGCGGTGGCGTTCACCGCCGTCAGCAGCCGCTCGTTCGGCCCGTCCGGGCCGCGCAGCCGGAAACAGACAAGCGCGTACGGGTGGTCGGTGACCAGTTCGAAGCGTTCGTCGGCGCGGACCCGGTCGGCGAACCCGGCGGCCAGCGCCACCCCTCGACGGATGTGCTCGCGCAGACCCTCGACGCCGTACCAGCGCAGCACGAACCACAGCTTCAGGGCCCGGAACCGCCGACCCAGCGGCACCTGCCAGTCCCGATAGTCGAGCACCGCGCCGGACTCGGTGGCCGCGTTGCGCAGGTACTCCGGCAACACGGTCAACGCCTCGACCAACTCGCCCGCGTCGGCCACCCAGAACGCGTCGCAGTCGAAGCCGGTGAGCAGCCACTTGTGCGGGTCGAAACAGTACGAGTCGGCGTACTCCAGGCCCGCGTGGCCGAACCGCAACTCCGGGCAGACCGCCGCCGCACCCGCGTACGCGGCGTCGACGTGCAGGAAGACACCCTGCTCGGCGCAGATCGGGCCGATCTCGGGCAGCGGGTCCACCGCCGTGGTGGAGGTGGTGCCGACGGTCGCCACCACCAGGGCGGGCACCACCCCGGCGGCCCGGTCCGCCTCGATCGCGGCGCGCAGCGCCGCCGGCGACATCGCCCGGGTCACCGGGTCCACCTCGATCAGGCGTACGCCGTCGGCGCCGAGACCCGCGATCCGGGCGGCCTTCTCCACCGACGAGTGCGCCTCCGTCGAGGTGTACACCCGGTAGCGACGGTCGACGCCGGCCTGACGCCACCGCCCACCGGCGGCCCGGTGCAGCGCCACCAGGGTGGCCACCAGGGTGGCCGAGGAGGCGGAGTCCTGGATGACCCCGCCGCCGCGGCCGGTGGAGCGGAACCGGGCCGGCAGGTCCAGCAGGTCGGCCAGCCAGTCGAGCAGCACCGTCTCCAACTCGGTGCAGGCCGGGCCGGTGGCCCAGAGCATGCCCTGCACGCCGAGCCCGGCACTGACCAGGTCACCGAGCACGCTGGGGCCCGAGGTGTTGGCCGGGAAGTACCCGAAGAAGCCCGGATGCTGCCAGTGGGTGAGCCCGGGTGCGACAAGCTTGTCCAGGTCGGCGAGGACCGCCTCGACCGGTTCACCGTGGGCCGGTGGCCCGGCCGGCAGCCCGGCGGCCACCGTGCCGGGCGGGTCCTGGGAGGTCACCGGGCGTTGGGGCAGCGTCGACCAGTAGTCGGCGATCCAGTCCACCACCGCGTACCCGGCCCGGCGGAACTCCTCGGGCGTCATGTGTCCAGCCACCCCGTGAGTGGATCAAAGGGAGCGGTTCCAGAGCAAGGCGGCGCATCGATTGTGCGCAGAAAACGCCTGCCCTAGCATCACAGATGCGCGGGGTCGCACTCATGTCCATCGATTAGATGGGTCCTTTCCGCTAGCGCGGCACGGCCGCCGGCCCGGCACGGCCGGTGGACCGACACCCGTCGGCTGCGGGCACGGCCGGCGGACCCTCGGACGCCGCGCGTCCCGACCTCCATCGGAGGAACCATGCCTCGCACCGCCCCCCGGGCGGCTCTGCTCGCCGCGGCCACCGCCACCGCGGTCGCCGCCGCCGGCGTGCTGACCACCCTGACCGCCTCGGCCGCCGCCGCGGGATGCCGCGTCGACTACCGTGTCACCAACCAGTGGACCGGCGGCTTCGGCGCCGACGTCACCGTCACCAACCTCGGCGACCCGGTCGACGGCTGGACCCTGACCTGGACCTGGGCCGCCGGACAACAGGTCACCCAGGCCTGGAACACCGCCGTCACCCAGTCCGGTGCCCAGGTCAGCGCCCGCAACGTCGACTACAACGCCGCCATCGGCACCGACGGCAGCGTCAACTTCGGCTTCAACGGCTCGTGGAACGGCAGCAACCCGGCCCCCACCAGCTTCGCCCTGAACGGCACCACCTGCACCGGCGCCACCGCACCGACCGCCACGCCGACCACCCCACCACCCAGTCCGCCGCGTCCGTCACCCACCGTCGCGCCGCCGACCACTCCGCCGCCGACCCCCTCACCACCAACCCCACCACCCGGGACGATGCAGGCGGAGAATCTGGAGCGTGGGCTGATCAGCGTCCGCTCCGGGTCGGCCAACCTGGTTTCCTGGCGGCTGCTGGGCACCGAGACCAGCGGCGTCGCGTTCAACCTCTACCGGGGCACCAACAGGGTGAACGCCAGCCCGATCACCGGCGCGACCAACTACCTGGACAGTGGCGCGCCGGCCGGAGCGAACTACACCGTGCGGCCCGTGGTGGGCGGCGTCGAACAGACCCAATCCGTGCCGGCCCTGCAGTTCCCCACCGGCTACCTCGACGTGCCGTTGCAGGTCCCGCCGGGCGGCACCACCCCCAGCGGCGAGGCGTACACCTACTCGGCCAACGACGCCAGCGTCGGCGACCTCGACGGCGACGGCGACTACGACTTCGTGCTCAAGTGGGAGCCGTCCAACGCCAAGGACAACTCGCAGTCCGGCCACACCGGCAACGTCTACCTCGACGCGTACACCCTGGCCGGATACCGGCTGTGGCGCATCGACCTGGGCCGCAACATCCGGGCCGGCGCCCACTACACCCAGTTCCAGGTGTACGACTACGACGGCGACGGCCGAGCCGAGGTGGCCATGAAGACCGCCGACGGCACCCGCTCCGGCACCGGCCAGGTGATCGGCAACGCCAACGCCGACCACCGCAACTCCGCCGGCTACGTCCTCGCCGGCCCCGAGTACCTGACCATGTTCGACGGCAGCACCGGTGCCGCCCTCTCCACCGTCAACTACGACCCGCCGCGCGGCACCGTCTCCTCCTGGGGCGACAACTACGGCAACCGGGTCGACCGGTTCCTCGCCGGCACCGCCTACCTCGACGGACAACGACCGTCGCTGATCATGGCCCGGGGCTACTACACCCGCGCGGTCATCGCCGCCTGGGACTTCCGCAACGGCGCCCTCACCAGGCGGTGGACCTTCGACTCCAACGCCTCGGGCAACGGCGCCGCCGCCGGGCAGGGCAACCACAGCCTCTCCGTCGCCGACGTGGACGGCGACGGCCGGCAGGAGATCGTCTACGGTGCGGCCACCATCGACGACAACGGCCGGCTGCTGTGGTCCACCGGCCACGGCCACGGCGACGCCGGGCACGTCGGCGACCTCGACCCGTCCCGCCCGGGTCTGGAGTACTTCAAGGTGAGCGAGGACGGCAGCAAGCCCAGCTCCTGGTTCGCCGACGCCCGTACCGGCCAGATCCTCTGGTCCACCCCGACCGGCGGCGACAACGGCCGCGGCGTCTCCGGCGACATCTGGGCCGGCAGTCCCGGCGCCGAGTCCTGGTCGTCCGCGGTGAGCGGCCTGGCCGACACCCGGGGCCGGAACATCGGCCGCAAGCCGTCCTCGACGAACTTCCTCGTCTGGTGGGACGGCGACCCGGTCCGCGAACTGCTCGACGCCACCCGGATCGACAAGTACGGCACCGGCGGTGACACCCACCTGCTCACCGGCAGCGGCGTCACGGCCAACAACGGCACCAAGGCCACCCCCGCGCTCTCGGCCGACCTGTTCGGTGACTGGCGCGAGGAGGTGGTCTGGCGTACCAGCGACAGCCGGGCGCTGCGGATCTACAGCACCCCGACGCCGACAAGCATCCGGATCCACACCCTGATGCACGACCTGCAGTACCGGGTCGCCATCGCCTGGCAGAACACCGCCTACAACCAGCCCCCGCACCCGAGCTTCTTTCTCGGCGACGGCATGACCACGCCGCCCGCGCCCGACATCTACCTGCGTTGACCGGCGGGGTGCAGAAGCGGTAGAAGAAAGGAAAAGGCACCGGGCCGCAATCGCGGAATCCGCACAACTGCGGCCCGGTGCCCCACACCGCGGCACCCCCGACCCGTCCCGACCGGGGAGTGCCGTACCACCACCGGATACAAAGTTAGGCGGGCTCCGCGTCGCGAGGGTGACGCTGCCGTGAAGATCGTGTTTCGTGGCTCCGGAAACGCTGTGACCTGGGCCACCATGCCATCCGGCCCCGTGGAGACCCGGCCGTCGGCGGCCACCGCGTCAGCGCCGCAGGCCGCCAGCCACCTCGGTCGCGATCAGCTCGAACGACCGCACCCGGTCGGCGACGTCGTACACCATCGTGGTCAACATCAGCTCGTCCGCCCGGGTGCTGGCCAGCAGCTCACCCAACTGCCGGCGGACCGTCTCCGGGGAACCGCTCGCCTGACCCTGCCGGCGCTGCGCCAGGAACTCCCGGTCGAACTCGGTGTACGGGTACGCCGCCGCCTCGTCCGGCGTCGCGAGCGGCTCCGGCCGCCCGGACCGCAACCGCAGGAACGACAACCCGGCTGGCCCGGCCAGCCACTCGGCCCGCTCGTCGGACTCCGCGCAGACCGCGTTCACCGCCACCATCGCGTACGGCCGCTCCAGCCACCGCGACGGTCGGAAACTCTGCCGGTACAGCGCCAACGCGGGCAACGTGTTCTGGGCGCTGAAGTGATGCGCGAAGGAGAACGGCAGGCCCAGCGCGCCGGCCAGCTGCGCGCTGAACCCACTGGAACCCAACAACCACACCGCCGGCCGCTGCCCCCGCCCCGGAGTCGCGGTGATCCGTCCCGACGCCGCCTCGTCGAAATAGCCCATCAGGTCGTTGAGCTCGCGGGGGAAACCCTCGGCCGACAGGCCCTCCATGGTCCGGCGCAGCGCCAACGCGGTGACCTGGTCGGTGCCGGGCGCGCGGCCGATGCCCAGGTCGATCCGGCCCGGATGCAGCGCCTCCAGGGTGCCGAACTGCTCGGCGATCACAAGCGGCGCGTGGTTGGGCAGCATCACCCCACCCGAGCCGAGCCGGATGTCGCTGGTGTGCGCGGCCAGATGCGCGATCAGCACCGCCGGGGCCGAGGAGGCGATGGCCGGCATGTTGTGGTGCTCGGCCACCCAGAACCGGTGGTAGCCCAGCTCGTCGGTGCGTCGCGCCAACTCGGTGGTGTGCCGCAACGCCTCACCGGCGGTGGCGCCGGCGGCAACGGGGGCGAGGTCGAGGACAGACAACGGAACGTCGATCACATGGCTGGCCAACCCGGCGTACGCCGAATCTGTTCCCGAACCGGGCGGCGACGTGATCAACCCGACCCGCGGGCCTGCTCGAAGATCAGGCTGGTCTGGGTGTGCTGCACCGCCGGATCCACGGCCAGATGATCCAGCACGAAGTCGCGCAGCGCCTCGGCCGAGGCCGCCCGCACGTGCAGCACGTAATCCTCCGCGCCGGCCACGTGGAACACCGACACCACGCCCGGCAGCCGCACCGAGCGGGCCCGGAACGCGTCCACCGCCGCCCGCGCGTGCTCGGTCAACCGCACCGACACCAGCGCCTGCAACGGCAACCCCAACGCCGCCGGATGCACCTCGGCGTGGAAACCCCGGATCGCCCCGCACTCCCGCAACGCCCGGGTGCGCGCCAGACAGGTCGACGGCGCCACCCCCACCCGCTCGGCCAGCGCATTGTTCGGCAACCGGCCGTCGCCGGCCAGCTCGGTCAGGATCGCGCGGTCGGTGTCGTCGAGGGCCGCGAACGGCCGAACATCGTTCGATACGGGGGGCATGCCGCCATCCTCCATCGAACGCCACCGGCAGCGAAAGCGATTATGACGAATAATATTCGGAACTATTGCCCCTGATGGGCGGGATGTTCGATCCTCTCGACATGACGACCGTGGACACCCGAGCCGTGCACGCCGGCCGTGACGACCTCGCCGCCCTCGGCGTCCACGTGCCGCCGATCGACCTGTCCACCACCAACCCCCTGCCCTCGGTGGACGCCGGTGGCGACGCCTACGAGACCCTCGCCACCGGCGGCACCCTCCCCGCCGACGCCAGCGCCGTCTATCAGCGACTGTGGAACCCGACCGTCGCCCGCTTCGAAACCGCCCTCGCCGAACTCGAAGGCACCACCGACGCCGTCGCGTACGCCAGCGGCATGGCCGCGCTCACCGCCGCCCTGCTCGCCGCCACCCGCGACGGCCGCCGGCACCTGGTCGCCGTGCGCCCCCTCTACGGCGGCACCGACCACGTCCTCGCCACCGGCCTGCTCGGCACCGACGTCACCTGGGCCCGCCTCGACGGCGTCGCCGCCGCCATCCGCCCCGACACCGCCCTGGTGATCGCCGAAACCCCCGCCAACCCGACCCTCGACCTGATCGACATCACCGCCCTCGCCGACGCCGCCGGCCAGGTGCCCCTGCTGATCGACAACACCGTCGCCACCCCGGTGCTCCAGCAACCCAGCCGGCACGGCGCCCGGCTGGTGCTGCACAGCGCCACCAAGAGCATCGGCGGCCACGGCGACGTCCTCGCCGGAGTGATCGCCTGCGACGCCGAGTGGGCTACCCGGCTGCGCCAGGTCCGCGCCCTCACCGGCGCGATCCTGCACCCCCTCGGGGCGTACCTGCTGCACCGGGGGCTGCAGACGCTGCCGCTGCGGGTCCGCGCCCAGCAGGCCGGCGCGGAGAAACTCGCCCTCTGGCTCGCCGCGCACCCGGCGGTCGCGCGGGTCCACCACCCCGGCACCAACGACCCGGCCGGGCTCGTCGGCCGGCAGATGTCCGGCCCGGGCGGCCTCCTCGCCTTCGAGGTACGCGGCGGCGCACCCGCCGCCGCAGCGGTCGCCGGCGCCTGCCGGCTCATCACCCACGCCGTCTCCCTCGGCGGCGTCGACACGCTCATCCAGCACCCGGCGTCACTGACCCACCGCCCCGTCGAGACCGAGGCCAAGCCCGACGGCGGGCTGCTGCGCCTCTCCGTCGGCCTGGAAGACCCGGAGGACCTGCGCGCCGACCTGGAGCACGCGCTCGCCGCCGCTTGACCTAAGGCGCGACGAGTCGAGCCTTCGGTACGCGGCCGCCGTCGGCCGATGGTTCCGGATAGGTCACGACTTCGGGCCAACGTGGCGGTCGAGCGCGGCGACCGCCACGCGGCGGGCGACTGAGAGGCAGTTCGGCCGGTTCATCCGCCAGCCGATGCCGAGCAGGTCAAGCGCCCACTGGCAGAGTCCCATGATGTCGGTGGACTCATTGACGAACATGTAGCGCGGGTAGACGTAGACGTAACCTTGCCGCGGACGGTGACCCGGTTCGCGACCCGGCAGCCGTCGGAGTGGAAAAGGCCGCGCAGGAAGTCACCGGGAACCGCCCGGACGATGCGCTCCTGCCAGTCGGTGAGAACTATCCGCCGTTCGTGCTTCTTGCCGGGCCCATGTTGTGGCAGCAGGCAGGGCCAGTGCGTGCCATAGCTCTGCACGCTGACGCAACCTTGCTGCTGAACCCGCTGGACCTTGTTCGCGAGCACCGCTCGCATGGCCGCCTCGCAGGCGTCGATCAGACCGGGCCAGGCGTTGCTGCATGAGATCCGAAGGACCGGCACCCGCGCGGAGGTTACCAGGTGCCCGTCGCCGAGGTAGCAACCGAGCAGATAGGCGTAGTCGGCATCGATTGTCGGGTTTTCGACTTGGGTGCGACAGCGGAAGCAGCGAAAGGCGGTGGTGCTCATCTTTGACGTTGGCCGATCCCTGCACCAGTGACGCACGGTGGCATAGGGCAGGCCGACGCTCCTGGCAACCTCTGCGACGGTCGCACCAGCCAGGTATAAGCCGCGTGCGCGTGCACGCACATCGGGCGGATGCATGGCGTCATTGTCGAACGTCCGTACGACACTTTCGGTGTCCCCGGTGGGATTCGAACCCACACTGTCGGAGGTTTGAGCTCCGTTTCTCTACCGGTTGGAATACGGGGACTTACTCGCTCAGCGCCTGTCGCGTCGCCCCATAGGTTACCCACTACGCTAGGAGCGGCGACACCCGGTACCGCGGGTGTCGAGGCTAAGACTGGGTGGGAGTGGCTCGTGGCCGAGACGCAGACGGATGCCGCGCGCAGGCGGGTACTGATCGCCGAGGACGAGGCGCTGATCCGGCTGGATCTGGCTGAGATGCTGGCCGAGGAGGGCTACGAGGTGGTCGGCGAGGCCGGTGACGGCGAGGCCGCCATCCGGCTGGCCGAGGATCTCAAGCCCGACCTGGTGATCCTCGACATCAAGATGCCGATCATGGACGGGTTGGCGGCCGCCGAGCGGATCGCCGGGGCCCGGATCGCTCCGGTGATCATTCTGACCGCGTTCAGCCAGCGTGACCTGGTGGAGCGGGCTCGGGCGGCCGGTGCGATGGCGTACCTGGTGAAGCCCTTCCAGAAGAGCGACCTGGTGCCGGCGGTGGAGATCGCCCTGTCCCGCTACTCGGAGATCGCCGCGCTGGAGGCGGAGGTGGCCGGGCTGACCGACCGGCTGGAGGTCCGCAAGACCGTCGAGCGGGCCAAGGGCGCGCTGATGACCGCCTACAACATGAGCGAGCCGCAGGCGTTCAAGTGGATCCAGCGCACCGCGATGGACCATCGGATGACCATGAAGGAGGTCTCCGAGCGGATCCTCGCCGAGACCGCTGGCGGTGAGGTGGCCGAGCCGGCCCAGTAGGCCCGATCGGGCCCGGTGCCAGAGGGCTGCGGCGCCGATACCATCGGGCATGCGCCGAGGACGGGTCGACGTGACAGCCCGGCCGCGCCGTGCCTTCGCACCAGCTCTGCGGCGTACCGCTGCCCTCGTCATCCTCTCCCTGCTGCTGGTGACGGGCTGTCGGGCCGGTACGCCGGGACCTGACGAAGCGCCACCGCTGCAGCCCGACTGGCGGGAGCTGACGTTGCCCGCCCCACCGGGCGCACCCGGCCGGTTGATGCTCCGCGACGTGACCGCCTGCGGCGGGCGTTGGTACATCGTCGGTGCGGTCGGTGGTCCCGGTGACGCGACCCGGCCGGCGGCCTGGACGAGCGCCGACGGGGTGTCCTGGGAGTCGGTTCGGATCGTGGCGGACTCCTACTACGGCCGGCAGAACATCCTGTACTCGGTCGCCTGCCGAGGCGGCCGCTTCGCCGCGGTCGGCGCGAAGAGCGGCGGTGCGCACGCGAATCCGCGGGTGAGCAGTTGGGTGCGGCGTGCGGACGGTGCGCTGGTCGAGGTTCGGGCCGGGTTCGAGCTCTACGGCGGTCCGCAGGCGGTGAACGTGGCGCGGATGGTCGCCGGTGAGTCGAACTTCATGATCGTGGGCAACCGGGTGAGCGGTGCGGCGGTCTGGCTCTCCGGTGCGGCGGACGGCTTCGAGATCCTTGCGGGCGTGCCGGGGCTGGCGACCGATGAGCGGGGGGTCACCTGGCTGTTCGACGCGACGCCGGTGGATGGCGGCTGGTTGGCGGTGGGCGGGATCATCGGCCCTGGCCGGATCGATCGGGATCCGCTGGCATGGCGTTCGTCGGACGGCCGGAGCTGGCAGCGGGAGCCCGTGCCGGGCACCGACGAGTACGACGAGTTGCAGCGGGTGGTGCGGGTCGGTGGCGGGCCGGTGGCGGTCGGCCTGCGCGGTCGTGCTTTCGGCGGGTGGCGGGTCGGGCCCGGTGGCTGGGAGCGGGCGGGTGGGTTCGGTGTGGCCGCGTCGTCCGGCGTGCCCGCCGTGCGGGGGTTGTCGACCTTCGACGGGCAGCTGGTGACGGTGGTCACGGACGGTGTACGCCATGCCCTGTGGAGCTCGGCGGACCGCGGTGTCTCGTGGCGGCGGGCGGTGCTGCCGAGGGAGGTGCCGGCCGGGCCGGTCAGCTCGGTGGCGGTGTTCGGGACGCCGGGCCGGTTGCTGCTGGTGCTTGACGACGGTGCGGCCGGTGCGGCCTTCGGGCTGTCGGGTTTGCCGGGCTGAGCGTGGGTCGGCGCTGTTACGGGGGCGGTCGCATCGGCGCTTGTGTTCGTAACGGTTTGGCAAGCGTGGCTCGCGGGGCTTCCGGGACGGTTTAGGGACGCAGTACGCTCCGCCATCACGAGCCGTAACGCAGGTGTGCGGATTCACGCCTGGGTGGTGACCGCCGAGCTGGCCGGTGACGCTGCCCCGGGTGCGCCCGAGCCCTGTATCTGGAGGAGGTCAATAGCCGTGAGGCGTAAGTACGTACGGGCGCTGGGCGCCGTCGGGCTGGCGGCAGCCCTGTTTGCCGCGGCGGGCTGCCAGGCGTCGGATGAGGGCAGCGATGCTGGCGGCGACGGTAACTGCGGTGGCAAGCTCGCCATCTTCGGTGCCTTCAGCGGCCCGAACTCCGGTCTGGTGATCCCGTCGCTCAACGGCGCGAAGCTCGCCGTGAAGCAGCACAACGAGGCGAACGCGGACTGCCAGGTCACCCTGCAGGAGTTCGACACCCAGGGTGACCCCACGCAGGCCACGCCGGTCGCGAACCAGGTCGTCGGTGACGAGTCCTTCCTGGGCGTCATCGGTGGCGCGTTCTCCGGTGAGACCAAGGCGACGATGGACGTCTACGAGGCCGCCGGAATGGTGATGGTGAGCCCGTCGGCGACCGCGATCGAGTTGACCGCCGGCGACAACAAGGCGTTCCACCGGGTGGTCGGTAACGACGCCACCCAGGGTGCCGCCGCGGCCGTCTACTTCCGGGACATCGCGCAGGCCAAGAAGGTCTTCGTGATCAACGACGGCACCACCTACGGTGCCGGTATCGCCAACGAGCTGACCAAGGCTCTCGGTGACCTGGCCGGCGGGACCGACCAGGTGCAGGAGAAGCAGGTCAACTTCGCCGCCACCATCTCGAAGATCAAGGCTGCCGCGCCGGACGCGGTCGCCTACGGTGGTTACACCAACGAGGCCGCCCCGCTGCTGAAGCAGATGCGGGAGGCCGGCATCGAGGCGACCTTCCTCGGCTTCGACGGTCTGTACGACCCGGCCTTCCCGTCGGGTGCCGGTGCCGGCGCCAACGGTGCGATCGTGACCTGCCCGTGCCTGCCGCCGGACAAGGCCGGTGGCACCTTCTCCGCCGACTACGAGAAGGAGTACGGCGCGCCTCCGGGTTCCTACGGTGCCGAGGGCTTCGACGCCGCGCAGGTGCTGATCGAGGGGCTGGCCGAGGGCAAGACCACGCGTAAGGACCTCCTGGAGTGGGTGGACGCCTACGACAAGGAGGGCGTCTCGAAGTACCTCAAGTTCGACCCGACCGGTGACGTGGACAAGTCCCGGGTGGTGATCTGGGCCTACGAGATCAAGGATGGCGCGATCACGGCCCAGCAGGAGATCAAGCTCAGCTGAGCCAGGATGACCGTTGCGCGGCCGGGGTCTTTTCCCCGGCCGCGCGACGGTGCCAAGGGAGAAACCCGTGAATTTCGATGCCTTGTTCGGCAACCTGGCCCAGCACACGGTGGACGGGTTGTCCAAAGGGGCCATCTACGCCCTCGTCGCACTGGGGTACACACTCGTCTACGGTGTGCTTCGTCTGATCAACTTCGCGCACTCCGAGATCTTCATGGTCGGCACGTTCGCGATTCTCGGTACCTGGTCGCTGCTCGGGATCACCGACACACCCTCGATCGGCATGGCGATCGTCTACCTGCTCATCGGTCTGCTTGTCGGCGCGGCGGCCTCCGGTGCCACGGCGTTGACCGTCGAGCGGGTCGCGTACCGGCGACTACGTCGGATGAACGCGCCGCCGCTGATCTTCCTGATCACCGCCATCGGTGTCTCGCTCGTCCTGGTGGAGATCTACGCGCTGTGGATGGCGGGGTTCTTCTCGGGGCGCGGCTTCAGCGAGAACCGGCTCGTGATCGGCATCCCGGCGATGCTGAAGCAGGAGACGGTGATCTCGGTGGCCGGCGCCAACATCACCAATGTGCAGATCATCATGGTGGTGTCGGCCCTGGTGATGCTCTACGGGCTGGACCAGTTCATCAACCGGACCCGGTACGGCCGGGGGGTGCGCGCGGTGGCGCAGAATCCGGACACCGCGGCGCTGATGGGGGTGCACCAGGACCGGGTGATCATGCTGGTCTTCGTGTTGGGTGGACTGATGGCGGGTGCGGCCGCGCTGCTGTGGAACATGCGGTACGGGATCACCAAGTTCGACATCGGTTTCGTGATCGGGCTCAAGGCGTTCACCGCCGCGGTGCTCGGTGGCATCGGCAATCTGCGGGGCGCGCTGCTCGGTGGCCTGCTGCTCGGTGTGATCGAGGTGTACGCCGCGACGCTGACTCGGTCGACCTGGGAGGATGTGGCCGCCTTCGTGGTGCTCGTGGTGGTGCTGATCTTCCGCCCGACCGGTCTGCTCGGTGAGTCTCTCGGAAAGGCGAGGGCATGACAGAGGCACTGCGACAGTTCAACGAGCGGCGCCGACACGCTTTGGGCGGCATGGCCGACCGTTGGCGGGCGCTGCCCCGCTGGCAGCGTTGGCTGGGGGTTTTGGCGGGGCTCGCGTTCCTCTACTACCTGCCGTTCCTGGGTGACATCCCCGGGACGAACCTGATCATCCCCGGCCTCGACTGGTTCCGGACCGACTCCATCGCCGGCGGCTCGAACTGGGCCGGGGTGCTCTTCGTGTGCGCCCTGTACGTGCTGGTCGCGATCGGGCTCAACGTGGTGATCGGCTTGGCCGGTCTGCTCGACCTCGGTTATGTCGGCTTCTACGCGGTGGGTGCCTACAGCGTCGCGCTGTTCGGCTCGACCCAGTCGCCGGTCGTGCAGTCGATGCAGCGGCAGTTCGGCCTGTCGGAGGAGTGGGCGGTCGCCTGGGCGGTCTGTATCCCGATCGCGCTGGCCTTCTCCCTGGTCGCCGGCGTGCTGCTGGGCTGGCCGACGCTACGGCTGCGGGGTGACTACCTGGCCATCGTCACGCTGGGCTTCGGCGAGATCATCCGGATCGTGGCCAAGAACTCGGGGTGGGCCGGCCAGGCGCAGGGCGTCGCGGGCATCCCGGGTCCGGAGGGGCCGCCGTCGGCCGACAACACGGTCTTCGGGCTACTCAAGATCGAGCCCTGGTACTGGCTGGCGCTCACCGTGGTGCTGCTGATGGTCCTGCTGGTCCGCCGGCTGGAGCACAGCCGGGTCGGGCGGTCGTGGCTGGCCATCCGGGAGGACGAGGACGCCGCCGCGGTCATGGGCGTCTACCCGTTCAAGTTCAAGCTGTGGGCGTTCGCCATCGGCGCCGCCCTGGGTGGGTTGTCGGGTCTGCTCTTCGCCAGCCGGTCGACGTTCATCCAGCCGGAGACCTTCAACGTCCAGCTTTCCATCCTGTTCGTCGCGATGGTGGTGGTCGGCGGGTCCGGCAACATGGCGGGCGTGGCGCTCGGTGCCTTCCTGCTCGCCTATCTGCCGGAGCGGTTCCGGGACTTCTCGGAGTACCGGGTGCTGGCCTTCGGGCTGGCGCTGGTGCTCATCATGTTGCTACGGCCGCAGGGTCTGCTGCCGAGCCGGCGGCGAACGCGGGAGTTGCAGGACCGGGCGAAGGAGGCTGCCGTCAATGTTGCCTAAGCAGATGACGTCGCCCGAGGACGCCGCCCCGCGCGAGGTGTTGCTCGAGGTGGACCAGGTCACGCTCCGGTTCGGTGGGGTGGTGGCGCTCGACAACCTGAGTTTCCAGATCTACAAGGGTGAGATCATCGGGTTGATCGGTCCGAACGGGGCCGGCAAGACCACCTGCTTCAACGCCATGACCGGCGTCTACCGGCCGACCTCGGGCGAGGTCCGGTTCGACGGGGAGCAGGTGAGCGGTCGGAAGCCGCACCGGATCAACCGGATGGGGATCGCCCGGACGTTCCAGAACATCCGCCTCTTCCCGGAGATGACCGCGCTGGAGAACGTCCTGGTGGGTGCCGACTCTCGGCACCACACGAGCGTGATCGGGGCGTTGTTCCGGCTCTACCGCGTCAAGCCCGGGCCGGAGGAGTTGCCGGTGGTCGACTCGACCAACGGGCTGGTCCGCTTCTGGCAGCAGGTCCGTCGGTCGTCGGCGCAGGTGTTCGGCATCTCCCGGCACACCCTCGAGGAGCGTGCCGGCGAGCGCAAGGCACTTGAGCTGTTGCGGTTCGTGGGCATCGCCGACCGGGCCAACGACCTGGCGCGCAACCTCCCGTACGGCTACCAGCGGCGGTTGGAGATCGCCCGAGCCCTGGCCACCGAGCCGAAGTTGCTCTGCCTGGACGAGCCGGCCGCCGGGTTCAACCCGGCGGAGAAGGAGGAACTGCTGGACCTGATCCGCAAGATCCGGGACCGCGGGTTCACGGTCCTGCTCATCGAGCACGACATGCGGCTCGTCATGGGGGTCACCGACCGGATCGTGGTCCTGGAGTTCGGCAAGAAGATCGCCGAGGGTTCCCCCGCCGAGGTGCGGGACAACCCGAAGGTGATCGCGGCCTACCTGGGGGAGCCCGCAGATGCTGCTTGAGATCGACGACTTGACACTGCGCTACGGCCGGATCGAGGCGCTGCACGGCATCAGCCTGCACGTCGAGGAAGGCGAGGTGGTCGCGCTCATCGGCGCGAACGGTGCCGGTAAGTCCAGCACGATGCGGGCCATCTCCGGACTCCGGCCGGTGGCCCTGGGTTCGATCCGGTTCAACGGTGAGGACATCACCAACCTGCGGGCCGACCTGCGGGTGCGGCGGGGTATCTGCCAGGCGCCCGAGGGACGCGGCATCTTCCCGGGGATGACAGTGCTGGACAACCTGGACATGGGGGCGTACACCCGGCGGGACCACGCCGGGATCGCCGCTGACCTGGACCGGGTCTTCACGCTGTTCCCCCGGCTGGCCGAGCGGCGCCGCCAGCATGGCGGCACGCTCTCCGGCGGCGAGCAGCAGATGCTCGCGGTGGGTCGGGCGTTGATGAGCCGGCCCAAGCTGCTGCTGCTGGACGAGCCGTCGATGGGCCTCGCTCCGATGATCATCCAGCAGATCTTCGACATCATCACGGAGATCAACCAGCAGGGCACCACGATCCTGCTGGTGGAGCAGAACGCCCAGCAGGCGCTCTCCCGGGCCCACCGGGGGTACGTGCTGGAGACCGGCCGGATCGTCAAGGAGGGCACCGGGCAGGATCTGCTGCACGACCCGTCGGTCAAGGAGGCGTACCTGGGCGTGGCCTGAGCTGAGTCGCGTCGCGGGCCGGCCGGTGGGGGACCACCGGCCGGCCTCGTGCTGTTCCGGCCCGGTCAGTCGGGCTTCGAGCGGGTCAGCTCCGCCAGGTGGCTGGTCAGCTCGGCGGTACCTCGGTGCCCCTTCTCCCGGTACGTCCGCAGTGCGAAGCTCAGCTCCGTCAGTGCCTGAGCGCGTTCGCGTCGGGCCAGGTGGGCGTGACCCAGTTCCTCGCGTGCCTCGGCCTCGATCAGCACGTCCCCGGCCAGCCGGGCCTGCTCGACAGCGCGTTGTCCCAGCCGTAGGGTCTCCTCCGGCTGCCCGGCGCGGCGGTGGGTCCGCGCCAGCCCGACCAGGATCTCCGCCATGTCCCGGGCCCCGCAGTGGGCCTCGGCGAGCGCCAACGCCGTCCGGTAGTGCTCCACCGCGCGGCCGAGCCGTCCGGCGAGCTGGTGGGCCTCGCCCAGGTTGCTGGCGACCAGGGCCCGTAGGTGACCGGCGTCGGGCAGGCCCCGGCTGCGCTCCTCGGCCTGGGTGAGCCGCCGGAGCGCCTCGGCGGGGCGCCCGGCGTTGTTCTCGATCGCCGCGAGGTTCAGCAGCGCCGTGGCCGCGCCGAGCCGGTCGCCCTCGGCGACCCGCAGCTCGTACGCCCGGGTGCAGTGACCGGCTGCCTCGTCGTGCCGGCCGAGCAGGCTGAGCGGGATCGCCAACCGGCCGCTGAGCATCGCCTCGCCCCGGGCGTCGCCGACCTGCCGCGCGGCCCGGACCCCGCGTGAGTACAGGTCGATCCAGCGGTCGCGTTGGTGGCGGCGGAACAGCCAGCCGTACATGGCCGCGGCGATCTGCCAGGCGAGTTGCGGATGGTCCGCCTCGGCCCGCTCGACGGCCGTCACCAGGTTGTCGGCCTCCGCGTCCAGCCAGGCCAGCGCGGCCGGCAGGTCGGTGAAGCGTACGGGGGACCCGGCGGTGTCGAAGTTGGGCCGTTCCGCCGGGCGCAGCGCGCGGTCGGCCGCGGCGGCGGTGTCCCGGTAGAAGGTGAGCGCCCGCTCCAGTGCCGCCGACGCCGCGGCCGGGTCGGCCGCGGCCTGTTCGGCGGCGAACAGCCGGACCAGGTCGTGCATCTGGTGCCGGCCGTCGACGGAGCGCACCAGGTGGACGGCGGCCAACCGGCGGAGCAGGTCCCGGGTCTCGGCCGGTGGCAGCCCGGCCAGCGCCGCGCAGGCGTCGGTGCTGGGACGCTGCCCCGGGTGTACGCCGAGCAGGTGGAACATGGTGCGGCTCGGGCCGTCCAGCGCGGTGAGTGAGACCTGCAGGGCCGCGCGGACCGAGACGTCCTCCGCGGTCAGCAGGCCGATTCGGTCGCCCTCGGCGGCGAGCCGCCCGGCCAGGGCCACCCCGCCGCCGAACTCGCCGAGCCGCGCGGCGGCGATCCGCAGCGCCAGCGGCAGCCGGTCGCACAGTTCGGCGATCCGGCGCAGGTCAGCCGGCTCGTCCCGCGCGGCGGGAGTGAGTCCCTGCCGGAGGAGATCCTGTGCGTCGGATTCGGTGAGCGGGGCGAGTACGACCTGGGTGGCGCCGTGGGTGGCGACCAGACCGTCGAGGCGACGCCGACTCGTGATCAGCACGAGGTTGTCGCCGGCGCCGGGCAGCAACGGGCGGACCTGGTGTGAGGAGGCGGCGTTGTCCAGCAGGATCAGCACCGGCTGGCCGGCCAGTTCGGAGCGGTAGCGGGCGGCCCGCTCGTCGAGGTCGGCGGGAATGGCGTCGCCGGGCACGCCGAGGGCACGCAGGAACCGCTCCAGCACCGTGGCGGGGGCGACCGGCTCGCCGGTGCCGCGCAGGTCGGCGTACAGGTGGGCGGCGGGCCGGTGGTGCAGCCGGGCGTGCGCGAGCCGCAGGGCGAGCGCGGTCTTGCCGACCCCGGCGGGACCGACGAGCGCGACGGTACGGGTGCCGGTGCGCACGGCGGCGTCGAGGTGGGTCAGCTCGGCCCGCCGCCCGACGAAGCCGCCCGGCTCCGCGGGCAGTTCGGCCGGTCCCGGCGGGAGCGTCGGGGTGGCGGCGGGCGGCGATCCGTCCGGTTCGACGGCGCGTAGCAGGGTGAGGTGCAGTTGCCGCAATTCGTCACTCGGGTCGGCGCCCAGTTCGGCGGCGAGCCAGCGCCGGTGCTGCTCGTATGCCCGCAGTGCGTCGCCGGGGCGGTGGCTGGCGGCGAGGGCCCGCATGAGCGACAGGGTGAAGCGTTCCCGGCTGGGATGCTGCGTGGCGAGCGGGCCCAGCCGTTCGACGAGCACGCCGGTGTCGGCGTCCGTGTTCAGTTCGGCCTCGAAGAGCTGCTCCAGGGCGGTCAACCGGGCATCCTCGAGCGACTCGACCTCGGGTGGTGGCGGTTGGCGGGGCAGCCACCCGCCGAAGGCCGGCCCGCGCCACAGGGCGACGGCTTCGCGCAGCAGGTCTCGCCGCTGCGGCCAGTCGAGCGCCCCGTCGGTCGTGCAGCCGCGGGCCACCAGCAGCCGGAACCGGTGCACGTCGACGGTGGTGGGATCGAGCAGCATCCGGTAGCCGCTGCCGTCGGTCAGGATGGTCAGCTGCTCGTCGCCGATGCCGGCGGCGGTCAGGGCGGTGCGCAGCTCGGACACCCGCGAGTGCACCATGGCGCGGGCGGTGCGCGGTGCTCGGGCGGACCACAGCAGGTCGACGAGTTCACTTGTCGACACGAGGGTGTTGGCGCGCAGCGCGAGTATCCCGAGCAGGAGGCGGTGCAGCCGGCGACCGACGGCGACGGGCCGCTCGTGGTGCCGGATCTCGACGGGACCGAGCAGGTGTAGCTCCAAGGACGTCCTCTGTGGCGCGGCGAACGGGACTCGCCGCGAGTGTAGGACCAGTCGGAAACGCGGCTGCCGGGACACCGCGAACATGGGCGAACGCCACCGGTGCCGGGCGAGACGTCCGGCACCGGCGGGGCCGGCCTGCGCCGGGCCGGCCCCGCGCCGAGTTGTCGGCGAAGGACGCTGCGGGCGGACCTGTGGGGCCCGCCTGCCCCCGAATGGCCCTTCGCCGTGTGTGCGGTCGTGACGGTGCCTCGCGCGGGAGGACACCGGCCGGTGGGCGGGTCGCGACGCCGTCGGCCGTCGCCGTCGGCCTGCGTCCCGTCACCGAAGTCGCCGCACGTCCACCAGCCAGCATCACCGCTGGACCTTCCCGTTCCCTTCCCGCTCGGCTCCGAGCTGCGGTTTCGCCGGGCGGCCACCGGCTGCGGGCCGGCCACGTCGGGGCGGTTGTTGTCGGCGGTACGGACTAGAGTCGCAGCCGTGACAGCTACGACCCCGCGCCTGCTTCTCGTCGACGGACACTCCCTGGCCTACCGGGCGTTCTTCGCCCTGCCGGTGGAGAACTTCTCCACCACGACGGGGCAGCCGACAAACGCGGTCTACGGCTTCACCTCAATGTTGATCAACGTGTTGCGCGACGAGCAGCCGACCCACATCGTCGTCGCCTTCGACGTGTCCCGCCGGTCCTTCCGCACCGAGAAGTACGCGGAGTACAAGGCGGGCCGCAGTGAGACCCCGACCGACTTCAAGGGCCAGGTCAGCCTGGTGAAGGAGGTCCTGGCGGCGCTGCGGGTGCCGGTGGTGGAGAAGGAGGGCTACGAGGCCGACGACGTCATCGCCACCCTGGCCTGCCAGGCCCGTGACCAGGGCATGCCGGTGCTGATCTGCACCGGCGACCGGGACGCCTTCCAGCTCGTCGACGAGCAGATCACCGTGCTCTACCCGCGCAAGGGCGTCTCCGACCTGGCGCGGATGGACCCGGCGGCGGTCGAGACGAAGTACGGCGTGTCCCCCGGCCGCTACCGCGACCTGGCCGCCCTGGTCGGCGAGACCAGCGACAACCTGCCCGGCATCCCCGGCGTCGGGCCGAAGACCGCGGCGAAGTGGATCAACACCTACGGCGGGGTGGAGGGCGTCATCGCCCGGGCCGACGAGATCAAGGGCAAGGCGGGGGACAGTCTCCGCGAACGGCTCGCCGACGTGATCCGCAACTACGAGATCAACCAGCTGGTCGCCGACCTGGAGCTGCCGGTGCGCCCCGAGGACGCCCGCTGGCAGGGATGGGACCGGGAGGCGGTGCACCAGGTCTTCGACACCCTGCAGTTCCGCATCCTGCGCGACCGTCTCTACCAGTACCTGGAGGCGGTCGAGCCGGAGGCGGAGTCGGGCTTCGACCTGACCGGTGAGGTGCTGGCCGCGCCCGCGGCGCTGGTGGGTTGGCTGGCGACGCACGCACCGGCCGGCACCGGGGTCGGCGTCGCGGTCAAGCTCGACACCGGGCCGAACCGCCGACACACCGCCACCGTCACCGGGATGGCGCTGGCCACCGCCGACGGTGCGGCGGCCTGGTTCGACCCGGCTCAGCTGGAAGCCGCCGACGAGGCGGCGCTGGCGGCGTGGCTGGCCGACGAGACCCGGCCCAAGGTGCTGCACGACAGCAAGCCGGCCGTGCTCGCCTTCGCCGCGCACGGCTGGGCACTGGCCGGCATCGCCCGTGACACGCAGATCGCCGCGTACCTGGCCCGCCCCGACCAGCGATCCTACGACCTGACCGACCTGGCACTGCGCTACCTGCACCGGGAGCTGCGGGTCGACGCACCGGAGTCCGGCCAGCTGACCCTCGACGGGCTTGGCGACAACAGTGAGGCCGAGCAGAACCTCATGCTGCACGCCCGCGCCACCCTCGACCTGGCCGACGCGATCGACGCGGAGCTGTCCCGCGACGGGGAGCAGTCGGCCCGGCTGATGGCCGGGGTGGAGCTGCCGCTGATGCGGGTGCTGGCGCAGTTGGAGCGCACCGGCATCGCCGCGGACACCGACTACCTGACGGAACTGGAGGCGCACTTCGCCGCCGAGGTGAAGGCCGCCGCGCAGGGCGCGTACGAGGCGGTCGGGCGGGAGTTCAACCTCGGCTCGCCCAAGCAGCTGCAGGAGATCCTCTTCGGCGAGCTGAACCTGCCCAAGACCAAGCGGATCAAGACGGGTTACACCACCGACGCCGACGCGTTGCAGTGGCTCTACGCGCAGAACCCGCATCCGGTGCTGGCCCACCTGCTGCGGCACCGCGACGTGGCCAAGCTCAAGTCGACGGTGGACGGGCTGCTCAAGTCCGTCTCCGACGACGGGCGCATCCACACCACCTTCAACCAGACGGTGGCCGCCACCGGCCGGCTCTCCTCCACCGAGCCCAACCTGCAGAACATCCCCATCCGCACGGAGGAGGGGCGACGGATCCGCCGCGCCTTCGTGGTGGGCGAGGGCTTCGAGTGCCTGCTGACCGCCGACTACAGCCAGATCGAAATGCGGATCATGGCGCACCTCTCGGCCGACGACGCGTTGATCCAGGCGTTCAACTCCGGCGCCGACTTCCACGCCGCGACGGCCTCGTCGGTCTTCACCGTGCCGCTGGCCGAGGTCACCCCGGACCAGCGACGCAAGATCAAGGCGATGAACTACGGCCTGGCGTACGGGCTCAGCGCCTTCGGCCTGTCCCAGCAGCTCGGCATCAGCGCCGAGGAGGCGCGCGGGTTGATGGAGAACTACTTCGCCGGCTTCGGCGGTGTGCGGGACTACCTCCAGGAGGTGGTCGCCCGGGCCCGCCAGGACGGCTACACCTCCACCATCCTCGGCCGCCGGCGTTACCTGCCCGACCTGGTCAGCGACAACCGGCAGCGGCGGGAGATGGCCGAGCGGATGGCGCTCAACGCCCCCATCCAGGGTTCCGCGGCGGACATCATCAAGGTCGCCATGCTGCACGTCGACACCGCCCTGCGCGACGCCGGGCTGCGCTCCCGGATGCTGCTGCAGGTGCACGACGAGTTGGTCTTCGAGGTGGCACCGGGCGAACGGGCGGCGCTTGAGGAACTGGTCCGTCGCGAGATGGGTGGGGCGTACCCGCTGTCGGTGCCGCTGGAGGTGTCGGTGGGCGACGGCCGCGACTGGAACAGCGCCGACCACTGAGCCGGCCTTGGAAGGCCTTCCGGGGCAGCCCGACCCGCTCCGGGCGGTCAGGCTTGATCCCTGCGCGGGTCGGGCTGCCCCGAAACCCTGACGTGGTCACCGAACGCGTGCCGGTCACGGTCCCGCGGGCGAACCGTGCGCTGATGTCAGCAGTTTCGGGGGAGCTCCTGCCTCGCGGGGCCGGCTGACCCAGCAACTTCGCCGAAGTTGCTGCCTCGCGGGTCGGTTGACCCAGCAACTTCGCCGAAGTTGTCGCCTGCTGGTGCGCGGGCGTGGTGGTGGGTGGGGTGCGCGGGGTCTTGGGTCTCAGCGGGCGGGGCCTCGGCGGGACTTGGGTGGGGTGCCGTGCCGGTCGAGGGCCTTGCGGGAGGGGCCGCCGGGCGGCGGCAGCGGTGCCTTGACCGGGTCGTGACCCCAGTTCATCAGCGAGTACCGCCACCGGGTGTCGCGCACGTCACCGCTGGGCCGCTGGGCCATGTGCCGCCGGACGTACCCGACGACCTTGCGCATGTGCTTGTAGTCGGCCTCGGTCAGCTGGCCACGCTTGCGGCGCAACAGGTCGATGATCCTTCGGCCGGACTCGTGGCCGACCGTCTCGCCGCCGCTGCCCTTCCGCCGCCAGCCGACATGCTTGGACTCGTCGGTGTCCAGCCACGTGGACAGCTCGCCGGGCTTCATGTTCACCGCCTCGGTGAACTCCCGGTAGGTCTGGTCCGGCTCGTCACGACGGCTCACGGCGCAACACCTCCGGGCGGTGGGCCACGTCCCGGCCCGAGTCGTCGTTGCGGATGCGGTACTGCGGCTGCTCCGGTGTCGCGTTCACGGCGTGCCCGCGTACGTGGGTGCGTTCGGTCAGCTTCTCCTTGACCACACCGTGGGCCCGGCCGCTGTGGCTGGCCCAGGAGACGTGGTCGCCTTCGTGGAAGTCCTGGTCGGCCATGCCGCCCGGTTACCCGGGCACCTCCGGTGAAAACGCCGCCGCCGTGCTCCGACGTGCCGAAGGCCGGCGGCCGGGCAGGGCGGCGGCGCCGGCACCGGCGACGATCCGCCCGAGGCGCCTGGTGGTGATTCCTCTCATGGGCCCGGACGGTAGGGAGCACGGGTGAACTGAAGGAGACCTGACGGTGGCGCCCGTCGGGCGTCCGGTGGCCGGTCTGCCCGGTGGTCAGCTACGTGGTGAGGTCGCGGACCGAAAGTTTGATCTCGAACGGTTCGGTCAGCTCGATCAGCTCGGCGCTGTCGGCGACGAGTTCGTACTGTCGCTCCCCGCCCGGCCCGATCCGGTCGCCGAGGCGGTACGCGTACACGTGCACCGGATCCTGTTCGATGCGCCAGTAGTAGGGGATGCCGGCGGCGGCGTACTCGCCCGGCTTGGCGAACCGGTCGACCCGGCGGGTACCCGGCGAGACGACCTCGACGGCCAGCACGACGTCCGCCGGCCGCAGCCGGGAGCGGTCCGACGGCAGCCCGGCGCGGCAGAGCAGCACGTCCGGTTGTCGGCTGGTGTTGTGGCTGAGCCCGACGCCGACCGCCTGGGCGGCGCGCAGGTGGTCGGGAGCGTGAGCGCGGAGCCACAGCCATACCAGGCTGGAGATGTCCTGATGGCCCAGGGTGGGGGAGGGTGTCACGTGGATGACTCCGTCGACGAGTTCGACGCGGGGGGCGTCGTCCGGCAGGGCGAGCAGGTCCTCCAGCGTGTAGTCCGCACGCTGCTGCCGCATCGGATCCGGACACCAGGGGCCAGGTGATGTCGGGATGGGCTCGGCGCTCATGTGCTGAGCGTAACGCCAGCCGGGGACGGCGGCGTCGCACTGGCTGTCCGGCACGGCGCCGTCGGGGACAGCCGGCTCAGCGGGCCGGTTTCTCGGCGACGAAGATGGCGGTGCCGGGGAAGAGTCGGCCGCGCAGCGGGCTCCACTGCCCCCAGATCCCCTCGTGTCCCTCCGGCCACTGCGGTTCCACCAGGTCCAGCAGTCGGAATCCGGCGCCCACCAGCTCGCGTACCCGGTCGCCGAGGGTGCGGTGCTGCTCGACGTAGCTGGCCCGGCCGTGTTCGTCCTGCTCCACGTACGGCCGGGTGTCGAAGTACGAGTGCACGGCGGTCAGCCCGCTCTCGCCGGGATCGTCGAGGAAGATCCAGCGCATCGGGTGGGTGACCGAGAAGACCCATCGGCCGCCGGGGCGCAGCACCCGGTGCACCTGACGCATCAGCGCCGCCGAGTCCTCGACGAACGGGACCGCGCCGAACGCCGTACAGGCGATGTCGAAGGTCTGGTCGGCGAAGGGCAACGCGAGCGCGTCGGCCTGGGCCAGCGGTACGCGTACCCCGCTGCGGGTGTTGGCCTGGGCCGCGTGCCGCAACATGCCGGCGGAGAGGTCCACCGCGACCGGGCGGGCGCCCTGGGCGGCCAGCCAGCGGGAGCAGGACGCGGCGCCGCAGCCCACCTCCAGCACCCGCCGCCCGGACACGTCGCCGAGCAGCCGGGCGTCGGCCTCGCGCAGTCCCTCCGGGCACCAGACGAAGTCCACGTCGCCCAGGAAGTCGCCGTGTTCGGCCTGGTACGCGTCGGCGTCGGCGTCCCACCACCGTCGGTTGGCGCTGCGGGCCTCGGCGTCACCCACCCGGCGCCGGGTCACCCGGTCGTCGTCGTTCACCAGGCCACGCTAGGCCCTCACGGTGGGGTGGCGGGCGGCGGGCCGGTGCGGTGTCTGGTCGAAATCTCCGCTTTGGCGGCTGGTGCGCCGACGAGTAGCCGGGAGGGCTTGCACGCTGTGGTAATGCAGCAGGTAGGGTAGACGATGCGCTCGCGGATCGTGTGCCTCGGCAGGGAGCAGGTGCGCGGTCGACGGAGTCACATCAAGATGTCGTTCAGCGATTTCCAGGTGGGCCCGCCGACAAATCCGTTGGCGCGCACAGGTCACCGCGACACCAGCCTGCTGTGACACACCATCCGACCGGAGCAACCGCCCACATGACGAGCAGCATCGAGGCCCCCTCGAGCGCCACCAAGGTCACCGTCGACGATCTCGGCTCTGAGGAGGCTTTCCTCGCCGCGATCGACGAGACCATCAAGTACTTCAACGACGGCGACATTGTCGAAGGCACCGTCGTCAAGGTCGATCGGGACGAGGTCCTGCTCGACATCGGCTACAAGACCGAGGGTGTCATCCCCTCTCGGGAGTTGTCGATCAAGCACGACGTGGACCCGGCAGAGGTCGTCTCGGTGGGTGATCACATCGAGGCCCTTGTCCTCCAGAAGGAGGACAAGGAGGGTCGGCTGATCCTCTCCAAGAAGCGGGCGCAGTACGAGCGGGCCTGGGGCACGATCGAGAAGATCAAGGACGAGGACGGCGTCGTCCGCGGTTCCGTCATCGAGGTGGTCAAGGGTGGCCTCATCCTCGACATCGGGCTGCGTGGCTTCCTGCCGGCCTCCCTGGTCGAGATGCGCCGTGTGCGCGACCTGCAGCCGTACGTCGGCCGCGAGCTCGAAGCCAAGATCATCGAGCTGGACAAGAACCGCAACAACGTGGTGCTGTCCCGCCGGGCCTGGCTGGAGCAGACGCAGTCCGAGGTGCGCACCGAGTTCCTCAACAAGCTCCAGAAGGGACAGGTCCGCAAGGGCGTCGTCTCCTCGATCGTCAACTTCGGCGCCTTCGTCGACCTGGGCGGGGTGGACGGCCTGGTGCACGTCTCCGAGCTGTCCTGGAAGCACATCGACCACCCGTCCGAGGTCGTCGAGGTGGGCCAGGAGGTCGAGGTCGAGGTTCTGGACGTCGACCTGGACCGCGAGCGGGTCTCGCTGTCGCTGAAGGCGACCCAGGAGGACCCGTGGCGTCAGTTCGCCCGCACCCACGCCATCCAGCAGATCGTGCCGGGTAAGGTCACCAAGCTGGTGCCGTTCGGCGCCTTCGTCCGGGTGGACGACGGCATCGAGGGTCTGGTCCACATCTCCGAGCTGGCCGAGCGTCACGTGGAGATCCCCGAGCAGGTCGTGCAGGTCGGCTCCGAGGTCATGGTCAAGGTCATCGACATCGACCTGGAGCGCCGCCGGATCTCGCTGTCGCTCAAGCAGGCCAACGAGGGCTTCGTCGAGGGCGAGGAGCACTTCGACCCGACCCTCTACGGCATGGCCGCGACCTACGACACCGAGGGCAACTACATCTACCCGGAGGGCTTCGACCCGGAGACGGGCGAGTGGCTCGAGGGGTACGACAAGCAGCGCGAGACCTGGGAGAACCAGTACGCCGAGGCGCGGCAGCGTTGGGAGGCCCACCAGAAGCAGGTGCAGACCTCCCGGGCCGCCGAGGCCGAGGCTGCCGCCAACCCGCAGCCGGCCCCCACCGCTGGCGGCACCACCACCTCCTCGACCAGCGCGGCCCCGAGCCGCCAGGCCGAGGAGCCGGCGGGCACGCTGGCCACCGACGAGGCGCTCGCCGCACTGCGGGAGAAGCTCGCCGGCGGCAAGTGATCCTGGGACCCCTCAGGTTCGGCGTCCAACGCCCGCACGCAACCTGAACGTGTCGCCTGAGAACGACGGGCCCCGCCCCGACTCCGAAACTCCGGGTCAGGGCGGGGCCCCCTCTCGTCCCACCCGTTGATCATGAGGGTGACAGCCCTTTGAAGATCAACAACTACTGCCAACCTCATGATCAACGCTGGGTGGGCGGGGTGGGGTCGGGTGGGTGGGGTTGGCGGGGGTGGGGTGATCGGGTTGACTGGGTGCCGTGCTGAGGGTGGGGTTGACCGGCGGGATCGGTTCGGGCAAGAGCGCGGTGGCCGGACGGCTGGTCGAGCGGGGTGCGGTGCTCATCGACGCCGATCAGCTCGCCCGGGAGGTGGTCGCGCCCGGCACCGAGGGTCTCGCCGAGGTCGTCGCCGCCTTCTCCGACCGGGTGCTGAACGCCGACGGGGCCCTGGACCGGGCTGCCCTGGGTGAGTTGGTGTTCGCCGACGAGCCGGCCCGGCGCCGGCTGGAGGCGATCATTCACGGTCGGGTCCGGGCCCGCACCGTGGAACTGACCGCCGCCGCCCCGCCGGACGCCGTGGTGGTGAACGATGTCCCGTTGCTGGTCGAGGTGGGACTGGCGCCCACGTACCACCTGGTGGTCGTGGTGCAGGCGGAGGTGCAGACGCGGTTGGCGCGGCTGGCCCGCGACCGGGGCATGAGCCGGGCGGAGGCGCAGCGCCGGATCGCCGCCCAGGCCGACGACGCCCGCCGCGCGGCGGCGGCAGACGTGCTGCTGACCAACGAGGGCACCCTCGACGACCTGCATGTGACGGTCGACGCGCTCTGGCGCCATCGGCTGGTGCCCTTCGAGGACAACGTGCGTCACCGGCGGGCGGTGCGGGCGGGCCGGGTGACGCTTGTCGAGCCGAACCCGACCTGGCCCCAGCAGTACGCCCGGCTGGCGGACCGGATCCGGCACGCGATCGCCCCCGCCGACCTGCGGATCGACCATATCGGCTCGACCGCGATGACCGGGCTGGCCGCCAAGGACGTCATCGACATCCAGCTCGGCGTGCCGTCCCTCGCCGACGCCGACGGTGTGTTGGCCGAGCGGCTGGCCGACGCCGGTTTCCCCCGGTTGCCGGGCGACTGGTGGGACAGCCCCCGACCAGCCGGTGGCGACCGGTGGGCGAAGCGGCTGCACGGCAACGCCGACCCGGCCCGACCGGTGCATCTGCACCTGCGGGTGACCGGGTCACCCGGCTGGCGGTACGCCCTGCTGATGCGCGACCACCTGCGCGCCGACCCCGACCGGCGGGGCGCGTACCTGGTGCTCAAGCGGGAACTGGCGGCGTCCGCGCCGGACAGCGGCGCGTACGCCACGGCCAAGGACCCGTGGTTCGACGAGGAGCACCTCCGGGCGGAGGAGTGGGCCGCCCGCACCGGTTGGCGCCCCTGAGCGGCGCGGCACGGTCCGCTGGGGCGCACCCGGCGCCGGTGGGGGCCCGGTCAGCGCTTTCGCGGGGGCGTCAGCCGTGGTACCCGGCCCGGGACCAGGTCCAGCTGCGCCCAGGCACCGGAGCGGGTCGGCAGTTCCAGCCGGCGCAGCAGGCCGGACCGGTCGACCCAGTAGCGCAGCGGCCCGGTACCACTGTCGACCTGCACCACGTCGACGGTGGTACCGGCGAGGCTGTCGCCGCGTACCCGTTCCGTCCTGCCCGCGTCGGAGCGCTGATCGGCCCGCAGCGCGGCGGCCACCAGCGGGTCGACGGCCTGCGTGCGATGCGCTCCCGCCCGCCAACCGGCGGCCGGTGGCGGCAGTGGCGCACGTGCCGACCCGCCGGCGTCGTCGATCCGGGTGACCTTGCGGCCGAGGTGGCGGACCAGGGTGCGTCGTCCGTCCGCGTCGAGGTCGGTGACAGCGAGGTACGCGCTGCCCGCCGTCCAACTCAGCCAGCCGCTGCCGCGCAGGTTGGTGCCGGCGGCGACGGGCACGGCCAGGGTGGCCGTGGCCCCGCCGACCGTGCTCAGGCGGGACGGCATGCGGCGCCAGCGGTCCCGTTCGGCGGCGGTCAGGGCGCGGGGTAGGCCGGGGCGACCGCCGAGCGCCTCGACGGGTCGCAGCGTCGGACGGTCGGCCCGGTTCAGGGTCACCGTGACCGGTCCGATCCCGGTGAGACCGGTGCGTACCCGGTGCAGCCGGCCGGCCCGGTCCAGCCAGTAGCGGGTCGGGATGGCGGTGTCCGACGCGCCGGCACCGGGGGTGTGGCTCGCCGGTGCGCCGGCGTCCGGCGCGGCAACCTCCAGCACGTCGACCGGCTCCCCGTGGAGGTGCTCCCGGCCCACCCAGCGGCCGGCCCAGCGGTCCGCCGGGTCGGGCCGGTCGGCGGCGAGCGCGAAGATCAGCCCGAGCAGCGGCTCGAGATCCGGGTCGGCGGGCAGCCGCCAACCGTCGGCCGGTGGCACCAGGGGCGGCATGGCGGGCGTCGGTACGGCCGTCGGGTCGGGTCTGATCACCAGCACGGTGGGGGTGGCCTGGGCCAGTCCGCGCGATGCGCCCGCGCCCGGGCCCCCCACGTCGAGGTAGGCCAGCCCCCGGGCCCAGTCGACCCAGCCGAGCAGGTCGGTGCGGCTGGCGCCGGTGCCGGCGGTGATGTGCAAGCCGGCCCGCAACTCCCGGTAGTTGGTCACCCGCATGGCGGCCAGGCGTTCCCGTTCGGTCGAGGTCAGGTCCCGTGGCGGCGGGCCGTCCGGCGTCCAGTTGATGAGCGTGGCCACCAGCATCACGGCGGAGAGCACCGCGGTGAGGGCCAGCCCGGCGAGGGTGAGGCGGCGTCGTCGGTTGGGCACCCGCCGTGGGTCGTCGGGCTCGGTGGTCGCGCCGGCCAGCTCCTCCTCCTCGGCCCGGTTCCCGGCGGCCAGGTCGAGCAGCCCGCCGGAGACCACGGCCCGGCGGACGCCCGGCCGTGGCTGCGCCGGTGCGGTGCCGGCCAGGTTGAGGACCGCGGGTGGCGCGAGACCGGCCCGGTGGCGGCGGTTGACCGCGTGGTGGCGGCGGGCGTGCGTACGGGCGTGGCCCGTCGGCCCGGCGTGACCGGTGCCGGCCGGGCTGCCGCCGCCGGTCGGGGTGGCGGCTCGGGTCGGGTCGGTGCGCGGCGCGTCGGGTGGGCGGCGACGGCTGTCGGACGGCGGTTGTGAGCTGCTCTCCACGAGAGGATGAACGGCGCGGACCGCGCGGGAGTGACGAGCAGGGGCGCTCGCGGCGGCCGGTCAGCGCGATCCGCGCGACCACGTCCGGTGCGCACGCCAGGCATGCCGGGTGCTGCGACCCTCGGTGCCGGGGGTGGCAGGACCTGTGCGGCCCGCCACCGGCCCGGTCGGCCGCCGCGAGCGGCCTACGGGAAAAGCGTAGCCGGGTGAGAAGGACCACACAATGCGAATATCGAAGCCGATCAGATGCCGCACGTAGTCGCCAGGGTGGGCGGGGAGGATCCGCGAGGCGACCCACCGTCCGCACCGAGCCGGCGTCCACCGCCGTCGGCCGTCCGGTCGGTCGGTCGGGTGGCCGGTGCGGACCGGGACCGACTGTCGGAGCCCCGGCGTACCGTTGAGGACATGGCGCTCGACATACCCCGGCTCGACGGCCGTTTCCAGGTCATAAGTGATTTCCAGCCGGCCGGTGACCAGCCGGCGGCGATCGACGACCTGGAGCGGCGGGTGCGTCGCGGCGACCGCCACACGGTGCTGCTCGGCGCGACCGGCACCGGCAAGAGCGCCACGACCGCCTGGCTGATCGAGCGGCTGCAGCGTCCCACGCTGGTGCTGGCCCCCAACAAGACGCTCTGCGCGCAGTTGGCGAAGGAGTTCAGCGAGCTGCTGCCGGACAACGCGGTGGAGTACTTCGTCTCGTACTACGACTACTACCAGCCCGAGGCGTACATCCCGCAGACCGACACGTACATCGAGAAGGACTCCTCGATCAACGAGGAGGTCGAGCGGCTGCGGCACTCGGCGACGATGTCGCTGCTCACCCGGCGTGACGTGGTGGTGGTCGCGACCGTCTCGGCCATCTACGGGCTGGGCACCCCGGAGGAATACCTCGACCGCGCGGTGCGGGTCGCCGTCGGTCAGGAGCTCGACCGGGACCAGCTGCTGCGTCGCCTGGTCGACATCCAGTACACCCGCAACGACATGGCCTTCCAGCGCGGCACCTTCCGGGTCCGCGGCGACACGCTGGAGATCATCCCGGCGTACGAGGAACTCGCCGTGCGCATCGAGCTCTTCGGTGACGAGGTGGAGAAGCTCTACTACCTCAACCCGTTGACCGGTGACGTGGTGCGTGAGGTCGACCATCTGCTGATCTTTCCGGCGACGCACTACGCGGCCGGGCCGGAGCGGATGGAACGGGCGGTCCGTGACATCGAGACCGAGCTGGGCGAGCGGTTGGCCGAGCTGGAAGGGCAGGGCAGGCTGCTGGAGGCGCAGCGGCTGCGGATGCGCACCACGTACGACATCGAGATGATGCGGCAGGTGGGTTTTTGTTCGGGCATCGAGAACTACTCGATGCACATCGACGGTCGGTTGCCCGGCAGCCCGCCGCACTGCCTGCTCGACTACTTCCCCGACGACTTCCTCACCGTCGTCGACGAGTCGCACGTGACCATCCCGCAGATCGGCGGCATGTACGAGGGCGACGCCTCGCGCAAGCGGATGCTTATCGACCACGGGTTCCGGTTGCCAAGTGCCGCCGACAACCGGCCGCTGCGGTTCGACGAGTTCCTGGAGCGGGTCGGTCAGATGGTCTTCCTGTCGGCGACCCCCGGTCCGTGGGAGCTGGAGCACGCCCAGGGCGAGTTCGTGGAGCAGGTGATCCGTCCGACCGGCCTGATCGACCCGGAGGTGGTGGTCAAGCCCACCAAGGGGCAGATCGACGACCTGATGCACGAGATCAAGCTGCGCACCGAGCGCGACGAGCGGGTGCTGGTCACCACGCTGACCAAGAAGATGGCCGAGGACCTGTCCGACTATCTCCTGGAGAACGGCATCCGGGTGCGTTACCTGCACTCCGAGGTCGACACGCTGCGCCGGGTGGAGCTGCTGCGCGAGTTGCGCCGTGGCGACTACGACGTGCTGGTCGGCATCAACCTGCTGCGGGAGGGCCTCGACCTGCCCGAGGTGTCGCTGGTGGCGATCCTGGACGCGGACAAGGAAGGCTTCCTGCGCAGCGGCCGGTCGTTGATCCAGACCATCGGCCGGGCGGCCCGTAACGTCTCCGGCCAGGTGCACATGTACGCCGACAAGGTCACCCCGTCGATGGCGGACGCGATCGAGGAGACGAACCGGCGGCGGGCCAAGCAGATCGCGCACAACGAGGCGCACGGCATCAGTCCGGAGCCGCTGCGCAAGAAGATTCACGACATCCTCGACGACATCTACCGTGAGGCGGAGGACACCGAGGCGACCCGGGTCGGCGGTGCGGTGCGGCAGCTGTCCCGGGGCAAGGCGCCGGTCAAGGAGACCCGCAGCCGGGCTCGGGGCGGCGCGGCCACCCCGGCGCGGGAGGGCCTGGCGCGGGCCGAGTTGGCGCAGCTCATCCAGGAGCTCAACGATCAGATGCTGGCCGCCGCCCGGGAGCTGCAGTTCGAGTTGGCCGCCCGGATCCGCGACGAGGTCGCCGACCTCAAGAAGGAGTTGCGGGGCATGGACGCCGCCGGCGTGCGGTAGGCCCGCCGGTGGACGATCCACTTCCTACGGTGGGGAAATAGCGGAATGCGAGCGTCCTATTGCACTAAGTGATCGCCGTGCGTACTCTCCCTCGGTGGGAGGCAGGGATGCCGTTGCCAACGAGTCCGGTCATTCGACGTGCGCGACTGGGCGCCGAGCTGCGTCAGCTACGCCGGCGGGAGGCGCTGACGCTGGAGCAGGTGTGTGAGCGGCTCGGTTGGGCGTCCACCTCCAAGCTGTCCCGCATCGAGCTGGGGCAGAGCCGCCCCGACCTGGCCGACGTGCTCGACCTGCTCGATGTCTACGAGGTGCCGTCAGGGCAGCGCGACGCCCTGATCGTCATCGCCCGGGACGCGGCGACCAGTCGGGGCTGGTGGAAGTCGCTCGGGGAGATGGGGGAGCGGCAGCGCACGTACGCCGAACTCGAGGCCGGCGCGGCGGGCATCGTGGAGTACCAACCGGCGATCGTGCCCGGCCTGCTGCAGACCCCGGCGTACGCCAGACTGCGCATCGTCGCCGGTCAGCTCATCGATCAGACGGTGGACGTGGAGGCCGACCTGCGGGCCCGGGCCGCCCGGCAGGCGGTGCTGCGCCGCGTCGAACCGCCCCGCTACACGGCGCTGATCACCGAGCTGGCCTGTGCGCCGGGGGACGACCCGGTGGAGGTGTGGCGCGAGCAGCTGGAGCAGCTGCTCGAACTGGCCGCGCTGCCACACGTGACGATCCGGCTGCTGCGGGTCGGTGCGGGCCGCCGCCCACTGCCGCTGACCCCCTTCTCCTGTTACTCCTTCCCGGACCCGGCGGACCCGCGCACGGTGATGCTGGAGGCGCTGACCACGGACGTGCGACTGACCACCGCGACGGACGTCGACAGGTACGAGCGGATGACCGACTGCCTGCTGGAGGCGGCACTGCCGGAGGAGGAGACGCTGCGGGCGCTGGCCCGCCGGCTCGACGGGTGACCCACCCGCCCGGCTGCCCGCAGCGTCGGCAGGCCAGGCACCGAGAGGCGCCGGCACCGGACCCGGCGCCCCCGAAGCCGTCGGGGTCGGTGCCGACGCGAGACGCACGATAGGTGGAGGGTGTGACACTTTCTCGTCTCGGTGGGCGGCGCGCGGTGCTCGGGTGCCGATCAGGCGGGTACGTCGACGAAGTGTTCGACCCGTGGCGGTGCGGCGAAGTGCGGGCCGATCAACTCCCGCCACCCGACGAAGCGCTCCGTGGCCCGGAAGTTCTGCTCGTGAGCGTCGACGGTGTCCCACTCGACAAGCAGCACGAAGCGACTGGGGGACTCCAAACCCCGGGTCATGCGTACCGAGCGGCAGCCGGGCGTGCCGGCGAGCAACGGATGTCCCTGGGCGTAGGCGGCGGCGAACGCCTCCTCGTGACCGGGGATGACATCGATGAGCGCAACCTCAAGGACCATGCCGGCAGCCTGCCACATCGCTGCCGGGCCCAGACCGGCCCGGGTCGATGTTTCCACCCGCTGGCCGCTCGTGCCGGACCAGCCCGACCTGGTAACCCATCCTCCTAGGATGCTTAGCGGGGGTGGGGCGTCCGACACATCGAGGACGGCGTACCGTGGGCCGGTTGCTGGGTGGCGGCCGGAGGAATCAGACTGTGAACGTGTCCGGACTTGTGTGGGCGGCGACGCTCGCGGCGCTGACCACGGTCCTCGTGGTGGACCTGCTCATCATCGGGCGCCGGCCGCACGAGCCGAGCGTGCGGGAGTCGAGTCTCTGGGTCGCCTTCTACGTCGGGCTGGCCCTGCTGTTCGGTGGCGGGCTCTGGCTCACCGCCGGCGCGAGCGTGGCGGGGCAGTTCTACACCGGCTGGCTGACCGAGTACAGCCTCTCGGTGGACAACCTCTTCGTCTTCGTGATCATCATGGCCCGCTTCGCGGTTCCCCGGCAGTACCAGCAGAAGGTGCTGCTGATCGGCATCGTCCTCGCGCTCGTCATGCGGGGCGGTTTCATCGCCGCCGGTGCGGCGTTGATCTCGCAGTTCACCTGGGTCTTCTACGTCTTCGGGGCGTTCCTGATCTACACCGCGATCAACCTCGCCCGGCAGGGTGAGTCGAGCGAGGAGGAGTTCACCGAGAACGTCCTCATCCGCTGGAGCCGGCGGGCGCTGCCCATCTCGCGGGGCTACGAGGGTGCCCGGGTGGCCGTGCGGGAGAACGGCCGGCGAATGTTCACCCCGATGCTCATCGTCATGATCGCTATCGGTACCACCGACCTGATCTTCGCTCTCGACTCGATTCCGGCGATCTTCGGGATCACCCAGGAGCCGTACCTCGTCTTCACCGCCAACGTCTTCGCGCTGATGGGGCTGCGGCAGCTCTACTTCCTGCTCGGCGGGCTGCTGGACCGGTTGATCTACCTGAGCCACGGCCTCGCGGTGGTGCTCGGTTTCATCGGGGTCAAGCTGATCCTGGAGGCGCTCGCGGAGAACAACCTGCCGTTCATCAACAACGGTGAGCACGTCGGGTGGGCACCGCACATCCCGATCTGGCTGTCGCTGCTGGTCATCCTGGGCACCCTGGCGGTGGCCACCGCGGCGAGCCTGATCCGATCCTCGCGGGACCGGCGACGCGAGTTGGCCTCAGCTCGTCGCTGAGCCGGCGGTGCCTACCGGAACGATCATCGGGTACGGCACCCTGTACGTGAGGGAGGCGACATGACTGGTCAGCGAGTGGGCGCAGCGGACTGGACGCTCGTCGGCGCACCCAACGCGCGGGACCTCGGTGGACTGATCGGCGTTGCCGGCCGGCGGGTACGACCCGGACGGCTGATCCGTACGCCGGCGTTGGGCCGGCTCACCGACGAGGACCTGCCGGTGCTGGCGAAGCTCGAACCGGCCTGTGTGGTGGACCTTCGGGCCCACTCCGAGGTGTCGGTGGCGCCGCCGGACCGGCTGGTCGGCGAGCCGACCGTGGTGCACCTGCCGGTGCACGATCCGGCGCATCCGGTCTTCACGTACGTCTCGGCCGTGCTGCTCGGCCACGACCTGAGCGAGTACGCGGAGCTGGCGCGGCAGGGCACACCGGCGGCGATGGCGGCGATCTACCGCTGGTTCGTCACCGGAGACTCGGCTCGACAGGGGTTCGCCGCCGCGGTCCGGTTGGTGGCCGACGAGCGTAACCTCCCGTTGGTCTACCACTGCTCGGCGGGCAAGGACCGCACCGGTTGGCTGACCGTGGTGCTGCTGCACGCCCTCGGCGTGGACGAGGCCGCGATCCGTGCCGACTACCTGGCGCACAACCCGCTGACGGAGAGCCTGCGAGAGGTGCTTGTCGACGCGATGCGGCAGCGCCACCCGGGGCTCGACGAGACGGCGGTCCGGCCGGTGCTGGAGGTCCGCCCGGAGTACCTCGACGCCGCGTACGCACAGCTGCGGCAGGTGCACGGGTCGTTCGGGGCGTACCTGCGCGACGGTCTGGGGATCACCGAGGAGACGGTGGCGGCGTTGCGGGCGAACCTGTTGGAGTGAGCGTGCCGAGGTCGTGGCGGGCCTGCCACACCTCGCGGGAGATGTCGGCCACCAACTGGTTGGCGTCGACGTCGGCCCGAGCGTCGGTCTGGTCGTCACCGACGGTGGTGCAGACGACGAGCAGGTACGCCTCGGCGTCGGCGGGGTAGACCACAGCGGCGCCGTGCCGTACGCCACGTACCCAGCCGTTCTTGTGGGCGAGTCGGACGTCGGCGGGCAGCCCTTCGGCGATGTCCTGACGGATCTGCTGGGCACAGAGCACGTCCACCATGGCGGTGCAGCCGGCGGGTGAGGCGATCGGCCCGGGGCGGGTGGCACCGGTGGCGACGGCGCCGAGCAGCGCGGCCAGGTCGGCGGCGGTGACCAGGTTGGTGATCTGCGCCTCGCGGGCGGCGAAGTCCTCGATGCCGCGTCCGGTGACGCTGTGCCGGGCGCCGGCCAGCCGCCAGACCTCGGCCACCGCGGCCAGTCCGACGTGTTCGATGACCAGATTGGTGGCGAGGTTGCTGGATCGGATGATCATCCGTTCGGCGAGCCAGCGCAGCGACGCCCGCCCATCGAGGCGGTCCCATACGGTCCCGTCGTTGTCGTAGGCGCGGCGGCAGGAGTACGGCGGGGCGTCCGGCCGGGCGGAGGTGAACCGGTTGACGACCTCGACCGGGGCGTCAGGGTCGAGGTGGCCGGCCTCCGCGGCGCGGTGCAGCGCGGCGAGCACGGCCAGTTTCATCGTGCTCGCCGCGTAGTGGGTGGCCTCGGCCTGCCGGGTCCAGGTGGGCGGGGCACCGAGCGGCCCCGCGTACACCGAGATCGTGCCGGGCTCCCGGTGCAGCCGCGCGTGGAGGTCGGCGGCGGCCATCGGTCGCGTCAGCCAGCGTGCTTGCGGCGGGCGGCGGTGCGGGCCCGCTGGGTCTGGTCGAGCACGACCTTGCGGATGCGCACGGCGGCCGGGGTGACCTCGACGCACTCGTCCTCGCGGCAGAACTCCAGTGCCTGCTCCAGCGACAGCTTGCGCGGCGGGATCAGCTTCTCGGTCTCGTCGGCGGTCGACGAGCGCATGTTGGTGAGCTTCTTCTCCTTGGTGATGTTGACGTCCATGTCGTCGGAGCGGGAGTTCTCACCGACGATCATGCCCTCGTACACCTCGGTGCCGGGCTCGACGAAGAGCTGGCCGCGCTCCTGGAGGTTTGTCATCGCGAACGCGGTGACGCTGCCGGAGCGGTCGGCGACAAGCGAGCCGTTGTTACGGGTGCGCAGCTCACCGAACCACGGCTCGTACGACTCGAAGACGTGGTGCAGGATGCCGGTGCCGCGGGTCTCGGTGAGGAACTCGGTGCGGAAGCCGATCAGACCGCGGGCCGGGACCAGCCACTCCATCCGGATCCAGCCGGTGCCGTGGTTGACCAGCTGCTCCATCCGGCCCTTCCGGGTGGCGAGCAGTTGGGTGATCGCGCCGAGGTACTCGTCGGGCGCGTCGATGGTGAGTCGCTCCACCGGTTCGCAGGTCCGTCCGTCGATCTCCCGCGTGACGACCTGGGGCTTGCCGACGGTCAGTTCGTAGGACTCGCGGCGCATCTGCTCGACCAGGATCGCCAGGGCCAGCTCACCGCGGCCCTGCACCTCCCAGGCGTCGGGACGCTCGGTGGGCAGTACCCGCAGCGACACGTTGCCGACGAGTTCCTTGTCGAGGCGGTCCTTCACCATCCGGGCGGTCACCTTGGCGCCCTTGACCCGGCCGACCAGGGGTGAGTTGTTGGTGCCGATGGTCATCGAGATCGCCGGCTCGTCGACGGTGATCAGCGGCAGCGGGACCGGGTTCTCGGCGTCGGCGAGGGTCTCGCCGATCATGATCTCGGGGATGCCGGCGACCGCGATGATGTCGCCCGGGCCGGCGCTGTCGGCGGGCTTGCGCTCCAGCCCCTCGGTCATCAGCAGCTCGGAGATGCGGACCCGCTGGGTGCTGCCGTCGGTGCGGCACCAGGCCACCGACTGGCCCTTGGCGATGGTGCCCTGCCGGACCCGGCACAGCGCGAGGCGGCCGAGGAACGGGGAGGCGTCGAGGTTCGTGACGTGTGCCTGTAGCGGGGCGTTCTCGTCGTACGCGGGCGGCGGGATGGTGTCCAGCAGGGTGCGGAACAGCGGCTCCAGGCTGTGGCTGTCGTCCGGCACCGAACCGTCGGCGGGCTGGGTCAGTGAGGCGATGCCGTCGCGGGCGCAGGCGTAGACGATCGGGAAGTCGATCTGCTCCTCGTCGGCGTCGAGGTCGAGGAAGAGTTCGTAGGTGTCGTCGACGACCTCCTTGATCCGGGCGTCCGGGCGGTCCACCTTGTTGATCACGAGGATGATCGGCATCCGGGCCTTGAGGGCCTTGCGCAGCACGAACCGGGTCTGCGGCAGCGGCCCTTCGCTGGCGTCGACAAGCAGCACCACCCCGTCGACCATGGTCAGGCCACGCTCGACCTCGCCGCCGAAGTCGGCGTGACCGGGGGTGTCGATGATGTTGATGGTGACCGGGTCGGAGCCGTCCGCGGGCAGGTAGCGCACCCCGGTGTTCTTGGCCAGGATGGTGATGCCCTTTTCGCGTTCCAGGTCCATCGAGTCCATCACCCGCTCGGTCGTCTCGCCCCGGGCGCCGTAGGCGCCGGCCTGCCGCAGCATGGCGTCGACCAGGGTGGTCTTGCCGTGGTCGACGTGGGCGATGATGGCGACGTTGCGGAGGTCCGTGCGAAGCTGCATGGGCTCCATCCTCCCGCCTGCGGGGTAGCGGCGTGGCGTCGGGGTCACCCCGGGTGGTCCCGCTCCTGCGGCACGGCGCTGTCACACTGGCAGGGCAGTCCTGCCGAGGTGATCCGGGGGCGCCGTGCACGATCTGCTCAGTTCGGTGCAGAGCCTGCCGCCGTGGCTGATCTACGTGGTGGCGGCGCTGATCGTGGCCACCGAGACGGCCCTGATCATCGGGCTGGTCGCACCCGGTGAGGCGACCCTGTTGCTGGTGGGCTTCCTCACGTACACCGGCACGCTGCGGTTCGGTCCGGCGTTGCTGGTGATGATCGCCGCCGCCGCGGTGGGCGACGCGCTGGCGTTTCGGGCTGGCCGGCGCTACGGGCCTCGGCTGCGGGCCAGCAGGTGGGGTTCCCGGGTGGGACCGCAACGGTGGGCCCGCGCCGACGCGATGCTCGACCGGATGGGCGGGCGGGGTGTGCTGACCGCGCGCTGGGTGGCGTTCGCCCGCACGCTGGTGCCACGGCTGGCCGGTGCGTCGGGCATGCCGTACCGCCGGTTCGCGCCGTGGAACCTGGCCGGGGTGAGCACCTGGGTGGGTGCCTCGGTGCTGGTCGGGCACCTGGCCGGCGAGTCGTACGAGACGGTCTCCCGGCTGCTCGGCCGGGCCACCGGAGCGGTGCTGGTGCTGGTGGCCGCGTTGGTCGCGGTGGTGCTGGCCGGGCGATGGCTGGGCCGAAACCCCGATCCGGCGCGGGCGCTGCTGACCCGGGCGGCCCGGCTGCCGCCACTGCGGTGGCTGTCGGCCCGCTACGGGCTGCTGTTCTTCCTGCTGAGCCTGCGTCTCGGGCCGGCGTGGGCGTTGCTGGCGAACCTGGCGGCCGGGGTGCTGCTGCTGTTCGTGGTGGCGCTGGTGATCGCGTGGGTGCTGCGGGTGGTGGTCCGGCACAGCGGCCTGTCCCTGGTCGACGGGGTGATCGCGGGCTGGTTCGCGGCCCGTCGTACGCCCGACGCGGTGGAGGCGACCCAGGCGGCGGTGTCGCTGCTGCGCGGCTGGTCGCTGATCGCGATGGTGGCGGTGGTGGCCCTGGTGCAGGCGTGGCGGCAGCGGCCGTGGCGGGCGGACCTGCTCAGTGTGGTCGGCACGGTCGGTGCGTTCGTGCCGCTTGTGGTGCTCGCGGCCGTGGCCGACCTGGCCGCCGGTGGACGGGTGGTGCTGTTCTCCACGCAGAACGTGGTGGTGACGGCGAGCCTGTGCACGCTGGCGTGGCTGGTGTCGCGGGGTGCCCGCTGGCCGGTGGCGGTGGCCGCGTGGACCGTCGCGGCGGCCGGGGTCGTCACCATCGGCGGTGCCCGGCTGTACCTGGGGTTGAGCACCGCCAGCGGCACGGTCGGCGCGGTGCTGCTCGGTGCCGCCTGGACGGCGGTGTTCATGGTGGCCTGGGCCACCCGGGACCGCGCGGTGTCCGGCGGTGGCTCCGCCTCCGGATGAGGGCCGTTGCCGTGATCCGGGCGGCGATCGCGGGGCCACGCGCGACGGGCGGTAGCTGTTAGTGTGCGGCGGGTTCGTCAGGGCCGGAGGAGGTCGACATGGGACGCAGCGTCGCACGGTGGGGTGTCGCGGTGGTCGCCGCGATGCTGCTGCTGACCGGCGGTGGATGTGCCGAGGTTGACCCTCCCGCGGCGGAGGTGCCGGCCCCGGTCGCACTGCCGGAGGAGTTGCCGGACGCCTCGGGCGAGCCCGGCGATTCGGCGGAGACGTCGGCGACACCGCCGGCGGTGGAGGCGATGGGTGCCGCGCCGAAGGTCACCCCCAGCGCCAGCGCGTCGCCGTCGGCGGCGAAGCGGAGCCCGAAGCCGAAGCGCACCACGGCCACCGCACCTCGGACGGTGCCGAAGCCGCCGACGGAGACGGAGGTCCCACCGGATCCGCCGAAGCCGCCGTCGAGCGGCTGCAAGCCCAGCTACAAGGGTGACCAGGCCAGCCGGGCGCAGGTCAAGGCGGCGCTTACCGACGCGGCCGGGCGGACGTACTGGCCGACGTCGGCGCCGGACATCCGCGTTCCGCTGAACCTGATCAAGGCGACGGCGTGGCAGGAGAGCGGCTGGCAGTCGAACATCGTCGCCTGCGACAAGGGCATCGGCCTGATGCAGGTGATGCCGGACACCGCGTCCTGGATGAACCAGCGCTTCGGGCAGAGCTACGACGTCTGGGACTACCGGGACAACGCCTACCTCGGCGGCACCTACCTGGCCTGGCTGACCAAGTACATCGGCGACATGTACTTCGACGCCGACTACCGGCTCGACGCCGACCTGTGCACCGCCGAGCTGGACTCGTGCCTGTTGAACGCGGTCATCGCCGCGTACAACTACGGGCACGGGGCGGTGGCGCAGCCCAAGCAGCCGCTGACCATTCCCAACCCGGGCTACGTGCGCAACGTCCGGGCGCTGATGTCGGAGTGCGTCTGCCTCGGGTTCTGATCGGCGCTGACCCGGCCGGGCCACCAGAAGCGTTCCCCGAGCAGGAAGGCCAGGGCCGGGACGACGACCGTACGGACCAGCAGGGTGTCCAGCAGCACGCCGAGGCAGACGATGATCCCGATCTGGGTCAGGGTGATCAGCGGCAGTACGCCGAGGACGGCGAAGACGGCGGCCAGCAGGATGCCGGCGCTGGTGATGACACCGCCGGTGACCCGCAGCGCGGAGAGCATGCCCTGGCGGGTGCCGACGGCGCGGGCGTCCTCGCGGGCGCGGGTGACCAGGAAGATGTTGTAGTCCACACCGAGCGCCACCAGGAAGACGAACGCGAGCAGCGGCACGGTGGTGTCCAGCGCGGGGAAGCCGAGCACGTGGTCGAAGAGCAGCCAGGCACCACCGAGGCTGGCGAAGTACGACGCGACGACGGTCACCACCAGCAGCACCGGGGCGAGCAGGCCGCGCAGCAGCAGCACCAGCACGGCGCCGACCAGCAGCAGGATCAGTGGCAGGATGACGCGTAGATCCTCGGCGTCGGCCGCCGCCGCGTCGTAGGTGCCGGCGACGGTGCCGCCGACGATGGCGCCGCGCGGGGTGTCGCCGCCTGCGGGGGCGGGGGGCGCGGAGTCGGGTACGGCGGCGACCGCGTCCCGCAGGGCGGCCAGCGTCCGGTCGGAGGCGGTGGTGCCCGGTTCGGCCTCAAGGACCACGTCGACCTGGGCGACGGTGGGGCCGGCGGTGCCGGGTCGGGCGGAGGCGACCCCGGGCACCTCGGCGGCGGCCGCGGTGACGGCCGGCACGGAGTCGGGTCGGGTCAGTACCGCGACCGGTTGGGTGGTGCCGGCGGGGAACGCGCGGGCAAGGGTCTGCGCCCCGGCGACCGCCTCCGGCTGCACCCGGAACTGCTCGGTCTCGGACAGCCCGGTGCGCAGGCCGAGGCCGCCCAGGGCGAGTGCCGCCAGCAGCAGCGTGGCCAGGGCCGCGACCGGCGCCGGGCGGCGGATCACGGCCGCACCGAGCCGTCCCCAGACCCGGCCCTCCCGGCCTTCGCCGCCGACCTGCGGCACGAACGGCCAGAACAGGCGTCGCCCGAGCAGCACCAGCGCGGCCGGCAGCACGAGCAGGGCCGATGCCATGGCCAGCAGGATGCCGGTGGCGCAGGCGACGGCGAGGGCCCGGTTGAGTTCCCGTTCGCTGAGCAGCAGGGTGAGCACCCCGAGCATGACCGTGCCGCCGCTGGCGAGGATCGGTTCGGCGGTGCGGCGCAGCGCGGCCCGCATGGCGGCGAAGCGGTCCGCCTCCCGGCGTAGTTCCTCCCGGTAACGGGCGATCAGCAGCAGGGCGTAGTTGGTGGCGGCGCCGAAGACGAGGACGCTGGCGATGCCGCTGACGGCACCGCCGGCGTAGTTGATGCCGACGGCGGGGACGATCGTGTCGAGGGCCCGCAACGCCACCTGTTCGGTGGCGGCCACGACGGCCAGCGGCACCATCCACAGCAGCGGACTGCGGTAGGTGACGAGCAGCAGCAGCGCGACGACCGCGGCGGTGACGGCGAGCAGGGTGGTGTCGGCACCCTCGAAGACCTTGGTGAGGTCGGCGGTGAAGGCCGGCGCGCCGGTCACCTCGACGGTCAGCTCCGCCGGTAGCGCGGCAAGCGCCGCGCGGACCTCGGCCACGGTGGTGGCCACCGCCTCCTGGCCTCCCTCGGTGCTCAACGGCACGGCGACCAGGGCCACCGTCCCGTCGGGCGACAGTTGCGGTGGGGAGACTTGACCGCCGACGGTGAATGCACCGAGGGAGTCGGTGCCGGTGGTGACGGCGGCGCGGTCGTCGTCGGTCAGCGGCGCGCCGTCGTCGCGGGTGACCACCACGATGGCCGGCTGGACGTCGCTGGCCGGCAGTTCGTCCTGCAACCGCTCGACCTGGGTGGACTGCCAGCGGTCGGACAGGCCGGTGGCGGAGACGGGTGCCGGGTTGTCGGGGGTGGGCAACCAGAAGACGGCCGCGCCCACGGCGAGGGCCGCGAGGACGGTGAACGAGGCGTTCAGGCGACCGCCCGCCACGCGGGTCAACACGGACATCGGGAGAACCCCCAGTCGGCAAGTATCTAGACAGTCGAGATTTTCGCCTATCAAGAGAGATGCTGCAACAGCTCGGCCGCAGAGAATCTCGACAGCCGAGACGAGGGTTCGGCTCGGTTATGCTGCGAACCCGGACCTCGGCAGGAAGCGGCGGGACGTGACAGCTCACGGTATGTACCGCAGGCGCGACACGCGCCGGGACGTGCTGATCGCCGAGATCACGGCCGAGCTGCGGCGCTACGGGGTGGACGCGCAGCACGTCGGGCACGCCTTCGCCGGCCAGCACGGTCTCAACGCCACCGACCTGCAGGCACTGATCGCCGTGATGGACGCCGAGCTGCTCGGCGATCCGATCACGCCGGGCCGGCTCGGCGAGCACCTCGGGCTCTCCTCCGGCTCGGTCACCGCCCTGATCGACCGGCTGGAACGCGCCGGGCATCTGCGCCGGGACCGGGACACCGCGGACCGGCGCAAGGTGCTGCTGCGCTACGCCGAACGCGGCGCCGAGCTGGCGATGGGCTTCTTCCGGCCGCTGGGCGAGCGCACCGACCGGGTGATGGCCGGGTTCGGCGACGACGAGCTCGAGGTGGTGTACCGGTTCATGACGGCGATGGGAACCTCGTTGCGGGAGCACCGGGACGAGGTCCGGGCCGCCCGCACCGAGCCGCACCGACGCCAGCCGGAGTGAGTCGTGCTCGATCGTCTGGCGGCTGGACTCGCCGCCGCCGCCCTGCGACTGCCACCGGCGCGGACCCGACGGGTCACCGTCACCCGGGACATCGGGTTGCGGGTACGCGACGGTGTGATCCTGCGCACCGACCACTACGCCCCCGACCTGCCCGCCGCGCCCACCGTGCTGATCCGTACCCCGTACGGCCGGGCCGGACCGATGCGGCTGCTCTGCCGTCTCGCCGCCGAGCAGGGATTCCACGTGGTCATCCAGTCCTGTCGGGGCACCGGCGGCTCGGGCGGTGAGTTCGAGCCGTTCGTGCACGAACGCGACGACGGTCTGGACACCCTCGACTGGCTGCGCCGGCAGCGGTGGTGGACCGGCGCGTTCGGCATGTTCGGCGCCAGCTACCAGGGCTTCGTGCAGTGGGCGCTCGCGGCGGAGGCGGGCCCGCAACTGCGCGCCATGGTCGCCGTCGCCACCGCCTCGACCACCCGCGACTCCACCTACGCGGGCGAGTCCTTCGCCCTGGACACTGTGCTGACCTGGGCCGAGCTGCTGCAGGCGCAGACCGTGCCGTGGCTGGCCCGCCAGTGGGAGCTCAAGCGCGGCCAGCCGAGACTGACCGCTGCCCTGGCCCACCTGCCGCTGATCGAGGCCGACCGGGTCGCCACCGGCGTGACCGTGCCGTTCTTCCAGGAGTGGCTGCGACACCACACCCCGGAGGCCGACTACTGGCGCAGCCGGGTCTTCGACGACCGACTGCACCTGGTCGGCTCGCCGGTGGCGATGGTCAGCGGCTGGCACGACATCTTCCTGCCGGCCCAACTACGCGACTACACGGCGCTGCGGGCCACCGGTGCCCGTCCGCGCCTGGTGGTCGGGCCGTGGACCCATGGCAGCCCCGGGTTGTTCGTCGCCGCCCTGCGTGAAGGGCTGAGCTGGCTCGGCGCCCACCTGTCCGACGATCGGGCCGGCGATGTCGCCCATCCGCCCGACGCTCCCGTGCGGGTGCACGTCGGTGGTGCCGGCGGGGGCTGGCGTGACCTGCCCGACTGGCCGCCACCCGCCGACGCCGTCCGGTGGTACCTGCACCCGGGTGCGGCCCTGAGCCCCGCGGACCCGGTCCCGTCGCCGCCGGACGGATTCTGGTACGACCCGGCCGACCCGACGCCGTCGCTCGGCGGCCCACTGCTCGTGGCCCAGCGGGCCGGGCCGTTCGACAACCGTCCGGTCGAGGCCCGACCCGACGTGCTGACCTGGACCAGCGAGCCGTTGACCGCCGGGATCGAGGTGATCGGGCCGGTACGCGCCGAGATCCACCTGCGCAGTGAGCTGTCCTACCTGGACGTCTTCGTGCGGCTGTGTGACGTGGACGCCCGGGGGCGTTCGTGGAACATCTGCGACGGGCTGGTCCGGCTCGATCCGCACCGGTTTCCCGCCGACGACGCCGGCGCCGTCGTGGTGCCGGTCGAGATGTGGCCGACCGCCCACCGCTTCGCCCCCGGGCACCGACTGCGGCTACAGGTCTCCGGCGGGGCCCACCCCCGCTACGCGCGTAACCCCGGCACCGGGGAACCCCTCGGCGCGGCTGTCACACTCCGTCGTGGATTCCGGGAGATCATGCACGACCCGGATCATCCGTCCGCAGTGGTCCTACCGGTCGTCCACTCTGCCTCCCAGGCAACCCCAAGCTGAATCAAAGCGCCTCTGAGCTGGGCATTCGCCAAAAGAGCGAGCTATCGTGGTGATACGCCCGCCGCCGTGCACCCGATTGGCCGGGCCCGCCGGTGAGCCTCTCCACCGCGTACGCGGTGTCACTGTCGTGCCTGGTCCCCGACGAGTAAGCGAAGGGGGACCCATGACGCGGGCACCGGCAAATCTTCTCGCCGTTCGTAGTCTGCTGCTTGAGCATCTCAACCGTGATCCCAACCGCAGTCGCGACGAGGATCTCGAACCCAACGAGGTCGGCATCGTTGGCGACGCCAACCACCGAGGGGGTTACGACTGCGGGTCGGACCGGGTCGTCACCAACGACTACTCGGTGGTCGAGTCGCCCCGCGACCGTAACGGACTGACCCTCGACGCCGCCGCGCTGGACGTGGGGACGTTCCGGCTCGACTCCGGTGGCCGCAACCACAACCTGTTCACGTTCTCGACCTGGTGCGTGGCGCAGTGCGTCGCCAACGCCCCGGACACCCGCGACATCCGCGAGATCATCTACTCACCCGACGGCAACGTGGTCCGGCGCTGGGACCGGCTCGGTCGCCGCAGCACCGGTGACCGGTCGCACCTGTGGCACACCCACTTCAGCTTCTTCCGGGACTCGATCAAGGCGAACCGCGACCAGCGGCCCCTTTTCCGCCGCTACCTGACCACCATCGGACTGCTGGACCCCGAGGATGGAGAGAACGACATGACACCCGAGGAGCACAACTGGCTCAGGACCGTCCACCGCAACCTCACCGTCCTGGACGGGCGCAACCCGATCGGGCAGACCTACACCCGGATGGCCATGGGCGAGGACCACACGGACCCCGCCTTCCGGGTCTCCCACCCGACCCTGCGCAGCATCGGCGCCCAGCTCACCGCGCTGCAGAGCACAGTGGAGGCGCTGACGAACCGGGACTTCACCGACGAGCAGGCGATCATCAGCGGGGTGCTGGCCGGTCTCACCCCAGAGGAGATCGCGGCGGCCATTCCGCCCACCGTGGCGGAACAGGTCGTGAGTGAGCTGAGCCGGCGCCTGGCGGCCTGACCTGAGACAACCTGACGAGTGGCGGCCGGTACCGGCCGCCACTCACCGCCGTGCGATCAGCCCCGGGGGACCGGCACGAGTCAGAGCGGACGGACGTTGTCCGCCTGCGGGCCCTTCTGCCCCTGGGTCACGTCGAACTCGACCTTCTGGCCCTCACCCAGCTCTCGGTAGCCGCTGGACTGGATGGCCGAGTAGTGGACGAAGACGTCGGGCCCTCCGCCGTCCTGCTCGATGAAGCCGAAGCCCTTTTCGGAGTTGAACCACTTCACGGTGCCGGTTGCCATGCGTACTCTCTCCCTGTTCCATGCGGGCGACCGCTGGCTTGTCCGCCGGTGATCGCCCAATACCTTCCCGACAGTAACCGGTGAATAGCGGATTTGCCGGGCGAAGCGCCTCAGGTGATGCGGCGGATGGCCCCGACGCGGCGCGGGATCGGGGTTCACCCTCAGGGGCGCCGCTACGAGATAGGGGAGGAAACCCGATGTTCACGGTGGCGGGCAGGCCCTAGCGTACGAGACATGGCGGACCAGTTGGCCCAGGTCGGAGAGCTTCCCGTGGTGGTGCTGATGGCGGTGCTCGGGGTGGTCATGCTCTTCGACGCGGTGCCGCTGTTCGGGGTCCTGGTGCCCGGTGACGTGGCGGTGCTCGCCGCGGTGGCGGTCGGCACCCCCGCCACCGGGTTGGCGACCTTCGTCGCCGTGGTCACCGGATGCCTCGCCGGCTGGTCGATGAGCTTCCTGGTCGGCCGGCTGTGGGGCGATCGGCTGCGGCGCAGCCGTTTCGGCGGTTGGGTCGGCGAGACGCGATGGGCGGCAGCCGAGAGCATCCTGCGCCGCGACGGCGGCCGGCTGGTACTGATCGCGCCCTTCCTGCCGGTCTTCAACGCGTTGCTGCCGCTGGCCGCCGGCGGGCTGCACATGTCGTACCGGCGGTTTCTCGGGTTCGCGGCGCTCGGCGCGGCCGGGTGGGCCGGGCTCTACCTGGTGGTGGGTACCGCGTCGCGGACGCTGGCCGGGCTGCTGCCCGCCGGAGCGAGCCCACTGCTGGTGACCATGCTCGGCGGACTGCTGCTGGCGGCCCTGGTGCTGCTCGGCACCCGGCGGCGGCTTCGCGCGGTCACCCGCTGAACCGGTCACCACCTCGCCCGGTCGCCTTCCTACCGGGCCGCTTGACCAGCCCGTCGGCTGCGCTCGGAACCCGCTCGAACCTCGGGTGGCTGTCGGACACGTCGGGCATGATCAGGGCGTCCGTCCGCACTGCCCCCGGGGGAGCCCTGCCATGAGTGACGTACCGCCACTGATCCGTCGTTACTTCGCGCTCGCCGGTCAGCCCGACAGCGACGCCTACTTCGCGCTCTTCGCCCCCGACGCGGTCGTCGAGGACGAGGGCAGGGCGCACGAGGGCATCGCCGCGATCCGGGCCTGGCGGCGGGAGGTGCCGCTGGTGTCGTACGAGATCACCGACGTGACGCAGACGCCGGCAGGGACCGTGGTCACCGCCACCATCACCGGTGACTTTCCCGGCAGCCCCTTCGCCGGCCTGCGGTACCGCTTCGAGGACTACGACGACAACCAGATCCGACGGCTGCGCATCGCTCCCTGACCGGCGCGGCTGTCACCAGCCGCGGGCGCGCCACTCGGCCAGGTGGGGGCGTTCCGCGCCGAGCGTCGAGTCCCGGCCGTGCCCGGGGTAGAACCAGGTCTCGTCGGGCAGCCGGTCGAACAGCTTGTGCTCGACATCGTCGATCAGCGCGGCGAACCGCTGCGGATCCCGGTCGGTGTTGCCGACCCCACCCGGAAAGAGACTGTCGCCGGTGAAGAGGTGCGGCACACCACCGGGGTCGCGGTAGAGCAGTGCCACCGAGCCCGGGGTGTGGCCCCGGACGTGGACGACCTCCAGGGCGCAGTCGCCGACCGGCACGAGGTCGCCGTCGGTGAGGGTCTGCGCCTCGATCGGCAGCCCGTCCGCGTCATCGGTGTGCACCAGCGCACGGGCGCCGGTCTTGGCCACCACCTCTTCCAGACCGACCCAGTGGTCCATGTGCTGATGGGTGGTCACCACCGTGGCGAGACCCGCGTCGCCGATCAGTTCCAGCAGGCGGGGCGCCTCGTTCGCGGCGTCGATCAGCACCTGCTCACCGGTGCTGGCGCAGCGCAGCAGGTACGCGTTGTTGTCCATCGGACCGACCGACACCTTGGTGATGGTCAGCTGGTCGAGTTCGCGTACCGCCGGCGGACCGCCGGGTGTGACTTCTCCGGTGTAGGTCATGACTTCCTAGATCCATTCGGGTGGGCGGGGCAGCTGTCCGTCGGGGGTGACGGTCAGGGTGGTGCCGGGGTCGCGGCCGGTCAGCCACGCGGCGAGTCCGGCGGCCGAACCCGCGACGACCGGCGCCTGTGCCGGGTCACCGAGCACCAGTTCGTGGCTGCTGCCGTCGAAGCGCAGCACCATCGCCGGTACGTCGCCCCGGCCGGCGAAGCCGCTGGTCACCTCGTGCAGCAGCCGGTGACCGAAGTCCGGTGACCAGTCCGCGTGCCGGTAGCCGGCGGCCAGGTCGACGTGGTGGATCTCCAGTTCCCGCAGCCGGCCCCAGACGAGCAGGGCCGCCGGCCGCGGGCCGTGCCGGGTCTCGACGGTGGCACCCCACGCCGCCACCGGCATCGCGGCGACGGCCTCGACGAACCGGTCCGCGCTGCGCCGCAGGTCGTCGAGGTGTTCCTCCGGCGGGCGCGCGGCCCCCGCCTCGATGTCGGCGGTTCGGGTCGCGGCGCTGGCGTACATCGGGATCCGTTCGCCGGTGCGCGCCGAGGTGAGCAGGTTGACGAAGCCGTCGGCATTGCGGCAGACGTGGGTGAGCACGTGTCCTCGGCTCCACCCCGGCAGCAGGGACGGTGCCGCGAGATCGGCGGCGTCGAAGGTGGCCGCCGTCCGTAGCAGTCGGGCCGTGGCATCGTCCACGTCGCCGGTCAGCAGCAGCGGATCCATCGTCACGTTGCTGACCCTAGTGGGCCGCGCCCACCGCGTCGCCGGGGAATTCACTTCCGGCGTGGCGCGGCCCGACCTACCGTCTGTGCCAGCGGCCCCCTCGAACCGGATGCCTCGCCTGCCGCCTCGCGGCCCGGTCACCGGCGGGGGATGTCGACCAGGTTCGTACGCGGCGCCGGAGCGGAGGAGGTGGTGGTCATGCCGGTCACCGCACCCGTGTATCACCCGCACCGACACTGAACGAGGAGCCATGACCATCTCGCTGACCGCCCTGGGCTGGGACACCGACCGGGCGGCCCATCTGCGACGCATCCGTACCGATCAGCGCCCCGGCCGGGTGGCCCGCGTCGACCGTGGCGTCTGCACCGTGCTCACCGAGGCGGGGCCGGTGCGCGCCTCGACCGGCGGGCCGCTGCTGGCCGCCGCCGTCGGCGACGCCACCCGGCTGCCCGGCGTCGGCGACTGGGTGCTGCTGTGCGCCTGGCCCGACGGGCGGACGACGGTGGAGGCGGTGCTGCCCCGCCGTACCGCGTTGATCCGGCGCACCGCCGGTAAGGACGCCGGCGGTCAACTGCTGGCCGCCAACCTGGACGTGGCCGCCGTGGTGGAGCCGGTGCACCCGGCACCGGATGCCGCCCGCATCGAGCGGCTGCTCTCGCTGGTCCACGAGTCGGGAGCCCGGCCACTTGTGGTGTTGACCAAGACCGACCTGGCGGCCGACCCGGCGGCGGTGGCGCGTCAACTGGCGGCCCTGGCACCGGGCGTGCCGGTGCTGCCGGTCAGCGCCGAGCACGGCACCGGACTGGAGGCGCTGCGCGCCGAGGTCGGTCCGGGTCGTACCCTCGGGCTGCTCGGACCCTCCGGAGCCGGCAAGTCGAGCCTGGTCAACGCGCTCGTCTCGGCGGTGGTGATGCCCACCCAGGCGATCCGTCGGGTGGACGGCAAAGGTCGGCACACCACCACCTGGCGGGCGTTGGTGCCACTGCCCGGCGGGGGTGCCGTGGTGGACACGCCCGGTGTTCGGGCGGTCGGCCTGCTCGACGGCGCGACCGGGCTCGACCGCGCCTTCGCCGACATCGCCGACCTGGCCGCCGACTGCCGGTACGGCGACTGCGGGCACGAGGCCGAACCGGGCTGCGCGGTGCGGGCGGCGCTCGATTCCGGGACGCTGACCGCTCGTCGCTATGACAACTGGCGCCGGCTGCAACGCGAGGTCACCCACCAGACCCGTCGCCGCGCCACCCGCGTGTCCCGCACCACCCCCCGCACCCCCCACCCCCGCTGACCACCCCAACCTCGGAGCCCTCCAGCCCGCGATCATGCAGATGTGGCTGTCGGTACGAGTTTTTTGACCATTTTTGGGACGTGGCGCAGCTGCGTGGTCGGCGGGTTGGGGGTGCCGGGGGGAGAGGGGGTGGGGAGGGGTGGGATGTCTGGGTGGGGAAAGTTGTCGGGGGGCGGGTCTACAGTTGCCGGGGCGCACTCTCCGCGCTGACACAACCGCTGGGTTCACCCCAAAAGCGGACAGATCTTCCTCTTCATCCTCACCCGGGAGTACACGGACCGTGGCCGACCGTTTGATCATCCGTGGCGCACGCGAGCACAACCTGCGTGACGTCAGCCTCGACCTGCCCCGGGACGCCCTGATCGTGTTCACCGGGCTGTCCGGGTCGGGCAAGTCGAGCCTGGCCTTCGACACGATCTTCGCCGAGGGCCAGCGCCGCTACGTCGAGTCGCTGTCGTCGTACGCCCGGCAGTTCCTCGGCCAGATGGACAAGCCGGACGTCGACTTCATCGAGGGCCTGAGCCCGGCCGTCTCCATCGACCAGAAGTCCACCTCGCGCAACCCCCGCTCCACGGTCGGCACGATCACCGAGGTCTACGACTACCTGCGGCTGCTCTTCGCCCGGGTCGGCGAACCGCACTGCCCGGTCTGCGGCGAGCGGATCTCCCGGCAGAGCCCGCAGCAGATCGTCGACCGGGTGCTCGCCATGGCCGAGGGCACCCGCTTCATGGTGCTCGCTCCGGTGGTGCGGGGCCGCAAGGGCGAGTACGTCGACCTCTTCGCCGAACTTCAGGCCAAGGGGTACGCCCGGGCCCGGGTCGACGGGGTGGTGCACCAGCTCACCGACCCGCCGAAGCTGAAGAAGCAGGAGAAGCACACCATCGAGGTGGTGATCGACCGGCTCAGCGTCAAGCCCAGCGCCAAGCAGCGGCTGACCGACTCGGTCGAGGCGGCGCTGGGCCTCTCCGGTGGCCTGGTCCTGCTGGACTTCGTCGACCTGGCCGAGGACGACCCCGACCGGGAGCGGCGCTACTCCGAACACCTGGCCTGCCCCAACGACCACCCCCTGGCGATCGAGGATCTGGAACCCCGGGTCTTCTCCTTCAACGCGCCCTACGGCGCCTGCCCCGAGTGCACCGGCCTGGGCACCAAGAAGGAGGTCGATCCGGAGCTGGTCGTTCCCGACCCGGAGCGCAGCCTGCGTGAGGGGGCGATCCAGCCCTGGGCGACCGGGCACAACCTGGAATACTTCCTCCGTCTGCTGGAGGCGCTCGGCGAGGCCGAGCACTTCGACGTCGACACACCGTGGCGGGCGTTGCCGTCGCGGGCGCAGAAGACGATCCTGCACGGCTCCGGCGACCAGGTGCACGTGCGTTACCGCAACAAGTACGGCCGGGAACGCTCGTACTACACCGGCTTCGAAGGCGTGATGCAGTGGATCGAGCGCCGGCACTCGGACACCGAGAGTGAGTGGTCGCGGGAGAAGTACGAGGGCTACATGCGCGACGTGCCCTGCGCGGCCTGCGGCGGGGCTCGGCTCAAGCCCGAGGTGCTCGCGGTCACCCTGGCCGGGCGCAGCATCGCCGAGGTGTGCAACCTGTCCGTCGGGGAGTGCGCCGACCTGCTGGCCGGCATCGAGCTGACCGACCGGCAGAAGCTGATCGCCGAGCGGGTGCTCAAGGAGATCAACGCCCGGCTGCGCTTCCTGCTCGACGTCGGGCTGGACTACCTCTCCCTGGACCGGCCGGCCGGCACCCTCTCCGGCGGTGAGGCGCAGCGCATCCGGCTGGCCACCCAGATCGGCTCCGGCCTGGTCGGCGTGCTCTACGTGCTCGACGAGCCGTCGATCGGCCTGCACCAGCGGGACAACCACCGGCTGATCGAGACGCTGGTACGGCTGCGCGGCCTGGGCAACACGCTGATCGTGGTCGAGCACGACGAGGACACCATCCGCACCGCCGACTGGATCGTCGACATCGGTCCCGGCGCGGGTGAGCACGGCGGCCGGATCGTGCACAGCGGCTCGGTGCCGGCGCTGCTGGAGAATCCCGAGTCGCTGACCGGGGCGTACCTGTCCGGTCGGCGGGAGATCCCGACGCCCAGGGGCCGCCGGCCGCAGACCCCCGGGCGGGAGCTGGTGGTGCACGGGGCCCGCGAGCACAATCTGCGCAACCTGACCGTGAGCTTCCCGCTCGGCCAGCTGATCGCCGTCACCGGGGTCAGCGGCTCGGGCAAGTCGACACTTGTCAACGACATCCTCTACGCCGTGCTGGCCAACCAGATCAACGGTGCCCGGCTGGTGCCGGGCCGGCACACCCGGGTCTCCGGCCTGGACAACGTCGACAAGGTCGTCGGCGTCGACCAGTCGCCGATCGGCCGCACCCCGCGATCCAACCCGGCCACCTACACCGGCGTCTGGGACCACGTGCGCAAGCTGTTCGCCGAGACCACCGAGGCCAAGGTCCGGGGGTACGGCCCCGGACGGTTCTCCTTCAACGTCAAGGGCGGCCGCTGCGAGGCGTGCTCCGGCGACGGCACCATCAAGATCGAGATGAACTTCCTGCCCGACGTGTACGTGCCGTGCGAGGTCTGCAAGGGCGCCCGATACAACCGGGAGACCCTGGAGGTGCACTACAAGGGCAAGACCGTCTCCGACGTGCTGGAGATGCCGATCGAGGAGGCCGCCGAGTTCTTCTCCGCCATCCCGGCCATCCACCGGCACCTCAAGACACTCGTCGACGTGGGGCTGGGCTACGTACGGCTGGGGCAGCCCGCACCGACCCTCTCCGGCGGCGAGGCGCAGCGGGTCAAGCTCGCCTCGGAGTTGCAGAAGCGCTCGACCGGGCGGACGGTCTACGTGCTCGACGAGCCGACCACCGGTCTGCACTTCGAGGACATCCGCAAGCTGCTGCTGGTGCTGGAGGGCCTGGTCGACAAGGGCAACACCGTGATCACGATCGAGCACAACCTGGACGTGATCAAGAGCGCGGACTGGCTGATTGACATGGGCCCCGAGGGCGGCCACCGGGGCGGCACCGTGCTCGCCACCGGCAGCCCGGAGGAGGTCGCCGAGGTCGCCGAGAGCCACACCGGGCAGTTCCTGCGTACCGTCCTCAAGCTCGACGGCGCGGCGAAGGGTGCCGTGGCGGCCACTGCCCGGGCGGCGAAGGCCAACGGCGGCCGGGCTCGGGGCGGCCGGAAGGCCACCGCCGCCGCGCGCTGATCCGCCGCGCGGTCGGCGGGCGCCTGACCGCCTGGCGCGCCCGGGTGGTCGATCGGGTGAACCGCCGGGCAGAGTGGTGCGTGTAGGGGAGAGTGACCACAGATCATGCACCGGAGTCACCGACGGAGGGGCGAGGCATGGGCGAGCGCAACGGAGCACTGGCATGAGCGAGGAGCAGGTGCCGGCCGGGCCTGACGTGCGTACCCGCCGAGCCCTGCTCGCGGGGGCGGGGGCGGTCGGCGCGGCGGCGGTGCTGGCCGCCTGCGGCGGTGAGGACGACGGCGGCGCGGCACCCAGCCCGGGGCCGCAGATCACGAACACCGGTGACGCCGGTGGCGGGGACCGCGAGGGCGCCCAGTCACTGGCGCGGACGACCGACATCCCGGTCGGTGGCGGCGCGGTCTTCGCCGCCCAGGGCGTGGTGATCACCCAACCCACGGCGGGGGACTTCAAGGGGTTCGATCCGGTCTGCACCCATCAGGGCTGCCCGGTGTCGAACGTCGACGGCGGCACCATCAACTGCACCTGCCACGGCAGCAAGTTCTCCATCGAGGACGGCTCCGTCACGGCCGGTCCGGCCACCACGCCGCTGGCGGCCAAGAACATCAAGGTCGACGGCGACCAGATCGCGCTGGCCTGAGCGGGCGGTCGCGGCCGGGACGGTGTCGTCCCGGCCGCGACCGTGGGCCGCGTTGGGCGTGGACCGACATCTCCCACGGGTGGAGAAATCCATCCGGTACGATCGGGCACAGCCGGCCGCCGGAACGGTCATCCGGGGATGATTCGGGCTGTCGGAGGTGGCGACTAGTCTCGGAGTGTGGCTGATCCGTCGACCTACCGGCCCGCGCCGGGCACGATTCCCGAGGCACCGGGGGTCTACTTCTTCTCCGACGGCACCGGCCGGGTCATCTACGTGGGCAAGGCGAAGAATCTGCGCAGTCGGCTCAACTCCTACTTCGCCGACCTGTGGGGGCTGCACCAGCGCACCCAGCAGATGGTCACCACCGCCGAGGCGGTGGACTGGGTCACCGTCGGCACCGAGGTCGAGGCCCTCCAACTCGAATACCTCTGGATCAAGCAGTACGACCCGAGGTTCAACGTCCGGTACCGCGACGACAAGTCCTACCCCTACCTGGCGGTGACCCTCGACGAGGAGTACCCACGCCTTCAGGTGATGCGCGGGGCCAAGCGCAAGGGGGTGCGCTACTTCGGGCCGTACTCACACGCCTGGGCGATCCGCGAGACGCTCGATCTGCTGCTCCGGGTCTTCCCGGCCCGCACCTGCTCCGCCGGGGTGTTCAAGCGGGCCGGCCAGGTCGGCCGCCCCTGCCTGCTGGGCTACATCGGCAAGTGCTCGGCTCCCTGCGTCGGCAGCGTCTCCGCCGAACGGCATCGCGAGATCGTCGACGACTTCTGCGACTTCATGGCCGGGCGCACCGACACCATGGTCCGCAAACTGGAACGCGAGATGGTCGAGGCCAGCGAGCAACTGGAGTTCGAGCGGGCGGCCCGGCTGCGCGACGACGTCGCCGCGCTGCGCCGGGCGATGGAGAAGCAGACCGTGGTGCTCGGCGACGGCACCGATGCCGACGTGGTGGCCTTCGCCGACGACCCGCTCGAAGCCGCGGTCCAGGTCTTTCACGTCCGGGGCGGCCGGGTGCGGGGCCAGCGCGGTTGGGTGGTCGAGAAGACCGAGGAGCTGACCACGGGCGACCTCGTGCACCACTTCTGCACCCAGGTCTACGGCGGCGAACACGGCGAGGCCGACTTGCCACGGGAACTGCTGGTGCCCGAGCTGCCCGCCGACGCCGACGCGCTGGCCGACTGGCTCTCCACCCACCGCGGCGGCCGGGTGACCATGCGGGTGCCGCAGCGCGGTGACAAGCGGGCCCTGATGGAGACGGTCGAACGCAACGCGAAGGACGCCCTGGCCCGGCACAAGCTCAAGCGGGCCGGCGACCTCACCACCCGCAGCAAGGCGCTCGACGAGATCACCGAGGCGCTCGGTCTGCGGACCGCGCCGTTGCGCATCGAGTGCTTCGACATCTCGCAGATCCAGGGCACCGACGTGGTCGCGAGCATGGTCGTCTTCGAGGACGGGTTGCCCCGCAAGAGCGAGTACCGCCGGTTCATCATCCGGGGGGCCACGGATGATCTCTCGGCGATGTCCGAGGTGCTGCGCCGCCGCTTCGCCCGCTACCTCGACGCCCGAGCCGAGACCGGTGAGGCAGGTGTCGAAGCTGACGCCCTCCCCGCTGAGCTGGACGCGGCCGACGGCGGCGACGAGCCGCGGATCGGTGCGCTTGTCGACCCGACCACCGGCCGGCCACGCAAATTCGCGTACCCGCCGCAGTTGGTGGTGGTCGACGGCGGCGCGCCGCAGGTCGCCGCCGCCGCGCAGGCCCTCGCCGAGTTGGGCGTCGACGACGTGGCGCTGTGCGGGCTGGCGAAGCGGTTGGAGGAGGTCTGGCTGCCCGACGACGACTTCCCGGTCATCCTGCCGCGCGCCTCCGAGGGGCTCTACCTGCTGCAACGGGTACGCGACGAGGCACACCGCTTCGCCATCACCTTCCACCGGCAGCGCCGCTCCAAGCGGATGACCACCTCGGCGTTGGACAACGTCGCCGGTCTGGGCGAGGTACGCCGCAAGGCGCTGCTACGCCACTTCGGCTCGTTGAAACGTCTCTCGGCCGCCACCGTCGAGGAGATCACCGAGGTCCGTGGCATCGGCCGGCGTACCGCCGAAGCGATCCTGGCCGCGCTCGGTGCCGGCGGCGAGCAGGAGCAGTCCACCACCTGACCGCCGTCGCAGCGGTGCTGCACCCCGGCGTCGGCCGGGGTGCTGGTGTGGGGTGTCGCCCCTGTCGACCTGACAGCACCAACGGATCGCCACGCCGATAGCGTGGACGGGTCAGCTCGACAGCGTCCCCACCTCAACCTGACCGGCCAGCAGGCGGAAATCCGGAAATTCGCGGCGGTCGGTGGGATCCAGTGGTGCGAGGTTGGTCTCGAAGACGGTCACCTCAGGCGGCGTCGGCGAGCACCTCGAGGAGCTGCTCGCCGTACTTGGCCAGTTTGTTCTCGCCGACGCCGCTGATCCGGGACAGCTCGGCCAGCGACGAGGGCGTGTCGGCGGCGATCTGGCGCAGCGTCGCGTCGTGGAAGATGACGTACGCGGGTACGCCCTGCTCCTTGGCGGTGGCCGCCCGCCAGGCCCGCAGCCGCTCGAACGTGCCGGCCGCCTCCGCCGGCAGCTCGGCGACCACGGTGGCCGCGCCACGCGGCTTGGCCGCCTTCGCCGGACGTGCCGCCTCGCGGCGCAGCATCACGGTGCGCCGCCGGCCGAGCACCTCGGCGCTTCCGTCGGTCAGCGCCAGCGTGCCGTAGTCGCCCTCGACGGCGAGCAGTCCCTCGGCGAGCAGCTGCCGGACCACGCCGCGCCACTCCGCCTCGCTCAGCTCGCCGCCGATGCCGAACACGGTCAGCGAGTCGTGCCGGTGTTGGGTGATCTTGTCGGTGCTGCGACCCAGCAGGATGTCGATGCAGTGCCCGGCACCGAACCGCTGGTTGCGTTCCCGATCCAGCCGGAAGACGGTGGAGAGCAGCTTCTGCGCGGCCACCGTGCCGTCCCAGGACTCGGGTGGCTCCAGGCAGGTGTCGCAGTTGCCGCAGCCGCCGGTGGCCGGCTCGCCGAAGTACTCCAGCAGTTGCGCCCGGCGGCAGCGTACCGTCTCGCAGAGCGCCAGCATCGCGTCGAGGTGGGCGGCGAGGTTGCGCCGGTGCGCCAGGTCGCCCTCGGAGGTGTCGATCATCTTCCGCTGCTGCACCACGTCCTGCAGCCCGTACGCCAGCCAGGCACTCGACGGCAACCCGTCGCGGCCGGCGCGGCCGGTCTCCTGGTAGTAGCCCTCGACCGACTTGGGCAGGTCGAGGTGGGCGACGAACCGCACGTCGGGCTTGTCGATACCCATCCCGAAGGCGATCGTCGCCACCATCACCACCGCGTCGGCGCGCAGGAAGCGCTGCTGGTTGGCGGCGCGGGTGGCCGCGTCCAGACCGGCGTGGTACGGCAGCGCGTCGACGCCGTTGGCGACCAGGAACTCGGCGGTCTTCTCCACCGAGGCCCGGGACAGGCAGTAGACGATGCCCGCCTCGCCGGGATGTTCGTCGCGCAGCAGGGCGAGGAGTTGCTTGCGCGGCTCCCGCTTCGGCACGATCCGGTACTGGATGTTGGGCCGGTCGAAGCTGGCCACGAAGTGTCGCGCCCCGGTCAGGCTGAGGCGGGTGGCGATCTCGGACCGGGTGGCGCTTGTCGCGGTGGCGGTAAGCGCGATGCGGGGTACGCCCGGCCAGCGTTCGTGCAGCATCGACAGGTTCAGGTAGTCCGGCCGGAAGTCGTGGCCCCACTGCGACACGCAGTGCGCCTCGTCGATGGCGAAGAGACCGATCCGCCCCCGGTCCAGCAGGTTCAGCGTGGCCCGGCTGGCCAGCGCCTCCGGCGCGAGGTAGAGCAGGTCGATCTCGCCGGCCACGAACTCGGCCTCGACCAGCCGGCGGGTGTCGGGGTCGAGGGTGGAGTTGAGGAAGCCGGCCCGCACCCCGACCGCGGTGAGCGCGTCGACCTGGTCCTGCATCAACGCGATCAGCGGCGAGATCACCACGGCGACGCCGTCGCGGACCAGCGCGGGAATCTGGTAGCACAACGACTTGCCGCCGCCGGTCGGCATCAGCACCAGCGCGTCCCCGCCGGCCACCACGTGGTCGATGACCTCCCGCTGGAAGCCCCGGAACGAGTCGTACCCGAACACCCGCCGCAGCACATCCAGCGCCGCTGTCACCTTGTCACCGGTAGGCGCGTCGGAGGTGGCCAGGTCGGTGAGACTCACGTCGGCGGGGGAGACCATCCGAGGATTCTACGAGCCACCCCGGACAGCTGACCGGACGCCATTCCCGGCCAGCGGAGGTGTCAGTCCGACTCGTCGCGGTGCAGATCCTGCCCTTCTCGGCCGGTGCCCACGCGGCGATGGGTGGGCCCTTCGCCCTGCTCGACTACATCGACTCGGCGTTGGACCCGACGGTCGTCTACCTCGACAACGACTCCAGCACCCTACTGTTGGAGGAAGAGAGGCATGTAGCTCGATATAGACTCATGTTCGACCACCTCATGGCCAAGGCGCTCGATCCCGACGAGTCGGTTGCATTCCTGAGCCGGGTGGCTGACGACTATCCGGGTTGACCTGCACTCACAAGGGACCGACCAATGACCACTGACGACGTGAAGTGGCGCAGGAGCAGCCGAAGCAGCGCGAGCGGTTCCAACTGCGTCGAGGTGGCCGGGGTGGCGGACGTGTTGGTGGTGCGGGACTCAAAGGATCCGGCGGGGCCGGTGCTGCGCTTTGAGCGGCGTGCCTGGTCGGCGTTCGTGGCCGGGCTGCGCGGCGGTCCCGGTGCCTTCATCTTGGCGCGCCAGGTCACCCAGCCGTTGGTAGGAGGCTGACAGGTCGCGGGCGTAGGTGTTGTTGTCCGGTTCAGCGGCGGCCAGCCGCTCGGGGTCGGAACAACGACACCAGAGCACGGCCGGAAGGGAGTGCGTCCGGGTCCTGGGAGGTCGCCCTCCTCCCGCTCGGCCGCGCCAACGCCGGTCGATCCGCTCAGGTGATCACGGCGTACGCCTCGATCTCGACCAGCACGTCCGGTTCGAAGAGGTAGTCGACGCCGATGACGGACAGCGGCGGCAACGGGCGGGGGATGCCGAGCTCGTCGGTGACGCTGTCGATACCCGCGAGGAAGGCGGTCATGATGGCGTCCCGGTTCTCGGCGCTCCACCCGGTGACGAAGAACCGTAGGCGTACCACATCGGTGAAGCTCGCGCCCGCGCCACCGAGCCCACGCGCGGTGTTGCGCAGCGCCTGCCTGATCTGCCCGGCGAGATCGCCCGTGGCGACCGGGTTTCCCGCGCCGTCGCGCGCGATCTGCCCGGCGACGTGGACGTGCCGGGTGCCGGTGCCCACCGCGACATGGTGGTACGGCACCGGCTGGAACATGCCTTCCGGGGTGAAAAGCTGCGCGGTCATCAGAGATCCCTTCGCCGATCGAGTAGGTATACCATGGTTACCTGGTATCCCAAGGATACTTCAACTAGCCTAGGTGTCGTGCGGGAAACCACGTCCACTCATCACTCTCAGATCACCCGCCGTGCGCTCCCGGTCGTGACGCAGAAGTCACTGACGACGACGCCGCGACGGCTGGAGCGCAACGGAATGTCGAGCGTGTGATCGTGGACACGCGACAGGTCGCAGTCGAGTACCGCATCGCGCCGTTGGGGAAGATGCTGCCGCAGCTCATCGACGCGTTACTCGGCTGGAGCGAGACCCACCTGCCCGAGGTGCAGCGAGCCCAGACCCTTCGACGCGCAGTCGCCCAGCGCAGGGTAGCCCTGCGTGACTGAGTTGTTGGCAGTTCAGCTGTAGTCCGCCCCGGCGTGTCGGGTCGAGCAGCTGAACTGCCAACGATCGAGGCAGGCACGGTCGCGCGTGGCGGCCCGGCGGGCGTCCGGTTAGATGGGCGGGTGGCGGTACACATTGATGTTGACGCCCTGCGGGCGGCGGCCGGGGTTGCGGCCTGCGAGGCGGCGGACGAGCTTCAGGCGGTCGGGCAGCCGGAGGCGATCGTTCCGGTCGGCGGGGGAGCGTCCGGCGTCATCCGGGAAGCGGGGCGGCCACCCTACGACGTATGGGTGGGGATGACGGCGGACGGCTTCGTGGCCGAGTGCGACTGCCCGGCGCAGGAGGAGTTCTGCGGGCACGCGGTGGCGCTCGCGGTCGCCGCCCTGACGGACGGGTTCGCCTGGTCGTCGCTGGCCACGCTACCGTCGGCCGTGCAGGTCGACCCTCGGGTGGCCGAGCTGGCCGAGATCGCGCACACCATCCCGGCTCGACGGTTGGCCTCGCTGATCGCCGATTGGGCGGTCAACGATCGGGTGCTGGAGTCCCGGCTGCTGGCGTACGCCGGGCGGCTGGCGCCACTCAGCGACGCTGAACTGGCCGACCTCGGTCGGACGATCGACAACCTGGCCCACGAGGCGACCAGCGGAGACCGTTGGGATCTGCCCGACGTGGAGAAGGCCGGCCGGGCGATCGTCGAGGAGGTGCAGGTGCTGGCGCAGCGTGCGGCCAGCATCGAGGCGCTGCTGGTGGTCGAGCGGGCGGCGCGCGCCTGGGACGGGTTGGCCGGATACCTCAATGACGCCTGGGAGGTCTACGAGGATGAGCCGGCCGAGATCGGCGACGCGTTGCGGGCGGCTCATGTGCAGCTCTGCGAGCAGTTGCAACCGGACCCCGATGAGTTGGCCGCCCGACTGATCGAGATCATCGCGGCGGCCGAGGTCGACTCCTGTCTGGACGAGCCGTGGGACTACCTCGGTGTGCTCGGCCACCAACGGGTCAAGGCGCTGCGCCGCCGGTGAACGCCGGACGCGCTGCGACGCGGCCCAGCGTTCAGTCGGCCGGTAAGACGGGGACCCGTTTGGCCCAGCGGACCTCACCGTCGCGCTCCACGTAGCAGAATGCCACCACCAGGCGGGACGGGTCGGTCAGTGGCACGGCGCCGGGTGCCAGCCGGAAGACCGCGACCAGGCTGCCGTCGGCGGTAGCGCGGGTGCCCACCGCGCCGACGTTTGACGGGGTGGTGAACGTGCCCTCGGGTTCCTCGCGGGTGGCGGTGTCGGCGAGCCAGGGGTACCGCTGCGCCAGCACGTCGTACGCCCCGGCCCAGTTGGAGCCGGTGCCGCCGTCGGCGTCCCAGCCGGCGTAGGGCTGTACCACCCGGGCGGGTTCCACTCGGCCGTCGAGCAGGATGACCTGGTAGTGGCCCTGCCGGGGTGGCCCCGACCAACGCAGCCGCACCACCACCGACTGTCGGTCGGGGTCGCCGATGACGTTGTCCGCCGGCTCGGGCCAGCCGAACGCGACGACCGCGCCCGCTACCCCGTCCGGCTCCGGCAGGCTGGCCTGGACGGTCACCGCCAGGGTGTCGCCGCCGTCGGCCCACTCCCGTTCGCGGTCGACGTACCGGTGGACCGTGGCCAGCACGGCGACCGTGACGGACACGAGCGCCACCACCCAGCGCAGCCGCGCCCCGTGCCTGCCCATGGCCGGAGGATAGTCGCGTCGCGCGTCGCGCGCCGTCAGTCAGCCGACACGACAGGTACGCGCCTACTGTGGCGCGGCGGCGGTGCGTCCCCGGAGCCGGACACCGGCGAGCTAGAGTCGCTGCTTGACCATGCCCGGCCGGGATCGGCCGGGGCGGCGCGGGTGGAGGTGCAGACGGGTGGGCGAGGCGCACACGACCGGTCACCGTGCGGGCGTACCCGGTGAGCAGACCGGGGCGACCGCCGAAACGGACACCACACTGGTCGTGGTCACCGGCCTGTCCGGCGGTGGACGCAGCACCGTGGCCCGGGCACTGGAGAACGTGGGCTTCTACGTCGTCGACAACCTGCCCCAGGCGCTGCTGCTGGACATGGCCGAGCTGGCGGTGAAGGCGGGTGGGGCGGCCCGGCGTACCGCGATGGTGCTGGACGTGCGCTCCCGGGCCTTCTCCACGGATCTGGCCGAGGCGATCCGGGAGCTGAAGGAGCGTGGCTACGCCCCCCGGGTGGTCTTCGTCGACGCGGACGACGAGGTGCTGATCCGGCGGTTCGAGAGCGTGCGGCGCTCGCACCCGTTGCAGGGCGACGGCCGGCTCGCCGACGGCATCGCCGTCGAGCGGGGCCTGTTGGAGGAGGCCCGCGACCAGGCCGACGTGATCATCGACACCAGTCATCTCAACGTGAACCAGTTGCGCCGCCGGGTCGAGGAGCTGTTCGGCGGGGAGGACGCCCGCCGGCTGCGGCTGACGGTGATCTCCTTCGGCTTCAAGTACGGCCTGCCGCCGGACGCCGACTTCGTGATGGACGCCCGTTTTCTGCCCAACCCGTACTGGGTGCCCGAGCTGCGCGAGCACACCGGGCGCGAGGAGGCGGTCAGCGCGTACGTGTTGGGACAGGAGGGCGCGGACGCCTTCGTCGACGCGTACGCGGATCTGGTGAACGCCACCACCGCCGGCTTCGAGCGGGAGGGCAAGCGGTACCTGACCGTGGCGGTCGGCTGCACCGGCGGCAAGCACCGCAGCGTGGCGATCGCGGAGGAGTTGGCCGCCCGACTGCGTCGTGCCGGGCTGGCCGCCAACGCCCAGCACCGTGACCTGGGGCGGGAATGACGATCCGGGTGGTGGCCTTCGGCGGTGGGCACGGCCTGTCCGCCTCGCTGCGGGCGCTGCGTCGGTGCGCACCGGAGCTGGATCTGGACATCACGGCGGTGGTGACCGTCGGCGACGACGGCGGCTCAAGTGGCCGGCTGCGGGCCGAACGGGGTGGGCTGCCCCCGGGTGACCTGCGCCAGGCGCTGGTGGCGCTGGCCGGCGACCATCCCGCGACCCGGCGCAGCGCGGGACTGTTCCAACACCGCTTCGCCGAGCTGGCGGTGGATGGCCGGACCGACGGGCTGGCCGGGCACGCGGTGGGCAATCTGGTGCTCTGCGGGCTGATGGAGCTGCTGGGCGACCCGGTGGCGGCGCTGGAGCACGCCGGGGCGATGCTCGGCTCGGTCGGCCGGGTGCTGCCGATGTCCCGCCAGCCGGTCGACATCGAGGCCCGGGTACGCGGGGTCGACCCCGTACGCCCCGACGAGGTGTGCACCGTACGCGGACAGCACCAGGTCGCGGTCACCACCGGGCGGGTCGAGTCGCTGCGGCTCACCCCGCAGGCGCCGGCCGCGTGCGCGGAGGCGGTCGCCGCGATCGGTGCCGCCGACTGGCTGATCTTCGGACCGGGCAGCTGGTACACGAGTGTGCTGCCGCACCTGCTGGTGCCGCAGCTGGCCGCCGCGATCCTGACCAGCCCGGCTCGGCGACTGGTCACCCTCAACCTCGCCGCCGAGAAGGAGACGCTCGGGCTCTCGGTCGCCGACCACCTGGCGGCGCTGCGCTGGTACCTACCGGAGCTGACGGTCGACTTCGTGCTCGCCGACGCCAAGGCGGTCGGTGACCCCGAACCGGTCCATCGTGCGGCAGAATCCCTGGGAGCCCGGCTGGTCCTCGCTCCCGTCGCGGTCGACGACGGCACTCCCCGTCATGATCCGGCTGCTCTGGGCGCCGCCCTGGTGCCTGTACTGGGCGCCGATCGTTAGACACGTACGTAATCTCCGGCGACACGCCGGAACCGGTCCGTGAGGGGACGCACAATGGCGATGACGGCGGCGGTCAAGGACGAGCTGAGTCGGGTCGACGTGCCCAAGCCCTGCTGCCGGCGGGCGGAGATGGCGGCGTTGCTGCGGTTCGCCGGTGGGCTGCACATCGTGTCCGGGCGGGTGGTGGTGGAGGCCGAACTCGACACCGGCGCGGTGGCCCGGCGGCTGCGGCGCGAGATCGCCGAGGTCTACGGCTATCCGAGCGAGATCCACGTGCTCGCCTCCGGTGGGCTGCGCAAGGGCAGCCACTTCATCGTCCGGGTGGTCAAGGACGGCGAGGCGCTGGCCCGGCAGACCGGGCTGCTCGACGTGCGCGGTCGGCCGGTACGCGGGCTGCCGCCGCACGTCGTCGCCGCCAGCGTCTGCTGCGCGGTGTCCGCCTGGCGGGGCGCGTTCATGGCACACGGCTCGCTGACCGAGCCGGGCCGGTCCAGCGCCCTGGAGATAACCTGCCCGGGCCCGGAGTCGGCGCTGGCGCTCGTCGGCGCGGCCCGGCGGCTGGGCATCACTGCCAAGAACCGCGAGGTCCGCGGCGTCGACCGGGTGGTGGTCAAGGACGGCGACGCGATCGCCGCGCTGCTCACCCGCATCGGTGCCCACTCAAGCGTGCTGGCCTGGGAGGAGCGCCGGGTCCGGCGCGAGGTGCGGGCGACGGCCAACCGGCTGGCGAACTTCGACGACGCCAACCTGCGGCGTTCGGCCCGCGCGGCGGTCGCCGCCGCGGCCCGGGTGACCCGGGCGCTGGAGATCCTCGCCGACGACGCGCCGGAGCATCTGACCTCGGCCGGCCGACTGCGGCTGGAGCACCGGCAGGCGTCCCTGGAGGAGTTGGGCGCGCTGGCCGACCCGCCGCTGACCAAGGACGCCATCGCCGGGCGGATCCGCCGGTTGCTGGCGCTGGCCGACAAGCGGGCCCGCGACCTCGGCATCCCGGATACCGAAGCAGCCGTCACGCCCGACATGCTCGTGGTCTGATAGGACGGTGGGGCGACCACCCGGCGCAGCGTGGCTCAGCGCGCTCGGATAAGGTCGCTGCGTACGGCAAGGGGGCCGGCACCGGTGTTCCCCGCCGTATCCACCGCCTCGACGGCGGTCAGGTCCCTCGGACCGCGGCGGGGTGGCCGGGATGAACCGTCAACGGCCGGCTCCAACGGTCGGCGCACACCACTTCGCCGGCCGAGGGTCCTCACGCCGGCGGACCAGAACGCGAGGAGATGGGACCTGTGACCATCCGGGTTGGCATCAACGGCTTCGGCCGGATCGGCCGTAACTTCTTCCGGGCAGTGCTGGCGTCCGGCGCTGATGTCGAGGTCGTGGCCGTCAACGACCTGACCGACAACGCGACGCTCGCCCACCTGCTCAAGTACGACAGCATCCTGGGTCGCCTCCCGCAGGAGGTCAAGGCCACCGCCGACGAGATCACCGTCGGCGGCAAGTCCATCAAGGCGTACGCCGAGAAGGACCCGGCGGCGCTGCCGTGGGGCGACGTCGGCGCGGACGTGGTCATCGAGTCGACCGGCTTCTTCACCGACGCCACCAAGGCCAAGGCGCACATCGACGGCGGGGCCAAGAAGGTCATCATCTCCGCTCCGGCGAAGAACGAGGACGTCACGGTCGTGATGGGCGTCAACGACGGCCAGTACGACCCGGCCAAGCACAACATCATCTCCAACGCCTCCTGCACCACCAACTGCCTGGCGCCGATGGCGAAGGTGCTGCACGACACGTTCGGCATCCAGCAGGGTCTGATGACCACCATCCACGCGTACACCCAGGACCAGAACCTCCAGGACGCGCCGCACAAGGACCTGCGCCGGGCCCGGGCCGCCGCGCTGAACATCGTGCCGACCTCGACCGGCGCCGCGAAGGCCATCGGCCTGGTGCTGCCGGACCTCAAGGGCAAGCTCGACGGGTACGCGCTGCGGGTGCCGATCCCGACCGGCTCGGCCACCGACCTCACCGTCACCGTCGGTCGGGAGACCTCGGTGGACGAGGTCAACGCCGCGCTGAAGGCCGCCGCCGAGGGGCCGCTGCGGGGCATCCTCACCTACAACGAGGACCCGATCGTCTCCGCCGACATCGTCACCGACCCGGCGTCGTGCATCTTCGACGCGCCGCTGACCAAGGTCATCGGCAACCAGGTCAAGGTCGTCGGCTGGTACGACAACGAGTGGGGCTACTCCAACCGCCTGGTCGACCTGGTGAAGCTGGTGGGTAGTTCGCTGTGAGTGCGAGGAGTGAGCTCGCGAGCCCCGCAGTCACGAACGGAGGACCAGCTCGGTGAGCATCCGCAACCTCGACGACCTGCTCGCCGAGGGGGTCTCGGGTCGGCGCGTGCTGGTGCGCGCCGACCTGAACGTCCCGCTCGACAAGCAGACCGGCGACATCACCGATGACGGTCGGATCCGGGCGGTGCTGCCGACCCTGGGTGCGCTGACCGAGGCCGGTGCCAAGGTCGTCGTCTGCTCCCACCTGGGCCGGCCGAAGGGTGCGCCGGACCCGCAGTTCAGCCTCGCCCCGGTCGCCGGGCGGCTCGGTGAGCTGCTCGGCACGCCGGTGCACTTCGCCACCGACACCGTCGGTGATTCCGCCCAGGCGACCGTGGCGGCGCTCGCCGACGGCGAGGTGGCGCTGCTGGAGAACCTCCGCTTCAACAAGGGGGAGACCAGCAAGGACGACGCCGAGCGGGGCGCCTTCGCCGACCAGCTCGCCGCCCTCGGCGACGTGTACGTCGACGACGCGTTCGGCGCGGTGCACCGCAAGCACGCAAGCGTCCACGACGTGCCCGCCCGGCTGCCGCACTTCGCCGGCCGGCTGGTGCTGCGCGAGGTGGAGGTGCTCTCGCAGCTGACCGGCGACCCGGAGCGGCCGTACGTGGTGGTGCTCGGCGGGTCGAAGGTCTCCGACAAGCTCGCGGTGATCGAGGCGCTGCTGCCGAAGGTCGACCGGCTGCTCATCGGTGGTGGCATGTGCTTCACCTTCCTCAAGGCCCAGGGCCACGAGGTCGGCTCCTCCCTGCTGGAGGCGGAGATGGTGGAGACCTGCCGCAACCTGCTGGAGCGTTCCGAGGGCAAGATCATGCTTCCGGTCGACGTGGTGGCCGCCGATGCGTTCGCTCCGGACGCCGCGCACGACGTGGTGCCGGTCGACGGCATCCCCAGCCACCGGGTCGGGCTCGACATCGGGCCGAAGACCGTCGCGGGCTTCGCCGCCGCGCTGAAGCAGTCCGCGTGCGGTGAGTCGACGAACGCGAGGACGATCTTCTGGAACGGCCCGATGGGCGTGTTCGAGATGCCCGCCTTCGCGCACGGCACCCGTGGGGTGGCCGAGGCGATCGCCGGCTCCGACGCGTTCAGCGTGGTCGGTGGTGGTGACTCCGCCGCCGCGGTGCGGGCCCTGGGGCTGGACGAGAAGTCCTTCGGGCACATTTCCACCGGTGGTGGCGCGTCCCTGGAGTACCTGGAGGGCAAGACCCTCCCCGGCATCGCGGCTCTGGAGAACTGATGGCGAGCGCCCCCCGCCGGCCGCTGATGGCCGGCAACTGGAAGATGAACCTCAACCACCTTGAGGCGAACCTGCTGGTGCAGAAGCTGGCCGCCAGCCTCACCGAGAAGCAGCTGACCGAGGTGGAGACGGTGGTGCTGCCACCCTTCACCGACCTGCGCACGGTGCAGACCGTGGTGGAGGGCGACAAGCTGCTCATCGGCTACGGCGCGCAGGATCTGTCACCGCACGCCTCCGGCGCGTACACCGGGGAGATCTCCGGCGCGATGCTGGCCAAGCTCGGCTGCACGTACGTGGCGGTCGGCCACTCCGAGCGGCGGCAGTACCACCGCGAGGACGACGGGTTGGTGGGCGCCAAGGTGCAGGCGGCGTTGACCCACGGGCTCACCCCGATCCTCTGCGTGGGGGAGGGGCTGGACGTCCGGGAGCAGGGCACCCACGTGGCGCACTGCACCGACCAGCTCGACGCCGCCCTCAAGGGGCTCAGCCCGGAGCAGATCCTCCGGGTGGTGGTCGCGTACGAGCCGGTCTGGGCGATCGGCACCGGCAAGACGGCTACCCCGGAGGACGCTCAGGAGGTGTGCGGCGCGCTGCGGGCCCGGCTGGCCGAGACCGTGGACCAGACCACCGCAGACGGCGTACGCATCCTCTACGGCGGCTCGGTCAAGTCGTCGAACGTGGCCTCGATCATGGCGCAGCCGGACGTGGACGGCGCCCTGGTGGGCGGTGCCAGCCTGGACGCCGAGGAGTTCGCGAAGATCTGCCGGTTCCCGGAGCACATCACCGGCTGATCGCTCGCTATCCTTGACTCCGCCCGTCCGCCGGTCGGTGCCGCCGTGCCCGATCTGACCGGGCGAGGATCGTAACGAGAGGACTGACCCCCGCCATGCCGCTCTGGTTCGCCTACACGTTGATCGCGTTGCTGGTCATCACGAGCTTCCTGCTCGTTCTGCTCATCCTGCTGCACCGCGGCAAGGGTGGTGGAATGTCCAGCATGTTCGGCGGTGGCGTCAGCTCCAGCCTGGCCGGCTCGTCGGTGGCCGAGAAGAACCTGGACCGTTACACCGTGCTGGTGGCCATCGTCTGGTTCGCCTGCATCATCGGGCTCGGCCTCTGGCTCCGGCTCGAGGTGGGCACGGGCGTCTGATTCGACCCCCGAGGCGTACAATCTGCGCGCGGTCCGTCACCCGACGGGCCGCGCGCAGTCCGTTTCACCCGCTGCACCGCGTCGCCCGCCGTCCACCCCCCGACGGCGGTCCCCTCCGACGACAGGAGTCAGCGCCGTGCCGAACGGCCACGTCATCCGGGGCGCCCGCGTCGGGTCCGCGCCCCCACGTCCGCCCGAACGCCACCAGCCGGTCCCGTGCCGTTCGGTCAGCTACTGGTGCCGCAACGGGCACCGCACCGACATCCGGATCGTCGCCGACGTGGCGGCCCCGGTCGTCTGGGACTGCCCCCGCTGTGGGCTACCGGCCGGCCAGGACGCCCAGGATCCGCCGGGCCGGGCCCGAGCCGAGCCGTACAAGACCCACCTGGCGTACGTGAAGGAACGTCGAACCGACGCCGAGGGCGAGGCGATCCTCGCCGAGGCGCTCGCCGCCCTGCGTCAGCGCCGCGGCCGCTCGTAGCTTCGGGCTGGCCCCGGCCGCGTCAGCGCAGGCTGCGGAAGCGGGCCGGCAGGTCGGCCGCCGCAGCCCGGTCGAGCAGCCAGAGGGTACGCCCGACGCCCTGCACCCCGGCCGCCGGCACCTGCACCGGGCCGGCACCGGCAAGCGCCATGCCGACCGCGTGGGCCTTGTCGCCGCCGCCGGCCACCAGCCACACCTCCTCGGCCGTGTTGATCGCCGGCAGGGTGAGGGTGATACGTACCGGCGGGGGCTTCGGGCTGCCCCGCACCGCGCTCACCGGTCGACTCTCGTAGTGCACCGGGTGTTCCGGGAAGACCGAGGCGACGTGCCCGTCCTCGCCGACGCCGAGCATCAGCACGTCGAAGTGGGGCAGCACGGCGGTGCCGGGCCGGGCCGCCCGGGCGAGTTCGGCCGCGTACCGGGCGGCGGCCTCCTCCGGGTCGGTGCCGCCGTCCGAGGCCGGCATGGCGTGGACCCGCGCCGGGTCCACCGGCAGCGCGTCGAGCAGCGCCGCGCGGGCCTGGGTCTCGTTGCGTTCCGGGTCACCGGCGGGCAGGAACCGTTCGTCGCCCCACCAGAAGTCGACCCGGGACCAGTCGACCGCGTCGCGGGCGGGCAGTGCGCCCACCGCCCGGTAGACCGCCGCGGCGATCCGACCGCCGGTGAGCACTACCGACGCCTGGCCGCGTGCGGCCTGGGCGTCGAGCAGCCGCACCACCAGCCTGGCTGCGACCGCCTGCGCCAGCAGGTCGGCGTCGGCGTGGACGGCGACACTCGCCTCACTCATGGTGTCCTTCCGCGACCGCCTGGCGGTCGGTGTCGTGCGTACCGGGGGTGGGAGGGTCAGGAGCCGGTGTTCGTCGTGGCGTGCGCGGTGACGCCGGCCTCGGCCCGCTGTGCGGTGGCCGGGTCCTTCCAGACGTGCACCCGCTGGCTGGGCCGCCGGTCCAGGTTGGCGAGCCCGGCGAAGGCGCCCAACGCCTCCGCGTACACCTGGTCGGTGCCGAGCCGGCGCAGTTCCTCGGCCAGCTCGTCGCCGAGCGGCCGGCGCACCAGCGGCAGGATCCGGTCCTCCTGGCCGGTACGCCGGAACGTGGCCGCGCTGTCCTCCCGGGTCAGCGTCAACTCGTCGCCGTTGGCGCAGCGCAACTGGACCTCCCGCATCCGGGGAAACTCGCGGACGCGGTCCCACCGTGGCTTGATGCCGAGCCGGCTGCGCAGCCAGCCCCGCATCAAGGCGGCGGTCGGGTCGGTCGGCGGCGCCACCACCACCGCCTCGGTCAGCTGCGCGTCCGTGGTGTCGAATGCCCCGGCCACCAGGGTGCGCCACGGCGTGATCCTGGTCCAGGCGAGGTCGGTGTCACCGGAGACGTAGTCGCGGGCCCGCTGCCGCAGCGCCGCGATCGGGTCGACGGCCTGCGCGGAGTCGGTGATCCGCCGGTCGGCGACCACGCCGAGGAAGTCGGTGGCGATCTCCTCCGGCGGCTCACCGTGCCACCAGGTCACCACCGGTACGTCCGGCACCAGCAGCGGCATGACCACGGACTCGGCGTGCAGCGCCAGCCGGCCGTACATCCGCATCACCACGGCCTCGCAGGGGCCCAGCCGCCCGCCGACCACGATCTCGGCGTCCAGTCGGCTGCGGTCCCGGTCCACGTCGGAGCGGACCACCACCAGCAGCCGGCACGGGTGCGCGGCGGCGGCGATGGTGGCCGCCGCCTCCGCCTCGCGGACCCGCTTCTCGTCCACCACCACGATCAGGGTCAGCGCCATGCCGCTGGCCACCCCGCCCGCGCTGCGTCGTTCCGCGGCGAGCGCCTTGACCACCTCGTTGCCGGTGGTGTCCCACAGTCCGATCACCGCAGCCTCCTGTTCCGCTCGCTCATGCCCGCCGCCAGGCCCGGCCCTCGCGGGCCAGCATCTCGTCGGCGGCCCGGGGGCCCCACTCACCGGACCGGTAGGGCTCGGGCTTGGTGCTCTCCCAGGCGTGCTCCAGCGGGTCCACCACGGCCCAGCTCTGCTCGACCTCGGCGGCGTCCGGGAACAGCGTCCGGTCGCCGATCAGCACGTCCAGCACCAGTCGCTCGTACGCCTCCGGGCTGGACTCGGTGAACGCCTCGCCGTACTGGAAGTCCATCGCGATGTCGCGGACCTCCATGGTCGTGCCGGGCACCTTCGACCCGAACTTGAGCACCACGCCCTCGTCCGGCTGCACCCGGATCACCAGCTGGTTGTTGCCGAGCATCTCCATGTCGGCCGCGGTGAACGGCAGGTGCGGCGCCTGCTTGAACATCACCGCGACCTCGGTGACCCGCCGCGGCAGCCGCTTGCCGGCCCGGATGTAGAACGGCACCTCCGCCCACCGGCGGTTCTGGATGCCCAGCCGCACCGCCACGTACGTCTCGGTGGTCGACGTCTCCGGGACGCCGTCCTCCTCCAGGTAGCCCTTGGCCCGCTGGCCACCGACCCAGCCGGGCAGGTACTGGCCGCGTACCGTGCCCTGGCTGACGTCCTTCGGCAGCGTGATGGCCTTGAGCACCTTGAGCTTCTCGGCCCGGATCTCGTCGGCGTCGAAGCTGGTCGGCTCCTCCATCGCCACCAGGGCGAGCAGTTGCAGCAGGTGGTTCTGCAACACGTCGCGGGCGGTGCCGACCGAGTCGTAGAAGCCCGCCCGGCTGCCGATCCCGACGTCCTCGGCCATGGTGATCTGCACCGAGTCGACGTACTGCGAGTTCCACAGCGGCTCGAAGAGGCTGTTGGCGAAGCGCAGGGCGAGGATGTTCTGGACCGTCTCCTTGCCCAGGTAGTGGTCGATGCGGAAGACGTCCTGCCGGGTGAAGACGTCGTCGACCAGGTCGTTGAGCGCCTTGGCCGAGGGCAGGTCGTTGCCGAACGGCTTCTCCACCACCACCCGGCGCCAGCCGCCGCACTTCTCGTTGTCGGCCATGCCCGTGCGGGCCAGTTGCTTGAGCACCACCGGGAACGCCGCCGGTGGGATGGAGAAGTAGAAGGCCGCGTTGCCGTGGATGCCGTGGCTGTCGCGCAGACCTTCCAGGCAGCGCGCGAGATTGTCGAAGGCGGTGTCGTCACCGAACGACCCGCCGACGAACTTGATGTTGTGTTCGAGCCGCGACCACACCTCCTCCCGCCACGGTGTCCGGGCGTGCGCCCGGGCCGCCTCGCGGGCCAGCGAGGCGAAGTCGCCGTCGCCCCAGTCCCGCCGGGCGAACCCGACGACCACGAAGCCGGGCGGCAGCAGCCCCCGGTTGGCCAGGTCGTAGACCGCAGGTAGCAGTTTCTTCTGGGCCAGGTCACCGGTCACCCCGAAGATCACCAGAGCGCACGGCTCCGGGATCCGGGGCAGTCGCCGATCCTGCGGGTCGCGCAGCGGGTTCACGCCGCCTCCTCGCTCCGCTCGTCCACGTCGTCAATCGTCATGCCCGTAGCGACCGCGCCGGCCGGCCAGGGACGCCGGTCACCGGCGACTCCGCAGCTGAGTACGGGTATCCGGGCACCGGTAGATCAACGTCGACCGTACCGGTTGTCTGAAGAAAGCTACCCACCTGCGAACCGTTCCCGCAGCACCGGCGTCCCACGCCGCCACCCGGTCCAGGTGGCGGCGTGGATGCTGCCGGACGACGGCACCGTCACGCATTTCCGCCGGCGCGCATGGCGGCGTCGGCGTTGCCGCGGGCGGCGTCGCCCGGGCTGCCGCTGCCCTGGCCGGCGGCGGCCAGCGACTTGCGGACGCCGTCGAGCAGTTCCTGCCAGCTCGCCTCGAACTTCGCCACGCCCTCGCGCTCCAACGTGGCGATCACGTCGGCCAGGTCCACGCCCACCGACTCCAGGGCGGCGAAGACCTCCCGGGCGTCGTCGTACGCGCCGGTGACGGTGTCCGGGTGGGTCTCGCCGTGCTCGGCGTAGGCGTGGATGACCGACTCCGGCATGGTGTTGACCGTGCCGGGCGCGATCAGCTCCTCGACGTAGATGACGTCCCGGTAGTCCGGGTTCTTGGTCGAGGTGGAGGCCCACAGCGGACGCTGCGGATGGGCGCCGGCGTCGGCCAGCGCCCGCCAGCGGTCGGTGCCGAAGACCTGGCTGTAGCGCTCGAACGCCAACCGGGCGTTGGCCACCGCGGCCTTGCCACGCAGCGCCTTGGCCTCGGCGGAGCCGATCTTCTCCAGCCGGGCGTCGACCTCGGTGTCGACCCGGGAGACGAAGAACGAGGCCACCGAGCCGATGGTGCTCAGGTCGTGGCCGTTCGCCTTGGCCTGCTCCAGGCCGGCCACGAACGCCTCCATCACCTGGGAGTAGCGGTCCAGGCCGAAGATGAGCGTGACGTTGACGCTGATCCCCTCGGCCAGCGCCGCGGTGATCGCCGGCAGACCGGCCTCGGTCGCCGGGATCTTGATGAACAGGTTCGGCCGGTCGACCAGCCACCACAGCGCCCGGGCCTCGGCCACGGTGCGCTGCGAGTCGTGGGCCAGTCGCGGATCCACCTCGATGGAGACCCGGCCGTCGACGCCCGCGCTGGCGTCGTACGACGGGCGCATCACGTCGCAGGCCCACCGCACGTCGTACGTGGTGAGCATGCGGACGGCCTCTTCGGTGTCGACGCCCCGGGCGGCCAGGTCCCGTAGCTGCCAGTCGTACTCGTCGGCGTCGCTCAACGCCTTGGCGAAGATCGTCGGGTTGGTGGTGACCCCGACCACGTGCTTGTCCCGGCGCAGCTGGTCCAGCCCACCGGAGTTGAGACGTACCCGGGAAAGATCGTCGAGCCAGACCGCCACTCCCGCGGCGGTCAGCTCGCCCAGCCTGTCGGTCGTCATGTGCGCCAACGCCTCCCTCAGTTGCCGGTCGTGAAACCGGTGATGTCGCCGACCCGGGTCTGCGCCGCGTGTGCGGCGGCGACGATCCGGTCCGGGGTGAAGCCGAACTGCTCGAAGAGCACGGAGTGCGGGGCACTCGCGCCGTAGTGCTCGATGCTGACGCTCTCACCGCAGTCGCCGACGATGCCGCGCCAGGACATCGCGATGCCCGCCTCCACGCTCACCCGGGCCTTTACCCCGCGCGGCAGCACCGACTCCCGGTACGCCTCGTCCTGCTCGAAGAACCACTCCTGACAGGGCATCGACACCACCCGGGTGGGGGTGCCGTCGGCCTCCAGCCGCTCCCGGGCGGTGAGGCAGAGCTGCACCTCGGAGCCGGTACCAACGATGATCACCTCAGGCTTGCCGTTGGATGCCTCGGCCAGCACGTAGCCACCCTTGGCGACCCCTTCGGCGCTGGCCAACTGGGTGCGGTCAAACGTCGGCAGCGCCTGCCGGCTCAGCGCCAGCGCGGTCGGCCGGTCGGTGTGCTCCAGCGCCTGCCGCCAGGCCCAGGCGGTCTCGTTGGCGTCGGCCGGACGCACCACGTCCAGGCCGGGGATGGCCCGCAGCGCGGTCAGGTGCTCCACCGGCTGGTGGGTCGGGCCGTCCTCGCCGAGACCGATGGAGTCGTGCGTCCAGACGTAGACCACCGGCAGCTTCATCAGCGCGGCCAACCGGACCGAGGGCCGCATGTAGTCGCTGAACACCAGGAAGGTGCCGCCGTACGGGCGGGTGCCGCCGTGCAGGGCGATGCCGTTGAGGATCGCGCCCATGGCGTGCTCACGGATGCCGAAGTGCAGCGTCCGGCCGTACTCGTGGCCGGGGAACTCCTTGGTGGCGTACTGGCTGGGGACGAAGGAGGGCTCGCCCTTCATCGTGGTGTTGTTGCTCTCGGCCAGGTCGGCCGAGCCGCCCCACAGCTCGGGCAGCACCGGCGCGAGGGCGGCCAGCACCTTGCCGGAGGCGGCCCGGGTGGCGACTCCCTTGGCGTCGGCGGGGAACTCCGGCAGGGCGTCCGCCCAGCCCTCGGGCAGCGTCCGGCCGGCCAGCCGGTCGTAGAGGGCGCGGCGCTCCGGGTTGGCCTGCGACCACGCGTCGAAGGCGGCCGTCCACTCCTGCTGCGCGGCCTCGCCGCGCCGCAGCGCCGACCGGGTGTGGCCGAGCACCTCCTCGGTGACCTCGAACGAGCCGGCCGGGTCGAAGCCGAGGATCTCCTTGGTGGCGGCCACCTCGTCGGCGCCCAGCGCCGAGCCGTGGATCTTGCCGGTGTTCTGCTTGTTCGGTGCCGGCCAGCCGATGATGGTGCGCAGCGCGATGAACGACGGGCGGGCGGTCTCTGCCCTGGCGGCCAGCAGCGCCTGGTACAACTCCGCGACGTTCTCGTGGTAGTCACCCTTGTCGGCGTCGCCGCGCCGCCAGTCGACGGTCTGCACGTGCCAGCCGTACGCGGCGTAGCGGGCCGCGACGTCCTCGCTCAACGCGATCCGGGTGTCGTCCTCGATCGAGATCTCGTTGTCGTCGTAGATCACGCAGAGATTGCCCAGCTGCTGGTGCCCGGCCAGGGCGCTGGCCTCGTGGCTGATGCCCTCCTCGATGTCGCCGTCGGAGGCGATGCACCAGATGTGGTGGTCGAAGGCGGACTCACCGGCCTCGGCCTCCGGGTCGAACAGGCCGCGCTCGCGCCGTGCCGCCATGGCCATGCCGACGGCGTTGCCCAGGCCCTGCCCGAGCGGGCCGGTGGTGGTCTCCACACCGGGGGTGTGCCCGTGCTCGGGGTGCCCCGGGGTCAGCGAACCCCACTGCCGCAGCGACTTGAGGTCGTCCAGGCTGAGCGGGTAGCCGGCGAGGAAGAGCTGGATGTAGAGCGTCAGGCTGGAGTGCCCGGCGGAGAGCACGAAGCGGTCCCGACCCGGCCAGTTCGGATCGGCCGGGTTGTGCCGCATCACCCGGTTGAACAGCAGGTACGCCGCAGGGGCGAGGCTCATCGCGGTGCCCGGGTGGCCGTTGCCGGATTTCTCCACGGCATCCATGGCCAGGACGCGGACGGTGTCCACGGCACGGCGGTCGAGATCGGACCAGTCAAGTGCGGGGTGCTCGGGTCGGTTGGCAGCCACGGTGGTTTGTGCTCCTCGGCGAGATGGGCGGAACCCTCAGTGGTGACCCTATCGAGCGCGGCTAAACGTGCGCCCGAGGATCTCAGCATGCTGGTCTGTACGTTTCGGGCGTGTCTCGCGGTTCACCCCCCGCCGCCGGTCCTTCCACCAGCCTCCGGTGTGACGACTGGCACCGTTGCCGGGTCGCCCGGGCAGCCAAAACGACGGCGCGTAGTGTGTGGGTCGGTGTGTGGACCCGAGCCGGTCCCGCCGCCGTGACCTCCCCTCCCGACGCCGGAAGGTGGCAATCCGTGAGCATGATCACCGAGCGCCCCGTCAGTAACCCTGCCGGGCAGCCGCCGGTGCGTACGGCCGGGGAGACCCCAGCCCGCCCCCGCGACCTGCGGGCGGTGGTGGCGGCATACGTGACGCTCACCAAGCCGCGGATCGTGGAGTTGCTGCTGGTCACCACGGTGCCGGCGATGATGCTCGCGCAGGGCGGGCTGCCGTCGCTGTGGCTGGTCGCGGTGGTGCTGGTCGGCGGCTCGCTCGCGGCAGGCGCGGCCAGCGTGCTCAACTGCTACATCGACCGGGACATCGACCAGCTGATGCGGCGGACGAAGCGGCGCCCGCTGCCGGCGCACACCGTGACACCCCGCAACGCGCTGATCTTCGGGCTGGTGCTGGCGGTGGTCTCGGTCGCGTTGATGGCGGCCTTCACCAACCTGCTCGCCGCCGGGCTCACGCTGGCCGCGATCGTCTACTACGACGTCGTCTACACCCTGTGGCTCAAGCGCACGACGACGGCGAACACCTTCTGGGGCGGCGCCTGCGGCGCCGCACCGGTGCTGATCGGCTGGGCGGCGGTGACCGGCTCGCTGTCGCCGGTGGCGTGGGCGCTGTTCGGGGTGGTCTTCTTCTGGCAGATGCCGCACTTCTATCCGCTGGCGATGAAGTACAAGGACGACTACGCGCGGGCCGGCATCCCGATGCTCCCGGTGGTCGCCTCGGTGCGGCGGGTGAACGCCGAGATCGTGCTGTTCGCCTGGCTGACCGTGCTGACCTCGCTGGCCGTGTGGGCGTTGGGGCTGAGTGCGGTTTACGGCGTCCCGACGCTTGTGGTCGGCGTGATCTTCCTGGCCGAGGCGCACCGGCTCGCGGGGCGGGCCCGTCGGGGCGAACCGGTCAAGCCGATGCGCCTGTTCCACTGGTCGACGTCGTACCTGACCATCGTCTTCGCCGCCGCAGCGCTCGACGCGCTGCTCTGACGGTCCGTCCGTTTGCGGCCGTTCTGTCGCTCCGATGCGCCCGATCTGATGCTGATAAATACGGGCGAAACGCCTTTGGTCTTCCTTAAACCTGCGGGTAATGGGTATCACAAAAGGTTGATGGTTCTCGCCCGTCCGAGTGCATCTCTGCTTAGTCTTCACGTTATGGCAGATGGTTCCGATACGACGCTGACGGCTGATCAGACCGCCTCCGGGCAGGCCCCCAACGGCCTGGTCGCGGGCATCAGGTCGTTCGCCGCCGAGCATGGCGGGGCGAAGGCGGTCATCGAGTACGTCGGCAAGCGTGGTGCCCGCATCGTCCTGGTGGGCTCCGACGGCGCGTGGGGCGACCAGTTCGCCGAGGACACGGTGACCGCCCGCGAGGCCTGTGCGCAGGCCGGGGTCGCCGTGGAGAACGCCTGGGAACGGGAGCTGATGGACCAGATGCGCCCGAGCAACGACCTCTGGCGTTCGATGGCCCGACGCACCATGGCCCGTTGAGATAAATTGACCGATCACCACCAGTCGACCCGGGGGAAACCCCGGGTCGCTCTCGTCACCTGCACCGAACTGGCCGACCTCGACGACGACGATCGCCTCGTGGTGGCTCCGCTGGCGGAGCGGGGGATCGTCGCCGAACCCGTCGTCTGGGACGACCCGGCCGTCGACTGGGCCCGCTACGACCTGGCCGTGCTCCGCTCGCCCTGGGACTACATGTCCCGCCGGGACGAGTTCGTCGCCTGGGCCGCGCGCGTGCCGCGGCTGGTCAATCCGGCGGACGTGGTGCGCTGGAACACCGACAAGCGCTACCTCGACGAGTTGTCGGCAGCCGGCGTACCCACCGTTCCCACCGCCTGGGTGTTGCCCGGTGGGCCGTGGCAGCCGCCCGCCGACCAGGGCGAGTACGTCATCAAACCGGCGGTGAGCGCCGGCAGCCAGGACACCGGCCGGTACGACCTGGCCGACCCCGGGCACCGGGACCTCGCGATGGCCCACGTACGTCGGCTCGGCGTGGCCGGCCGGGTGGCCATGGTCCAGCCGTACCTGACCGCGGTGGACACCGTCGGCGAGACCGCGCTGCTCTTCCTCGCCGGCCCGACCGGGCTGACCTTCAGTCACGCCATCCGCAAGGGCCCGATGCTCACCGGGCCGGACGAGGGTGTCGAGGCGCTGTACAAGGTCGAGGAGATCACTGCCCGCACGGCACAGCCGGCGCAGCTCGCCGTCGCGGCGCAGACCCTCGCGGCGGTGCCGGGCGGGTCCGACCGCCTGCTCTACGCCCGGGTCGACCTGATCCCCGGCCCCGACGGCACCCCCGTGCTCGTGGAACTGGAACTGACCGAGCCCTCACTCTTCCTCGCCCACTCCGCCGGCGCCCCCCACCGCCTAGCCCACGCCATCGCCCGCCACCTCTCCCACCCCACCCCACCCCCATCCCCTCCCACCCCACCCCCTGTCCCGCCCCGGCCAGGTTGATCATGATGTTGTTGTCGCCCGCCCCTGCGTGGCGTGACAACAACTTCATGATCAACGCGAGGTCAGGCGAGGGCGGGGGCGGGCTGGGAGGGGTCGGCGGGGACGGATGAGTCGGCGGGGGTGGGGGAGTCGGCGGGGTGGCGTTCGCGGGTGGACCAGAGCACGGCGAGGGTGGCGAGCCAGACCAGGCAGGAGCCGAGCATGTGCAGGCCGACAAGCAGCGCCGGCAGGTTCGTGAAGTACTGCACGAAGCCGATCAGCCCCTGGCCCAGCTCGACCAGGAGCAGGGTCAGCGCGGCCCGCGCGGCCCGGGCCGGTGCGCCGACCGCGCGCAGCGCCAGCCACAGGCCCACGGTCAGGCCGACGAGCAGGAAGACCAGGTCGGCGTGGACCTGGGAGATGGTCTGCGGGTCCAGGCCGTTGCGGACGGCGTCGGCGTCACCGGCGTGCGGGCCGCTGCCGGTCACCGCCACCCCGAGGACGATCACCGCCGCGCTGGCCACCACGGTGATCCAGGCGAGGGCCCGCAGGGCCGGCGGCACCACGGGCACCGTGCGACCGTCCGGCTCGCTCACCCGCCGCCACAGGGCGTACGCGACGAGCAGCAGCAACATCGACACCACGAAGTGAATGCCCACGATCGAGGGATGCAGCTGGGTGCGGACGGTGATCCCGCCGATCACCGCCTGCGCCACGATGCCGAGGACGACGGCCAGCGCCAGCGGCACCGCACCGCGTCGCCGGGGACGGTGCGCCAGGACGGCCAGCAGCGTGGCACCCGCGATCAGCACCAGCACGAAGGTGAGCAGGCGGTTGCCGAACTCGATCGCTCCGTGCACGCCCATCTCGGCGGTGGCGGTGTACGACTCGTCGGTGCACCGGGGCCAGGTGGGGCAGCCCAACCCGGAGGCGGTCAACCGCACCGCCCCGCCGGTGACGACGATCGCGGCGTTCGCCACGATGTTGGCGAACGCCAGCCGACGCAGCAGGGTGCTGGAGACCAGGGAACGGTCGGGTCGCTTCACGAGGCGAATCCTACGCAACGTAGTTGTCACCGATCGGGTGACTCCGCCCGTGCGGTGGTTCGGATCACCGGGGTCACGTTTGCGGGCCCTGGTCGAATTACGTAACGTGGGCGTTGTGAAAAACGCGGCGGGGCTCACCGGGCACCAGCCGACGGCCGGTACGGTCGCCGGCCGGTCGCTGCCGGGCACCCACGTCCCACCCGCCACGACCAGCATCCAGGCCGCGCCGACCGGTGAGGCGTCGACCCGGGACCGGGTCACCCTGCTGCTGCTGGAACGCCGCGCCGCCACCGCCGCCCAGTTGGGCGACGCGCTCGGGCTCAGCCCGGCGGCGATCCGCCGGCACCTGGACGCGATGCTCGCCGAGGGTGACGTCGTGGCCCGCGAGCAGACCGTACGCGGTCACCGCGGACGCGGCCGGCCGGCCAAGGTGTTCCTGCTCACCGACGCCGCCCGCAGCCGGTGTGGCACCCATCACTACGACAACATGGCCACCGCCGCGCTGCGCTGGATCGCCCGCACCGGCGGGTCGCAGGCGGTGGAGCGGTTCGCCGCCGAGCAGGTGGCCGCCCTGGAGGCGCGTTGTCAGGCCGCCCTGGCCGACGCGGGCGACGATCCGATGGCCCGTGCCGAGGCACTGGCCGCGGCGCTGACCGCGGAGGGATACGCTGCCAGTGCCTCCACGATCGCCTCCGGCGGCCAGCTCTGCCAACACCACTGCCCGGTGGCGCACGTGGCCGCCGAGTTTCCCCAACTGTGCGAGGCCGAGACCATGGTGATCTCCCGCCTGGTCGGCACCCACGTGCAGCGCCTGGCCACCATCGCGCACGGCGACGGGGTGTGCACCACGCACATCCCGGGTTCGCCGCACGCCCAGTCCGGTAAGACCGTCACCACTGTGAGGACAGATAGATGACCGAGCAGATCGTCCAGCCCCTGACCCAGGAGGAGCAGCTCGCCGCCCTGGGCAACTACGAGTACGGCTGGGCCGACCCGGACGTTGCCGGGGCCTCGGCTCAGCGCGGCCTCAACGAGGCGGTGGTGCGGGACATCTCGGCCAAGAAGAACGAGCCGGCCTGGATGCTCGACCTGCGCCTGAAGGGCCTGCGGTTGTTCGGGCGCAAGCCGATGCCGGCCTGGGGCGCCGACCTCACCGGGATCAACTTCGACAACATCAAGTACTTCGTGCGCTCCACCGAGAAGCAGGCCGCCAGCTGGGAGGACCTGCCCGAGGACATCAAGAACACCTACGACAAGCTGGGCATCCCGGAGGCGGAGAAGCAGCGCCTCGTCGCCGGTGTGGCAGCCCAGTACGAGTCCGAGGTGGTCTACCACAAGATCCGTGAGGACCTGGAGGAGCAGGGTGTCGTCTTCCTCGACACCGACACCGCCCTCAAGGAGCACGAGGACCTGTTCAAGGAGTACTTCGGCACGGTGATCCCGGTCGGCGACAACAAGTTCGCCGCGCTGAACACCTCCGTGTGGTCCGGTGGCTCGTTCATCTACGTGCCGAAGGGCGTGCACGTGGAGATCCCGCTGCAGGCGTACTTCCGGATCAACACCGAGAACATGGGCCAGTTCGAGCGGACGCTGATCATCGTCGACGAGGGTGCGTACGTGCACTACGTCGAGGGCTGCACCGCGCCCATCTACTCCTCGGACTCGCTGCACAGCGCCGTGGTGGAGATCGTCGTCAAGAAGAACGCCCGGTGCCGTTACACGACCATCCAGAACTGGTCGAACAACGTCTACAACCTGGTCACCAAGCGCGCCGTGTGCCACGAGGGCGCGACCATGGAGTGGATCGACGGCAACATCGGCTCCAAGGTCACCATGAAGTACCCGGCGGTCTACATGACCGGCGAGCACGCCAAGGGTGAGGTGCTCTCGGTGGCCATGGCCGGCGAGGGGCAGCACCAGGACGCCGGCGCCAAGATGGTGCACGCGGCACCGCACACCAGCAGCACCATCGTGTCGAAGTCGATCGCCCGGGGTGGCGGCCGGACCTCGTACCGGGGTCTGGTGCAGGTGCTGGAGGGCTCGCACAGCAGCGCCAGCACGGTCAAGTGCGACGCCCTGCTCGTCGACACCATCTCCCGCTCCGACACCTACCCCTACGTCGACATCCGCGAGGACGACGTGTCGATGGGGCACGAGGCGACCGTCTCCAAGGTCAGCGACGACCAGCTCTTCTACCTGATGAGCCGGGGCATGAGCGAGGACGAGGCGATGGCGATGATCGTGCGCGGCTTCATCGAGCCGATCGCCAAGGAACTGCCCATGGAGTACGCCCTGGAGCTCAACCGCCTGATCGAGCTGCAGATGGAGGGCGCGGTCGGCTGACCCCGGCCGCACCAGAGCACCGGACACCGTCGTCGTAGACACAAGCAAGGACGAGATGACTACCCAGGCTTCCGCGCCGCCCAGCACCAAGTCGCAGGCGCTGCGTTCGTACGATGTCGCCGACTTCCCGGCCCTGACCGGCCTGGAGGAGGAGTGGCGTTTCACCCCGCTCAAGCGGCTGCGTGGGCTGGTCGGTGACGACCCGACCGCCACCGGCACGGTGCGGCACGAGTTCGCCGACCTGCCCGAGGGCGTGACCGTGGAGCGGATCGGCCACGACGACCCGCGGGTCGGCAACGTGCTCACCCCGTTCGACCGGGTCAGCGCGTTGGCGTACACCGGGGCCAGCCAGGCGCTGCTGGTGCGGGTGGCGCAGGACGCGGTGATCAGCGGCCCGACCATCCTCCGGGCGGTCGGCGAGGGCGGCGAGGGCCCGGCCTTCGGGCACACCGTGATCGAGGTGGGCCGGTTCGCCGAGACGATCCTGGTGCTGGAGCATGTCGGCTCGGCCACCCTGGCGGACAACGTCGAGGTGTCGGTGGGTGACGGGGCGAAGCTCACCCTGGTCACCGTCGCCGACTGGGCCGACGACGCGGTGCAGGCGCAGCACCTGAAGGTGCGACTGGGGCGCGACGCCCGGGTGCTGCACGTCCAGGTCACCCTCGGCGGTGACCTGGTCCGGCAGTACACCACCGTGGAGTACACCGACCGGGGCGGCGAGGCCGAGCTGTACGGCGTCTACTTCGCCGACTCCGGGCAGCACCAGGAGCACCGCCAGCTGGTCGACCACACCGTGCCGGACTGCCGCAGCCACGTGGGCTACCGGGGCGCGTTGCAGGGGGAGAGCGCCCGTACCGTCTGGGTCGGCGACGTGCTGATCCGGGCCGAGGCGACCGGCACCGACACGTACGAGATCAACCGGAACCTGCTGCTCACCGACGGTGCCCGAGCCGACTCGGTGCCGAACCTGGAGATCGAGACCGGCGAGATCGCCGGTGCCGGCCACGCCAGCGCCACCGGTCGCTTCGACGACGAGCAGTTGTTCTACCTGATGGCCCGGGGCATCCCGGAGGGCGAGGCCCGCCGGCTGGTGGTGCGCGGCTTCTTCGCCGAGCTGCTGCACAAGATCCCGGTGGAGTCCCTGCGGGAGCGGCTGGGGGACGCGATCGAGGCGCGGCTGACCAAGGCGGGCGCCTGATGATCCGCATCTGCGCCGTCGAGGACGTGCCGAAGGGCACCGCGATCAGCGCCGACGTCGACGGCATCCAGATCGCGCTCGTGCACGGCGAGGACGACCAGTTCTACGCCGTGTTCGACGAGTGCTCGCACGCGGCCGTGGCGCTCTCCGAGGGAGAGGTCGAGGGCTGCACGCTTGAGTGCTGGCTGCACGGCTCCCGTTTCGACCTGCGTACCGGCGAGCCCACCGGACTGCCCGCCACCGAACCCGTACCCGTCTACCCCGTCGAAGTCCGCGACGGTGACATCTACCTTCCCGTGGGCGACGACGGCCGCCCGAAGCCGAGCAATGGAGTGACCCGATAATGAGCACCCTGGAGATCCGCGACCTGCAGGTGTCGGTGAAGCTGCCCGAGGGTGAGCTCAAGCCGATCCTGCACGGCGTCGACCTGACCGTGAAGTCGGGGGAGACCCACGCGATCATGGGCCCGAACGGCTCCGGCAAGTCGACCCTGGCGTACTCGGTCGCCGGCCACCCGAAGTACGAGATCACCGGCGGCTCGGTGACCCTGGACGGCGAGGACGTCCTGGAGATGTCCGTCGACGAGCGGGCCCGCGCCGGCCTCTTCCTCGCCATGCAGTACCCGGTCGAGGTGCCCGGCGTGTCGGTGGCGAACTTCCTGCGTACCGCCAAGACCGCCATCGACGGCGAGGCGCCGAAGCTGCGCACCTGGGGCGGCGAGCTGCGCGGTGCCATGGAGCGGCTGCACATGGACCCGGCCTTCGCCCAGCGCAACGTCAACGAGGGCTTCTCCGGCGGGGAGAAGAAGCGCCACGAGATCGTGCAGCTGGAGCTGCTCAAGCCGAAGATGGCAATCCTCGACGAGACCGACTCGGGCCTCGACGTGGACGCGCTGCGCGTGGTGAGCGAGGGCGTGAACCGGGTGCGCGACACCGGCGACACCGGCCTGCTGCTGATCACCCACTACACCCGGATCCTGCGCTACATCAAGCCCGACTACGTGCACGTCTTCGTCGCCGGCCGGATCGTCGAGCAGGGCGGCCCGGAACTGGCCGACAAGCTGGAGGAGTCCGGCTACGAGCGGTACGCAGCCGGGGCCGGTCCGGCGCGGGTCTGACCCCGAAGGAAGGGGCGGTCACCACGATGACCACCATCGCGATCCCGCCGGGGATGCCGCAGTACGACGACGTGCCGCGCTACGACGTGGCGGCGGTACGCGCCGACTTCCCGATCCTCGATCGGGAGGTCAACGGGCATCCGCTGGTCTACCTGGACAGCGCCAACACCTCGCACAAGCCGCGTCAGGTGCTCGACGTACTCGCCGAGCACTACGCCCGGCACAACGCCAACGTGTCCCGTTCCGTGCACACGCTGGGCACCGAGGCGACCGAGGCGTACGAGGGGGCCCGGGCGAAGGTCGCCGCGTTCGTCAACGCGCCGAGCGTCGACGAGGTGGTCTTCACCAAGAACTCCACCGAGGCGATCAACATCGTGGCGTACGCGTTCTCCAACGCCTCGCTGCGTCCCGACGCCGACCCCCGGCTCCGGCTGGGGCCGGGTGACGAGATCGTCATCTCCGAGATGGAGCACCACTCGAACATCGTCCCGTGGCAGTTGCTGGCCGAGCGGACGGGCGCGACGCTGCGCTGGTTCCCGGTCACCGACAACGGCCGGCTGGACGAGTCGGGCCTGACCGACCTGGTCAACGAGCGGACGAAGATCGTCTCGTTGGTGCACATGTCGAACATCCTCGGCACCGTCAACGCCACCTCGCGGATCACCGCCCGGGTCCGCGAGGTGGGGGCGCTGCTGCTGCTGGACTGCTCGCAGTCGGTGCCGCACATGCCGATCGACGTGGTCGACCTGGACGCGGACTTCATCGTCTTCACCGGGCACAAGATGTGCGGGCCGACCGGCATCGGGGTGCTCTGGGGCCGGACCGAGCTGCTGGCGGCGATGCCGCCGGTGTTCGGTGGCGGCTCGATGATCGAGACGGTGACGATGGGCGGCTCCACCTACGCCGCGCCACCGGCCCGCTTCGAGGCCGGCACCCCGCCGATCGCCGAGGCGGTCGCGCTCGGTGCGGCCGTGGACTACCTCACCGGCATCGGCATGCCGGCCATCCAGTGGTACGAGAAGCAGCTGACCGCGTACGCGCTGGACGCCCTGGGCGGCGTGCCCGGCCTGCGGATCTTCGGCCCGGAGGTGCCGGTCGGCCGGGGCGGCACCATCTCGTTCGCCCTCGGCGACGTGCACCCGCACGACGTGGGGCAGGTGCTCGACTCCCTCGGCGTGCAGGTGCGGGTCGGACATCACTGCGCCCGCCCGGTCTGCACCCGGTTCGGGGTGCCGGCCACCACGCGGGCCTCGTTCTACCTCTACACCACGACCGAGGAGATCGACGCGCTGGTGGCGGGCCTGGAGCAGGTGCGGAAGGTGTTCGCCTGATGCAGCTTGAGTCGCTCTACCAGGAGATCATCCTGGACCACTACAAGCACCCGCACGGTCGGGGGCTGCGCGACGCCGCCGATCCGGCCGACCGGGTCGGCGAGGCGCACCACGTCAACCCGACCTGCGGGGACGAGATCACTGTCCGGGTGGCCACCGACGGTGCGACGCTGCACGACGTGTCGTACGACGGGATGGGCTGTTCGATCAGCCAGGCGTCCGCGAGCGTGCTGCACGAGCTGCTGACCGGCCGGGGTGCGACGGAGGCGTTCGAGGTGCACGAGGCGTTTGTGGCGTTGATGTCCGGCCGTGGTCAGGTCACGCCGGACGAGGATGTGCTCGGTGACGGGGTGGCGTTCGAGGGCGTGGCCCGCTATCCCGCCCGGGTCAAATGCGCGCTGTTGCCGTGGATGGCGTTCAAGGACGCTGCGGCACGCGCCGGTGTGGGCGCGAGCCCGACGGAGGTGAAGGCATGACCGAGCAGACCAACAGCACGCCGGAGTCGGGCGCCGTGGCGACCGACGGCACGGTGACCCCGTCGGTCGGCGGCAAGGCCGCCGTCGCCGACATCGAGGAGGCGATGAAGGACGTCGTCGACCCGGAGCTGGGCATCAACGTGGTCGACCTCGGCCTGGTGTATGGCGTACACGTCGACGACCAGAACGTGGCGACCCTGGACATGACGTTGACCTCGGCGGCCTGCCCACTCACCGACGTGATCGAGGACCAGGCCCGTCAGGCGCTCACCACCGGCCCCGGCGGCGGCCTGGTCGACGACATCCGGATCAACTGGGTCTGGCTGCCCCCGTGGGGACCGGACAAGATCACCGATGAGGGTCGCGACCAGCTCCGCTCCCTCGGCTTCAACGTCTGACAGCTCCTCCGGGCAGGCTCTGGAGTGCTACCTCGGGCGCGGCATCCACCGGGTGCCGCGCCCGACGTCTCTGGTCCCCGTCCGTGCCTCGCGCCCGGGGCGCTCCCTGACCGGCGCGGTGGGACACCCTCACCCCGTCAGCAGGTGGATGCGGCGGTCCGCAAGCCCCGTGCACGGGTGTTGTGGCGCTGTCGAGCTGAGCGCGTGGGCGGATCGCAACCGAACGCGGCGCCCGCCTTGAGCGCGCCGGCCGTGGTCACGCTCGATTCCGGACCGACGGTCTCCGTGACGCGCTGAAGCCTCCTTTCGGGACCGAACGCCATCCGCGCCGCGCCCAGAGCTCTCGTCCGCGATCAAGCGCGACCGTGCCGGGTGCGTGGTGGCGCAGGTGCCTGAGGGCGCGGACGGTTCAGCTCGACAGCGTCGATGAGGCAGGGGTGCCCGGCGATGGACTGACCGGAGCCGACTCGTCGGCGCTGCCGGCCGCGTGGCAGCGCGCCACTGGTCGGAACACCAGGCTTCCCGGCGAGACGGGCGAGCGTGTCGCCCTGGTCGGAAAATCCGTGGCGCCGATGCGGCAGGTCGCCGCAGGATGGCGCGGTGAGTGAGGCGTACCCGATGAAGCCGTGTCCTGTCGCCGTGGCCACCGCCGCGCGCCGACAGCGGCTCGTGCCGGGCCGCGTCTTGCCACGCCGTCGATCGTGACCGGCGCGTTCCTCGCCGGTCTGGTCGCCGGCTACGGCGTGGCCGTCCCGGTCGGCGCGATCGCCGTGCTCATCCTCGGGCTCACCGCCCGGACCTCGTTCCGGGTCGGTGCCGCCGCCGCGCTCGGGGTGGCCACCGCCGACGGGCTCTACGCCGGTGTCGCGGCGCTCGGCGGCGCGGTGGTCGTGGGCTGGCTCGCGCCGGTCGCCGGGCCGCTGCGACTGGCCGGCGCGACGGTGCTGCTCGCCCTCGCCGCCCACGGCGCGTGGCGCGCCCTGCGGGTACCCGGCCCACGCCGGTGCCCGAACCACGCACCGACGCCCGCTCCGGGATCCGGTCCGCCACCGATACGGCGTGGGTTGGACACGCCTACCCGGGCGTTTGTCGGGATCCTCGCGCTGACCCTGCTCAACCCGGCCACCATCGTCTACTTCACGGCGCTGGTGCTCGGCCGGACCGACCTGGGTGGCTCCGGCACCGCCGTCGCGGTGGTCTTCACCCTCGGGGTGTTCCTCGCCTCGGCCAGCTGGCAGCTGCTGATCGCCGGGGGTGGCTCACTCATCGGACGGGTGCTCACCAGCGATCGTGGGCGGCTGGTCACCGCGCTGCTGTCCAGCGCCATCATCACCGTGCTCGCCGTCGGCATGCTCCTCGGTGGCTGACCCGGGCTGCCCGTGCCGTACGGTCGGGTGATGAGCAGCCGACCCGCCGCCGGGGGCGGCCGGTGGGTGGAGGTCGATCCGGACCGCATCGCCCGCTGGGTCGCCGGCTTCACCGACCGGCACGGCCCGCCCACCGTCACCAGGCAGGAGTACGGCCTGCTGCTGTCCGCCCCGGACGGTGCCACCGCCGAACTACACGCCCCTCCGGGAGCGCCGGTCGCTGCGGAGTTGGCGGCCTTCGTGCGGGAGGCCGTCGCGCCACGCCGTATCGGGCTGTTGCTGGCCCGCAAAGGGGCGGTGGCGATGGGTGTCGCCGACGGTGGGCAGCTGAGCGTGCACAAGGTGGACACCCGCTACGTGCAGGGTCGCACCGCCGCCGGTGGTTGGTCCCAGCAGCGTTTCGCCCGCCGCCGGGACAACCAGACCAAGGCGGCGTTGGCCGACGCGGCGGATCTCGCCGTACGCCTGCTGCTGCCGGCGGTCGACCGGCTCGACGCGCTGGTCGCCGGTGGCGACCGGCGGGCGGTGGACACGGTGCTGGCCGACCGTCGACTCGCCCCGCTGGCCGCGCTGCGCGCCGACCGGCTGCTCGACGTCCCCGAACCCCGGTACGCGGTGCTGGTCGCTGCCGTCGTCGCCGCCCGGTCGGTCCGCATTCTGGTCCGCGAGCCGCAGCCGGAGGCCAGCCGCTGATGGCGGTGTCCTGGACATCGCGCGGTGCTCGGCTGGCGGGTCACGCGGACGCGGGCCCCGTCACCAGTGACCGGGCCCGCCGCGTGACGGGCGTCAGACCGCGCCGCTGAAGGTGTCGCAGGAGGCCGGGTCGCCGCTGTCGTACCCCCGGTTGAACCACTGCTTGCGCTGCTCGGACGAGCCGTGGGTGAACTCTTCCGGGTTGACCGGCCGGTCGGCGCGCTTGGAGATGGCGTCGTCGCCGATCGCCTCGGCGGTGTCGATCGCCTCGGCGATGTCCCGCTCGGTGATGCTGGTGAAGATCTTCTGGCCGCTCTCGTCGGCCGTGCCGGTGGCGTTCTTCGCCCACGCTCCCGCGTAGCAGTCGGCCTGCAACTCCAGGCGTACCGACAGGTCGTTGGCGTTGCCCGGGTCGCGCTGCTGCTGGCGGCGCACCTGCTCGTTGGTGCCGAGCAGGTTCTGCACGTGGTGGCCGTACTCGTGGGCCAGCACGTACGGCTGGGCGAACTCACCCTCGGCACCGAGTTGGGTGGCGAGCACCTCGTAGAAGGAGAGGTCGATGTAGACCAGCGAGTCGGCGGGGCAGTAGAACGGGCCGACGCCGGAGTCGGCCTGGCCGCAGGCGGTGTTCACGGCCTGGCTGAAGAAGACGGTGCGGGTCGGTTGGTACTGCTCGCCGAGGGACTGCGGCAGGGCGGTGCGCCAGTACGCCTGGATCGAGTTGACGTAGAGGGTGTTGCGGCAGTCGAGCTGCTCCAGTGCGTTCTCCGCGGCGCAGCGCTGCTCAAGCGCGGCGTTGTCACCCTGCTCCTCGCCGCCGGTCATGGCGTTCAGGCCGAAGCCGCCACCGACGAGGGCCACCAGCACGGCGATGACGATGCCGACGATGCCGCCGCGCCCGCCGCCGGTCGGGATGGGGATGCCCATCCCACCGCCGCCTCCGCCGCTACCTCGCCGGTCCTCCACCTGACTGGTGTCGATCCGTGCATTCTCGTTCAGCTCCATGGTGACCCCGATCAGTAAGTGGCTCGTGGGCCGGAACCGGGTCCGGTCGGCGATCCGGTACCCGACGATCTTGCTCGGTAATCCGCGTGGGGTACCGAGCCGGGCCCGGTACACTTGGCGCCGTGCTGCGCTGCGAAGGCTGAACGCCCCGCGCCGACGGGTCTGTGGGATCCGCCGGCGCTTTCGTGTGCCCTGAGTCAGCCCTTCGGATTTCGAGAGCGAGTACCTGGAAATGATCACTGCCACCGGCCTGGAACTGCGCGCCGGAGCCCGGATCCTGCTGTCCGACACCACGCTGCGGGTGCAGCCCGGTGACCGGATCGGCCTGGTCGGGCGCAACGGCGCCGGCAAGACCACCACACTCAAGGTGCTCGCCGGGGAGGGCCAGCCGTACGCCGGGCAGGTCGACCGGCGCAGCGCCGTCGGCTACCTGCCGCAGGACCCGCGTACCGGCGACCTGGACGTCACCGGCCGCGACCGGGTGCTCTCCGCCCGCGGCCTGGACGCGCTGATGGCCGGGATGAAGGAGCTGGAGGCGCGGCTCGCCGAGGACGCCGACGAGCGCCTGGTGCGCCGCTACGGCGCGCTTGAGGACCAGTTCGCCGCACTCGGCGGGTACGCGGCCGAGGCCGAGGCGGCCCGCATCTGCGCCAACCTGGGGCTGCCCGACCGGGCCCTGGCGCAGACCATCGGCACCCTTTCCGGCGGGCAGCGTCGCCGCATCGAGCTGGCCCGGATCCTGTTCCGGGACGCGGGCGAGAACGGCGGCGGCATTCTGCTGCTGGACGAGCCGACCAACCACCTCGACGCCGACTCGATCACCTGGCTGCGGGGTTTCCTGGCCAACCACAAGGGCGGCCTGATCGTGATCTCCCACGACGGCGACCTGCTGGAGTCGGTGGTCAACAAGGTGTGGTTCCTGGACGCCACCCGCAGCGTGGTCGACGTCTACAACCTGGGCTGGAAGGCGTACCTGGAGGCGCGGGAGACCGACGAGCGTCGTCGTCGCCGGGAGCGGGCCAACGCCGAGAAGAAGGCCGGCGCGCTGATGGCCCAGGCCGACAAGATGCGGGCCAAGGCCACCAAGACGGTCGCCGCGCAGAACATGGCCCGCCGCGCGGAACGGCTGATGTCCGGCCTGGAGGAGGTACGCGTCGCCGACAAGGTGGCCAAGGTGCGCTTTCCCGCACCGGCGCCGTGCGGAAAGACCCCGCTGACCGCGACCGGCCTGTCCAAGTCGTACGGCTCGTTGGAGATCTTCACCGACGTGAACGTGGCGGTGGACCGGGGTTCCCGGGTGGCCATCCTCGGGCTCAACGGGGCCGGCAAGACCACCCTGCTGCGGATGCTCGGCGGCCTGCTGGAGCCGGACACCGGCGAGGTGCGCCCCGGCCACGGCCTGCGCCTGGGCTACTACGCGCAGGAGCACGAGACGCTTGACGTGGAACGGACCGTGCTGGAGAACATGCGGGCGGCGGCGGTCGAGCAGACCGACACCGAGCTGCGGAAGATCCTGGGGGCTTTCCTCTTCTCCGGCGAGGACGTCGACAAGCCCGCCGGGGTGCTCTCCGGCGGGGAGAAGACCCGGTTGGCCCTGTCCACCCTGGTCTGCTCGGGCGCCAACGTGCTGCTGCTCGACGAGCCGACGAACAACCTGGACCCGGTCAGCCGGGAGCAGGTGCTCGACGCCATCGCCCGCTATCCGGGCGCGATCGTGCTGGTCACGCACGACCCGGGCGCGGTCCTCGCGCTCAAGCCGGACCGGGCGATCCTGCTGCCCGACGGTGACGAGGACGCCTGGAGCGACGACCTGCTGGAGCTGGTCGAGCTGGCCTGAGCCGGCGGCGGCATCACCTATCGGGAAGCTGACACTGCATAGCGTGTCGGTTGGCGAATAGTTGATATCTGGCGCATGATCGTTCGAGACGGTCTAATAGGTGGGACCGTATCCGAACCGCACAGTCTGGGACGTGAGGACACAGCATGGCAGCCACTGGCACAGCCACCAGCACTGAGAAGGGTCGCCGGATCGTCGGAGCCGAGCGCCAGACGCTCGCGAAGGACCTCGTCAAGCGGTACACCGGGGGCGAGAGCATCCGGGCGCTCGCGGCCTCGACCGGGCGATCGTACGGGTTCATCCACCGCGTACTCACCGAGTCCGGGGTGCAGCTGCGGCAGCGCGGCGGCGCCCGGCGCCGCAAGAAGGCGTGACCCGCCCGTCAGCGTCGTCCAGCAGCACCGCCACCACCACCGCGACCCGGGCCGCCCGGTGACCGCCGAGGCGACCGGGGTCCGGCTGGAATGCGACGGGCCGGTCGCCACGGTCACCCTGTGCCGGCCCGACGTGCTCAACGCGCAGACGCCGGCGATGTGGCGCGCGATGAGCGAATTCTCCCGGGCGCTTCCCGGTGACGTGCGCGTCGTCGTGGTACGCGGCGAAGGGCGGTCCTTCTCCGCCGGTCTCGACCTGGCGGTGGCCGGTGCCTCCGGGCCGGGTTCCTTCGCCGAACTGACCACCCTGCCGGAGCAGGAGTGCGCCGACCGGATCGCCGAATACCAGGGCGGGTTCACCTGGCTGCACCGCCCGGACGTCATCTCGATCGCCGCCGTCCAGGGGCACGCCATCGGTGCCGGTTTCCAACTCGCCCTCGCCTGTGACCTGCGGGTGCTGGCCGATGATGCGACGTTCGCCATGGCCGAGGTGACGTTGGGCCTGGTGCCGGACCTGGCCGGCACCAAGCGCCTGGTCGAGCTGGTCGGCTACGCCCGCGCGCTGGAGATCTGTGCCACCGGCCGACGGATGGACGCCGTCGAGGCCGACCGGATCGGGCTGGCCACGCTTGTGGTTCCCACCGCCGAGCTGGACGACGCGGTGCGTGACCTGACCGCTGGGCTGCTCGCCCCCAGCCGGGACGCGGTCGTCGAGGTCAAGGCGCTGCTCACCGGCGCCGCCGGGCGTACCCATGCCGAGCAGCAGCGCGCCGAGCGGGAGGCGCAGACGCGCCGACTGCGGGATCTTGCCGGACGGGGCGAATAGTAAGGACCGTTCGGGAAGATCTGGGTTACTCGCGTGGTTGTCGTAGGCATCGGGAGAATTGACCCGACGGTGTACGACGTCTCGACCCGGAGGTGAGCGTGTCCAACCACATGGCCGCTGGCGGCATGGGCGGTTGGAGCATGCTCCGCTCGATGCGCAGCCAGGACGACATCTCCGCCCACCGGCTCAAGCGTGGTGTCGCCCGCCGGATCGTCGCCTTCGCCCACCCTTACCGGCGCGACATCGTCGTCTTCCTGCTCACCGTGATCGTCGCCGCGGTGATCGGGGTGGCGACCCCGCTGCTGGCCGGCGACGTGATCGACACGATCACCCGGGGTGGCGCCGAGGCCGGGGCGATGGTGATCCGGCTGGCCCTGTTCATCGCCGCGCTCGCGGTGGCCGACGCTCTCCTGTCGCTGGCTCAGCGGTGGTATTCGGCCCGCATCGGCGAGGGCATCATCCTCGACCTGCGTACCCGCGTCTACGACCACGTGCAGCGGATGCCGTTGCAGTTCTTCACCCGGACCCAGACCGGTGCGCTGGTGAGTCGACTCAACAACGACGTGATGGGGGCCCAGCGGGCGTTCACCTCGACGTTGTCCGGCGTGGTCAGCAACGTGATCCAGCTGGTCCTCACCGCAGTGGTGATGCTGACCCTCTCCTGGCAGATCACGGCGCTGTCACTGGTGCTGCTGCCGGTGTTCATCATCCCGGCGCGCCGGGTGGGCCGACGACTGGCCGAGATCACCCGCGAGTCGTACGACCTCGACGCCAAGATGAACGCGACGATGACCGAGCGGTTCGGCGTCGCCGGCGCGTTGCTGGTGAAGCTCTTCGGTCGACCCGACGCCGAGGCGGCCCGCTTCGCCGCCCGCGCCGAACGGGTCCGCGACATCGGCATCACCTCCGCGATGTACTCGCGGACCTTCTTCGTGGCCATGCTGCTGGTGGCCTCCCTTGCCCAGGCCCTGACCTACGGCCTCGGCGGCTGGCTCGCGGTCAGCGGCCAGGTCAGCGCCGGCACCGTGGTGACCCTCGCGTTGTTGCTCACCCGCCTCTACGGCCCGCTCACCGCGCTGAGCAACGTCCGGGTGGACGTGATGAGCGCGCTCGTCTCGTTCGACCGGGTCTTCGAGGTGCTCGACCTGCAACCGGGCATCAAGGAACGGCCCGACGCGGTGCGGATCCCCCAGGGCGCGGGGAGGGTCGAGTTCCGCGACGTCCGGTTCCGCTACCCGAGCGCCGCGGAGATCTCGCTCGCCTCGCTGGAGGAGGTCGCCGCCCTGGACCGTACGGTGAACGAACCGGTGCTCAAGGGCGTCTCGTTCAACGTCGAGCCGGGTCAGATGGTGGCGCTTGTCGGGCCCTCCGGCGCCGGCAAGTCCACGCTGTCCATGCTGATCTCCCGCATCTACGACGTGACCGACGGGCAGGTGCTCGTCGGCGGCGTCGACGTCCGGGAGGCTCGGCTCGACTCGCTGCGCGACGAGATCGGCGTGGTCACCCAGGATTCACACCTGTTCCACGAGACCATCGCGGAGAATCTGCGCTACGCGAAGCCGGACGCCACCGACGACGAGCTGTGGGCGGCGCTGGCCGGGGCGCAGGTCGCCGACCTGGTCAGGTCGCTGCCGGACGGGCTCGAGACCACCGTCGGCGAGCGCGGCTACCGCTTCTCCGGCGGCGAGAAGCAGCGCATCGCCATCGCCCGGTTGCTGCTCAAGGCGCCGTCGATCGTGATCCTCGACGAGGCGACCGCCCACCTTGATTCGGAGAGCGAGGCGGCGGTGCAACGGGCGCTGTCGGTGGCGCTGACCGGGCGTACCGCCCTGGTGATCGCCCACCGGCTCTCCACCGTGCGGGACGCCGACCAGATCCTGGTTCTCGACGACGGCCGCATCGTGGAGCGGGGCCGCCACGACGAGCTGGTCGCGGTCGGCGGCCTCTACGCGGAGCTGTACCGCACCCAGTTCGCGGTGGCCGACTCGCCCACCCCGTACGCCGACGCCACCGGCCCGGAGCCGGTGGTCATCCCCACCCGGGAGTACATCGCCGACGAGGCCATGCCGCCCGCCGCCGCCAACTAGGGCGTGTCTCCTGCTCGCCCGAGGGTGGCCGAGTGGAGTTCGGCGAAGGCGGCACCGAGGGTCTGCGGGGTGTAGTGGGCGTTCAGGCCGCTCGGGTTGGGCAGCACCCACAGCCGGGCGTCCGCCAACTGCTCCGGTTGCGGCCCGAACCCCGCCTTGGGCCGGGCGAAGCCGATCCGGTACGCCGTCACCCCGACCACCGCGACCCAGCGCGGCCGGTGCCGGGCCACCTTGTCGGTGAGCCGCCGGGCGCCGTCGACCAGCTCGTCGGCGGTCAGCTCGTCGGCGCGGGCGCTGGCCCGAGCCACCATGTTGGTGATGCCGAGCCCGAGCGCCGGCAGTTCGCCCTGCTCGCTGGGGTGCAGCAGGCGGGGGGTGAACCCGCCCCGGTGCAGGGCCGGCCAGAACCGGTTGCCGGGACGGGCGAAGTGCCACCCGGTCGCCGCCGACCAGAGCCCCGGGTTGATCCCGACGAAGAGCACGTCCAACCCGACGGCGATGAGGTCCGGGATGGTCTTGTCGGCCGCGGCCGCCAGTTCCTCCCGGCTCGGCCGCGGGTACGGCCGTGACCGCGGCTCCGCAGACCCCGGTCGGAACGGCTTGGTCGTCCTGCCGGGGGTGGCCGGCTCGGGCCGGGACGGGCTCGGCGACCTGCCGTGGGCGGCCCGCCGCTCGGGGCGGGGCGGCTGGTCGCCGGTCACAGGCCGCGCAGGGCGCCACCGTCGACCGGCACGGTGACGCCGGTGAGGTAGCTGGCTGCGGGGGAGAGCACGAAGGCGGCGACCCGACCGAACTCGGCGGGGTCACCGATGCGGCGCAGCGGGATGGCGGCCTCCGCCTCGGCCCGGGCCCGTTCCGGGTCGCCGGAGGCGGCGAAGAGTTCCCGGTTGCGGTCGGTCAGGATCCGCCCCGGCAGCAGCCCGACCACCCGTACGCCACGCGGGCCGTACTCGTCGGCGACGTCCTTGGCGACGCCGGCCAGGCCCGGCCGCAGGCCGTTGGAGATGCCGAGCCCGGGCACCGGGCCGCGCGCCGAGGTGGAGAGCACGAGTGCGATGGCGCCGCCCTCGGGCAGTGCCGCGGCGACCGTTCGTACCGTGCGGACGCTGCCAAGGAAGACGGTCTCGAAGGACTGCCGCCACTGCTCGTCGTCGACCGACGCGGCGCTGCCGGCGGGCGGTCCGCCGACGGAGACCAGGGCACCGTCGACCCGGCCGAAGTGGTGCTGTGCGGTGGCCAGCAGCCGTTCGGGTGTCGCCGGGTCGGCCAGGTCGGCGGTGACGCCGACGGCCCGGTCGGGCCCGCCGAGGCCGGCCACGGCGGCCTCCACCGCGTCGGCGTGCCGGGCGGAGAGCACCACCCGGGCGCCGTCGGCCACCAGGCACTGAGCGGTGGCGTAACCAAGCCCACGGGAGGCGCCGGTGAGCAGGTACACCCGATCGGTCAGTCCGAGATCCATGCCGACGATCCTGCCCCAGCCCGCTCGACGCGAAACAGGGGTGGTCCCGGGTCCGTGGGTCGGGTTCAGGGGCGGGCCGGGCGCAGTAGGCGTACCCGGCCGGCGATCTGGACGGCGATCGCGCCGCCGACCCGTCCGAGGGCGGGGGACCGGCGACGACGCGGTGCCCGGTGCCCGTCGTAGCGGAACTCCGCCTCCCGGGCCGCCAGCTCCTCGGCGCCCAGCGCCGGCAGGGCAGTGCGGGCGTGCAGTGCGCGGGCCAGGTCCCAGCCGTCGCGTAGTCCGCCGCCGGTGGGTCGGCCGGCAGCCCACTCGACGAACGCCGCCGGCCAGGCCGGGCCGAGCCCGGCGGCGAGCAGCGGCCAGTGCCGGGCGACCTCGCCGGCCCGCTTGCGCAACAGCGCGGCGCGGGCGGCGGCCAACGGGCCGGGCGCGAAGCCGGCCGGTGGTGGACCGTCGGCCACCAGGGCCGCGACCAGTTCCGCCTGCCGCGAGGCGAGCGACTCGGCTGCCCCGCCGGCGGGACCGTCGGGCCCGGTCCCGGGCGTTGTCACGTGACCGCCGGGAAGCCGCAGGCGACGGCGACGGCGTCCAGCTCGGTGCGCAGCTCGGCCGCCGGAGGATAGTGTCCGTCGCGCTCCAGCAGCGCCGCCGGCGGACGGTGTCGGGCGCACAGCTCGGTGAGCAGCTCCAGCACCTCCCGCCCGATCGGGTCGGTGTGCGTGTCGTGGTAGAAGCCGCCGCGCTCCGCGCCGCCCGCGACGTGCAGGTACGCCACCCGTTCCAGTGGCAGCCGGTCCAGCAGCGCGAGCGGGTCGGTGCCCCGGTTGCGGGCGTTGGCGTACACGTTGGCGATGTCGAGGAGCAGCAGCGCCGAGGTGCGGTCCAGGATCTCGGTGAGGAACGCCGCCTCGTCGAGTTCGTCGTCCGGCCAGTCGAACAGGGCGGCGATCGGCTCCAACGCGATCGGTACCGGCAGGTCCGCCTGGGCGCGGACGATGTTGGCGCAGATCGCCGCGACCGCCTCGCGGGTGCGTGGCAGCGGCAGCAGGTGACCCGCCTCCAGGCCGCCGGCCCGGACGAAGGCGATGTGCTCACTGACCAGGGGCGCAGCCACGAGCTGCGCGACCGCCGCCAGGTGAGCCACCCGGGCCGGGTCGACCGGTTCCGCGCCGCCGAGGGAGAGCCGCACGCCGTGCGGTACGACCGTGACGCCACGGTTGCGCAGCTCGACAAGATCGTCCGGTGGCGGTCCGGTGGTCGGTACCGACTCGGCGATCACCTCGACGAAGCGCAGGCCGGGCAGCTCGGCGACGAACCCGGAGATCTCCGGGCGCCAGCCGATGCCCACACCGTGCGGGGTGTTCATCCGCCGCACCCACCCCCACCGCAGCCCCCACCGCCGCCGCAGCCACTGTCGCCTGCTCCTGCGGTGCTGCCGCCACCACACCCTGCGGTGGAGCTCGCACCGCTGGCCATGGCCTCGCGCTGGATCTCGGCCTGCTGGGCGAAGGCCGGGTCGAGCGCCCAGAGCGATGCGGTGCCGTAGAGGGCCACCGCCATGGCCACGCCCGCCGCTCCGTAGGTGGCATACGCCGGGTTCGAGGCGGGGGCGAGGTGCCGGTTGCGTTGGCGCAGGGTCCGTAGCGCGACCTCGGCCGCCCGGGTACGGCGCGGTACCCGGACGAGCAGCACGGTGGTCAGCGTGCCGAGCGCGAGGACGGTGAGCACCAGGTACCAGACCGGGCGGTCGTTGGCGAGCCCGGCCACGATCCGGACGACACCGAGCACCAGCAGTGCGACCAGCAGCAACGGACCGTGGCGCAGGGCCGCCCGCCGGTCCGGACCGATCGCGAGACCGCGCTGGTCGAGCCCGTCGCGCAGCTCGGTGAGGGCCCGCTCGACCCACTCGGTGCGCCGCACGTCCCGGGCCCGGATGCGTTGCGTCGCGGCGTAGTGGATGGCCCGGTCGAGTTGGGAGGCGGCCGGAGGCAGCGGACCGTCGGCGGTCAACCGATGGTCCGGGTGGACGCCGATCGTGCCCTGGCTGCGCAGCGTGCCCAGGGAGGTCCAGACGGCAAAATCGTCGCCGCCGTTGAGGTAGGCGACCTGCTGTGGGCTCAGCTGGTTGGCGGGCGGAGCGGCATGGCCGCCCAGCAGAGCCCGGCGACGGATCAGCACGACGGCGACGGCGACCACCGTGGCCGCCAGGTAGAGCGTGATGAAGGTGGGACCGGGAACTCCCCAGGTGTCGTAATCGAGTGCGAAACCCGTCATGGTCTGCTCCTGTCACGCGAGGGAACCCGGCTTCATTGTGGAGCGACGATGCCAGCATCCGGTTGCCCGGAGAGTCGAGTTACCTTCCCGTTACCTGCCGAGTTCAGCGTCGGCGTACGGCCTCCTCGACCAGGTCGAGCACCGCGCCCAGGTCACCGGCGGGTCGGCCCATGGCCAGGTGCAGCACCAGCCCGTCATAGGCGAGTTCGAGGAAACGGGCCAGCACGTCGATGGGGATGTCCTCGCGGAGTACGCCAGCCTCGCGTTGGCGGGCCAGCCGGTCCCGGGTCGCCTCGGCGATGGCGGCCGACCGCTCTGCCCAGCGCTTGGCGAAGGTGGGGTCGGTACGCAGCCGTCGCGACACCTCCAGCTGGCTGCCCAGCCATCCGGTGGTGTCCGGCGAGACCGCCCGGGCGAGCAGGTCACGCATCACCTGGACCAGTCCGTTGCGGGCGACGGTCTCCACCATCGTGGCGGCGTCGTCCTCGGCGACGGCCAGGAAGAGCGAGTCCTTGTCCCGGAAGTGGTGGAAGATCGCGCCACGGGAGAGGCCGGTGGCCTCCTCCAGCCGGCGTACGGTCGCGCCCTCGTAGCCGTGCCGGGCGAAGCAGGCTCGCGCGGCGGCGAGGATCTCCTGTCGGCGGGCGTCGAGCTGATCCTGGCTTACTCTGGGCACGTGTCGATCGTGTCAGCTCCCCTCTGCTGACGCAAACCGTACGTACGGCTTGGTTTTCGGTGAGCGGGTCGCGGGCGGCGGCCGCTCCCGACCGACACCACCGCGTAACCTTCCGCCCTGTCGGCGAGGTACCCGATTCCCGTAAGGTGCCCGAGTGCCGCTGCTCCTGTTGGATCTGGACAACACCCTGCTCGATCGGGCCGGGCCGTTCCGCACCTGGGCGCAGCGCTTCCTCGACGGCATCGGCGCACCACCGAACGACATCGAGTGGCTGCTGTCAATCGACGCCGACGGGCTGACGGATCGCTGGGACGTGGCGGACGCGATCCGGGACCGCTACCGGTTGCGGATTCCCTCCATCGACCTGGTGGAGGAACTGCATGACGGGGTCGTCGAGTTCACCCGACTGGATCCGCTGGTGGCGTGCGCCCTGCGGATCGCCGACGACGCCGGCTGGATGCCGGTGGTGGTGACCAACGGCGCGGTTCGGCAGCAGGACACCAAGATCCGTCGCACCGGGTTGGACCGGTACATCGCCGACTGGGTGATCTCCGAGGAGGCCGGGGTCAGCAAGCCCAACCCCCGCATCTTCGCGCTCGCCGCGCAGCGGGCCAGGATGCCGCTGCGCGGGGCCTGGGTGGTCGGGGACGGCCCGGAGGCGGACATCGGCGGCGCCACCGCCGTCGGCCTGCCCAGCATCTGGCTGCACCGGGGGCGTCCCTGGACCGACGCCCGGTTCGCGCCCACCGCGACGGTGGACACCGTGATCGCGGCCATCGCCGAGATCATGGGCGCCTGACTAATTCGGTTGACCCGGCGGGTACCGCCGACGAGCATGGTCCATGCATCGTGCGAGCCGGGCGTGCGCCCGGTCGAGGAGAGGAGGTCGGTCATGGCCGTCTTCGCAGGTCACTTCCTGCCTCCCGACACCTCGACAAAGGGATTACCCGCACCATGCGTGATCACGACTCTCCGGTGCCCGAGCGCCGGACCCGCGGCCGACGCCGCTTCGACGACGACGAACCGCACTTCCTGAAGCGCGGCCGCCCGACCGGCCCCGCTCCCACCGACCCCGACGAGCCCGACCCGGAGACCGACGAAACGTGGTCCTCCTGGGACGACGCGCTGCACGGTCCGCAACCCCACCCGCCCTGGCTGGTCACCGAGCTGGCCGCGAAGGACACCGAACTCGGTGTGCTCAAGACCGGCAAGGAGGCGGACGTCCACCTGGTGCGCCGGGGGCTTCCCGGGACGGACCGGTCCTGCCTGCTGGCGGCGAAACGTTACCGGGACCCTCGGCACCGGCTGTTCCACCGGGACGCGGGGTATCTCGAAGGGCGCCGGGTACGCCGCTCGCGTGAGATGCGGGCGATGACCGGCCGGACCGCGTTCGGCCGGCAGATGATCGCCGGGCAGTGGGCGGCGGCGGAGTTCGCCGCCCTCAGCCGGCTCTGGGAGATCGGTACGCGCTACGGCACCGTCACCGTGCCGTACCCGGTACAGCTGCGGGGCACCGAGCTGATGCTGGAGTTCCTCGGTGACGCCGACGGGGGGAGGGCCGCACCCCGGCTGGCCGAACTGCGCCCGTCCCCGGCCGAACTGCGCGACCTGTGGGGGCAGTTGGTCGACTCGCTCGTCGTCCTGGCCCGGGCCGGGTACGCGCACGGTGACCTGTCGCCGTACAACCTGCTGGTGCATGCGGGACGGTTGGCGCTCATCGACCTGCCACAGGTGGTCGACGTCGTGGTGAACCCGCAGGGGCGGGAGTTCCTCGCCCGCGATGTTCGCATCGTCGCCACCTGGTTCGCGGCCCGGGGCCTGCCGGCGGATCTCGTGGACCCGGCGGTGCTGACCGAGATGCTGTGCCGCGAGGCCGGTCTGGCCTGACCGGCGGGCTCCGGGTGGTGGTCACCGCTCCCCGGAGCCCGTTGCGGTTACTCCTTCCCGCGCGACCTCGACCGCGTGGCGGGTACCGCCGCCGACCCGGCGACCGGCCGGACGGCGGCGTGCGGGTGAGTGGACCTCACTGCAGATACCGTTCGACCTCGGACGCCGGGCGGGCGCCCTGGGCCTCGGGATCGCCGTGGGCCTGCCGGGCGGCGCGGCGGCGGCGCAGCAGGTCCCAGCACTGGTCGAGGGATTCCTCCAGCTCACGCAGGCGGGTGCGGGCGTCGTCGTCGGTGCCCGTCTCGTGGGCCTGGGCCTGGGCGCGTAGCCGGTGCTCCTCGTCGACCAGATCGGAGATCCGGCTCAGGATGGTCTTGTCGTCCATGTCCCTGAGCCTGGCACAGTGGGACCGACCACCGCCCGCATTCCCGTCGGCGAATCCCACGGACGGGCTCACCGGCACCGGCGAGTGACCGGCGCGACGGGCGGTGGCCAGCCGTCTCGGCCGGCGGTCATTGATGGGCCGGGCCGACATGACGTAGATCACCCGACCGGCGACGGGCGGGCCGACCACGGCATGATCACGAGCGCTTGAGTTGATCCGGTGACGTTGTTAGGTTGCGCCGGGGTCGGTGTGCTGTGCGCCTCACTCCTGACTGATCGGTCAACTAGCTCAGGGCCAGGGACGGTGTAATGGGTTCCCGCAGTAGGAGTCTGCGTACCAAGGTGGTGGCCCTGTTGGCCGCACTTGTGGCGCTGTGGGGCTTCACCGCCTGGGTCACCGTCCGCGATGGAGTCAACCTGCTCGGCGTGCGGGCGCTCGACGTGCAGGTCTTCGACCCCACGGAGCCGCTGCTGCTGCAGTTGCAGCTGGAGCGGCGTACCTCGTTGGTCCACCTGGGACGCCCGAACGACGCGCAGCTGGACGAGCTGACCCGGTTACGTGAGCGCACCGACCAGTTGGCCGCCGAGTTCGCCGAGTCGTCCGACAACTGGCAGGTCGGCCTGCTCGGCAGCGACGCGTTGCACGACCGCATCGCCGAGCTGAAGCGGCAACTGGCCGCGCTGGCCGACGCGCGTACCGCCATCGACGGGCGCAACATCGGCCGCAGCGACGCCGGTGCGACGTACACCGCGCTGATCGGATCGATCTACGCGGTGTACGACGAACTCGGCAATGTCGACGACGACCAGATCGCCGATGACACCGCACAACTGATCCGGCTCTACCGGGCTCGGGAGCTGCTGTCCCAGGAGGACGCCCTGCTGGCCGGCGTGCTCGCCGCGGGCCGGATCACCCCGGCCGAGCGGGCCGAGTTCACCCGGGTCGTCGGTGCCCGTCAGTTCGTCGCCGAGCAGGCGATCGTCCGGCTGCCCGAGGCCGACCGGCGCCGCTACGAACAGCTGGTCACCGGCGCGAACTTCCGGCGGCTGGCCGACCTGGAAACCCGGATCATGAACGGCGACGGCACCTCCCGACCGCCGTTCTCGACCTCGGACTGGTCGAACGTCACCGCTGCGGCGCTGATCGAGATCGGTGACGTGGTGCTGGCCGGCGGTGACGACATCGTCAAGAACGCCACACCGGTCGCGATCGGCGTCATCGTCCGGCTGGTCCTCGGCGCAGGTCTCGGCCTGCTCGTGGTCATCGCCTCGGTGGTCGTCTCGATCACCACGGCCCGGGCCCGGGTACGGCAGTTGCGCCGACTGCGCGACGCGGCGCTGGAGTTCGCCGACGAACGGTTGCCGCGCGTTGCGGAGCGGCTCGGGCGCGGTGAACAGGTGGACATCGCCGAGGCGGCACCGCCGCTGCGCTTCGGTGACGACGAGATCGGCCAGGTGGGCCGGGCCTTCGACGTGGTGCGGCAGAGCGCCGTCCGCACCGCCGTCGAGCAGGCCGAGCTGCGTGGGGCCGTACGCGAGGTGTTCCTGGGCCTGGCCCGGCGTACCCAGGCCCTGGTGCACCGGCAGCTCGCTCTGCTCGACTCGATGGAGCGGCGCGAGCACGACGCCGAGGAACTGGAAGACCTGTTCCGCGTCGACCATCTCGCCACCCGGATGCGGCGCAACACGGAGAACCTGATCATGCTCTGTGGCGCCACCCCCGGCCGGGCCTGGCGCCGCGGTGTGCCGATGGTGGACGTGATCCGGAGCGCGGTCGGTGAGGTGGCGGAGTACACCCGCGTCACGGTGCTCGCGGTCGGCGATGTCTCGCTGGCCGGGCGGGCCGTCGGTGCGGTCATCCACCTGCTCGCCGAGCTGATCGAGAACGGACTCGCCTTCTCGCCGCCGCACACCAGGGTCGAGGTCCGTGGGCAACTGGTCGCCAACGGCTTCGCCATCGAGGTCGAGGACCGCGGTCTGGGCATGACCGAGGAGGACCGCGCCGCCGCCAACCATCGGATCGGAGACGGTGGCGAGCAGACCCGCGCCGATGCGGCCCGGCTGGGCCTCTACGTGGTGAGCCGGTTGACCGACCGGCACGGTGTGCGGGTCCGGCTCCGGAAGTCGGCGTACGGCGGGACGACCGCCGTGGTGCTGATCCCGAGCGACCTGGTCATCGGGGACGAGACCGAGCCGAGCAGGCCGGCGGAGGCCTCGGCGGCCGGCGCCGATGGATCCGGACTGTCGACCGACTCCCGACGTCGTGCGGGGCACGATGCGGCGTTGGACGGACCGACCATCCCGATCGGACTGCCGGTCAACTCCACGTCCGGCGACGGCCCGCCGTGGCCACCGCACCGGCCGGCGCGTCCCGGCCCGGTCGCTGGTGCGGTCTCGGCCGCCGGTCCGCCGCCCGAGCTGGGCGACCCCACAGTTACCGGGATCGAGCCGACCCGCACCGAGTCGGGCCTGCCGGTCCGGGTACGCCAGACGAGCCTGGCACCGGGGTTGCGGGCCGAGCCCGCGGCGGTGGCGGAGAGCGACGACACGATCCGGGAGCCGGAGCAGGTCCGGCGCATGATGAGTTCGTACCAGACCGGCACCCGGCGGGGACGTTCCGACGCCGCCCGGCTGCTCGGTGCTGGCGGTCGGCCCGGGCCCGACGATGAGTCCGACGACGCCGATCAACAGGCGCCCTGACCGGGGTGCGCTGCCCGGTCAGCCGGGGAGAACGGTCAGGCCCGAGTGAGCCGGTGATGAGCCGGAGGAGAAGAGGGACGACGACGTGGCGCAGAAGACGGCTTCGAGTGCCGACCTGACGTGGTTGCTGGATGATCTTGTTGGCCGGGTCAAGCAGGCCGAGCACGCGGTCGCGTTGTCCGCCGACGGCCTGCTGATGGCCTCCTCGCAGGGGCTCAGCCGCGACGACGGCGAGCACCTGGCAGCGATGGCGGCCGGCATCCAGAGCCTGGCCCGTGGCGCTGGCAAGCGGTTCGGTGGCGGGCAGGTGCAACAGACGATCATCGAGATGCAGTCGTCGTTCCTGTTCGTCACAGCCGCCGGCCGCAACGCCTGCCTGGCGGTGCTGGCCAGCGAGGACGCCGACGTCGGTCTGATCGCGTACGAGATGGCCATGCTGGTCACCCGGGTCGGCAAGTACGTCGCGTCGCCGCCCCGGCCGGCCGAGCAGACCGGCGGAGAGCAGTAACCCTACACAGCATCTTCGAGGCGGTTACCAATGGACTACGGGCACGCTGAGCGGCCGTCGGGCGCGGCCACGCTGCCCACCGCGATCAAGATCCTGATCGCCGGCGGGTTCGGGGCGGGTAAGACCACCTTGGTCGGTGCGGTAAGCGAGACGCGCCCGCTGCGGACCGAGGAGGTGCTCACCGAGTCGGGAGTGGGCATCGACGACCTGGAGGGCGTCGAGACGAAGCGGACCACCACCGTCGCGATGGACTTCGGCCGGATCACCATCAGTGACGATCTCGTGCTGTACCTGTTCGGTACCCCGGGTCAGGACCGGTTCTGGTTCGTCTGGGACGAGTTGGCCCTCGGGGCGATCGGCGCGGTGGTGCTCGCCGACACTCGTCGGCTGGCCGACTGCTTCCCTTCCATCGACTACTTCGAGGGCCGGGGAACACCGTTCCTCGTCGCGGTCAACTGCTTCGAGGGAGCCCGCCGGTATCGGCTCGACGAGGTGCAGGCGGCGCTGAACCTCGACCCCGAGGTGCCGGTGTTGCTCTGCGACGCCCGGCAGCGGGAGTCGGCCAAGGAGGTGCTCATCATGCTCGTGGAGCACGCCATGAAGACCCGGGCGGCCGGTCGCACCGACTGACGGGGCCTGCAGAAGCTGAGGGCTCCCACCCCGGCGGGGTGGGAGCCCTCACGGCATCGCGAGTCAGCTGGCGATCATGCGCCGCAGTACGTACTGCAGGATGCCGCCGTGCCGGTAGTAGTCCGCCTCACCCGGGGTGTCGATCCGCACCACCGCGTCGAACTCCACCCCACCGTCGGTGGTGACCTGCACCGTGCGTGGGGTGTCGCCGTCGTTGAGGGCGGTGACCCCGGAGATGGAGAAGGTCTCGGTGCCGGTGAGCCCCAGCGACTCGGCGTTCTCCCCGGCGGGGAACTGCAACGGCAGCACGCCCATCCCGATCAGGTTGGAGCGGTGGATCCGCTCGTACGACTCGGCGATGACCGCCTGCACGCCGAGCAGCATGGTGCCCTTGGCCGCCCAGTCCCGCGACGAGCCGGATCCGTACTCCTTGCCGGCCAGGATGACCAGCGGCACGCCCGCCTCCTGGTACGCCATGGCGGCGTCGTAGATCGACGTCTGCTCCCCGGTCAGGTGGTTGATCGTGAAGCCGCCCTCCACGCCGGGCACCAACTGGTTACGTAGCCGGATGTTGGCGAAGGTGCCCCGGATCATCACCTCGTGGTTGCCCCGGCGCGAGCCGTAGGAGTTGAACTCGTGCCGTGGCACCCCGTGCTCGGCGAGGTACTGCCCGGCGGGGGAGTCGGCCTTGATGGAACCGGCCGGCGAGATGTGGTCGGTGGTCACCGAGTCGCCGAGCTTGGCCAGCACCCGAGCCGGACCGATGTCGGAAACAGGCGCCGGTAGGCGCCCCATGCCCTCGAAGTACGGGGGCTTGCGGACGTAGGTCGAGTCGCCGTCCCAGGCGAAGGTGTCCCCGGTCGGGGTCGGCAGCGACTGCCAGCGCTCGTCACCGGCGAAGACGTCGGCGTACGCGGAGCTGAAGCCGGTGGCGCCGATCGCGGAGGCGATCACGTCCTGGATCTCGGCGGTGCTCGGCCAGATGTCGCGCAGGAAGACCGGGTTGCCCGCGCTGTCCTCACCGAGCGGCTCGTTGGCCAGGTCGATGTCCATCGTGCCGGCCAGGGCGTACGCTACCACCAGCGGCGGGGACGCCAGGTAGTTCATCTTCACGTCCGGGTTGATCCGGCCCTCGAAGTTGCGGTTGCCGGAGAGCACCGAGACCACCGCGAGGTCGGCCTCGTTCACCGCGGCGGAGATCTCCTCCGGCAGCGGGCCGGAGTTGCCGATGCAGGTGGTGCAGCCGTATCCGACCAGGTGGAAGCCGAGCTTCTCCAGGTACGGCGTGAGACCGGCCCGCTCGTAGTAGTCCATCACCACCTTGGAGCCGGGCGCGAGGGTGGTCTTCACCCACGGCTTGCGGTTCAGGCCCTTGTCCACGGCGTTGCGGGCGAGCAGCGCCGCACCGATCATCACCTGCGGGTTGGAGGTGTTGGTGCAGGAGGTGATCGCGGCGATCACCACGGCGCCGTGGTCCAGCTCGAACTCGGTGCCGTCGGCACCGGTGACCCGGATCGGGTTGCTGGCCCGACCGCCCGAGCCCACGGCGGCGTTCACCAGGTCACGGGGCGCGTCGGCCGGGTCGTCGATGCCGTTGGCCGGGGAGTCGCTGGCCGGGAAGGACTCGGCACTGGCCTCGTCGGCGTGGCCGGTCACGCCGTACGGCTGCTCCTGCTGCGGGACGCCCGGCTTGCGACCCGGGTCGCCACCGGTCTCGTCGGCGGACACGTAGTCGGTGAGCGCCGAGCGGAACAGGGTCTTGGCGTTGCCGAGCGGCACCCGGTCCTGAGGGCGCTTCGGCCCGGCGAGAGAGGGCTCGATGGTGCCCAGGTCGAGTTCCAGCTGCTCGGAGTAGACCGGCTCGTCGTCCGGGTCGTGCCAGAGGCCCTGCTCCTTGGCGTACGCCTCGACCAGGGCGACCTGCTGCGGGTCGCGGCCGGTCAGCTCCAGGTAGCGGACGGTCTCGGCGTCGATCGGGAAGATCGCGACGGTGGAGCCGTACTCCGGGGACATGTTGCCGATGGTGGCCCGGTTGGCCAGCGGCACCGCGCTCACACCGGGGCCGTAGAACTCGACGAACTTGCCGACCACACCGTGCTTGCGCAGCATCTCGGTGATGGTCAGCACCAGGTCGGTGGCGGTGGTGCCGGCCGGCATCTCACCGGAGAGCTTGAAGCCGACGACCCGCGGGATCAGCATGCTCACCGGCTGGCCGAGCATGGCGGCCTCGGCCTCGATGCCGCCGACGCCCCAGCCCAGCACGCCCAGGCCGTTGACCATCGTGGTGTGCGAGTCGGTGCCGACGACCGTGTCCGGGTACGCCTGGCCGTTGCGCTCCATGATCGTACGCGCCAGGTACTCGATGTTGACCTGGTGCACGATGCCGGTGCCCGGCGGGACCACCTTGAACTCGTTGAACGCGCTCTGGCCCCAGCGCAGGAACTGGTAGCGCTCCTTGTTGCGGGCGTACTCCAGCTCGACGTTGCGCTCGAAGGCGTCCTCGCGACCGAACAGGTCGGCGATGACCGAGTGGTCGATGACCAGCTCGGCGGGGGCGAGCGGGTTCACCTTGGTCGGGTCACCACCCAGCTCGCGAACGGCCTCACGCATGGTGGCCAGATCGACCACGCACGGTACGCCGGTGAAGTCCTGCATCAGCACCCGGGCCGGGGTGAACTGGATCTCGACGTTCGGGTCCGCGGTCGGGTCCCACGCACCGAGCTGGCGGATGTGTTCGGCGGTGATGTTCGCGCCGTCCTCGGTCCGCAGCAGGTTCTCCAGCAGGATCTTCAGGCTGTAGGGGAGCCGTTCCTGGCCCTCCACCTTACTGATCTTGAAAATCTCGTAGCTCGCGTCTCCGACGCGTAGCTGGGTCTTCGCACCGAAGGTGTCGAGGCTCGCCACGTCGTACTCCTTCACACCAGCGACCGTGAGTAGTCCTGAGCAGTCTTTCGCACCGGTCGGAGCGCTGCCGTGCTTAGGCAACACTTACCGCCGATTCGCGCCATCAACAAAACCGTACGTCCGTCTTGCTATTGGCGCAACCCGGTGTCACCAGGTGGGCGGGAGGTGCCTCCCCTCGTGGCGGGACGGGAGCCAGCAACTTCGGGGGATGTTGCTGGGTCGCGTTGTTTTGACACGGCAGTTTCCCTCTGCGGTGGCCTGTCCGTCGCGTGCCGTCGTAGCGTCCGGCCCCCCGCCGCCATCGGCGTGGTCCCCGCTGGCGGCGAGGCGAGGCCGCAACTTCGGGGATGTTGCTGGCTGGCTGCGGTTTCAGGCTGCAACATCCCTGATGTTGTCGCATCCTGCGGTGCGGTGCGGTGGTGGGGATTGGGGGTGGGGACGACGAAGGGCCGGCCCCGGGTGGGGCCGGCCCTTCGTGGTGTTGGGTTGTCAGGAGGTGGCGGTGTAGCCGCGGGTGGCGATCCAGTCGGCGAGGGCGTCGATGCTCATCCGGTAGGAGGCCTGGGCGGGGTCGGCGGAGTCGGCGATGGTGACCGTGTCGCCGCCGTCGCGGTAGCCGACGACGCTGATGTAGTGGCCGCCTTCGAAGCTGTGCGTGGTGCCGTCGGTGTCGGTGGCGGTGCCGGCGATGTTGGCGACCACGGCACGGCCGTTGTCGACGGTGCGGACGATGTCGTCGCGCAGCTTGTCGGTCTGCTTGTCGTCGGCCTTGGTGTCGGTGATCTCGACCGACTTGTAGACGTCCTTGCCGGTCTCCTTGTTCAGTACCGGGGTGATGTCGTTGATGGAGTTGGTGCCGGCCTCGGTGGTGCGCATTTCCTTGGCCATGGTGTCCACGTCGATGTTCTTGCCCTGCACGCTGAGTGCGTTGCGGGCGGCGGCGGGGCCGCAGTAGTAGAAGTTCGGCTGCGCCTCGTAGCGGACGCCGAGTTCGCGCTCGCCACCGGCCTTGCGGTCGGTCTGTACCTGTGCGGCCGGCTTGGTGGTGGGGGCGGCGTGGGCGGCGACGGCGGGGCCGGCGATGCCACCGGCGGTGGCGGCGGCTGCGGCGATGGTCAGGGCGGTCTTGCGCAGGATGGTGGTAGCCATGATGGTCTGCACCTTTCGGTCGGGGGTGCGTGGCGGTGCCCGCGGTAAGGGGGATGCGGGTGGGCCTCGCGTGAAAGGGAAGACGTGCTACGAGCTGGTCCGTTGCCCGGAGACGGTGTAACGCCGGGTGGTGCGGGGTCATTCCGGGGCTCGCGGCCCGGCCGGATGTAACGCCGGGTGGGCCGGGATCATTCCGGGGGCTCGCCCGGCCCGGGGGATGTGACGCCGGGTGGTGCCGGAGTCATTCCGGGGGATCCTCGCCGGGGGGCCTGGTGCGATGTTCCGGGGGGTGTAACGCCCGGCGGTGGGGGGTCATTCCGACCCGGCCCGGGACGCGGCGCTGGGGGCGCTCGCGGTTACGCCATGTACAACCACCGGCCCGGGTCCACGATTCCGCCGGTGCGGTGACCGACGCCACCACAAACCGGAGCTTTCCGGACATAAGGCGTCTGAATGCACGTCATCAGGTCCGCCCGCCTGTGCCGGTGCCCGGGTGGCATGGCGGTGGTGTGACTGGCGAGGCGTTTTCGGCCGGGGAGATGGGGAAAGCGGCGGCCGGCAGGAGGTAACGACCGAGGGGAGAGGTCCGTGCGGCAGCAGGACCGGTCCACCGCCATCCGCGAGCGCCTGTCACCGGTCGCCGGTGCGCCGCTGTGGTGCGACGCGCTTGATTTCGGACTTCGGGGCGATGGGGTCACCAACGACCAGCCCGCGCTGTCTGCGCTGGTCGACCGCCTGGGCGAGGGATACGCCGCCGACAGCCGGGCACGGGTCATCTACTGCCCGCCCGGGATCTACTCGATCCGGGACGCGGGCACGGTGTGGCGCAGCGGGGTGTCACTGATCGGCGCCGGGCCGGGAGCGACCCGGTTCGTGCTGAGCAACGAAGGCAACCGCGCCGACCCGACGCCGCTTGCCTTCTGGACCACGGTGCAGCACGGCGCCGACCGGGACCGGCACATCGCCGACTGCACCTTCGCCGACTTCGAGATCGACGGCTCGGGCGTGGCCATGGCCGAGTACAGCTATCTGGCCAAGGGACTCGGCCTGCAGTACGTGGTGCGGGGCGTCTTCCGCAATCTCTACATCCACCACACCGGCGCCACCGGACTCGGTTGCGACTTCCTCCAGGACAGCCTGATCGACGGCGTGGTGGTGGTCGGGTGCGGGCGGCTGGACACCGGTGAGGAGATGGGCGGTGCGGGCATCGGCATCGGCATCGGTGGCTGGGGTGCCGTGGAGCGTTGCACCATCAGCAACTGCACAACCCTCGGCAACGGCACCAACGGGATCTTCCTTGAGCTGCAGAAGCCGTACTGGACGCCGCCACGCGGGTACCGCATCATCGGCTGCCACAGCCAGGCCAACCGGTTCGGCATCTCGGACTGGGGCGCAGACGGCCTGATCGTCTCCGCCTGCACGCTCACCGGGAACCTGGAGGCCGGCTTCGACGTCTCTGCCAACGGCACGGCCGGTATCGCCGGCCGGGGCGGCATCCTGAGCGACTGCGTGATCGACCGCAATGTCCGCGACGGGATCAGCGTGGGCAACACCCCCGGGCCGTACACGATCCGGGGCAATCGGATCAGCGGCAACGGCTGGTACGGGTACCACCAGCACAGCCTGGGCAACGGCTACGAGGGCCCGGCGTCGGATGTCGTCGTCGACAGCAACGAGTTCTGGGACAACGGTCTGGACGGGATCCGGGTGGACCGGCCGATGGTCGACGCGACGGTGACGAACAACCGGATCCGGAGCAACGGCCGGCAGTGCGCCCCGGCGGCCACCGGCTCCGGGGAGTCGGTGCGATACGGCCGGCGTGCCGTGTCCGACCGGGCGGCAGCGTGGTCGATCGACGGGCACCGCGGCAAGCTGCTCCGGGTGGGGTCCCGACTGGCGCTTGTGGTCGGCAACACCGAGATGGAGTTGGAACTGGCCGACCTACGGCCGGACGCTGCGATCGCCTGGAACGAGGACGTGCCACCACCCGGCGCGCGCTACGAGTTGCCGGCGGCGGCACCGGTACGGGCCGGAATCACCGTCAACGCCCACTTCGAGTCCGCGACAGTGCGCGGCAACCGGATCTGGGACAACCGCGACGACCCGACCCAGAGTTACGGCATGTGGATCAGCGATCAGGGTGCCTGTGTCTCCTGCCGGGTCGAGGACAACGACCTGGCCGGCAACGCCGAGGCCGCGCTGCGACTGGACAACCAACCGGTCGGCGGCCGGTGGGACCGTAACCACGCCGAAGTGGACTGAGGGGCGCCTCAGCCGTCGTCGTCGGCCGGGGAGACCGAGTCGGCCGGGGAGACCGAGCTGGCCTCTGCGTGCCGGTCGCGCAGCCGGGCCCGGATCTCCTCCGGGGTGTACGCGCGCCGCCGCCGTTCCGCTCGGGCGATCACCACGCCGGAGGCCGCGACACCGGCCAGACCGGCCAACCCGAGGACCTTCCACCACCGCATCCGTCGCCGCATCCGCTTAGGGTAGTCCCCTATGAGCATCAGCCTGGACGAGGCGGTGGAGCTGACCCGTACCGGCGATCTGTGGGTCTTCCGTGGCCGCAGCGTGCCCGACCGGGCCATCCAGTTGACCACCAACAGCCCGGTCAACCATGTCGGCATGGCGGTGGTGCTGGACGACATGCCGCCGCTGATGTGGCACGCCGAGCTGGGCCGGTCGCTGCCGGACCTGTGGACCGGCAGCCACCAACGTGGCGTGCAGTTGCACGACCTGCGCGACGCGGTCTGCGTCTGGGGCAACCGGTACGGCCAGCGTGGCTGGCTGCGCCAGCTCGAGCCACCGGCCGATGCGGAGATGGAGCGGTCGGTGCTGCGGACCGTCGCCCGGCTGGACGGCACACCGTTCCCGTCCACCGCGCAGCTGGCCTGGCGTTGGTTGCGGGGCCGGGTACCGTCGACGCGGTTGCCGCTGCCAGCGGCGTGGCGACGCGGCCAGACGGCGCGGGACCTGGCGCTGGAGACCGCGTACTGCGCCGAGGTCGTCGCGGTCACCTACGAGGCGATGGGTCTGCTGCCGGTCGGACGACGACCGAGCTGGTACGACCCGGGCCGGTTCTGGAGCGGGGACGACCTGGGTCTGCACGGTGGTGCCCGGCTGGGCAGCGAGATCGAGGTGCGGATCCCGCCGCGTTGAGGTTTCGGCCTGACGCGCTCCGGCAATTGGTTGCGGCGTGACTGCTTCCACCGATCTCGACCTGCTGACCGACTTCTTCGACCGGTACGGGGTGGCGTTGACTGTCGGTGACGTGCCGGCGATCGCCGGCTGTTACGCCCTGCCCGGGCTGGTGGTCGCCGACACCTACAGCTTCTCGTTCAACTCGCCGGCTGCCGTCGCGCTGTCCTTCGTGGGCGCCGCGCCGGACTACACCGAGCGCGAGCTGGTCGCGGCGCACGCCGACATCGAGCAGGTACAGCAGATTTCCGCGCTGCTCGTGGAGGTGGCGGTGCGGTGGGAGTTCCTGGACAGCCAGGGCCGGCAGGTGCCCGGCGAACGGTACCGCTACCTGCTGCGCCGCACCGAGCAGGGGTTGGCCATCTGCACCGTGGTCCGGACGGGCTGAGCCAGCGGGACGACGCTGGCCGCCGACCGGCCAGGTAGGGCACGTCGCTGGTTGCGAAACGTCGCGCGGGTCGGACGGCTTCGGCGCCTGCCCGTTTCGCGCCCCGGGCCGGCGTGACTAGGCTGCCCGTCGGCGACGACGAGTGGGGACCTCAATGTCAGTGCGGCCGTCCGGTGATGACGCCAACGACGATGCCACCGGTGACCGGTACGGCGACGACAACCGTCCCGGCACCGGTGACCGGCACGACGATGCCGACGATGCCAGCGCTGACCGGAAAGGCGACGGTGGCGCCACCGGTGGGCATGCCCTGTCCAGGATGATCGCCTCCGCGCCCTGGGTGGTGGTGCTGGTCGGCGTCGCGGTCCTGGCGGTGCTGCTGGTGGTGGCGCTGTTGTCGTTCCGTGGTCCCGAAAGTCCGTCGGCCTGGTCGCCGGGCCCGCCGGTGAGCCTGCCGACAGCCGGGCAGGGCGGCGAGTCGACGCCCACGGCACGGTCGACCGCCTCGACCGGTCCGTCCGCCTCGGCCACCTCGACGGCTTCGGTGAGCCCGACCGGCTCACCCTCGCGGTCCGGCTCGCCGGAACCGCCGACCGACCCGTCGGGTACCGGATCGGTCGTCCGGCCGGACGCCAGCCGGTCGCCGAGTGCGTCGGCACCGGCGGCGCCGGCCGACGAGGGTGGGGCGGTCACCGCCAGCTACCGGGTGCAGGACAGCGACGACGCGGACCATTTCGAGGCCCAGTTGGTGGTCCGCAACGGCACCAGCCGGTCGGAAGACTGGCAGGTGGAGTTGCGTTTCAGCGGCGGCGTCACCGGCATCCGCGCCTCCAGCGGCCCCGGAGTGTCGGTGACCATCAGGGGTAGCGGCTGGTACCTGCTCAGCGGCACCGGTCAGCTCGCCGCCGGCGCCCAGCAGTCGGTGCAACTGCGGTTCACCCGTACCGGGGGCGGCGAGTACCCGACACAGTGCACGGTGAATGGATCCGGCTGCGGGATGGGGTAGGACAGTTCATGATTCGTCCGGCACTTTCCGGCGCGGCTGAAGATCGTTACGCTTGCCGGGCTGCCCGCTGAGGAGAGACATGTCCGGTACGCGTCGCGCTCCCCGTCAGTTCCCGCCGCACGGCTCCGCCGCCGTGGCTTCCTCGCCGTGGATCCTGGTGTCGATCGGGGTCGTCATCATGGTGGTGCTGCTCGTCATCGCGGTCGGCGCGTACCGGGGTCCCGGGCCGGACTTCCAGCCGGTGCCGCCGGGGCAGCCCCCGGTCGCCGCCGCGCCGATACCCGAGCGGGCCTCCTCGGCGGATCGGGAGGTGTCGACACCGCCGTCGGTCGCGGTGCCCGGGCTGTCCCCACGCCGGACCGACCCGCCGAGCCCGACCCCGAGCGCCTCGCGCACGACGTCCCCGCCGCCATCGGCGGCACCGTCCCGTACGACGGAGCCGCCGGCACCGCCGCCCGCGCCGATCGACGCGCGTTACCGGGTCTTGCACACGTTTCACGGCGGCTTCATCGCCGAGGTGTCGATCCGCAACACCTCCCATCGTGACCTGGACTGGGTGGCGCGGGTGGACTACCCGGGCGGGCGGGTGGTGACCGCCTGGCTGGAAGGCGTGCCGCAGGGGACGTTCAGCGGCACCGGCGGGACGCTTACCTACCGCAGCGGGCCGGACCTGGATGCCTGGTCGTCGGTGTACCTGCGCTTCCACATCGAGTCGGCCGATCCCCGTCCCGCGAGCTGCACCGTCTCCGGGCGCACCTGCCGCAGTCGTCGTTAGCTCACGCGCACGGGTGACGGTCCCGTCTTGCGCAAGTGTCTGCTTTGTTGCGGGCCTGTTTGCAAGGTATTGCAGAATTTTTCGGCAAGGGCTAGCGTGCGGGCCAATCAGCGACCAGAGGAAGGCCGTCGATGAAACCCCCGCCGACACCGCGAAAAATCCTGCTCGCCCTCGTCTTCCTGCTCACCGTCACCCTGGTCGGCACGCCCGTCGCGGTGACCCCCGCCGCCGCGATCGGTCGGTCCGCCGGCATCGGGGCACCGAGCGCCACCGGTGCCGTCACCTGGCACCGGGAACCCTCCGCCACGGCCCTGCTCGCGGCCGGCCGCAACCAGGCGAAGGCCGAGCAGTTCTACTTCGTACTGCCGGACCGGTTCGCCAACGGCGATCCGCGCAACGACCGCGGCGGCCTTGCCGGCGACCGGCTGCGCACCGGGTACGACCCCACGGACAAGGGGTTCTACCAGGGCGGTGACCTCAAGGGACTTACCGAGCGACTCGACTACATCGAGGGGCTGGGCACCACCGCCATCTGGCTGGCACCGGTGTTCAAGAACCGGCCGGTGCAGGGTGCGGGCGACGACGTGTCGGCCGGCTACCACGGCTACTGGATCACCGACTTCACCCAGGTCGACCCCCACTTCGGCAACCCCGCCGACCTGAAGAAACTGGTCAAGCTCGCGCACCGGCGCGGCATCAAGGTCTACCTCGACGTCATCGTCAACCACACCGCCGACGTCATCGCCTACGAGGAGGACACGTACACCTACGTCGACAAGGCGACCGCACCCTACCGCGACGCGCAGGGCCGACCGTTCGAGGACCGTAACTACGCCGACGGCAGCCGCGACTTCCCGAAGGTCGACGGCGACTCGTTCCCGTACACCCCGACGTTCGAGACCCGGGCCGACGCGAAGGTCAAGGTCCCGGCGTGGTTGAACGATCCCACCATGTACCACAACCGCGGTGACTCCACCTTCGCCGGGGAGAACAGCGAGTACGGCGACTTCTTCGGCCTCGACGACCTGTGGACCGAGCGGCCCGAGGTGGTCCGTGGCATGACGGAGATCTACGCTGACTGGGTGCGGGCGACCGGTGTCGACGGCTTCCGGCTGGACACGGTCAAGCACGTCAACATGGACTTCTGGCCGCAGTTCAGCCAGGGGGTGCAGCAGGCGGCGGCCCGCGCCGGCAAGCGGGACTTCTTCATGTTCGGCGAGGTGTACAGCGCGGACCCGGAGATCGCCTCCAGCTACGTGCGGCAGGGCGGGCTGCCCGCCACGTTGGACTTCGGCTTCCAGGAGGCCGCGCGCGGCTACACCGCGAACGACGGATCGGCCAAGGCGTTGGCCGAGCTCTACGCCCGCGACGACCTCTACGCCGCCCGGGACACCCACGCCGGGCGGCTCACCACCTTCCTCGGAAACCACGACATGGGCCGGATCGGCTCGTTCATCGCCAACGGCCCCACCGACCCGGCCAGCCACCTGCGTCGGGACCAGCTCGCCCACGAGCTGATGTTCCTCACCCGGGGCCAGCCGGTGATCTACTCCGGTGACGAGCAGGGCTTCACCGGCGCCGGCGGGGACAAGGACGCCCGGCAGCCGATGTTCGCCTCACGCACCCCGGACTACCTCGACGACGACCTGCTCGGCACCGACCGCAGCCACGCGGTCGACCAGTTCGACCCGACGCACCCGCTCTACCGCACCATCGCCGACCTGGGCCGGTTGCGCCAGGCCCACCCGGCCCTGCGCGACGGCGTGCAGGTCACCCGGTACGCCGCCGACGGACCCGGGGTCTTCGCCTTCTCCCGGTTCGACCCGGACGACCGCACCGAGTACCTGGTCGCGGTAAACAACGCCACGAGCGCGCAGACCGTCACCGTGGACACCTGGTCGGGCGGTGCCACCTTCACGGGCATCCACGGTGCCACCGCCCGACCGGTCGCCACGGGCGACGGGAAGCTGACCCTGACCGTGCCGCCCCTGTCGGCGGCGGTGCACCGGGCGGACAAGCCGGTAGCACTGCCCGACGCCAAGCCGGGCATCACCATCACCGCGCCCGCCGGATCGCCGGCCACCCGGGCCGAGGTGACCGCCCAGGTCACCGGCGACCCGCTGGCCCACGTCGCGATGGCCACCCGGGTGGCCGGCGGTAAGTGGACGCTGCTCGGCTCCGCCCAGCGTGCGCCCTACACCGTGCACCACGACCTGACCGGTCTGGCTGCCGGCACGAAGATCGAGTACAAGGCGGTGGTCCGCGACGGCCGGGGCCGCACCGCCGCCGCCCGGTCCACCACCACCGTCGGCACCCCGGACCTGCCCGGCTCGTCGCGGGACTGGCTGGTGGTCCACCACCAGCGCCCCGACGGCGACTACGCCGACTGGGGGCTGTACGCCTGGGGTGACATCGACCCGGAGTACGCCACCGAGTGGCCGCAGGGGCAGCCGTTCGCGGGAAGCGACGCGTACGGACGGTTCGCCTGGGTGAAGCTCAAGCCCGGCGCGAAGACCGTCGGGTTCCTGGTGGTCGACGCCGACGGCAACAAGGACGTGGACAACGACCGGACCGTGGACGTGACCCGCACCGGTGAGGTCTGGGTCAAGCAGGGCGACCCGGCGACGTACCAGACCCGGGAGGAGGCCACCGGCGAGCCCGCCCCGCCGGTCGAGGAGGGCACGGCGGTCATCCACTACCACCGCCCCGACGGCGACTACGACGGCTGGGGCCTGCACCTGTGGGACGGCGCGGCCACCCCCACCGACTGGGCGACGCCGATGCCGCCGACCCGGACCGACTCCTTCGGCGCGGAGTTCCGGGTGCCGCTGGCCGAGGGCGCGACCGGGCTGAGCTACATCATCCATCGCGGCGACGAGAAGGACCTGCCGCAGGACCAGCGGCTCGACTTCGCCGACGCCGGCCGTGAGGTCTGGTTGCTCGCCGCGACTCCGGGCCGGCTGTTGCCGGCGACGGCCACCGGATCCGGTACGGACGCCGACATCAGCAAGCAGCGGGCGCACTGGATCGACAGGTCCACCGTCGCCTGGCGCACCGGCCCCACCGACGGTCGGGCGTACGCGCTGGTGGCCGCGCCGACCGGCGGGGTGCGCGTGGTCGACGGCGAGCTGGTCGGGACGTACACCTCGCTGCCGTTGACCGCGCGGCGCAACGGGCTCACCGAGGCCCAGCGCGCGACCTTCCCGCACCTGTGGGACCACCGGGCCTTCACCCTGGACCGACGCGATCTGGCCAGGGTGCCGGCGGCCCTGCGCGGGCAGCTGCTGGTGACCGAGCGGGCCGCCGACGGCACCCTGCTCGGCGCCACCGGCGTGCAGATCCCGGGTGTGCTCGACGACGTGTACGCGCCGGCCACCGCCGCGCGGCTCGGTGCCACGTTCACCGGTGGTGTACCGACCCTGTCGGTCTGGGCACCCACCGCCCGGACGGTGTCGCTGGAGTTGTACGACGCGCCGACCGCCACCGCGCGACAGGTGGCGATGCGCCGCGACGACCGCACCGGCGTGTGGTCGGTACGCGGGCAGCGGTCCTGGAGCGGCAAGTACTACCGCTACCGGGTGCAGGCGTGGCAGCCGGCCACGCAGCAGCTGGTCACCGCCTCGGTCACCGACCCGTACTCGGTGGCGCTGGCGGCGGACTCCACGCACAGCCAGATCGTCGACCTGACCGACCCGAGACTCGCCCCGGCGGGCTGGGCGCGGCTGCGCAAGCCGGCCGCGGTGCCGCCGGCCAGGGTGCAGATCTCCGAGCTGTCGGTGCGGGACTTCTCCATCGCCGACGACACCGTGCCGCCGCAGCGGCGGGGCACCTTCCTCGCCTTCACCGACCCGGCCACCGCCGGCATGCGCCACCTGGGGGCGATAAGCGACGCCGGGGTGACCCACCTGCACCTGCTGCCGGCGTTCGACTTCGCCACCATCCCCGAGCGCCGGGCCGACCAGCGGCAGCCGGACTGTGACCTGGCCGCCCTGCCACCGGACTCGGAGCGGCAGCAGGAGTGCGTGGCCGAGGTGAAGGAGACCGACGGCTACAACTGGGGGTACGACCCGCTGCACTACACCGTCCCCGAGGGCGGGTACGCGGTCGACCCGGCCGGCGCCGGGCGCACCACCGAGTTCCGGCAGATGGTGGCCGGGGTCAACGGCGCGGGCCTGCGGGTGGTCATGGACGTGGTCTACAACCACACCTCGGCCGCCGGCACCGACCCGAAGTCGGTGCTGGACCAGATCGTGCCCGGCTACTACCACCGGCTGCTCGACGACGGCACGGTGGCCACCTCCACCTGCTGCGCGAACACCGCGCCCGAGCACGCCATGATGGGCAAGCTGGTGGTGGACTCGCTCGTCACCTGGGCGAAGGCGTACAAGGTGGACGGGTTCCGGTTCGACCTGATGGGCCACCACCCGAAGGCGAACATCCTGGCCGTACGCGCCGCACTTGACGAGCTGACGGTGGCCCGGGACGGGGTGGAGGGCAAGGACATCCTGCTCTACGGCGAGGGCTGGAACTTCGGCGAGGTGGCCGACGATGCCCGCTTCGTCCAGGCCAGCCAGGCCAACATGGCCGGCACCGGGATCGGCACGTTCAACGACCGGCTACGCGACGCGGTGCGCGGCGGCGGCCCGTTCGACGACAACCCACGCCGGCAGGGCTTCGCCTCCGGGCTGTACACCGACCCCAACGGCGATCCGGTGAACGGCTCGGCCGCCGAGCAACGGGCCCGGCTGCTGGCTCAGCACGACCTGGTCAAGGTGGGCCTGACCGGCAACCTGCGCGGCTACCGGTTCGTCGACTCGGCGGGCCGGCAGGTCACCGGCGCCGAGGTGGACTACAACGGCTCGCCGGCCGGCTACACCGACGCGCCCGGGGAGGCGGTCACCTACGTCGACGCGCACGACAACGAGATCCTGTACGACGCGCTGGCGTACAAGCTGCCGCAGGACACCTCGGCCACGGACCGGGCCCGGATGCAGGTGCTGGCGCTGAGCACGGTGGTGATGAGCCAGGGCGCCGGCTTCGTCACCACCGGCACCGAGCGGCTGCGGTCGAAGTCGCTGGACCGTAACTCGTACAACTCGGGGGACTGGTTCAACCAGATCCGGTGGGACTGCGCCCAGGGCAACGGCTTCGGCATCGGGCTGCCGGCGGCCGAGGACAACCGGGACAAGTGGCCGTACGCGAAGCCGCTGCTGGCCGATCCGTCGCTGGTGCCGGACTGCGCGGCGGTCGAGTTGACCGACGCCCGCTACGCCGAACTGCTGCGGATCCGGGCCTCGTCGCCGGTCTTCGGGCTGCCCACCGCGAAGGAGGTGCAGCGCCGGGTCGCCTTCCCGCTGTCCGGCGCGGACGAGACCCCGGGGGTGCTCACCATGACCCTCGACGCCGGTGGGCTCGGTGGTGCGTGGAGGTCGGTGACGGTGGTCTTCAACGCCACCCCGGAGACCGCCACGCAGCGGGTGACCGGACTGCGCGGGGCGGACGTGACGCTGCACCCGGTGTTGCGCTCCTCGGCCGACCCGGTGCTGCGTACCGCGGCCTTCGACCGGGCCAGCGGCACGTTCACCGTACCGGCGCGCAGTGTGGCGGTGTTCGTCCAGCGGTAGTGCCGTGCCGGTGACACGCTCCGGCCCCGCCGGTCCGATCCTGCTGGATCGTCCCGGCGGGGCCGAAGTCCCCGTCACCTCGGTCCGGCGGGTGCCGGCACCGCGTTGATCAGCCGAAGCAGTTCGGGATCGGGGTGAAGGTGCCGGCGCAGTTGGTCGGCTTGTTGGCCGTGATGGCCGACTTGTCGTCCACGTTCACCTCACCGAGGAAGCTGAAGACACCGCCAGCGGTGAGCGTGGCGAAGTTGTGCGCCACCTTCGTCTTCTCCAGGTCGATCACACCGGCGACGGTGAAGATGCCGCCGCCGACGCCCAGCGGGCCGACGGCCCGGTTGCCGCTGATCTCGCTGTGCCGGAAGGTCGCCTCACCGGTGCCGTTGAACACGCCACCGCCGAAGAAGCCGGCCTTGTTCTCGACGATCTTGGTCTCCTCGACGTTGGCGATCGCGCGGAAGCCGAGGGCCAGGCCACCGCCGACACCGACCGTGGTGTTCTTGGCGACCTCGACGTGGGCCAGTTCGAGGGTGCTGTCGTCGCCGGCCGCGGTGACGCCGCCGCCGGCCAGGACCGCGGTGTTCCCGGTGATCTTGGAGTACCGGACGGTCGTGTTGCCCTCGATGTCGAGCACGCCACCGCCGAAGCCGAGCACCTCGTTGCTGGTGATTTCGGTCTTCTCGATCCAGGCGGTGCCGCCGTCGATGTCCCGACGGAAGATGAACGCCGCGCCGTTGGCGATGCCGCCACCGCCGATGATCGCGTCGTTGTTCTTCACGGTCGACTCGGCCACCCGCAGCACGCCCGCGTTGAAGATGCCGCCGCCGTAGAGGAAGGCGGTGTTGTCCGCGACCGTGGTGTGGTAGAGGCTGGCCTTGCCGAAGTTGGCCAGGCCACCACCGACGCCGCCGGCCTGGTTGGCGACGATGTGCGTCTCCTCGAAGGAGGCGGTGCCGCCGGGCTGCACGAGCACGCCACCACCGTCGTTCGACTCCGGTTCGACAAGCACCGACGGTGCGCTCGCGGCCTTGGCCTTGAGCGCGATGCCCTTCGGCTCGGCCTGGAGCAACGGCAGGTACTCCTGCTTCGCCTCGGCGGCCTTCGTCGCCTCGACCGAGTTGGAGAACCGCGACCAGACCGCTTCCGGCGTGTCGCCGTTGACCGGCAGCGCCCGGGTCTGACCGTTCTTGATGGTCAGGCCCTTGACGGTCAGGTTTCCGCCGCGACCCACGTTGAGGATCCGGAACTCCTCGGCCGTGGCGTCCCGGACGATCTTGGTGTCGTGGCCCTTGAGCACCACGTTCTCCGTGATCACCGGAAGGCCGTTCGGGCCGGTCCCGTCGCCGTAGTCGGAACGGGTCAGGGAGTAGGTGCATCCCTTGGCGAGGTTGAGCACAGCGCCGTGGTTCTCGTTGGCGTAGACCAGGGCCTGGATCAGCTTGTCGCTGTCGCAGGGCACCTCCTTGCCGTGGTCCCGCTTCTCGTCGTCCCGCTTCTGGTCGTGCCGGCCACGCTCGTCGGCGGCGTCGTCGGCCCGGTCCTCCTTCTTGCCCTTGTGCTCCTCGGGCGCTACCGCGTTCTGGTCGCCGTCCCTGCTGACCTGCTGGGCGGTGGACCAGCGCAGACCATCGGTACCAACCGCGCCGGCGCCGGTGGCGACCCCGACGGCGGCGATGCTGACCACGCCGGTGAGCCCGGCGACGCCACTGGCGAGCCAGAGCTTACGACGCCGCTTGGGCGTCGCCTCCGGCTCGCTGGCGTTGTTCTTAGCTACATAGTTGGACATCGGAGCTCTCTGCCCTCTCGTCGTACCAGACAGGGTCGTCACGCACAGGCGAGCGTCCCCTGCTACAAATCGGTTGTAGCTCCCAGAACCACCGTATGAGAATGTTCCTCGCCTCAGGCCCTTATCCGAAATAACCCCACATTAGGTACGACGGTGACTAGCGAGACCCAGGGCCGTGCTGATCGGCACGCCCGGGTGGCTTCCGCTCGGACCTGCGCGGACGGGTCTGGAGGGGAGAAGTGGAAAAGAAGGTGGGGCTCCTCCGCGCCGAGCGGCACGGAGGAGCCCCTCTATGTGGTGGTGCTGTCCTGTTGCCTGTCGCTCGCCCCGGCGTCGGTCAGCCGAAGCAGCGTTCGGGGATGACCGGGCTACCGACGCAGTTGGTCGGTCGGTTGCCGGTGACCGCGGACTGCCGGTCGATCTTCACCTGGTCGTTGTCGGTGTAGATGCCGCCGGGAGCGTTGGTGGCCACGTTGTCGGCGACCTTGGTCCGGATCAGGGTGGTGACGCCGTCCTGGTTGACGATGCCGCCCGCGAAACCACCAGTACCCGTCGCCTGGTTCGCCCACAGCTCGGAGTCACGCAGGGTCACCGAGGCGCCGTCGTTGAACAGACCGCCGGCAGCCCCGTTGGCGGCCACGTTCTCCTTGAGGACGCTGTGGTCGATGACGGCGGTGGAGTCTTCGGCGATCCCGAGGCCGCCGGCATCGTCGCTCGCGTAGTTCCGGACGACGAGCAGGTGCTCCAGGCTCACCCGGCTGTCGCCGAGAGCGACCAGACCGCCGCCGTCGAGGCTGCTGGTGTTGTCGGTGAGCTGGCTCTGGACGGCAGTGGTGTCGCCGCCGTTGACGAAGACCCCGCCGCCGAGCACCCCGGTCCGGTTGTGGCTGATCGTGCTCTTCCAGATCCAGACCGTGCCGCCGGTGCCGGCGAATCCGTTGGGCGTGGAGCCGTTGGCGATGCCGCCGCCCCCAGCGCCCGAGTTGTTGTACACGATCTTCGACTCCTCGACCCGCAGCGTGCCCGCGTTGAACACGCCGCCGCCGAAGCTGCCGGCACTGTTCTGTTCCACGGTGCTGCTGCGGATCGTGGTGGTGCCGTAGTTGGCGATGCCGCCACCGTTGCGCGTCGCCTGGTTCTGCACGATCAGGCTGTGCTCCAGGTCGGCGGTACCGCCCCGCTGCACCAGAATCCCACCCCCGTCGACGCCGTCGGCGGCGATGCTCGGCGGAGCGACGTCCGCTCCGACGGCCCCGGCCTTGGCCGCCGCTGACGGCTTCGCCGCCGGTGCCGCCTTGGCCCCGGCCGCCTTTGCTCCGGCCGCAGTGGCCCCAGCTGCTTTGGCCCCGGTCGTCTTAGCCCCGTCGGTCGTGGGCTTCGCCCCGGCTGCTTTGGTCCCGGCTGCCTTGGCCCCGGCTGCCTTGGCCTCGGCTGCCTTGGCCTCGGCTCCGGCCGCCGGGGCGGTCCCGGCGGGTTTCGCGGTGCCGAGTTCCAGTCCCGCGACCGGCGCGGTGGTCGTCATGCCCGCAGTGGTCTGCCCGCCCTTGACCGTGACGCCCTTCAGCGTCAGGTGACCACCTCGACCGACGTTGAGGATGCGGAACCGCTCGACGTTCGCGGCCCGGAGGATCTTGCTGTCGTCACCCTTCAACGTGATGGGCTTGGTGATCACCGGCAGCCCGTTGCCGTCGTCGCTGCGGGTCAGTTCGTACGTGCAGTGCCGGGCCAGGTTCAGTACGGCACCATGGTTCTGGTTGGCGTGCACGATCGCCTGGATCAGCTTGTCGGCGTCGCAGGGCACCTCGTGCGCCCGGTGCTTGTCACCAGCGGTGTCCTTGCGGCCGGCGCCCTTCCGGCCGGCATGCTCGCCGGCCGACTCCTTGGTATCGCCGCTTTCGGTCGCTTCGGCCTTCCCGGCGTCGCTGACGTTCTGCCGGGCGTTGGACTGCGCGTCCGTGCGGCCCGAACTTTCGGGTCGGTCGTCGCGGGCGGCCACCCCACCCAGCGCGGCCAGACCGACGACGCCGGTCAGGCCGGCGACGCCCGCTGTCAGCCATAGTTTTCGTCGTCGAAGTCCCGGCGGTGCCGCCGGTGGTGGCGCCGGGGGCGGCCCACCGTAGGAAGTGGTCACGTCATCAGACATCAGAGCCTTCCGCCCTTTCCTGCTACCAGACTGGCTCGCACCGAGCGAATGGGCGCGAGCAGCTACAAATCGGTTGCAGCCTCTGATGACCACCGTATGAGAATGTTCCTCGCGAGAGGGATGAATCCGAAACAACCCCGCATTGGCACCTGATCGGGCATCACCCGACCATCCCGCAAGACCTGGCTGAAAGCGGTTGACCAGGACAAACGCTCGATCCACCGGACAGACGAGGGCGGACCCCATGCCAAGAGCATCGCTCCGGCGGGGGTCCGCCCTCGGTAGCCGGCGCCAAGGCGCTGACGAGCCTGTGCAACGCGGCAGACGCGGTCTCGCCCGATCAGCCGGGCGTTCCGATCAGCCAGGCAGTCGCGGCCCGGCGGCACGCTGTTCGGCCAGCCAGGTCTCCACCTCGTCGGCCTGGCGCGGCAGGCCCGCCGACAGGTTCACCGCACCGGCGGTGGTGACCAGAACGTCGTCCTCGATCCGGATGCCGACGCCGCGCAGTTCCTCCGGCACCAGCTCGTCCTCCGGCTGGAAGTACAGCCCCGGCTCGACGGTGAGCACGTACCCCTCGCCCAGCGTGCCGTCGCGGTACATCTCCTTGCGGGCGTTCGAGCAGTCGTGCACGTCGATGCCGAGCATGTGCCCGAAGCCGTGCAGCGTCCAGCGGCGGTAGACCATCGAGTTCTCGTCCATCGCCTCGTCCACGCTCACCGGCAGCAGCCCCAGGTCGGCAAGTCCCTCGGCGAGCACCCGCATGCAGGTCAGATGGACGTCCTTGAAGGTCACGCCGGGCTTGATGAACTCGATGCCGGCCTGCTGCGAGGCGTACACGACGTCGTAGACCTGGCGCTGCAACGGGGTGAACCGCCCGTTGACCGGCAGCACCCGCGTCACGTCCGCGGTGTAGAGGTGGCGGCCCTCCACGCCCATGTCCATCAGCAGCAGCTCGCCCGGACGGGTGACGCCGTGGTTGTGCACCCAGTGCAGGATCGTGGCGTGCTCACCGGCACCGACGATCGAGCCGTAGCCGACGTCGTTGCCGTCGTGCCGGGCCCGCAGCGCGAAGATACCCTCCAGCAGCCGCTCGGAGACACCCCGGTCGGCCGGCAGCGCCCGGGCCACGTCCTCGAAGCCGCGTACGGTGGCGTCGACCGCCTCCTGGAGCTGGGCGATCTCCCACTCGTCCTTGACCAGCTTCTGCTCCGAGATGGCGATCGCCAGCTCGCGGTCGCGGGCCGGCTGCCCCTCGTCTCGCGGGCCGTCCCAGGGTCGCACCGCGGCGTCCACCCGGGTGTCGAAGCCGCGCAGCACCCGGGTACGCGCCGGCGCCAGGTCGGCCAGCGCCGCGTCCAGCTCGGTCAGATCGGCGGTGGGCAGGCCTAGCTCGGTCGACTTCTCGGTCAGGGTGTGTCGCCGTCCCACCCACAGCTCGCCGTGCCGGCTGCGGAAGAACTCGTCGTTCTCCCGGGACGAGCGGGGCCGCATGTACAGCGTGGCGTCGTGGCCGGAGCCGGTCGGCCGCAGCACCAGCACGCCGTCCGGATCATGGTCACCGGTCAGGTACGCGAAGTCGCTGCCCGGCCGGAACCGGTACTCGGTGTCGTTGGCGCGTACCTTCTCGGCGCCGGTGGGGATCACCAGCGTCTCACCCGGGAAGGCCGCCGAGAGCGCGGCCCGGCGCTTGGCGTAGTTCGGCACCTCCGGCCGTGGGCCGACTGGCAGGGTGGTGTCCCGCCAGCCCTGCCGCATGAACGACAGGAACGCCGGTGGAAAGTCCGGGTCGTGCGACTCGGTGCCGTCGGTCGGCTCGCCGTCGGTGCGTTCCTCGGTCATGCCCCGCCCCTCTCGCCTCGTTGCTGGTCCCGACGGTACCGCGAACCCGGTCCCGGGCCGACCCGCCGGTGGCCGTCGCGGTGAGCCCGACAGTGCCGCGACGGCCGATCAACGCGCGTGGAAAGATGACGGACATGTGCGGACTCCTGGCTTTCTTCAGTGCGCGCGGCGACGCCGCCGCCCACCGCGACAACATCGCCGGGGCGTTGGAATGCCTGCACCACCGCGGCCCGGACGAGACCGGGGTCGAGGTGGTCGGCGACGCCTCCGGCCGGTACGCGGACGGAGTGTTCGCCCACAAACGGTTGGCGATCATCGACGTCGCGCTGAGTCACGAGCCACTGCCCTACGCCGACGGGCGTTACCTGCTGACCTTCAACGGCGAGATCTACAACTACATCGAGCTGCGCGAGGAGTTGATCCGCGAGCACGGCGCCCGGTTCGCCACCAACGGCGACGGCGAGGTCATCGTCGCCGGCTACCACTACTGGGGCGAGCAGGTGCTCACCCGGCTGCGGGGCATGTTCGCCTTCGTCATCTGGGACCGGCAGGAGCGCCGCGCGTTCGGTGCCCGCGACTACTACGGCATCAAGCCGCTGCACTACCTGGAGACCGCCGACGGGCTCTACCTCGCCTCGGAGAAGAAGGCCCTGCTGCCCTTCGCCCAGTCCGCGTACGCCGGAGACGCCGGGGTCGACCCGGCAAACCTCAGCCACTACCTGACCCTGCAGTACGTCCCCGAGCCCGGCACCCTGCACCGGGGAATCAACCGGATCGGCTCGGGGGAGTACCTCACCTGGACCCCGGGTGGCCGGATCGACGTGCGGCGCTGGTACCGGCCGGTGTTCCGGCCCGCCCCGGTCTCCGACGAGCAGAAGCTCTACCACGAGATCCGGGAGACGCTGCGCGAGAGCGTACGCATGCACATGCGCTCCGACGTGCCGGTCGGTTCGTTCCTGTCCAGCGGGATCGACTCCACGGCGGTGGTCGCGCTGGCTCGGGAGTTCAACCCGAACATCCTCACCTTCACCGTCGGCTACGACGTGCCGGGCTACTCCGAGATCGACGTCGCCCAGGACTCGGCCCGTCACCTCGACGTGACCACCATCCCGACCAAGATCGGGCCACAGGACATGATCGAGGCGCTGCCGAAGATCGTCTGGCATCTGGACGACCCGGTCGCCGACCCGGCGCTGGTGCCGCTCTACTTCGTCGCCAAGAAGGCCGCCGAGCACGTCACCGTGGTGCTCTCCGGCGAGGGCGCCGACGAGTTCTTCGGCGGCTACACGATCTACCGGGAGCCGCTGTCGCTGAGTGGCGTCAACGGGCTGCCCGACGGGGTGCAGAAGGGTCTGCGGGCGGTCTCCAAGGCGATCCCGCAGGGGGTCAAGGGCAAAAGTTTCCTGGAGCGCGGCACCACGCCGATCGAGCAGCGCTACTACGGCAACGCCCGGATGTTCACCGAGGAGGAGAAGCAGCAGCTGCTGCGCCGCTACGACCCGTCGGTGCGCTACACCGACGTGACCGCGCCGATCTACGCCGAGTGCACCGAGCTGGACGACGTGACCAAGATGCAGTACGTCGACCTCTACACCTGGCTGCGTGGCGACATTCTGGTGAAGGCGGACCGGATCTCCATGGCGCACTCGCTGGAGGTGCGGGTGCCCTTCCTCGACCGGGCGGTGTTCGAGGTGGCGGCGAAGATTCCGGTGGAGCTGAAGCTGCCGCCGCGTTCCGACGCCACCAAGTACGCCATGCGCCAGGCGTTGCAGGGCGTGGTACCGCCGGCCATCGTCAACCGCAAGAAGCTGGGCTTCCCGACCCCGACCCGGGTCTGGCTGCGCGGCGAGATGTACGAGTGGGCCCGGCACGTGCTGTCCACCTCCGGTGCCGGTGACCTGCTCGACCTGTCGTACGCGCTGCGTCTGCTGGAGGAGCACAAGCGGGAGGAGTTCGACCACTCCCGCAAGGTGTGGACGGTGCTGATCTTCTGCATCTGGCACGCGATCTTCGTCGCGAAGACGCTGGACCCGGGCATCCAGCGCAACCAGTCGGCCCTGCTGACCAAGCCCGTCGTCGGCTCCATGGTGCGCTGACGAGAGCAGATGCGGACAAGCGGAAGGGGGCCCCGCAAAGGGCCCCCTTCTTCGTGCTGCTGACGGTCAGCTGCTGGAGCAGGTCGCCGTCGGCGTTGCGCTGCTGCCGCTGGCGAGGAAGCCGAAGCTCGTACTGCCGTTGGCCGCCACGGTGCCGTTGTACGACACGTTGCGTGCCGTCACCGACGATCCGGACGTGGTCTGGGTGGCGTTCCAGACCTGGCTGATCTGCTGACCACCGGGCCAGCTCCAGTTGGCGGTCCAACCGCTCAGCGCGGAGGTGCCGGTGTTGCGGATCTCGACCTCACCCTGGAACCCACCGGACCAGCTGTTGGTCACCTTGACCGTCGCGGTGCAGCCACCGGGGCCCGGCGGCGGGGTTGTGGGGTTCGGCGGCGGGGTGGTGGGGTTCGGCGGCGGAGTGGTGGGGTTCGGCGGCGGGGTGGTCGGGTTCGGCGGCGGAGTGGTCTGGTTACCGCCGATGCCGGTCACCTCACCGTTGCCACCGTCGAAGACCACGTCGGAGCAGCCGAAGAAGTTCTCCTGGCTGTCCGAGCGCACCCACCGGGAGTAGATGATGTGCCGGCCGCTCTTGTTCGACGGCAGGTTACCGGTGAAGTAGTAGTGGCCGTCGTTGGTCCCGACCGCGCCGCGCTGCGGCGGGTTGGTCACCGTCAGGAACGGCTGGGCCTCCAGGTCGCTCCAGGCCAGCGCCCGGGTCGGGCTCCAGCTGTCGCGGGTCACGTAGAAGTAGAACGTGCCCGGGTGGTGGGCCCAGTTGCTGTACTTGAACTCGATCGACCGGCCGGCCGTCAGGTGCGTCAGCGGCCAGTCGTTACGGGCCAGGTCGTAGCCACGGAAGCCGGTGGCCCCGCCGCTGCACAGCTGGCCGTCCGGGATGAAGCCGGTGGTGCGACCGCCGGCGTCCGAACGCAGCACGCTGAACCAGTTGTAGAGCGAGTTCGTTCCGCTCTGCGCGACGGCGGCGGCGCAGGCGGGGTTGTTCGGCCTGATCTCACCGGTCTGGGTGAGACCGTCGCGCCAGCACAGGAAGGTGCGGGCGCCCGGCGTCATCGCCGCGCCGTGCGCGACGGCCGGGTCGGGGCTGGCGGTCACGACGACCGCACCCGCGAGAAGAGTGAAAGCCGCGGTTAGCAGCGCGGCCAAACGTGGACGGTGCACGGGTTCTCCTGACTCGCGGAGCGCATTGCGTTGGTGCGCCCCGCCGAACGAGCGAGGTGGCGGATTTGGTGCCACCCCCGCTGCGGGCGAAATGCGACTACGTGGCAACCGTGCGGATGGGGACGGATGGCCCAGCCGGCACGCTGTCGCCAGCGGAGTGTCGACGCGTGAATGCCCTCGCGCGATGTGAAGCCCGGCGCCGGTGGACGCGCAGCCCCGCGCCACCCGGCACCACCATCCCACCACGCCGGGCCGATCCGCGCAATAGTCACCCCTCGATGCGTGGCACGGACCCGGTGCGCGACACCCAGGTCGCGCCAATACGGTGGCTTCCACGCCCGGCACACATTCGCTGTGCCAGCCTGGGCATCACGTACGGCAGACGGAAGGACCTGACGATGGGATACGCGGTCGTGCTCGGCGAGGCGCTCGTCGACCTGCTGGACAGCGAGTGCGACGGCGCGCCGGTCTACCGACAGGCGATCGGTGGCGGACCGCTGAACGTGGCCGTCGGTGTCGCCCGGCTCGGTGGCGCCGTGCAGTTCGCCGGGTCGCTCGGCGACGACGTGCTCGCCGGTCGGATCCGCGCCTTCCTCACCGCCGAACAGGTGGGGCTGGCCGGCGCGGTCACCGCCGCGGTGCCGACCACGCTGGCCGTGGCCACCTTCTCCGGCGCGGAGCCGGACTTCCGCTTCTACGGCGAGCCGCCCTCCTACGCGCTGCTCGGTCCCGACGAACTCGACGTCGCCCTGGTCGAGGGCGCCGACGTGCTCTACTGCGGCTCGATCGTGCTGCTGGCACCGACGACGCTGGCCGCCGCCCGCCGAGCCTGGGCGGCTGCCTCAGGGCTGCGGGTGTTCGACCCGAACGTCCGCCCCCGGCTGCTGGCCGGCCCGCAGGCGCTGGCCGGGCTGCGGGAGGTGGTCGCCGAATTCGCCGCCGGGGCGCACCTGGTCAAGCTCAGCGCGGCCGACGCAGAACTGCTCTATCCAGGTGAACCGGTCGAATCGGTGGCGGTCTACCTGCGCGAACTGGGCGCGGCCACCGTGGTGGTCACCCTCGGCGCCGCCGGCGCGGTGGTCGCCGCCGCCGATGCCGATCCGGTGCGCGTACCCGCCCCGAAGGTCGACGCCGTCGACGCCACCGGCGGAGGTGACTCGGTGATGGCCGCCCTCGTCGCCGACCTGCTGACCGACGGCGAGCCGGCCGAGCCGTCCGGCTGGCACGAGCGGGTCGGGTACGCCCTGCGGGTCGCCGGCCTGGTCTGCGAACGTCCCGGTGGCGCGGTCGCCATGCCCACCCGCGCCGAGGTGCGCCAGCGCTTCGGCGACTGACGACGAACCGGCCCGCCATCGCCGGCAGCGGGCCCGGTCAGGCGGTGCCGTCCAGTTCGGCATAGCCGCGCCGGGCGGCGGCCAGCGCGTGCCGGGCCGGGAACGGAGCGTCGGCGGCGACCCGCTCCGGTGGTGCGCCACCGGTGTGCCCAGCCCGGATCAGCCAGGCCAACTCCACCAGCTGGGCGTGCTGGGCGCGAACGAACTCCGCGTCGACCGGCTCGCCGTGCCCGGGCACGACCACCGTCGACGGTGAGATCGACCGCGCCAGCTCGGCCAGCGCGTCGGGCCACTGCAACGGGTACGAGTCCTCGAACGCCGGCGGACCGGCCTGCTCGACAAGGTCACCTGCGACCAGCAGGTCGGCGTCGGGCACCTGCACGACGAGGTCGGCATCGGTGTGCCCGCGCCCGGGGTGGCGCAACACCACCTGTCGGCCGCCGACGTCGAGGACCGCCTCGGTGCGCACGGTGTGGGTGGGGGCCAGCAGCGCGGTGTCGGCCAGTTCGGCGGCGAGTTCCGGATGGCCGGGGTGCAACTCCGCGTACGCCTCCCGGCGCAGCCGGTCCGCCTCGTCGCGGATCGCCCCGGCGGCCAGTTCGTGCGCCCAGACCGGGCGAGGCGGGTCACCGGCGAGCGTGGCGTTGCCGAAGCAGTGGTCGAAGTGGTGGTGGGTGTTGACAAGCGTCAGCGGGTCGGTGGTGACCGTGCGTACGGCGGCGGCCAGTTCGGCCGCCTGCCCGGCGGTGGAGAGGGTGTCGACCAGCAGCGCCGCGCCGTCGCCCAGCACCAGCGTGACGTTCACCGCGAGCACCGGCTCACGGAGCACCAGCACCCGGTCGGCGACCTCGACGAAGCGGCCGGTCGTCGTCATGCGGCCCCGCCGGCTCGTTCCAGGAACCGGTGCCGATCGACCAGGGCCCGCTCCACCCGTCCCTCGGCGACGGTCTGGCCGCCCTCGGTGACGGTGATCTCGAACACCAGCCGGCGTCGGTCGACCTCGGTCAGCCGGGCCTGCGCCGCGACCGTGCGGCCCACCGGCGTCGCGGCCCGGTGCTCCAGCTGCACCCGCGTACCCACGGTGGTCGAGCCGCTCGGCAGGTGGCGGGCGGTGGCGGCCACGGTCGCCGCCTCGGCCAGGGCGAGCACCCGTGGGGTGCCGAGCACCGGGACGTCACCGGAACCGACCGCCTGAGCGGTGTCGGCGTCGGTGACGGTCAACTCGACCCGGGCGGTCAGACCCGGGGCCAGGGTTTGCTCCGTCAGCTCCTGCATGGCCACAGCGTAGGTGTTCGGCGGAGCGCGGGCCACGCGGCCGGGCAGATGCGCCACGCAGGTGCTCCTGCGTCCGGTCCTGCGCAGGTCGCCGCTAACCTTGTCCGCGATGTCTGCCGTGACCGACCCTCAGCCCCCAGCCTCGACCGAGCCGCCCGCCCCCCGCGACGGCGGGCGCCGCCGTGTGATCGCGATGTCGGTCTGGGGCGTCGCCTTCGTGGCGGGCTGGCTCGTCATCGGCCTGCCCACCGATCCGGTGTACGCGTTCTTCTGGATCTGGGCCGGCACCATCGCCTGGTACTCCGCCCGACCGTGGCGCAGCCACCTGCAATTCGCCCGGGACTGGGTGCCCGTGGTCCTGCTGCTGGTGGCCTACAACCTCTCCCGTGGGTTCGCGTACCACGACGGCACCGTGCCGCACGCCTACGAACTGATCCTGGCCGATCGCCTGATGTTCGGTTGGGCCATGGATGGCCAGGTGCCGACCGTCTGGTTGCAGCAGCACCTGTACCAGCCGGAGGTGCGCTGGTGGGACGTCCTGGTCAGTTGGGTCTACTTCTCCCACTTCGTCGCGGCGCTGGCCGCCGCCGCGGTGCTCTGGCTACGCGAGCGCAGCCGGTGGGCGGCGTTCATGCGCCGCTGGTTCTTCCTCTGCGCCACCGGCCTGATCACCTACTTCCTCTACCCGGCCGCGCCGCCCTGGTGGGCTGCACAGAACGGGCTGATCGAGGAGGTCGCCCGGATCTCCACCCGGGGCTGGAAGGCGTTCGGCATGCACGGGGCGGGCAACCTGCTCAACGCCGGGCAGTTGGCTTCCAACCCGGTGGCCGCGATGCCGTCGCTGCACACCGCCTTCGCCCTGTTCGTGGTGGTGTTCTTCCTGCGTAACGTCCGGCGTCGCTGGTGGCCGCTGCTGCTGGCCTACCCGCTGGCGATGACGTTCACCCTGGTGTACAGCGGCGAGCACTACGTGATCGACGTGCTGGTCGGCTGGGCGTACGTCGCCATGACCTTCCTGGCGGTCGGCTGGGCCGAACGCTTGTGGGCCCGCCGAAAAGCCCGCCACACCCCACCCAACCCCAACCCCGACCCCAACCCCAACCCCGACCCCGACCCCGTCACCCGCCCCGCCCTCGCCCCGCCGCCGCCGCCCACCGACGCACCCACCAAACCCTCCACCCGCTGACCGCTCCCACCCACCTCGTGGATCTTGCACTTTCGGTCGCCGACATGACCCTTTTGCGGCTCATGCGGCGACAAGAAGTGCAAGATCGCGGATGGGGGTGGGGTGGGGTGGGGGATTAGGTGGGGCGGCGGGCGGAGTGGCCCCGGGCGGTCAGCTCCGCCGCCAGCGCCCACGCGTCGGCGAGATCCCGGTCGACCGCCGCGGCGCCGGCTCCACCGGCGGTGTCGGCGTGCACGGTGGCCAACCCGAGCAGCCGCTGCACCGGCCCCTGCACCACCCGTACGCTCTGCAACCGGGCGTACGGTACGACCGTCAGTTGACGGGTGAGCAGGCCCGAGCGGACCGCGAAGACCTGCTCGGTCAGACCGGCACCGAGCACCTGGCGACTCAACGGGTTCACCCAGCGGGCCCGGGCCGGTGGGGGCCGCAACGGCAACGACGCCAGCGCCACCCCGGGCAGTACCTCGGCAACGATCATCTCGCCCGTCGGCTGGTCACCGACGGGCAGCAACCGGTCCGGCCGGTTGCGCTCGTCGGCCTCGCCGGCGGAGTAACCTGCCACCTCCAGCCGCAGCCGCAGCCAGCCCTTCATCCGCCACAGCAGTGGCCAGGTCACCCGCACGGTCTGCACCCGGTGCAACGGGACGGTCTGTGACCTGGTCTCCAGCAGGCCGTTGCGGATGCGCAGCCGGTCGTCGTCGCGGGCCAACTGGAACCGCCAGTCGTCGAGGACCCGGCGGACAGGTTGCAGCAGGACACCCGCCATCGCGGTAAGCGTGCTCGCCACCGCGATGAAGGACCAGGACCCCTCGGACAGGAACTGCGTCGCCACGAAGGCCACCCCGAGCGGCAGCAGGAACGCCTGCGGGGTCAGCAGCTGACTGATCAGCAGATCCCGGTTGCTCACCGAGTGCAACCGTCGCCCGGGTTGCGCAGGCGGCTCGGCGCCGGCCGGCATCGGCTGGGCCTGGGCCGCCGGCACCGCGCCGGAGGGGTGACCGGCCAGGGTCAGCAGGCGCTGCCGCAACGCCGCGGCCTCGGCGAGGCTGAGGTACGCCAGCGGGGCCTCGGTCTTGCCGCCGCCGACCACCTCCAGTCGCAGCTCGGCCAGCCCGGTGAGCTGGGCGAGCAACGGCCGGACCACCTCGACGGCCTGGAGCCGTTCCAGCGGGATCGCCCGGCTGCGGCGCCAGAGCAACCCCTCGTGGATGCGCAACTCGCGGCCCACCACCTGGTAGCCGGTGTTGTACCAGCTGACCACGGCCAGCACGCTCGCGCCGAGCGCGAGCACGATCACCATGGCGGTGAACCAGCCGATCCCGACCCGCGACAGGGTCGACCAGGACAGCCCGGCGATGACCACGACCAGTGACTTGGCGCCGTGCAGCACGGGACTCAACGGATGCAGCCGCTGCCGTGCCGGCGAGGCCGGTGGCGGCGAACCGGCCCAGCCAGCGGGCCGGCCGGCGGCCTGACCGCCCGTCGCGTCCCCGACGTGATCCTGCTCGTCCGCGCCGGCCGGGGTCCGGTCCGGACCGGGAGCGGCCGAGCCGCTCACAGTCCTTCCGCCCGGTCCTCGCCGAGCGCGGTCAGGCGGTCCCGCAGCCGGGACGCCTCCGCCGGACGCAGCCCCGGCACCCGGGCGTCGCTGGCCGCCGCCGCGGTGTGCAACTGCACGGTCGCCAGGTCGAACGCCCGCTCCAACGGGCCGGCGCTGACGTCGACGAACTGCATTCGGGAGTACGGGACGATGGACAGCCGGCGGACCAGCAGACCGTGCCGGACCAGCAGGTCGTCCTCACGTTCGGCATAGCCCCAGGCCCGCACCGCCCGGACGATGGTCACCACCCGCCAGAGCGCGAACAGCCCGACGGCACCGAGTGCCACCCCGAACGGCCAGGAACCGGTAACCACCCAGCCGACTCCGAGCACCGCCGCGACGACGGCCACGCCGGCCGCCAGGCGCAGCAGCTCGACCCAGATCAGGTCGGTCGATATCGACTGCCACCGGACGGTGTCCGGCCACGGTTCGAGCGGGCTGGTCGGCGCGGCCGGCGGCGGGACCTCAGGTGCGTCATCGGTCACCGGGTCAGCCTTTCGTTCGCGACTGCGGGGCTCGCAAGCTCACTCCTCGCGCTCACCGGGTCAGCCTTTCGTTCGCGACTGCGGGGCTCGCAAGCTCACTCCTCGCGCTCACCGGGCTGGCTTTCCGTTGTACGCGTCCACTCTTCGAGCGTAGGCGATCCCGCCATCGGGGCGACCTCACGCAGAAAGCCCCGTGCGCCGAGGAAGTCACCGAGGGACGCGCGGTGCGTGTCACAGGCGAGCCAGGTCTTGCGCCGCTCGGGCCGGTGCAGGCGGGGATTGTTCCAGCGCAGTGCCCATCGGGCCGGGGTGCGACACCCACGGGCCGAACAGGGTAGCGCCTCGGCGGGGCTGTCGGGGTGGGTCATCCCGCTCAGTCTAGAACGGCGGGGGAGAGTAAGCGCCGGGCGGCCACGGGGGAAGCCGCCCGGCGACGGATGAATGGTACACACGCCGGGGCGGCTTTTGTCCACTGGTGATCGGCGATTTTTCCGTCCCGGAACGGCGTGGCGGAAATCGGTCGCTCCCCCCGTCGGTACTCAGTCGGGCATGCGAGGCTTGGTACCGCACACGCCGCTACGACCGATCACGCTGTGGAGGACCGGTGGCCCAGCCGACCACGCCCGACGCCCCGCCGCCGCCGAACGGGGCCCAACCGCAGTCGTCTCCGCCGCCGACCACCCCGGCGCAGGACGCCACCCTGCTGGAGCGGGCGCTGTTCGAGATCAAGCGCGTGATCGTCGGGCAGGATCGGATGGTCGAGCGGATGTTCGTCGCGCTGCTCGCCCGCGGGCACTGCCTGCTGGAGGGCGTGCCGGGAGTGGCCAAGACCCTCGCGGTGGAGACCCTCGCCAAGGTGGTCGGCGGCTCGTTCGCCCGGGTGCAGTTCACCCCCGATCTGGTGCCGGCCGACATCATGGGCACCAGGATCTACCGCCAGTCCAGCGAGAAGTTCGACGTCGAGTTGGGCCCGGTGTTCGTCAACTTCCTGCTCGCCGACGAGATCAACCGGGCGCCGGCGAAGGTGCAGTCCGCACTGCTGGAGGTGATGAGCGAGCGGCAGGTGTCGATTGGCGGCGAGAGCCACCGGGTGCCGAACCCGTTCCTGGTGATGGCGACGCAGAACCCGATCGAACAGGAAGGGGTGTATCCGCTGCCGGAGGCGCAGCGGGACCGCTTCCTGATGAAGATCATCGTGGGGTACCCGACGGACGCCGAGGAGCGGGAGATCGTCTACCGGATGGGTGTCGCTCCACCCGAGCCAACCCCGGTGTTCGACACCGACGATCTGGTCGCCCTGCAACACAAGGCCGACCAGGTCTTCGTGCACAACGCCCTGGTCGACTACGCGGTCCGGCTGGTGCTGGCCACCCGTACGCCGGCGGAACACGGCATGCCCGACGTCGCGCAACTGATCCAGTACGGTGCCAGCCCCCGAGCCTCGCTCGGGCTGGTCCGGGCCACCCGGGCGCTGGCCCTGCTGCGTGGACGCGACTATGCCCTGCCGCAGGACGTGCAGGACATCGCACCGGACATTCTGCGGCACCGGTTGGTGCTCAGCTACGACGCGCTCGCCGACGACGTGCCGGCGGACCACGTGGTGCACCGGGTGATGTCGACCATCCCGCTGCCGTCGGTGGCACCCCGGCAGCAGGCCACCCCGCCCGCCGGGGCGGTGGCACCTACTTCGGGGTGGCCCGGGCAGCGGCCGTGACCTCCACCACCCCTCGACCCGGTGAGCCGGACCGGATGGCGGCCACCAACCGTTCCGGTGCCGTGCTGTCCCGGCTGCAACTGCTGGTGACCCGCAAACTCGACGGGCTGCTCCAGGGCGACTACGCGGGTCTGCTGCCCGGCCCGGGCAGCGAGGCCGGTGAGTCGCGCGAGTACCGTCCCGGTGACGACGTGCGCCGGATGGACTGGCCGGTGACCGCCCGGACCACCACCCCGCACGTACGGCGTACGGTGGCCGACCGTGAGCTGGAGACGTGGCTGGCGGTGGATCTGTCGGCGAGCCTGGACTTCGGCACCAGCCGGTGGCTCAAGCGGGATGTGGTGATCGCGGCGGCCGCGGCCATCACGCACCTGACCGTGCGGGGCGGCAACCGGATCGGTGCCGTCGTCGGCAGCGGCGGCGACGCGCCGGTGCCCCGGCGTGGTCGGCGGCCGGCGCCCCCGGCCGGCCCGGGGCGACTGGTCCGGTTGCCCGCCCGGTCCGGCCGCAAGGAGGCCCAGGGCCTGCTGCGGGCCATCGCCGGCACCGAGATCCGGCCCGGCCGCGGTGACCTCGGCGCGCTCATCGACATGCTCAACCGGCCACCCCGACGGCGCGGTGTGGCCGTGGTCGTCTCCGACTTCCTCGCCCCGCCGGCCCAGTGGGCGCGTCCGCTGCGCAAGCTGCGGGTACGCCAGGACGTGCTGGCGATCGAGGTGGTCGATCCGCGCGAGTTGGAACTGCCCGACGTCGGGGTGCTCCCGGTGATCGACCCGGAGACCGGCGAGCTGCACGAGGTGCAGACCGCCGACCCGAGCCTGCGGCACCGTTACGCGGCGGCCGCCGCGGCCCAACGGGCGGAGATCTCCGCCGCGTTGCGCGCGGCCGGCGCCGCCCACCTGCGACTGCGTACCGACCGAGACTGGCTGCTGGACATGGTGCGCTTCGTGGCCGCCCAGCGGCACGCCCGCACCCGAGGAACGACACGATGATTCGACTGCTGCAACCGTGGTGGCTGCTGGCCGTGCTGCCGGTGCTCGCCCTCACCGCGCTGTACGTCTGGCGGCAGCTGCGCCGGCGTGACTACGCGCTGCGGTTCACCAACGTGGACCTGCTGCGTACCGTGGCGCCGAAGGGTCTCGGCTGGCGCCGGCACGTACCGGCCACCGCGTTCCTGCTGGCCCTGCTGGTGCTGGCCGGTGCGCTGGCCCGGCCCGCGGTCGACACCCGGGAGCCGTTGGAACGGGCCACCATCATGCTGGCCATCGACGTGTCGCTGTCCATGCAGGCCGACGACGTGCCGCCGAACCGGCTGGAAGCGGCCCAGGAGGCGGCCATGCAGTTCGTGGCGGAGCTGCCGGAGACGTACAACCTGGGGTTGGTCTCGTTCGCCAAGTCGGCGAACGTGCTGGTGCCACCGACCAAGGACCGCCCGGCGGTGACAAGTGCCATCGAGGGGTTGGTGCTGGCCGAGGCGACGGCCACCGGCGAGGCGGTCTTCACCTGCCTGGAGGCGATCCGGTCGGTGCCGGCCGACGGCGCGGCCGGTATCCCGCCGGCCCGGATCGTGCTGCTCTCCGACGGCTTCCGCACGGCCGGTCGGTCGGTGGAGGAGGCGGCGGCCGCGGCGCAGGCGGCGAACGTGCCGGTCTCCACGATCGCCTTCGGCACCGACTCCGGCCACGTCGACATCGGTGGTCAGTTGCAGCGGGTGCCGGTGGACCGGCTCGCCCTGGCCGAGTTGGCCGAGGCCACCGAGGGTTTCTTCTACGAGGCGGCCACGGTCAACGAGCTGAAGCAGGTCTACCAGGACATGGGCAGCTCGATCGGCTTCCGCACCGAACCGAGAGAGATCACCCAGTGGTACGCCGGCATCGCCCTGTTGCTGGCCCTCTGCGCCGGCGCATTCAGCCTCCTCTGGTCCTCCCGCATGATCTGACCACCACCAGAACATAGTTGATCATAAGGTTGGCGGCACTTCTGAAAGAGGCGCGCCCACGCCCGCGTCGAGGACCGGATCCGCTGCGCCAAGGACACTGGCCTGCGCCGACTCCCGTCGCGCGAGTTCGCGATCAACCAGGGCTGGTGTGTTGCCGCCGCGATCGCCGCCGAATCATCGCGGTTTAGTGCTGGTCGGGAAGCCGACAGGGCTGTGGAATTTTACGCAGTATAGTACCTGCCGCAAAGCTGTTGAGATCACCTAATACGTCTCTCCGGTCCGTCGCTTCTCAGGAAAGGTTGGTCAGGTGCAACTCGTACTCGTCACGTCTGGAACGAGCGATGTCGACAGCCTCAAGGCCGCCCTGTATCACGAGGCGGACGCCCAATCTAAGATATATGGCAGGAAAGGGCTCGAAGGATCAATTGCCGAATGGACCCTCCTGATTGTCGCCTCGTCGCAGGGCTTGGTAGCGATTGCCAACTGTATATTGAGGTGGCAGGATCGGCGAAAGATAAAGCGGATAAAGTATGGCGACATTGAGATAGAGAATCCTACGGACGAGGATATCAAGCGCTTCAGGGAAGCCCGTGATGAACGATCCGACTAGCGGGAGCGACGGCTTCCATCTGCGCGATCGTGAAACGTTTCTGTCGCTGGTATCGGCCCACTCGCCAGCCGGCGCTCGAATTCAGATCATAGAACCTGTTCCGAATCACATCAACGCGACCCTGCTGCTGGTCGAGCAGGTCGAGCAGGTTCTGGGGCGCAGGCCCATCGCCGCGCTCGTGCATGGCGGGGCGCCGGAGGCATTCTCTTTCACTGGATTTCCGTCTCCCAATGCCGCGATCGGCTCCAGTCACCTGGAGATGATGTACACGGTGTGGGGTCTGCACTTCCACAGGCTCATCGCTCGACATCGACGCGATCAGAGCAGGAGAAAATTCCTCGAACTCCTTGGCATGCTTGCCTCGGCGGCGGGAGCGACCGAACTCGGCGACCGGTGCTTCGACCGCGCGCAACAGTCACGGGTTATATACCTCACCTCTGCGAGCCTTCCCGATATCGACATGCTGCCACCGGGCGATGCGTACGTGGCCGCATGGACCTTCGGAATGTCTCATGAGTTCGGCCATGCTCTTGACGGCGGCAGCAGGTGGTCGAATTGGTTAGGGTCAACGACGCTGGCGGAATGGATCGAGGAGGGCCTCAGCTGGTCCGCCGAGCGTTATCGCCTGGCCGGCCGTAAGTCGGAGGACTTTGAGCTGGGTGGCGCGAGTCACATGCTTGAGCCAGCGCACCTACGCGCCGAGATCGCCGCTGACTGCTTCGCCATCTATCTACAATTTCGGGTGACCCACCGACTCATGACAGCATTAACGGAGCCTTCGCCGGAGCCAGCTCAGATCTTGTCTACCTGCATCGACGTTCTCGATTGCTGCATCATGATCGAGTCTTGTCTAGCAATTATGGGGCTGGCGCGGAGTTCCGACGTCGGTGGGCTGAGTGTGGCAAGCTCGGCTGCCTGGAACATCCGATCGGTCGCCGCAACGGCGTTTATGGATGCCGTTCTTCCAGGCATGCTGCGGGATGACCTGCCGGACTGGTTGGGCAGCAGTAACGAGTGGTCGGCCAGCAGCAGCGAGTGGCTCGCCGGCAGAAATGGCTGGCAGGGTGGCGGACGGGTGTGGCACCACGGGTCTGTCGTGCAGTTGCTGCGCGCGTCGAAAGGCCCGGCCTGGAAAGAGGTGTCGGACGGCTTTTCCGACGCCGTGGCGGAGATCGAGGAGCTTGCATCTGCGGCGGCAAGGGATGCATCACCACGGACAACGCCGTCACCGGATTCGACCTCCATTGAGTGAGGCGACAGCGCCGGCCCTTCGGTTTGGACTAACTCGACCAAGGCATGGCTGGCGCAGTTGACCTGCCTACCGGGGATTGTGCGGGCATGTTCACCTTTATCGACTGCCGATGTCCCGCCCCGGCGGCCCGGGCAGCCGGTGGACCGTCCGCCTGATGATCAACGGAGGCCGGTGGGTGGGCGGGGGTGGTCAGTGGGTGGCACTGGCGAGGAAGAAGAGAACGGCCACCCAGACGGCGGCGAGGGTGAAGCCCAGCGGGGCGACGTAGCGGCTCATGACAGCTCCGACGTGGCGACTGGCGGCCCGGGCAGGGCGGCGGACCGCGAGAGAGGGGTGGATCAGGACGCGCACACGCGAAGTCGTGACCGGGCTGCTGTCCGGCGATGGCCGTCCGATCTGCCGCCACCGCAATGCTGCGGGGCGGTGGGACGGTTACGCAGGGGGAGCGGGCCAGCTCAGGCGGAGCGGGGCTCAGCGTGGCTGGCGGTCGGCCCGGCCACGACTGGGAGGATCGCTATCTCGCACAGCGATCACCTCCTGGGGTCGGTTCCGGGGCGACGCGGGCCGCCGAGCGACCCGCAAACGTCGATCATCGTACACCCGGTGTGCGTGCCCGGCCCACTCGGCCGATCGGTCGACGGACCCAGCCCGTTCATGTGTCGCGGCCGGGGCTGCCGGCGTCGAACGAGCAGCACCAGCACGGCGGTGAGCACCGGCAACCAACCGATCCGGGCCAGCAGCCAGGCCGGGTCGTCCGGCGCGGTGTGCAGTCCCGGCAGCGGGGCCCCACCGTGCGCGGCGAGCACCACCACCGCGACCAGCACCGGCTGGTGCCAGAGGTAGATGCGTACGGCATGGCGGTTGATCTCGCCGGCCAGCCTGCGAGGCAGCGGCCGGGACAGCAGTCGCACCAGGGTCGGCCGGACCAACAGGCCGAGACCGGTCTGGGTGACCGCGAGCGCCACCACGAGCAACGATGGCGGATCGAGATTGGATCGGCTGTCGCCAGGGACGCCGACCGCGCTCACTGGATAGCCGAAGGCGAGTACGGCCGCCAGTCCGACCGCTCCGGTGGCGGCCAGCCAGCGGGCGTCACGTCGTCGGCCCAGCCGGCCGTCGGCGTGGGCCAGTCCCAGCAGGTACGGCACGGCCCAGGCGGCCAGCACCGTCACCGGTGGCAGCCAGGTGCCGGCCGGGAGCAGCCGCACGGCCAGGTCGGTGCCGGCCACCACGGCCGCCGCGGTGACCGCGCAGCGCGGCGTGCCCCAGCGGCGTACGGCGGCGCGCAGTGGGCCGGTGAGCATCACCAGGGCCAGCAGCGGTGCCAGGAACCACAGTGGACTGATCGCCAGGGTCAGTGCCACCGACAGGGTGCGGTCGGTGACGCCGGCGACGGCGGCGACGAGCAACACGGCTGACCCGGTGCCCAGCAGGGCGACCGCCGGCAGCAGCAGCCGGCGCAGCCGGTGAACCACCCAACCGCGTCCGGGATGCCGGTCGGCCGACCGGGCGGAGGCGTGACCGGCGGCGAAGAAGAACAACCCGAGGGTCTGCAACACCCAGCTGACCGGAGCCAGAGCCGGCATCGTGGTGAGCGGGCTGGCCAGGTTCAGCGCGCCTGCCGTGTCGAGGACCAGTCCGGTGACGAGCCAGTGACCGAGCACCACTCCGGCGACAGCGAATGCGCGCAGCCCGTCGACGAGGGGGTCCCGAGCCGGCCGGTGGGCGGTGCGGTGGCCGCTCATCGGGTCGCTCCCGCCGCTGTGCGGGTAGCACCATGCAGCACCACCTCGGCGACTGCCGCGAGGGTCGGACCGCCGGGCAGCAGGTAGCCGTCGTGGCCGGTCGAGGCGGCCGGCAGCGGCCGCGCACCGAAGGACGGGTCGGCCGGCCGGATCCCGTGTCCCACCCCGGGCAGGCGGAGCTGTGGCACCCGTCGGATCCAGTCGTCCGGTGCCTCGGCCGCCCAGACGCGCACCGGGCCGAACCGGTCGGCGTGGTCCGCCCCGACGCCCACGCCGCCGAGGGTGACAACATCGGTGACCTGCGGCGGAGCCTCCATGGCGGCCAGCCCGACGACAAGCGCGCCGTAGCTGTGACCCACCAGGGTGATGCGGGTGGCCGGTAGCTGCCCGGCCAGTGTCCGCAGGTGGTCACCCAGTTGGTCGGCACCCCGGCGGGCGGCAACCGGGGTGGCTGCCGTGGCGATGCCGTCGGGCGGGTCGTAGCCGAGCCAGGCCAGCACGGCCACCCTGGCGTGCGGATCGGCGGCGTGCAACGCGGCACGCAGGGCACGGGCCTGCTGGGCCGGAGCGCGCCGAGCCACTCCGCCCAGCCCCCGGTCGAAGTCGGCCAGCCGGGTACCGACGCCCGGCACCAGCACCGCGATCCGATCGGCGCTGGCCAGGTCACCGAGGACCTCGACGGCCCGGCCGTCGCCGTCCGGGTCGAAGGCCAGGAACTGCCGACCCTGCGCGACCCAGCGGGCGTACGGCGCTCCGGCGGCGTCCAGCGCGGCGGCGGTCGACGGGTACGCCTCGACGAAGCCGGCCGGGGCTGGTTCGGGTGGGACGGTCGTCGGCCGTACCAGCCCGGTTGCCAGCATCGCCGCCAGGCCCAGCCGCAGCATCTCCCTGCCCGCCATCACGCGCTCCCCTCACCCGGTCTCGGGGTGCAGGATGTGCCGGCGGTAGGTAGCTGGTAATCAACCCGGAGAGCCGTTCGTGGCCTGGCACCTGGGGGTTACTCGCCGGCGGCGACCAGGCCGGTCTCGTACGCGAGCACGACGGCCTGGGCGCGGTCGCGCAACTGGAGCTTGGCCAGGATCCGGCCGACGTGGGTCTTGACGGTCTGTTCCGCGACGACCAACTCGGCGGCGATCTCGGCGTTGGAGCGTCCCTGGGCGATCAGCCGCAGTACCTCGGTCTCGCGTGGGGTGAGCGCGGCGAGGGCGGTGGGTCGGGGACGCTGCCGGTGCGGCCGTGCCGCGAATTCGGCGATCAACCGGCGGGTGACGGTCGGGGCGAGCAGCGCGTCGCCGGCCGCGACGACGCGTACTGCGTGGATCAGGTCGGCGGCGGGCGCATCCTTGAGCAGGAAGCCGCTGGCACCGGCGCGCAGGGCCTCGTACACGTAGTCGTCCAGATCGAAGGTGGTGAGGATGAGTACGCGCGGCCGGTCGGCCGGTCGGTCGCCGAGAAGCTTGCGGGTCGCGGCGAGCCCGTCGAGCACCGGCATCCGAACGTCCATCAGCACCACGTCCGGGTCGAGCCGGCGGGCCTGGGCGACCGCCTGGGCACCGTCGGCGGCGTCGCCGACCACCAACAGGTCCGGCTGGGCGGCCAGCAGGGCGCCGAAGCCCTGCCGGACCATCGCCTGGTCGTCGGCGATCAGCACCCGGATCATCATGACCTGTCCCTCGGCTCGTCGGACAACGGCGGGCCGGTCGGCAGCAGCGCGTCGATCGCGTAGCCGCCGTCGGCGGTGGGGCAGGCGGTGAAGCTGCCGCCGAGAGCGAGGACCCGCTCGCGCATGCCGGTCAGCCCCTGCCCGCCGCCGCGTGCGTCGGAAGCTGTCGGGATCCCGCCGGTGGTGTTCTGGACGTGTACCGCCAGGGCGTCGGGCTGCTCGCGGACCGTGACCCGCACCTCGGCGCCGGCCGCGTGGCGGGCCGCGTTGGCCAGGCCCTCCTGGATGATCCGGTAGCCGGCCAGTCCGACCGGTACGGGCGGCTCGACGGTGACGTCGCTGTCCAGTTCCACGGTCATGCCGGCCCGCCGTGCGGCAGCCACCAGCGCGGGTAGTTCGGCAAGCGTCGGCTGCGGGGCGGTCCGGGGGTCCTCCGACTCGCTGCGCAGCACGTGCAGCAGCCGCCGCATGTCGGTGAGCGCCGCCCGGGCGGCCTCGGCGATGGAGCTGAATTCGGCCCGGGCCGGTTCGGGCACGGCGAGTCGGTACGGCGCGCTTTCGGCCTGCACGGCGATCAGTGACATGTGGTGCGCGACCACGTCGTGCAGTTCCCGCGCGATGCGGGTGCGCTCCTCCAGCACCGCCCGCCGGGCCTTCTCCAACTCGCTCAGCTCGGCCTGCTCGGCCAGTGCCCGCCGGGTGAGCAGGTTGTGCCGCAGCAGGTCACCGACGATGAGCAGCACCACGACCAGCAGGGTGACGGCCACCTGGTTGCCCGGCGGCACGAATATCCACACCGGCAGCAGGCTGAACAGGCCAGTCCAGGCGAGCACGGCCCGGTCGACCCGGGCGGCCACGGTGATCAGCACGACGACGATGACCAGGACCTGCGTCGGGCTCCACGGCCAGAACTCGTAGGTGGCGGGGCTGAGCACCACGGCGTTGTCGGTCGTACGCCGGTTGAAGGTGCCGAACAGTTGCCCGATGAACATGATCCGCCAGGCCAGCAGCGGTCGGGTGGGCAGCAGGGGCAGCGGTGCGACGGTGAGCAGTGCGATGACCCAGGCGGTGGCGATGGGCAGGCGTCGCGTGTCCAGCAGGAACTGCGCGGTGATCAGGGTCAGCCCGAGCAGAAGCAGCAGCCCGGTCGTCCGCAGCACGGCTGCGGTGCGCGGTCGGTGTCGCCACCGGTCCAGTGGTCGGCGGCTCGCCGGATGGTCCGGCCCCACCACGGTGCGGCGCAGGCCCGCCAGGGCGGCCCGGACGGTACTGCGGTCCATACCCCGGCAGGGTAGTTCGAGTGGCCGGCTCCGTCGTCCGACCACGGAGTGATCCACCCAGTGGTACCCGGGTATGACGTGCGGCGGGTTAGTGATTACCGTGCGGTAACGCCTAGTCTCCAAGCCGCAGCGATCTTTGGGAGGGGACGCACCGTGTCGCGAACTGTGCTGGTTACCGGGGGTAACCGGGGGATCGGTCTGGCCATCGCTCAGGCTTTCGCCAAGCAGGGTGACCGGGTGGCGATCACCCACCGGGGCAGTGGCGCGCCGGAGGGGCTGTTCGGCGTGCGGTGCGACATCACCGACAGCGAGTCCGTCGACGCGGCCTTCGCGGCGGTCGAGGCGGAACTCGGCCCGGTGGAGGTGCTTGTCGCCAACGCGGGCATCACCGACGACACGCTGCTGCTGCGGATGTCGGAGGAACAGTTCACCCGGGTGCTGGACACGAACCTGACCGGCGCGTACCGCTGCGCCAAGCGGGCCTCCGGGAAGATGCTGCGGGCCCGGTGGGGACGCATGATCTTCGTCTCCTCGGTGGTCGGCCTCTCCGGCGGCGCCGGCCAGGTGAACTACGCGGCCAGCAAGGCCGGCCTGGTCGGGGTGGCCCGCTCGATCACCCGGGAGCTGGGCGGCCGGAACATCACCGCAAACGTCGTCGCGCCGGGCTTCATCGAGACCGACATGACCGCCGGGCTGACCGACCAGCGCAAGGCCGAGATCCTCAAGTCGATCCCGGCGGGCCGGATGGCCACTCCGGACGAGGTGGCGGCGGTGGTCACCTGGCTGGCGGGGGACAGCGCCGGGTACGTCTCCGGCGCGGTCGTCCCGGTCGACGGTGGCCTGGGCATGGGCCACTGAATCCCGAGCACGGAGGAATGAGCGTAATGTCCGGACTGCTGGCCGGTAAGCGGCTGCTCGTCACCGGCGTCATCACCGACGCCTCGATCGCCTTCTCGGTGGCCAAGCTCGCCCAGGAGAACGGCGCCCAGGTCGTGCTCACCGGCTACGGCCGACTGTCACTCGTGGAGCGGATCGCCAAGCGGCTGCCCGAGCCGGCCCCCGTGATCGAGCTGGACGTGACCGACCCCGAGCATCTCGCCGGGCTGGCCGACAAGGTCCGCGAGCACGTCGACGGCCTCGACGGGTTGGTCCACTCGATCGGGTTCGCCCCGCAGAGCTGCCTCGGTGGCGGGTTCCTCGACGCCTCCTGGGCGGACGTGTCGACGGCGCTGCACGTCTCGACGTACTCCTACAAGTCCCTGGCCGTCGCCGCGCTGCCGTTGATGTCGCCGGGCGGCTCGGTGGTCGGCCTGACCTTCGACGCCAGCCAGGCGTGGCCGGTCTACGACTGGATGGGCGTGGCCAAGGCCGGGCTGGAGTCCGCCTCCCGCTACCTCGCGCTGCACCTGGGCAAGCAGGGCATCCGCAGCAACCTGGTGGCCGCCGGTCCGCTGCGCACCATGGCCGCCAAGTCCATCCCCGGCTTCGAGCAGTTCGAGGACGCCTGGGCCGGGCGGGCCCCGCTGGGCTGGGACCTCACCGACCAGGAACCGGCCGCCCGGGCCTGTCTCGCCCTGCTGTCGGACTGGTTCCCGGCGACCACCGGCGAGATCGTGCATGTCGACGGCGGCTACCACGCCGTCGGCGCCTGACGCCGACTCTGTTTACGACCGGGACCCGGGGGCGTTGCCGGGATGCCGCAGGCCACCGGCAAGAATGGGACCATGGCGTACGACGCGGTGGTGCTGGTGTCCTTCGGTGGCCCGGAGGGGCCCGACGACGTGCTGCCGTTCCTGCGGAACGTGACCCGGGGGCGGGGCGTCCCGCCGGAGCGGTTGGCCGAGGTCGCCGAGCACTACCAGCACTTCGGTGGGGTCTCCCCGATCAATCAGCAGTGCCGCGAGCTGTTGGCGGCGGTCCGCGCCGACTTCGCCGCTAACGGACTCGACCTGCCGGTGTACTGGGGCAACCGGAACTGGGACCCGATGCTCGCCGACACGGTGGCCCAGATGCGTGACGACGGCGTACGCCGGGCGTTGGCGTTCGTCACCAGCGCCTTCGGCGGGTACTCCTCGTGCCGGCAGTACCAGGAGGACATCACCGCCGCGCGGGCGGCGGTCGGCCCCGACGCGCCGGTGATCGAGAAGCTGCGCCAGTTCTGGGACCACCCCGGCTTCGTCGAGCCGCACGCCGACGCGGTGCGCTCCGCACTCGCCCAGCTCGACCCGGCGCGGCGGGACAGCACCCGGCTCGTCTTCACCGCACACTCGGTGCCGATCTCGGCGGCCGACGGCGCCGGCCCGCACGGCGGCCGGTACACCGCCCAACTCGCCGAGACGGCCCGGCTGGTGCACGCGGCGGCGGCCCCGGACCTGCCGTACGACCTGGTCTGGCAGAGCCGCTCCGGCCCACCACACGTGCCGTGGCTGGAGCCGGACATCAACGACCACCTGGAGACTCTCGCCGAGCAGGGCGTGACCGGCGTGGTGGTCAGCCCGATCGGCTTCGTCTCCGACCACCTCGAGGTGGTGTGGGACCTCGACACCGAGGCATCGGACACGGCCAAGCGCCTCGGCCTGGACTTCGTCCGCGCCGGTACCCCCGGCACCGACCCGCGCTACGTGACCATGGTGCGGGAGCTGGTTCGGGAACGCATCGATCCGGACGGGGCGCAGCTGCGCCGTCGCCTGGGCCAGCTGCCCATGTGGGACACCTGTCCCACGGTCTGCTGCGTCCCGGCCCGCCGTCCGTCCTGACCGCCGCGGCGAACCCGACGACACCCCTGGGGATGATCATGCAGGACCGTAAGCCCGTCGAAAGCTGGCTCACCGACATGGACGGGGTGCTGGTGCACGAGGGTCAGCCGGTGCCGGGCGCGCCGGAGTTCGTCAAGCGGCTGCGTACCTCCGGCAAGCCCTTTCTGGTGCTCACCAACAACTCCATCTACACGCCGCGCGATCTGCAGGCCCGGTTGGCCCGGATGGGCCTGGATGTGCCGGAGCAGGCGATCTGGTCGTCCGCCCTGGCCACCGCCCAGTTCCTGGCCGACCAGCGGCCGGGCGGCACGGCGTACGTCATCGGTGAGGCCGGGCTGACCACCGCCCTGCACGCGGTGGGCTACGTGCTCAGCGACTTCGCTCCCGACTACGTGGTGCTGGGGGAGACCCGCACCTACAGCTTCGAGGCGATCACCAAGGCGGTCCGGTTGATCAACGACGGGGCCCGGTTCATCTGCACCAACCCCGACGCCACCGGGCCCTCGGTGGAGGGTGCCCTGCCGGCCGCCGGCTCGGTGGCCGCGATGATCTCCAAGGCCACCGGGGTGGAGCCGTACTTCGTCGGCAAGCCCAATCCGATGATGATGCGGTCGGCCCTGAACACGATAAACGCGCACTCGGAGAGCACCGCGATGATCGGTGACCGGATGGACACCGACATCCTCTGCGGCCTGGAGGCCGGGCTGGAGACCATCCTGGTGCTGACCGGGATCAGTTCCCGGACGGAGGCGGAACGCTACCCGTACCGCCCCTCCCGCATCGTCAACTCGGTAGCCGACCTGATCGACGAGGTCTGACCCGCCGCTCGGTAGGTGCTGACCCTGGTCAGTGCCGTACCACGTCGCGGAGCAGGAACTCGGCGAGCACGGGAGCGAGGGTGGTCGCCAGCACGCCGATCTTGCACTTTCGGTCGGGACAAAGGCGGGCGAAAGCCGCATCTCGGCGACCACAAGTGCAAGATCGCGGGGTGCGGGGTGGGTCAGGGGCGGAGGGGGGCGTTGCAGGCGGCGACGAGGGCCTGGCGGCAGGCGGCGGTGAGCGGGCGCAGGGCAGCGTCGCGCTGCTGCGCCTCGTAGTTGTTGACCGCGCCGCCGGGTGCCGCGTGGCCGGCCAGGGCGAGCACCCGGTCGAGTACGGCGGCGCGGGCGAACAGTCGACGGGAGCGTGGGTCGAAGCCGGGGGGCAGGTCGGTGATGCCGTCGGGGCGGCGCAACGCCTCCAGGGCGCCGGCCAGCTCCGGACGCCACTGGGCCACGTCGAGCCGGGTGAGCGCGGCGGTGGTGTCGGCCAGTGCGGCGGCCAGCTCCGCCTCCGCCTCGGCGGCACCGGGCAGGGTGAGGCAGGCGGCCGGCGCGTCCGCCGGCAGCGGGTGCACCCGCCAGAGCACCGTCTCGAAGGTGTCGCCGGAGCCGGAGGTGTGCACGCGTACCTCGGGGATCAGCCCCAGCGCGCCGGCGATCACGGCCTCGCCGGCGAGCAGCGCGGCACCGGCGAAGTCACCCGGGCCGGGCAGGCCGCGTGGGTCGCCCGGCGCCGGCAGCACCAGCCGGATCTCGTCCGGCGAGAGCTTGGCCAGGGTGGGCAGGGCTTCCCGCAGGGGCACGTCGGTCCAGGTGCCGGGCGCGTCGGCGACCAGGTGCTCCTCGGTGCCGGCTACCGCGTCGGAGACCTCGTCGAAGGGCACCAGCCCGGCGCGCCACGCGCGCACCCAGGCAACGAACCGGCTCGACCGGCGCGGCGCGAGGATGGCCGCACCCGCAGCGGGGGTGGACATGCCGAAAGAGTACGTGGTGACGCCCGTCCGTGTCTCGACTGCCGCGCCGCCGCCTCCCTGTCGCGCCGATCAGGCAGTCGTGGCGCGCGATTGGTTATTCTTCACGGCTTTTGTCACGTGCCACAACTGCCTGATCGCGTTCGTCTGGCCGGGGGTGGGGTGTGTCGGGGTTGGGGGGTGGTGGTGGCGGGACTAGCGTGGCGGGATGGGGCGGCGCTACGGCGAGGACGTGTTGGCGGGGGACTGGCGGCGGCGGAAGGTGACCCCGGAGGTCGACGCCGAACCGGACCTCGTGGTCGAGGACGCCGAATCCGGCTTCTGCGGGGCGGTCGTCGGCTTCGAGTCCGGCGCGGTGGTGCTTGAGGACCGGCACGGCCGGCGGCGCAACTTTCCGCTGCTGCCGGCGGCGTTTCTGCTCGACGGCCGCCCGGTCACTCTGCGCCGGCCGGCCAGAGCGCCGGTGCCGACGGCCCGGCGGCGCACCGCGTCGGGCTCGGTCGCGGTGGCCGGGGTACGTGCCCGGGTCGCCCGGGCCAGTCGGATCTGGGTCGAGGGCGTGCACGACGCCGCCCTCGTCGAGCGGATCTGGGGCGACGATCTGCGCATCGAGGGTGTGGTGGTGGAGCCGCTGTCCGGCATCGACGCCCTCGACGCCGAGGTACGCGACTTCGACCCCGGCCCGAGCCGCCGGCTCGGTGTGCTTGTCGACCACCTCGTACCCGGCTCCAAGGAGAGCCGCATCGTCGCCCGGGTCAACTCGCCGCACGTCCTGGTCACCGGTCACCCCTACGTGGACGTGTGGCAGGCGGTGAAACCCACCGCACTGGGCATCGCGGCGTGGCCGGTGGTGCCACCGGGGCGGCCGTGGAAGGACGGTGTCTGCGCCGCGCTCGGCGTCGCCGAACCGGCCGACATGTGGCGGCACATCCTGTCCCGGGTGAACAGCTTCGCCGAGGTGGAGACGCCGCTGATCAACGCGATGGAACGACTTATCGACTTCGTGACCGAACCGGACTGACCCGCCGGCCCCATCGGCGCGCTCGTCGACCGTTACCGTGAACGGCCTGATCCCTACCACCCCCGGGGGTGTGCACGTGAGCCGGTTAGGGCAGCTGCGGCAGCGGTTGCGTCAGGCGTACGCGACGGGACGCGAGTCGGTACGCGCGGCCCGTGAGCGGGAGAACGCGCGGCGCGCGGAGCGGACCGCCGAGCGGGACCGGTTCATCGCCGAACCGGTGACGCCGATCGACGACGGTGCCATCTCCACGGCGAGCCGGGACGACGCGGACGTGCCGAGGGGGCTGCGGATCGCCGCCGCCTGGTCGTGGCGGCTCATCGTCATCGGGATCGTCGGCTGGGGGCTGCTGCGCGTGCTCGGCGCGATCCGCGTCGTCATCGTGCCGTTGCTTGTGGCGTTGCTGCTCGCCGCCCTGCTGGCGCCGGCCGTCGGGTGGCTGCTGCGCGCCCGGTTCCCGCGTACGCTGGCCACCGCCGTGGTGCTCATCGGTGGGCTGGCCGCGGTGATCGGCACGTTGACGCTTGTGGTCAACGAGTTCATCGCGGGCCTGCCTGAGCTGAGTTCCAGCGCCGCGGCCGGCATCGGGCAGATCCAGGACTGGCTGCGCGACGGACCGCTGAACCTCTCCGACACCCAGCTCGACAGCTACATCGAGTCCGGGCAGGACTGGATCAACGAGAATTCGCAGGCCCTGACCAGCAACGCGATCGCGACCGCCGGCACCGTGGTCGAGGTGTTCACCGGCGCGCTGCTGGTGCTCTTCGCCACGTTCTTCTTCCTCCGGGACGGGGACCGGATCTGGCGCTTCCTGGTGGGGATGTTCCCGGTCGCCGCCCGCTGGCGGGTCAACGACGCCGGGCGTGCCTCCTGGCTGACCCTGGTCGCCTACGTACGCGCCACGGTGCTTGTGGCGTTCATCGACGCGGTGGGCATCGGCATCGTGCTGGTGCTGTTCGACGTGCCGTTCGCCTTTCCGCTGACGGCGCTGGTGTTCCTCGGCGCGTTCATCCCGATCGTCGGCGCGACGTTGTCCGGCGCGGTCGCGGTGCTGGTGGCTCTGGTCGACGGTGGCTGGGTCACCGCGTTGATCATTCTCGGTGCGGTCGTCGTGGTGCAGCAGGTGGAGGGCAACGTCCTGCAACCGTGGATCATGGGTCGGGCGGTGGCGCTGCACCCGTTGCCCGTGGTGCTGGCGGTGACCGCCGGAGTGGTGCTGGAGGGCATCGTCGGCGCGCTCGTCGCGGTACCACTGATCGCCGTGCTCAACACCGCGGTGCGCCGGCTGTCCCGGCAACGGCCGATGCCACCGACCCCCCGGCCCCCGTCGCCGACGCCACCGGTGCCCGACGCGGTGGTGGTCCGGTCCACCGCGCCGTGACGGTGCCGGCGGGACCGGTCGCCGGCCTTTGGCCGGGCGAGCCGCTCGCGTGACCGGCCATCCCGGTTCGGCGAGCGGGCGAACTGTCAGGGTTCGTCGTCCGGGTCACGGGTGAAGACGAAGGTGGCGATGTCCAGGGCGACCGGGCTGCCCGCCTCGTCCCGCAGCACCGCCAGCACCTCGCCGTGCTCGACGCCGCTGACGCCGCGCCACCGGTCGGGGCCCTCCGGGGCGTAGCGGCTGACCCGGTCGCCGCGCAGCATGCCGACCAGTTCCCCGGTCGCCCGGTCCCAGCTGACGTCGAGCGCCGTACCCATCCACCACCAGCGACCGGTCAGCGGAGCCAGGTCGGCCGGCGGTGGGGCCTCGGCCGGCGTCCACGGCCGGGTCGGCACGGGCTCGGCGTCGAGCACGTGGGTGAGGATCCGGTGACCGAGCGGCCCGATCCCGCCGGTACGGAACCCGTACGAGTTGGCGAAGCCGACGACGCCGGTGCGGCTGGGCCGGTGCACGACCAGCGTGGCGATGTAGCCGGGCATCGAACCGCCGTGCCCGACGTGGATCCGGTCGCCGTCGCGGGTGAGCTGGATGCCGAGGCCGTACCCGCCGCGCCAGGCGTCCAGATCGCTGAGGATCACCGGTGCGCACATCTCGTCGAGGGTGGCGGGTTCGAGCACGGCCGGATCCGGGTCGGCGAGGAAGGCCGCCCAGCGGGCGAGGTCGGTGACGGTGGACCAGAGTTGACCGGCCGGCGCCATCGCCCGGCTGTCGGTCCGTGGTTCCTCCCGCAGCGTGTCGTGCCAGGGGTGCAGCACGTAGCCCCGGGCGAAGGGCTCGGTGGCCGCATAGGTGGTGCGGCGCAGTCCGAGCGGTTCCAGGATCCGCTGGCGCACCAGCTGCGACCAGGGCGTCCCGGTGATCCGTTCCAGCACCCCGCCGAGCAGCCCGTACGCCAGATTCGAGTAGTGCCAGACGCGGTGCGGCGGGTACGCGACCTTCGCGGCGGTGAACCCGGTCAGCAGGGTGGTCAGGTCGACGCCCTCGCTGCGTTCCCACCACGGGCCGTCGGGTTCGCGTTGCAGGCCGCCGGCATGTCCGAGCAACTGCCGCAGGGTCACCATCCCGGCCGCGGCGGCCTCGGGCAGATGCCGACGCAGCGGGTCGTCCAGCGCCAGCCGGCCGGCGTCGCGCTCCTGCATGACCAGGACGGCGGTCATCGTCTTGGTGATCGAGCCGATGCGGTACTGGAGGTCGGCCTCGGGAGGTGGCTGCGTGCCGGCGGCGGCCAGATGGGCCAACGCGCCGTCGCGGACCACTCCGATGATCAGTGATGGGGCGTGGCCGGCGGACTGTACGTCGGCCACCAGAGCGTCGACCTGCCGGGCGGTTTCGGGACGCAGGGGCACGAAGTCTCCCTCGATGTCGGTGGGATCGCCCTGAGATCATGACAGTTCGATGACACGTGCACGGACATGTCACGATCGTTACGTGGATGCCGTGCTGTGGATCGTGCTGGGCGTGGTGCTGGCGGTCGCTGAGATCTTCACCGCGACCCTGTTCTTGATCATGTTTGCGGTCGGCGCGTTCGCGGCCGCGGGTGCCGCCGCGCTCGGCGCGCCGGTGGCCGTGCAGGCGGTGGTCTTCGCGGTGGTCTCCGCGCTCACCGTCTTCGCCGCACGACCGGTCATCCAGCGACACAAACAGACCAGCTCCGACAGCGACGACACCACCTTCGGGGTCGAGGCGATCGAGGGCTCCACCGCCCTGGTGCTTGAGCACGTGGACGCCGACCGGGGCATGGTGAAGATCGACGGCGAGGTGTGGAGCGCTCGCGCCTACGACGCCACCCAGGTTTTCGCACCCGGCGAGCGGGTGCAGGTTATCCAGGTCAAGGGAGCGGTAGCCCTGGTCTGGCGGGACGTCACCACTCCCGGTGAGCTACCCGAAGCGGAAAGGTGAACGGATGGAGTTCGTAGTTCCCGCCCTATTGATAGCAGTGGCGCTGATCGCGGTGGTCACCCTGGCCAAGTCGGTGCGGATCGTGCCGCAGCAGCGTCAGGACGTCGTCGAGCGGCTCGGCCGGTACAAGCGCACGCTCAACCCTGGCCTGAACATCCTCGTGCCGTTCATCGACGCGGTGCGTACCAAGGTCGACATGCGTGAGCAGGTGGTCAGCTTCCCGCCGCAGCCGGTGATCACCTCGGACAACCTGGTCGTGTCGATCGACACCGTCCTCTACTTCAAGGTGGTGGACTCCGTCCGGGCCACCTACGAGATCTCCAACTTCCTCCAGGCGATCGAGCAGTTGACCGTGACCACGCTGCGGAACGTGATCGGCTCGCTGGACCTGGAGCGGGCGCTGACCAGCCGGGAGGAGATCAACCGGCACCTCTCCGGCGTGCTGGACGAGACCACCGGCCGCTGGGGCATCAAGGTGACCCGGGTGGAGATCAAGGCGATCGAGCCGCCGCCGAGCATCCGCGACTCGATGGAGAAGCAGATGCGCGCCGAGCGGGACCGCCGGGCCGCGATCCTGAACGCCGAGGGGCACAAGCAGTCGCAGATCCTCTCCGCCGAGGGTGAGAAGCAGGCGGCGGTACTGCGCGCCGACGGTGACCGGCAGGCCCGGATCCTGCAGGCCGAGGGTCAGGCCAAGGCGATCCGGACCGTGTTCGACGCGATCCACCAGGCCAACCCGAGCCAGAAGGTGCTCGCGTACCAGTACCTCCAGGCCCTGCCGCAGATCGCCAACGGCACGGCCAACAAGGTGTGGATCGTGCCGACCGAGCTGACCAGGGCCCTGGAGGGCATGGGCGGCGCACTCGGCGGGCTGGGCCAGATGGTCGGTGACGCGCCGAGCAAGGAGGCCTCCGACGACGCCAGCGCCGTCGAGCGGGAGGCGGCGGAGGCAGCGCAGGCCGCCGCCGCAGCGGCCCAGGAGATCCACAACGAGGTACGCGTGGCCGAGGCGCAGGCCACCGGCGGCAACAGCCCGCAGGGGCTGCCCGCGCCGGAGCCGGTCTCGCCGGCGAGCCTGCTCAACGACACCTCGGAGCAGCGCGAGCGCGGCTGACCCGATCCGGTGCTGCCGGCCCGAACCGCTTCGGCGGTTCGGGCCGGTTCGCGTCCTGGCCCGGTTCGCGTCCTGGCCCGGTTCGCGTCCTGGCCCGGTTCGCGTCCTGGCCCGGTTCGCGTCCTGGCCCGGTTCGCGTCCTGGCCCGGTTCGCGTCCTGGCCCGGTTCGCGTCCGCTGCCGCCGCGCCGTGGGTTGGTGCGGGATGCGGCATCTTGCGGTCTCCGCGTGGCTGGTTGGCGCGGGATGCGGCATCTCGGGTCGGCTCCGGCCGGCGTCTGATCGGTGGTCTCGCGCTGTGGCGGGGTGGGTTTCCGCCGCGCGGCTCGGATCCGACGACAAATGCGAGAAATGCTCATTAGATGGCCTGCTGCCTGCCACCATCGGTCCTAGTGCGGATGGTGACCAGGCATCGGGGCACCTCGGCGTGTCCCGGAACCGTCCGCAGGTGAGCGAGGTGACGCATGGAGCCGGTGCGGCGGCTGTGGTCCACGCCGGAGGTGCCCGGGGCTCACGACCCGAAGGGGCCGATCGGCACCCGACGTACCGGCGGGGGGTTCGGCGTCCTGCCCTTCGTCGACGAACCGGCGCCACCCCGGGCGGCCACCAACGCCAGCTGGGCCTGGTCGCTGCGGCGGCTGGCGCGGGCCGCGGTCTGGCTGCTGCCGGCGTACGCGATCCTCTACGGCGCGGTGGCGATGGCCAGCGACGGAGGCGTGGGCAACGACCCGTATCCGGCCGATGGTCGGGCGTTGTACCTGATCGGCTGGGTGGCCGCCGTCTGGGTCGGCCTGCTGGCCCTGCTCGGGCTGACCGGGCTGCTCGCCGCCACCCGCAGCCGGCACGCCGCCGTGGCCGGCCTGCTGGTCAGCATCGCCGGTACGGTGCTCATGCTGCCCTTCGCCGGGCTGTCCGAGCAGACGCCGGTCTTCGGCACCACCGCCCGATCGCTGGTGCTTGTCGGTGCCACCTGCTACAGCGCCGGCTGGTTGCTCACCGGTTGGGCGGTGGCCCGCTCGGGGATGTTCAGCATCGGGGACGGGGTGATGCTGATGATCGCGAGCCCGCTGCTCGGTCTCGGCGGCGCGTTGATCGGCTCGTTGCAGACCTTCGGCGCGATCTTCGTGCTGATCTCCGGCATCGGCATCTGCTACCGCTCGGGCCGCCTGCTGCCCCGGGAGATCCTTCGCGACGCGACCAGCGCCAGCGTCGCCACCGCAGGTCCGGCCGGGCCGGTAGGCCCCGGTGGCGCGGGCCCACTCGGCACGGCCTGAGGGAGTCGGCGATGTATCCGGCACCTTCGGACGGTGCCGGGTTGTTGACGAGTCGGAACCATTGTCTGTCCTGAGACCGGTTGGGCCGGATGTCGGCTCTGGAACCGAATCCGGCGATCCGTCGTCGGCCAGCCCGGCGGTGGCTGGCAAATAGCGGTGAATTGCCTGACAACTGGCCGATTGTGGTGGCCGGAAGGTGGCTTTCGCGGCAATCCTGGTGACCATGGCCACCCCTACGCCGCTGTCGCGGCTGTTCACCGTCGTGCTGACCGGCGTACTCGCCGGCCTGGTCCTGGCGGTCGCCGCGCTGCCGGGCAACCTGCTGCTCGGTTTCGCCGCGAAGGCGGCACTCGGCAACTACGCCGCGCTGCCCGACGCGCTGCGGACCCCGGCCACCCCGCAGCGCTCCTACCTCTACGCCAACGACGGCAAGACGTTGATCACCACGTTCTACGACGTCAACCGCACCGACGTGGCGCTGGCGGAGATCGCGCCGGTGATGCGCCAGGCGATCGTGGCCGCCGAGGACCGGCGGTTCTACGACCACGGCGGGGTCGACCTGCGCGGCATGCTCCGTGCGGTGGTCAGCAACGTCACCGAGGGCAGCGGGCAGGGCGGCTCGACGCTGACCATGCAGTACGTCCGCAACGTGCTCAAGACCGACCCCAGCCGCACCGCGGCGGAACGGGCCGCGGCCACCGAAGCGACGATCGGCCGCAAGCTACAGGAGATCAGGTACGCCAATGCCTTGGAACAGCGCCTCGGCAAGGACGAAATCCTCAACCGCTACCTGAACATCGCGTACTTCGGGTCCGGGGCGTACGGGGTGGCCGCCGCGAGCCAGCGCTATTTCTCCAAGGCACCGGCCGATCTGACCCTCGCCGAGGCGGCGCTGCTCGCCGGCCTGGTGCAGTCGCCGGAGGCGTACAGCCCGATCGACGGCGACGCCGACGCGGCGGTGGAACGCCGGGGCTACGTGCTGGATTCGATGGTCGAGACCGGGGCGATCACCGCCGAGCAGGCCGCCGAGGCCCGCGCCGAGAAGCTGACGCTGGACCCGAGCGAGCAGGCCAACGGCTGCGCCGCCACCACCGGCGGGCGCGACGGATGGGGCTTCTTCTGCGACTACCTGCGCCGCTGGTGGGTCGCCCAGCCGGAGTTCGGCGACACCGTGCAGGAGCGGGAGCAGGCGCTACGACGTGGCGGCTACACCGTGGTGACGACGTTGGACCCGCAGATCCAGGCCACCGCGCAGCGCCAGGCCACCGGCATCTACGGGTACGACAACCCGCGCGCCGTGCCGATCGCCGCCGTCGAGCCCGGCACCGGTCGCGTCCTGGCGATGGCGGTCAACCGGCACTACAGCCTCGACGGCAACCCCGACGGTCAGGTCAACTACCCGAACACCGTCAACCCGTTGATCTCCGGCGGTGCCGGTGTCGCCGGCTACCAGGCCGGTTCCACCTTCAAGCTGTTCACCATGCTCGCCGCGCTGGAGTCCGGGCGGACCCTGTCCACCGGCTTCGACGCACCCAGCCGGTTGCCCACCCGGTACCCGGCCGAGGGGGAGAGCAGCTGCGACGGGCGCTGGTGCCCGGGCAACGCCAACCCGGAGTGGATGGACGGCTACCGGATGATGTGGGACGGCTTCGGCCGCTCGGTGAACACCTACTTCGTCTGGCTGGCCGAGCAGGTCGGACCGGAGAAGGTGGTCGAGATGGCCCAGCGGCTGGGTATCACCTTCCGTGCCGAGTCCGACGCCGACTTCGCCGAGAACGACGCGGCCGACTGGGGCGCGTTCACCCTCGGCGTGGCCGCCACCACCCCACTCGACGTGGCCAACGCGTATGCCACGGTGGCGGCCGAGGGGACGTACTGTGCGCCGCTGCCGGTGGTGTCGGTGACCGCGCCGGACGGTCAGCGGCTGGCGGTCGGCGACCCCTCCTGCCGGCGGGTGCTCGACGCCGACGTGGCCCGCGCCGCCACCGACGCGGCGCGCTGCCCGGTGGGTCAGCAGTCCGCCTTCGGGCAGTGCAACGGTGGCACGGCCACGGCGGTGGACCGGATCCTCGACGGGCGTCCGGTGGCCGGCAAGACCGGCAGCTCCGACCAGGCCGCCACGGAGAGCTTCGTCGGGTACACCCCGCAGGTCGCGGTCGCCGGCATCGCCGCCAACCCGGACGACCCGACCGACCACGTCGGTGCCGCCGTGCAGGCCGAGGTGATCGACGCGGTCGCCCGGATCATCGCCACGGCCGTGGAGGGCCAGCCGGAGCAGTCCTTCACCCCGCCCAGCCGCGAACTCGTCGGCACCCCCCGCCGCCCCGTCGAACGCGACCCGATCCCCGACCTCCGCCGCACCCCCGACAACCCCCTGTCCGACCTCCGCCGCTGGCTCCAAAACCGCGGCTAACCCACCCCCCCACCCCACCCCCCACCCCGCTGCCGCGATCTTGCACTTTCTGTCCCCGCATATGGGGTGATAAGCCCAC
>NZ_JAGPXT010000012.1 GCF_018070465.1 Micromonospora sp. C95
CAGGGGCCGCGCGTCGGCGAACTCACGCCGGATCGCCATCAGACCCGGCATCTCATGCTCGGCCAGACGGATCTCCTTACGCCCGAACTCCGCGAGCGACAGATCCGCCACCTTGAAGTCGCCCTCGGCGACAGTACGCGGCCGGGCCTCGGACGACGTGCCACTTGCGGACGCCGGGAGGGTGCTGGTCATAAAAGCTCCTGTCGGACGATGGTGCTGCGCAACCTCCCACCTTACGCGCGTCGACGACGGGCGGTCGGGGTGGTTACGGACAGCGCACGGGGCGGCCGGCGTGGACGTGTGCCGTCCATCTCCGTCCGCCCCGTGCATCCCCCCGGTTTGGTTCCCCCGCGCGTTCTCGGACCATCGTCGCGATAACGCTACGCACCCATAGAGTCACACTGAGCAAGAGCCGAGTCAAGCCATTTCGGGAAATTCGGACTTGCCAGTCGGCGGTCGATCGCCCGGCGAAGCGCTGGGGAAGGTTAGACCTGCCCGGTCGAGGCGATGTACGTCTCACCCGCACCGGTGACCGTGAGTGAACCACCCGCAGCCGGGCCGACCGCAGCCCGGCCCGGACCGAGGGTCACCGGCGACATCCCGTCGGTCACGGTGATCCGGCCAGCGGTGCAGAGCACCACCCGGGGGCCCGGTACCGCCAACGTCACCTCGCGTCGGCCGCCACCGACGGTCACCCGGTGCAACGCGAAGTCGTCCACCGGCACCGGCCAGGTCACCACCCCGTCGGCGACCTCCTGCGGTCCGACCACCGGCCGGTCGAGCACCTCGAAACGGAGCACCCGCAACAGTTCGGCCACGTCCACGTGCTTCGGGGTCAACCCGCCCCGCAGCACGTTGTCGCTGGCGGCCATCACCTCCACGCCGGTACCCCGCAGGTAGGCGTGCAGGTTGCCGGCCGGCATCCAGATCGCCTCACCGGCCGCCAGCCGCACCCGGTTGAGCAGCAACGCCACCAGCACTCCGGGATCTGCCGGGTACGCCTCGGCCAACCGGCCCACCAGGTCCGCGTCCGGGCCGGCCGCCGCTCGAGCCGCCGCAACCAGCCAGGCACGCTCCGCCGTCGGCCACTCCAACAGCCGGCGTACGGCCTCGGCCAGCCCCGCCGGTCCGGTGGACAACGCGGCCAGCACCGGCCGCAGCTGCGGTACGCCCAGCGCGGCGAGCGCCCGCGCCGAGGCGGCCGGGTCCCGGAAACCGCACAGCGCCTCCATCGGCCCGAGCGCCACCAGCAGCTCCGGCTTGTGGAACGGGTCGACGTAGTTGCGGTGCCCACCGGAGCAGGCCTGCTCGGCGGCGTGACCGGCCCGCGCCTGCTCGGCGTCCGGATGGGCCTGGAGGCTCAGCGGAGCCGCTGCGGCCAGCACCTTGAGCAGGAACGGCAGGCGGGTGCCGAACCGGTCCATCACCGGCCGGCCGAGCCAGTCGACCGGCTCGGCGGCGAGCACCTCGGTGAGCGGGATCAGCCCGCCGTCGCGCTCGACGGCAGCCGGGGCGCCCGGATGCGCGCCGAGCCACAGCTCCGCCTCGGGCGCCGCGCTCGGCACCGGCCGCCCCTGGAGTTCGGCGATCGCCGAGTGGGAGCCCCAGGCGTAGTCCTTGATCGGCCCGTGCAGTGGTTCCAAAGGTCAGCTCCCAGCGGGCCCGGAGGTGGCAGCGGGCTCGGCACTGGCCCGGAAGATGTCCGGTTCGAGGTAGATGACCCGGGCGACCGGCACGGCGGCCCTGATCCGCTCCTCCACCGCGTCGATGCCCCGGGCCACCTCCTCGGCGCTCTCGCACCGCGACACCGCGATCTTCGCGGCCACCATCAGCTCCTCCGGCCCCAGGTAGAGGGTCTTCATGTGGATGATCCGCTCCACCTCCGGACCGGCGGCGACCGCCCGCTCGATGGCCGAGACGTCCGCGGGCTCGGCCCCCTCCCCCAGCAGCAGGCTCTTGGTTTCCACGGCCAGCACGATGGCGATGGTCACCAGCAGCAGGCCGATCATCGCGGTGCCGGCCGCGTCCCACCGGCCGTTGCCGGTGGCCAGGGTCAGGCCCACGCCGAACAGGGCGAAGACCAGGCCGACCAGCGCGCCGAAATCCTCCAGCAGCACCACCGGCAGCTCCGGCGCCTTCGACCGGCGGATGAACCTGGTCCAGGACTCGCGGCCCCGGACCAGGTTCGACTCCCTGATGGCGGTACGGAAGGAGAACGACTCCATCACGATCGCCGCGAGCAGCACCGTCACCGGCACCCAGTGCCAGCTGGTGATGCCGTGCGGGTCGGACCACTTGTGCCATGCCTCGTAGAGGGCGAACAGACCGCCCAGGCTGAACAGCACGATCGCGACGATGAACGCGTACACGTAGCGCTCCCGCCCGTACCCGAACGGGTGTTGCGGGGTGGCGGCCCGCCGGGCCCGCCTGCCACCGAGCAGCAGCAACGCCTGGTTGCCCGAGTCGGCGACCGAGTGGATGGACTCGGCGAGCATCGACGACGAACTGGTCAACAGGAAGGCCACGAACTTCGTCACGGCGATGCCGACGTTGGCGAGCAGCGCCGCGATGATCGCCTTGCTGCCACCCTGGGTGCTCACTGGTTGGCCAGTTCCTTCATCTCGGTGATCGCCGGCACCGCCATCGGGTCCAGACCGTGCGCCAAGGCCAGATAGATCGACGCGAAGTCCGGCACCGCCACCAGGGAGGCGAGCCGTTCCAGCGCCGATCCGCCCTCGGCGGTGACCACGTCGCACCGTACGCCCCGCCGCTCGGCGAGGGTCTGCACCGCGTCCGCGCGCCGCTCCTCGACCGCGAGGGGCTCGTCGGCGTCGTCCTCGGCGTTCAGGCCACCGTCGCGCAGCAGCACCAGCCGCAGCCGGGTGCCCGCACCGTCCGACTCGTCCGGATCGGCGAAGATGTCCCGCTCCCCCTCGGACAGGCCGCCGAAGACCCCGTCGAGCAGGCCGACCCGGCCCCGACCCGCCTCGCCGAGCGCGCCGGTGACCACCGGGTAGCGGGCGTTTGCCGACAGGGTGTCGCCGAAGCGCCGGGCGGCGACCGACGCCAGCGGCGACGAGCCCCACACGATCGGGATCGAACCGGCCAGCCCGAGGGCGAGGGACTTCGCCGGGTTGACGAAGGACTCCGCGGTCGGACGGCTGCGGTCCGCGTCGGCGTCCAACCGGGCCGCCGTCTCCGCCAGATCCGCCTCGTTCACCTTGACCAGGCCGAGGGCCCGGGCGGCGAGCAGGACCGGCACGGTCAGCCCCCAGAGGCTGGCCCGGGCCGGTGCCCGCCGAGGCACCGGGATGAACGGCGCGCGGGCCCGCTCGGCGACCGAGTGCAGTTGCGACTCCGCCGGACCCACCGCGACCAGTCGGGCTCCCCTCCGGTGGGCGGCTTCGGCGGCACCCAGCGCCTCCGGGCTGCGACCGGAGGCACTGACCGCGATCACCACGTCGGCCGCGCCGACCCAGCCGGGCACTCCGGCAAGGCGGTGCGCGATCACCGGCACCGGGCAGCGCGGCCCGGCGACCGTGGCCAGCACGTCACCGGTCCGCCCGGCGGTGCCGATGCCGGCGATCACGACCGCCCGGGGACGCCCGTCGTCGGCGAGTACGGAGAGGTTCGCCTCGGCGGCCAGGGCAGCCGACTCGCGTACCTGTGCACCCGCCGAGGCGGTGTGTCGCAGCATGCCACCCGGATCGCGCTCGGCGAGGGCCTGCGGGTCGTCGAGGAGTCGCTCGTCCGCGTTGCGGTGTCCGCTGACGCCAGCCGTTCCGTCGATCACGATCCCTCCGCGGGGCTGCGCGCCTCGTCCAGCAGCAGCACCGGCACGTCGTCGCGGACCTCGAAGATCCGGCCACACTCGGTGCACGTCAGCGTCTGGGCCGGCGCGTCGTAGGTCAGCGGGGCATGGTGTGTGTCCGGGCAGGCGAGGATTTCCAGCAACTGCGGGTCGAGGGCCACTGCGCGGCTCCTTCCACGTGTGCGGCTTCACCGATCGGGGGTGCCGACCGGCGCGAGCGATCTTATCGGCGAACCCGGTCGAGCACCTCGTCGCGCAGTGCGGTCATCCGCTCGGCGGTCGGTGCCTCGACGTTGAGCCGCAGCAGCGGCTCGGTGTTCGAGGCGCGCAGGTTGCACCACGCCCCGTCGGCAAAGCGCAGGGTGAGACCGTCCATCTCGTCGGCCACGGCGTCCGGGTACGCGGCACGCACCTCGGCCACCTTGGCCGCCTGATCCGCCACCGTCGAGTTGATCTCACCCGAGGCGACGTACCGTTCGTACTCGGCGGCCAGCGTGGACAGCGGCAGCGGCTGCTCACCGAGCGCCGCCAGGGTGTGCATCGCGGCCAGCATCCCGGTGTCGGCGAACCAGAAGTCCCGGAAGTAGTAGTGCGCCGAGTGCTCCCCACCGAAGACCGCGTTGGTACGCGCCATCTCGGCCTTGATGAAGGAGTGACCCACCCGGGCCACCACCGGCTCACCGCCGTGCTCCCGAATGATCTCGGGCACCGCGCTGGAGGTGATCAGGTTGTGGATCACCGTCGAGCCAGGATGCTTGGCCAACTCCCGAGCGGCCACCAGCGCGGTGATCGCCGACGGGGAGACGGGCTCGCCGCGCTCGTCCACCACGAAGCAGCGGTCGGCGTCCCCGTCGAACGCCAGGCCGATGTCCGCGCCGTGCGCCACCACCGCGCGCTGCAGGTCGACCAGGTTGGCCGGATCCAGCGGGTTTGCCTCGTGGTTGGGGAACGTCCCGTCCAACTCGAAGTACAGCGGCACGATCCGCAACGGCAGGGCCGGCAGCGCGGCGTCGCCGAGCACGCTCGGCACGGTGTGCCCGCCCATCCCGTTGCCGGCGTCGACCACCACGGTCAGCGGCCGGATGCCGGCGAGGTCCACAAGAGTGCGCAGGTGTGCCGCGTAGTCGGGCAGCAGGTCGCGCCGCTGCGTCGGCGCGGTCGGCTCGCCGAGCGGCTCGTCCTTGTCGAGCAGGGCCTGGGCCCGGTCGCGGACCTCGGCCAGCCCGCTGTCCTGCCCGACCGGGCGGGCACCGGCGTGACACAGCTTGATGCCGTTGTACTGCGCGGGGTTGTGGCTGGCGGTGAACATCGCACCGGGCAGCCCGAGCGCACCGGAGGCGTAGTAGACCATGTCGGTCGAGGCGAGCCCGATCTCGATGACCGGGCGCCCCTCGGCGCGTACGCCGGTGGCGAAGGCGGCGGCCAGCCCGGGCCCGGAGGCCCGCATGTCGTGCCCGATCAGCACCGCCTGCCCCGGCTCACCGGCGGCGTCGAGCATCTGGGCGAAGGCGACGCCGAGGGCACCGGCGACACGCTCGTCCCACTGGTCCGGCACCGTCCCACGGACGTCGTACGCCTTCACGATCCGGGACAGATCAGACACCGGTTCCACTCCTCGCCTGCGGGTCGTCAACGAACCTGAGCGTATCGGAGCGGCGGCACCCACCCCGGCTCAGCCGCCGAGCCCGCGCCCGTACTACGGCTCGTCACCCGTCCCGGCGCCCGGTGACCGGTCCGGGTGCCCCGGCTCCCCGCCCGTGGCTGAATCGGGCCTGGCACCGTACACACCGCCGCTCGGGCGGGGTGCCGGGGTGCCGCCGTACACCCGTGGCGTGCCGGGCCGGTTCGTCCCGTACGTCGGACTGGGCGCGGCCGGTGGCACGGTGCCCAGGCCGGGCGACGGTGCCGGCGGGGCGCCCGCGGCGGGTGCGATCGGTGCGGCACCCGGACCGCCGCCGGACCGGTAGGTGGTGCCGCCCGGGTTGCGCGACGGCGGGATCTCGAAAGCGTCGGCCGGTCGTCCGCGGTCACCGCGGTCCTTGCGGGATCGGTGGATCAACAGCCCGATGAGCAGTGCGCCGGCGACGACCATGGCGATGCCGAAGTACATCACCGGTGATCCCCCGGAGCCGCCTTCGGTCTGGGTGAGGTCGTCCGTCGTCTCGGCGGCGAGCGCCACGGTGGGCGTGGCCTCGACCGACGGTTCCTCGGCCACCTCCTTACTGGGTGACGGTGAGGGCGTGGGCGACGGGGAGGGCGACGCCGAAGGCCGTCCGCCGACCACCCGCGACGACGCGGCGGCCCGACCGAGCACGGCACCCCGCGCGGTGGTCGCCTCACCGGTAACCACCAGTCGACCACCGGGGGCGGTCGCGGCGAAGGCGACCCGGTACCGCATCGCCACGCCCTTGCCCTTGCAGATCTCGTCCCGGGCCGGGGCGACCGGTTCGGTGGTGATCAGCCCCGCCGCACCCGAGAGGCCCACCGGCACCCAGCGGCCCCCCACGTTGGCCTGCACCGCCACCTGGTCGGCCCGTACGTCGGGCAGGCTCAGTCCGAGCGCGGTGCGCACCCGCACGCACCCGTTCGTGCGCTTGCGCACCTCGACGGTCACGCCTTCGGCGGAACGGCCGGCGGTGAAGCTGCCCGCCGAACGCACCCGCACCCGGTCCTCGTCGGCGTGCGCCGGGGCGCCACCGAGCGCCGCCAGGGCGCCCAGGAAAACGCAGACCGTCGCGAGCCGCGCCGTCTGCCGCCGTACCGACATGATCAACCACCGTTCCTCCCCCGACGGGGGAACGCCGGTCAGGCTACTACCGGGGCCCGACCGTGGCTGGCCATCGAGCACCCGGCATGTGCGACGCACCACGTCGTGACGGCGCTCGGCGATCACGCCCGGCGGTCCGGGCCCTCCCCGGGGCCGGGCTCGTCGGCGTCGTCCGCGTCGTCCTCCCGGTCCGCCGCGCCAAGCGCCAGCGCAAGCGCGATGCCGATGGCGATACCGACTCCGATGCCGGCAGCGCCGTCCAGCGCCATCACTCCGATCACCAAGCCGAGCAACATCGCCGACGGCCAGTACCAGAGCCGGGAATCGCCGCCCGCTTTCTTCCGATCCGCCATCGCCCGAGCGTATTGCGCTCCGTCGAGGCCCACAGCGGCCCGCGCTCGCGCCGTTCGGCGCGGCAGACCGACCGCTCATCTCACGTTCAGTAGGCTCGAACGTACGCAGCGCCAGGAATCGGCGCGGTCCGATAAGTTCCGGGGTGTGATCGACCGCGAACAGGCCGAGCAGCTCGCAGCGGTGTGGGCCCGCCGCGACTCGCTGCGTCTGGGGCGTGAGTGCCAGCCCGCGGTCACCGAGTTCGACCTCGGCTACGTCATCACCTCGACCGTGTCCACACAGGCCAGATCCCTGCCCGGCGAACTCCCCTCGACCGTCGTCGACAAGCGGACCGGTGAGGTGAGTACCTGTCCACGGGTTCCGCCCGACGTGGTGGCGCGGCTCTACCGCCGCAGCCGGGCCACTGGTCCGCCGGCTCCGCGTACGGTGGACCCGGCCGGCCAGCTGCTGCGGGAGATCCGCCGGCGGACCGCCCCGACCACCACCGCGCGGCTCACCGTCGACGGGCGGACCTGCACCGCCCAGGGCGCCAAGGGGGACGTGGCACTCAACCATCACCCGCTGGTCCAGGCGTACCTCGGCAGCCTGCCCGCCGGCCGGCTGGTTCGCGGCGGGCACCGGCACGCGGAGTTCGTCGTGGTCTCCGACGTCCTCCACGAGTGCGATCACCGCCGCAGCGCGGAGGGCATCGCACCCATGAGCATGGGCGACGCCAGGGAGCTGCTCAGCTCCGCCCGCGTCGAGGTGGTCCAGGTCCGCGATCCGGCCGATCCGCAGGGAGGTCCGAGCGCGCGGCCCTGCGACTCGTGTCTGAACATGCTTGTGGAGTTCAACGTGCTGGCGCGCACCAATCTGGTCCACACCGAGCCCTGGTTCCCGCAACCGGCGCCCGACCCGGCGCACGGCCGGTTTCCCCCGGAGGTGGCGCGAGCGCTGGTCGCCGCCGGCTGGCGGCCCCGCTTCGACGACGCAGCCGTGGCGACGTCCGCGGTGCACGACGTCGGAGCGGTTGCTGGCCGGGCCTACGGACCGACCGCGTTTCCCGCTGCGGTCGCCGCTCTGACCGCCTTCCCTCGCCTGGCCAGTCAGCGTCGCGGCCCAGGTGAGCAGGTGTGGATCTCACGCTTCGACATCCGACCCCGCCAGGTCGCCCAGACCGCCGACTCGCTCGGTGACTTCGCGGCGGTGATCGGTTCCCGGCTGTTCCCGCTCGGTGCCGAGAGTCCGCACAGCATCATCGCGGTCGACGAACAGGGCCGGATCTTCGCGCTGGACCAGGCGGGCGAGTGGTTCCTCGGGGCTGACATGGACGCCGCGCTGACCACTCTGCTGCTCGGCCGCGCCCCCGCCCGCGTACGTGACGACGGCGGTTGGTGACCCCCTGGCGGTCTCTCAGAGCTGCACGCGGGTCAGGACGGTGACCAGGAACGCTGCGGGCTCCGCAGGTACAGCCTTGGCGACCACCTACCCCACTAAAACAGTCGCATCAGCCCTTGTCTGCCGCGAATTCAGTAGCGAAGATGGCAGCAAGGTTGCGATAACCGCCGCAGCGAGACCCGGACCCCTCGGAGTGATCCAGTCATGAGTGACCAGCAGAGGCTGCGCAACTTCGTCAACGGCGAGTACGTCGAGCCGGTCGACGGCGGCTACGCCGATCTGATCGACCCGTGCACCGGTGAGGTCTTCGCCCGGACGCCGGTCTCCGGCGCCGCCGACGTCGACGCGGCCATGCGGGCCGCCGCCACCGCCTTCGACGGCTGGCGGGACAGCACCCCGGCGGAACGGCAGCGGGCGCTGCTCAAGCTCGCCGACGCGGTCGAGGCCCGGGCCGCCGACCTGGTCGACGCGGAGGTACGCAACACCGGTAAGCCCCGCCAGCTCACCGCCGACGAGGAACTGCCGCCCGCCGTGGACGAGTTCCGCTTCTTCGCCGGCGCCGCCCGCCTGCTGGAGGGTCGTTCGGCCGGCGAGTACCTGGCCGGGCACACCTCGTACGTCCGGCGCGAGCCGATCGGGGTCTGCGCTCAGGTCACCCCCTGGAACTACCCGCTGATGATGGCGGTCTGGAAGATCGCTCCCGCGCTGGCGGCCGGCAACACCGTGGTCCTCAAGCCCTCGGACACCACGCCGGTGTCGACGCTGCTGCTCGCCGAGATCGCCGCCGAGCACCTCCCACCGGGTGTGTTCAACGTGGTCTGCGGCGACCGGGACACCGGCCGCGCCCTGGTCGCGCACCCCACCCCGCAGCTGGTCTCCATCACCGGCTCGACCCGGGCCGGCATGGAGGTGGCCGCAGCCGCCGCGCCCGACCTCAAACGCACCCACCTGGAGCTGGGCGGCAAGGCCCCGGTGGTGATCTTCGACGACGCGGACGTCGCCGCGGCGGCCGAGGCGATCGCCCTCGGCGGCTACTTCAACGCCGGCCAGGACTGCACGGCGGCCACCCGGGTGCTCACCGGACCCGGCATCCATGCCGACTTCGTGGCCGCCCTCACCGAACAGGCCCGCAGCACGAAGACCGGCGCACCGGACGACGCCGACATCCTCTACGGCCCGCTCAACAACGCCAACCAACTGGCCCGGGTACGCGGCTTCCTGGACCGGTTGCCCGATCACGCCACGGTGCGGACCGGGGGCGCGCAGGTCGGCGAGCGCGGCTACTTCTACGCCCCGACCGTCGTCTCCGACGTACGGCAGGACGACGAGATCGTCCAGGACGAGGTGTTCGGGCCGGTCATCACGGTGCAGCGGTTCTCCGACGAGGACGAGGCGGTCCGTTGGGCCAACGGCGTCGACTACGGTCTGTCCGCCTCGGTGTGGACCCGGGACCACGGGCGGGCGATGCGGATGACCCGGCGGCTCGACTTCGGCTGCGTCTGGGTGAACACCCACATCCCGTTCATCTCCGAGATGCCGCACGGCGGCTTCAAGCACTCCGGGCACGGCAAGGACCTCTCCGTCTACAGCCTGGAGGACTACACCCGGATCAAGCACGTCATGCACCACATCGAGGGCTGACCACCGCTGGTCATCTCCGACGACGAGCTGGCCCGCGGCCCGGCCATCCTCGACGCCGCCTTCGGGCGACCGACCGGCCGGGTGGTTGCCGCGTCCGCACCGCGCGGCAGCCACCCGGCCTCAGCCTCAGCGCAGTACCTCGACGATGTTGTTGCGCACGAGATTCTTGCCCGGCTCCCGGATCTGCTCCATCGCGGCGGAGTTCAGCAGCACACAGCTGCCCGAGGGGCCGGTGATGGTGACCGTGGTCGCCTTGTCGTTGTCCAGGTTGGTCACCCGCAGGCGGGTACCGACCGGGAAGCGGTCGCTGGTCGCGGCCGGCCCGGCGGCCTCCTCGAAGAAGGTGATCGCACCCTGGCAGGCCGACCCGGTCACCGGGCGGGCCGCCGGTGGTGAGGCCGAACCCGGTCGGTCGCCGATCACGCCCGGCTGTCCCGCACCCGGCTGCGCGGCGACCTCGCCGATCCGTTCGACCACGTTGCGTCGGATCACGTTCTTGCCAGGCTCGCGGACGAGTTCCATCGCGGCGGCGTTGAGCAGCACGCAACTGCCCGACGGACCGACGACGGTCACCTCCGCCGATCTGTTGTTGTCCAGGTTCGTCACCCGCAGCCGGGTGCCGACGGGGAACTGGTTGCTGGTGGCGGCCGGCACGCCCGCCTCGGCCGAGAACGTGATCGATCCGGCGCAGACACTCTGCCGGGTCGGCGCGCTGTCCGCGAATCCGAGTCCGGTGCCGACCGCCACCGTCGCCGCGGCGACCACCGCCACCCCTGCCGCCAGCGCGTGCTTCCGCTGCAGCTTCACCTGTTCCTCCCGTCCTCACACCCTTGTGTTTCGAGGGCTGGTACGGCCCGGGAACGCTGTCCAGTTCATCGCCGTGACACTTGTCGAAAACAAGACTTCGAATGAACCGACGACGCACCGGTCATACCGGCCCGTAACGGGTATGGGGCGCACCCGTCAGCAACGCCCAGTAGCGATCCCCGTACGACCAGTGCCACCACTCGGTCGGATAGTTCACCAGGCCGGCCCCGCGTAGCGCGTCGGCCATGATCTGCCGGTGCCGCCGGGCCTCGACACCGATCGACGACGCGGCGGTGAAGCAGGCGTTGTCACTCGCCTCCGGGGTGGCGTCCACCGGGGTGCCCATGTCCAGTTCGATGCCGTCCACCGTGCACATGGTGAGGTCCACCGCACCACCGGTGCTGTGCGGCGCCACCGCCACCGGCGACACGAACTTGGTGGTCTCCCGGTACAGCCGCTCCGGCGACCAGTCCGGGTGGCTGCGGCGCAACTCCTCCTGGTAGCCGGTGAAGATGTCCAGCTGCGCCTGGTAGGGCCGGTAGCCCTCGACGATCAACAGGCGCAGGCCGTCCGGCAGGGCGCGCTGCGCCGCCAACAAGCGGTCCACCACCGGCTGGCGCAGTCGGGCGTACGCGCCGGTCGGATCGGCCGCCCGCGCGTCCAACCGCAGCTCGGCCACCTCGCGCAGGTCGACAAGGGGCGCACCGTCGTCGATGCCGCGCACCGCGGCGACCCGCGGATCGCAAAGGAGGATCATCGTCCGGCTCCCCCGCCGGGCCGCTCCGCGTGCCGGGCGAAGGCCAGCGCGACGAGCCGGTCCAGGATCTCCCGGTAGTCGACGCCGGCCGCTGCCCACACCTTCGGGTACATCGAGTGCGCGGTGAAACCCGGCATCGTGTTCAACTCGTTGACGTACAACTCGCCGGCGACCTCGTCGTAGAGGAAGTCGACCCGGGCCAGGCCCCAGCCGCCGATCGCGGCGAACGCCCGCACCGACAGCTCCCGGATCCGCTCGGTGACCTCGCGGGGCAGCGGGGCCGGAACGATCATCGGGTCGCTGTCGCCGAAGTACTTCTGGCGATAGTCGAACCAGCCACCACTCACCCGTACCTCGCCGACCGCTGATGCGTCCGGACGGGTACCGCCGAGCACACCGCACTCCAGTTCCCGGCCGCTCACCCCCTGCTCCACCACGACCACCGAGTCGTGCCGCAGCGCCTCCTCGATCGCCGCCGCCAGATTGTCGCCCTCGGCCACCCGGGAGATGCCGATCGAGGAGCCCATCCGGGCCGGCTTGACGAACACCGGGCGACGCAACCCCACCACCAGCTTCTCCGGATCCTCGGTCGTCCGGTACGTGGTCGCGTCGAAGGAGACGTGCGGGGTGATCGGCACTCCCTCGGCCCGCAACGCCCGCTTCATCGCCACCTTGTCCATCCCGACGGCCGAGGCGAGGATGCCGCACCCGGCGTACGGCACACCCAGGGATTCGAGCATCCCCTGCACCACACCGTCCTCACCGAACGGACCGTGCAGCACCGGGAAGACCACGTCCAGTTCGGCGTGCACCGCGCCGGGCGCGTCCATCGCGGTCACCACCGCCGTGCCGGAGCGCGGCCCAGCCCGTAACTCGACCGCCGGACCGATCACCGTCAGCCGGTCGTCGATCGCCCGCTCGGACGCCGTGCCGGCGAGGAACCCGGACAGCGCGGCGTCCGGGACGAGCCGCAGCCCGCCGGTGCGGGTGACCCCGATGGCGACGATGCGGTACCCACCGCCGGCCAGCGCCCGAGCCACGCCGAGCGCGGAGGCGCAGGAAACGTCGTGCTCCGCCGACGGACCGCCGAACAGAATGCCAATGCGTACGGGCGCACTCACGCCACTGCCACCTCTTCCTCGATTCGGGTGGTCGCCGTAAGTCGGGCGACCAGTTCCGGCTCCACGTTTCCGCCGGTCAGCACCACGCCGACCGTCCGCCGCCGGTCACCAACCACCGCCGCCGGTCGCTCGGCGGTCGGCGACCGTCGCGTCCCGCCGGACCCGGGCGAGCGCAGCCCCGCGTCAGCGCCGAGCGGGCGCAGCGTCCCGTCAGTGCCGCGCGGGCGTAGCGCCCCGTCGGCGACGAGCCGTAGCGCGCCGGCCAGGCCGGCCGCCCCCGACGGCTCGGCCAGTACCTTCAGTTCCAGCAGAAGCAGCCGGAACGCCTCGGCGATCTCGTCGTCGTTCACCCGCACCACCGCCCGCAGCCGGTCGCGCAGGACGGCGAAGGGCAGTTCACCCACACAGGACGGACGCAGTCCGTCGGCGATCGTCGGTGCCGGGGTGACCGCGACGGGTCGACCGGCCGCCAGGCTGCGGGCGAGTGAGTCGCAGCCATCCGGCTCCACGCCGTACACCTCGATCGGCCGGCCGGTCGCGGCCAGGCAGGCACCGGCCGCACCACCACCCCCACCGACCGGCAGCACGAGGGCGTCCAGCGGGGTACCGGCCCGCTCGGCCTCCTCGATCAGTTCGAGGCTGGCGCTGCCCTGCCCGGCGATGACGTCCGGATGGTCGTACGCGTCGACGATCGGGTGGCCGGTCTCGTCGCTGACCCGACGGGCCACGGCCAGCCGCTCCTCGACCGTCGTACCGGCGAGCACCACCCGCGCGCCTGCGGCGCGGGCCCGGGCCACCTTCGTCGCCGCCGCGTCGACCGGAAGCACCACCGTGGCGGCGAGCGCGAACTGCTGTGCGGCGAGCGCCACTGCCACCGCGTGGTTGCCGGTGCTCTGCGCGACCACCCCGCGGTGCCCGGCAGTCGCCAGCCGGCCCACCGCGAACAGCCCGCCGCGCATCTTGTACGAGCCGCCGACCTGGAGGTTCTCCGCCTTCAGCAGCACCCGGGCACCGGCCAGCCGGTCGATCGCCGGTGCGCGCAGCACCGGGGTACGCAACACCCGGCCGGCCAGCCATCGAGCTGCCTCCGGCACGTCGATCGGAGCCGGGACGGCTCTGCGGGGATCGGTGTGGGACATGTCCTCTCCTTCGAGGTCGATCAGTGCGACGCCGTCGGCATGAGCGGTCGTCGGGCGGCCTCACCCCGGCGGGGCAGGTCGAACAGCCACGTCGCCCGGATCGCCAGCAGCAGCCGGTGCAGTCCGAGGCTGAGCGCCAGCACGGCGACGGTGAGCGACAGCGGGAAGCCGAGGGCCAGGGCGAACCGGGCGGGATCGTCCAGCGCGGCGATCGGTTCGGCGATCAGTCGGTGCAGCAGCGCCAGCACCGGCATGTGCAGCACATAGATCGGCAAGGTCTGGCGACCGAGGGCGGCGAGCGGTTCGCCGACTGCCGGCCTCCGGGCCAGCCGGACCGCCACGGCGATGCCGAGCAGCACGGCGAGGACGGAGACCAGCGGCGCCACACCGGGCAGCCGAGCGGTGCCGGTCGCCGCCACGGCAGCCAGCGCGACGGCGTACGCCCCGGCGGCCAGCACCAGTCGTCGGCCGGTGACGGCGTCGGTCCACCTGAGCACGTACCCGCGCAGGTGCAGGCCGGCCAGGAAGAACACCAGATTCTGGTAGAGACCGGCCCGGTTGCCCGGGGTGTCGACCAGCCCCGCCGAGGCGACGGCGCTCAGGATGCCGGCAGCGGCCAGCAGCACCGCCGGACGGACCCGTCGCAGCGCCTTCGCCAGTACGAAGTACAGCGCCAGCGCGTACAGGTACCAGAGGTTGGACGGGGTGACCGTCAGCTGTGCCAACAGACCGCCGAGGTCGCTCGCCCGGTCGGTGGGGAAGTCCGGGGCGAGGGCCAGTACGGCAGTGTGGATCATCAGCCAGACGCCGTACAGGTAGAGGAAGCGGGCGACCCGGGGCCGGGCGACCGACCGCCAGGGGCGCTGCACGGCGGCCGCCGCGAACATGCCGGAGATGGTGAAGAACAGCGGCATCCGCATCGGCAGCAACAGTTCGCCGAGGGTTCCCCAGGCACCCGCCACCGGCACGTCGAGCCGCCAGTCGATCTGGAGATAGTCCTTGACGATCACGTGCCAGAGCAGGACCAGCAGGATGCAGCCGCCCTTGGCGACGTCAGCCCAGGCCAACCTGACGCCGGCCGAGGCCGACCCGGTGCCGCCGCCGGGGGCGGGCCTACCGACGGCCGTATCGACCGCGACCTGTTCCCGGGTGGTCATGCTCTCTCCTCTTCGTCGCGGTGCACGCTGGCCAACTGGTTCCCGGCACGCCGGGTCGGCTGTTTCGCGGGCACGCCGAAGGTCGGGCTGCCGCGGTGTGCGGCCCCGATCTGTGGGCTGTGGTTCGAAGCCGGCCGGGTGGCCGGGTCAGGGTGCGCTGGGTAGTTGGACGTCCACCCACAGTCCGCCGTACTCGGCCGGCCGGGCGGCGATCAGGCCGTCGTGCGCCTGGGTGATCGAGCGGGCGATGGCCAGACCGAGGCCGGCGCCACCGCTCTGGTTCGTCCGGTCCCGGGCCAGGCGCCGGAACGGCTCGAAGAGCCCGGCCACCGCCTCCGCCGGCACCACCTGTCCCGTGTTGACCACGGTCAGGGCCGGACTGTGTCCGACCGTGACGGTGAGGGTGCCGCCCGGCCGGTTGTACTTGATCGCGTTCTCCACGAGGTTCGTCACCAGCCGTTCCAGCAGCACCCGCTCGCCCATCACCATCCGGGGCTCCAGGTGGCTCTGCACCGTCACCCCGGCCTCGGTGATCCGGTCCTGGTACGTGGCCAGCACCCCGGTGACGACCTCGTCGAGCCGCTGCGGGGTACGGGACCGTAGGCCCTGGTCACTCTCGCTGAGCGCGAGCAGCCCCTCGATCAGCCGCTCGTTGCGTTCGTTCGTCTCCAGCAGTTGCCCGGTCAGCAGCTCCAGTTGTTCACCGGTGAGCGACCGGGCCATGCCGACCTCGATAAGCGTGCGCTGCACCGCCAACGGCGTACGCAGTTCGTGGGAGGCGTTCGCGGCGAACCGCCGCTGCCCCTCGTAGCCGGCGGCGATGCGCTCCATCATCTCGTCGATGGACCGGGCCAGCCGGGCCAACTCATCGTTGCCGCGCGGCCGGAGTCGGTGACCGAGATTCTGCGGCCCGACCTGCGCGATCGGCCCGGCCAGATCGCGCACCGGGCGCAGGCACCACAGCGCGGCGGCCCAGATCCCGAGCACCGCGACCAGGAGCACGGCAAGCGGGGCGAGCGCCAGGATCAGCTCGACGAAGTTGGACACCTGGCCGCAGAGCACGCCCGACCCGGGCAACCCGGTGCCGCAGAGCCGCTTGCCCCAGAGCCACAGCTGGCTCAGGGCCCACCTCGCCAGCTCGGGAGCGGCGTATCCGGCGAACAGCGCGAGCACGCCGACCAGCACGATCCGCCAGCGCGGGGTCACTCGGCACCGCCGATGCGGTACCCGGCCCGGGGCACGGTGTGGATGACCTGCGGCTCACCGAGCTTCTTGCGCAGCGTCATCACGGTGACCCGGACGACGTTCGTGAACGGGTCGGCGAACTCGTCCCACGCCTGTTCCAGCAGTTCCTCGGCGCTGACCACCCGGCCTTCGGCCCGCAGCAGCACATGCAGCACCGCGAACTCCTTCGGGCTCAGGCTGACCGGCCGGTCGTCGCGAGTGACCGTGTGCCGGGCCACGTCCAGGACGACGCCGTGGGCCGCCAGCACCGGCGGGATGGCCGGTGCGGAGCGCCGGCCCAACGCCTGCACCCGAGCGACCAGCTCGGCGAAGGCGAACGGCTTGGTCAGGTAGTCGTCGGCGCCCAACCCCAGGCCCTCCACCCGGTCGCGGATGCCGGCGGCGGCGGTGAGCAGCAACACCCTGGTACCGGAGCCGGACGCCGCCAGGCTGCGACACACCTCGTCACCGGTATGTCCTGGCATGTCCCGATCCAGCACGGCGACGTCGTACCGGTTCACCCCGACCCGCTCCAACGCTCCGTCACCGTCGTAGCAGACGTCCACCGCCATCGCGAGGCGACGCAGCCCCTCGGCGACGGTGTCCGCCAACAACCGCTCGTCGTCCGCCACCAGCACCCGCACGCTTCCGCTCCCCGTGTTCCTCGCTGTCGGCCACACGCTCTCAGGCAGGAGTTAAGAGTTCCGTAAGTGCCCGCCGAACCAATACTCCACGTAACCACCCCACCCCCTGAACGCCCGCCCCCACGCCCCCGTCGATCTTGCACTTTCGGTCGCCGACTTGCCCGTTATAAGTCATTTGCACCGGCAGAAAGCGCAAGATCGCGCGGGGTGGGGCGGGGGTGGTTGGTGGTTAGGAGAGAGCGGCTCGGATGGTGGCGACGATGTGGCTGGGGCGACGGTAGAGGTCACGGTCGGTGAAGTACCGCATCCGCCAGCCCTGCGCGTCGAGCCAGTTGACTCGTTCCCGGTCGTACCTGAGGCTCTCGCGATCGAGGTGGGAGACACCGTCGTACTCGACGCCGACCCTGCGCTCGCGGTAGCCCAGGTCGAGGCGATAGCGCTGAACGCCATAGGCGTCGTGGACCCAGACTTGCGGCTCAGGAGGCGGTAGCCGCCCGTCGATCAGCACCAACCGCAACTGACTCTCCTGGCGACATTCCGCCCGTCCGTCGGCCAGCGGCACCAACTCACGCGCCTGCCGCACCCCGCGTAGCGCCCGGTGCCTGCACACCTCAGCCATCAACTCGTCGGGAGTCACGACACCGGACCGCAGGGCGCAGTCCAGCACGGGAAGCGCGTCGAGCCGCCGCACCGTACGCGCCAGGTCGACCGCACAGCGTGCCGCCGGCACGCAGGGCAGCCCACCGACGAGGACCGGCCGCACGGGAAGCACGGACCGATGCACGACCAGCCCGGGTAGCCGGGGTTTGGGCACGGTGGCCGGCAGTTGGACGTGCACGAGATCGTCGCGCAGCACGCCGAAGCCGTACCGGCGGGCCGCCGTCTGTCGGGTGAACATGGCCCCCTCCGGCAGACACAGCAGGAGAGCCCGCAGTTCGTCCTCGTCGTCAAGGATCTGATCGGCGTAGACGCCCCTCCGCACACGGCGTAGCTCGTCCCGGCCCACCCGAGTACGAAGACGTCGGGCGGTGAGCGTCGCCAACAGAGTTTCCACCCGCCACAGCTGAGCAGTCATGCGGGCACCCTCCCCCGCCCACCTCCACACGCTCCACCCCCACCCACTCCCCTGTGGACAACCCAGCCCACTGTGGAATTCCCCCCACCCAGCCCACCCTCGTGCTAGGCACCCCCCGCTGCCCGCCCAACCCTCCGCGATCTTGCACTTTGTGTCCCCGCATACCGGACACAAGCCGCATTCGAGCGACCAAAGGTGCAAGATCGCGGAGGAGGGGGCGACGGGGGTCAGCGGTCCTCGATGGACCAGGGGGAGCCGTAGGCGGTGAGCAGGTCGAGGAAGAGTTTTGGGGGGAACGCTTCGGGGGCGAGGACGCCGGTGCCGGACCAGGCGCCGCTGGCCAACAGTTCCAGGGCGACGACCGGGTTCACGGCGGTCTGCCAGACCACCGCCTGGTGGCCGTACTCGCGCATCGACCACTCGTTGTCGACCACGTGGTAGAGGTAGACCTCGCGCGGCCGGCCGTCGATCCCGGTGCCCCGTACCCAGGTGCCGGCGCAGGTCCTGCCACGCATCCGGTCACCGAGGGTGGCCGGGTCGGGCAGGCAGGCGGCCACCACGTCCCGGGGCGACACCGGCACGCCGCCCACCCGCACCGGCGTGGTCGCCGACAGGCCCAGCTTGTGCAGCGTCCTGAGCACCTCGATGAACTCCGCGCCGAGCCCGTACTTGAAGGTGACCCGCTTCGCCGGCACCCAGCGCGGGATCAGCAGCACCTCCTCGTGCTCGACGTTCACGCACTCCACCGGCCCGATGCCGGCCGGGAAGTGGAACACCTCCGGCTCGCTGAACGGCTCGGTGGTGAACCAGCCGCGCCCGGTCTCCCAGATCACCGGCGGGTTGAGGCACTCCTCGATGGTGGTCCAGATCGAGAAGGACGGGGCGAAGGCGTACCCCTCGACGGTCAGGTCGGCGCCGTCGCGTACTCCGATCTCGTCGATTTCGGCGAACAGTTCGTCGGCGGCGTAGCGGGCGAAGACGTCGGACAGACCCGGTTCGACGCCGATGCCGCACAACGCCAGCCGTCCCGACCCGGCCCACCGGTCGGCCACCGCGAACTGCTCGTCGCCGAGCTTGACGCCGGTCTCCTGCCAGGGCCGGACCGGGTGCGGACGGGACAGCGACATGGCCAGATCGAGGTAGTCCGCGCCGGCCGCGTACGCCCCGTCGAAGATAGGCATGACGAAGCGCGGGTCGACCGCGTTGAGCACGTGGGTGATCCGGTGTTCGCGGCACAGCGCGGCGACCGCGTCCACGGACGCTGCGTCGACGGACGCGGCGACGAAGCGGGAGTCACGGCCGGCGACCGCCCGCGCGGCGCGGCCGGCGTCGTGGTCGGCGACCACCACGGTCTCGAAGAACTCACGCCGGGCCGCGATGGCGACCACCGCGGAGCCGACGCCACCAGCACCGACGAGCAGGACACGCATCACGAGTCGAACCCCAGACCGAACCGATCGAGCGTACGGAGCCACAGGTTGCGCCGTCCCTGCCGCGCGTCGGCGCGGGCCAGGGACCAGCGGGTGAGCCCGATGCCGGCCGCGCGGGCCGGTTCGGGCGGGAACGGCAGCGGCCGGTCGCGGACCAGTGCGAGCCGGGTCAGCGGGGTGTCCGCGCCGTCGAGCAGGTCGAGCATCACCCGGGCACCGAACCGGGTCGAGCCGACACCGAGCCCGGTGTAGCCGGCCGCGTAGGCGAGCCGACCGTCGTACGCGGTGCCGAAGAACGGGCAGAATCGGGTGCAGGTGTCGATCACCCCACCCCAGCGGTGACTGAACCGCACGTCGTCGAGCTGCGGAAACGTGGTGAAGAAGTGGTCGGCCAGGGCGGTGAAGGTGGCGTCCCGCTGCTCCAGCGCCGGTGCCACCCGGTTGCCGTAGTGGTAGACGGCGTCGTAGCCGCCGAACAGGATCCGGTCGTCGGCGGTGATCCGGTAGTAGTGAAACTGGTTGCCGCCGTCCGCCAGCCCCTGCCGGTTGCGCCAGCCGACGGCGTTGCGCTGCTCGACGCCGAGCGGCTCGGTCATCAGCGCGTAGTCGTACACCGGCACGATCCAGGCCCGCAGCCGGCGCAGCAGCGGCGGAAAGGCGTTCGTGGCCAGCACCACCCGCCCGGCGCGCACCGTCCCGGGCACGCCGTCGGCCCCGACGGTACGCGCCACCAGCGCCCCGCCGTCGCGGCGCAGCCCGGCGACCCGGGTGTGCTCGTGCATCCGTACGCCCGCCGCCCGGCAGGCCCGGCGTAGCCCCCAGGCCAGCCGGGCCGGATCGAGCATCGCCACCCGGTCCCGGTCCCACAACCCGCCGAGGTACGTCGGCGAGTTCACCTCGGCGCGCACCTCGTCGGCGTCGAGCAGGGCCACGTCGTGGCCGTACCGGCGGGCCAGGTCGACCTCCTCGGCCAGCCCGGCGAGCTGGTACGGCTCGACGGCGACGGCCAGTTCGCCGGTGCGCTCGAAGTCGCAGTCGATCCCATGCTCGGCCACGGTCGCCGCGATCGCGTCGAGGTTCTGCCGACCGTGCCGCTCCAGTTCGCCGATCTCGTCGGGGAACCGCCGGGCCCCGTTGGCCAGCCCATGGGTCAACGAGGCGGCGCAGAATCCGCCGTTGCGCCCGGAGGCGGCCCAGCCGCAGGTCCCTGCCTCGACCAGCAGCACGTCCCGCCCGGGGTTGGCCTGCCGGGCCAGCAACGCCGTCCACAGTCCGCTGTAGCCGCCGCCGATCACCAGCAGGTCTGCGCCGGTCGCGCCGGTCAGCGGCGGCAGCGGCTCGGGCCGTTCCGGCCGATCCAGCCAGTACGGCACCCGCGCCGCGTCGGCCAGGGCGCGGGTCATGGCCGGCCGTCTTTCCGGGCCGGCGCGGGTCATGACCGGTCACCTTCCCGGGCGGACACGGGGACGAGCGCCGCCCGGCGGGCCTGCCGGCCGCGCAGCGAGGTGGCCAGCACCAGCAGCAGCGCGATCAGGAACATGGCGGTGCCGATGACGTTCACCTGCGGTGGGATGCCCCGCTGGGCGGCACCCCAGACGTACATCGGGAACGTGACGGTGGTGCCCGAGTTGAAGTTCGTGACGATGAAGTCGTCGAAGCTGAGCGAGAACGCCAGCAGGGCGGCGGCCACGATGCCGGGCAGCACCAGCGGCAGGGTGATCCGCCGAAACGTCTGCCACTCGCTGGCGTAGAGATCCATCGCGGCTTCCTCCAGCCGCCCGTCCATCCCGGTCAGCCGCGCCTTCACGGTCACCACCACGAACGACACGCAGAACATGACGTGGGCGATGACGATGGTCCAGAAGCCGAGCGGCACGCCGCCGGAGACGAAGAGGGCGAGCAGCGAGGTGCCCATCACCAGTTCCGGCGTCGCCATCGGCAGGAAGATCAGCACGTTGAGCCCGGACCGGCCCCGGAACCGGTGCCGGGCCAGGGCGAACGCCATGAGCGTGCCGAGCACGGTGGCCGCCACGGTGGCGAGGAACCCGATCTGGACGCTACGCAGCACCGCGTCGCACATGTCGGCGGTGGCGCACGGGTTGCGCCAGTTGTCGAGGGTGAACTCGTTGAAGTCGTACGACAGCCGGCTGGACGGGCGGTTTAACGACAACGCGGCGACCACGGCGATCGGCAGGAACAGGTAACCGAGCACCAGCAGCGCCACGCCCAGCACCCAGTGCTCGGCGAACCAGCGGGAGATCCTCACAGGACCTCCCGCGTTCCGGCGCGGCGGAGGTAGCCGAAGACCACCGCGAGGATCGCCGACATCAGCAGGAACGACAGCGCCGCGCCCTGCGGGTAGTCGAGCCGGACCAGGAACGCCGAGTCGATGACGTTGCCGATCATGTACTCGTTCGGCGTACCGAGCAGTTCCGCGTTGATGTAGTCGCCGGTCGCCGGGATGAAGAAGAGCAGGGTGCCGGCGATCAGGCCGGGCATCGACAGCGGCAGGGTGACCCGCCGGAACGTCTTCAGCGGGCTGGCGTACAGGTCGCTGGAGGCTTCCAGCAGCCGATGGTCGAGCCGCTCCAGGCTCGCGTACAGCGGCAGCACCAGGAACGGCAGGAAGTTGTACGTCAGGCCGAGCACCACCGCGATCGGGGTGGCCAGCAGCCGACCGTCGGGGCCGAGCAGGTGCACGTCGCGCAGCAGGCCGACCAACCAGCCGTTGTCCGACAGGATTGTCTTCCAGGCCAGCGTACGCACCAGGAAGCTGGTGAACATCGGCGCGATCACGCAGACCAGCAGCAGGTTCTTCCACCGGCCGGCCCGCTGCGCGATCGCGTACGCCAGCGGGTAACCCATCAGCAGCGCCAGCAGCAGCGCGATGCCGGCGTACGCGAACGACCGCGCGAACTGCGGCCAGTACGCCTGCACCGCCGCCGGATAGTTGCCGAAGGCCCAGGTCAGCACGTACCCCGTGGAGAGCGAGCCGGTGGGGTCGTAGAGGCTGGCGGCGGCGAGTTGCACCAACGGCACGACGAAGAACAGGAACAGCCAGGCCGCGCCCGGCAGCAACAGCAGGTACGGCAGCAGCCGGTAGCGCTCCGATCGGGCAGCCTTCGGCGGCGAGGCAGGCTGCCGGGAGCCGGTGGGTAGGTGAGCCAGCGCACTCACGGGACCAGCACCGGGGTGGTCCGGTCGTGCTCGTCGGCGCGCCGGTCGAGCAGGAAGGCGTGCTGCGGATTCCAGTGCGCCACGACCCGCTCCCCGACGGCGAACCGCTCCTGGGCGCCGGTGTTCGCGACGAAGACGCTCAGCTCCGTGCCCCAGCCGGTACGCAGCAGGTACTGCGTGCTCACCCCGACGTAGGAGGCGTCGGTGATGCTGCCTTCGAGGTGCTGGTTGCCGGCGGGCACCTGCCCGGCCGCCGCGGCCAGCTGCAGCTTCTCCGGGCGTACGCCCAGAAAGACCGGACCCTGGTCGGCGCGGGACCGCGCCGACGGCACCGAGAACCGCGCGCCGTGCGCGGTGACCAGCAGGTCGCCCCCGTTGCCGCCGGAGACGTCAGCGGCGATCAGGTTGGACTGGCCGAGGAAGTTGGCCACGAAGGCGGTCGCCGGGAACTCGTAGATCTCGGCCGGTGTGCCGAGTTGCTCGATCCGGCCGGCGTTCATCACCGCGACCGTGTCCGCCATGGTCATGGCTTCCTCCTGGTCATGGGTGACGTGCACGAAGGTGATGCCGACCTCGACCTGGATCCGCTTGAGTTCGATCTGCATCTGGCGGCGCAGCTTGAGATCGAGCGCACCGAGCGGCTCGTCGAGCAGCAGCACCTGCGGGTGGTTGATCAGCGCCCGGGCCAACGCGACGCGCTGCTGCTGGCCGCCGGAGAGCTGGGCGGGGCGGCGCCGCTCGTACCCGTCGAGCTGCACCAGGGACAGCATCTGCCGGACCGGGCCGTGGACCGGGCGGATGCCCCGCCGCCGCAGCCCGAAGGCGACGTTCTCGAAGATGTCCAGGTGGGGGAAGAGCGCGTAGCTCTGGAACACGGTGTTGACCGGTCGTTTGTACGGCCGCAGTCGGGTGATGTCCCGGTCGCCGAGCAGCACCTGGCCGCTTGTCGGTTCCTCCAGACCGGCGACCATCCGCAACGTGGTGGTCTTGCCGCAGCCCGAGGCGCCGAGCAGGGCGAAGAACGAACCCTGTGGGATCGTCAGGCTCAGCTCGTCGACCGCGGTGAAGGCGCCGAAGGTCTTGCTGAGGTTGGCCAGCCTCAGGTCACCGGCCGGATTCTCGGTAGCCACCTCACGCTCCGATGACCTGCTGGAACTTGCCCTCGTACTCGCGTTCCTGCTGTTCGTCCAGGGCCATGAAGACCCGCGACTTGGCGAGCATCGCCTCGTCCGGGAAGATCAGCGGGTTCGCGGCCAGCTCCGGATCGATCTTCTCCAGCTCCGCCTGCGCCCCCTGCACCGGGCAGATGTAGTTGACGTATGCGGCGAGCTGGGCGGCTACCGCCGGGTCGTAGTAGTGGTTGATCAGCTCTTCGGCGTTGGCCTTGTGGCTGGCCTGGTTCGGCACCAGCATGTTGTCCGACCAGAGCATCACGCCGGAGTCGGGCACCACGAACTTGATCCGTTCGTCCTCGAAGCCGAGTTGGATGATGTCGCCGGACCAGCCGACGCACGCCGCGATGTCGCCCTTGGCCAGGTCCGGGGCGTAGTCGTTGCCGGTGAACCGGCGGATCTGCCCGGAGTCGACGGCCCGCTTGAGCTTGTTGAGCGCGTCGTCGAACTGGGCGGCGGTGAAGTCGGCCGGGTTGTGGCCGTTGGACATCAGCAGCAGGCCCATGGTGTCGCGCATCTCGCTGAGCGCGGTCACCTTGCCCTTGAGGTCGGGGCGGGTGAGCAGTTCGTCGACCGTACGGATCTCGCCGGTGACCCGGCCGTTGTAGGCCAGTCCGGCGAGGCCGGACTGCCACGGGACGGCGTACTGGTTCTCGGTGTCGAAGGGTCGGTTCCGCAGCGACGGCAGCAGGTTGGCCTCGACGTTCGGCAGCTTCGAGCGGTCGAGTTTCTGGATCCAGCCGAGCCGGATCATCCGGGCGGCCATCCAGTCGGTGAGCACAATGATGTCCCGCCCGGTGCTCTGGCAGGCGGCGAGCTGGTTCTGCACCTTGCCGAAGAACTCGTTGTTGTCGTTGATGTCCTCGGTGTAGGTCACCTGGATGCCGGTCCTGCTGACGAACTCGTCCAGACTGGGTCGCTTCGACTCGTCGTCGGAGTCGACGTCCATGTACTGGGGCCAGTTGGAGAAGGCCAACGTCTTCTCCGAGCCGGACAGGTCCTCGCTGACGCAGCCCTCCTCGGTCTGCTGCGCGGCCGGGGTGCCGCAGCCGGCCAGGGCACCCCCGGCCGCCAGCAGTGCGGCCGAGCCGAGGGTGCCGGTGAGCAGACCACGCCGGGTGACGGGCCGGAAGGCACTACGCATGTGACGACTCCGATCGGTGATCGTCGGCGGCAGGACGGGGGTGGCGCGCCGGCTGGGCTGGAGAGTCAGTGGCGATTGACGACTGATACTGACATGAGGAAACCTCACTCACAAGGGATTCCGTTGCCGAGATAGCTCCCGACGACGAATTACGCCAGACCGGCCGATGCCGCTAGGCTCACCTCGGTGACGGACATGGGGAGCGGTCGATGACGAACCGACAGCAGGACAACGGCAACGGCGGACGCCGGGTCAGCGTGCGCGAGGGTGCCAGCCACGCCCTGCTCGACGACGTGGCAAAGCAGATCATCGAGCAGTTGCAGGAGGACGGTCGCCGCCCGTACGCCACCATCGGCAAGGCGGTGGGGCTCTCCGAAGCCGCGGTACGCCAACGCGTGCAGCGCCTGCTCGACGCCGGGGTGATGCAGATCGTCGCGGTCACCGATCCGCTGCAACTCGGCTTCCCCCGGCAGGCCATGATCGGGCTGCGCACCGACGGTGACCTGGAGAGTGTCGCCGACCGCATCGCCGAGTTGGACGAGGTCGACTACGTGGTGATCACCGCCGGCTCGTTCGACCTGCTGGCCGAGGTGGTCTGCCGCAACGACGAGCACCTGCTGGAGATCCTGCAACGGCTGCGCGCGGTCGAGGGAGTGCTGTCGACCGAGGCGTTCGTCTACCTCAAACTACGCAAGCAGACCTACAGCTGGGGCACCGCCTGACTCGCCCAGCCGCTTGACCCGCCCAAGCCGCTTGATCCACTCGACATGCCGCATCCCGCGCCATCCGGGTCGCGTGAGACCGCAACATGCCGCATCCCACGGCGACGCAGCCAGGCGAGGCGACCAGCCGCGGCAGCCGAGGAAGATCCGGGGGCTCAGTCCGTGCCGCGTGCCGCAGCGGCGACGAAGGCACCCCAGGCGGTAGGGGTGAAGGCCAGGGTGCCACCGGTGCGATCCTTGCTGTCGCGCACCAGGACCCGGCCGGGCAGATTGTCGGCCACCTCGACACAGTTGCCGCCGTTGTTGCTGCTGCGGGTGGCGGTGCGCCAACGGGCGTCGGTCAGCTCCATGTCGTCGCCACTTCCCTGATCAGCTCGATGGACCGTCGACGGGGCAGCGCCTCACCGGTGACGCTCTCCCACCTCGCGCCCAGGCTAGCAAGGTCGGCACTGTCGGTCACCACCTGACCGCGCAGCTGATTGTCCAGATAGGCCGCTTCGGCGCCGTCCGCCATCCGGGCCAGCACGAACGGCCCGGCCAGGCCGGTGTGCCACGGGTTCTCCGCCGGAATCACCCGCACCTGCACGTGCTCCCGCTCGCCCAGGTCGGCCAGGTGGGTCAGTTGCTCGGCCATCACCGCCCGCTCGCCGCCCACCCGCCGACGCAGCACCACCTCGTCGATCACCGTCACCAGTTGGAGCGGAACCTCCCGCTCCAGCACCCGCTGCCGATCCAGTCGCGCGGCGACGTTCTCCGCCACCTCCGACTGCGAGAGCAGGCCGCCGGTCGCGAGCACCGCCCGGGCGTACCCCTCGGTCTGGAGCAGCCCCGGCACCAGCAGCGGCTCGTACGACCGGAGGGACCGGGCGTCCTGCTCCAGTTCCGCCCACGCCCGGAACCAGGGCAGGTCCCGGCGGCGGAACGGCTCCGGCCAGAGTTCGGCGGCCTTGCGCCCGAGCAGGTTGGCCACCGCGATCCTGGTCCTCGGGTGCGGAATCCGCCCGTCCGCCAGCCAGCGCGCCGCCGTCTTCGGATCGACGCCCACCTTCCCGGCCAGGGATTCGGCCGTCTCGCCCCGGTCCGCCATCGCCACCCGCAGCGCCTCGTTGCCCGCCGTCCCGTTGCCCATCGCGCCTCCCGACTCGCATCACACTCCGGCGCACGCTAGTCACCACGGGTGCCTGTGTCCGCCCGCTACCGGCGTGTTGCGGTCAGGACTGTTTCGCGCATCCGAGCCGCGCTCCAGATGCCCCCGAGACGCCCTGGAAACGGCACCGATTACGCCCCACCCCACTTCACCTCGCCCCCTTTGCTCTGCTTCAACCCGCGCAACGATTCCCACCGGAATCCTGTGCGTCCGGTGAAGCAGAGCAAAGGGCGCGCAGGAGCTACCTGACCCGAGCCGCCTCAGCCGGGCCGACGACGACGGGCCGGGGTTCGGTCGGGGCGCCGCGAACCGGCTGGGCGTAGTGCGAATTCCGTTGCCTAGAGCCGGGAGTCATTGTAAATCCGTTGCGTAAGCGCCCATCGCCAACTGATAGCACTTGCTTTGAGGCACGGGGCTGTGGGATAACCGTGGTATGAGCGGCCGGTGTCCCTGATCGGCCCGAGACCCGATGGGGCTGACATGGCCAACGCCACCGACCACCTCTGGATGCACTTCACCCGGATGGCGAGCTACTCCACGAGAGAGGTGCCGACGATCGTGCGCGGCCAGGGCGCGTACGTCTGGGATGCGCAGGGCCGCCGCTACCTGGACGGGCTGGCCGGGCTGTTCGTGGTAAACGCCGGCCACGGGCGCACCGAGCTGGCCGAGGCCGCCGCGAAGCAGGCCGGCGAGTTGGCCTACTTCCCGCTCTGGTCGTACGCGCACCCGAAGGCGGTCGAGCTGGCCGAGAAGATCGCCACGCTCACCCCTGGCGACCTGAACCGGGTCTTCTTCACCACCGGTGGATCCGAGGCGGTCGAAACGGCCTGGAAGCTGGCCCGGGCGTACTTCAAGCGGGTCGGCAAGCCGAGCAAGCACAAGGTGGTCAGCCGGTACATCGCCTACCACGGAACCTCGATGGGTGCGCTGTCGATCACCGGCCTGCCCGGCATCAAGACCGACTTCGAGCCGCTGGTGCCCGGCGGCATCAAGGTGCCGAACACGAACTTCTACCGGGCGCCGGAGCACGGCGACGATCCGGTGGCGTTCGGCCGGTGGGCCGCCGAGGAGATCGGCCGCGCCATCGAGCGGGAGGGCCCGGACACCGTGGCGGCGGTTTTCCTGGAGCCGGTACAGAACTCCGGCGGCTGCTTCCCGCCGCCGCCCGGCTACTTCGAGCGGGTACGCCAGATCTGCGACGTGTACGACGTGCTGCTGGTCAGCGACGAGGTGATCTGCTCGTGGGGTCGGCTCGGCGAGTACTTCGGTGCCCTGCGCTACGGCTACCAGCCCGACATCATCACCACTGCCAAGGGCATCACCTCGGGCTACGCCCCGCTCGGCGCAATGATCGCCAGCGATCGGTTGATGGAGCCGTTCCTGACCGAGACCGGCATGTTCGCCCACGGGGTGACCTTCGGCGGTCACCCGGTCTCCTGCGCGGTCGCCCTGGCCAACCTGGAGGTCTTCGCCCGGGAGGATCTGGTCGGGCACGTACGCGCCAACGAGGCGGCGTTCCGCGCCACCCTGGAGAAGCTGCACGACCTGCCGATCGTCGGCGACATCCGGGGCGACGGCTACTTTTACGGCATCGAGCTGGTCAAGGACAAGGCCACCCGGGAGACGTTCGACGGGGCCGAGTCGGAGCGGCTGCTACGCGGCTTCCTCTCCGGCGCCCTGTTCGACGCCGGCCTCTACTGCCGCGCGGACGACCGGGGCGACCCGGTGATCCAGCTCGCCCCACCCCTGATCGCCGGAGAACAGCAGTTCAACGAGATCGAGCAGATCCTGCGCACCGTCCTCACCGACGCATGGTCCCGCCTCTGACCCCGGCGGGGTCAGTGGGTGGGGGGGATTACGCGGAGGTGGCCGCGGCGGGAGGTGGGGGAACCGGCGGGGGGTGCGGTGGGGTGGTTCTGGTCGTCCTGGGGCGGACGAGGGGCGGGACGGGCAGCCTCGCGGACCGCTTCGGCGAGTGCGACCAGGTCGTCGGTGGTGGGTGGCGGCGGCTCGAACTCGCCCTCGTGTCGGACCACCTCCCAACCGCGCGGAGCGGTCAGGCTACGGGCGTGCGGCTCGCAGAGGTCGTACGTGTGCGGCTCGGCGAAGGCGGCCAGCGGGCCCACCACGGCTGTCGACTCGTTGTAGACATAGGTCAGCGTGGCGACCGCTTGCCGGGGGCAGCCGTTGCGGGAGCAGCGCCGTGGTGACCTCACCGGCGCAGGGTATCTCCATTACCGGCTCCGGCGCACCGCTTCGCGTTACGACACGCCCGTCTTGGTGATCACATTCCCGTCCGGCGCCGCAACGCGCCACGCGGTCGACACTGACGCGGCACGGCGCGGACCGGAAGCTACTCTGTGGCTCATGACGAGCCCGGAGAACCGCCGCCCCGGCACCGGCCGGCGGGCGCACCGCGACCGGCACGGACGCGGTCTGCGTGGGCGGCTGGTGCCGGCCACCGTGCCGCTGGCACGGACCAAGGCGGAGATCTTCGACGACCTGGTACTGGACACCGTCGAGACGCTGGAGCGTCGGTTCGCCAAGGAGCTGGCCGGGGTGGAGTTCGCCGTCGAGGACGTCCCGCCCGACCTGAACGTCTACGACTCCGACGTGCTGGAGGACGGCGAGGTGCCGCTGGCGCGGCTGCTGCCCGGTCGACCGGGCCGCCAGGAGGTGCCGCCAAGGATCGTGCTGTATCGGCGACCGCTGGAGTTCCGGGCGATGGACCGGGAGGATCTCGCCGACCTGGTCCACGACGTGATCATCGAGCAGGTGGCGAACCTGCTCGGCGTCGACCCGGACGAGTTGGCCTGATCGCAGCCGACGCACTCGCCGATCCGCGTCGCGATCATCCGCTTCGCCGACATCCGCACCCCCGACCTAACCCGCAAGCCCGCGCCGGGCGGGACGGCCCCCGACCGCCCCCCGACCGCCCCCCAACCGCCACCCGCCGGGTGGGACGGCCCCCAGCCGTCCCGTTCCCACGTCGGATCAGGCTGCCCGGCGCTTGAGCTTGCGCCGCTCCCGTTCGGAGAGTCCACCCCAGATCCCGAACCGCTCGTCGTGGCCGAGAGCGTATTCGAGGCATTCCGTCTTGACCTCGCACCGCGAGCAGATGCGCTTCGCCTCGCGGGTCGAGCCGCCCTTCTCGGGGAAGAACGCTTCCGGGTCGGTCTGCGAGCACAGGGCCCGCTCCTGCCACTCCGGCGCGTTTCCGAGCAGGTCGGCCGCCTCGAGCTGGCCGTCCATTCAGTTGCCTCCTTGTCGCGCACCGGCGTCGTCGCCGCTGCAACCCCCCACGCGAAAGGCGTGCTTTTGTCCGTCCGGTCCCGTTATCGTGCGTTCCGTGCGAACAACCCCATTCAAATTACACGCGTGTAATGCGTGCGCCGTCAAGCCAAACTTGATAATGGAGTCGCCCTCCCGACACGTGTCCCGGACGGCCGTCCGTACCACCCGGTCTCGCCCTGCCCTATCGATTCAGACCCCGGCCGAGTAACGCCCTCCCCGGCGAGTTGCCCGAGTTTTCTCCCGTGGCGCGCGGGCCGCCGCCGGAGCGGTCGGGCGTCGCGTCGACGCCGGGGAAGCCGTCTACGAAGATCCGTTGATCTTGATGCGCAAGGTTATCTTGACTTCGCCAACCCTGCCCGCCGAGCGGGTGAACGGCGACCGCGTCCCGTCCACACTGTGGACGGGACGCGGTAGGCGGCGACTCCGGCGGATCAGTCGGCCGATGGGATCGAGCTGGTCGGTAAGACGAATTCGGCGACCATGCCACCGGCCACGGTGACCGGTCCGACGGGCGTGCCATCGTCCCACCAGACGGTATAGCCGCCGCCGGGAGGTCCGGATGGACAGCACTGTGGAACGTCCCGTCGAGCTCAGCGCCGGGCCACGGCGCGGCCGGTCGGTCAGCCCTCGGTCGCGCACCTCGACGCGGGACTGGCCGACGAACAGTCCGGTCACGACAGACCACGCCGGCCCCCGATGAGGGGTGCCGGCGGCGGTCCTCGCCGTGCCGCCGCCGGCATCGACAGGTACGTCCGGCGGCCAGCGAAGGTTCGACCCTAGGCGGCGATGTGACCGTACGCAGTCGTACGCCTACGCGCCGGTCGGCCCGCCGCCGCCGCGATGGCCCGCAGTTGCTCCTCGGTGCGCGCCGACCCGTTGCCGGAACCGGCCATCCGCGAGATGGTCTCCTCCATCAGCGTGCCGCCCAGGTCGTTGCAGCCGCTGCGCAGCAGCTCCGCGGTGCCGGTGTCGCCCAGCTTCACCCAGGAGCACTGGATGTTGTCGATCCGGCCGTGCAACAGCACCCGCGCCATCGCGTGCACCACCCGGTTCTCTCGCCATGTCGGACCGGGCCGGGCGATGCCGGCGAGGTAGATCGGGGCGTTCGTGTGCACGAACGGCAGCGCCACAAACTCGGTGAACCCACCGGTCCGGTCCTGCACCCCGGCCAGCACCCGGAAATGCGCCAGCCAGTGCGCGGGGTGGTCGACGTGGCCGTACATCATCGTCGAGCTGGACCGGATGCCCAGTTCGTGCGCCGTGCTGACCACCTCCACCCAGGCGGCGGTCGGCAACTTGCCCTTGGTGAGCACCCAGCGCACCTCGTCGTCGAGGATCTCCGCCGCGGTACCCGGGATGGTGTCCAGCCCCGCCTCGCGCAGCCCTGCCAGCCACTCCCGCACGGACACGCCGGCCTTCGCGGCGGCGGTGACGATCTCCATCGGCGAGAAGGCGTGCACGTGCATCTGCGGTACCCGGTCCTTGATCGCCCGGACCAGGTCGGCGTAGATCGTGACCGGCAGCTTCGGGTCGATGCCGCCCTGGAGGCAGACCTCGCCGGCACCGGCCTGCCACGCCTCCTGCGCCCGGTCCGCGACCTGCTCCACCGAGAGCCGGTAGGCGTCGGCGTCCCGTTCCCGCTGGGCGAAGGCGCAGAACCGGCAGCCCACGTAGCAGACGTTAGAGAAGTTGATGTTGCGGTTGACCACGTAGGTCACGTCGTCACCCACGGCGGAACGGCGCAGTTCGTCGGCGGTGCGGCACAGCTCGTCCAGCGCCGGACCGTCCGCACCGAACAGTGCCAGCGCGGCATCGGTGTGTCGGGGCTCCAGCAACGCGGCCGGATCCTCGGCGGCCAGCCGCAGACCGGCCCGCAGGTCCGCGTCGCCTGCGCCGGCGGTGGCCCCTCGGCCGGCCACGACACGGTCCGCCGCCTCGGGTGCCAGACCCACGTCGGCACCCGCTCGCGCAGGTGGCACAGCCGCCTTCGCGGCCACCTCGGCCCAGTCGCCGTAGACGTGGTCGAAGTCGCCCCGACGGTCGTCCGTCCGCCCGGTGGTGTCGATGGTGGTGTGCAGGTCGGTACGCCCACCGAAGGTCTCGTCGGGCTCCTGCCAGGGCCGGCCCTCCGGACGGGCCGCCTCGATCGCCAGCCCGGTCGTCGGATCGGCGAGCGCGCTCACGTGCGGCAGCAGCCGCGCGTCCAACCACGGCTCGCCGGCCCGCACGTACTCGGGGTAGACGGTCAGCCGCTCGCGGAGGGTGAAGCCGGCGGCGGCGGTACGGGCAGCCAGCTCGTCGAGCTGTGGCCAGGGTCGTTCCGGGTTGACGTGGTCCGGGGTCACCGGCGAGACACCGCCCCAGTCGTCGATACCGGCTCGTAGCAGCAGGTCGTACTCACCGGCGATGAGGTTCGGTGGTGCCTGGATGCGGGCCTTCGGGCCCAACAGCACCCGGGCCACCGCCACGGTGGCCGCGAGGTCGTGCAGCTCGGCGTCGGGCATTCCCCGCATCGCCGTGTCCGGCTTCGCCCGGAAGTTCTGCACGATCACCTCCTGGAGGTGGCCGTACTCGCGTTGCGTACGCCGGATCGCGAAGATCGCGTCGACCCGTTCGGCGAGGGTCTCGCCGATGCCGATCAGGATGCCGGTGGTGAACGGGACGCCGACCCGACCGGCGTCGTCGAGCACCCGCAACCGCACCGCCGGCTCCTTGTCCGGTGAGCCGTAGTGCGGGCCGCCGGGCTCGGACCACAGCCTGGTGGCCGTGGTCTCCAGCATCATCCCCATGCTCGGCGCCACCGGCTTGAGCCGTTGCAGTTCCGCCCAGGAGAGCACGCCCGGGTTCAGGTGCGGCAGCAGGCCGGTCTCCTCCAGCACCGCCACGGCGCAGGCCCGTAGGTAGTCCAGGGTGGACCCGTAGCCGCGTTCGTCCAGCCACTGCCGGGCCGCCGGCCAGCGCTCCTCCGGCCGGTCACCGAGGGTGAACAGGGCTTCCTTGCAGCCCTGCGCCGCACCCGCCCGGGCGATGGCCAGCACCTCGTCGCGATCCAGGAAGGCCGCCGGCAACCGGTGCGGCACCGTGGCGAAGGTGCAGTAGTGGCAGCGGTCCCGACAGAGCCGGGTCAGCGGGATGAAGACCTTCTTCGAGTACGTTACGATGCCGGGCCGGCCGGCGTCCCGCAGGCCCGCGTCACGGATCGCACCGGCGATGCCGAGCAGTTCCTCAAGCGCCGCGCCCCGGGCGGTCAGCAGGGTCGAGGCCTCGTCGATGTCGAGCGCCCGGCCGGTGGCGGCACGGCCCAGTGCCCGCCGTACGCTTCCGTCACCCGGCCCGCGCTCGCTCTGATCAACCATCCGCTCAGCCTATGCGCTGCGGCCCGGTCCGGCCCCGGCCCGTGGGCAACCGCACGTACCTCCGTCGGTCAGCTCGGCTGGTCACCCGGGTCGATCCGTTGGGTACGGTCGGCCTCGCCGTCGCCCGACCGGTGAACCGACGGGTCGGCGTCACCATCGGTTGGCCGTGGGATGGCCTGGGTCGGCTCGGCACCCTGCCGCTCGGCGTTCCCGGCCGGGTCCGCCTGACGCGGCACGCCACCGACCGGGTCACCCTGACGCGGGATGCTCTGCGTGGGGTCGGCCGAGGCCGGCTGCCCGAACGGCGGTGCGGCCGGCGAGGACGGTGCCGTCGGCTGCGCGGGTACCGCCGGCTGACCGTGCGGCGGCCAGGTGTGCGGGGACTCCGGCGGTCCGCCGGCGGAGGATGCCTGCCCGGCGACCGGCCAACCCGGCTGGCCGCCCTGGTGGCCCTGGGTCGTGCCGCCCGGCGGGTAGCCGCCAGGCTGATTCGGCTGCCCCGGGCCGGGCTGCCCCGGGGCGGGGTAGCCGCCCGGATAACCGGCGGGGCGGTCGGTGCCCGGCCAGCCGCCCGACTGGCCGGGCGGCGCCCATCCGCCGCCCTGCTGACCCGGCTGACCACCGAACTGGCCCGGGCCGCCCGGCTGCGGCCAACCGTGCTGTGGCGTGCCGTACAGGCCGGGCTCGGGCTTGGGCCGGGGCACGTGGTAGAGCCGCTGCCACACGCTCCAGACCAGGTACGCCGCCGCCGCGAACAGCGCCACCCAGGCGACCCGGATGAGCAGGCCGGTCATCGCGTCGAAGAGCTGCGCCTCGGCCAGCCGACCGACCACCCAGATCAGCAGGGTCAGCCCGCCGAGCACGGCGCTCACCGCGTACTCGATCAGCGCCACCTGAGTGATCAGTTTCGCCCGTCCGACGGTCGGCGCGAGATGCGTGGCGAGCAGCACCGCCAGCACCGGCAGCACCACCGCTTCGACGCCGATGAAGGCGAAGAACGAGCTGGCGGCGCGCCCGGTCACCGTGCTGTAGGCGCCCTGCGGGGTCAGCAGCCGGATCAGCCCCACGAAGAGGAAGACGGCGTTCGCGCCCAGGAGTACGAGGGCGACGAGTTCACGCAGCGGCCCGGTCACCTGGCGGGCCGGGGTCGGGTCGGTGGGTGGGGGCTCGGCGGGGCTGGTCACGAACTCTCCCTGGGGGCGAAAGCGGACAGATGCCGACGTGAGCCTAGTCTCCCGGGGCAGTTGGCTGCCGGAGGCGTCACGTAGGCGAGGATGGGCGGATGCGCATCGTGGTTCTGACCGGCGGAATCGGCGGTGCCCGGTTCCTGCTGGGGGTGCGGGCGTACGCCCGCGAGGTGGGTGCCGAGGTGACCGCCGTGGTCAACGTCGGCGACGACCTACGGCTGCACGGGCTCCGGATCTGCCCGGACCTGGACAGCGTGCTGTACACCCTCGGCGGCGGCGCCGACCCGCAGCGGGGCTGGGGACGGGTCGACGAGAGCTGGACGGTCAAGGACGAGTTGGCGGCGTACGGCGCCGAGCCGGGCTGGTTCGGCCTCGGTGACCGGGACATCGCCACTCATCTGGTCCGCACCACGATGCTCGACGCCGGTTATCCGCTGCACCAGGTCACCGAGGCGTTGGCGACCCGCTGGCAGCCCGGCGTACGCCTGCTGCCGGCGACCGACGACCGGCTGGAGACGCACGCGGTCGTCGACCTCGACGGTGGCCAGCGGGCGATCCACTTCCAGGAGTGGTGGGTGCGGTACCGGGCGCAGATCCCGACCCACCGGTTCGTCTTCGTCGGAGCGGAGTCGGCGAAGCCGGCACCCGGCGTGACGGAGGCGATTGCCGGTGCCGACGTGCTGCTCGTGGCGCCGAGCAACCCGGTGGTCAGCATCGCACCGATCCTCGCCGTGCCGGGTCTGCGCGAGGCGGTGACGGACGGCCCCGCCCCGGTGGTGGGCGTTTCACCGATCATCGGTGGCGCACCGGTACGCGGCATGGCCGACCGCTGCCTGGCGGTCGTCGGGGTGGAGTGCAGCGCCGCCGGCGTCGGTGAACTTTACGGAAGCCGGGCGCGCGGCGGACTGCTCGACGGCTGGTTGGTGGCCGAGGAAGATGCGGCAACGGTGGTGCCGGATGTGGCGGTCCGCGCGGTGCCGCTGCGGATGACCGACGAGGCGGCGACGGCGGCGATGGTCCGCGCCGCGGTGGAGTTGACGTGAGACTGGAGATCCTGCCGGTGCCCGGGATCGGGCACGTGGCCGAGGGGGACGACCTCGCGGCCCTGATCGGAAGCGCGGCACCCTGGCTGCGCGACGGAGACGTGCTGGTGGTGACCAGCAAGATCATCTCCAAGGCCGAGGGGCGGCTGGTCGACGTGCCCGCCGACGGCCCGGATCGGCAGGCCGTCCGGGACGAGGTGCTGGCGGCGGAGACGGTACGGGTGGTGGCCTCGCGCGGTCCGACCCGGATCGTGCAGACCCGCCACGGCTTCGTGATGGCCGCCGCCGGAATCGACGCCTCGAACGTCGAGAAGACCCGGCTGGTGCTGCTGCCGGAGGACCCGGACGCCTCGGCCCGCGCGCTTCGCGCCGGTCTGCGCGACCGGTGCGGCGTGGACGTCGCGGTCGTCGTGAGCGACACCTCGGGCCGCCCCTGGCGCAACGGGCTGACCGACGTGGCCCTCGGCGTGGCCGGGATGGACGCCATCCGCGACCACCGGGGCGAGGTCGACCCGTACGGCAACGAGCTGGTGCTGACGCAGATGGCGGTGGTCGACGAGCTGGCCGCGGCGGGTGAACTGATCAAGGGCAAGTGCGACCAGATGCCGGTCGCGGTGATCCGTGGCTATCTGACGCCGCCGCTGTCGGGGGACGGCGAGGGCGCCCGGGTGCTGGTCCGGGACGCCTCGATGGATCTGTTCTCGCTCGGCACCGCCGAAGCGAAGGCGGCCGGTCTGGCGGCTGCCGCCACCCTGCCGGATCGCCTGGCCGAAGCCCCACCCGACCCGGCCGCCGTCGCACGGGCGATCGCCTCGGTCGCCGGCGTGATCGCGCCCGGCACGGTCTTCACCCAGGTCACCGACGATGACGTACGCGCCGCGCTGGCCGCCATCGTGCCGGGCTGGCCGGCCCACGCGACCGGACTGGTGCTCTGCTCCCCACCCACCCCGGTGGGTCCGTTCCAACTTGTCCGCTTCGGCACGGACGTGCAACGCCTGCGCACCGCCCTCGCGGCAGAGAACGTCCCCACCCGACTCCTCCCCCCACCCAGCGGCACCACCGCCGCCGCCGCCCTCGCTTTCTGACAGCCTCTCCGGCGGGCGGGTCACGGGTTGAGGATGGCGCGGCCGAGGGGGGTGAGGGTGTGCAGGACGGTGTTGCGGTCACGGTGGCTGACCAGCAGGCCCGCGTTCCGCAGCACGGTGGTGTGCTGGCTGGCCGAGGCCGCCGAGATGCGCAGCCGGCGGGCCAGCTCGCCGGTGGTGCAGCCGTCGTCGCTGGCGGCGAGAACCGCCGCGCGGGTACGGCCGAGCAACGCGGCCAGTGCCGCCCGGCCGGTATCGCCCGACCCGGCTACGTCCGTGGTCAACCCACCCAGCTTGTCGACCGGGTAGACAAGCACCGGCGGTAGTTCCGGGTCGAGCAGCGCGACAGGTGTGTCGGCGCAGAAGAAGGACGGCACCAGCAGCAGTCCTCGTCCCTCCAGGTGAAGTTCCCGACTCCTCGGGTACGCGGGGATCTCCAGCACGCCCGACTCCCAGCGCAGGCCCGGCCGCAGCGTGGTCAGCAGCCCTTCGACACCGCCGTCGAGCATGGCCCGCGCACGGCGGGCACGGTCGGCCTCCACCGCCCCCTGGACCCGTGCCCAGTACGGGCCGAGGGCAAGCTCCCGGTAGCGACCCATCGCCTCGGTCAGGTGGGTCAGGGCCGCCGGCTCCCCCCGGGCGATGGCGGCCGTCCCGGCGGGCAGGTTCCGGTTGTCGTTCGCCAGCAGCGTCAGATCGCGTTGCAGCAACGCCACGGGGGTACGCCGCAGCGCCTCCATCCCCGCCTCGAAACCGTGCACACCCTCGTACGGGGTGAGGAAGTCCGGAAAGTAGCCGCGCGGCGGGCTCAACGTCGACAGCAGTCGCAACGCCTCGGAGTCCATTTGTCGACGCAACCCACGAGTAACCTCGCGACGCCATCCGGCGAGCAACGGATCACGACTGCGCCCGGGCAGCAGGTGCAGGCTCAGCACCACTTCCCAGACCGGATCGGCCGCCGGAGCCACCCGGGTCCGGAGAATGTCCTCCCGGGAGAAATGGATCTTCAGCATGGGTACTCCCATCGCCTGGCAGAGGGGGCACCCGGCGACCCTCGAACTCTACCCGGCACCTCGGCCTCGGGCAGTTAAGCCTCAGCTGAAAGACCTCGACGCCCGTAACGCGAATCCGCCATGCTTCCCGTGCCACAGGGGGCGACCCACGTCGAACGTGTCCGCCCACTGTGCGCCCGAGAGCGGGCGGCACCAGACGAGGGTCTGCGGCTCAGATTCCGCAGGAGGTGCCGCCCGGTCTCCCGCGCCCCGTTCCGGCCCATCTGCTCAGCTCCGACACGCCGCACCGCGGATCCACCAGCACCCCGTACGCTGGCTCGGACGAGAGGAGTGGCCGTTGTCGACGCCCCGAATGGTGGACCAGTCCCCGCGTGGCGACGCGGACGGCTGGACGGCCTTGCACGCCGACGCGGTGGCGGTGCTCACCGCCTGGACGCCGACCAGCCCGGACGCGGCGGAGTCCCGCGAGCGCACCGTCGGTCTGCTGGGCGCCGGGCCGATCGCGATGAGCCGCGCGCACCGGGCCGGTCACGTCACCGCCAGCGCGTTGGTCTTCGACGCGACCGGCACCCGGGTGCTGCTCTGCCTGCACGGAAAGTTCCACAAGTGGGTGCAGTTGGGCGGGCACTGCGAGCCCGCCGACCGGACGCTGGCCGGCGCGGCGTTGCGGGAGGCCACCGAGGAGTCGGGCATCGCCGGTCTGCGGATCGATCCGCTGCCGATCGACGTGGACGTGCACCCGGTGGCCTGCCAGGGCGGTTCGCTGCACCACGACGTGCGCTTCGCCGTGTTCGCCCCGGCGGGGGCGACGGAACGGGTGAGCGTGGAGTCCGAGGCGCTCGGCTGGTTCCCGCCGGATCGTCTGCCGCATCCGCTGGCCGGCGGCACGGCCCGGCTCGTCGCACCGGGCCTGGCAGCCTTCAGACGAGCTTCTCCGCACCCCGTCTCTTGAGCTCGTCCACGATCGACTTCACGTCCTGAGCGCGATCACGCGGGCAGACCAGCAACGCGTCCTCGGTGTCGACCACGATCAGGTCGCGTACGCCGACCGCGGCCACCAGCCGACCGGCCTGCGGTGCCACCACCATGCCGCTGCTGTCGCACAGCAGCACCTCGGTCTTGGCGTCGCTGGCGAGCACCACGTTGCCGTCGGCGTCGGTCGGCAGCACCTCGCCGAGGGTGTGGAAGTCACCCACGTCGTTCCACCGGAAGTCACCGGGTACGGTCGCCACCCGGCCGGCCGCGGCCGCGCCCTCCATCACCGCGTAGTCCACCGAGATCTTCGTCAGCGTGGGCCAGACCGCACCGAGCACGTCGTCCTGTTCGTCGGTGTCCCACGCTGCCGCGATCGCGGTGACCCCGGCGTGCAGGTCGGGCTGCTGACGTGCCAGCTCGGCGAGGAACGCCGACACCCGCCAGACGAACATGCCGGCGTTCCAGAGGTAGTGGCCCGACCGCAGGTACGTCTCGGCGACCTCCGCGCTCGGCTTCTCCTTGAACTCGACCACCGGGCGCATCGGGCCACCATCGACGGGCTCGCCGGTCCGCAGGTATCCGTAGCCGGTCTCCGGCCGGGTCGGGGTGATCCCGACCGTCATCAGCAGCCCCTGCTCCGCGCCCCGGACCGCCGCCCGGACGGTGTCCACCCATCGCTGCGGGTCGCCGATCAGGTGGTCGGCGGCGAACGATCCCATGACGGCGTCCGGGTCGCGCACCGCGATCACCGCCGCGGCCAGCGCGATGGCGGCGCAGGAGTCCCGGGGTGACGGTTCGACCAGGATGTTCTCCTCCGGCAGACCGGTCAGCTGGCGGGCCACGGCCGCCGCGTGCGCGGCCCCGGTGACCACCATGGTGCGTTCGGGGGTGGTCAGCGGCCCCAGCCGCTCGACGGTCGCCTGGAGCAGCGACGCGGACGTACCGGTGAACGGGTGGAGGAATTTGGGATGCCCGGCGCGGGACAGCGGCCACAACCTTGTGCCGCTGCCACCGGCTGGAATGACGACATAGATCACCAGGACATCATGCCCGAACCGCCCGACCGGACGCCTCGGTTACCGGCCTCAGGCCCGCGCCCTGGTCCATGCCGCGATGTGCACCTCGGCGCTGGACCCCCAGGTGAACTCCTTCGCCCGATCGAAACCTGCCTTGGCCAGCGACAACCGGCGCGGCTCGTCGTCGAGCAGCGCGGCCAGGTCAGCGGCGATCTGATCCGGATCCTCGCTGGTGTAGGCCACCGCGTCGCCACCGACCTCGGGCAGCGACAACCGGGGAGTGGTGAGCACCGGGGCGGCACACGCCATCGCCTCCAGGATGGGCAACCCGAACCCCTCGCCGTAGGAGGGGTACGCGGCCACCAGGGCGCCGCCGAGGAAGCCGGGCAGGTCGCCGTAGCGCAGGTAGCCGGGACGCAGCAGCCGCAGGTGTGACGGCACCTCGGCCACCGCGCGGTCGATGTCGTCGTCGTGCCCCTGCCCGCCGGCCACCACGAGTGCCGGCGGGTCCTGCCGGTCGGCGACCGCCCGGGCCCAGCCACGGATCAGGTTCGGCACGTTCTTGCGGGGTTCCTTGGCGCCGAGGAACGCGACGTAACTGCTGCCGCCCAGCCCCAGGCGGGCACGAACCCGGGCCTTCTCCTCGTCGCCGGGCGCGTGGAAGGCCTCGTGGTCCACGCCGTGGTAGGCCACGTCGATCCGGGTCGGGTCGGCGTCCAACAGTCGGATCAATTCGTCGCGGGTGGCCTTGCTCGGCACGATCACCCGGTCCGCGCGCCGTAACGAAGTCTTGATCGCGCTACGGAAGAACGTGCGGCGGGACTTGTCGTAGTGCTCCGGCTCGGTGAAGAACGTCGCGTCGTGCACCGTCACGGTGACCGGACAGCCGGCCCGCAGCGGGCAGGTGTAGAAGGGCGAGTGCAGCACCTCCGCGCCGACCTGCTGGGCGAGCAGGGGCAGGCCGGTCTGCTCCCACGCGAGCCGGGCTGGCCGGTGCGCGACCGCGGCCGGCGCCGGAATGATCTCCGCGCCGGGCAGCTTCCGACGGTAGCGCTCCAGATCGGTGCGGAGGCTGACCACGACCAGGTCCACCGCCGATCCGCACACCTTGCCGAGGGCGCCGAGCAGGCCATCGACGTATCTACCGACGCCGCCGCGATCGGCGGGAACACTCGTGGCGTCGATGAGCACGCGGGGCGGGCGACCGGCGGTCACGGGGCGACTCCTAGCGGTGGCGGGGCTGTGGGGAACGACACTCCGGCAAGCCTACGCCGGAGCCGGGCACGGACGCTGACTGCGACCCGACGGTACGCCGACTTGTCGCTGTCATCGAGTACGGCCGCCGGGCGCGTATCGTTCGCGCCGATGGCCGACAACATTGCCCGGGTGTTCGCCGACGCGATCGCGACCGACCCGAACCGCCCGCTGCTGACCTGGTACGACGATGCGTCCGGCGAGCGCACCGAGCTTTCCGGAGCGACCCTTGCGAACTGGGTGGCCAAGACGGCGAACCTGCTCGTCGACGAACTGGCCCTGGGGCCGGGCGGCACCGCGGCGGCGCTGCTGCCGCCGCACTGGCAGACCGCCGCCGTGCTGCTCGGCTGCTGGTCGGCCGGGTTGACGGTGCAGCGGGCCGGCTTGCCGGTCGCCGACCAGCCGGGCGAGGTGGACGTGCTGTTCGCCACCGTCGACCGCGTCGCCGAGGCCGACGCCTGGTCGGCGGCCGACCGGTACGCGCTCGCGTTGCACCCGTTCGCGCTGCCGCTGCGGGAGGTACCGGCGGGCTTCGCCGACTACGTCACCGAGGTACGCGCGCACGGCGACCACTTCACGGCGTACCTCCCGGGCGGACCGGACCACACCGCACTGCGGGCCCGGGCCGCCGCCCGCGCCGCCGAACTCGGCATCTCTGCAGGCGACCGGCTTCTCGTGGACGTCGACCGGCACCCTGACCCGCTCGACTGGCTGCTGGCCCCGCTGAGTGTCGGCGCCACCCTGGTGCTCTGCGCCCACCTTGACCAGGCTCGTCTGGCCGACCGCCGATCGACCGAACGCATCACCCACACCCTGACCTGACCTGCCCCGCCCGCCCCGCCCTGCTCGATCCGAATGATCCGATCGGCCTGACCCACCTCGCTCGACCACCCTGGCGAGGACGCTTCCCAGGGCCCAGTTGCTCGAACCACCACGTCGACCATCACCCTCCGTGTTGCTCACCCACCGTTGCCACGCCAGCGCCAGGAGATATATCCCTCCTCGTCCTTTGCTCTGCTTCAACCGACGCACAACCGGCTGAACTGGAACGACGCGATGATGGTCCGGCGCCACTCACGTGTCGGACGCTACGGAGGGTAAATGTTGCGTGGGTTGAAGCAGAGCAAAGGACGGTGGACGGTATTGGTTGGGCGAGCTACGACAGCACGCTGAGTGACGGTATGGCCAGCCGGCCGTTGAGGAAGCGTGACTCGTCAGGTCCCTAGCTCCTAGCTGGTTCTCGACCGCTGAAGCTGGGGCTGTGGCGACCAGCGCCCAGGCCGATACCCACGAGCACGAGCCACAGCACGAGCCCGAGCACGAGCCGTAGCCCGAGCCGTTGCCGGCTGGGCGGTGCGGGAGGCTCGGGGTCGAGGGGTCGGCGGCTTGGCTCGGGTCAGGCCGTGGAGCGGTCCGGGGTGCGGTGTCGGGCCAGGGTGGCGAAGGCGGTCAGCGAGTCGGGGTTGGCCAGGGCGCCCTTGGCGGCGGCCTGGTCGACCGGGGTCCCGGTGAGGATCTTCTTGACCGGCACCTCGAGCTTCTTCGCCGACAGGGTGCGTGGCACCGCGCGGACCTGGTGGATCTCGTCGGGTACGTGCCGGGGGGACAACGCGGTACGCAGCTCCCGGGAGATCTTCCGGCGCAGCTCGTCGTCAAGGGTCACCCCCTCGGCGAGCACCACGAACAGCAGCAGTTCACCAGCGCCGCCCTCGTCGTCCTCCAGGTGCACCACCACCGAGTCGACGACCTCGTCCAGCCCTTCCACCACGGAGTAGAACTCGGCGGTGCCGAGGCGTACGCCGCCCCGGTTGAGGGTGGCATCGGAGCGGCCGGTGATGACGCACCCGCCCCGGGAGTTGATGGTGATCCAGTCCCCGTGCCGCCACACCCCGGGATAGACGTCGAAGTACGCCTCCCGGTAGCGGGCTCCGTCCGGGTCGTTCCAGAAACCCACCGGCATGCTCGGCATCGGCTCGGTGATCACCAGCTCGCCGAGTTCACCGATGACCGGGGTGCCGTCCGGCGAGCGCGCCTCCACCTTGGCGCCGAGGGCGCGGCAGGCGATCTCACCGGCGTGCACCGGCAGCAGCGGGACACCGCCGACGAAACCGGTGCAGACGTCGGTGCCGCCGGACAGCGACTGGAGCTGAAGGCCGCCGCCGACCGTGTCGTACACCCAGGTGAAGCCCTCGGCGGGCAGTGGCGCGCCGGTGGAGCCGAGGCCGCGCAGCGCGGAGAGGTCGGCGATCTCGCGCGGGACCAGCCCGGCCTTGCGGCAGGCCAGCAGGAACGGTGCCGAGGTGCCGAAATACGTGGTGCCGGTCTGCTCCGCCAGCCGCCACAAGGCTCCCAGGTCGGGGTGGCCGGGGTTGCCGTCGAACAGCACGATGGCCGCACCCACCGCCGGCCCGGAGACCAGGAAGTTCCACATCATCCAGCCGGTGGTGGTGAACCAGAAGAACCGGTCCGCCGGGCCGAGATCGTGGTGCAGCGCGAGCATCTTCAGATGCTCAAGCAGGATGCCACCGTGTCCGTGCACGATCGGCTTGGGCAACCCGGTGGTGCCGGAGGAGTAGAGCACGTACAGCGGGTGGTCGAACGGCACCGGCGTGAAGGCCAGCGGTTCGTCGGTCTCGGCCGCCAACTCCGACCAGGCCAGCGCCCCCGCTGCCGGCGGACCGTCGGGGTCGAGGTAGGGGATCGAGACGGTGTGCCGCAGCGACGGCAACGCGGCGCGGATCGCGGCCACCTCGGCGCGCCGGTCGACCGGCTTGTCGCCGTAGCGGTAGCCGTCCACGGCGACCAGGATCTTCGGCTCGATCTGCTGCCACCGGTCGGTGACGCTGCGGGTGCCGAACTCGGGCGCGCAGGACGAGAAGACGGCGCCGAGGCTTGCGGTGGCCAGCATCAGCACGTACGTCTCGGGGATGTTCGGCGCGTACCCGGCCACCCGGTCGCCGGTGGTGACGCCGAGCCGGCGCAGTCCGGCGGCGACCCGGCGGACCTGCTCGCGCAGTTGCCCCGCGGTGAGGGTGGCCGGCGGCCGGGTCTGCCCGTGCGCCACGACCACCGGCTCATCGTCGGTCCGGCCCGGCATTCGCAGCACGTTCTCGGCGTAGTTCAGGGTGGCGCCGGGAAACCACCGGGTGCCCGGCATGTTCCGGTCGGTCAGGGTGGCGATCGGCGGGGTGTGCGCGACGACGCCGAAGTGATCCCAGATCGACTGCCAGAAGGCGTCCAGATCGGTGACCGACCACCGCCACAGCGCGTCGTAGTCGGCGAAGGTGAGCCCCCGGTGCTCGGCGAGCCAACGCAGGTAAGCCCCGATCCGGGACCGCTGGAGCACGTCCGCCGGTGGCGTCCACAGCACGTCCGTCACTGGTCCACTCCTCCCCTGGCCCGGCACGACGCTGTGCGGTGGGCCGTGGCGCCATCTTGCCCTACCTCGAAGCGCCATTGTCCGCACCCGACCCGCGCAGGCGCATGTGCCCGCCCCACACCCCCTGAACCCGACCAGTGTGGCCGAGACGCAGAACGGGCCACCGACAGCCGAAGGAGGTCAGGGTTCGCTGCGGGCCGCCTGGATGGCCTGGCGGCGGGCCAGCCGGTGGGCGCGGCGGATCTCCGCCTCGCGCCAGCGCCGCTCGTCCTCCGGCGTCTCCGGCAGCACCGGACGCACCGGCCGGGGCGCGCCGCCCACCTCGACCCCGACGAAGACGAGGTACGCGGTGGCCACCCGGACCGGCAACTCGTCGGCCGAGTCCCAGCGCTCCGCCATCACCCGGACGCCGACCTCCATCGAGGTCTGCCCGGTCCAGTTCACCTGGGCGTACGCGTGCACCAGGTCGCCCACCCGGACCGCCTCCGAGAAGACGATCTCGTCGATCGCGGCGGTCACCGCCGTACCGCCGCTGTGCCGCGCCGCCGCCGCGCCGGCCACGTCGTCGACGAACTTCATCAGCACCCCGCCGTGCACCGTTCCGTACAGGTTCACATCCACTGCGGTCATGATCCGACTAAGGGTTACCCGGGAGTACGAGGTCGGCTTGCCCGGCAGGGCGGTGGCGAGGTGCTCGGTCATGTCGGAAACGGTACGGTGCGCGGATGCGACATCTGTGGAGCTTCCTCGCAGGGCTGGTGGTGGTGCCGGTCACCTGGGTGCTGGTCACCCTCGGTCAGGACGGGTCGGCCGACACCGTCAACCGGTGGGTGGAGATCGGCACCTCCAACACGGCCAATCTCATCGAACCGGCCGTGTACCTCGCTGTCGGTGGCATCGTGCTGGGCCTGCTCGGCACGCTGCGCATCTCACCGCTCGGTCCGCTGGTAGCCGGGCTGCTGCTGGTCACCCCGTACGCCGGACTGTTCGTCTCGCCCTTCCGGGTACGCGAGCGCATCCCGTCCGACTGGCAGTTTCTGGGCGACCCGCTGCCGCTGGGGCTGCCGGTGGAGAACGGGACCCTCTTCCTGATCGGCGTGCTGCTGCTGGTCGCGACGTTCAGCGGGCAACGCTGGCGGCGTTGGCCGGTCGCGATGCCGCAGCCGGCGCCGGCGACCCCGGACGCGCCGGCACCTGACCCGACGTTGACCGACTGGTCACCGGACCCGTCGGCGGAACGCGACACCACGCCGCTGAGCCTGGGCTATCCGGACCCGGACGATACGCCGACCGAGCCGCTGCCCCGGCGTACCGGAGGTGGTTCGCCCTGGTCGGCACCGCCGGGCAACCTGCCCCGACGCGACGACGCCACCAACTGATCCCGGCGACTCCGATCGTCGCCTCCGTCCGCCGACCGGGCGGGCGGAGGCGACCCGCCAGGCGTTACTGTCTGGCTACGTCATTGGCAGCCAGGGGGTTGGACAAGGCATGAGCTCGTCGGAATTCATGGTGTTCGCAGGATCAGCCAGTCGAAACCTTGGACGTGCGATCGCCGACCGGCTCGATGTCGAGTTGGGCTCCTCCGAAGTGCTTCACTTCTCCGAGGGGAACCTTTTCGTCAGAGTCCTGGAGAACGTCCGGGGGCGGGACATCTTCATCGTCCAGGGCACCGCTTTCCCGGCCAATGACAATTTCATGGAGTTGCTCTTCTGGATCGACGCCTTGAAGCGAGCCAGTGCCGCGTCGGTGACCGCCGTGATCCCCTACTTCAGTTACGCCAAGGGTGACAAGAAAGACGAGCCGCGGGTGTCCATTCGCGGACGGGTGTGCGCCGATGCCATCGCTGCGGCGGGAGCGGACCGAGTAGTCACACTCGACCTGCACACGCCCCAGGTGCAAGGATTCTTCAACATCCCGGTCGATGACCTGTATTCGTTGCCGGTGCTCTGCGACGCCATCGCGACGCGCAACTTCCACGATCTCGTGGTGGTCGCTCCGGACGCTGGATACGCCAAGAAGGCGCGACAGTGGGCCAATCGCCTGCGGGTGCCCACCGCCATTGCCGACAAGCGACGCGTCGACCACACCGAGACCGCAGAAATCGTCGAGCTGATCGGCTCCGTGGAGGGCCGGACGGCGCTTATCGTCGATGACTTCACCATCAGCGCGGGCACTCTTGTCGACGCCGCCCGCGTGTTGGTCGACCGGGGCGCGACCACGGTGTACGCGGCAGTCAGTCACGCTCTGTTGACCGAGGCTGCGAATGAACGGCTCGACGACAGCCCGATCGAGTGCCTGTTCACCACCGACAGTGTGGAGACCCAACCCACCAAACTGTCGGACAAGGTCCAGGTCGTCAGCGTGGCCGGGCTGTTCGCCGAAGCCATTCACCGCATCTCGGCACGGGAGAGCATCTCGGTGCTCTTCGAGTAGCTCCTCAGTCCTTGAGCAACTGGCGGGCCATGACGATGCGCTGCACCTGGTTCGTACCCTCGTAGATCTGGGTGATCTTGGCGTCGCGCATCATCCGCTCCACCGGGTAGTCACGGGTGTAGCCGTAGCCGCCGAGCAGTTGGACCGCGTCGGTGGTGATCTCCATCGCAGCGTCCGAGGCGAAGCACTTGGCCGCCGCGCCGAAGTAGGTCAGATCGCCGTCGCCACGCTCGGACCGACCGGCCGCCGCGTACGTCAACTGCCGGGCCGCCTCCAGCTTCATGCCCATGTCGGCGAGCATGAACTGCACGCCCTGGAACTCGGCGACCGCCTTGCCGAACTGCTTGCGCTCGGCGACGTACCCCTTGGCGTAGTCGAGCGCACCCTGAGCGATGCCCACCGCCTGCGCGGCGATGGTGACCCGGGTGTGGTCCAGGGTCTTCATCGCGGTCGCGAAGCCGGTGCCCTCGGCGCCGATCATCCGGTCCGCCGGTATCCGCACGTTGTCCAGGTACACCTCGCGGGTCGGCGAACCCTTGATGCCCAGCTTCTTCTCCGGCGCGCCGAAGCTCACCCCCGAATCGGACTTCTCGACCACGAAGGCGGAGATGCCCCGGGAGCGGGCGGCGGGGTCGGTCGTCGCGAAGACGGTGTAGAACTCCGAGACACCGGCGTTGGTGATCCAACGCTTCACCCCGTTGAGCACCCAGTGGTCGCCGTCACGTACCGCCCGGGTGGTCATCGCCGCCGCGTCGCTGCCGGCCTCCGGCTCGGAGAGGCAGTACGAGAACATCGCCTCACCGGCGGCGACCGGCGTCAGGTAGCGCCGCTTGAGTTCATCGGAACCGGCCAGCAGCAGCGGCATCGTGCCCAGCTTGTTGACCGCCGGGATCAGCGAGGAGGAGGCGCAGGCCCGGGCCACCTCCTCGATCACGATCGCCGTGGCCAGCGCGTCCGCACCGGCCCCGCCGTACTCGACCGGGATGTGCGGTGCGTGGAAGTCGGCGGCACGTAGCGCGTCGTACGACGCCTTCGGAAACTCACCGGTCTCGTCCGCCTCGGCGGCGTGCGGAGCCACCTTCGCCGCACAGACCTCACGGACCGCTTCCCGGATCGCGTCGTGCTCCTCCGGCAGGCGGTACGCGTCGAACGACTGCTCTGCGGCCATGTCGGCCCCTCCCCTTCACGGCTATCATGCGCAGTCTGTAACGTCGCTTGGACGCCCACCACGCAGACTGAAGGATAACGACCACAGTTCAGGTGATGTTACCGGCGCGTAGGCTGGGCCATGAGGAAGCCTCGACGCCGCTCGGCGATGATGGAACCGAGCAGACGACCCACCCCTCCGGCGCCCCGTCCTGGCGCCGCAGCGGAATGCGACGCAGCCACGCGGCGCCAGTGCGAGCGGAGAAGACAGGCGTGACCATCCCGTACCCGAACACCCAGCCGGTGCCCGCCATCGCGGCGGTCACGCCCCCCTCGGGTGCCTCCCGGCCCCGGGTGACCTTCCTGGGCACCGGCTACCTCGGCGCGACCTATGCCATCTGTTACGCCGAACTCGGCTACGAGGTGCTCGGCTTCGACGTCGACGCGGACAAGATCGCGAAGCTGAACGCGGGTGAGGTGCCGATCCACGAGCCCGGCCTCGACGAGTTGCTGCGGCGTAACCTGGCCGCCGGTCGGCTGCGGTTCAGCACCGACATCGCCGAGACCGCCGACTTCGGTGACGTGCACTTCATCTGCGTCGGCACCCCCCAGCGGGCCGACGGCATGGGTGCCGACCTGTCGTACGTCGAGGCGTCGGTCACCGGCCTGGCCCAGCACCTGACCCGCAAGGCGCTGATCGTCGGCAAGTCCACCGTTCCGGTCGGCACCGCCGAGTGGGTGGAGCAACTCGTCGGCAAACACAGCCCGACGGACCTCGGCGTCGAGGTCGCCTGGAGCCCCGAGTTCCTCCAGGAGGGCTTCGCCGTCGACGACGTGCTCCGGCCGAACCGCATCGTCGTCGGCGTCAAGAGCGAGTGGGCCAACGGCATGCTCTACGCCGCCCACAAGGGCGTGTTCGATCTCGCCGCCACCGAGGACCGGGAGGTACCGCTGGTCGTCACCGACTTCGCCACCGCCGAACTGGTGAAGGTCGCCGCGAACGCCTTCCTGGCCACCAAGATCTCCTTCATAAACGCGATGGCCGAGGTCTGCGAGGCCTCCGGCGGCGACGTCACCCAACTCGCCAAGGCCATCGGCTACGACCCGCGCATCGGCAACCGCTTCCTCCAGGCCGGCCTCGGCTTCGGTGGCGCCTGCCTGCCCAAGGACATCCGCGCCTTCCAGGCCCGGGCCCAGGAACTCGGCGCCGGCGAAGCCCTGCGCTTCCTGCACGAGGTCGACCTGATCAACCTGCGCCGCCGTACCCGCGTCCTGCAACTCGCCGCCGACCTGCTCGGCCGCCGCTCCGGCCCCGCCGGCCCCGACCTGTCCGGCACCCGCATCGCCGTGCTCGGCGCCACCTTCAAACCCAACACCGACGACGTACGCGACGCCCCCGCCCTCGCCGTCGCGGCCCTGCTCCACAAGGCCGGCGCCGACGTGCACGTCTACGACCCCGAGGGCATGGACAACGCCCGCCGCGCGGTCCCGGAACTCACCTACGAGCCCGGCATCAGCGAGGCGGTCACCGACGCCGACCTGGTTTGCGTCCTCACCGAATGGGCCGACTTCCGCAACGCCGACCCCGGCCTCCTCGGCGACCTGGTCGCCGGCCGCCGCATCGTCGACGCCCGCAACTGCCTCGACCCGGCGCTGTGGACCCAGGCCGGCTGGGAGTACCGGGGCATGGGGCGACCCTGATCGCGCCGTGTGGTGATATTGGCACTTGACCCGCCGACAACTGTCGAATTCCCGGCCCACTTTGGGCATGCTGCGACAGTGGGAATCCACAGTGCGGGTGGAGGGGTGTCGTGGCGAGCTTTCAGTGCCCTTCGTGCGGCCGGGACATCAAGCCAGCGGTTCGCTGCCCGCACTGCGGTGCGCACCAGCCACAATGGGCCGAGCACCTGGCGGAGATCGAACGATCCATCGCGGAACTGAAGGCCCGCGAGGCCGCCATCGCCCGCGAACAGCGGCAGCTCGCCGCGAAGATGCAGGCCGCGCTCTTCCAGCGGGACATCCTTTCGCACGCCGGCAGCCAGGGCGACGAACGACTCCGGCAGGCCACCCGACCTCGGCGCGTGCTCCGTCGTCGGCCGCCGCGGCGTCCCACCTCCGAGGATGCCTCGCCGCCCCGCGACGGAGTGACTCCGCCGCCCCGGGTACCCCGGCAGGGCCCCGCCGGCACCCAGGGGCCACCGCCACCGACCGAACCGGTCTGGCTGGACGCCGACGATCCTGAGCATCCACCGGAGGCCTCCTCCCGGGAGGTCCAGAACATCCCGCTCGGGCTCGGTGCGCTGCTGCTCGGCGTCGCCGCCGTGGTGTTCGCCGTGGTTGCCACGAGCGCGATGGACGCGTTGGCCCGCCTCGGCATCCTGCTACTCGCGACGGTGCTCATGCTGCTCGCCCCGCCGGTACTGATCCGGCGCGGGCTGACCTCCACGGCGGAGACCATCGCCGCCGTGGGTCTGCTCCTGGTGCCCCTAGCCGGGTACGCGTTGTGGGCCGTGGACCGGATCGGCAACGGCGGTGCCTCCGGTGCCGTCTTCGCTGGAGTGATCTTCGCGGTCACCGCTGCCGTCTCGGTCGGCTACGCGGGGTGGACCAGGCTGCGCGCGCCCCGGTTCGCCACCGTGCTGGCCGCCCAGCCGGTGGTGCCACTGCTGGCGTACGACCGGATCACCGGTCCGGCGGGCTGGGCGCTGGTGCTGACCGTGGTGGCGCTGCTCGACCTGTGGCTGGCCCGCTCCCCGGTCACCGTGGAGCAACCGGGCGTCGAGAACGTGGTCGACTCCCGCCGGTCGAGTGCGCCCCGGCAGCGTTCGGCCGAGCAGAGCCAGATCGACGGACGGCCGGAGGCGGCGCCGGAGGAGAGCGGCGAACTGCTCGATCCCGTCGGTGGCAGCGCGGCCGCACCGACCCGACCGGTGCCCGGGCTGCGGGGACTGACCTGGGTGTTGCACGGGGTGGCGGTCGCCCTCGCCCTCGCGTACGCGGTGACCGCCCTGCTGCGGACCACCACCGTGCCCGGCGCGACCGGCGCCGGCCTGGTGCTTCTCCTCGCCGCCGCCGTCTGCCTGGCCGGGACGCTGGTACTCCGTCGCCCACCCCTGCCCGACCTGGGCGCGGGCGTGTTCACCCTCGCCGTCATCGGCGCCCTGGGGCGGATCGCCTCGGTGGCGCTGCCCGGCCGCGCCCTGCTGTTGATCGCGGTGGTCATCACGGTCACCGGTCTCGCGGTCCGGGCGGTACCCGAGTCCGCCCGTCGGGGACCGCAGCTGGCCTCCGCGGTGGCGCTCACCGTCAGCGGGGTGGTGGTCGCCGGCAGCGCGTTGCGTGCCGGCGTCGCCCCGATCCAGGCGGCGCTGCCGGCCTGGGCGGCGGACCTCGACCGGTACCCGGCCGAACTGGCCGCCGCCGTGGGACCGGCCGCCTGGCAGCTCGCCGCCAGCGCCTTCCTGCTGACCGTGGCCGCGGTGCTGGCCCTGCCGCCGGAGATCCGGCGCGAGTTCGCGGTGACCGGTGCCGCGCTCACCGCGCTGGCCGTACCGGCCTCCTTCGGGTTGGCCTGGCCGCTCGCGCCGTGGCCGATGGTGCTGACCGCGATCGGCATCGGGGCGGCCGGCCTCTCCGCCCGTACCCCCCGCGCCGCGCTGGCGCACGCGGTGGCCGCCGCCACGGTCGGGCTGGCCGGTGCCGGCGCGGCCCTCACCCGGCCGGCGTTGACCGCCGCCGTGCTGCTCACCCTCGTCGTGGCCGGCACGCTGATCGCCGCCGCTCCCCGGATCCGGCTCGCCCCGGCGGCGGCGGACACCGTCTCCGCGTGGGCCGCCGGAGGTGCCGCCTTCGCACTGCCCGGAGCGGTGGCCGCCTTCGTGGCAGCCACCCTGCCGGTGGACACCACGCCGACCCCGGCGAGCTTGCGCGAGGCGACCGTGCCGGTGCTCGCGGCGAGCTTCCTCGCCGTTTGTGTCACGCTCGGTTACGCCGCCGTCGTGCAGGTGTCGCAACGCCAGATTCCGGTACCACTGTCGGTGGGCACCGGCCTGGGGGCGCTGGTGGTCGCCGCCGCCGGCTTCGGCTCACCGGGCGCCACCGTGGCGGATGCCTGGGTCGGCGCGCTGCTGCTGGTTTCCGCGGTGCTGCTCTTCCTGGCTCCCTCGATCGACACCGGCCGGCGTTCCGATCTCACCCTGGACGGCTCCGACCTGGCGGCCGCCGCGGTGACCGCCGCGCTGGTCGCCACCCTGCTGCGGATCGGTACGGTGCTCGCGCCGAGCGGGCAGCTCGCCGTCGCCGCCGCGCTGGTCCTGGTGGTCGCCGTGGCGGCCCGGGCGATGCCCGAGGAGTGGCGCCGCGGGCCGGTACTCGGCCTCACCGTCGGTGGCGTGTTGATCGGGCTGTTGGCGGGCTGGATGGCGCTGCGCGGTGGCCTCGGCGTGCTGGCCACCCCCGGCCCGATCTGGAACGGTGACCTCAGCGGTTGGCCGGCCGCTCCCACCGGCGGCACGACCTGGCAGGGCCCGATCGCCCTGGTGCTGCTCGCGGTCGCGGCGGGGATTCTGCTGCCGCCGCCCTGGCGCTACGACGTGGCCGGCGTGGCGGTGGTGCTCGCCACCATCGGCGCTCCCGCCGCGTTCGAGCTTGCCTGGTGGTCGCCGGTCCTGATCGGCGGCATGGTCGCCACGGTCTTCGGGATGGCCGCGGTCGCCACGATCGATCCCCGGGCCGCGCTGTCCCGAATCACGGTGGCCGGGGTGGTCGCGCTGCACGCGGCCGGCGCCGGCCTGGTACGACCGTGGACGACCGCGCTGGCCCTGGGCAGCATCGTGCTGATCGGCGCGGTGGTGGCCGCGCTGGCCCGCAACATGGCCGAGCCGCTCGTCGAGGACATCGAGGCGGAGGGCATGCCGCCGCACCTGGCGCAGATCGGTGGTGCGGGGGTGGGCGCGGCGCTGTTGGCGCTGCCGGGTGCCATCGCCGCCCTCGCCGTCGAGTTCGGCCACAACCCGCAGGTGGTGCTCACCGCCGGCCTGGCCGCGTCCAGTCTCGGCCTGGCCGCGGTGGCGGCGGCCCGTCGGCAGGTTCCCCAGTACCTGCCCTGGGCCAGCGCCGGGGTGGTCGGCGGAGCGAGCGTGACCGCGCTCGCCGCCGTGCCGATCGCCGTGCCCGTCGGTGTCTACGCCGCTGCGGCGGCACTGCTCGGGGTGCTCGCCGAGCTGGTGCGCGGGGCGACCGAGCCGCCGGTCGGCGCGGCCCAACCGGTGCGCCGCTGGACCGTACTACTGGACGGGGCGCTGCGCCGGCTGCCCGACGACAACCGGCGCCGGTGGCGGGTGAGCCCGGCCGCCGGTGCGCTGGCGGCCGCCGCCGTGCCGGTCGTCCTGGCCCTGGTCTCCATCGCACCGGCGCTGATCGCGGCGCTCGTCGACCCGCATCGCACCGTCGGCCGGATCTGGCAGGGGCCACCGGCGGCCCTGCTCGACCCGCCGCCGGCCGCGGTCAACCCGACCCATGTGCTCACCGCACTGCTGCTCACCGCGACGGCGGCCCTGGCCGCCACCGGGTTCAGTGGCGGCCGTCGGTCCCGGGCCGTGCCGGTGGTGCTGCCCGGCGCCGCCGTCACCCTGCTCATCGCGCCGATCGCGCTGGGTGGCGGCTGGCCGGCCAGCACCCTGTCGGCGTTGGCGGTGTTCACCATCTCGATGCTGGGGTTGGCGCTGACGCCGCCGCCAGCCCTGGTGGAACGGGCCCGCTCGTTGCGACTGGCCCGGGTGCTGGTCTTCCTGATCGGGCTGGCGGCGGGCGGGGCCGGCCTCGCCGGCAGCCTCGCCACTCGGGAGCTGACTCTGTTCACCCTTGGTGGTGCGGTCGGCGTCGGGCTGGTGGCCGCCCTCTACGGCCTCACCTCCCAGGCCCGCCTGCTCGGTTGGCTGTTCGCCTCGCTCATGGCGCAGCTGTTCGTGCTCACCGCCGGCCTGGTGGCCGGGCTCGCCCCGGTCTGGTCGGCGTTCGGAGTGCTGGCGGTCGGCGCGGCCTTGCAGGTCTTCTCCGCCACCCTGCCCCGCCTACGCCGCCCGGAGGCACGTCGCGAGGCGGCGACCGTGGAGTGGAGCGGGCACGCCGCTGCGCTGATCGCGCTGGCGCTGGCCTTCGACTCGCCTCGGCACATCGCCGCGCTGCTCGCCGCCTGGGGTGCGGTCCTCGGCCTCGCGGCGACCCGGCCCGGCCGCCGGCCGGCGGAGCGACGAGTGCTGTTCTGGGCGGTGGTGCTCTGCGAGATCACCGCCTGGTGGATCCTGATGCGGGTCGCCGACGTGGCCCTGCCCGAGGCGTACACCCTGCCGTTCGCCGCGCTGGCCCTGCTGGTCGGAGTGCTTGAGCTACGCCAGCGCACCGACCTGAGCAGCTGGGTGGCGTACGGACCGGCACTGCTCGCCGCCTTCGTGCCGACCCTGGCGATCGTGCTGGCCACCGATTCGAGCACCATGCGCCAGGTGCTGCTACTCCTCGGTGCGGTCGCGGTGCTGGTCTTCGGCTCGATGACCCAACAGCAGGCACCGGTCATCGTCGGTGCGGTGGTCACCGCCATCGCGGCCGTACACGCGCTGTTCAGCCTCGGACCGTGGCTGGCGCTGATCCCGGTCGGCTTCCTGCTGCTGATCCTCGGTGCCAGCAACGAACGCCGACGCCGAGCCCAGGAACGCCTACAGACGGCGCTACGCGGCATGCGCTGAACCGGCTCCACCACACGAGGCCGGTTCGGCGCGGAGTCGGGCCCGACGCACCGGGATCAGAGCCGGCGGGAAGCAGGACGCCAGCGCGCAGAGTCGCTGGCCCCCGCGCGACGTCGGGGCCCGCGCGCAACGTCGAGGCCCGCGCGCAATGTCGGGGCCCGCGCGCAACGTCGGGGCCCGCGCGACGTGGGGCCTGGCAGCGTTTAGTGCGGTGTCCAGAAACGTTCACCGGGCCGCGCCAGGCCCAGGCGGCGATCCGGCAACGTTCCTGAACACAGCACTAGAGGTTGGGGCACTGTCGAGCTGAGAGCCTGGACGGATCAGCCACCGGCGGCCGCCGCGCCGGGCGCATTGGGCGCACGCCGGGCACGTCGAGCGCACGCCGGGCGCGTTGGGCGCCGGGCACGTTGCGCGTTGGGCGCGCCGGTGCCGCTGATAGCACGGACGGCTCAGCTCGACAGCGTCTGAACCCCACATGGTGCGCCCGGCACAGCGCGGCGAACAGCGGCCGCGAGCAGGAGGGCAACGGGGCGAGCAGGCCTGCGGGCGAGCGCCGACAGACGAGCAGGCAGCTGGTGCTAAGAGCGACCGGCAATAGGGCGGTGGAGGCGAGGCGGGCCATGGTCGAGGGTGGTAAGGCGGAGGAGGGAGGCCATGCCGGTGTTGCATGGGCGACGACGACAACGCCGCCAGCCGACGTGCCAGGGCGCGCCGCAGCCCCGCCAGTCCTATCGCCGGTCGCTCTAAGCCAGGGAGGCGCGGAGTGCGGCGTCCTTCTCGGCGACCAGCTGCTCCAGGTCGGCCTGGTACGCCGACATCCGGTCGAGCAGGGCGCGGTCGGCGGTGGCGAGGATGCGGACGGCGAGCAGCCCGGCGTTGCGGGCATTGCCGATGGACACGGTCGCCACCGGTACACCGGCCGGCATCTGCACGATCGACAACAGCGAGTCCATGCCGTCGAGGTGCTTCAACGGCACCGGTACGCCGATCACCGGCAGTGGCGTCACCGAGGCGACCATTCCGGGCAGCGCCGCCGCGCCGCCGGCCCCGGCGATTATCACTTTGAGTCCCCGATCGGCGGCGGCCCGACCATAGTCGATCATCTTGACCGGGGTGCGGTGCGCCGAGACCACCTCGACCTCGTACGAGACCTCGAACTCGGCGAGCACCTCCACGGCGGCCTTCATCGTCGGCCAGTCCGAGTCGCTCCCCATGATCACACCGACCGTGCTCACGCCGCTCGCTCCTCCGGTGTTCCGTCCCGCAGCCAGCGGGCGGCCCGGGCAGCCCGGGCGCGTACCTCGTCCAGATCCTCACCGAGCACCGTGACGTGCCCGATCTTGCGGCCGGGCCGCACCTGCTTGCCGTACAGGTGAACCCGGGCGGTCGGCTCGGCGGCGAAGAGGTGATGCAGCCGCTCGTCGATCGACGTGCCGCCGGGCTGGCCACCGAGCACGTTCGCCATCACCACCACCGGGGCGGTCAACGAGGTGTCGCCCATCGGGTAGTCCAGCACCGCCCGCAGGTGCTGCTCGAACTGCGACGTCCGCGCACCCTCGATGGTCCAGTGCCCCGAGTTGTGCGGGCGCATGGCCAGCTCGTTCACCACGAGCCGGCTACCGCCCGGCGACACCGGATCGGCCACCTCGAACAGCTCCACCGCGAGCAGGCCCACCACGCCGAGCGCGGTGGCCAGGTCGATGGCGAGCTGCTGCGCGGCAACCGCCAACTCCTCGGCCAGGCCGGGTGCCGGGGCCAGCACCTCGACGCAGATCCCGTCCCGCTGCACCGTCTCGACCACCGGGTAGACCGCGACCTGCCCGAACGGCGAGCGGGCCACCTGCACGGCCAGTTCCCGGCGCAGCGCCACCCGCTCCTCGACGATCAGCTTCGTGCCGCCGGCCAGCAGCGTCTCCGCCAGTTCGGTCGCAGCGGTCTGGTCGGTGACCGGCCAGACACCCCGGCCGTCGTACCCGCCACGGGCGGCCTTGAGCACGACCGGCCAGCCGACCTCGTCGCCGAAGGTGACCAGATCGGCGGTGGATGCGACCGCTCGCCAGCGCGGGTTCGGCGCATCCAGGCGGCCGAGCCGTTCCCGCATGACCTGCTTGTCCTGGGCGTGCACCAGGGCCTCGGCGGGCGGGAACAGCTTCACCCCCTCGCCGGTCAGCGTGTGGATGTGTTCGGTCGGGACGTGCTCGTGGTCGAAGGTGACCACCTCGCAACCCTTGGCGAAGGTGCGCAGCGCGGCGAGGTCGGTGTGGTCGCCGTACTGGACGTCGGCGGCGACCAGGGCCGCCCCGTCGTCCGGGGTGAGCGCGAGCACACGCAGCGACTGGCCGAGGGAGATGGCAGCCTGGTGGGTCATCCGGGCCAGTTGGCCGCCGCCCACCATGCCGACCACGGGCAGACCGGTACGGGAATCCATAGCGGCGTCAGCCTATCCGGGCCGGTCGCGGCACCGACCAGCGGATCCGGCTCAACGCAACTGCCCCACCAGTTCCTCGACACCGGTCACCGGGCGCTGGCAGACGAAGCCCCGACAGACGTACGCGGCGGCCCGCCCGTCGACCAGCGGACGGCCGGCCAGCAGCGGAACCCCCGGCTGGTCCGGCGGGCCTGCCACGATCACCGCACCGGGTGGGGCGTGCCGGTACGCCGCCGCCACCAGCGGGTCCGTCGCCGGATCATCGGTCGCCACCGCGATCTCGTACGGCCCGGAGAGCAGCGCCTCGCCCACGGTCGCCGCGTACCCGGTGAAGCGGGCGTGCCGGCCGACGATCGGCGCGACGGTGGACAGGGCCGCCTCGGCGGCCTCGCGGTAACGGTTCTCCCCGGTCAACGCCGCGTACGCGACGAGGGCGGCGACGATCGCGGACCGACCCGAGGGGGTGGCGTTGTCGGTCGGGTCGGCAGGCCGGGCGACCAACTGCTCCGCGTCGTCGGCGGTGTCGTGGAACGCCCCGCCGGGCGCGGCGAAGTGGGCCAGCGCCGCGTCGATGAGCTGACCGGCCAGGTCCAGCCACCGTCCCTCACCGGTGACCTGGTGCACGGCGCAGAACGCCTCGGCCACGCAGCCGTAGTCCTCCAGCACCCCGGCCGGATCGCCGACCCGGCCGTCGCGGGACGCGCGGCGCAGCCGGCCGTCGGAGACGTGCACCCGGGCGAGGTACTCGGCGGTGTCCCGCAGCGCCCCGTCGGCCACGATCGTGACCCCCTCAAGCAGGTTCGCCTCGCCCTCGGTGCCGACCCGGCCGGTGGTCTCGACCAGCCGGACGAACTCGGCCAGCGCAGTGATCGCCAGCCCGTTCCAGGCGGCCACCACCTTGTCGTCGCGCGCCGGCTGGGGCCGGGTGTCCCGGGCGGCCAGCAGTCGGCGGACCACCACCTGCCAGCGTTCCCGCACCGCCGGGTCGGCGTCGTCGACGTCGCGGGCCAGCCGCAGCACGCTGGTGCCCTTTTCGAAGCTGCCGGCGTCGGTCACCGCGAACAGGTCGGCGGCCCACCAACCGTCCTCCTCACCCAGCACCTCGACCAGCTGGGCCGGCGTCCAGACGTAGGTCAGCCCCTCGACGCCCTCGGTGTCCGCGTCCAGCGCGGAGGCGAAGCCCTGCCCGGGCCGGTGCAGCTCGTCGGCGAGGAACCGGGCGGTGTCCCGGGCCACCCGCAGCGCCAGCGCGTCGCCGGTGAGTCGCCAGAGGTGGGTGTACACCCGTAGCAGCAGCGCGTTGTCGTAGAGCATCTTCTCGAAGTGCGGCACGGTCCAGTACCCGTCCACCGAGTACCGGGCGAAGCCGCCGGCCAGCTGGTCATGGATGCCGCCCCGGGCCATCGCCTCGCAGGTGTGCCGGACGATCTCCAGGCTCCGTGCCGAGCCGGTGCGCTGGTGGTGACGCAGCAGGAAGAGCAGATTCATGTGCGGTGGGAACTTCGGTGCCCCGCCGAAACCGCCGTTGACCTCGTCGTACTCGCTGGCCAGCTGGTCGGCGGCGGCGTCGAGCAACTCGGCGGTGAGCGGGGCGGTGGGGCCGCCGACCGCCTGGGCGCCACCGATCGCCTCGACCACCGCGGCGCCCTGGCGCAGCACGGCCTCACGCTGGTCCCGCCAGGCGGCGCCGACCGACTCCAGCAGCCGGACGAAGTTCGGCCGGGGAAAGTACGTGCCGCAGAAGAACGGGGTGCCGTCCGGCGTGGCGAAGACCGTCATCGGCCAGCCCCCCTGACCGGTCATCGCCTGCGTCGCGGTCATGTAGACCGCATCGACGTCGGGCCGCTCCTCACGGTCCACCTTGATCGCGACGAAGCCCTCGTTCAGCAGCTTCCCGACGCCGTCGTCCTCGAACGACTCGTGCGCCATCACATGACACCAGTGGCAGGCCGAGTACCCGACCGAGATCAGCACCGGCACATCCCGCCGTTTCGCCTCGGCGAACGCCTCGTCACACCAGGGCCACCAGTCCACCGGGTTGTCGGCGTGCTGGAGCAGGTACGGGCTGGTCGCCTCCGCAAGTCGATTCACCCGACGACCATATCCAGCCGGGCACCCGGTTGCCGGTCCGACGTCAGGAGGCGCCGTCGGCGCGGAGGGGGAGGACGTTGGTGGGGGCGGTGTCGCGTAGGGAGCCGAGGACGGCGGCGATCTTGTCGGCGGGCATCGGCTTGAAGAAGTGATAGCCCTGGGCAGCGGTGCAGCCCAGCTCGGCCAGTGCGGAACGCTGTGCGGCAGTCTCCACACCCTCGGCCACCACCCGCAGGCCCAACTGGTGGGCCAACCCGACGGTGCTGCGCACGATGGCCGCAGCCTCCGGTGAGTCGGCCATCTGGAGCACGAAGGAGCGGTCCACCTTCAGCTCGTCCACGGTGACCCGGGCGAGGAACGCCAGCGACGAGAAGCCGGTGCCGAAGTCGTCAACCGCCAACTGCACGCCCATCGACCGCAACGTGGTGAGCACCTGGTCGATGACCTCCAGGTCGCTCATCACCACCGTCTCGGTGATCTCCAGAACCAGCCGGTCCGCGGGCACCTGGTGCCGACGCAGCGCCTCGGCGATCTCCACCGGCAACCTCGGATCCAGCAGGCTGCGCGCAGAGAGGTTTACCGAGATGGGGACATTCAGGCCCTCCCGGGCCCAGTCGGCGGCCACCGCGAGCGCCTTGTCGAGCACGTAGCGGGTGAAGGCACCGAGCTGTTCGCTGTTCTCCACCGGCCGGATGAAGTCGGCGGGCCCCAACAGGCCCCGGCGGGGGTGCCGCCAACGAATCAACGCCTCCACGCCGGTCGGCGCCCCGGTGACCAGATCCACGGCCGGCTGCAACACCAGCACCAACTGGTCGTCGGTCTGCAACGCCTCCCGCAGCTCAGCGAGCAGGGCCAGCTGGTCGGTGCTGGCCGCATCGCGTGAGGTGTCGTACGCGGCCACGCTGACACCACCCGATTTGGCCTGGTACATCGCGATGTCGGCCCGGCGCAGCAGCTCGGTCAGGTCGGCGGTGCCGGCCGGGGCCACCACCACCCCGACGGAGACCTCGACGGACATCCGCACCCCGGCCACCTCGGTTGGCGCGGCCAGCCGCTCGGCGATGTCCCGGGCCTGGCGCAGCGCGTACGCCATGGGTGCGGCGCGGTCGCCGACCACCGGGACCGAACTCAGCAGCAGCGCGAACTCGTCGCCACCGAGGCGGGCCAGCAGGTCACCGGAGCGGGCCAGGGCACCGAGCCGGTTGGCGGTCAACCGCAGCAGCTGGTCGCCGGCGGCGTGCCCGAGGGTGTCGTTGACCTCCTTGAACTGGTCGATGTCCAGCAGCAGCAGGGCGACCGGTTGGTCATGGGCGAGCTGCCGCAGCGCCTGGTCACCCTTGCCGAGCATCGCCGCCCGGTTGGCCAGGCCGGTCAGCGGGTCGTGCACCGCCTGGTACGAGGAACGGGCCGTGACCAGGCGCAGCTCCCGGTGGGTGGCGGCGTCGTGCAACGCCGCGGCGAGTGCGTCGGCGAAGGCGGCATGGGCGTCACGTTCCCGGCCGGTGGCTGGCGCTGCACGGGGTAACCGCACCCGCAGGCGACCCACGCGGGTCTCGCCGACCGACAGGTCGCGGACCAGTTCCTCCGGTTCGGGCTCGTCGCCGCCGGGCGGGCCGATCTCCCGGTCGACCACCTGACCGCCCGGGTCACCCCGGTAGCGACGCCACCGTCCGTCGCCCCGGGCCACCTCCACGTCGACCAGGTCGGCCTCGAACAGCGCCAACGCCCCGGTGACACCAGCCGTGGCGACACCCCGCTCGTCGAGCTGGTTGAGCGCCTTCGTGGCCTCGGCAAGCGAGCGCCAGGTACGCCGATCGCGGTTTTCCCGCAACCGTTGCCGGTAGGTCTGCTGAAGCAGCCAGAGTGGAGCGGGCAGCAACAGCAGCCAGCGTGGGTCGATCTCGATCAGCACCACCACCAGCACGCCGACCACCACGTTGCCGACGAACATCAGCAGCTTGCCGCGCAACGCGGCGAGCAGTGGGCGTCCGATCGGCATGCCGTGCCGCAGCGCCAGCATCACCCCGCCCAGCCAGGCGCTGGCGAGTAGGTAGGCGAGGGAACCGGCGCCCACCGCGAGCGCGAGTGCCGGGGTCGGCGCGGCCAGCGTCGGCTGGCCGAGGGCGGTGGTGACCGCCACCGCCAGCGCGGTGGCGGCGGTGTGTGCGCTCGCCACCCGGATCACGTCCCAGGTGGCGTGGCCCTCGTCCAGAATCGAGAGGGCCGTCCAGGCGAGCGCGACGCCGAGCAGCGCGGCCCCGGGCAGCCAGCCGGGTGGTATCAGGTAGAGGCAGACGACCAGGGCGGCTTCGGCCCAGGTGACGCTCACCACGCCGGCTGCGGCGCGGAACCGGAGCCGGGCCAGCTGGGACAGGGCGAAAAGGGCGACCGCGAAGCCGAAGCGGGCGGGCCCGCCGAGCGGATCGTCGGCCGGCAGCCCCACCGGCAGGCTCAGTCCCACCACCGCGGCCACCAGCGCGGTGGCCACCACGGCAGCGGTGAGCAGGTGCAGCCCTGTCGGCGTACCACGGCCCGTGGGCCGGTCGAGCGGTTGACCGGCCCTGCCGGAGGTCACCGACCCCCTCCCGCCGGCCCGAAACAGGCCACGCGGCGGGCGGACACGACTGCGGTGGTCATCGGCGCCCCCTCCCGCGCAGCTTGAGGACTTCTGGTCCCCCCGGCGGAAGGCTAAGCCAAACCCGATGGTCGCAACAGGGGTCGACCATCCGGTTCGACGTGAATCATGCTCCGATCAGCCGTCGCGGCGCTGCTTGTGACCGTTGGGAGCATCCGTGGATGAATCCTGCGTCACGATCCCACCTGTCGGATCATCGACCGAGCGGTCCATCGACTCCGTGCCGGGTGCCGTCGGCCCCTCGCTCGGGAACCGGTCCGGCAGCCGGCGCAGCCGGGCGTTCATGTTCCGGATCAGCAGCACGGTGGCGGCACCGAGGACGAGGATGAGGAACAGGCCCATCGGCCCGGCCAGGCCACCCGTGCGAGTGTCCCCGAAGTTGTTCTGGGTGAGCACCTGGGCAGCGGTCAGCATGGGATTCCTCCGGGTCGCGGTGTGCGACAAGGGTAGCCCGCCGCCCACTCAGCGGGCATGGGCCGTCCCTCGCACGCCGGCGAACAGGTCCGACTCCGGCATCGGGCTGTCGACCGACGACCGGACCAGCTCGAAATCCTCGGTCGGCCAGGCACGCTGCTGCAACTCCATCGGCACCTGGAACCAGAAGCCGTCCGGATCCACCTGGGTGGCGTGCGCCCGCAGCGCGTCGTCGCGCACCGGGAAGTAATCCGCGCAGGGCACCCGGGTGGTGATCCGGGGCCCCTTGTCCGGCCGGTCCTCCCAGCGGGTCAGCCACTCCGCGTACGGCGACTCGGCACCGGTCGCGAGCACCGCCTCGTGCAACGCCAGGATCTTGCCTTTGGAGAAGCCGATGTCGTAGTAGAGCTTGAGCGGCTGCCACGGCGCACCCAGTTCCGGGTAGCGCTCGGCGTCACCTGCCGCGTCGAAGGCGGCCACGCTGACCTTGTGGCACATGATGTGGTCCGGGTGCGGGTAGCCACCCTCCTCGTCGTACGTGGTGACCACGTGCGGACGGAACTCACGCATCAGCCGCACCAACGGACCGGCGGCCACGTCCACGTCCTGGAGGGCGAAGCAACCCTCGGGCAGTGGCGGCAGCGGATCGCCCTCGGGCAGACCGGAGTCGACGAAACCCAGCCATGCCTGCTCGATGCCGAGGATCGCCCGCGCCGCGTCCATCTCGGCGCGACGGATCTCGGCGATGTTCGCCCAGACGTCGGGACGGTCGAGCTTGGGGTTGAGCACGCTGCCCCGCTCACCGCCCGTACACGTCACGACCAGCACGTCAACCCCCTCGGCGACGTACTTTGCCATCGTCGCGGCGCCCTTGCTCGACTCGTCGTCTGGGTGCGCGTGAACGGCCATGAGTCGAAGTTGCTCTGCCAAGGTCGGCGCTCCTCGTCTCTGCCCACCGGCGACCCGCCCCGGGCCCCCGTTTGACCTGCCGGATTCCTCCCCGTAGCGGCATCGGACCGCGCCGGCCTGTCATATTTGACCCCAGCCGTACGCGACGCTGAGCCAGATCTGGCGACCGAGTCGAACAGGAATGGCGGACTCTGCCATTCTTGCCGATACCGCTGACAACAACGCCAGGGAGATACCCCACGGTGACCGAGACGCACGCCACACTTGGACCGGACGCACCGGTTTTCCCGCCCGGTCGGTACGGCCGCCGCCGCGCGCCGCGGCGCCGCCGCCCGGTGCTGGCCGCGCTGCTCGCCGTCGTCGTGGTCGCGGCGCTCACCCTCGTCTCGGTCCGGCTCTACCGGCAGTACGGCGATCCGGCGTACGACGCTCAGGTGATCAGCTACGGCGACATCACGGACGACCAGGTGGTGGTCGACTTCCGGGTGAACCTGCCGGACGGCGACTCGGCGGTGTGCGTGCTGCGCGCCCGGGACCACGCCGGCGCCGAGGTGGCCCGCGAGGCGGTGCCGGTGACCGCCGTCGCCGGGCAGCCGCACGTCACCGTCCGGCACCGCCTCGTGACCACAGCGCGGCCGTTCATCGGTGAGGTCGTCCGCTGCCGACCCGCCGCCTGAGGTTCGGCGAGGTCGTCCGCGCGGCGTGATCGCCGACACTCCTTGTCGTAGGGCACTGGTAACTTGGAGGTTCACCTGTCAGCCAGCACGCACTACTGAGGAGGACCGCCTGTGTCCAATGGCAACGAGGCGCCCGCCACCTGGCTGTCCCAGGACGCGTACGACCGCCTGAAGGGCGAGCTCGACGAGTTGATCGCCAACCGGCCGGTCATCGCCGCCGAGATCAACGCCCGGCGTGAGGAAGGCGACCTGCGCGAGAACGGCGGCTACCACGCCGCCCGCGAGGAGCAGGGCAAGGCCGAGGGGCGCATCCTCTACCTGAAGGAGCTGCTCCGCACGGCCCAGGTCGGCGAGGCGCCGACCGTCGACGCCGTGGCGCCCGGGATGGTCGTGACGATCTACTTCGACGACGACGCCGACGACACAGAGACGTTTCTGCTCGGCTCACGTGAGATCGCCTCGACCACGGACCTGACGGTCTACAGCCCCGAGTCGGCCCTCGGCCAGGCGATCCTGGGTGGCAAGGCAGGCCAGGCCTGCACCTACACCGCTCCGAGCGGCGCCGACATCAAGGTGACCGTGGTCAGCTTCGAGCCCTTCTCCGGCTGACCGTCGTCCGCCGGCCAAGCCGGCAGTCCGATCGTGTCCAGAGGCGTGACGCGCCACCGCGTCACGCCTCTGGTGCGATGGTCACCTGATAGCCGCTGGCCCGCAGGGCGCTGATCAGCATGTCGGAGTGTTCGACACCTCGGGTCTCCACCGACAACGCCACCTCCACCTCACCGAGGTGTAGGTGCGGGTTGGCCCGCTGGTGCACCACGTCCACCACGTTCGCCCGGTGCTCGGCGATCTCGCTCAACAGCGAGGCCAGCTGTCCGGGCCGGTCCGAGCAGCGCACCGTGACCCGCAGATAGCGACCCGCCGCCGCCAGTCCGTGCTCGATCACCCGCAACATCAGCAGCGGATCGATGTTGCCACCGGAGAGCACCACCACCGCCGGCGTGGTCACCTCGACCGCCCCGGCCAACAGGGCGGCCACGCCGACCGCCCCGGCCGGCTCCACCACCTGCTTACCGCGTTCGAGCAGCATGAGCAGTGCCCGGGAGATGTCCTCCTCGGAGACGGTGACCATGTCGTCGACCAGCTTGCGGACATGGCTGAAGGTGACGTCGCCCGGCCTACCGACCGCGATCCCGTCCGCGATGGTGGTGAAGGCCGGCAGCCGGACCGGCTCACCCGCGACAAGTGACGGCGGGAAGGCCGCCGCGCCGGCCGCCTGCACCCCGATCACCCGAACCTCCGGCCGGAGCGCCTTGGCGGCAACCGCCAACCCCGAGATCAGCCCTCCCCCGCCGACTCCGGTGACGATCGTGGTGACCTCCGGGCATTGCTCCAGGATCTCCAGCGCCACCGTGCCCTGCCCGGCGATGACGTCCCGGTGGTCGAACGGATGGATCAGCACCGCCCCGGTGCGCTCCGCGAACGTCTGCGCCGCGACCAGCGACTCGTCGACCGTGGCGCCGATCAGCTCGACCTGGGCGCCGTACCCCTTCGTGGCCGCCACCTTCGGCAGTGGCGCGTTCACCGGCATGAAGACGGTGGCGTGGGTGCCGACCAGGCCGGCGGCGAGCGCCACACCCTGCGCGTGGTTGCCGGCGCTGGCGGCGACCACGCCCCGGGCACGCTCCTGCGCCGACAGCCGCGAGATCCGCACGTACGCGCCGCGCACCTTGTACGACCCGGCCCGCTGAAGGTTCTCGCACTTGAGCCAGACCGGCCCGCCGAGCGCGGCGCTGAGCGGGCGGGACGGCTCCAGCGGAGTGGTACGGATTACCCCGTCGAGCAGTTCCCGTGCCGCGCGCACCTCGTCCAGGCTGACCAGTTCCGTCATGCCTAGATCGTGCCACCCGCCCCGCCCGGCGTCGGCGACGCCTGACCCGGAACAGCCGGCAACGGACCGGTCGGCGGTACCGGTGCCGGGACGGCCGGGGCCGGCGCGGAGGCAGCCGGGGCCGGCGCACCGGCCGGGTCCGACGGGCCGGGCGGCGGCGGAGCACCGGGGGCGCCGGACGTGCCGGCCGGCCCGGCCATCGTCATGCCGGGCAGGATCGGGCCGGCGGGCATCGACCGTTCGATTCGGGCGGTCTGGGCCGCGGAGATGCTCCGGATCAGCACAATCAGCGAACCTCCCGCCACCGTGCAGAAGATCGCGGGCACCAGGTACTCACCGGTTGCCCTCAGGTAGTGGTCGGCGTACGCCTGGAAGTCGGACGAGGTCCGCGGGTACGGCAACGCCTCGTAATCGGCGGCGGTGGAGCGCGAGAACCTCTGCTCCGCGAAGAGGAACACCAGCCAGCTTCCCCACCACACGTGCACCAGCACAGGGGTACTCAGCCGCCAGAGGCTCTCCCGGGCGATGTTGCCCACCACCCGGTGCGGCATCACGAAGTTGACGAACGGCACCAGCCATCCGGCGATCGCCCATCCGTCGGAGTTGGTGGGCCCGGCACCCGGGAAGGCGTCCAGGTTCTTGCGGGCCCGCCAGGTCCAGACGATGACGAGCACGATCGCGACCAGGAACACGAACTGGTAGAGCAGAGCCGGCACCAGTTCCAGCACCCCCGCGGTGAGCAGGAACGTCTCGCTGTCGCGGGTGTCGGCCGCCCGCTCGGCGAGCAGCGCGTTCACCGGCTGCACGGCCACCGTCAGCAGCAGGAACGCGGTGGTCGCGGCGACGGCGACCGAGGTGGCCCGACCGATGCCCCGGACCGTTCGCACCCGGGCACCCGGGTGGAGGGCCGGCGCACCGACCGGCGTGCGGCAGGTCGGACACTCCCTGGTGCGTACGTCGGTCTCGGTGTCGCAGGTGTGGCAGCGCATGCTCGGCGGTCCTCCCGTCGCGGTGCCGAGGAGCCTAGATGATCAAGCGTTGGCCGGCCAGCCCGTTCCGACACGCGGGTAACCGGGTGCGTGCCGAGGCCACGGGCTCGCCATCTCGAACTGACCGGCGACGCCGAGCAGCAGCAGTTCCGAGCCGGGCGGTCCGACCAGTTGCACGGCGAGCGGCAGCCCGTCCGGGCGTCGGCCCACCGGCACCACCAGGGCGGGCAGGCCGGCGATGTTCCACGGCGCGGCGTACGGGGCGTACCGGATACTGGCCACCATGTTGGCCTGCCAGGAGCGGGTCGACCAGCTGGTCGCCGGCGGCGGCGCGCTGGCCAGCGCCGGGGTGAGCAGCAGGTCCACCGAGTGGTCGGTGAAGAAACCGATCGACCGCTCCCGCCAGGCCAGCCGGTCGGCCTCCCGGACGTACCCGCGCCGCCACGCCCACTCGCCGAGCGCGACGTGCCGGCGGCTGCGGCGTTGCAGGGCACGCCGGTCGACCCCGGCGCCGCGTACGTCCGCCGCCGCCGCGGCGAACCAGGTAGCGACGCCCTTCAGGCCCAGCGCGGTCGGATAGACCGGGTCGGCCGGCACGGTGTCGTGCCCGGCACCGGCGAGCAGCCGACCTGCGGCGGCCACCGCGTCCCGGTTCGGCGCGTCGGGCGAGACACCTCGCACGGGAGACCGCAGCGACACGCCGACCCGCAGGCGCTGCGGCGGCACGAGCTTTGCCTGGGCCCGGCCGGCGAGCACCTGGAAGCCGACCGCCGCGTCGGCGACGGTGGTGCTGAGCATGCCGTGCTCGACCAGGCCGAACCAGTCCTCCGCGCCGAGTTGACAGGGCACCACACCGCGACCGGGTTTCAGGCCGACCAGCCCGCAGCAGGCGGCCGGGATGCGGATCGAGCCGAGACCGTCGTTGCCGTGGGCGATCGGCACCAGTCCGGCGGCCACCGCCGCGGCCGCACCACCCGAGGAACCACCGGGGGTGCGGGACAGGTCCCACGGGTTGCGGGTGACGGCGGTCTCGTCGTCGGTGCTGCCCCACAGGCCCAGCTCGGGCATCCGGGTGACGCCGAGGATCACCGCACCGGCTCCGCGCAGCCGGCGGACCACCTCGTGGTCGGCCTCCGCCACGGCGGTACGCACGGCGGCGGAACCGTTCCAGGTGGGCACCCCGGCCACCGGGGTGTTCTCCTTGACCGCGACCGGCACCCCGGCCAGCGGGAGGTTCGCCAGGTCCTCCTGCTCGTCGACCTTCTCCGCCTCGGTGACCGCCGCCCCGCCGCGTACCGCGCGGAACGCGGCGAGGTCGACGTCTGTCTTGGCGACGTGGTCGAGGTGGTCGGCGAGCACCTGGGTGGCGGAGACGTCGCCCCGGCGTACGCCCCGGGCGATCTGTTTGGCGGTCGCCCCGACCCAGGTCGGCATGATGTCCTGCACGGCCACCCTCCCAAGCCAGCGGTCAGCCCAGCGCCTGCTCCAGATCGGCGAGCAGGTCTTCGACCGTCTCGATGCCGACAGACAGTCGCACGAGATCGGAGGGAACTTCAAGCGGCGAGCCGGCAGCACTCGCGTGTGTCATCCGACCCGGGTGCTCGATCAGGGATTCCACCCCGCCGAGGGACTCGGCGAGCACGAAGAGTCGGGCCCGGTTGCAGATCTCGACGGCGTGCTCCTCACCCCCGGCGGCGCGGAAGGAGATCATGCCGCCGAACCGGCGCATCTGCTTCGCCGCCACCTCGTGCCCGGGGTGCGTGGGCAGGCCCGGGTAGAGCACCTGACCGACCTTGGCGTGCCCGTCCAGGTACGCGACGATCCGTTCGGCGTTGTCGCAGTGCCGGTCCATGCGTACCCCGAGGGTCTTGATACCGCGCAGGGTCAGCCAGGCGTCGAACGGACCGTTGATCGCGCCCATCGCGTTCTGGTGGTAGCGCAACTGCTCGCCGAGTTCGGCGTCGGCCGCGACAAGCGCGCCACCGACCACGTCGGAGTGCCCACCGACGTACTTGGTGGTCGAGTGCACGACCACGTCCGCGCCGAGCGTGATCGGCTGTTGCAGGTACGGCGAGGCGAACGTGTTGTCGACCACCAGCAACGCCCCGGCGTCGTGCGCCACGGCGGCCAGGGTGGCGATGTCGGCGATGCCGAGCAGCGGGTTGGTCGGGGTCTCCACCCAGACCACCTTCGTGACCCCGGGCCGGATCGCGGCCCGCACGGCGTCCGCGTCGGAGACCCGGGCCGGGGTGTACGCCAGGCCCCACCGCTCGGCGACCTTGGCGAAGAGCCGGTACGTGCCGCCGTACGCGTCATCGGGGATCACCACGTGGTCGCCCGGTCCACACACGGTACGCAGCAGGCTGTCCTCGGCGGCGAGGCCGCTGGCGAAGGCCAGGCCGACCTGGCCGGCCTCCAGCGCGGCCAGGCACTCCTGGAGCGCGTCGCGGGTGGGGTTGCCGGAGCGGCTGTACTCGTAGCCGAGCCGGGGCGCGCCGACCGCGTCCTGGGCGTACGTGCTGGTCTGGTAGATCGGTGGGATCACCGCGCCGGTACGGGCCTCGGGGTCCTGGCCGGCGTGGATGGCGAGCGTCTCGAAGCCGTGCGTCATTCCGCAGACGTTAGTCCTCCCGCCCGTGCCACCGGATGAAACCCACCCTGCCGGCCAGTTGGGTCATACTTGGCCGATGAGCCCGACGGAAACCCTGCCGTCTCGCCTGGCTGGCGCGGCCGACCGCATCCCGACGTCGCTGGACCAGCTCACCGGGCCGGAGTGTGGCCACGTCGTACTGCCCCTGCGGTTGGCCTGGTCGGGCCTCACCGAGTTCGACATCGCCGATCCGCGGCAACGGCTGACTCTCTACCGGACGCTGCTGGACTGCGGCCAGCGTGACGACATCGTCCGCTACGTCAACGCGACGCTGCTCCGCCACGACTGGCCCCGCATCAGGCGGCTCACGTCAAGGCGTCTGGTGGCGATCTGGGAACGTCAGCTTCCCGAACTCGTTTCCTGAGTGTGGACGAACTACACCTTCGGCTGCTGCGCGTCGGCTTCGCTGCTGGCGACGACCTCGGGCTGGTCCTGGCTGGCGGATACGCCCTCGCCGCTCACGAACTCGTCAAACGACCGTCACGGGACATCGACTTCGCGACCGCTACCACCCTCCCCCTACCAGTCGTCGCCGCCCGCCTTGTCGATGCTTACGTCGCGGCCGGATTCGGCGCGCGCATCGTCGAGGCGACCGCACGAATGGCACGGTTGATGGTCACGGCCACGGGTCAAGCCTGCGAGGTTGACCTGTTGAAAGAGGCGATCGGACCACCCGCCGCACTCAGCCTTGGGCCGGTTCTCGCCTTTGACGACGCGGTGGGACTGAAGATGCGAGCGCTTCATGAGCGCGCTGCGCACCGCGACTACATCGACATCCACGCCGCCAACGACCGCCTCCGTTGGCCCGACCTGGAGTCTCTGGGTGCCCGGCACACGGTCGGATTCTCGTTGGAGGAGTTGGCTGACAGGCTTGGTGCCATCGGTGAGCTGGACAACGATACGTTCACCGCCTACGGGCTGACGGACCCGAGGATCGTCGAGCTGCGTGGCTGGGCCCTCGGCTGGGAGGCGGACATTCGTTCCCGGCTGGCCAACGGAGAGACCGGTCCGGTCTCGGTGGCCGGTGACGAATGGGACGCGTACCTCGACCGGCTGTGACAGGCGGCGCGGTGCGGCCGGCGGCGGCATCCGGTCGGGCCTAACCTGGCCGGGTGGCGGAGTGTGTGTTCTGCGGGATCGTGGCTGGTACGGTGCCGGCGTTCCGGGTGACCGACGAGCCGGACGGGGTGGCGTTCCTGGACACCCGGCCGGTGTTCAAGGGGCACGTGCTGGTGGTGCCGCGCGCCCACCTGGTCACCCTCGCCGACCTGCCGCCGGAGTCGCTGCCCGGCTACTTCGGGTTGGTTCGGCGGATCGCCGTCGCGGTCGAGTCCGGTCTCGACGCCGGCGGCACCTTCGTGGCGATGAACAACCGGGTGTCCCAGTCGGTGCCGCACCTGCACACCCATGTGGTGCCCAGGACGAAGGGCGACGGGCTGCGCGGCTTCTTCTGGCCGCGCACCCGCTACGCCGACGACGCCGAGGCCACCTCGTACGCGGCGCGCGTCCGGACGGCGCTGGCGGCCTGACGGGGCGCCACGCGGGTAAGGAAGCGGGGTCCGCCGGTGTTGCACGCGGGGAAGGGTACGAAAGGAGTCCCACCGTGTTCCTCCGCCGCATGAAGGCCGAGATGATCTCACCCGACCGGGCCCTGCCCGGCCGTCCCATCGCGATGCCGGTGGCCGACCGGCACGAGGTCCTCGGGACCCCGCTGAAGGGCCCGTTCCCCGAGGGCTATCAGGTCGCCGTGTTCGGTATGGGGTGTTTCTGGGGCGCCGAGCGCCTGTTCTGGACCCTGCCCGGAGTCTTCACCACCTCCGCCGGCTACGCGGGTGGTTACACCCCCAACCCGAGCTACGAGGAGGTCTGCTCCGGGATGACCGGGCACACCGAGGCAGTCGAGGTCGTGTACGACCCCACGAAGATCAGCTACGAGGACTTGCTGAAGGTGTTCTGGGAGAACCACGACCCGACCCAGGGCATGCGCCAGGGCAACGACGTGGGCACCCAGTACCGGTCCGCGATCTACGCCAGCACCGACGAGCAGCTGGCGATCGCCGAGGCGTCCCGGGAGGCGTTCGCGCCGATCGTGGCCCGCGCCGGCAAGGGCGAGATCACCACGGAGATCGCCCGGCTCGGTGACTACTACCTGGCCGAGGACTACCACCAGCAGTACCTCGCCCCGACCAAGAACCCGAACGGCTACTGCAATCACGGCCCGAACGGGCTGAGCTGCCCGGTCGGGGTGGCCCGCACCGCCGGCTGAACGCCGCGCCAAGGGAGGGGAGCCGCTCCACGTTCGGCGGGGCGGCTCCCGAACGCCTGGGTGGGAACGATTTCAGCTGGTCTGCCCGAAGCGATAGACGTCGCGTAGCGCCTCGGCGAAGGTGTCGTCCAGCTCGGGCATCTCGGGAATCGCCGCAGCGGTGTACCCGAAGTGCACCGTCCGGTGTGCTCGCGGATCGCGCAGCGCGTCGGCCAGCGCGTCGATGATCTGCGCTCGGAGTTGGTCGGGCAGGTTCACGGCCTGGCCGATGGTGGCGAGCAGCTGCGCCGCCGCCCAGGCAGCGGTGCTGCTCGGGTGGTGCAACAGAGCCACCAGGTCCGCCACGACCCGGTGATCGAGCTGGCGGAGCAGCGGGATCGCCTCCATCGCGGCGCCCTGCACCTCGGTCACATCGCTGAGTGCGGCGAGCAGGGCGGAGAGACCGATGTCGGAGCCGCGCCGCAGCATACCGAGCATCCGGGCGGCGGACTGCCGGCCGACGAAGCTCCAGTGGTAGCGCAGTGTGTCGGCGAGCAGCACCTCGAACTGCGCGGCATCGACCTGCTGGCGGAAGGAGTCCCGCTTCAGACTCACCGCCGCGGCGGTGACCTGAAGCAGGTGGCTCCGCAGATGTACGGCGGGTGCCCCGTCGAACGGATCGTTCACCGACTCGGTCAGCAGCGACTCGCACCAGCGCACCAGCAGCTCGACCCACGGCCAGCCGCTGCGTTCCCGGTGCCGGACGGCGTCGTGGTAGGCCGCAACGACGCTGCCGGGTTTGGCTGGTTCGGCATGCCTGGACACGCCGAACCAGTACAGCGCCGTAAGGGCCTCCTGCTCGGGCAGGGTGAGGATCGCGCCGAAGCTGGCGGCGCACGCCTCACGCAGCTGCTGCGCGGCTGCCTCGACGCTGCCGTCGGTGAGCTCACCCTCGGTGGCCAGCAGCGCAGCGTCGACGGCGCCGAGCACCGCACCGGGATGGAGCAGATACACCGGCGGCTCGTGCAGTTTGTCAAGATCAAGTCGTCGGGTCACCGCCCAGAACTCCGCCCAACGCTGTGGCGTCATCCGCAGCCGGGCGTGCTCGTCGTGGATCCACTCGCCCTCGTCGGTACGTGACCGGTACAGCATGCGGGCCACCGACTGGATCAGGACGGCCTGCACGGCGGCCGAGCCCGACGCCAACCGGGTCAACAGCATCCGCCAGACCGGGTCCGTCATCGCCTGGGTGTGCGCCAACGCTATCGCCTCGGGCAGGCGCCAGCCGCCCTGCTCAGCTCGCTCGCACCACTCGGCGAGCACCGTGGGCAGGTCGAACAGCACCGACTGCGGCAGCCAGTAGAGGCTCTGGGCGAGCGCCGGCTCGTCGTCGATCACCTCTTCGGCGTACGACAACGCCTTGAGGTGGGTGGCCGCGCCCACCCGGCTCAGGGTGCGGATGGGCGCGAGGCCGATCGAGAGCACCTGCCGGGCCCGGTGCCGTAGCGCGTCGTCCTCCTGGCGCACCAGCGCCATCAGCGGCTCCAGCAGCTCGTCAGTCAAGCCGCGGTACTCGCCGAGCAGCAGGGCGGCGATCCCGGTCACCGCCGGGGAAGGGTGCGCCAACCAGCGGCGCATCGCCGGTTCGCTGTCCGGGTCGAGGTTTACCAGCCGGCCGAGCACCGGACGGAGCGGGGCCTCCCCGGTCACCGCCAGCTCCCGTTCGAGTTGCCTGATCACTGCACCGGTGGCCGGCACCAACGGCGAGCCGTCAGTGCTGAGAATCCGGGGCGCCGGTTCGCCACCGGCGAGCTTCGCCTGGCGGCAGTGGTCGACGGCGCGTGCGTAGAGCACCACCGGAGTCCACGTCTCCACGCCCGTCTCGCCGGTGGTGAGCACTGGCAGATGGGCGTCGATCACCTCACCCCAGGCGCTCTCCACGTACGCCAGGTGCACCGGCCTCGCCAACTCGGCGGTCATCGCCTGCACCGTCGCGTACCTGTCGTGCTGGTCGGTGTACCGGTTGCGTACCAGGTGCAGCAGGCGGGCCTGCTCGTCCGGTGCGGTGACCCGGCCTATCGCGTCGATCCCGCGCCGGATCAGCTCGTCCGAGTACGGTGCCGGCCGCAGCCGGGCCGCCCGCAACCAGGCCAGCACCTCGTCGGCCGGGTCGCTGATCCGGGCGGCCTCCCTGGCGCAGGCGTCGATGTGCCGCTGCCGTTCCTGCGGATCGGTGACGAGACGAGCCAGCCACTCGTGCAGTTGGAACGCCTGGCTCGGATCGATCAGTTCCGCGCAGGCCAGGCCCGCCTCACGGGCCAGTTCCGCGCGCCGGTCCACACACGCCTCGGCCAGTCGGGCCAGGGCACGGGCCCGATGCCACGGATCCGCCACCGCGTGTGCGAGCCGCCGCACGTGCTCGACGGGGTCGTCGGACTCGTTCAACGTCGGGTCGTACCGGCTGGTCGACCGGTGCCGATCGACGGTCTCACCGAGCGTCACCGCCAGCACTTCGGGCACCAGGCGGGGATTCCCGGCAACCACCTTCGGCAGCACCGAACCCAGTGCCCAGGACCGGGCGAACACGAAGTGCTCGGGCACCCGGACCAACATGTCGAGCACGGTTGTCGGCACGTCCCAGAGGTCACGGTGAGCGAAGGCCAGCGGGTCGGCGGGCCACGAGTGGCCGTTGAGCGAGTAGTCGGTGTGCCGGGCCGAACCGAGATCGTTCATGGCTCCGATCAGGGCGCCGGGCGAGAGACCGGCACGTACGCCGACGTCGAGGAATGTCGCGGCCAGGTAGGCCCGGTCCTTGCCGTACCCGCCGAAGCGACGGGCGGCGATCTCCTCCACCGTGGCCTTGCGCCGGGTCCGGACCGGCAGTTTCCGCACGTCCAGGGTGATCGGCTCCGCGCCGGCCTGGAGAGACACCGCGATCACCGCGTCCAGGAGGTTCTCCCACAGCCGTACGGGCAACTGCCGGGCGGCAGCGGTGAGCGCCTCCGAGCCGGTGCCGGCGGCCCGCAGCGCGGCGTCGCGCAGCGTCACCGACAGGACGCCGGCCCGCCGTCGCAGCGCGGCGGCGGCCACCGGATCCCCGGCCACCCGCTGGCTGACGTCGCGCCCGAGCGCCCAGAGGGCCACGACCGCCTCCGCCCGACGCTCGTCGTCCGGTGCCGACGCTTCCTGGCCGAGACGATCGACCAGACCCGGCAGATCGTCTCGGCGCAACGCGGTGAGGATCTCCCGGCGCAGGGGTGAGTCCCGGGTGATCGAATCGGGAGTGAAGACGGGCGGCTCCGCGGCCCGCTTCGACTCCTCCTCACCGGACCGGTCGAGATGCACGGCCATCGCGTAGACCGGGTCGTCCCGGCCCCAGATGCGGCCGAAGTAGCCGAGGAAGGCGTCCCGCAGATGGTCGTCCAACTGTAGGTAGTTGACCATCTGACGGAACTGGTAGAGGTGGGTTCGGGCGTCGAGGTCGGCGTACCCGCCGAACAACGCGGTGATCAGGGCCAGCCATCTACGGTCCTGGCGGATCCGCGCGACAAGTGCGCTGTCCCGCCGCAGGGCCATTCGCATGGGCAGCACCCGCAGGATGGCGTTGGGATCCACCCTCGGGCCACTCTTCGGGTCGGGTGACACCACCAGGGTCAGCGCCTCGGCTATCGGGAAGCCGAGTTCCTCGCTGTCCCAGCGGGACGCCGCCCGGTGCAGCGCGTCGGCGATCTCCGGCGTGGCGATCTCGACGGCACGGACCAGCCTGGCAATCGTGCCCGCCGACTCCGCACCGTCGACCGGGTTGATCAACGCGTCGGCAAGCGTCGCGTCCACCACCGACAGGTGCTCACCCGCCCGGAGCCGCCGGATGGCCTCCTCGATCAGGCGTCGGGCCTGGGGCAGCCGGCCCAGGAGGATCAGGTCCCGGTAGCTGGTCAGCAGCCGGCGGAGCACCGCCTGCACGGTCGCGTCCGCCACGTCGGTCATCTGGGCGATGGCGCCGGCGAGCAGCAGGGCGGACTCGGGAAACAGGGTCCCGAGCCGACCCGACGCGTCGAGCAGGGCCTGGACCAGCTCCGGCATCTTGCTCTTCTGCTGCCAGTTGACCAGGGCGATCAGCATCAGGATCGGTTCCTGCCAGCGGGGATCCCCGAGGTGTTCCAGGATCGCACCCGCGCCGCCGTCGGAGCGGGTGATCAGGTGCTGCGCGGCCAGGAACTCCTGGAAGGTCAGGTGCGAGAAGCGGTAGGCACCCGGCGCGCTGCTGGCCAGCAGTCCGACCTCGTCCCGCATCGCCCGCAGCAGCGATTCGAGCATCTCCTCGACGGCGTCCGGGCGCAGCCGGGCCAGTTCCTGCCGGAAGACGTCCCGGAACTCCGGCTCGGCGATCACGCCGGACGGCTTGTGCCGGTGGACGTGGTACGCCACCGCGCGTAGGACCGCGAACATGTGGCCGCGCAGCCGGTCCACCTCGGCGCGGCTGAGTCGCTCGTACCACAGGTCCACCAGCCGGTCGACGGCCTTCTGGTAGACCTCGACCCGCTGCCGGGGCAGTTGTCCCCGCTCGGTGTGGTAGATCGTGGCGATGGTTCCGGCCAGCAACGGGTTGGTGGCCAACTCGCGCACGTAGCGTCCCTCGGGAGCGCCCAGCAACTCGAGCAGCCGATCGGCCTGCTCGTCCGAGTCGGTGGTGACCCAACCGGACGACGACTCGCCGTGCAGGATCGCGCCCACCTCACGCATCCACGTCCGCATGAAGACCGCCACCGTCTCGTCGGTCATCCGCTCGACGGTGACGTGGGTGATGGCGGCCGGTAGCGGCCGCAGGTGGTAGCCGGCTATCCGGCTGGTGACCACCATCTTGTTCCCGGGGCCGGGGGCCTGGATCTGGTCGCTTTCCGGGCGGGACCAGACCCTGAGGAACTCGGTGACCGCCTCGGAGATCTCGACGCGCTCCCGGGGATCGCTCACCTCGTCCAGCCCGTCGATCATGATCAGGGCCCGCTGTTCGCTCAGGGCCCGTTGGACCAGTTCCCGACGGAGCCGGGTGGGGATGGCGGTACCGACCCGATGCTCGCCGCAGTCGTTCGTCCACGGCGCGGTGGAGCCGAGCCAGCTGAGTTCGGCGAGGAAATCCAGCAGGAGGGTCTGACCGTCGGCCCTGCGCTGGCGCCATTCGGCGTACTCGGCGATGCGGACCAGCACCGGGAGCAGGGGCGGACCGAGACTGACCACGGCGGACTCGCCGGTCCGACTGGCGTCGATCTTGGATACCGGCACCCGGACCTCGGCGGCGTGGTCGCGAAGGGCGTAAGCGTGCATCAGGGCGAGCCACCGCATGATGGTGGTCTTGCCGCTGCCCGGGTCCCCGAGCACCACGACCTGGCTGCTGTGCTCGTGCAACTCGGCGATGTTGAGCAGGGCGTCGCGCTCGCCCCGGAACCTGGCCAGCCGCTCGGCCGTGGCCAGATGATCGGCGACCGGCAGGTCCGCCTGGAGCAACCACAGCAACCTGGATTCCTGCTCCGGAGTGTGATCACTGCTCTGCACGATCTCCTCAAGGTCACGCAGAAGCATCTGTTGCGCCGCCGCGCGCTCGCTCGGGCTGGTCGGATCGACCCGCAGCGCCACGTAGACCTGGGCCAGCGGCACCTCGACCACGCCGCGCTGGCCCTGCAGACCGGGAATTCGCAGCCGCCGGTGCAGGCGGATCACCCAGCTCAGATAGCTGTCGAGGGCGACGGCCAGTTCCACCGGGTCGAGCGGCAGCTCGCCCGATGGCAACGCCCGCAGCGCCGCTTCGACGCTCGCCATCAGGTCCTGCTTCCAGAGCCAGTCAGCGATCGGCGCGAGCCCGCCGCCGGTCAGCCCGGCCTGATCGATCTCGTGCCTGATCTGCCGGGCCATCTCGGCGACGAGATCGTCGACCGAGATGCCGTGCGCGGCGAGAAACCCGTCGCCGCCGTCAACCGGTGGCTCGTCGAACCGGGCGAACCAGGTGCGCAGCGCCTCCGGCAGATTGGCGACCTCAAGCAACTCGGGACGGTCGATGGGCGAGGAGTGCTCGGCGAGGATACGGGGAAGCTCTGCCCGGGTGGCCGGGTCCATCGTCGCGGGTACGACCCGGGCGGTCTCCTCCAGCGCCCGACGTACCACCCCGCGCAGTTCCCGCTGCTGCTCGTCGCCGAGCAGCAGCGTCAGGCCCCGCCGACTCGCCCAGGTCGCTCCCGCCTCCACCAGCCAGCCGACGAGAGTGCCACCGATCGGACCCACGTCGACCGTCTCCTCACCGACACCGGATGCGTACCGTCACCGCCACAGCGACCGAGTGCCACCAGAGTAGGTGTGACGATCCACGATGAGATCACCCCGACGGTCCATGCCGCGAGGACCGGACGACCCGTCAGCCCTCGTCGAACAGCGCCCCGGTTGCGGCGATGGTCACATCTTTTCGGTGGCGACAAACCACCCAGACGTCGGAAGACGGGCCGGAAACGTCACAGTACGAGGAAACATGACGACGACTTGATCGCAAGGTCGCGGATTCTAGCAATCCTGTTACACGACCGTCATGGACTCAACGGGCTAATCGCAACATCCTCTGGCAGCATGGGCACACATGTGCGGACTGGCTGGGGAGTTCCGACGGGACGCGACGCGTGCCGACGTCGCAGCGGTGGAACGGATGGCCGCCACCATGTGCGATCGGGGGCCGGACGGCAGCGGGGTGTGGTCACAGGGGCCGGTCGCCCTCGGCCACCGCCGCCTGAAGATCATCGACCTGTCGGCGGCCAGCGGTCAGCCGATCGTCGATTCCGCCGCCGGCCTGGCCGGCGTCTTCAACGGCTGCATCTACAACTACCGCGAGCTACGTGCCGAGCTGCAGGCCAAGGGTCACCACTTCTTCTCCAGCGGAGACAGCGAGGTCGTCGTCAAGGCGTACGCCGAGTGGGGGCTCGACTTCGTCGACCACCTGGTCGGCATGTTCGCCGTGGCGATCACCGAGCGGGACACCGGCCGCCTGGTGCTGGCCCGGGACCGGCTCGGCATCAAGCCGCTCTACCTCGCCGAGTCCGCCGGCCTGGTGCGCTTCGCCAGCACCCTGCCGGCGCTACTGGCCGGCGGCGGGGTGGACACCAGCATCGACCCGGTCGCGCTGGGTCACTACCTCAGCTTCCACAGCATCGTGCCGCCGCCGCGCACCATCCTGCGCGGGGTCAGCAAACTGCCACCGGCCACCGTGCGGGTCTACGAGGCCGACGGCCGCAGCCACGAGCGGGTCTACTGGGACCCACCGTTCCTCCGCCGCGACGAGCACGCCGGCTGGTCCGAGCGGGAGTGGCAGGACGCGCTGCACGAGTCGCTCACCACCGCCGTGCGCCGGCGGATGGTCGCCGACGTGCCGGTCGGCGTGCTGCTCTCCGGTGGGCTGGACTCCAGCCTGGTGGTGGCCCTGCTGGCCGGGGAGGGGCAGCGCGGGCTGTCGACCTTCTCCATCGGCTTCGACGCGGTCGGCGGCCGGGAGGGTGACGAGTTCCGCTACTCCGACGTGGTCGCCAAGACCTTCGACACCGACCACCACCAGATCCGGGTCGCCGCACAGGATCTGGTCCCGCCGCTGGAGGCCGCCGTCGCGGCCATGAGCGAGCCCATGGTCAGCCACGACTGCGTCGCCTTCTACCTGCTCAGCCAGGAGGTGTCCCGGCACGTCAAGGTGGTCCAGTCCGGCCAGGGCGCCGACGAGATCCTGGGCGGCTACCACTGGTACCCACCGCTCGCGCAGGTCGGCCGGGAGCAGGCCCTCGACACGTACGCCCGCGCCTTCTTCGACCGCGACGGCGCCGGCCTGGCCCGGGTGCTCAACCCCGACTGGCTCGCCGACGGCGACCCGGCGCGGGAGTTCGTCGCCGCGCACCTGGCGCGGCCGGGCGCGCAGACCGCGGTCGACGCCGGCCTGCGGATCGACACGCAGATCATGCTCACCGACGACCCGGTCAAGCGGGTCGACAACATGACCATGGCGCACGGGCTGGAGGCCCGGGTGCCGTTCCTGGATCACGAGTTCGTGGAACTGGCCGCCGCCTGTCCGCCGGAGCTGAAGCTGGCACAGGGCGGTAAGGGTGTGCTGAAGGAGATCGGCCGTCGTGTGCTGCCGCACGAGGTCATCGACCGGCCCAAGGGTTACTTCCCGGTGCCGGGCCTGACGCACCTGGAGGGCAAGCTCCTCGACCGGGTACGCGACGCGCTGTCCGCTCCGGAGGCCCGTCGCCGCGACCTGTTCCGCACCGATTACGTCAACGCCCTGCTCGACGCGCCCAACGCCGAACTGACCCCGTTGAACGGAAACAAGCTGTGGCAACTCGGACTCCTGGAAATGTGGCTCCAGAGCCACGGAATCGCCTGACCGTGACCGACACCCTGGCCACCGGCGTCGCCCGGACCGACCGGGGCCGCGGCGCGGGCAGACGGTACGAGCGGGTCGGGCCGGGCGGTGATCCGATCGCCACCGGCGGCGCCGACCCGACCGCCGACGAACGCCCGGGCACCGGTGCGGATGTGATCGTCGACTGCGGTTGGGGGCGGCTGGTCTTCGGCCAGACCTTCGCCGACCAGTCCGCGGTCGCCGACGTGCTGCGCTCCGAGGCGGCCGGCGCCCGGGACATCTGCATCTACCTGCGGGATCCGCACGTGCTGGTCTCCCGGTTGCCCGACGAGTTGTTCATCGACCCGTCGCTGACCTTCCGGTTGCCGCTCGGCGGTGACCGTCGCGGGCCCCGTCCCGGTGCCGGGACGACCGAGGAGGCCGGCACCGCCGAGACGCCGGCACCGCTCGACGGCCGCAACGAGCTGCCCGGGGTACGCATCCGTCGGTTGCGCGACGCCGCCGACGCCGACGCGGTCAACCGGATCTACGCGGCCAACGGCATGGTCACCGCCCCGGTCGACGTGCTCGTCGACAACGCCGCGACCGACCGGTTCCTGCACCTGGTGGCCGAGGCGGTCACCGGCGAGATCGTCGGCACCATCACCGGCATCGACCACGTGGCGGTCTTCGACGACCCGGACAACGGCGCCAGCCTGTGGTGCCTGACCGTCGACTTCAACCAGGCCCCGCCCGGCACCGGGCAGGCGCTGATCACCGAGTTGGCGAGCCGGTTGGTGGCCCGGGGCCGCGGGTACGTGGACCTGTCCGTGCTCGCCGAGAACGCCGGGGCGATCCGGCTCTACGAGCGGCTCGGCTTCTACCGGACCGCGACGCTCTGCGTGAAGCGGAAGAACCCGATCAACGAGCGGTTGTTCCTGCCGGCCATGCCGATCGGCTACGACGGGCTGAACCCGTACGCGCGGATCGTCGCCGACGAGGCGATGCGGCGGGGCATCCGGGTGGAGGTGACCGACCCGGAGTGGGGCGAGCTGCGGCTGACCAGTGGCGGCCGGACCATCCTCACCCGGGAGTCGCTGTCCGAGCTGACCTCGGCGGTGGCGATGAGCCGCTGCGACGACAAGCGGGTCACCCGCCGGATCCTGACCGAGGCCGGCCTGTCGGTGCCACGCGGGCGCACCGCCACCGGCGACGCCGCCGACGCGGAGTTCCTGGCCGAGGTGGGCCAGCTGGTGGTCAAGCCGGCGCGGGGCGAGCAGGGCAACGGCATCACCGTCGGGGTACGCACCCCGGAGGCGCTGACCGCCGCCGTCGAGTTGGCCGCCCGGTTCTGCCCGCAGGTGCTGCTGGAGGAGCTGTGCTCCGGCGAGGACCTGCGGGTCGTCATGATCGATCACGAGGTGGTGGCCGCCGCCGTACGCCGGCCCGCCTCGATCACCGGCGACGGTGTGCACGACATCGCCGAGCTGATCGAGCGGCAGAGTCGCCGCCGGGCCGCCGCCACGGGTGGCGAATCCCGCATCCCGCTCGACGACATGACCCGGGACGTGGTCACCGAGGCCGGCTACGAACTGCACGACGTGCTGCCGGAGGGGCAGGTGCTGGCGGTGCGGCGCACCGCGAACCTGCACACCGGCGGCACCATCCACGACGTGACCGGCGACCTGCACCCGCTGATCGCCGAGGCATGTGTCGCCGCCAGCCGCGCCATCGACATCCCGGTCACCGGGCTCGACCTGCTGGTGCCGGCACCGGATCAACCCGAGCACGTCTTCATCGAGGCCAACGAGCGGCCCGGCTTGGCCAACCACGAGCCGCAGCCCACCGCCGAACGCTTCGTGGATCTGCTCTTTCCCGGGACTCGGGCACCGCAGAAGCTGTGGACGCCAGCGGGTGCGGCACCATCTGGGGCATGACCGTACGCAAGACCACTCCGCTCCCCATCGACCTGGACTACCTCCGTCAGGTGCTGGTCGAGCTGCTCGACATACCGAGCCCCTCGGGGCGCACCGACCACGTGCAGCAGTACGTGGGCGAGCGCCTGTCGGCGCTCGGCATCCCGTCGACGCTGACCCGCCGGGGCGCGCTCAGCGCCTGCCTGCCCGGACCCCGCGAGACCGGCGCGGACCGGGCCATCGTGGTGCACACCGACACCATCGGCGGGATGGTCAAGCGGCTGAAGGAGAACGGCCGGCTGGAGCTGAAGCCGATCGGGACGCACAGCGCCCGGTTCGCCGAGGGCGCTCATGTCCGGATCTTCACCGACGACCTGGACCGGGTGGTCACCGGTCAGGTGCTGCCGCTCAAGGCCAGCGGCCACCGCTACAACGAGGGCGTCGACCTGCAGGGCTTCGGCTGGGAGCAGGTGGAGGTACGCGTCGACGAGCCCGTCGAGGATCTCGCCGGCCTGCGGGCGCTCGGCATCGACGCGGGCGACTTCGTGGCGTTCCTTACCAACCCGACGGTCACGCCCAGCGGGTACGTCAAGTCCCGCCACCTGGACGACAAGGCCGGCGTGGCCGCGGTGCTCGCCGCCCTGAAGGCGATGGTCGACGCCGGGGTGAAGCCCGCCGTGACGGCGCATCTGCTGGTCACCGTGACCGAGGAGATCGGCCACGGCGCGTCCCACGGCCTCGACCCCGACGTGGCCGAGATCGTCTCGGTGGACGCGGCGGTGGTCGCCCCCGGTCAGCAGTCCCGCGAGCACTCCGCCACCCTGGCGATGGGCGACGGCGTGGGCCCGTTCGACTACCACCTCACCCGCAACCTGGCGGCGATCGCCCGGGAACACGACGTGGATCTCGTCCGGGACGTCTTCGACTACTACCGCTCGGACGTGGCGGCGGCGGTGGAGGCCGGGGCACACGCCCGGGTGGCGCTGCTCGGCTTCGGTGTCGACGCCACCCACGGTCACGAGCGCACCCACCTGGAAGGGCTGCGTCACCTGGCCCAGCTGATCTGCCTCTACCTCCAGAGCGACCTGGTGTTTCCCGAGTGGGACGCCGAGCCGGAGGGCGACCTGGCGGACTTCCCGTCGCTGGCGGTGCAGCCGGCCAACGCCGACGGCCCCCGTGAAGGCCCGATCGGCATCGCCCAGAGCGCCTGACCGCGGCGGCGACGGCAGTGTGATCGAAATCCGTTGCCGGTGGGCCGGCGGCTGGATAGCGTGACGGTACACGGGAAAGGAGGTGGTCCAGACTTGTATAGCAATCGGACTCGTGAGGTGGCTGTCCGCTAGCCGCTGTCCTCGACAGTGACAGCCCGTCCCTCGGGACGGGCACGGTAAGAGTCGTCGAGACCGTGTGGCAGCGGTGCGGCGAAACCACGACAGCCACCCGACCCCCGGGGTGCCGACCCAGTCCAGTCGGCCCGCGTCAGCGCGGAAGCCCCGGGGGTCGCTTCATTCGTACCGGAGGCGGCCGTGTCCATGCGTGAGCTGGTGGTGCTCGGCACGGCGAGCCAGGCGCCCACCCGGCTCCGCAACCACAACGGGTACGTGCTGCGGTGGGACGACGAGGTGATCCTCTTCGACCCCGGCGAGGGCAGCCAGCGGCAGCTGCTGCACACCGGCGTCACCGCCACCGACCTGACCCGGATCTGCGTCACCCACTTCCACGGCGACCACTGTCTCGGCCTGCCCGGCACCATCCAGCGGCTGTCGCTGGACCGGGTGCCGCATCCGGTGGCGGTGCACTTCCCGGCCGGCGGTGCCGACTACTTCGCCCGGCTGCGGCACGCCAGTTCCTTCCACGAGACCGCCGACCTGGCCGTCACCCCGATCGAGGCCGACGGGCAACGGATCGCGCTGCGCTGCGGGACGCTGGAGGCGCGTCGGCTGCGGCACCCCATCGAGACGTACGGCTATCGGCTGCTGGAACCGGACGGGTGCCGGATGCTGCCGGAGAAGCTGGCCGCGTACGGCATCGCCGGGCCGGCGGTCGGTGAGCTGCTGCGCGCCGGCCACCTCGACCTCGACGGGCGTCGCGTCACCCGGGAGGAGGTGAGCACGCCACGGCCGGGGCAGCGGTTCGCCTTCGTGATGGACACCGGCCTCTGCGACGGGGTGTACGCGCTGGCCGAGCACGCCGACCTGCTGGTCATCGAGTCGACGTTCCTGGAGTCGGAGGCCGCGCTCGCCGCCGAGGTCGGGCACCTGACCGCCGGCCAGGCCGCGCAGGTCGCGGCCGAGTCGGGGGTACGCCGACTCGTGCTCACCCACTTCTCCCAGCGGTACGCCGACCCGGCCCGCTTCGCCGACGAGGCCCGCCGGCACTTCGACGGGGACCTGGTGATCGCCGAGGATCTGACCACGGTTCAGGTGCCACCCCGACGGGTACCCTCGGTCGAGTGACCGTCACGCTGCGTCCCGCGACCGCCGACGATCTGATGGCGGTGGGCCGGCTCCACCAACGTTCCCGGGTCGCTACGTATTCGTCGTTCCTGTCACCCGAGGCACTTGCCGACCCGACCCCGGAGGCGATGGGTGAGTACTGGGTGCAGCGTTGGGTCTGGGAGCGGGCCGACCACCGGATGACCGTGGCCGAGCGGGACGGCACACTCGCCGGCTTCAGCTACCTCGGCCCCGACGACGAGGGTGCCCCGGCGACCGGCCTGCTCAACGCCATCCACCTGGAGCCGGCCGAGCGTGGCCGGGGAATCGGTCGAGCGCTGATGCTCGACGCGCTGGACGCCATGCGGGTGCGCGGCTGTCGCCGCGCGGTCCTCTGGGTGCTGCGTGACAACGGCCACGCCCGCCGCTTCTACGAACGCGGCGGCTGGTCCCCCACCGGCACAGAACGTCTGGACCTCATCGGCACCACCCAGACCCCCCAACTGCGCTACACCCGCCCCCTCTAACCTCCCTCCCCCACCCACCCCCACCGTCCCCGTTGACCATGAGGTTAGCGGCAGTGTTCGATCTCCACGATGCCGCCAACCTCATGATCAACGCGGGTTGGGTGGGGGTTGGGGGGTGGTCAGCGGGCGCCTAGGTGGGCTAGGAGGTCCTGGCGGGTGAGGACGCCCTTGGGTTTGCCGTCGATCAGGACCAGGGCGGCGTCGGACTTCTCCAGCAGGTTCACCGCCTCGCTGACCGGCTGGCCCCCGCCGATCATCGGCAGCAGCGGGCCCATGTGCCGCTCGATGGTGTCGTGCAGGTGTGCCTGGCCGGTGAAGAGCGCGTCGAGCAGATCCTTCTCGGCGATCGAGCCGGCCACCTCGCCGGTCACCACCGGCGGCTCGGCCTTGAGCACCGGCAGCTGCGAGACGCCGTACTCGCGCATGTAGTCGATGGCGTCGCGAACCGTCTCGGTCGGATGCACGTGGACCAGTTCGGGCAGGCCGCCCGGCTTGCCGGCCAGGGCCTCCGCGACGGTGGGCTCCGAGCCGGAGGCGTCGAGGAAGCCGTAGCGCGCCATCCAGGCGTCGTTGAAGATCTTGGAGAGATAGCCCCGGCCGCCGTCCGGCAGCAGCACCACGACCACGTCGTCCGGGCCGGCGGTACGCGCCACCTCCAGCGCCGCGACCGCCGCCATGCCGCAGGAGCCACCGACGAGCAGGCCCTCCTCGCGGGCCAGCCGCCGGGTCATCTCGAAGGACTGCTTGTCCGAGACCTCGATGATCTGGTCGGCCACGCTCCGGTCGTACGTCTCCGGCCAGAAGTCCTCGCCGACCCCCTCGACCAGGTACGGCCGACCAGTGCCGCCGGAGTAGACCGAGCCCTCCGGGTCGGCACCGATGACCTTGACGGCGCCGTTGGACGCCTCCTTCAGGTAGCGCCCGATGCCGGAGATGGTGCCGCCGGTGCCCACCCCGGCCACGAAGTGGGTGATCCGTCCCTCGGTCTGCTGCCACAGCTCCGGGCCGGTCGTCTCGTAGTGCGAGCGAGGGTTCGCCGGGTTGGCGTACTGGTTGGGCTTCCATGCGCCGGGGATCTCCCGGGCCAGCCGGTCGGAGACGTTGTAGTACGAGCGCGGGTCCTCCGGCGCGACGGCCGTCGGGCAGACCACCACCTCGGCGCCGTACGCCCGCAGCACGTCCTGCTTGTCCTGGCTGACCTTGTCGGGGCAGACGAACACGCAGCGGTAGCCCTTGAGCTGGGCCACCAGGGCCAGCCCGACGCCGGTGTTGCCGCTGGTCGGCTCGACGATGGTGCCGCCCGGGCGCAGAATCCCCGCCGCCTCGGCGTCCTCCACCATGCGCAGCGCGATCCGGTCCTTCACCGACCCGCCAGGGTTGAGGTACTCCACCTTCGCCAGCACCGTCGCCCGGATGCCCTCGGCGACGTTGCGTAGCCGTACCAGCGGCGTGTTGCCGATCATTTCGACGACGTTGTCGTAGTACTGCACCTCGTTGTGCCCTTTCGCTCCGGCACCGGCACGCCAGGCCGGGCGGGTGAACCAGGTGGAATTCCCGCCCAGAGTACGTCGGTCAGGGCACCACGTGGCCGGGGACCACGGTGCTGCGACGTGCCTCCCACTCCAGGAAGCGCTCGGTCTCGGCAAGCACCGAACCAGCCAGCCAGGTGACCATCACCGCGTCATCGATCAGCCCGAACACGGCGAGGAACATTTCCGGTACCGCGTCGATCGGCGAGACGATGTACGCCGTGGCGGCGGTCATCATGGCCAGGCGCAACCCGCCGTCGTACTGGCCACGCGCGGTGGCCGCGATCATCCTGGGCAGCGCCCCGATCCGGGCGCCGAGCGACGGCCCGCCCCGGGCACCGGCCGTCATCGCCCGCGCGAGCGCCACGAACGCGGCACCTCGCTTCAACGTCTTAGCCATCGTCGTGCTCCTCTCCACGTGCAGCGTGACGCGCCGCCGCAACACCGTCCACCCAAGTACCCAGGACGGTCGATTTCCAGGCACCGCAGCGCCGCAACGACGACAGCAGGGCGTCAGACGGGCGCGCTAATGTCACGGTATGGGGGTCGCTGGTTCCGTCGTACCGGATCGTCCGCGCTGGCAGCGCGCCCTGCGGGTGGCCCGGCTGGCCGCCGTCGGCACGGGCGCCACGGTGGCGGCCGCGGCGGCGACGACGGGTGTGCTTCTCGGTCAGGCCCGGCAGGCCCGGCGCACCATCCCGATGGCCGAGGCGCCGCCACCACGCTGCGACGGCATCTACGGCCCGAAGTTTCCCGGGCCCCCGATCACCATGGTCATTCTCGGTGACTCGTCGGCCGCCGGTTACGGCGTGCACCGACGCCGTGAGACGCCGGGCGCGTTGTTGGCCACCGGCCTGTCCCGGCGCCTCCGGCGGCCCGTGCGGTTGCACCGCTTCGCGGTGGTCGGCGCCATCTCGGCCGGCTTGAAGTTCCAGGTGGAGGCGGCTCTGGAGTGCGATCCCGACGTCGCGGTCATCCTCATCGGTGGCAACGACGTCACCAACCGCACGCCGCCGGCCCTGGCCGTGCGCTACCTCGTCGAGGGGGTCCGGGCGCTGCGCGCGGCCGGTGCCGAGGTGGTCGTCGGCACCTGCCCGGACCTCGGCGCGATCCGACCCATCCAACCGCCACTGCGCTGGCTGGCCCGCCGGTGGAGCCGGCAACTCGCTGCGGCGCAGACGGTCGCGGTGGTGTCGGCCGGAGGTTGGACGGTCTCCCTCGGCGACCTGCTCGGCCCCCGGTTCACCGCCGAGCCGGGGCGGATGTTCGCCTGGGACCGGTTCCACCCCTCCGCCGACGGGTACGCGGCGGCCGCGGCAGCCCTGTTGCCGACGGTGCTCTCCGCGCTCGGGCACGGCGGCGAACGCAGGCCTACGCCAACGCGTCTCGAAGGCGTACGGTCGTTGCCGAAGGCCGCGCAGGAGGCGGCTCGGCACCCGGGGACGGAGGTCAGCGGTACCCAGGTTCGCGGCAGCGAAAGCGGCCCGGCCGGCCGTTGGGCGCAGCTGCGCCGGCGGGGACTTTTCGGTGTCGGTTCGACGCCGCAGGCAGCCCCCACCGTCGAGTCACCCGCAGTGGAAGGATTCTCATGACCGAGCGGATCAGGAGTCGGTTCGGCTCCGGCGCCGGCCGGAGGTTGGTGCCATGACCGGTCTTCCTCCCGCCGACCGCGTCGCCGTGCGGGTGGCCCGCACCGCCGCGTACTCTCTGCTCGCTGGCGCGCTCGGCGGGGCCGCCGTGCTCGCGGGCGAGGCCGTGGTGGCGAGCAACCGCCGTTACGCCCAGCCGGAACTCGGCCTGGCCCTGCGGGCCACCGTCGGCCGAGCCGGCGCCCCACCGCTACGCCTGGTGCTGCTCGGCGACTCCGCCGCCCTCGGCGTCGGCGTGGACCGGCTCGGCGACACCATCGGCGGGCAGTTGGCGGAGCTGCTCGCCGAGGGGCCGGACGGGCGTCAGGTTCACCTGTCGAGCGTCGGTGTCTCCGGCTCACGCTCGACCGACCTGGCCACCCAGGTGGCCCGGGCGCTGCTCGGCGAGCGGCCGGACGTGGCGGTCGTCCTGGTCGGAGCCAACGACGTGACGAGCATGCGCCGCCCGGCCGAGGCCGCCGCCTACCTCGGCGCGGCCGTGCACCGGCTGCGTCACGCCGGTGTCGAGGTCGTGGTCGGCACCTGCCCGGATCTCGGCGCGGTACGCGCGATCGCGTCGCCTCTGCGGCAGGTCGTCGGCTGGCTGGGGCGCCGCGTCGCCCGGGCACAGACCGGTGCGGTGCTCGACGCCGGGGGAGCAGTGGTCGATCTGGCCACCGAGACGGGCCCGGTGTTCCGGGCCGATGCCGGCACCTTCTGCCACGACGGCTACCACCCCTCCGCCGACGGATACCGGGTCTGGGCGCATGCTCTGCTGCCCGCGGTGGTCGCCGCAGCCGCCGTCACCCCACGTCACTGACCGGCCGGCTCGTGCTGGTGCCCGGGGTGACATTTCCCGGGCACCAGAAAACTTCCGCCGCAAGTTACCGGCGAGTTAGCGTGACCGTATGCCGATTGAGTCGTCCCGCGACGCCGTCATCGTCGCCACCGCCCGCTCCCCCATCGGCCGGGCCCACAAGGGGTCCCTACGGGATCTCCGCCCGGACGATCTGGCCGCCGGCATCGTGCAGGCGGCCCTGGACAAGGTCCCGCAGCTCGACCCGCGACAGATAGACGACCTCTACCTCGGGTGCGGCCTGCCCGGCGGGGAACAGGGTTTCAACATGGCTCGCGTGGTGGCCGTGCTGATGGGTCTCGACGGCCTGCCCGGGGCGACCCTCACCCGCTACTGCGCCTCCTCGTTGCAGACGACGCGGATGGCCATGCACGCGATCCGGGCCGGTGAGGGCGACGTCTTCGTCTCCGCCGGGGTCGAGCTGGTCTCCCGGTACGCGCGCGGCAGCTCCGACGGCCTGCCGCCAGAGGCTCAGGCCCTGCTCGGCGGATGGGAGAACCCTCGCTTCGCGTCGGCCCGCGAGCGGTCGCAGGCCCGTGCCGAGGCCGGCGCGCCGGTCTGGACCGACCCGCGCGAGGAGGACTCCCTGCCCGATGTGTACCTGGCCATGGGACAGACCGCCGAGAATCTCGCCCAGGTGTACGACGTGAGCCGTGCGGACATGGATGCCTTTGGCGTACGCAGCCAGAACCTGGCCGAGAAGGCGATCGCGGACGGCTTCTGGGCCCGGGAGATCACCCCGGTCACCACGCCCGACGGCACGGTGGTCAGCACCGACGACGGCCCCCGGGCCGGGGTCACCCTGGAGGCGGTCGCCGAACTGAAGCCGGTCTTCCGTCCGGACGGCCGGATCACCGCCGGCAACTGCTGCCCACTCAACGACGGGGCCGCCGCGGTGATCGTGATGAGCGCCCAGCGGGCCGAGGAACTGGGCGTGACTCCGCTGGCGCGGATCGTCTCCACCGGTGTCACCGCGTTGTCACCGGAGATCATGGGCCTCGGTCCGGTGGAGGCGAGTCGGCAGGCACTCGGACGTGCCGGGATGACCATCGACGACGTGGACCTGGTCGAGATCAACGAGGCGTTCGCCGCCCAGGTCATTCCGTCGTACCGCCAGCTCGGCATCCCGGAGGAGAAGCTCAACGTGATGGGCGGCGCGATCGCCGTCGGTCACCCGTTCGGGATGACCGGTGCCCGGATCACCGGCACCCTGCTCAACGCCCTGCAGTGGCACGACAAGACCATCGGCCTTGAGACCATGTGCGTCGGTGGCGGCCAGGGCATGGCGATGGTCATCGAGCGCCTGAGCTGACGCCTCGCCTGGCCACCGGCCGGCGTTTGGCCAGCGGTCGCAGTCACGGTCGACGGTTCACGGTCGGCGGTTCACGGTCGACGGTTCACGGTCGGCGGTTCGCGGTCGACGGTTCGCGGTCGGCGGTTCGCGGTCGGCGGTTCGCGACATGCGGCATCTTGGGCCATCAGGCCGGCGGGAGACCCCCGTTTGCCGCATGTCGCGACTGCATGTGGGGCCGTTGGGCCGGCCGACGTCTCCACGGCCCGGTCGGCCCGGGATGGTCGGCTCGGCCCGGGATGGTCGGCCCGGTCGGCTCGGCCCGGGATGGTCGGGCCGGTCAAGCCGGGTCTAGAGCGCGGTCCGGGTCGCGGTCACCTCGGTGGCGGCCCGGGTCAGGGCCTCCTGGCTCGGGTCCGCGGCAAGCAGGTCGGCGGCGACCACCCGGAGCTGGTCGGGCAGGGCGAGGTCGTTATCGAGCCGGGGCACGTCTCGTCGTGGCTGTCCTTCCGCATCCGCGGCAAGGTTTGCGATTTCCTGGACCAGCCGGTGCACCAGATCCGCCCGGGACACGTTGCCGACCGATGCCGCGGCCGACCACCGGGGCTGCTGCCAGTGGCTGACCTGCCGCACCAACAACTCCACCCCCCGCACAACCTCCGCCTCTGGCTCACTCCCGCCAACACCCGCCACCCCCCGCACTCTACGCACCGACCCTCCAACCCACCGCCGATCGTGCAGTTGCGTTCGTCGATTCCTCCGCTTACGCCCGACCTGTCCAGTGCCACAACTGCATGATCGGCGCAGAGGGAGAGCGGGGACTGGGGTGGGGAGACGACGGCGCCCGCCCCGGGTTGGGGCGGGCGCCGGTCGGTCGTTGGGCGGCGAGGTCAGTCGTCGCCCTGGAAGTAGCTGAGCAGGCGCAGCATCTCGATGTAGAGCCAGATCAGGCTGACCAGGATGCCGAACGCGGCCACCCACGAGTAGCGCTGCGGCAGGCCCATCCGGACACCGTCCTCGACCTCCTTGAAGCTGAGCACGAAGCTCAGCGAGGCGACCACGATGCAGACGATGCTGAACCCGATGGCCAGCGGACTGCCGTCACGCAGACCGGTGTTGACGCCGAAGAGCGCCAGCACCAGGTTGATCATCATGACGGCGAACAGGCCCGCCATCACCGCGATCATGCCCTTGACGAACTTCGGCGTCGCCCGGATGACCCGCGCCTTGTAGAGCATGGCCATCACGAAGAAGACACCGAAGGTCGCGGTCACCGCCTGGAGCACGATGCCGTCGTACAGCGATTCGAAGAACTTGCTCACCGCACCGACGAGGACACCCTCGACGACGGCGTACGCGACGACGAGCGCCGGGTTCGCCATCCGGGAGAACGAAATGATCAGGCCGAGCACCAGGCCGACGATGGCCGCACCGATCCAGGCGACACCGAGCAGCGCGTCCGGCACCAGCGCCCACGCGGCCGCGGCAGCCACGCCGACGATGGCCAGGAGGGTGACCGTCTTGACCACCACGTCGTCGATCGACATGGGGGTGACCGCCGGTGGGGCCGACGGAAAGCCGGGCGCGCCGGGGTAGCCGGCCTGCGGCGGAACCTGCTGGGGGTAGCCGGGCTGTCCGTACGGCCCGGACGGGGCGTACCCGGCGGCCCGCTCCCGCTCGGCCGCCTGACCAAGCCGGGCGAGCACCGGGTTCGAAGTCTTCACTGTCTGGCCTCCCTCAGGGGGTCTCGTTGCACGTCAACGTGCCATACAAGAGTAAACGTCCCGGCCAGTCCTTGGAGATCGCCAAGCTGAGGGAAAGCTGAGAGCTGAGCCCGGCCGGCAGCTGAGCAGTGGGCCAGCCCACCTCGTGCCGCACCCTCAGTGCTCCTCCCATCGGTCCTCGCTGCCTTCCTGGGAGTCTGTGATCCTGCTCAACACGCCCTGCAGAACGAACGCACCGGCAAGCACGGCGGCGCCCAGTGCGGTCGATAGCGTCGCCACCACGCTCGTGACGAGAAAGGCCGGGCCGTAGCCCAGTGTGCCGACGCGGAACAGGTCACTGATCGAGACCATCGCGTCGTCCAGGAGCGTCCGGGCCAGGACCGCGACGACGAGCAGGGCGATTCCGGCTCTGAACATGGCGCGGGGGGTGACTTTCTGCGGCATACGATCGCCCTCCTGGCGAAATCCATCGATCGCCCCGAAGGTGGTGCCCGGGGCGGGGGTCGAACCCGCACGCCTTGCGGCAGCCGCTTTTAAGGCGGCCGTGTCTGCCTTTCCACCACCCGGGCGGGTGACACCGGCGTGCCGGCACGTACGGTGCAGTGCCACGGTAGCGGGTTCGTCGGCACTGCGGCGTCCCCCGCCGAGCACCGCCGCTAGGGTCGAGGCCGTGAGCAGCCGCGCACCCATCGCCCCCAACGACGACGTGGCAACACAGGCGGATCATCCGCTCGCCCGGGTACGCCGGCTGCGGCTCACCCGGTGGGCTCGGGCGGTCGCCCGGTATCGGACCGACCTGCTGGTAGGGCTGTTCTTCGCGGCGCTCGCCGGCACGCTCACCCACCGGCTCTGGGCCGACCCGACCGGACTGGTGCTCGCCCTCAACCCCGAGGACCAGGTGCTCTACGAGTGGTTCCTGGCCGTCGACGCGCGGGCGCTGCTTGGCGACTTCGGCCTGTCCACCGACCGGCTCAACGCGCCCGACGGGGTCAACCTGATGGCCAACACGTCGGTCATCGCGCTCGGCGTGCTGTTCGCCCCGGTCACCCTGCTGTTCGGCGCTCCGGTCACCTTCGCCCTGCTCGTGACGCTCAACCTCGCCGGCACCGCGACCGCCTGGTACCTCCTGTTCAGCCGTACACTGCGCGCCCGCCAGGCCGCCGCCACGCTGGGCGGTGCGCTGTGCGGCTTCGCCCCGGGCATGGTGTCCCAGAGCAACAGCCATCTGCACATGACGGCGCAGTGGCTGCTACCGGTCATCGTCTGGCTGGTCGTGCGCCTGCTCCGGGCGGCCGACCCCGCCGCTGGGGCGGCTACCGGCGGGCCCGACCGACGCCGGCTGACCACCTCCGCGCTCGGGCTGGCCGCCGCCGTCTCCGCCCAGGTGTTCATCGGCGAGGAGGTGCTGTTCCTCGCCGCGCTCACCCTGCTGGTGATGGCGGCGACGATGATCGTCGTGGATCGTGACCTGGCCCGTCGGGCGTTGCCCGCCTTCGCCGGTGCGATGGCCCTCGCCACCGGTGCGGCCCTGCTGGTGCTCGCCCGGCCGTTGTGGTTCCAGTTCGCCGGCCCGCTCGGCGTCGCCGACGGCATGTTCAGCCCGCACTACTTCTCGGCCGACCTGCGCAGCTGGTGGGCGATCTCACCGCTGTCCCTGGTCGGGGACGAACGTTCCGCCCAGCTGAGCACCGGACCGGCCGAGTACAACACCTTCCTGGGCTGGCCGCTGCTGGTGGTCACCGTCGGCTGCGCTGTCTGGCTGGGGCGTCGTCCGCTGGTGCTGGCCTGCACCGCCGGCATTCTGGTGATGGGTGCGCTCTCGCTCGGCCCCGAGGTGGTCCTCGACGGCGAAGGCACCGGCCTGCCCGGGCCGTACGCGCTGCTCGGCGGCCTGCCGGTGGTCGACGGCGCGCTGCCGATGCGGTTCGCCCTGGCCGTACCGCCGCTGATCGCGACGCTGCTGGTGCTGGCGGTCGACCGGGCGCTACGCGGCACGGGCCGGACCCGCCGGCTGACGCTTGTCGCGGTCGCCGCGGCGGTGGTACCGCTGATCCCGGCGGCGCTGCCCACCGCGCACCGACCGCCGGTGCCGGCGTTCGTCACCGCCGGCCACTGGCGCACCTGTGTCGAGCCGGGCGGGGTGCTGGTACCGGTGCCACTGGCCACCCCCAAGGAGCCGTGGCCGATGCGGTGGGCGACCGCCGCCAACGCCAACTTCAGCATGCCGCAGGGCTTCTTCATCGGCCCACACGGCCGGGGCGGCAGCGCCTCGATGGGCGTCGCCCCGCGACCCACCTCCACCCTGCTGGCCGAGGTGGCCCGCAGCGGCCTCCGCCCGGTCGTCGGCGACGAGCAGCGCCGCCGTGCCGCGGCGGACGTCGAACACTGGGGTGCCTCGTGCGTGGTGCTGGCCGCCGATACCGCGCACGCCGACAGCCTGCGGCTGACCTTGGAGGCGCTCTACGGCCCGTCGTCCCGACTCAGCGACGCCTGGTACTGGCGGGTCTGAGCACGTGGGGCGCCGACGGCGCCCCACGTGGGACTCACACCTTCGCCTGTGGCTGGGACGCCTCGGCGAACTCCTCACGCGGGTCGTGCAGCTGGCCGAGGGCCACCACCTCACGCTTGAGCACGAACGCCAGCGTCCAGTCGACCACGACCCGGACCTTCCGGTTCAGCGACGGGATCCGGCTCATGTGGTACGTCCGGTGCATGAACCACGCCGGCCAGCCGGTCATCTTGATGCCGTAGACCTGCGCCACTCCCTTGTGCAGGCCGAGGCTGGCCACGCTGCCGACGTGCTTGTGCTTGTAGGGCACCGGCGCCCGGCCCCTGATCACGGCGACGATGTTGTCGGCCATCCGCTGGGCCTGGCGTACCGCGTGCTGGGCGCTCGGCGAGCAGTAGTTGCCCGGCGGCTTGGTCAGGTCCGGTACGGCGGCACAGTCGCCGGCACTCCAGGCGCCCTCGACCACCCGGTCGCCGTCGACCACCTGCAACGTCGGCAGGCAGGTGACCCGGCGCCGCTCCTCGCGGGGGAAGTCGGTCGCGTCAAGCATCGGCGACGGCTTCACCCCGGCGGTCCAGACGATGGTGTCCGCGCTGAAGCTGTCCCCGTCGGAGAGCTTGACCACCCCGTCGACGCAGGACTCCAGCCGGGTGTCGAGCCGGATGTCCATGTCCCGCTTCAGCAACTGCTGCACCGTGTAGGCGCCCATGTCCCGGTCGACCTCCGGCAGCACCCGCTGGGTGGCCTCGACCAGTACCCACCGCATGTCCGACGTGTTCAGCTCCGGGTAGTACTTCAGCGCGTGGCGGGCCATGTCCTCCATCTCGGCCAGCGCCTCGATGCCGGCGTACCCGCCACCGACGAAGACGAAGGTCAGCGCCCGACGGCGCACCTCCGGGTCGGTCGTGGCGGCGGCCACGTCGAGCTGTTCGAGCACGTGGTTGCGCAGATAGATGGCCTCACCGATGGTCTTGAAGCCGATGCCGTGCTCGTGCAGGCCGGGAATCGGCAGGGTCCGGGAGACCGAGCCGGGGGCGACCACCACGTGGTCGTAGGTGATCTCCCGGGGCGGGCCGATGATCGGCTGCACCGTGGCGGTCCGGCTCGCGTGATCGATCCGGGTGACCGCACCGGCCACCACCTTGCACCGGCGCAACTCCCGACGCAGCGGCACCACGGAGTGCCGGGGCGAAATGTTCCCCGCCGAAGCCTCGGGCAGGAACGGCTGGTACGTCATGTGCGGCTGGGGGTCGACGACGACGACCTCAGCCTCACGGGAACTCAGCTTCTTCGACAGGCGCAGCGCCGCGTAGAGACCGACGTGCCCGGCGCCCACCACAAGGATCCGCTTCGGATTCACGCCTACCATCTTTCCCCCACCGACAGCGGTAATCCCGCGTGCGGCCCTCTTCTGTGACCGAGCACAAGGTGGCTGTGACCCCGGTAACGGCGGCCACCGCGGTCACCCCCGACGCGGAGACACCCCCGGTCACTCCGACCCCGACGGTCCCTGGTTCACCTGCGTCGCAGCAGCCCGGCCAGCAACGCCGTCACCCCGACCGCCAGCAGCAGACCGGCCACCGTGACCGCCTGCCAGCCGCCGTCGGCGGCCCGCACACCGGCGAGTTCGAGCAGCAGCACGCCGAGCACCGACGTGGCGAGCAACACTCCGGCGGCCCGGGTGAGCCAACGCACTATCACGTCCGGATCCACCACGGCGTCGTACGGCAGCACCGCCACCAGCGCGCAGAGCGTGTGGGTCAGGTAGAGCGCCACGGCCACCGCCATCAGCCGCCACAACGCGATCGGCCGGTTGTACCCGTCGGTGGCGAGCAACCACCCGCCGACCGTGACCAGCGCGGCGAAGGTCGGCCACAGCCGACGCGGCATCAGGGCCGGCAACGCCGCGACCGCCACCAGCGGGCCCATTGCCCTCCCGACCACGACCTCGGCGGGGTACGCCAGCAACAACCCCACGAGCGTGCTGAGGAAGATCCCCATCCGGACCAGTACTGGTGTGAGGGAGATCCGCGCCGCGGCCTCACGCACCGCCCGGACCCGCCCGATGACCGACCCCATCACCGTGCTGACCTCTCGCTCGCGACTGCGGGACTCCGCTGCGCTGCATTCCTCGCGCTCACCGGGCTGACCTCTCGCTCGCGACTGCGGGACTCCGCTGCGCTGCATTCCTCGCGCTCACCGGGCTGACCTCTCGCTCGCGACTGCGGGACTCCGCTGCGCTGCATTCCTCGCGCTCACCGGCCACCCACCCGGGGCGCGGAGGCGAGCCTCGCCACGTCGCGCAGCACCTGGTCGAGACTGCCGGTGCCGGCCCACGGCACCACCGGCACCCCGTGCTCACGCAACTGCGCGATCATCGTGTCCCGGTCCAGTCGCCACAGCCGGTACGCCACCTCGGCCCAGCCCCGATCCTTCGGTGGCGACAGGTCCGCCGGGAGCGTGTCGACGGCCACCACGAACCGTCCCGAGCGGGCCAACCGGGCGAGCATCTGCGCCGACCGCTCCTCCAGCAGCGGGGTGAGCACGACCACCAGCGCGTCCGCGGAGAGCAGTTGAGGACCGAACACGTGGTCGTACGGCTCGTGCGGGGAGGACTGGGCCTTGACGTCCAACAGCCACTCCAGCACCGTCAGGTACTGCCGTCGTCCGGTGGCCGGACGCAGCCGCCGGGCACTCGGGCCGTACTCCAGCAGTGCCACCCGGTCGCCCCGGTGCAGGTAGTGCTCGGCGATCGCGGCGGCCGCCCGGACCGTGGTGTCCAGCACCGACGCGGTACCGGTGACCCCGCCGGAGCGACCCGCCTCGGCCAGTACGTCGAGCAGCACGACCACCTCGGCGTCCCGGTCGGACAGAGTGGCCGCCACGTGCAGTTGCCGGGTCCGCAGCGACACCCGCCAGTCGATGCGACGCAGCCGGTCACCGGGGGCGAAGACCCGCACCCCGGCGAGTTCACCGCCCTCACCGGGACGGCGCGAGTGATGGGCCCCGACCAGCCCGGCGGCCCGGGGCATCACCTCGACCGCCTCGAACGGCTCGGTCTTCGGGTACACCTTGGACCGGACCGGTTCCACGACCACCGCGCGCGAGACCAGCAGGCCCTGCGCGGCGGCGACCCGGGCGCCCGCCGGGCCCAGCGGATGCCGACCCCAGCGCAGCGCGGTACCGGCCAGTTCCAGGTCGACGGCGGTGTCCGGGGCGACCGACGTGACGAACGGACGGTCCGCCACCGTCGGCCGACCGGCACCGGCGGGCCGGTCGGTGCCGACGACCGCGCTACCGGCGAGACCCGCGCGTTCGACCCGCAGCCACGGTGAGACCCGAGTACGCAGCACCGCCACGTCGTACGGGACCGCACCCGGGTTGCCGACGGTGACCGTCCCGGTCATGCCACCGCCCTCCACCAGGGGTTCCTCGTCGGCGCTGAGCCAGACCCCGGGAAGCTCGACGGGTCGGCGTCGCAGCGCGTACGCGGTGCCGACGGCGAACGGGACGGCCAGCACGATCAGATCCACCCGTCCCAGCAGCACCGCGGCGACCAGGAGCAGGCCGGTGAGCAGCACCGCCCGACCGAACGCCCAGGTGGGCATCCAGTTGGTCGGTGCCGGCTGCTCGCTCCGCTCGCCCACGCCGGTCAGTCTCCCGGCCGGCCGGCGGCGTAGCTGGGCAGCGCGCCACTGGCCGGCGCCGGGGTGCCGTCGAGGACCTCACCGACCACGAAGGACGGATCGACCCGACGCAGCCACATCTCCGGCCGCAGCGTTATGCGGTGCGCCAGCGCCGGGGCTGCGACGTCCTTCACGTCCTCGGGCACCACGTAGTCCCGCCCGGAGAGCACCGCCCGTACCCGGGACAGCAGCAGCAGTGCCAGCGAACCGCGCGGCGAGGCGCCGACCAGCACCGACGGGTGCTCGCGGGTGGCCGCGGTCAGCGCCACGATGTACCGGCCCACCGAGTCCTCCACCACCACGTCCTCCAGCGCCGCCTGCATCGCGCGCAGCGTGCCGGCGTCGACCACCGGCTTGATCTCGGCCTCCTCCCGCCGGCGCGCCATCCGCCGTCGCAGCACCTCCCACTCCTCGTCCTGTGCCGGGTAACCGAACGACACCCGCAGCAGGAACCGGTCCAGCTGCGCCTCCGGCAACGGATAGGTGCCCTCGTACTCGATGGGGTTGGCGGTGGCCAGCACGTGGAACGGCTCGTCCAGCCGGTACGTCACGCCCTCCACCGAAACCTGCTTCTCCTGCATCGCCTCCAGCAAGGCCGACTGGGTCTTCGGCGGGGTCCGATTGATCTCGTCGGCGAGCAGCAGGTTGGTGAAGACCGGCCCGGCCCGGAAGGTGAAGTCACCGCTGCGCTGGTCGTAGAGAAAGGAGCCGGTGACGTCGGCGGGCAGCAGGTCGGGGGTGAACTGCAGCCGCCGGAAGTCCAGGCCGAGCGCCTGGGCGAAGGACCGCGCGGTGAGTGTCTTGCCCAACCCCGGCAGGTCCTCGAGCAGCACGTGGCCGCCGGCGAGGATGCCGGCCAGCACCAACTCCAGGGCGTCCCGTTTGCCGACCACGACCTGGCCCACCGCGTCCAGCACGGCCCGGGCGAGGCGACCTACCTCGGTGGGGGGCATCGTCCGGCCGACGTCGTTCATCAGATCTTCTCCAGTTCGGCGACGATCGCCGCGAGGTCGCGCGGCGAAGGGGTGCGGCGGGGTGGGGTCTCCAGGAACGTCGAAAGGCGGTCACCCAGCAAGGTACGGGCCCGGCTCGGATCGGACTCGCGGGTGACGCCGTACTTCAGGCGCATCCGTTCGTCCGCCAACTCGGCCAGCCGGGGCAGGATCACGCTGGTGAACCGTTCGGGGCTCGTCCTGGACCACTCCAGGGGAGTCGCCCAGCCGTTGATCGCGGCGCGCAGCGCATCCCGCGCGTCCCAGTTGTAGGTGCCGGGCTCCTCGCCGCCCCGCGACGATGAACCCGCCTGGCCGGACTTCGTCGGTGGGGCGAGGGTGGCGACGATCCGGCGTACCACCAGCAGCGCTACCACGGCGGTGACCAGCACCAGGAACGAGACCCGCAGCCCGACCGCGCGAAGTCCGGCGACGGCCACCACGGTCACCACCACCGTGACACCCAGTACGCCGAACACGCCACGCAGCCGTCCACCCCGGCGCGGCTCGGACTGGGCCGGCCGCTCCTCGGAGAAGCTGAGCAGGTCGTCGATACTCGTGCTGCTCACACCGGCTCACCCCCGGCCAGTGCGGTCAGTTCGCCACGCAGCCGACGCAGGGCCACCCGGGCCTGGTCCCGGGTCCGTTCGTCCACCGGGCGGGTGGCGTACCGGGCCTCGCGGTAGACGTTCGCGAACCCGGCCAGCACGTCGGCGCTCACGATCGCCGGCACGCCGGTGGACGGATCACCGGCGAGCAGCCGGGTGACCAGGTCGGTGGGGGTGTCGCCGGTCAGTCGGGGCACCCCGGCGACGGCGGCCGCCTCTTCGAGCCGTACCCAGCAGGCGATCACCGCGGTCCGTGGGTCGGTGGCCTGGTCGTCCAGGTCCACCAGGCCGGCGTCGACGGCGGCCACCACCTCCGCGGCGGTGCCCTCGGCGCTGCGCCGGGTCGGCTGCCCAGGAAGTGCCCGGGTGACCCGGCGCGCCAGCCCACGCGCCACGGTCCAGAGCAGATAGCTGAGCGCGGCGAGCAACGCCAGGCCGAGCACCGCCACCGCCACCGTGCCGAGCCACGACGGAATCCGGGTACGGGTCTCCTCGGCGGCCTCGCGAGGTTCCGCCGGAATCGACGGACGCGGCTCCCCGCTCGGGTACTCCAACACGAAGGGTGCGTCCTTGACGGCGGGCGGTATCCGGCTCGCGCCGATCGACGAGTGCGCGGTGGCCAGGGTCACGGCGGCGAGCAGGGCAATCACCGCCGTCACCGGCCACCACCTGCGAAGCACGTCCATCGGTTACCTCAGTCCACCCCGGCCAGCAGTTTCGCCCGGGCGAACACATCGTCAAGCATCTCCGGTGTCAGCCGACCGGTGAAGGTGTTCTGCTGGCTGACGTGGTAGCAACCGAGCAGTTCCGGTCCGGCCGTGCCGGACCAGTGTGCCCCATGCCCGAACGGCGGTCGCGGGCTGGGCGGAGCGACGGCGTACCCGGCGCGCAGCGCCGGCCACCACGCGGCCCAGGCGAAGGCGCCCAACGCCACCACCACCCGCAGCGTCGGCCGGATCAGCTCGACCTCCCGATGCAGCCAGGGGGCGCAGGTGTCCCGCTCGCTCGGGGTGGGCTTGTTGTCCGGCGGAGCACAGCGTACGGCGGCGAAGATCCTCGTCTCGCGCAGCGTCAGGCCGTCGTCGACGGCCACACTTGTCGGCTGGTTGGCCAGGCCGGCCCGGTGCAGGGCGGCGAAGAGCACGTCACCGGAGCGGTCGCCGGTGAAGACCCGGCCGGTGCGGTTGCCGCCGTGCGCGGCCGGGGCCAGCCCGAGGATGGCGATCCGGGCCGCCGGATCACCGAAGCCGGGCACCGGCCGTCCCCAGTACTCCTGATCGCGGAAGGCCGCCCGCCTGGTGCGGGCGACCTCCTCCCGCCAGTCGACCAGCCGGGGGCAGGCGAAACAGTCGGCGACGCCCGCGTCCAGCTCAGCCAGGTCCGTCGCGCGCGCGGCGCGGACGACGACCTCGGTGGGGGTACGCGACTCAACCAAGCTTGGCCCGGAAGAGTTCCAGGGTGCGTGCCCAGGCGCTGGTGGCCGCCCGTTGGTCGAACTTTTCCGGCCGGTCCTCGTTGAAGAAGGCGTGCGCGGTGCCCGGGTAGTCGTGCAGCTGGCAGGTGCCGCCGGAGTTCTCGATGGCCCGGCGTACCGCCTGCACGCCCGGGTCGGCGGAGGTGCCGTCCGCCTCGGAGCAGTGCACCAGCGCGTCCTTGCCCGCGTAGTCGGTCCACTCGGTACGCATGCCCTCCCAGGGCAACCGGGGATAGAAGGCGGCGGTGGCGACGATCCGCTCGGAGAAGTTCGCCGCCCACAGCGCCAGGCTGGCCCCGGCACAGAAGCCGGCGCAGCCCACCTTGCCGGTGACCTCGACGCGGCCGGCGAGGTAGTCGGCGGCGGCGGCGATCTCCTGTGCCGTCTCGTCCATCTGCGGCCCGTTGAGCAGCCGCCGGGGCTCACTCGGCTTTCCGGCTGGCTCGCCGTGCCGGAAGTCGGGTGCGAGGGCGACGAAGCCTGCCTCGGCGAAGCGGTCCACCACTGACCTGATGTGCGGCACGAGGCCCCACCAGTCCTGAATCACGATCACTGCCGGGCTTGCCGTTCCGGTGGCGGGTATCGCGAGATATCCCTCACCCGTGCCGCCATCACCACGGTAGGTCACCATCTCGCCCATCGGCCCGTCCTCCTAGCGGTCAGTCATCGTTGGCTGGTCGCCCAGTGGTCCTACGTGCGGGTAGCCTGCCACGCGGTGACCTCCGCCGGGAAGATGCCGGAACAGTGGCATTCACCTCCTGTTCGCGCTAGCGCCGATACCTCCTGTTCGCGCTAGCGCCGATACCTTCAGTTCGCGCTTGCCAGGCTCCACGCGATGCCGTCGAGGATGTCGTGCTCGGAGGCGATCACGGCGGCCATGCCGGCGCGTTCCATGGCGACCCGCAGCACCAACGCGCCGGCACCGATCACGTCTGCGCGGCCGGGATGCATCACCGGGATGGCCAGCCGCTGCTCGCGCGTCATGGCCAGCAGGTCGGCGGTCACCCGCGCCACCTGGTCGTACGACACCCGGGCATGGTGGATGCGGGCCGGGTCGTACCCGGTGAGACCCGCGGCGATCGCGACCACGGTGGTGACCGAACCGGCGAGCCCGACAAGCGTGGCCGCCTGCCGCCCCGGGACGGCCGCCAGCGCGCGGTCCACCGCGTCCGTGATGTCGGCCTGGGCGGCGGCGATCTCGTCCGGGCCCGGTGGGTCTGTGTGCAGGTGCCGCTCGGTCATCCGTACGCAGCCGATGTCCATGGAGATCGCGGCGTCGACACCACCGTCCCGGGTGCCGACGACGAACTCGGTCGACCCGCCACCGATGTCCAGCACCAGGTACGGCGATGCCGCGTCGGCGGGTAGGCCACGGACGGCTCCGGTGAACGACAGGCGAGCCTCCTCGTCCCCGGTGACCACCTCCGGCGCGACGCCGAGCGTCTGCTCCACAATGGTCCGGAAGTCGGCCGCGTTCTCCGCGTCCCGGCTGGCCGAGGTGGCGCACATCCGCACCCGCTGGGCACCGAGCTTGTCGATCTCGGTGGCGTAGTCGGCGAGCGCGACCCGGGTCCGCTCGATCGCCTCCGGAGCGAGCCGGCCGGTGGCGTCCACCCCCTGGCCGAGCCGGACGATCTCCATCCGCCGGCACTGGTCCACCAGCGGTGCGGCCGGTCCGGCCGACGGGTCGGGCAGGTCGGCCACCAGCAACCGGATCGAGTTGGTGCCACAGTCGATGGCCGCCACACGCGTCGTCACGACGAAAACCCTACCGCCACGCCAACTCACCACTCCGACCACCACAATCACGGAACGTTGCCACACCCGGCGGTGACTCTCTGAAGTCGAGCAGCCGCAGTACCCGACCTACCTTTCGCCTCCTTTGCTCTGCTTACCTACACGCAAACCCCTTACGAGCAGGGGTTCCTCGAATGCCGAGTCAGGTCCATACCCAGCCAGCCATCACCGAAAGTAAACCTGTGCGTATGGGTAAGCAGAGCAAAGGGAGCGGGGTGGTAGGTGGACCTGCCGGAAGCCGGACACAGCGAGTGACAGCGTGACCCGGATGACGGCGCAAGCGGTCGCGGCGCAGCGGGCCGGGTGGCGGCGCAGAGTGGGCGGGGCGGGCCGGGCGGGTCAGAGGCGCAGCAGCATACGGGTGTTGCCCAGGGTGTTCGGCTTGACCCGTTCCAGGTCGAGGAACTCGGCGACACCCTCGTCGTACGAGCGCAGCAGTTGCTCGTAGACGACGTGCGGCACCGGGGCGCCGTCGATCTCGGTGAAGCCGAACGAACCGAAGAACCGGGTCTCGAAGGTCAGCACGAAGATGCGGGCCACCCCCAGTTCCCGTGCCGCGCTGATCAGTTCCGCCACGATCCGGTGCCCGATCCGCTGCCCCCGGCAGCAGGGATCGACCGCGACCGTGCGGATCTCCGCCAGGTCCTCCCACATCACGTGCAGCGCGCCGCAGCCCACCACCGCGCCGTCGGAGACCCGGCTGGCGACCCGGAACTCCTGCACGTCCTCGTACAGGGTGACAGTGGCCTTGCTGAGCAGTCGGCGATCGTCGGTGTAGGTGTCCACCAACCGTCGGATCGCTCGCACATCGGCGGTCCGGGCCCGCCGGATCACGACGTCGTCGTCGTCGCTCACCCGGGCTCCGGCACGTCGACACAGGGTCCGGTCGTCCACCACGGCTCGACCAGGTCGAGCGTCTCGTCGCCGAACGGGTTGACGCCCGGCCCGGCGGCGAGCGCGTGCCCGAGCTGGACGTGCAGGCACTTCACCCGGCCGGGCATCCCACCGGCCGAGATGCCGGCGATCTCGGGCACCTCGGCGATCGCGTCCCGGCGGGACAGGTAGTCCTCGTGGGCCGCGCGGTACCGGGCGGCCAGCTCCGGGTCGGTGGCCAGCCGCTGCGCCATCTCCTTCATCAGACCGGCCGACTCCAGTCGGCTGCACGCCGCGGTCGCCCGGGGACAGGTCAGGTAGAACAGCGTCGGGAAGGGGGTGCCGTCGGTCAGCCGGGGAGTCGTCTCCACCACGTCGGGCAGGCCGCACGGACAGCGGTGGGCCACCGCCCGGGTCCCCCGGGGCGGGCGTCCGAGCTGCGCGGCCACCGCGGCCAGGTCGGTCTCCGTGGCCGGTTCCCGCTTCGGCGGGGGTACGGAGGCCGCCGCCGGCTGCTGCGGTGGTACGACAGTCACGATGCCATCTCTCGTCGGGTACTCAGTCTTCGATCTGGTGGGCGTCGGCGGCCCGCACGCTGGACCAGAGAGTGTCGTACCAGGGGTCGGGGGTGACCGGGGTGGCCGGGCCCTCGGCGGTGCCCGCCTCGCGGGCCGCGCCGGCCGGATCGTCGAGCAGGATCAGCATCTTCTCACCGGGCCGCCGCATGAAGAACCGCTCCCTGGCCTGGGTCTCGATGTACGCCTTGTCCTGCCACTTCTCCGCCTGGGTGGTCAGCTCGGCGATCAGCTCCCGCTGGGCCGCCTGCGCAGCCTCCATCCGCTCGATGTCGGCCTGCTGGTCGAGGTAGACCCGGACCGGATAGGTGTAGGCGAGGGCGAGCGCGATCAGCACCGCGAACAGCACGGTGGCGCGGCCGGTGAGACCTCGGGCTCGGGGTGCGGACAGCCGCGTCACCGCGCCACCGGCAGCCGCACGCCGGGCGGCGGCGGGGCGCTTGGCGGAGCGTACGCCCTCGGCACCGCGGGTGGCCGACGGCGCCCGACCGGCGGCGGACCGCGACTCGGCGCGGACACCGTCGCGGGCCGTGCCGGACCGGCCGGCGCGGGCCGGCCGGCGGACCGGACGCTGACCACCCGGCGTGCGGCGCTGCTGCATCACACCCCTCCCCCGAGGTCCGGCATCCGTCAGGCGGAACGGTAACGCGGGAAGGCGCCAGCACCGGCGTACCGCGCCGCGTCGGCCAACTCCTCCTCGATCCGCAGGAGCTGGTTGTACTTCGCGACCCGGTCCGACCGGGCCGGCGCGCCGGTCTTGATCTGGCCGCAACCGGTGGCCACCGCCAGGTCGGCGATGGTGGTGTCCTCGGTCTCGCCGGAGCGGTGGCTCATCATGCACTTGAAGCCGGCCCGGTGGGCCAGGTCCACCGCGTCCAGCGTCTCGGTGAGCGAACCGATCTGGTTGACCTTGACCAGCACCGCGTTGGCCGCCTGCTCGGCGATGCCCCGGGCGATGCGCTGCGGGTTGGTGACGAACAGGTCGTCGCCGACGATCTGGATCCGGTCACCGATCGCGGCGGTCAGCGTCTGCCAGCCGGCCCAGTCGTCCTCGGCCAGCGGGTCCTCGATGGAGACGATCGGGTACGCGTCGGCCAGCTTGGTGTAGTACTCGCTCATCTCCGCGGCGCTCTTGGCCGCGCCCTCGAAGGTGTAGCTGCCGTCGGCGAAGAACTCGGTGGCGGCCACGTCGAGGGCGAAGACGATGTCGGTGCCGAGCCGGTAGCCGGCCTTCTCCACCGCCTCGGCGATCAGGTCCAGCGCGGCGGCGTTTGTCGGCAGGTTCGGCGCGAAGCCGCCCTCGTCGCCGAGCCCGGTGGACAGATCCTTCTTCTTCAGCACCGACTTCAGCGCGTGGTACACCTCGGCACCGGAACGCAGCGCCTCCCGGAAGCTCGGCGCACCGATCGGCGCGATCATGAACTCCTGGATGTCCACGTTGCTGTCGGCGTGCGCCCCACCGTTGAGGATGTTCATCATCGGCACCGGCAGCAGGTGGGCGTTCGGCCCGCCCAGGTAGCGGAAGAGGCTCAGGTCGGCGCTGCCGGCCGCAGCCTTGGCCACCGCCAGGGACACCCCGAGGATCGCGTTGGCGCCCAACTCGGCCTTGTTGTCGGTGCCGTCGATGTCGAGCATCTTCTGGTCGATCGCCCGCTGCTCGCTGGCTTCGTAGCCGATGAGCTGGTCGACGATCCGGTCCTCGATGTTGGCGACCGCCTTCTCCACTCCCTTGCCCAGGTAGCGGTCCTTGTCACCGTCGCGCAGCTCGATCGCCTCGAAGGCGCCGGTCGAGGCGCCGGAGGGCACCGCCGCCCGGGAGATCGTGCCGTCGTCGAGCCCGACCTCGACCTCGACCGTCGGGTTGCCCCGCGAGTCCAGGATCTCCCGAGCCTCGATTACCTCGATGGTTGCCACTGAGTCGCTCCTCGTTCGTGTGGTCTCGTCCGGTATGGGCCGCGACGGTGCGGCAGCGGCAGGTGTTGAACGCAGCGTATCGGTCCCCGCTTTCCGGCACGGCCACCGGGCGGGTCGACGACCACGCTCCGGTACCCGACGGGTCGGACATTCCCGGATTCTCGTGCCTCAACCGGCAACCGGTTTGCACGAGCGGGACCCGATCGACAAGGCTGGTCGCCATGCCCGCCGCTTCGACCACTCTCCGTACGCTCGCGGTGTCGGTCATCGCGTTGCTCACCGTCACCGGCTGCCAGGCTCTGGACGACGCCGGGCGGGCCATGGGTCGGTCCGACATCGTCAACGATCTCGCCGCGCGGATGGACCGGGCGCTGGAGCTGACCTACTCGGCGGAGTACCAGATTCCGGGCGGCCGGAGCGTCTCGTTCGTCCAGTCGCAGGACCCGGCCCGGTCCAGCTACACCTGGCCCGGCGGAAAGCTGACCGTGACCGACGAGGCGACCACTCGGTGCGACACCGACGGCGATCGGACCGTCTGCACCGTGGAGGAGCCACCCGCCCCCAACAGCAAGCCCTCGGTGGTGGTCTTCGCCGAGGCTGAGCTACAGGGGCTGGTCACCCCTCCGCTGGTGATGGGCCGGCTGACCGCCGCGGCGTTGGACCCCGACGCGGTCATCACCGAGCGCAGCAGCACCGTCGTCGGCTACCACGCGACCTGCGTCGACGTGCGTCAGAACGGGGAGAGCTTCACCGCCTGCGTGACCGGGGAGGGCACGCTGGGCAGCTTCACCGGTCAGCTCGACGGGCAACCGGTCGAGCTGGCGCTGAGCCGCTACCGCGATCAGGTCGACGGCGGCGCCTTCGACCTGCCGGCGGGTGCCGACGTGGTGGACCGGCGCGCCGAGGGCTCCTGAGCCAACCCCGCACAGCCGGGCGATACGGCCTACCCGTCGAGCAGGGTGCGAAGGTGGCGCGGCGGTGGGCTGCCGTGCGCCAGCATCTCGTCGTGCCAGTCGCGCAGCGGCACGTGCTGCGGCCGGGCGGCGGCGATCTCGGCCACCTCGCTGTAGCCGACGAAGTACGTCGACAGCTGCGCCGAGGTCAGCAACGCGCGGCGCCACTTGCCCGCCGCCTCACCCTCCTCCTGGAAGCCGCGTCCGGTCAGCAAGGCCATCGCCTCCGCCTCCGGCAGCTCCTCGGCATGCGTCAGCTGGTCGAGCAGCGCGTTGAGGGTCATCCGTAGCTGCATCTTCAGCTGCTGCAATCGCACGGGCAGGCCACCGAAGTCGCGGCCGACCATCAGCTCCTCGGCGTAGACCGCCCACCCCTCGACGAAGGGGCCGGAGCGGATCAGCGCCCGTACCCGGGTGGAGCCGGCGTACCGCCGGGCGTGGGCGAGTTGGAGGAAGTGGCCCGGCATCGCCTCGTGCACGGTGAGGTTGCGGATCATGTGGTCGTTGTACTCGCGGTAGAACGACTCCACCCGGCGTGCGGGCCAATCCAGCGGTGTCGGCGCGATGCAGTAGAACGTCGGCACGGCGGCGGTCTCCAGACCACCGGGCGCGTCGCAGTAGGCCACCGCCACACCCCGGGCGAACTGCGGCATCACCTGGATGACGCACGGGTCGTCCGGCACGGTCACCAGGTCGTGCGCCCGGACTGCGTCGCTCGCCTCGTCCATGGTGATCGAGGCCAGGTCGACGATTGTGTGGTCGTCGGGGTGTTCGGCGGCGAGCAGGTCGAGGGCCCGGCGCACGGTCTCGTCGTCGGCCGGGCCACCGACGAGTTCGACCGCCGCCGCGCGGATCTCGTCGGTGACCCGGTCGAGGTTCGCCCAGGCCCGCCGCTGGATCTCGGCGGCGCCCAGCTCGGTGTCGAGCGTGTGCCACAGGCGCGCCTCCCAGCGCCGCCGGCCCAGCCGGGGATCGCGACCCGGGCCGGCGTCGGCCGTCAGCCCGGCACGCAGCCAGGCGACGAACTCGTCGAGCGCGGCCAGCGCCGCGGTGGCGGCCGGCTCGATCCGGTCGAGGCCGGCGGGTGCCTGCGCGAGTAGCGCGGGTACCTCGTCGCGGATCAGCGCCGCCACCCCGGTGAACTGCCCGACCGCCGTCTCGGCGTGGATCCGGGGCATGTCACGCAACGTCGCGCGCGCGGTGGCCAGCGCATCCGGTACGGCGGCGAGGCGGCCGGCGAGGGCGGTCAACCGCACCTCCACCGGCGCGTACGGGCGGGACAGCAGGGCGTGCAGCAGCGGACCGGGGTTGTGCACGAGCGGGTCCCACTCGTGCCCCCGGATCTCGGTCAGCTCGAACAGTTCCCGGTCGACAAGCGCGGAGAGCAGGGCGTGGTCCACCCGCTCCTCGACGTCGAGGTCGTCAGCGTCGATCTCGACGAGCGCGCTCGCCGCGTCGACAAGCATCGCCCGGTCCCCCGCGACCGCGTCGGCCGAGAAATCCGGCAACCGATCGTCGACCCGATGGTCCCCCGCCGTCCCGGCGAGCCCCGGCCGACTCCCCAGCAACGCCTCGACAACCCGCTCCCCCACCACCCGAAACCGCTCCACCCCCCGACCCTAACCACCCCCACCCGAACCCACCCGTCGGCGCTCCACCCCACCCCACCCCGGTTGATCATGAGGTTAGCGGCACCGGATCCGACATTTCGAGCAGATAACCTCATGATCAACGGGGTGGGGGTAGGGGGTTGGACTCGGTGGTGCGGATGGTTTGGGCGTGGGACAGGGCGGTGCGGCGGAGGGCGGCTTCGGGGTCGAGGTCGGTCGCGTGGGCCTGGGCGACCAGGGCGAGCAGGTGGGCGCCGAGAGTGGTTTCGGGGTCGGGTTGTGCCTCCGGTGCTGGCAGCGGTGCGGTGATGCCGGCCCGGGCGGCACGCTCGACGATCTTCGCCGCCAGGGCGAGCGCCGGCTGGCTCAGCGCGATGCCGTCGAGCACCGAGTCACGGGCCTTCTCCGCCTGCTTGATCCGCTCCCAGTTGGCGGTGATCTCCTCCAGGGTGCCCGCCTCGGCACCGGCGAAGACGTGCGGGTTGCGCCGGACCATCTTTTCGACCAGCCCACCGGCCACGTCGTCGATGGTCCAGCGTTCGTCCTCGGGCAACTCCTCGGCCAGCCGGGCGTGCAACACCACCTGGAGCAGTACGTCACCCAGTTCCTCGCGCAGCGCGTCGGTGTCCCCGACGCCTATCGCGTCGTAGGCCTCGTAGCTCTCCTCCAGCAGGAACCCGGCCAGGCTGCGGTGGGTCTGCGCCCGCTTCCACGGATCCCCGCCGGGTGAGAGCAGCCGGTCGAGCACCGCCACCGCGTCCAGCAGCCGCGCGCCCGGGGGGTCCCACGAGCCGTACATCAGCTCCAGCTCCGCCAGCCCCGGCTCGCGGGCCAGTCGTAGCCCCAGCTCCCGGGCCAGCGACTCGTCCCCGGCCGGGCCGGCCAGCCAGACCACCGTGTCGTGCGCCGTCACCGCGTCCAGCAGCGACGGCACCGGCGGCCCGTCCAGTACCCGCACCTCGGCACCCACCGACCGCAGCGCGGTGGTCAGCTCGCTTTCCTCGGCGGCCAGCACGGGAGCGGCGCGTACGGCATCCCAGGCAGCCGCCGTCAACAGCCCGGCCGGCAACCGGGGGGAGGTCACCAGCAGGACGATCCGGGGCATGCTCAGCCGGCGGTCGGTGCGGCCGGCTCGGGCCGCGGCCGTGGGGTGGAGATGTCGGTGACCGCGTCGGACCCCGGCTCACCCAGCGGCACGCCCACCGCGATGGCCTGCCCGCTGAAGCTCAGCACCGGGAACACCAGCGGCCGGTACCGGGGATTGACCGTCACGTCGTACGTCTCGACGGCCTCGCGCAGCGAGTTGCGGCTCGCCAGCGCCTGGCGCAGCTGCTCGCCGTCGAGCTGGGTGGCGGCCTGCTCGACGGTCACCTCGGCCGGCACCGCGCCGGCCCGCTTGCCCGCCGCGACCAGGTCGATCAGCTCCTGCTCGGTGGGGGCCACCGGAGCGCCGATCGGAATGCCGGAGAGGCAGGTGTACAGCTCGGCGACCTGCCGCACGTACCCGGTCTCCGGGCTCAGGCCGAGCCCCTGGGCCACCTGCCCCGGGTCGACCTGGCTCTGCGAGCGGTAGCCCTCGTCGGCGGAGATGCGCTCGCAGACCTCGCTGAGCACCAGGGTGCTCACCACCTGGCTGCGCCCGGGCACCTGAGGCTCCTGGCCGGGCAGCGGAGGCTCCTGGCCGGGCGGCAGCTCGTCCCCCTCGGCCGGGGTCGGGTTCTTCGCCTGAACGTCCTCGATGACCTCGGTGACCGCGTCCTCGGTGATCCGGTGGTCACCGACATAGGCGGCGACACCGGGCTCGGAACGGCAACCGGCGAGGGCGACGAGGCCGACCGCCACGCTGGCGACGGCGACAAGACGGCGAGCACGCATGCCCGTCACTCTCTCATGCCCCACCCCACCCACCCCTGACAGGTCCCCCGCCCCGCCACCCCACCGGTCGATCATGAAGTTGCTGTCATCCGGCTCGGCGTGGCGTGACAACAACTTCATGATCAACGCGAGGAGTCGGCGAGGGCCGGGGCGCCGAGGACGTCGGAGAGGAGCTGTGCGCACCACTCCAGCAGGGCCTGGTCGCGGAGCGGCTCGCCGCCGACCCGGCGGGTGGTCGGGCGGGGGACGCTGACCTGGTCGAGGGCGGCCTTGTACACCGAGTCGGGGTGGTAGCGCTTGAGCCGCAACTGCTTGGAGTCCGGCAGCGGCAGCGGGCCGAAGCGGAGGTGCTTGCCCTGCATGCTGACGTCGGTCAGGCCGTACTGGCGGGCCAGCAGGCGGAACCGGGCCACCGCGATGAGGTTCTGCACCGGCGCGGGTGGCTCGCCGTACCGGTCGGTCATCTCGGCGGCCACCTCGCGCAGCCGCTCCTCGTCGCGCGCCTCGGCGAGCTTGCGGTACATCTCCAGGCGCAGCCGCTCCACCCCCACGTAGTCGTGGGGCAGGTGCGCGTCGATCGGGAGATCGATCTTGATGTCGGTCTCCTCCTCCGGACGCTCGCCCTTGAACGCCTGCACCGCCTCACCGACCATCCGCACGTACAGGTCGAACCCGACGCCCTCGATGTGCCCGGACTGCTCGCCGCCAAGCAGGTTGCCGGCACCCCGGATCTCCAGGTCCTTCATGGCCACGTACATGCCGGCGCCCAGCTCGGTGTGCTGGGCGATGGTGGCCAGCCGCTCGTGGGCGTGCTCGGTGAGCGGCTTGTCCGGCGGGTAGAGGAAGTACGCGTACGCCCGTTCCCGGGCCCGGCCCACCCGGCCCCGGATCTGGTGCAGCTGAGCCAGGCCGAGCAGGTCGGCCCGCTCCACGATCAGCGTGTTGGCGTTCGGGATGTCGATGCCGGACTCCACGATCGTGGTGCAGACCAGGACGTCGTACTCCTTCTCCCAGAAGCCGACCATCACCTTCTCCAGGGCGTCCTCGCCCATCTGCCCGTGCGCCACCGCCACCCGCGCCTCGGGCACCAGCTCCCGCAGCCGGCGGGCGGTCCGCTCGATCGACTCGACCCGGTTGTGCAGGTAGAAGACCTGGCCGTCGCGGAGCAGCTCACGGTGGATCGCGGCGGCCACCTGCCGGTCGTCCTGCGCACCGACGGCGGTGAGCACCGGGTGCCGCTCCTCCGGCGGGGTGGCGATGGTGGACATCTCCCGGATGCCGGTGATCGCCATCTCCAGGGTGCGCGGGATCGGGGTGGCCGACATGCTCAGCACGTCGACCGCCGCCCGCATCGACTTGAGGTGCTCCTTGTGCTCGACGCCGAAGCGCTGCTCCTCGTCGACGATGACCAGCCCGAGTGACTTGAACCGGGTGGCCGAGGCCAGCAGCCGGTGGGTGCCGATGACGATGTCGGCGGTGCCGTCGGACACCATGGCGAGGGTCTGCTCCGCCTCCTTCGGCGTCTGGAAACGGGACAGCTGCCGGATGGTCACCGGGAACTGGCTCATCCGCTCGGCGAAGGTGTTGTAGTGCTGCTGTACCAGCAGCGTGGTCGGCACCAGCACCGCGACCTGCTTGCCGTCCTGCACCGCCTTGAACGCCGCCCGTACCGCGATCTCGGTCTTGCCGTAGCCGACGTCGCCGCAGATCAGCCGGTCCATCGGGATGCTCTGCTCCATGTCCCGCTTGACCTCTTCGATGGCCGCGAGCTGGTCGGGCGTCTCCTGCCAGGGGAAGGCGTCCTCCAACTCCCGCTGCCACGGGGTGTCCGGCCCGAAGGTGTGCCCCTTGGACGCCTTGCGGGCGGCGTAGAGCTGGATCAGCTGGGCGGCGATCTCCTTTACCGCCTTGCGGGCCCGGGCCTTTGACTTCTGCCAGTCCGAGCCGCCCATCTTGTGCAGGGTGGGCTGCTCGCCGCCGACGTAGCGGCTCAACTGGTCGAGCTGGTCGGTGGGGACGAAGAGCCGGTCACCGGGCTGGCCGCGCTTGCTCGGGGCGTACTCGATGACGAGGTACTCCCGGGAGGCGCCGTTGACGGTGCGCTGCACCAGTTCGACGTACCGGCCGATGCCGTGCTGCTCGTGGACCACATGGTCACCGGCGCGCAGCTCCAGCGGGTCGATGGTGTTGCGCCGCCGGCTCGGCATCTTCCGCATGTCCCGGGTGGAGACGCCCCGACCGCCGGTGACGTCGCTGCCGGTGAGCAGCACGAACCGGGCCGCCTCGTCGACGAAGCCGCCGGTCAGGCTGCCGCAGGTGACCAGCAGCTCACCCGGGGTGGGCGCGGCCGGCACCTCCTCGGTCAGCCGGGCGCCGAGTCCGCCGTCGCGGAGCACCTCGACGGCCCGCTGGGCGGGACCGTGCCCCTCGAAGACCAGTGAGATCGACCAACCCTCGCCGGCCCACCGCTTCAGGTCGTCGACCACCCGGGCGGTCTCGCCGTGGTAGAGCGGGGCGGGCTGGGCGGTCAGGGCCACCGCGATGGCGTCGTCGGGAGTGACGTCGACCGCCTCCGGCTCGTCCTCCCAGGGCTGCCGGGTCGCGGCCGGGCCGACCGGCTCGGCCAGGCCGAACGGGGACAGTGTCCACCAGGGCTGGCGCAGGGTCGCGGCGTGCGCGCGTACGTCGGCGAGGGTGTGGAAGGCGGCGGCGCCCAGGTCGACCGGGGCCTGGCCACCGACGGCGGCGGCGGCCCAGCTGGCCTGGAGGAACTCCTCCGAGGTACGCACCAGGTCGTGCGCCCGGGTGCGGATCCGCTCCGGGTCGCAGAGCAGTACGTGGGTGCCGGCCGGCATGCAGTCCAGCAGCAGCTCCATCGAGTCGTCGCCGATCAGCGCCGGCGCCAGCGACTCCATCCCCTCCACCGGTATCCCGCCGGCCAGCTTGTCGAGGATCTCGGCCAGCTCCGGGTGTTGCTGCGCGAGCGTGGCGGCCCGCTCCCGGATGTCGGGGGTGAGCAGCAGCTCCCGACAGGGCGGTGCCCAGAGCTGGGCGATCTGCTCGATGGTGCGCTGGTCCGCGACGGCGAAGGTGCGGATCTCCTCCACCTCGTCGCCCCAGAACTCGACCCGGGACGGGTGCTCGTCGGTGGGCGGGAAGACGTCGAGGATGCCGCCGCGCACGGCGAACTCGCCCCGCTTGGTGACCAGGTCGACCCGGGCGTACGCCATGTCGGTCAGCCGGCGGGCCACCTGCTCCAGGTCGGCCTCGTCACCGGCGGCGAGCCGGACCGGTTCCAGGTCGCCGAGCCCTTTGAGCTGCGGTTGCAGCACCGAACGGACGGGGGCCACCACCACCCGCAGCGGACCGGTACGCCCGTGCGCGTCCGCCGAGTCCGGGTGCGCGAGCCGACGCAGCACGGCCAACCGTCGGCCGACGGTGTCCGAGCGCGGCGAGAGCCGCTCGTGCGGCAACGTCTCCCAGCTCGGGAAGATCGCCACCTGCTCGGGCGGCAGCAGGCTGCCCAGCGCGGCGACCAGGTCCTCGGCCTCGCGGCTGGTGGCGGTGACCGCCAGCACCGGCCGCCCCGCGCCGCCGGTGCGCTGACCGCCGACGCCGTGGCCCTCGGTGCGCTGGCCCTCGGTGCGCTGGCCCTCGGTGCGCTGGCCGTCGGTCGGGTCGGCCGCGACGGCGGCGACCGCGAACGGGCGCAGCGCGGGCGGGGCGGTCAGGTCGAGGCCGTCGACCTGGGCAGCACCGGAGCGCGCCAGGTCACGGACGCGGGCCAGGCCCGGATCGGCCAGGGCGGCGGCGAGCAGTCCGGTGAGGGTAGTCATGATCACTTCCGAGGTGGGGACACGACGATCACCCCGCGTCCAACCGGACGGGGGGTGTACGAATGTCAGCCTAGCTCCGCCCCCCGACCATCTCCCCGTTTACCACCCTGCCCACCCGACCCCTCACCCGAACCACCTCCCGAGCGTGCGCAACTTCGGGAGAAGGTGCAGCCTGCGGCGCGAGGGAGGCCACACTTTGCCCGAAGTTGTCGCCTCACCGGGGCGGCAGGAGCAGTGGCGGATCTTGACTGGTCGGGTGGGGGGTGATCGGGTGGGGGCGTGAGTGGGCAGTGGCGGGTGCAGTTCGACGCGGTGGTCGATTTCGCCAACGGCGGCGGCCTGAGCACCGAGGGCTTCCGGCTGGACATCCCGGGCGACCGGGTCGACGACGCCGACCTTGCGACGCTGTTCGTCCGGCACCTCGGCCTGCTGATGGTGTCCGAGGTGCGGATCACCAACAAGACGTTCATCGAGGAACCGCACAAGGGCGGTCGCGCCGTCAGGGGTGCGCCGGGCGGGGGCACCGGGCGGCGGCTGATCGAGTTGAGTCACCCGGTCACCGACGGGATGACCACCCTGCCCGGCTGGCCGGCCCCGAAGATCACCGAGTGGCTGACCCGCGAGGCGTCCCGCGAGCACTACGCCCCGGGCACCGAGTTCCAGGTGGCCCGGATCGACATGATCGCCAACACCGGCACCTACCTGGACACCCCCGCCCACCGGTACGCCGACGGTGCCGACCTGTCCGGTTTCCCGCTCGACCGGCTCGCCGACCTGCCCGGGCTCGTCGTCCGGCTGCCCGCCGACACCCGCGCGGTCGACCGGCTGCTGCTGGCGCCGTACGACGTCGCCGGCAAAGCGGTGCTGCTGCACACCGGTTGGGACGCCCACTTCGGCACCCCCGGATACGGCGCCCCGGAGGCGCCCCACCTGACCGGTGACGGCGCGCAGGCGTTTGTCGACGCGGGTGCCGCCCTGGTCGGCATCGACTCGATCAACATTGACGACATGGGTCCGGCGGCCGGCGGTCAACGGCCCGCGCACAGCCTCCTGCTGGCCGCCGGCATCCCGATCGTGGAGCACCTGACCGGGCTGGCCGCTCTGCCACCGGACGGCTTCCGGTTCACCGCCGCCCCACCGAGGGTGGTCGGCATGGGCACCTTCCCCGTCCGCGCCTTCGCCGTCGTGGACTGAGAGGCAAGGTCAACTCCGGATGCGGGATGCCGCGGCTTCCGTCGGGCGCGGATACCGCGACATCCCGCATGTCGAGTGGATGTTGTGTCTCGGTGGCTGGCTCGGCCGTCAGTGGCGCACCGAGAGGTCGACGTCGAAGGCGCGACCGGTAAGGTAGACCTCGACGGCCGGCGGAGGGTGAGACGATCGCCACTCGATCACCTGGTTGCGGCTTCGAGGGCTGCACCAACGGCGTCATGTCTTCGACGCTATCGGCCGTGAACAGCGGTTTCGCCCTCCGGAAGCCGGCGACCGGCGCACCTCGGCAGCATCGACATCGGTCCGGGGCTCCCCTGAAACGCAGGGCGTTGGCAAGGGGCCCTTCCTTCCGGACGGGTTCGCGTGGATACGATCGGGGGAGTCGGACAGCGCTGTCCTTCGTACCTGACGTGAGGAGCGCATGGTGACCGACCAGCACGATCACGACGGCCCCGACGCCGCGCTGCGCGCCGACATCCGCAGGTTGGGCACGTTGCTCGGGCAGACCCTGGCCCGCCAAGAGGGGCGCCCGCTGCTCGACCTGGTCGAGGAGATCCGGGCCCAGGTCCGCACCGACGCCCCGGCCGCCGCCCGGCGGCTCGGTGGGCTCGATGTGACCACCGGCACCAAGCTGGCCCGTGCCTTCTCCACCTACTTCCACCTGGCCAACATCACCGAACAGGTGCACCGGGCCCGCGACCTGCGGCGCCGCCGCGCCGTCCAGGGCGGCTGGCTGGACCAGGCGGCCAAGATGATCGCCGAGCGCGGGGTGCCGGCCGAGGAGATCGCCTCGGTGGCCCGCCGGCTGGCGGTACGTCCGGTCTTCACCGCCCACCCGACCGAGGCGGCCCGCCGGTCGATCCTGTCGAAGCTGCGCGCGATCGCGGACGAGCTGGACGCCGAGACGGCCAACGCGATTCTCTACGGCGCCAGCGACGAGGGTCCGGCGAACCGGCGGCTGGCCGAGCTGCTCGACCTGATGTGGCAGACCGACGAGCTGCGGCTGGACCGGCCGGACCCGACCGACGAGGCGCGCAACGCCATCTACTACCTGCGTGACCTGTACGCCGAGGCGGCTCCGCAGGTGCTCGACGACCTCGCCGAGACGCTGCGTACGCTCGGCGTGGAGACCTCGCCGACGGCCCGGCCGCTGACCTTCGGCACCTGGATCGGCGGTGACCGGGACGGCAATCCGTTCGTCACCCCGGCGGTGACCCGCGAGGTGCTGGCCATCCAGCACGAGCACGGTCTGACCGCCACCGAGGCGGCAATGGAAGAGCTGATCAGCGAGGTGTCGGTCTCCCGCCGACTGCGCGGGGTGTCGCTCGACCTGTCCGCCAGCCTCGCCGCCGACCTCGACGCGCTGCCCGAGGTGGCGCCCCGCTTCCGCCGGGTCAACGCCGAGGAGCCGTACCGGCTCAAGGCCCGCTGTGTCCGTGCCAAGCTCGCCAACACCCGGGCCCGGCTGCGCCAGGGCACCCCGCACGTGCCGGGGCGTGACTACCGGGGTTCGGCCGAGCTGATCGCCGACCTGGATCTGCTGCGCGCCTCGCTGGCCCGCAACGCCGGACAGCTCACCGCCGTCGGCCGGCTCGCCTCGACCATCCGTACCGTCTCCGCGTTCGGCCTGCACCTGGCGACCATGGACGTCCGGGAGCACGCCGAGAAGCACCACGAGGTGCTCACCCAGCTGTACGCGGCGGTGGGTGAGGTCGACGACTACCCGTCGCTGAGCCGGCTGGAGCGCACCAAGCTGCTCGCCGACGAGCTGGCCAGCCGCCGGCCGCTGTCGACGTCGGACACCCCGCTGAGCGAGTCGGCCCGCAAGACCTTCGACGTGTTCAGCACCATCCGGGAGGCGCAGGACCGGTTCGGCGCCGAGGTGATCGAGTCGTACATCATCTCGATGACCCTCGGCGTGGACGACGTGCTCGCCGCGGTGGTGCTCGCCCGCGAGGCCGGCCTGGTCGACGTGCACAGCGGCCGGGCCCGGATCGGCATCGTGCCGCTGCTGGAGACCCCGGCCGAGCTGAACTCCGGCGGGGAGCTGCTCGACGAGCTGCTTTCGCTGCCGGCGTACCGGGCGCTGGTGGCGGCCCGGGGCGACGTGCAGGAGGTGATGCTCGGCTACTCGGACTCCAACAAGGAGGCCGGCATCACCACCAGCCAGTGGTCCATCCACCGGGCGCAGCGCGCACTGCGCGACGTGGCCGCTCGGCACGGCGTGCACCTGCGGCTGTTCCACGGCCGGGGCGGCACGGTCGGGCGTGGCGGCGGCCCCACGCACGACGCGATCCTGGCCCAGCCGTACGGCACGCTGGACGGCGCGATAAAGGTGACCGAGCAGGGTGAGGTCATCTCCGACAAGTACACCCTCCCCGCGTTGGCCCGGGAGAACCTGGAGCTGAGCGTGGCCGCCGTGCTCCAGGCGACGCTGCTGCACACCGCGCCCCGCCAACCCGCCGAGATGCTGGAACGCTGGGACGCGACGATGGACGTGGTCTCCGAGTCGGCGTTCCGGTCGTACCGCTCGCTGGTGGAGGATCCGGACCTGCCCGCGTACTTCTGGGCCTCCACCCCGACCGAGTTGCTCGGTGCGTTGAACATCGGCTCGCGCCCGGCGAAGCGACCGAACACCGGCGCCGGGCTGTCCGGGTTGCGGGCCATCCCGTGGGTGTTCGGCTGGACCCAGACCCGGCAGATCGTGCCCGGCTGGTTCGGGGTCGGCTCCGGTCTGGCCGCCGCCCGGGAGGCCGGGCTGGCCGACGTGCTCGCCGAGATGCACCGCAACTGGCACTTCTTCCGCACGTTCCTGTCCAACGTGGAGATGATGCTGACCAAGACCGACCTCGGCATCGCCCGCCGGTACGTGGAGACCCTGGTCCCGCAGCAGCTGCACCCGATCTTCGACAAGATCGAGCAGGAGTACGAGCTGACCCGGCGCGAGGTGCTCGCGGTCACCGACTCACCGGACCTGCTGGAGAACTCCCCGGTGCTGCAACGCACTCTCGCCGTCCGCGACACCTACCTGGAACCGTTGCACCACCTTCAGGTGGCGCTGCTGCGGCAGTACCGCGACTCCGGGGCGGCGGGCCGCGCGGTGGCCACCGCGCCGGGCGGCCGGCGCGCCCCCAGCGACGGCACGGCCCTGGAGCGGGCTCTACTCACCACGGTCAACGGCATCGCCGCCGGCATGCGCAACACCGGCTGAGTGGTGGCAGGAGGGGCGTCAGAAGTCGCCGCCGCCGAAGTCACCGCCGCCGCCGAAGTCACCGCTTCCGGGATCGCCGCCGAAGTCGGCCCCGGTGGCGCCCGGGTCGTCCATGCCGGCGGCGGCGCTGGCGTCGTAGCCGGGGTCGCCGAACGACGGTGAGAAGAGCGCGTCGGCGATCAACATGCCGCCGATCACGCCGGCCCCGGTTCCGAGTGCGGTCTTCCACCAGGGGGTGGAGTACCAGCCGGCGGGCACCGGTCGAGCCCGTACCCGGCCGCCCGGGTAGTAGTAGGGCGTCTCCTGCCCGGGTTGCGGGCCGGCCTTGAACGTCTGGCCCTGCACCTCAACCTGGCGTGGCACGGTCAACTCACCCGCACCGTCGGCGGCGGCCAGCGGCGGCAGAGCCGGCCCCGGGTCGATGCCGAGCGCCAGCCGCGCGGCCCGGATGTACGTGAGCCCCTCCACGGCGGACTCCCGGGCGAGCCGGTACTGGGTGATGCTCCGAGCCTGCTCCAGCTGGGAGCCGGCGGCGTGGTAGCGCTCGGCGGCGTCGGCCAGCGCCTGGCGTACCGCCGGCTCCTCGCCACCGAGGTTCATCACCTGCCCGCCGAGGCGTTCGTACCACCGCCGCGCGTCGGCCCGCACGTCGGCGAGGTTTCGGGCCGCACGGGCGGCACGCTCCCGCCGCCACCAGAGCAGGGCACCGCCGAGCAACACCACGACAAGGACGAGCAACAGGGGTTCCACGCTGTAAACGTACCCAGGGTGGGCCGACGATTCCCGACCCGGTGAGCCCGGCTCGGGAAATCGCGACGCGCCCGTCCGGGCGCTGCGAGCCAGCCTTTGGCAAGCTCCTGAGGATGGACCTGGAGACCCTCGCGGTTGTCGTCGTCTGTCTAGGTGCCGGCGGCGCGGTCGGCTGGTTCGCCGCCCGGGCCCGCTCGGCGACCGAGATCGCCCGGCTGGACGCCACGCTGCGCGCCACCCGCGAGGGCGAGGGACGGCTGGAGCAGTCGATGCGGGCGCTGAGCTACGAGGCGACGGCCCAGTCGCAGGAGGCGGTCGCCCGGGCGGTGGCCCCGTTGCACGAGACGCTGCGCCGCTACGAGCAGCGGGTCGCCGACCTCGAACGGGAGCGGGTCGACGCCTACGCCGAGTTGCGCGAGCAGGTCAGGGCGATGAGCACGGTCTCCGGTGAGCTGCGGACGGAGACGAAACAGCTGGTGGCTGCCCTACGTGCGCCGCAGGTACGCGGGCGGTGGGGCGAGCACCAGTTGCGCCGCATCGTCGAGGCCGCCGGCATGCTTGAGCACTGCGACTTCGCCGAGCAGGTCACCGCCGCCACCGATCAGCAGACGGTACGCCCCGACCTGGTGGTCCGCCTGCACGGCGGCCGGAGTGTGGTGGTGGACGCCAAGGCGCCGTTCGACGCTTACCTCACCGCGATGGAGGCGCGCGACGAGCGGGGCCGGGACGCCCATCTCGACGCGCACGCCAAGCATCTGCGGGCACACGTCGACGCATTGGCCGCCAAGTCGTACTGGTCCGCGTTCGAGTCCACTCCGGAGTTCGTGGTTCTCTTCGTGCCGGCCGATCCTTTTCTCGATGTCGCCCTGCAACGCGATCCGACGCTGTTGGAGCACGCGTTCACCCGGAACGTGGTGCTGGCCACCCCGGCCACCCTTGTCGCGCTGCTGCGTACGGTCGCCTGGTCATGGCGGCAGGAACAGCTGACCCGCAACGCGATGGCCGTGCACACGGTGGCACGGGAACTGTACGGGCGGTTGTCGACGCTTGGTGACCACGTCGGCAAACTCGGTTCCTCACTCGGTGGCGCGGTGACCGCGTACAACCGGGCGGTGGGCTCGTTGGAGGCACGGGTGCTGGTAAGTGCCCGCAAGCTGGCCGAACTTGGCGTGTCGGATCAGGAACTGCCCACCCCGGGGCAGGTGGAGTTGGCTCCCCGCCAGCCGCAAGCGCCAGAGCTGCTGGTGGAATCCACTCCGGATGATCGAACTCGGTCCAACTGAAATCCGCCCCTATCATCTTCGATGTGACAATGAGCGTCTCGCATATCACGAGATGGTCACAACGTACCCGGCGGTAGTGACATCGACGGTCGGCACCGCGAAGGATTTCGCTCACGCGTGCCCTGCATCTGAGGGCGCCTGAGTTCTCTGGAGGAAAGAGAACGTGAGTAAACCCCGAAACCTGAGCCGGCGTACCTCCGCCGCGCTCTTCGCCTCGGTGATGGCGGCCAGCGCCGTGACCGTGGCGGGCGGTGCAGCCACCGCGAGCGCCGCTCCTGCCGGACCCGACGCCGCGCAGGCCACCCCCGCCGAGTCGTTGGATCAGCACGACGCCAAACTGCTCGCCGAGGCGGAGGCGAAAAAGGCCCCCACCGTCACGATGATCGTCGCCACCGACAAGGGCAAGGCGAGGGACGTCGCCGACGACCTCAAGGAGCTCGGCGCGGCCGTCACCGAGCGCTTCGACACCATCGGTTACGTGCTCGCCAAGGTGCCGACCGGCAAGGCGGTCAAGGCCGCCAAGCTGCCGGGCGTGGCCGCCATCGACCTGGACGAGGAGATCCAGCTCCCCGACCCGAAGCCCGAGGTCGCCCCCGGCGGCAAGAAGGGCAGCAAGCAGGGCGGCACGCTCAGCGGACCCGGCGCCAAGACCAAGGCCGACAACCCGTACATGCCGACGAACGAGACCGGTGCGGTCAAGTTCGTCAAGCAGCACAAGAAGTGGGACGGCCGCGGCGTCACCATCGGCATCATGGACTCCGGTGTGGACCTGGAGCACCCGGCACTGCAGGAGACCACCACCGGCGACCGCAAGATCGTCGACTGGGTGACCGCGACCGACCCGTTCGAGGACCCCACCTGGCGGCCGATGATCAACCAGGTGACCGGCCCCACGTTCGCCCTGGCCGGCCGCACCTGGACCGCGCCGGCCGGCAGCTACCGGTTCAACCTGTTCAGCGAGAACATCACCAACAACAGCGACCCGGCCGGTGATGTCAACCGCGACGGCGACAACACCGACCAGTTCGGCATCCTGTTCGACCCGGCGACCAACAACATCCGGGTCGACTCCGACCAGGACGGCGACTTCACCGACGAGGCCGTGATGCGGCCGTACAAGGAGAAGTTCGACGTCGGCCACTTCGGCACCGACAACCCGGCGACCGCGGTCACCGAGCGGATGTCGTTCGTCGTCGAGTACCGCAAGAACGTCGACACCACCCCGCTCGGCGGCCCCGGCCTGGTCGACTACGTCAACATCGGCATCATCGAGAGCGCCCACGGCACGCACGTCGCCGGCATCACCGCCGCCAACGACATGCTCGGCAACGGCGCGTTCGACGGTGCCGCCCCCGGCGCCAAGATCGTTTCCTCCCGTGCCTGCTCCTGGGGCGGTGGCTGTACGGCCGCCGCACTCACCACCGGCATGGCCGATCTGGTGATCAACCGCGGGGTCGACGTGATCAACATGTCGATCGGTGGCCTGCCCGCGCTCAACGACGGCAACAACGCCCGCGCCACCCTGTACAACAACCTGATCACCACGTACGGGGTGCAGATGTTCATCTCGGCCGGCAACTCCGGCCCGGGTGTGAACACCATCGGCGACCCGTCGGCGTCGACAAATGTGGTGAGCGTCGCTGCCAGCGTCAGCAAGGACACCTGGCTGGCCAACTACGGCTCGGTGGTCAAGAAGAAGAACGCCCTGTTCAACTTCTCCTCGCGCGGCCCGCGTGAGGACGGTGGCGCCAAGCCGAACATCGCCGCGCCGGGTTCGGCCATCTCCACCACCCCGGTGTGGCAGCCCGGCAGCCCCGTCGCCGAGGCCGGCTACTCGCTGCCGCCGGGCTACGGCATGTTCAACGGCACGTCGATGGCCTCCCCGCAGGCCGCCGGTGCCGCCGCACTGCTGCTCTCGGCTGCCCGGGCGACCGACAAGGGCATCACCCCGGAGATGCTGCGCCGGGCGATCTACTCCTCGGCCAAGCCCATCGCCGACACTCCGACCTACGGGCAGGGTTACGGCATGTTCAACGTGCCGGGTGCCTGGAAGCTGCTTAAGAAGGGTGTGCAGACCCGCTCGTACACCTCCGACGCTCCGGTCTGCACGGTGCTCTCCGGCCTGCTGGCCACTCCGCACCAGGGCACCGGCGTCTACAACCGCTGCGGCTCCGCCGACGGCGGCCACAAGGTCAACCAGTCGAAGTCGTACCAGGTCACGCTGACCCGGACCAGCGGCCCGGCCGGCAACGTCAAGCACAACGTGGGTCTGCGCGGCAACGACGGCACCTTCTCGGCGCCGAAGAGCGTCAGGCTGCCGCTGAACACGCCGGTCACCATCACGATCATCGCCAAGCCGAAGACCGTCGGCGCGCACGGCACGATCGTGACCGTCGACGACCCGGCCACCAGCACGATCGACTTCGAGGTCTCCGCCGTGGTGGTGGCCTCGAACGACGTCAGCAAGCCCAACTTCGCCTACTCGGCGCAGGGCTCGGTGGACCGGAACAGCACCACGTCGTACTTCGTGACGGTTCCCCCGGGCGCCGGTGCGTTGCAGGTGAACCTCTCCGGCATCGCCACCGGGTCGCAGACGCGCTTCATCGCGTTCAACCCGTACGGCGTTCCGGTGGAGAGCACCTCCAGCCTGGCCTGTTTCACCAACCACGTCAGCACGGTCGTCTGCAACGCCTTCGAGCGTGACTACCAGGACCCGATGCCGGGTGTCTGGGAGATCGAGGTCGAGTCCCGGCGTACCTCGCCGTCGCTGAACAACCCGTACCAGCTCCAGGCACGGGTGCAGGGCGTCGCGGTCGAGCCGGCCGTGGTCGAACTGCCGTCCGTCACCACCGGCACCCCGACGCCGGTCACCTGGTCGCTGAAGAACACCTTCGGCCCGGTCACCGTGACCGGCCAGGGCGGCGCGCTGGCCAGCTCGCACGCGGAGCGGCCGACCATCGTCGAGTACGCGACGCAGGAGTTCACCGTGGACGTGCCGGCGGGCGCCACCAGCTTCACCGCCCGCATCGGCAACCCCTCGGACGCCGGCGCCGATCTCGACCTGTTCGTGTACCGGGGCGGTGCCCTGATCGCGTACAACGCCGACGGTGACTCCGAGGAGTTCGTGACCCTCAACAACCCGGCGGCGGGCACCTACACCGTCGTCGTCGAGGCGTACTCGGTCGACGGTGCCGGTGGTAGCACCGAGTACGACTACCGGGACTCGTTCTCCTCCCCGGCGCTCGGCACCCTCTCGGCGTCGAGCACGCCGCTCACCCTGGCTCACGGTGCCACCGGCACCATCTCGGGCACGGTGACGGCACAGTCCGCCCCGCCCGCGGGCCGGAGCCTCTACGGTGAGCTGGCCGTGGTGACCACCGAAGGCGCGGTCGTCGGCCGCGGCGCGGTCTCCATCGGCGCGGTGAACTGACACCACCACCCGCACCATCAGGAAGCCCGTCTCCGGTTCTCCGGAGGCGGGCTTCCGTCCGTCAACGGGTCGAGCCGGTCAGCTGACCGGCTCGACCCGTGGCGGGTGACGGCCGACCAGACCCACCACGAGCAGCAGGTACGCGGCCAACTCGACGGCGGCGAAGACGGCCGGTCCGGACGCGGGCAGGCTCGCGTTGGCCTGAAACGCGGCGGAGAGCAGGACACCACGTTCGGCGTACCGCGGCAGCGCCAACGCGGTGAGCGCCGTGTCCAGGTGGGTCAGGGCGACAAGTGCCAGCAGGACGGCACCGCCGGCGGCGACCCGGCGACGACGCCCGGCGAGCAGGACCGCCAGGACCAATGCGCCGACGGCGAGTGCGAGGGGTGCCAGCATGGCGCCGACCGCCGCCGCGCCGGACGGGCTGGTGTCGCCGGGACCGGACCGCCCACTCTCGGACACCGCAAAGTGGATCTCGGCCAGCCGGACGGCCGCGTACCCGACCACGAGCGTCGCCGCCAGCACCGCACCGGCGAGGGCAAAACGACCCGGGCGGGCATCGCGCCGCAGACCGGTCAGCAACAGGATCAGGACGAGAAGCAGCGCCGCCCAGCTCAGCCGGAGTCCGGTGACGAACCCAAGGGTCGGGTCAACCGCGCCAGGTCGAAGGACCTGCCATCCCCGGTCGGCGGGATCGGCGGGCATCATGATCCACGCCTCGACGACAAGCGCGGTGAGCGCCACCGGCAGCGCCCAGGACCGGCCCGGTCGCCGGGCGGTCAGCGCGTACGCCGTCAGCAGCAGCAACGCGGCCACCTCGGCCTGGCGCAGCAGCGGAACTCCGGTGAGGATGCCGAGGACATGGACGGCGGCGAGGGCTCCGGCCAGCACAGGAAGGATCGGTCGGTACCGCACCGGGGCATCCTGCCATCATCTGATCCACATCGTCGGCCCGTGCCGCCGTCGCGGGCGGCCCGGGGCCACGAACTCAGCCCCGCCTGGCGGAGGCCACGACGAACGGGGTGCCCTGCTGGCAGGTGGACATCATGGTCGGGTCGGGACGCCCGGTCACCGTCACCGACGCACCCGCGCTGAGCACGTCGCGCGGACCGCCGAGCAGCAGGTAGCCGTCGAGCAGCAGGCAGCCGGGCTCGACGCCGGACTCGATCCGGCCGGTCAACGTGATCTCGCCGGTCGCGGGTGGCTTCGACGGGGCGCTCGGCCGGACCGTCGGTCGGGTGGTGGGTACCGTCGGGTCCACGGGGTCGGAGGGTGAGGGCGCGGGCGCGGACCCGGTCGGGTCCGGGGTGGGCAGTTCGGTCACCGGTGACGCTCCCGTCGGGGTCGGGGTGGTGGTGCCGTCACCCGCCTCCTGGCCGGCACAGGCGGCGAGCGCCGTGCAGACGATCAACGCGGTGGCGGCGATCCGAAGGGTCCTCATGCCAAACTCAGACGCACCGGGCCGGTGAACAGTTCCACCGGGCCTGCCCGACGCGCTCACGAACCTGTCCGGGGGGCTCAGTCGCGGGCCGCCGCGGCGGCCTTCATGTCGCGCTTGAGTTCCTGCGGCAGTGAGAAGGTGAGCCGCTCGTTCGCGGTCACCACCTCCTCGACGTCGGTGAAGCCACGCTCGGCGAGGTGTGCCAGCACCTCCTGCACCAACTCCTCCGGAACGCTGGCGCCCGAGGTCAGGCCCACCGTCCGCGCATCGGCCAGCCAGGCGTCCTCGATCTCGTGGGCGAAGTCGACCAGGTGGCCGCCACGGGCACCGCCGTCCAGAGCCACCTCGACCAGGCGTACCGAGTTGGACGAGTTGCGTGAGCCCACGACGATCACCACGTCGCACTCCGACGCGATCTCCTTGATCACGTGCTGCCGGTTGCTGGTGGCGTAGCAGATGTCGTCGCTGGGCGGTGACTGGAGCATCGGCAGCCGCTTCTTGAGCCGGGCCACGGTCTCCATCGTCTCGTCCACCGACAGCGTGGTCTGCGACAGCCACACCACCTTGTTCGGGTCCCGCACGGTGATCCGGTCGGCGTCCTCCGGACCGTCCACCAGTTGGATGTGCTCCGGTGCCTCGCCGGAGGTGCCGATGACCTCCTCGTGCCCCTCGTGACCGATGAGCAGGATGTCGTAGTCCTCCGCGGCGAACCGCTTCGCCTCGTGGTGCACCTTCGTCACCAGCGGGCAGGTGGCGTCGATTGCCTTCAGGGACCGCTGCTTCGCCTGCTCGTAGACCTCGGGGGCCACGCCGTGCGCGGAGAAGATCACTGTGGCGCCCTCGGGCACCTCCTCGTTCTCCTCCACGAAGATCGCACCCTGGGCCTCGAGCGTCCGCACCACGTGCTTGTTGTGCACGATCTGCTTGCGGACGTAGATCGGGGCCCCGTAGAGCCTGAGCGCCTCCTCGACGGTCTGCACCGCCCGGTCCACGCCCGCGCAGTAGCCGCGGGGCTTGGCCAGGAGCACGCGCTTGCCGGTCCGGGAAGTCGCCTCAACCTCAGTCACCCCCTCATCGTACGTGCCACTCCCGCACCCGGCAGCGCCCGAGCCGCCCCCCACCTCCCGTTGATCATGAAGTTGTCACCCGCGACACGCCGCGCCGAGCACAACAACTTCATGATCAACGCCAGTCGGCGCGGGGGCCGTAGGGTGGTGGGGTGGGTGTGGGCGAGGGGACGGGTGGGAAGAGCAGCTCGGATGAACCGTGGCCGGTGCGGGTGGTCAGCCAGAAGATCGGCGCGTGGGTGGCCCGGCTCGGGTGGGTCTGGGTCGACGGGCAGGTGGCGCAGATCAGTCGGCGGCCCGGCGCCAGCACCGTGTTCCTGACGCTGCGTGACCCGTCCGCCGACCTGAGTCTCACGGTCACCACCAACCGCGACGTCCTCGACTCCGGCGCGCCGGAACTGCGCGAGGGCGCCCGCGTGGTGCTGCACGCCAAGCCCGAGTTCTACGCCGCCCGGGGCACGCTCAGTCTGCGCGCCGACGAGATCCGTCAGGTCGGCCTCGGTGAACTGCTCGCCCGGCTGGAGAAGCTCAAGAAACTGTTGGCCGCCGAGGGCTTGTTCGACCGGGCGCGCAAGCGCCGCCCACCGTTCCTGCCGCAGCGGATCGGGCTCATCACCGGTCGGGCCAGTGCCGCCGAGCGGGACGTACTGACGAACGCCCGCCGACGCTGGCCGGCGGTGGAGTTCCGCACGGTGAACGTGGCCGTGCAGGGCCCGGCCGCCGTTCCGCAGATCGTGGACGCGCTGAAGGTGCTGGACGCGGACCCGAGCATCGACGTGATCATTCTGGCCCGCGGCGGGGGTGGCATCGAGGATCTGCTTCCCTTCTCCGACGAGGCCCTGTGCCGAGCCGTCTTCGCCTGTCGCACACCGGTGGTCAGCGCCATCGGCCACGAGACGGACGCGCCGCTTGTCGACTACGTGGCCGATGTCCGGGCATCGACCCCCACCGACGCGGCCAAACGGGTGGTCCCCGATCTCGCCGAGGAGGTACGCCTGATCAAGCAGGCCCGGCACCGGCTGCACCGGGCCGTGCACAACCTCGTCGATCGGGAGGCCCACCGCATCGACGCGCTACGCTCCCGACCGGTGCTGGCCCGGCCACAGGTGATGGTCGAGCAACGGGCCGCCGAACTGGTCGCGCTACGCCAGCGCGCCGGCCGCTGTCTGGACCACCGGCTCGCCGCCGCCGACGACGACCTCCGGCACACCCTGGCCCGGCTGCGCGCTCTCTCCCCGGCCGCCACCCTCGACCGTGGGTACGCCATCGTGCAACGCGGGGACGGCCACGTCGTACGCGCGGCCACCGAGGTGGCGGCCGGCGATCCGCTGCGGGTACGCCTCGCCGACGGCGAACTGTCCGCCACGGTCGACGCCTGACCGGTACGCCCACGGCCCATCGTGCCGCCGGGGCCGAGGGGTTCGTGAGCCGCCGTCGTGCGCCACGGCGTCACAACCGCCGGATCGGTACCGGCGGCGTTATCCCACGCGGGCGCGGACGACGGCGGTGTGGTCGCCGGTGGTGTCGGGCGGTTGTGCTGAGATGGGTGCGATGACTGACGAGAAGACAAGCGGGTCGGACGAGCGACTCAGCTACGAACAGGCCCGCGCCGAACTCGCGTCGGTGGTGGAGCGGCTGGAGGCCGGCGGCACGTCGCTTGAGGAGTCGCTGGCGCTGTGGGAGCGCGGCGAGGCGCTGGCGGTCATCTGCCAGCGTTGGCTCGACGGTGCCCGCGCCCGCATCGACGCCACCCGACCTGAGCCGGCTGCCTGACCAGGCTCGCAGGCGCATCCGCCGCCGACGGCAGGCCGACCGGCACGGCCAGCCCAGCACCCGGGTGACCGGCAGGCCGACCGACACGGCACGGCCAGGTGACGGGTTGTCCAGCCGATCCCGGCAGCCGGCGCGGCGGGAGCCGACCGGCTCCCGCCGCGATGCGTACGGGTTCGTTTCGGGCGAGGCGGCCGTCCGGCCACCTCGCCGTGCTTCGCTCAGTCGAACAGGTTGTACAGCTCCGGCGGCGCCTCCACGACCTGGTCGGCCGGCGGCTTGGTCGCCTCGGTCGCGTTGCCGTAGTCGGAGTAGGTCACCCTGATCTCCTGCCCGGCGGGCCGGCCACCCTCGGGCAGTCGGATGACCATCTCGGTGAGCCGTCCCTGGGCGTCGGTCGTCGCGGTGAACGGCACCGACTTCGCCTCCGCGCCGAGCGCGGCGACCACGCTCGGGTCGAGGGAACCGGCGTCGGCCGCCTTCGACAGGTCGAGAGTGCCCGCGTACGCTCCGTCGCCGGTGCGGCGGACGTCGGTGACGGCCTGCGTCAACGCCTCGCTGCCGGCGGGGTCGACCTTGTCGAAGTCGAAGCCGAGGCTGCGGTTGCCCTGAATCCGGCTCTGGTCGAGGTGGTGGTACTTGCCGAGGTTGAGTCGGTCCGCCCCGGGCACGCCGCTGGCCGCCTGGCCCTGAAGGTCCAGCTTCACCCAGCTGTCCGGCTTGGCGTGGATGACGTCAAGGCTGATCGCCAGGTCGTCGGTCGACTCGCCGAGGCGTACCCGCATCTCGGCGGTCTGGCTCGGCTGGTGCACCTGTCCCTCGGCCGTCGAGCCGGCCCCGGACATGCTGAACCTGAAGTTGCCGTTGCGGATCTCCCGGGTCGAGTCCAGCAACGCCTGCTTCGCCTCGGTGTCGACCTCGGGTGCGGCACCGGTGGCGGTGGCGGACGGTGTGGCGCTCGGCCCGCCGTCGCCGGTGGTGGTGGTGCAGGCGGCGACGCCGGGCGTGAAGAGGGCGACGGCCACGAGGCCGGCGCTCAGTCGTCGAACGGTCATCGGTCTCTCCCAGCAGGGTCATCCGGTGCGTTCTCGCGCCGGAGGCTCCCCTCCTCTGTTCCCTGCCGCCCGCCCCGGCAATCACCCGAAACCGACCACATCCCTCCGGACCTTCGTCGCCGCGCAGCCCGATCTTCGGTACGCGCCCTCGACGAGGGCGCGTACCGGCGATCCCGGTCGACCGGAACGCGAACGGGGGTGGGCTGAGCCCACCCCCGTAGCATTGCCGCTCGGCCTACTTGAACATCTCGTAGGTCTGCTCGCTCGCCTCGATGACCTGGTCCGCCGGCGGCTTCTGCACGGCGGTCGCGGCACCGTAGTCGGCGTAGTTGACCTTGATGTCCTGAGCCTTGGTCTCGCCCGCCGCGGGCAGGGACAGAACCAGCTCGGTGAGCCGGCCCTCGGCGTCCAGCTTCGCGGTGAACGGGATCGCCTTGGCCTTGTCGCCGAGCGCCTTGAGCATGTCCTCGTCGGCGGCCACCGAGTCATTCACCGAGGTGAGGTCGAAGGTGCCGCTGTAGGCGCCCTCGCCGGTCTTCTGCACCTCGGCGAGGCCCTCGAACATGCCGGCGGCGTCGGCCGGGTCGGTGCCCTCCTTGAAGATGTCGAGGTTCTTCGCGTCCTTGGCCTTGGCGGCGTCAAGGTGCTGGTACTTGTCCTTGATCGCCTCCATCCCCGGGACACCGGCGAACAGGTCACCAAGGTCGACCTTCACCCAGGTGTCCGGCTGGATCTGGATGAGGTCGAAGTCCATGGTGAAGTCTTCGTCACCCACGGTCATCGCCATCTGAGCGCTGTTGCTGGGCTTGTGGAACGTGCCCTTGCCGGTCATCGAGTCAGCCGCGATGGTGAACGTGAAGTTGCCCTCGGCCAGCCCCTTGGTGGAGGCGAGAAGCGCCGCCTTCGGGTCGGCCGGAATGCCCGAATCGGTCGAGGCGCCCGCGGAGGGCGAGTCGCCGCTGGAGTTGTTGCAGGCGGCGAGGCCAGGAACAAGCAGCGTGGCGGCGATCAGGCCCACGCTCCACCGTCGAATGTTCACAGATCGTCTCTCTTCAAGCAGGAAAGCCCGGCGACCACTGCTGGCCGGGTAGCGAACCCGGGGAGCGTAGCGGATCGCGCCGACATGCAGGGGGCACCCGATGCGGCGGCCCACCCGCGTCGGTGGCGGTCGTTCAGTCCACGGCAGTGGCGAGCGTGCGCAGCTCGTTGTCCCGGGCGTCGCCGACGATGATCACCGTGCGCTGCGGCTCAAGCAGCACCAACGCCTGCTCGTTGCCCCGGGCGGTGTACCGCTGCCAGGTGCCCGACCCGAGATCGGTCTGCCCCTGCGGGCGGCCCTTGTCGGTCAGCTCGGCCGGCAGCAGCCGTTCCGGCGGCACGTTGCTCTGCACCAGTTGCAGGCCCCGCCCCTCCGGGGTGACATATCCCACCCGGAGGATCGCTCCGTCCTCGGCCGTGCGGTAGGCCGCGCGTACCGCCCGCCACCCGTCACCCAGTTCGGCCGGCTCGCTCACCGGAAACGCACCGGCCGATCTGGCCTGTTCGAAGGCGGGCGCCGGATCGACCGTGTTCGGCTGGTCCCCACCGAGAAAGCCCCGGTAGAAGGCGAGCAGCAGGGCGATCGGGATCAGCAGCACGAGCAGCGAGATGGCCATGTCCCGCGGTGACCGCTCGGACTTCGCGGCGGCTGCGGGTGGTGGCACGGACTCGTCGTCGGGCTTGCGGTCAGCAGGCTGTGCAGGTTCCACCCGGCCATTCTCGCAGCCGCCCGACCGGCGGTATCCGTCCCATCACCGCCCCGACCCGGCTGCGCATCCGCCATCGTGTGAGGATCAGCAACGAAGCCGGCAGCGCCGGCCCGCCCCGCACCGCCGCGAGGAGGAGCCGTTTTCATGACCACCATCAGGACGCGAATTCCACAGAACCTCGACCGCAACCTCGCCCTCGATCTGGTCAGGGTCACCGAGGCCGCGGCGATGGCCGCCGGCCGGTGGGTCGGCCGGGGCGACAAGGAGGGCGGCGACGGCGCCGCCGTCGACGCGATGCGCAAGCTGATCAACTCGATCCCGATGAAGGGCGTCGTGGTGATCGGCGAGGGCGAGAAGGACAACGCCCCGATGCTGTTCAACGGCGAGGAGGTCGGCGACGGCGACGGTCCCGAGGTGGACGTCGCGGTGGACCCGATCGACGGCACCACCCTGATGAGCAAGGGGATGCCGAACGCGCTCGCGGTGCTGGCCGTGGCCGAACGCGGTGCGATGTTCGACCCCAGCGCGGTCTTCTACATGGAGAAGCTCGCCGTCGGCCCGGCCTACGCGGACGTGGTGGACATCGAGGCCGGTACTGTCGAAAATCTTCGTCGCATCGCGAAGACCAAGGGCACAAGCCTCGCCGAGGTCACGGTCTGTGTGCTCGACCGTTCCCGGCATGACGGCCTGGTCGACGAGATCCGCCGCGCGGGGGCCGGCATCCGCTTCATCTCCGACGGCGACATCGCCGGTGCGATCGCCGCCGCGCGCGGCGAGTCGGACGTCGACGTGCTGATGGGCATCGGCGGCACCCCGGAGGGCATCACCGCCGCCTGCGCGCTGAAGTGCATGGGCGGCATGATGCAGGCCAAGCTCTGGCCGCGCGACGACGCCGAGCGTGAGAAGGCGGTCGCGGCCGGCCACGACCTGGACCGGGTGCTCACCACCGACGACCTGGTCACCGGCGACAACTGCTTCTTCGTGGCCACCGGCATCACCTCCGGGGACCTGCTGCGCGGCGTGCGGTACCGGGCCGGCGGGGCGTACACCCAGTCGATCGTGATGCGCTCCAAGAGCGGCACCATCCGGGTGATCGACTCGTACCACCGCTTGGAGAAGCTGGCGCTGTACTCGGCGGTGGACTTCGACGGTCGGCCACTGGACGAACAGGCTTGAGTGCCCCCACGGCGACCCGGCCGGCGGTGTCGGCGGGTCGCCGGTTCGGCGCGGTGGCGCTGGCGACCGGAGCCGGGGTCGGGGTGGCGACGCAGTCGCGGATCAACGGCGAGTTGGGCGTACGCCTCGGTGACGGGGTCGCCGCCGCGGTCGTCTCGTTCGGTTCGGGCCTGCTGCTGTTGCTGGTGCTGGTCCCGGCCACCGACGCCGGGCGGCGCGGGCTGGCGACGCTGCGTACCGCGCTGAGCCGCCGGACGCTGCGGCCCTGGCAGTGCCTCGGCGGTGCGTGCGGCGCGTTCCTGGTCTTCAGCCAGGGCGCCACCGTCGGCACCCTGGGAGTCGCGGTGTTCACCGTGGCGGTCGTGGCGGGCCAGTCCGCCAGCAGCCTGCTTGTCGACCGGGCGGGGATCGGCCCGAGTGGCCGGCGCCCGGTGACCGGCGCCCGACTGGCCGGTGCGGCGCTGACCGTGGTCGCGGTGCTGCTGGCGGTCAGCGACCGGTTCCGCGAGCCGTCCACCCTCGCTCTGGCCCTGCTGCCGCTGCTGGCCGGCGTGGCGGTGGCCTGGCAGCAGGCGGTGAACGGGTGGGTCCGGGTGCTTACCGAGAGCACGCTGACCGCCACGCTCGTCAACTTCGCCGCCGGTACGGCGGTGCTGCTTGTCGCGTTCCTCGTCAGCCTCACGCTGCGGGGTCTGCCGCCCGGCGGACTGCCCACCGACGGCTGGCTCTACCTCGGCGGGCCGATCGGCGTCGCGTTCATCGCGGTGGCCGCCGCGGTGGTGCGTCTAACCGGTGTGTTGCTGCTCGGCCTGGCCACCGTCGCCGGCCAGGTGATCGGTGCCGTGCTGCTGGACGTGCTGATGCCCTCCGCCGCCTCGCATCCCGACCCGACAACCCTGCTCGGTGCCGTCCTGACCCTGGTCGCGGTGGCGGTCGCCGCGCTCGGCGGACAGGTCAGGGCATGGTCATCGGGGACTCGGAGCGGTACGGCCCGTCGAGGTCGGACCGACGGCGACGGAAGATGATCGCGGCCACGATGCCGCCGAGCAACCCGAACAGGTGCCCCTGCCAGGAGATCCGTTCGTCGGTGGGCAGCACGCCGACCAGTAGGCCGCCGTAGAGGAGCCCGACCAGCAGGAACACGGCAAAGTTCCACCAGCTCCGCTCGAAGATGCCCCGGGTGAGCAGGATGCCGAGATACCCGAAGATCACCCCGCTGGCGCCGACCACGATCGTGTTCGACGAACCGGTGAACCACACGCCGAGCCCGCTCACCAGGACGATCACCAGGGTGGACCAGAGGAAGCGCCGGGCGCCCGCGGCCAGCACGAAGGTGCCGAGAAGGATCAGCGGGATGCTGTTGCTGTAGAGGTGGTCGAAGCCGTGGTGCAGGAACGGCGAGAAGAAGACGCCGTCCAGCCCGTCGATGCGCTGCGGGATGATCCCGGCGGCGGAGTCGAACCCGGCGCCCAGCCAGACGTCGAGGCCCTCGATCAGAAAGAGCACCGGAACCACCGCGCACATGGCGACGAACGCCCGGCCGATGGACGCGTAGAAGGCCACGGTGCCGAACCGGTGGGGATCGCCGTTTGCGGGGAGCAGGGTCACCCGTAAACAGCTATCAGTAAACGCCGGTGGCCGCCACTTTTCCGGGCACGAGGCGCACGGCCGCGGGACGCGTTCTCCGCGCCCCGCCGCCGTGGTTCAGCTCAGTAGTAACCCTTGGCCTGCGAGTGGTTCCACGCCGCACAGGGTGTGCTGTAGCGGCCCTTGATGTAGCCGAGCCCCCACTTGATCTGGGTGACCGGGTTGGTCTCCCAGTCGGAACCGACCGAGGACATCTTGTTCCCCGGGTACGCCTGCGGGATGCCGTACGCCCCGGAGGAGGAATTGCGGGCCTTGTGGTTCCAGCCACTCTCCTTGTTCCAGAGCCTGTCCAGACAGGGGAACTGGTCGATCTTGAAGCCCGCGTCGATCATCAGCGCGCAGCCGACCTTCCGGTTACCGCTGTACTCCTCGCAGGACTCGGGGATCGGGCCGTCGTACGGCTTCGCGGCCCGGGCCGCGGCCTCCCTGGCGGCCTTCTCCTCGGCCTTCTTGCGCGCCGCCTCCTCGGCCTTGCGGGCCTTCTCGGCGGCGGCCTTGGCCTGCTTCCGCACTTCGGTGGCCTGCTGCCGGGCGGTACGCACCTGGCGGGAGACCGTCTCCTGCTGCCGGTACTCGACGTTGACGTCGACGTCGCTGACGCTGCCGGCCACTTGAGCGCCGGGGCCTGAGCGCTGGGACTGGCGGTCCTCACTGAGGTAGAAACCACCGGCCACGCCCACCGAGAGCAGCGCGACGGCTGCGGTGCGGGCGGCGAACCGGCTCCACGGCCGACTCACGAAGTGATCCCTTCGTCGGGGTCAGGGTCGCGGCGTGCCGCGACCCTGCTGCGGTCGTGGCGCACCACGGGCGCCCGTGGCCGGCGTACCGGCCACCGTGGACGCACCGCCTCGCCTGGCCGGCGTCGTCCGCTCCGCGGTTGGAGTGACGAACGATCGCCAACGATGCGTCCGGTGCGTGGGCGCCCGTGGGACACCATCGCGCACAGTGAGGCTGATGGGAAACTGCGGACCTCAATTGTGACGTGGGTCACACCGAATTTCGGCGGAATATCCCCCAAAAAGGTGGTCAGGTCGGGATGTCCTCCAGCAGGTCCGTCACCATCGCGGCGATCGGCGATCGCTCCGAACGGCTGAGCGTCACGTGCGCGAACAGCTGATGACCCTTCAACGCCTCGATCACCGCCGTGACGCCGTCGTGCCGTCCGACCCGCAGATTGTCCCGCTGAGCGACGTCGTGGGTCAGTACCACCCGCGAGCCCTGGCCGATCCGGGAGAGCACGGTCAGCAGCACGCCGCGCTCAAGTGACTGCGCCTCGTCGACGATGACGAAGGCGTCGTGCAGACTGCGGCCCCGGATGTGGGTCAGCGGCAGCACCTCGAGCAGACCGCGTGAGGTGACCTCCTCCAGCACGTTCTCGTGCACCACCGCGCCGAGGGTGTCGAAGACCGCCTGCGCCCAGGGCGACATCTTCTCCGACTCCGAGCCGGGCAGGTAGCCCAGTTCCTGCCCACCGACGGCGTACAGCGGGCGGAAGACGATCACCTTCTTGTGCCGGCGACGTTCCATCACCGCCTCCAGCCCCGCGCACAGCGCCAGGGCGGACTTACCGGTACCGGCCCGGCCGCCGAGCGAGACGATGCCGATCGACTCGTCGAGCAGCAGATCGAGCGCGACCCGTTGCTCGGCCGAGCGCCCGTGCACACCGAACGCCTCCCGGTCGCCCCGGACCAGCCGCACGGTCTTGTCCGGCAGCACCCGGCCAAGCGCCGAGCCCCGGGACGAGTGCAGCACCAGGCCGGTGTGGCAGGGCAGACCGGCCGCCGCGTCCACGTCGATGACCTCGCCCGCGTACAGCCGGGTGATGTCGTCCTCGGCGAGTTCCAGCTCGGCCATTCCCGTCCAGGTCGGGTCGCTGGCCTGGCCGTGCCGGTACTCGTCCGCACGCAGCCCGACGGAGGCGGCCTTGACCCGCAACGGCATGTCCTTGCTGACCAGCGTCACCTCCCGCCCTTCAGCGGCGAGGTTCAGCGCGACGGAGAGGATCCGAGCGTCGTTGGACTCGTTGCGGAAGCCGGGCGGCAGTACCCCGTCGTCGGTGTGGTTCAGCTCCACCCGCAGCGTGCCGCCGACGTCGTTGGCGGGCACCGGCCGGTCGAGCCGACCGTGGCGCACCCGCAGCTCGTCGAGCATGCGTAGCGACTGTCGGGCGAACCAGCCCAGCTCCGCGTGATGCCGTTTGCCCTCCAGCTCGGAGATCACCACCAGCGGAAGCACCACCTCGTGCTCGGCGAAGCGGTGGAATGCCGCCGGATCGCTGAGCAGGACCGAGGTGTCCAGAACAAATGACTGGCCCGCTGGTCGAGGCTCCCTGGGGTCGACCGAACCGGCGGCCGCCGTACGGCGGCTCCGGGTGCTGCGGCGGGTCGTGGTAGTCGCGGCCGGGCCCTGGTCGGCACCGGCGGTCGTACGGCGAGTCGTCACAGGCCTGCTCCGGCGGATGGGCACCCGGCCACCCGCGGTCCGCCTCCTCCGGATGCCCGGCTGACACGGGGTCGGATGCGGGCCCCGTGCGCGAGGTCGCAGGCCGGGCGGGCCGGCTGGCTCGGGACAACCCCGCGCCATGCCTAGACGCTAGCTCCCCACACCCGTCCCGGCTAGTAGTCGCTCATGAACGGCCGCTGGCCGGGGCAGCCAGGAAGGTCCGCAACCCCGCGAGGACGAGGACATGCACCGGCCGGGATGCATGCCCCCTGCGCGCATCCCGGCCGGTGGGACCACCGCCACCGGTCTGACGTGGCCCCGGCGGCGCCACCCGCGAGGGGGTACGCGCCGCGTCTGTGGACGGGCCGGAGCCCGTGACCGGTTCAGCCGGTCCGTCGGACGAGGGTGCCGGTCGGGTGCCGCCCGGTGACCGAGGCGGCCGGCTCCGCGAAGGACGACCCGGTGTACGTGGTGCCCGGGCGAGCTGTCGGGCTTTTCTCGATCTCCCCCGGTGGTGCGTCGGCACGCAGCGCCGGCGGTGGTACGCCCGCCCCGCGTGGCTGAAGCGGGTTCACGCTGGCCGAGACCCGAGCGGGCGGCGGCGAGGCTGCGGTGACGGAGAGGGCGGAGGCGATGGCCGCCTGAGCCTCCCGGCGACGCCGGTTCCAGGCCCCACGGTCACCGTCGAAGTAGCCCTGCCGGTAGCCGAAGCGGTAACCGATCCGGTAACTGAGCTGCCCGTGCAGCCGCCCGGCGGCGTAGCTCGTCGCGGCGAGCACGAGCACCAGGAAGATCGCCAGGAACGGGCTCATCCGGCGGCTCCGGTGCGCCGCGCGGCCGTCATCGTTCCTCCGGTTCGACAGTGGTGGGGTCGACGACCAGCAGCCGGTCGAGGTCGTCGGTGCCGACCTCCTCCACCAACTCGACACTGATCCGACAGCCGTCCATGACCACCTCGGCCATCGAGGAGCGGCGGATCTCGCCGCCGGCGTCGTAGACCCGGACGCTCAGTTCCGGGCAGCCGAGATGGGTCCGCCAGGCGTTCCACTCGGCTCGGTCACCGACACTCAGCGACAGGTAGCGGCAGCCGCGGGCGAGGTAGAGGCGCCACGGCGCACTGAGCCCGGCGGCGACCCCCTCGGCCACCAGGCTGAACGCCTGAGCACGGGTTGCGAGTTCGGTCACCGCGTCCCCCTCGCACCGGGCGCGTGACGCAGGTGAGCACTGATCGTCTCATGCACGTGACACACCGTAGGTTGTCCCATGAACGTGACAGTATCAGCTTTTCGTTCGTTTGCCTCCGCACCTACGTACATCTATCCTGCCCAGGTGGCACCCCTCAGAAAGAGTGTCGGACCCGCTTCCGGCCAGACCACAACGACGTCACGCAAGCGTGACAGACGCGTGGCAGGCGCCGTCACCCAGGCTCAACGGTCGTACGGTCACGAGGTGACCGAGACGGCCAACGCCCGGAAGATCGCCTTCGCCACCTTCGTCCGGCGCGCCCTCGAAGAGGCCCGCGCGACCCGGGCGTGGAGCGGCACCGAGGTCTCCCGACGTACCGGCGTCTCGCGGCAGACCATCAACCGGTGGGTACGCGGCGACTGGGCCAGCGACCCGGAGGCCGAGCGGGTGGTGGCCTTCTGCGAGGGTCTCGGGCTCGACCCGACCGTGGCCTTCGCGGCGCTGGGCTGGGACCGGACGACCTCCCGCCGGAGCGCACCGCCACCGCCACCGATGGATCCCGACGTCGAGGCACTGCTCCGCCGGCTGGTCGATCCCGACGTCTCGGATGCGGAGAAGTTCCACATCCGGGAAACCATTCGATATCTCGCATATCGCCCGACGTTGCCGCTCGGTGTCCGAAAACGAGGGGACGCCGCCAGCTAGTTCTCAGATGGCGAAAGAACGGCAGGTCAGCCTCATTCGTTTCGCTACGGGGCGGGATCGGGCGCGCTAGCGTCCGTATTCGTACTGCTTGGGCTCGTCGTCGGCGGGGGGACGGGACAAGGCCGAACCCAGCCCTGCGGGACAGAAAGGGGTCTCTCCATGACCCTGAAATGGATGGCTGTCGTGGTCGCGACCGTCTCGGTGACGCTGTGCATCACCGGCAACGCGGTGACCCTGACCCTGAACGGCGGGCAGCTTCCGCTGCTCGTCAACCTCTTCGCGCTCGCCACCGCCAGCACCGCGATCGTCCTGGCCGTGGTCGCCGAGTTGCACGACCGGCTCAACGACCGGCTCACCGCGCTCACCGAGTTCCTGGTGGAGCGGCTACGGGAGATCGAGGCGCACACCGGTGACCGGAACTCCGGTTTCGTGGAGGGCTACCTGCTGAGCCACGGCCAGGAGGCGGCGGTGGTGCCGTTCGGACGCCGGGGACGTGGGGCCGCCGAACGCTGAATCACACCCGTCGCCCACACCGGATTCAGGTCAGGATTGACCGGTCGAACCCGGGGTACGCTTTCGCGCGTGCCGCCGTTGAATCTGGGCAACCAGCAGCCGAAGACCCCGCTGAACGCCGACCAGGCCTGGCGGGCAACCGCCGACCGGGCGGCCGAGACCGTCCTCTTCTTCGATTTCGACGGCACCCTCGCGCCGGTCGCCGACGATCCGACGCAGGTGCAGCCCGCGCCGAAGGTGCTGGCCGCCATCGAGACACTCGCGCCGATCGTGCGGCGCATCGCGATCGTCTCGGCCCGACCGGTGGACTTCCTGCGCGAACACTTCGGTGGGCTCACCGGGGTCGATCTGTACGGCCTCTACGGCCTGGAACACAGCCACTCCGGCGGCGGTACGGTCACCGAGCTGGCCGCCCTGCCGTGGGTGCCCACGATGGCTGAACTCGCCGAACTCGGTCGCGCCGAGCTGCCACCGGGCACCCTTGTGGAGTACAAGCGGCTGTCCGTGGCCCTGCACTGGCGAACCGCCCCGCAACTGGCCGCCACCGTCGAACAGTGGGGCCGGGATCAGGCCGAGCGTCTCGGCCTGCGGGTGCAGGTCGGACGGATGGTCCTGGAGATCAAACCGCCGGTCGACCGGGACAAGGGCATGGTGATCGACGAGCTGGTGCAGGGCGTACGCGCGGCCTGGTACTTCGGCGACGACGTCTCCGACATCAAGGCCTTCGCCGCGCTCCGGGCCCGCGCCGCCGCCGACCCCGACTTCCTCGGTGTCTGCGTCGCCGTCGCCAACCCGGAGACCGGCGACGAGGTCGCCGAGGCCGCCGACCTCACCATCGACTCCCCCGCCGCCCTGGGTGACTTTCTCACCGACGCGACCCACCGGCTCACCTGAGCCGGACCGGGACCGGTGCCGCTACGGCGTCTCAGACCCCGTAGCGGCGCTGACGGGTGGCGTACGAGCGCAGTGCGCGGAGGAAGTCGACGCGGCGGAAGTCGGGCCAGTTCAGTTCGCAGAAGTAGAACTCCGAGTGCGCCGACTGCCAGAGCATGAAGCCGGAGAGGCGCTGCTCACCGCTGGTCCGGATGATCAGATCCGGATCCGGCAGGCCGCGGGTGTACAGGTGCTCGGAGATGTCGTCGACGTCGAGCGAACCGGCCAGTTCCTCGAGCGTGCCGCCGTTCGCCGCGTGTTCCAGCAGCAACGAGCGCACCGCGTCGGCGATCTCCCGCCGCCCGCCGTACCCGACGGCGATGTTGACCTGGGCGCTGCCGGCGCGTTCCCGGGTCCGCTCCTCGGCCGTCTTGAGCGCCGTCGCGAGGCGCGTCGGCAGCTCGTCGAGCGCACCGACCATCCGCAGCCGCCAGGGGTTGCCCTCCTCGGCCAGCTCGGTGGTGAGATCCTCGATGATCTGGAGCAGCGGATCCAACTCGGCCGACGGGCGGGACAGGTTGTCGGTGGAGAGCAGCCAGAGGGTCACGTGCCCCACGCCGGCGGCGTCACACCACCGCAGCAGTTCCTTGATCCGCTCGGCACCCATCCGGTGCCCGTCGTTCGGATCGACGAAGCCCATCTCCCGGGCCCACCTGCGGTTACCGTCACACATCACGCCCACGTGGCGGGGCACCGGCCGACCCGCGAGCTTGGCCGTGAGCCGCCGCTCGTAGACGGAGTAGAGAAGTTTCCGCAGACTCATCACCTAGCAGGGTAGCGAGCCGTCGTACGGATCAGTGTGCCGGTGGCCGATGCCGCACCGACAGGCCGAGGGCGATCAGGCCGAGCGTCCGGCCGTCCAGCAACCCATCGCCCAGTCCCAGCTCGGTCACCCTGCCGAAGACCCGTCCGTCCCGACCGGCCGCCCGCACCGCCGCGTCCACCACCCGGCGACGCCGGGCCAGCCAGGCCGCCGCCGAACTGTGCCGCAGGTGGGTGCCGAGCCGGTGACGCAGGGCGGCCGCGTACCGCCGCGCCGCCTGCTCGGGTGCACCGACGGCGGCGTACCCGGCCAGCGCACCGGAGCGCAGCGCGTAGAAGATCCCCTCGCCGGTCAGCGGATTGATCAGCGAGAGCGCGTCGCCGGCGAGCACCACCCGGCCCCGCCCCGGCACCGGGCGGAACGTGGACAGGGGCAGGTGATGGGCGCGCAGCGAGCCGACCGCCGCCGGATCGGTGCCCGGCAACAGCGCGGCCAGCCGGTCGAGCAGGTGCGCGCGGGTCAGCGACTCGCCCCGCAGCACCTCCCCGTACCCGACGTTCGCCCGGCCGTCACCGATCGGGAACGACCAGGCGTACGCCGGCCAGCGGGCGGCCGAGGTGACGATGACCTGCGTGGGCGGACCGGGCGGCGCGGGCGCGTACCCCCGGATGGCCAGCGCCAGGTGACGGTCCGGATTCGTCGGCTCGCCAAGCGCCCGGCGCACGACGGACCCGGCACCGTCGGCACCCACCACCACCCCGGCGGAGATCTCCCCGTCCAGCACGACCCGGTCGGCGCGCACCTCGACCCGGCGCACCGCCCGCCGGCTCAGCGGCACGCCGCCCCGGACCGCCGCCGCCACCAGCCGGGCGTCGAACACCTGCCGTGGCACGGTGTACGCGGGCCTGGGCAACGCCCGCGCCACGGCGCCGCCGTCCGGCGCCACCAGCCGCAGCGCCGGCACCGGCGCGAAACCGGCCACCGCGTCAGGCACACCCAGTTCGGCGAGCACGTCAAGGGCGTGCGCGGCGATACCGTCGCCGCAGGCCTTGTCCCGGGGAAAATCGGCCCGGTCCAACAGCAGAACCTCGACACCTGCCTGGCGGGCCGCCAGCGCGGCAGCCGCCCCCGCCGGCCCCGCCCCGACCACCACCACGTCGAACTCGTCGCGCACAGCCCCTCCTCCCGCTCCACTCGACCATCGGCAACCCCGCACACCGCGCGCGGCGCCCGACCTCGACTCCCACCACCCCCGCAGGGGCGCAACGGCCACCCACCCGCCCTCACCTCACACCCGGCCCGTCTCACACCCGGCCCCTTACACACCCGCCCCTTCACACACCCGGCCCTTTACACACCCGGCCCTTTACACACCCGCCCCGCACACCCGGCGCCTCGAACCGCACCTTGCACCAAGTCGCCTCACATCGGCCCCGCTTGCTCTGCTCCACCCAACGCACTGCGATCGTCCCGGATCTGGTGCGCCAGTTGAAGCAGAGCAAGCGGCCGGGCGAGCAGCACCCGACGCGCTCAGGAACCCAGCAACTTCCCTGATGTTGCTGCCTCGGGGCTCGGCTGAGGCAGCAACATCAGGGAAGTTGCGCGGATCTTGGCGGTGGGACGAGGGCGCGGCCCGGCGGGGCGGGGCAGCGCAGCAGCCCGGCGCGGCGGCGGGGCGGCGGGGCAGCCCGGCGCGGCAGCCCGGCGCGGCAGCCTGGCGCGGCAGCGCGGCAGCGCGGCAGCCCGGCGCGGCGGCGAGGCAGCCCGGCGCGGCAGCCCGGCGCGGCAGCCTGGCGCGGCAGCGGGGCAGCCCGGCGCGGCAGCCCGGCGCGGCAGCCCGGCGCGGCAGCCCGGCGCGGCAGCGCGGCAGCGCGGCAGCCCGGCGCGGCGGCGAGGCAGCCCGGCGCGGCAGCCTGGCGCGGCAGCGGGGCAGCCCGGCGCGGCAGCCCGGCGCGGCAGCCCGGCGCGGCGGCGGGGCGCGGCGGCGGGGCGCGGCGGCGGGGCGGGAATCAGGTCGGCGACGGGGTCAGGTGGGTGGCGCGGCGGATGCCGTAGATGGTTAGCCCGGCGGCGACGATCAGGGGTGCGCCGTCGCGGATGAGGCCATCGACGCCGAGTAGCCACCAGCACAACGGAAGGTCGACGGCGAGCACCGCGACCGTGACGACGACGAGCAGGGTGCCTGCCCAGCGTCGGCCGCGCAGCAGGAACGCCGTGCAGAACAGCACCAGATAGCTGGTCGCGATGCCGGCACCCAGCCAGAGCAGCACGGCGGGTACGGCGAGCAACCGCCCGTCCACGATCGCGGCGGTGGCGACCAGGGCCGGCACCAGCATCAACGGGCTGTAGGTGAACGCCGCCACCCGGGCGGTCAGCAGCCAGGCACCCGCCTCTGGCCGGCGCGGTGGCGTTTCCCGCCAGGAGATGCCGGTGCGGTCGATCACCAGCCGGGGCCGGTGCCGCACCAGGTGCTCGGCGAGCGCCGACGACCGGTACAGCAACCAGACCACTGTCGCGCAGAGCGTGGTGAGCAGGGCGAAGCCGAGCAGGCCGGGCAGCGGCGGCACGCCCTGGCGGGGCACGATCAGCCGGCCGACCGCGAAGACGGTGGTGACGGCGAGGATCAGGCCGAACGGGCGGGCCACCGTCCGGCCGCGCCGCACGTGCCCGATGAGCAGCAGGAAGCCGAACGAGCGCAGCATCGCCCAGCCGGTGCGTACGGCGAGTCCGAAGCCCTGCTCCGGCGCGTACCACCAGTTGAGCACCTCGACCACGACGGTGGCCGCGGCCGTAACCGCCAGCAGTGCGGTAAGTGCCCGGACGGCGGACGGCCGCCGGACCTCGGTCTCGGCGGCCGTCCTCATGGCATCCGATGATGCCCGGATCCGTCGTCGATCACACCCCCCGCTGCGGCTGCTCCGCGTCGAGTCGGGCCCGCAGGGCGTCCAACTCGGCCCAGAGGACACCGGGCAGCTTGTCGCCGAACTTCTCGAACCACTCGGTGACCAGCGGCAGCTCGTCGCGCCACTCGTCCGGGTCCACCTTCAGCGCGATCCGGACGTCCTCCGGCGTCATGTCCAGCCCTTCGACGTCCAGGGAGTCCAGGGTCGGCACCATGCCGATCGGGGTCTCCACGGCGTCCGCCCGGCCCTCGATCCGCTCGACGATCCACTTGAGCACCCGCGAGTTCTCGCCGAAGCCCGGCCAGAGGAAGCCGCCCTCCGGGTCCTTGCGGAACCAGTTGACGTAGTAGACCTTGGGCAGCTTCGACTCGTCGCCGTCGGCGCCCTTGCCCATCTCGATCCAGTGCCGGAAGTAGTCGCCACCGTGGTAACCGATGAACGGCAGCATGGCCATCGGGTCGCGACGGACCACACCTACCGCACCGGAGGCGGCGGCCGTGGTCTCCGAGGAGAGCGTGGCGCCCAGGTAGACGCCGTGCACCCAGTCCCGGGCCTCGGTGACCAGCGGCACGGTGTCGCGCCGCCGACCACCGAACAGGATCGCGTCGATCGGTACGCCGTTGGGGTCGTAGTAGTCGTCGGCCAGAATCGGGCACTGGGTGATCGGGGTGCAGAACCGGCTGTTCGCGTGCGAGGAGAGGTTCTCGCTCTCCGGCGTCCAGTCGTTGCCCTTCCAGTCGATCAGGTGGGCCGGCGGTTCGCCCATGCCCTCCCACCAGATGTCACCGTCGTCGGTGAGGGCGACGTTCGTGAAGATGGAGTTGCCCCGGTCCAACGTCCGCATGGCGTTGGCGTTCGTCTTCCAGTCGGTGCCCGGTGCGACGCCGAACAGGCCGTATTCCGGGTTGATTGCGTAGAGCCGGCCGTCCGGGCCGAACCGCATCCAGGCGATGTCGTCGCCGATCGTCTCGACCTTCCAACCGGGGATGGTCGGTTCCAACATGGCCAGGTTGGTCTTGCCGCAGGCCGACGGAAAGGCACCGGCGATGTGGTAGACCTGACCCTCCGGCGAGGTGATCTTCAGGATCAGCATGTGCTCGGCGAGCCAGCCCTCGTCGCGCCCCATTACGCTGGCGATCCGCAGCGAGTAGCACTTCTTGCCGAGCAGCGAGTTGCCGCCGTACCCGGAACCGAAGGACCAGATCTCGCGGGTCTCCGGGAAGTGGGAGATGTACTTGGTGTCGTTGCACGGCCAGGCCTCATCCTGCTGACCAGGGGCCAGCGGCGCGCCGATCGAGTGCAGGGCGTGCACGAAGTCGGCATCGTCGCCCATGGCCTGCAGGACCGAGGCGCCCATCCGGGTCATGATCCGCATCGAGGCGACCACGTACGGGCTGTCGGTGATCTCGACGCCGAACATCGGGTTCTCGGCCTCGACCGGGCCCATGCAGAACGGGATGACGTACATCGTCCGGCCGCGCATCGAGCCACGGTAGAGCTCGGTCATGGTCCGCTTCATCTCGGCCGGCGCCATCCAGTTGTTCGTGGGCCCGGCGTCCGCTTCGTCCACGGAACAGATGAAGGTGCGCTCCTCGACCCGGGCGACGTCCGTCGGGTCGGTACGCGCGTAGAAGGAGTTGGGCTTCTTCTCGGGGTTCAGCCGGATGAGCGTGCCGGCTTCGACCAGCTCGTCGGTGAGGCGACGCCATTCCTGGTCGGACCCGTCCACCCAGACGACCTGGTCAGGGGTGGTCAGTTCAGCGACCTCACGGACCCAGGCGAGGAGTTTCGGGTGGGAAGTAGGGGCCTGATCGATACCCCGAACGGTGGCCGGAGCAACCATGACACATCTCCTTGTGGTCGACGCTGACCGGTCTATGGAGTGCACGAGTCGCGGCGCCGCGATGCGCGTCGCCTTCGTGGAAACCTGGGATTGGCCTCAGCGTAAACCGAGGGACCTCTCCAGTCAGTGGGACTGGTTGTGAAGAACTGCACAAGGTGCGGTCACGCTGCGGCATCACGAGCCTTTACCCGCTTTCACGCGCAGTTTCACGCAAATCCTTCGGTGGACCTCCTGCTGACAGCACCCGCGCCGGCGTTTTTCGACCGGGCGCACCGAAGCGATAAACAACACCCGATCGCACGGATGCGGTTACGCTCCGTTCGTGCCCGTCCGTGCCGCCGCAGCGGCGCACCCCGGTGACCGTTGCTACCCGCTCACGGGCCCGCCAACCGGTACGCTCGCACGGTGGCCGCCACGATGACCGGGGAGCCAGGCTCCCGGCAGACCCGACCGGGTCTGGTTCACTCCCTGATCGACCGTTTCGGTCACCTCGTCCGGGAGATGAGCAAGTTCGCGACCGTCGGCGGGATCGCCTTCCTCATCGACTTCGCCCTGTTCAACTACCTGATCGGCCCGCAGGGCGTGGAGCAGATCACCGCCAAGACGATCGCCACGGTGATCGCGGCGACCTTCGCCTTCCTGGGCAACCGGTTCTGGACCTGGCGGCACCGCAAGCGCTCCCACCCGGCCCGGGAGTACGCGTTGTTCTTCTTCTTCAACGCCGTGGGCCTGGGCATCGCGGTGGCCTGCCTCGCCATCAGCCACTACGGGCTCGGCAGCATCTGGCCGTCCGTCTTCCAGACGCGGCTGGCCGACAACGTCGCCAGCTTCATCGTGGGCACCGGGTTCGGCACGCTGTTCCGATTCTGGTCGTACCGACGGTTCGTCTTCGTCGAAGCGGGAACGCCACCCGTCGCGGAAGCGAACCAGGACCGCCGGGCGTGACCTGCCGCCCACTCGATCGGTCGGAGCCAGCCGACCCCGACCCACTGCCCTAAGGTGTTGCGCATGCCTCTCGTCCGTCTGCTGCCTGAGCGCTGGCAGAAGTTCATCCACGAGGCACTCAAATTCGGCCTGGTCGGTGGCATCAACACGGTCATCAATTACGCCGTGTTCAACGCACTCGCACTCACGGTCTTCGTCGACGGTCAACTGAAGGCGACCGTCGTCGCCACTATCGTGGCCACCATCACGTCGTATCTGATGAATCGACACTGGACGTACCGTGATCGTCCAAAATCTGCCATGCAGCGGGAATACGCCCTGTTCTTCCTTTTCAACGGAGCCGGGCTGCTGATCGAACTCGGTGTACTCGCCGCAGCCAAGTACGGGCTGGGCGTGACCGGGCTGCTGGCGTTGAACATCGCGAAGACCGGCGGCGTGGTGCTGGCGACGCTGTTCCGCTTCTGGTCGTACCGAACCTTCGTCTTCCAGCCCGCCGCACCGGCCGAGGCGACGCAGCGGTGGCACGGCCTGCCCCGCGACGAGTGGGACTCGATGGCCGGGATGGACCCGGTGGCCGAACTCGCCGAGTCGGTGACGGAACTGGAGGAGGAGCAGCCGCCCGCAGCCGGGCCCGCCGTGACACCTCGGCCACTCCAGCCGAGGTCCGCGTCGCTGCCCGACGAGGCCCGGCTGACGGCGGAGCTGGACGCCGAACTGGAGGCCGAGTTGGCCGCCCAGTTGCAGCCTGCCCCGGCCCCCCGCCGCCCTCGCCGCCGCTGACCGGGCGCCCACACAGGCAGGCCGTGCCGGCTCGGGCCTGGCGGTTACGCTCCGGCGCTCTTGTCCCGCTCGCCGAGAATCTCGCGCAGTTCACCGTCACCGAGCGAGTGCCGGTCGTGGAACGCTTCCACGAGCTCGTAGAGCTGCGTCTGGACCCGGTCGACCTTCGGCACGTCGTGCAGCACGGACTGCCCGCGCTCACCGGCCGACTCGATGGTCAGCGTTCCGTAACCCAGCAACCGGCCGGCGAACTGCTGACTCATCGAATGGTCGTTGACCCGGCTCAGCGGGATGTCTCGGCGATCGCGGGAGAAGACGCCGTGCTGGAGCACGACCCGTTCGTTGGTGAAGAGGTAGTGGGTGCTGCGCCAGGAGACATACGGCCACACCGCCAGCACCATCACGGCCAGCAGGGCCAGCCCACCGATCACCGCGAGCGTCACGGAACCGCCCCCGCCCGAGGGCAGGAACAGCACGCCGACCACCACTGCGGCGATGGCGAGCACCAGCACCGCCACCGGCCGGATCAGCGCCTTCCAGTGCGGATGCATGTGCAGCACGACGTGCTCATCCTCACTGAGCACGTCTTCGGGAAACGCCACGGAACCTCCAACCAGAAACGGACGCCCAGACCGTAACCCCCCACCGCCCCACCCCACATCCACCACGCGGCTCAACACCCCCACCGACCCCGCACCCGCCCCGCCCGGCTTCCGCGATCTTGCACTTGTGGTCGCCGTAATGCCCCTTAACCGCCTATCTGCCCCGACGAAAAGTGCAAGATCGCGGGGGTTGGAGGGCGGGGCCGGACAGTTAGCGGAGGTGGTGGAGGTCGGCGGCGGCCAGGGGGTGCTGGGCGGTGGGGGTGGAGAGGATCAGTTGGCCGTCAGGGTCGACGCCGGTGGCGGTGCCGGTGAGGGTGGTGCCGTCGGGGAGCAGGGCGCGGACCTCGCGGCCGACGGTGCCGCACGCCGACAGGTACGCCTCGCGCAGACCACTTGCCGCCGCGTCGCCGCCGGCCGCACGCCACCGGGCGTACCAGTCGGCGACCGAGCGGAGCAGGGCCCGCAGCAGCGGATCCCGGTCGGTGGCCGACGCGCCGGCCAGTTGCAGCGAGGTGGCCGGCAGCCCGGTCGGATGCTCCGGCAGCTCGTCGGCGCGCAGCGTCACGTTCAGCCCGATGCCGACAACCACCGCCGGCGGGTCGCTCAGCCCCGGCCCGGGCACCCCCTCGGCGAGTATCCCGGCGCACTTGGCACCCCCGATGAGCAGGTCGTTCGGCCACTTCAGGGTGGCGTCCAGCTCGGCCAGCAGCGTCACCGCCTCGACCAGCGCCACGCCGGCCAGTAACGGCAGCCACCCGTACCCCGCCGGTGGTGCCGGCGACCAGCCTCGGGCCGGCACGGCCTCGCCGGGCCGCAGCAGCACGCTTGTGGCGATGCCGGCGCGCGGCGGCGACTGCCAGACCCGCCCGCGCCGCCCCCGGCCGGCGGTCTGCCGCTCGGCCACCACGACCAGCCCCTCCGGCTCCCCCGCCCGGGCCGCCTCGGCGACGTCGGCGTTCGTGGACCCGGTCTCCGTCCGCAACTCCAGCCGGGACCACGGACCGTACGGCGCGACCAACGCCCGACGCAGCCGGGCCGCCGACAGCGGCGGACGATCCAGATCGGTGTACGGAGAACCCGGCACGCCACCAGCCTACGGGTAGCCCGGTGAGGCGGAGTGCACAGCGGCGGCGGCCTGAACCATCGTTATATTCCCAGGGTGACTACCGAGACCGGGACCAACATCCACAGCACCGCGGGCAAGCTGGCGGACCTGGCACGACGGGTCGACGAGGCGGTGCACGCCGGGTCGGCACGCGCCGTGGAGAAGCAGCACGCGCGCGGCAAGAAGACCGCCCGGGAGCGCATCGAGATGCTGCTCGACGAGGGGTCGTTCGTCGAGCTGGACGAGTTCGCCCGGCACCGGTCCACCAACTTCGGGCTGGACCGGACCCGCCCGTACGGCGACGGCGTGGTCACCGGCTACGGCACCGTCGACGGCCGGCAGGTCTGCGTGTTCGCCCAGGACTTCACGGTCTTCGGCGGCTCCCTCGGCGAGGTCTTCGGCGAGAAGATCGTCAAGGTGATGGACCTGGCCATGAAGATCGGCTGCCCGGTGATCGGGATCAACGACTCCGGTGGCGCCCGGATCCAGGAGGGCGTGGCCTCACTCGGCCTCTACGGCGAGATCTTCTTCCGCAACGTCCGGGCCAGCGGTGTCATCCCGCAGATCTCGCTCATCATGGGCCCGTGCGCCGGTGGCGCGGTCTACTCCCCCGCGGTCACCGACTTCACGGTCATGGTCGACCAGACCTCGCACATGTTCATCACCGGCCCGGACGTGATCAAGACCGTCACCGGCGAGGATGTCGGCATGGAGGAGCTGGGCGGCGCCCGCACCCACAACAGCCGCAGCGGCAACGCGCACTACCTCGCCACCGACGAGGCCGACGCGATCGACTACGTCAAGGCGCTGCTGTCCCACCTGCCCTCGAACAACCTGGACGAGCCGCCCGTCTTCGACGCGCCGGCCGACCTGGAGATCAGCGACGCGGACCGGGATCTGGACGGCCTGATCCCCGACTCGGCAAACCAGCCGTACGACATGCACCGGGTGATCGAGCACGTCCTCGACGACGGGGAATTCCTGGAGGTCCAGCCGCTCTACGCGCAGAACATGGTGGTCGGCTTCGGCCGGGTCGAGGGCCGGCCGGTAGGCGTGGTGGCCAACCAGCCGATGCACTTCGCCGGCACGCTTGACATCGCGGCCAGCGAAAAGGCGGCCCGCTTCGTGCGCACCTGCGACGCCTTCAACATTCCGGTGCTCACCTTCGTGGACGTGCCCGGTTTCCTGCCCGGCACCGGCCAGGAGTGGGACGGCATCATCCGCCGAGGCGCGAAGCTCATCTACGCGTACGCCGAGGCCACCGTCCCGAAGGTCACCGTCATCACCCGCAAGGCGTACGGCGGGGCGTACGACGTGATGGGCTCCAAGCACCTCGGGGCCGATCTCAACTTCGCCTGGCCGACCGCACAGATCGCGGTGATGGGCGCGCAGGGCGCGGTGAACATCCTCTACCGGCAGGAGCTGGCCGCCGCCGAGGATCCGGCCGCGGTCCGCGCCGATCGGATCGCCGAGTACGAGGACACCCTCGCCAACCCGTACGTGGCCGCCGAGCGCGGGTACGTCGACGCGGTGATCCCGCCGCACGAGACCCGTACCCAGATCGTCCGGGCGTTGCGGGTGCTGCGTACCAAGCGGGAGACCCTCCCGCCCAAGAAGCACGGCAACATCCCGCTGTAGGCGCCACGAGCGGACCCCTCCCGCCGCCAGCGCGTCGGGAGGGGCCCGTCAGCACGGCGGGTTGGCGGCGACGCAGAGACGGTCGGCGGCCACGGCGGCCAGCCGGCGTAGCTCTCGTTCCGTACCGTTCCGACCCAGACCCAGCACCGTGACCAGGTCACCGACCCGCACCACCGCGGTCCTTTCAACCTGGACCGGATCCCGGCGCTCGCCGGTGTCCAGGTTCCGTACCTCCGTGATGCTGTGCTGGATCACCATCGCCTGATCGCCGACGAAGTCGCGGGCGGTCACCTCCCACCGATGGTCGGCCTCGGCCGTAACGACCTGATCGTCCCAGCGCATGTCCCCTATGGACCGCCAGCTCGCGCACGGGGCGAGCAACGCATCGATCCGAGCGAAGATGCGGTCGGCCACCTGCGGAGCGAGCCGGTAGACGGCCTGACTGAACACCTCGTCGGCCGGGAGATTCTCGGTAGGTGCCCGCAACAGTGTCTGTGAGCGCGAGTAACGCGACGGTTCCCAGTCGGCGCTCAGGCCCTGCTCCTGGTGACAGGCGAGCAACACGTAATCGATCTGCACCGGTTCGTCCAGACCGGACTGGCCGAGCGGAGGGCCGGTCTCGACGGGAAGGTCACCCGGTTGCACCATGGCATGCCGGGGGATCTCGGCGGACGGGATCGAGGTGCTCGGCGCGGCCAGCGGGGCCACCGGTGGTGGTGCGGCGAGGTCCTTCGTGACGACGACGGAGACGGCGGCCACCATCAGCACGGCGAGGGCCGATCCCACCGCCGCACGCCTGTGGCGGCGGGTGCCCTGCGCACGCAGTTCCGCCGGCTCAGCCCAGCGGACCTCCCGCAGGTCCTGGTGCATCCGCTCAAGGAACCGCATCTCATCAGGCACCGGGAGCCTCCTCGAGATCAGATACGGCGAGCAGCCCGGCGAGCGCGGCACGCCCGCGGGACAGTCGGGCCTTGACCGTGCCGACGGGGGCCGCGGTCTGCCGCGCCACCTCCGCGACCGGCAGTCCGGCGAGGTAGTACAGCGCGATCGCGACGCGTTGTTCCTCGGGTAGCTGGCGCAGGGCGGCGACCACCTCGACGGTGTCGGTGGTGGGTCCCGGAACGCTGTCGATCGCGCCGTGCCGCAGGTAGGCCCGGGCCCGGCTGCGTAGACTGCGCCAGCGGCTGACCGCGATCCGGGCCGCCACCACCCGTACCCATGCCTCCGGGTCGTCGTAACCACCCACGCTGGACCAGCGCTGCCAGGCCCGGATGAACGCCTCCTGCACGGCGTCCTGCGCCTCGGTGAGGTCACCGGTCAGCACATAGACGTACCCGAGCAGCCGTTGCCGGCTGCCCCGGTAGAACTCGTCGAACCCCTCGACGTCCGCCACCCGCACCTCCCCGTACCTGACAGAGCACACGCACCGGGGGGTGGTGCGGGTTGCCGGCCGGGCGACGAAATCAGGTGAGGCCGGCCTCGGCGAGCAGCGGTCCGGCCAGCAGCAGGCCGCCGGCCGCCAGCACGGCGAGGTTGCCCAGACCGAAGAGAACGACCCAGAAGAACGCCGGCAGCGGGGTGATGCCCGCCAGTTGGTCGGCGTCGGAGGCCGGCATGCCGCGCCGCGCCCGCATCCGCTGCAACTCCACCACCGGGCGTACGCCGCCGAGCAGCAGGAACCACACCCCGGTCCACGCGAAGGCGGCCTGGACCTGCGGGCCGGCGTACCAGGAGACGGCGAGCACCGCACCCCCGACGATCACCAGAGTCAGCGCGCCGTAGAGGTTGCGGATCATCACCAGCATGGCCAGCAGCAGGAGCACCGCGATCCACAGCAGCAGGGTGATCCGGTTGCCGGCGAGCAGCCACGCCCCGCCCAGGCCCACCAGGGGCGGGGCCAGGTACCCGGCGAGCAGCGTGAGCACCATGCCCGGGCCGGTGGGGCGGCCGGCGGACAGCGTCAGGCCGGAGGTGTCCGAGTGCAGGCGGATGCCCTGCAGCTTGCGTCCGGTCAGTACGGCGACCAGCGCGTGACCGCCCTCGTGGGCAATGGTGATCGCGTTGCGCGCGATCCGCCACGGCAGCCGGGTGACGACGACGAGCAGCGCGACCAGCCCGGTGAGCACCACGAGCAGCGGAGGCGGGTCGGGCTGCGCGCCGAACAGGCGGTCCCAGAACTCGGTCATGCCCTCGATCGACACCATGAGGCGGCAGCCTACCGCTCACGTTCCGCCGCCAGGGTCGAGCCGGGTCACCGTTCCGGTGTCGGTCCCGGGCCAACCGGTCGTATCGTGTGAGACTGACCGGGTGGCGATCGGATCGGGAGGTGAACGCCGGTGAGCGCGGCCCCCCTGGAACCTCACACCGGCCTCTGGACGGAGGACGAATACTTCGGCACGGGTGAGACCAATGCCCGGTTCGAGCTGCTCGACGGGAGCCTGATCGTGAGCCCTGCCCGACGACGAGGGCAGCGTGGTCGAAGCCGCCGAGGTGGCGCTCGCGGGCACTACGTCGAGGACCGGGTGGCCAGGGCCGGCGAGACGCTCACCCTCACCGACCCGTTCCGCTGGCAGGTGGATCCGGCCACCCTGCGCTGATTGCCAGGTGGGTCGCCGCCATAACCAGGACATCGAAAGTTGTCTTCATCCCTCTTGCCCTGGCCGACGGTCGCCTCCAAAGATGTCTGTCTATCGACAGTCGTCTCAGGAGGACGCCATGGGTCGGACCAGATCGCTGCGCCGGCTGACCGCCGCCGCACTCGCCGTACTCGCCACCGCAGCCGCCGGGCTCGTCGCCACCGCGACCCCGGCCAGCGCCGCCACCGTGCCGGGCATCGACGTCTCGCGCTACCAGGGCACCATCAACTGGACGAGCGTCCGGAACTCCGGCATCCAGTTCGCCTTCATCAAGGCCACCGAGGGTACGAGCTACCGCGACCCGAACTTCAACACCAACTACGTGAATGCGTACTACGCGGGAGTGATCCGCGGTGCGTACCACTTCGCCCGGCCCAACATCTCCTCCGGCGCGGTCCAGGCGAACTTCCTTGCCTCCAACGGCGGTGCCTGGTCCGCGGACAGCCGCACCCTGCCGGCCGCGCTGGACCTGGAGGCAAACCCGTACAGCGGCGGCTACTGCTACGGCCTGAGCACCACCGGCATGCGCAACTGGGTGCAGGACTTCCTCAACACCTACCGGTCCCGCACCGGCCGGTACGCGGTCATCTACACCACCACGAGCTTCTGGAACCAGTGCACCGGTTCCTGGAGCGGGCCGTGGAACAACCACCCGCTGTGGGTGGCCCGCTGGTCGTCCTCCGTCGGGTCGCTGCCGGCCGGCGCGCCGTTCTGGAGCTTCTGGCAGTACACCGACTCCGGCAGCGTCCCCGGCATCAGCGGCGGCGTCGACCGCAACTACTGGAACGGCGACCGCAGCCGGCTGATCGCGCTGGCCAACAACACCTGACGTACGCCGCGACGGCGGGCCGACGTCCTTCGCTCGGAGCGGACGTCAGCCTGCCGTCGCGCCGCACCCGGACCGCTGTCGCCGCGCCGGGTGTCGCCGGGAATCTCAGGCCCGCCGTCGGGCGGTCATCGCGACCGGCACGGACATCCCCGCGCTGCGGGACACGCTGCCCCGGCGGGTGAGGTGCCAGCCGGTGAACGCGGCTCCGGCGAGCGTCACCAGGCTCAACATGGTCGCCAGCACCGCGACTCCGACGGTGGCGACCAGCAGTACGACGTTGCCCAGCACCACGGCCGTCCACAGTGCCAGCCGGGGCCGGGCGTCCCTTCCTCGGTAACCCATCTCGGGCCTCCCTTCCGTCGTCGGAGATCAGATACCCCGAACGGCGAAGGGCCATGCCTGCCGGTCAGTCCTGCCGATCCGGCACGAACTCACGGAAAATCATCTCGAAGTTCGCCGACTGCTCGTCCCAGTCGCGGTTCGGCACCTCCCAGCGCAGGGCGAAGCCCCGGTTGCTGGCGGTGACGAAGCCACGGTTACGGACTCGAATCTTGACCCCGTCGCGGGTCTCGTACCAGTCCCAGTCGGCGCAGGTCCGCCACTTGCAGTCGATCGACGAAATGTCGATGTACTCGTAGTTCTGCACGCCCGGCACGTTCTTCCGGCCCGGTTCGAGTTGCCGCCAGGTGGCGGCCGCGTCCCGCTGCGGCTCGTCGGTCCGGTCGATGGTCAACTCGCTGACGCCGTCCGGATCCCGGTACTTGACCCAGGTGCCGCCGGCGCTGCGTCGCCAGCCGTCGGGTATCGGCACCTTGAAGCCCACCGCGTCGGTCCGCAGCGTCCACCCCTCCGGCAGGCCCCCGGCCGATTCGGAGGCGCTGGGCGAGACCGACGGGCTGGGCGACGCTGACGGGCTGGCCGGCTGGTCGCTCGGCGGTGGGGCGGCCGGTTCTGATCTGGTCGGAGCCGGCGCGCTGCTGGTGCCGTTCGCGGGCGGAGTCCCGCCGTCCTCGTCGCCGCCGTTGAGCAGCGGCACCGCCACCACCACGCCGAGCAGCAGCAGCGCCACCACGGCACCGACAAGCACCGCCCGCCGGGTCCGCTCCGAACGGAACTGCCCGGCCTTGAAGACGTTGCCACGTGTCGGGGCCGGGCTGACCGGTGCCGCCGGCATGACCGAGGTCGGCTGCCGCGTACTCCGCGTGCCGTCCTCCGGCCGGTCCGTCCCGGCCTCCGTCGTGCTCGACCCGCCTGCGGCCGAGTCTCCCGCCGCCTCCGTCTGAGTCGCACCCTGATCTGCCGGCGCCGCCTGACCCGTCGGCGCGGCCGCCTCCGGCTGGGCGCCGTCGCCCGTCGCGCCCGGTGCCGGCTCGGTGCCGCCATGCGCCGCGTCCGTCGGATCCGGGCCGCCCCGGTCGCCGGTGGCGGCACCCGAACCAGCCTCCTCGTCGGGCGGCGTGGCAGGCCCGGCACCGATGCCCTCGCCCGGCGATCCGGCTGCTGCGGCGGCGGTCGAGGCGGTGCCAGCGGCGGCGGCCAGCGCGGTGTCGCCGTCGCCCGGTGGGTCGGTCCGGGACCGTCCGCTCTCCTGGTCGTCCGCCCGTCCAGCCTGCGACGGGTCGGTCGGGATGACTTTCGCCGTCGGGTCGACATCGGCGCTGCCGCCCGTGCCGGGGACCTTGGTTGTCGGAGCGGCATCCCCACCGCCGGCCGGGCCAGCGACCTTGGTCGTCGGGTCGACGTCCGAGCCGGGCTGGGTGTCGGTCGAATGGTCGGCTGCGGTGCCGGCTGCCGCCGCGCCACCGGCCAGCAGCCCGGAGGTGGGTGGCGTACGGGGTGCGGGCGGGGTGACCGGGGTGGACGGCCGCTCGCCGGAAGGGCGTGGCGCCGGCACCAGCGGTGGGCGCGGCTCACGCGGACCGTTCGGCCCGGGTCGGCGTACGCCGTCGAGCAGTGAGATGCCCCGGGCCCGGCGGCCACCGGCCCGGCGCAGCATGCGCTCGGCCGACTCCGCGGTGATCCGCTCCTGTGGGTCCTTGCGCAGCAGCCCGGCGAGCACCTGCTTGAGCGGCCCGGCGTTGCGGGCCGGCGGTACCGGTTCGGTGGCCAGCGCGGCCAGGGTGCTGATCGCCGAGGGGCGCGCGAAGGGGGACTTGCCCTCCACGGCGGCGTAGAGGGTGGCACCGAGCGACCACAGGTCGGCCTCCGGGCCGAAGGTGCCGTCGCGGGCGCGCTCCGGCGCGATGTACGCGGGCGAGCCGAGCACCATGCCGGTACGGGTGACGTTCGGGTCGCCGGGAATCGTGGCCAGCCCGAAGTCGGTGAGCACCACCCGGCCGTCGGTGCCGAGCAACACGTTGCCGGGCTTGACGTCGCGGTGCATGATGCCGGCCTTGTGCGCGGCCTTGAGCGCGTTCAGCACGCCCAGACCGATCTCCACGGCACGCGCGGGCGGCACCGGACCGTCCTCGGCGATGGTGTCCTGCAACGACCTGGACGCCACGTACTCCATGACGATCCACGGGTCACCGTCGGTGCGGAGAACGTCGAAGATGCGTACCACGTTGATGTTGTTGAGCCGGGCGATGGCCCGTGCCTCGCGCAGCGACCGCTCGCGCATCTCGCGACGCTCGTCGCTGGTCAGGCCCGGCGGCGGAACCAGCTCCTTGATCGCGACGTCGCGGTGCAGCACCTCGTCGCGCGCCTTCCATACCCGACCCATGCCGCCCTGACCGAGCGGCGAGAGCAGCCGGTACCGGTCGGCGACGAGTTGGGGGGACGCTTCTGACATCGCTGAGACGGTACCCGGCAGCGCATACGGTCACACCGCCGGCACGCCACTGTGCGGTGAAGGTCGGCCTACCCCCTGCGTACCCTGAGGTCATGTCTGTCGACGAGCCACTGTTCCGGGTCGTGCGCGGCGTGCCGACCGCCGAGGAACTGGCCGCGTTGGTGGGCGTGATCGCCGTACGGTCGCGCCCCACTGCCCGGCCCGCGCCGGCCCCGGCGTCGGTCTGGGCGCGCAGCGGCCGCCCGGCGGGTGCGGCGCTGACGCCCGGTGCCGGCAACTGGCGCACCTCCGGCCTGCCGCGCTGACCCCGTCTGGTTCCCGGCAGCGCTGTCGGGCGCGGCCAGGGCTGCCGGAGGGGGCGTTCACCGTCTAACCTCACTCAGGGGAGCGAGCCCGTGACAGATTGGGAGGGCCGATGATCCCTGAGGAGGATCGACACGCGTCCTGGCTGGGCGGTTCCGGGGGCGTCGAGGCCGACATCCGGCAGCTACGAGACTTCGCCGAGCAACTCCGTGCCGAGGTGGAGAGCAGTTACGCACCGCACCTGCGGTACATCGCCGACGACATGCTCACCACCGTGCCCAACCCGGCCGACGCGTTCATCGAGCTGGTGCACTTCATGCGTACCCACTGGGAAACGCAACAGGCGACGACAAACGCGGTCTGGGGCGTCAGAGACGCCACCGGCCACCTCGCCGAGGCAGCCAAGCTCGTCGCCGAACAGTACGCCGACACGGACGCCTTCGCCGCTGCCCGCGTCGCCGACGTCCACCGAGCATTCGAGGAGCGGCACACTGCGCCACCCGTCGGCGAGACGATCGGCCAGCCCGGCCCACCGCCCCTATCGGTCGTGGCCTCGCCACCGCTCGTCGACCCGACCGGCACCGACAACACCGGCCCGGTGGTGGTGCCATGAGGGAACCGGGCATCGGCCGCAGCGGCGGCCTGACCGAGTGGCATCTGATGAACGTGGCCGACATGTGGGCCTGCCTCCAGGGCCACCACACCGACAACCACTGGCGTCACGTCGCCGGCTGGCGAAAAATCGCCGAGCTGGCCGGCCAGCATCTCGGCCGGCTGAGGACCTACCGCGAAAGCCTGGCCCAGGCCTGGCCGCCCGAGACCAACGCAGCCTCCCACGCCTACCTCGCCAAACTCGACGAGCTGATCGAGCAGGTGCAACGCACCCACGACACCGCCGCCACAAACCAGACCGCGCTGTCCGCCGCGACCCAGGCCCTCAGCAGCAGCCGAGACAAAATCGAAAAGATCCATCAAGAGTACGCCGACAAACTGCAACAGAAGCGATCCTGGGAACAAACCGCCGCAGATCCGAAAGCCGCCGCCGCAAGCCGAGCCATCCAGCCACCGGTGACGGACTCCGATCTGGAGCAGTTGAACATCCAGGCCCGCAACGTCATGTACGGCCTCAGCACCGAACTCCACCAAGCCCAAACCCAACTCCGCCACCCACCCCCCACAAAACCAACTGTTCTTGATGGGGCACACCCCGACGCCTACAGCGGTATTGCTGCGCCGCTCATCCCACCCGTCGTCGCGTTACCTCCGTCGCTTCGACGGGCAGCAGTCCGCAAGCACTCCACCACGATGAACCTTGGCCGCAATTCGGCCATCCCAACTACTGGTCCCGTACTCGGCAGGGCTGATCCCTCTCCAACCACCGCTACGCCCTCCACCCCCTCGCCGAACGCTCCCGCATCGGCATCCAGCGCCAACCCTCCGCTGACACCGGAATTCGTTATCCGACCGAGTAACAGCCGTCCCGTCCCAGAGGCCAGGAAGATTGGTAAGGAACCAGACCCAATGCCTCACAGAAATCCGCCCAACACTGCCCTGCCAGATGGAATTATCGGAGGGGTAAACGGCGGGAGTGTTAGCCACTCCGGAGCCAGCAATACTCAGCTACGCTCGTCCAATCCTTCTGGCGGGGTCATCGGTGGCGGAGCAGCAGGAACTGCGCCGACTGGAGGCGCAGGATCTCGACCGGCCGGACGAGGAGGCCTCACGGCCAACCAGATCCCCGTAGGCGGCTCGCCGATGCTTGGTCCGACCAGCGGTAGAGGCATCAGCAGGACGGGATCGCTTCTCAGTCACCCCCGAGACGGGAACGAAACTCGGCGGTGGGATCCGGACAATCCATGGGCGGTGAATGAAGGGCTATCTCCGATCATTCGCCCACCTGACGAGGAGGGACCGATCGACCCTGGGCCCGCAATCGGCCTTACGCGGTGACATCAACTCTGCTAAGTAAGCGGCTTCCGCTCACCCTCATTCTTGTGTGCTTCCTCCAGCTAGCGTCGTCGACCCCAGCACATGCATTGCCAATACCAGACGACCCTAGTCGGGTACGGAAAGATCAATGGCATCTGCCATACCTGAAAATTCAGGAGGTCCATAGAATAAGCCAAGGTGAAGGGGTCACAGTAGCCATAGTAGATACGGGAGTAATCCCCCACCCGGATCTTCAAAGGAATCTCCTGCCGGGAACCGACCTACTGACGGGCGACAAGACGAACGGACATCAGGACAACTCCGGCCATGGAACTGGAATGGCAGGCCTGGTAGCCGCACACGGCCGAAGTGCCAATACCGGCGCCCTGGGAATTGCACCAAAAGCGAAAGTAATCCCTGTCCGCTGCTTAGATGCAGAACCCAGGGGTGACGTTGATCTCTTAGCCGCAGCCGTCGAATATGCGATCCGGGCAGGCGCCGACGTGATCAGCGTCTCCGCTGGTGGAGGAGCGAGCCCACGCCTTCTACATGCCCTCGATACAGCACGCTCATCCGACGTTGTCGTAGTCGCAGCAGCAGGTAACCGGCTAAGAAATTCTAGCATTCCATATCCCGCAGCAGCCAACGGCGTAATTGCGGTAGGCGGAATTGACAGCAAAGGAAGCGTGGCCGATATTTCCTTTACTGGCCCAGGTGTCGACATCGCCGCACCAGCAGTGGATATTTTTAGCACTAGCCTCCACGACGGCTACAGAAAGGGAACCGGGACTTCTGGGGCGGCGGCGATTGTGGCTGGGGCCGCCGCTTTGGTTCGGGCTAAGTATCCGTATCTGCCGGCTGATGAGGTGGCGCATCGGCTGACTGCGACTGCGATCGACAAGGGGCCGCCGGGGCGGGACGACCAGTACGGCTACGGAGTCATCGATCTGGTGGCGGCGCTGACGGCGGACGTACCGCCTAGGGGCTTTGGGTCGGTGCCGGCGGACGCGCCGGACGTAGCTGGCCCTACCACAGCGGCGGCTGATGGGCCGCCGGCTGGCGAGGGGCGGGCGGCGACTGTTCGCGGCCTGGTCACGCTGGGGGTGCTGGTAGCGGCAGGCGGCGGCTGGGCGGTGTTGGTCCGTCGTCGACGTCGCTCCAATGATCCGCCGCCGCGGATCAGTCGCTGACCGTCTCCTTGCTGGACCGGGTGGTGGGCGGCGTGACGTACGCGGGCAGGCGGTAACGTCGGCGGGGTGTCTGATGCCGTGCCGCTTCGCCTCGTGCTCGCGTCGGCGAGCCCAGCCCGCCGCAAGTCTCTCCAGGCTGCCGGCATCGAGCCGGATGTGCTGGTCAGTGGGGTCGACGAGTCGGTGGTGGTGACCGAGCGGGCGGAAGATCTCTGCCTTGAACTGGCCCGGCTCAAGGCGCAGGCCGTGCTGGGTCGGCTGCGTCCCACCGACGACGAGCGCACCCTTGTGCTCGGCTGCGACTCGGTGCTCGCCTTCGACGGAGAGATTTTCGGCAAGCCCGACAGCGAGGCCGACGCTACCCGGCGGTGGGAGCGGATGCGTGGGCGTAGCGGGGTGCTGCACAGCGGCCACTGTCTCGTCGACATCTCGGCCGGGCGGCGCGCCGAGGCGGTGGCCTCCACCGTGGTGCACTTCGCCGAGGTCAGCGATCACGAGATTGCCACCTATGTCGCTACCGGTGAGCCGCTGGCGGTGGCCGGCGCGTTCACGATCGACGGGTTGGGCGGGCCGTTCGTGGAGCGGATCGAAGGGGATCCGGGGACCGTTGTCGGGCTTTCCCTGCCGTTGCTGCGGAACCTGCTCGCCGAGTTGGATCTGCGGATCACCGATCTGTGGACAAAGGTCGCGCCTGGTAACCAGATCGTCGAGCCGCTCGGTTAGGTTCCGAGCATGACGCTGAAGTCGATTCCACTCACCGACGACCTGCACCGGTACCTCGTGGCGCACGGCGCCCCGCCGGACGAAGTCGTCAGCGACCTGGCGCGGGAAACGCTGGCGCTGCTTCCCGAGCACGCGTCGATGCAGGTCGCGCCGGAACAGGCCGCCTTCCTGACGTTTCTGACCCGGCTGCTCGATGCCCGGCAGGCCGTGGAGGTGGGCACGTTCACTGGGCTGTCGTCGTTGGCGATCGCCCGCGGGCTGGCCGAGGGTGGGCAGTTGACCTGCTTCGACATCTCGGAGGAGTACACGAGCATCGCCCGCCGGTACTGGACGCGGGCCGGTGTCGAGGACCGGATCGACCTGCGCATCGGGCCGGCCGGCGACACGCTGCGCCAATTGCCGCACGAGCGGTACCTGGACTTCGCCTTCATCGACGCCGACAAGACCGGCTACCCGGTCTACTGGGCCGAGTTGGTGCCCCGGATGCGGCCCGGTGGTGTGATCGCCGTGGACAACGTGTTGCGCAACGGTCGGGTGGTGGCGCCGCAGAGCGCCGACGACCGGGCGATCGCGGCCTTCAACGAGGACGTGCTGGCCGACGTGCGGGTGGATGCCGTGATGCTGCCGATCGCCGACGGGCTGACCCTCGCCCACGTGCACTGACACCGACGCCGGACAGCCTCGATCGACTCCGGTTGCGGCATGTCGCGGCCTCCCGGCGGCGGGACACCGCGCCATGCCGCAACCCGGGCCTCCCGCGCCCGGGCGGCCCGGCGTGGCGCCGCGGGCGGGCGGAGGCCGGTCAGCCGGGCCTGGAGCTCGCG
>NZ_JAGPXT010000013.1 GCF_018070465.1 Micromonospora sp. C95
GGGGGGGGGGGGGGGGGGTGGGAGGGGGTCAGAGTTGGGCTTGGGATTTCAGGGTTAGGTAGGTGTCGGAGAGGGCGGGGGCGAGGTGGGGGGCGGGGGCGTCGACCACTGTGACGTTGTGGCGGGTGAGGGCCTGGGTGAGGCGGTCGCGTTCGGCGAGGGTGCGCAAGGCGGCGGCTGCGGCGTAGGCGTCCGCCGGACGTCGCGGGGGTGCGGCGGTCAGCTGGGCCAGCACCGGGTCCTGGGCGGCGGCCACCAACACCCGGTGCCGGGCGGCCAGCCGGGGCAGCACCGGCAGCAGGCTCTCGCCGAGCGCACCGGGCTCCAGGGCGGTGAGCAGCACCACCAGGCTGCGCGGGCGGTGCCGCCGGAGCAACTCGCCCGCGATCAGCCGGAAGTCGGTCTCCACAAGCGCGGGTTGCAGCGGGGCCAACGCGTGCGCCAGCCGGCTCCACTGCCCGGGGCGTTCGACGCCACCCACCGAGGCGCGGGGCACGGCATCCGCCGCGAGCACGTCCACCCGGTCGCCGGCCCGCGCTGCCAACGCGGTGAGCAGCAACGCCGCCTCGATCGAGGCGTCCAGCCGTGGCTCGTCGCCCACCCGTAGTGCCGAGGTGCGCCCGGTGTCCAGCACGCAGATCAGCCGCCGGTCCCGTTCCGGCCGCCAGGTGCGCACCAGCACCTCGGCCCGCCGGGCGCTGGCGCGCCAGTCGATGGACCGTACGTCGTCGCCGGACACGTACTCCCGCAACGCGTCGAACTCGGTGCCCGGCCCGCGCCCCCGACCGACCTGTGTGCCGTCGATGACGCGCAGCCGCGACAGCCGCTCCGGCAGGTGTCGGCGCGAGTCGAAGCGGGGCAGCACCCGTACGGTCCACGGTGGCGTGCCGGGCCGACCACCCCATTGCCGGAACGCCAGCCCGAACGGCCCGAGCGAGCGGACGGTCAGGGCCACGGCGGGTCGGTCGCCTCGGCGGGTGGGGGTGAGTTGGGTGGGCAGCGCGAGCACCGCACCGGGCGCGGCCCACACCACCCGGGTCGGCGGTACCTCCGGTCGAGCCCCGGCCGAGGGCACCCAGGCGTCACGGACCCGGGCCCGCAGCGGTCGGCCGGAGCCGTTGCGTAGGTAGAGGGTGACCGTGGCGGTGCCACCGAGCCGTACGGCCCGCTCACCGGTCCGTTCGGCGGTCAGTGTCGCCAGCGGTGCGGCGAGCGCGAGGTCGAGCCCGACCAGCAGCAGCACCACGCCGACCATCACCGCCACCCCGACGAAGGGTGCCGGCCACCACGGCAGGGTCAGCGCGCCCGCAGCCAGCAGTGCCGCCACCCGCCAGGTCATCGCGGAGTCGGCACGGTGGCCAGCACCGTGTCCAGGACCGGGTCCACCCCGACGCCCTCAAGCTCGGCCTCCGGACGCAGGCGTAGCCGGTGCCGCAGGGTCGGTCGCGCCATCGCCTTGACGTCGTCGGGCACCACGTGATCGCGTCCGTTCAGCCACGCCCACGCCTTCGCGGTGCCGAGCAGGGCCGTCGCACCGCGCGGCGAGGCGCCCAGCTCCAGCGCCGGGGTGGCCCGGGTGGCCCGGCACAGGTCGACGACGTAGCCGAGCAGCGGTTCGGCGACGTGCACGCGGCCCACCGCCGCCCGCGCGGCGGCGAGGTCGGCCGCGTCCGCGACCGGGCGTACGCCGGCTGCGGTCAGATCCCGGGGATCGAAACCGGCGTGGTGGGCCCGGAGCACACCGAGTTCCTCGTCCCGGCTGGGCAGCGGCACGGTGAGCTTGAGCAGGAACCGGTCGAGCTGGGCCTCCGGCAGCGGGTAGGTGCCTTCGTACTCCACCGGGTTCTGGGTGGCGGCGACGATGAACGGATCGGGCAGCACGCGCTGCTCGCCCTCGACGGTGACCTGCCGCTCCTCCATCACCTCCAGCAGCGCGGACTGGGTCTTCGGCGGGGTGCGGTTGATCTCGTCGGCGAGCAGCAGGTTCGTGAAGACCGGCCCCTGGCGGAAGGTGAACGCCGCGGTCCGCGCGTCGAAGACCATCGACCCGGTGACGTCGCCGGGCATCAGGTCGGGGGTGAACTGCACCCGCCTCGACGTCAGGTCCAGCGCCGCGGCCACGGTACGCACCAGCAGCGTCTTGGCGACCCCCGGCACCCCTTCGAGCAGCACGTGACCACGGCAGAGCAGCGCGACGATCAGCCCGGTGACCACACCCTCCTGCCCGACGACCGCCTTGGCCACCTCGGCGCGGAGCCGGTGCAACGCGGCCCGGGTGGGGTCGGCGGCGAGCGGGTCCACGGTCGTCGCGGGTCGGGTCACCGGGGGTCTCCTTCGGATCGGGGCTTCGGCAGCCGGGGGGCCGGCGGGTCGGCGACGGGTTGCGCGGGGCTCGACCCGCCGGCACGCGCCACGCGGTCCAGGTCACCGGCCAGCTCCAGCAGATCCCGGTCGGTTCGCGGCGCGTCGCCGTAGAGCAACTCGTGGATGACGTCGGGTCGGTCGCCGGTGCCGGCGGCGACCGTGGCGGCGAGCGTGGTGGGCGGTGCTTCGGCGGGCAGGTGCACGCGTCGTGCCAGCCGGGCGAGCGTCGCGGTCCGGAGCAGCCGGGCGGTGCTCTCCCGGGCCTGTGCCCGCTGGTAGAGCCGGCCTCGGCCGAGAACCGTCTCGGCGGCGGGCACGGCGACCGGCAGCGGCTCCGGTGTGGGCGGGCCGAGGCGGCGGGCTCGACCGATGGCGACGAGCAGGGCCGCCAGCCCGAGTTGCAGCAGCAGCGCCCAGAACCACGAAGGAAAGGCCGACCAGAGCGGGTTGGGCGCCCCGGCGGAGCCCCGTCCACCGGGACCGGACGCCTCACTGTCCGGACGGCCGCCCGGTGCCGTCTCGCCGTCACCGCCGCGGTCCAGGTTCTCCTGGTCACCGGATTCGTCGAGGTCAGCGTCGCGGTCCGGCAGTGGCCGGGTCGGTGCGGAGCTGGGCTCGGGTGGCGGCGGTGCCGGACCGTCCAGGTCGAGCCAGACCACCCGGCCGGAGGTGGCGAGCAGTCCGGTCGCGAAGGCGAGGTTGTCCCATTCGTCGATCCGGCCGTTGCGGAACGGGTCGCTGGCACCCACCACCACGCTCTCGGCGGCTCCGGGCAGGCGGGCCAGGCCGCTGCCGTAGCAGAGATCGACGCTGTCCGGAGCGCCGGTCGGCGTGTACCGCTGGCGGGCGACGGCGGCGACGGCGGCGGGCGCGACCTCGGCCAGTGGGCAGGGCCGGTCGATGTCGTGCGGTGACACCGCCCGGGTCGCCCACCGCCGGCCGGTCGGTCGCAGCGGCAGGCCGGCGGCGGCCAGCACCCGGCGGGGCGGGTCGACCAGCACCAGCCGGGTGCCGCCGGGCAGCAGGCCCAGATAGTTGACGGTACGCGGGTGCAGCAGCTCGGGTGCCGGGACGAACAGGGTGGCCGGGCCGGGCCGGGTGGCCAGTAACGCCCGGAGCGTGTCGGTCTCCCGCTGCACCAGCACCCCGCGCTCGCCCAGGCTCGCGGCGAGCCGGCTGCCACCGTGGTCACCGGTCGCCACCGGGGAGAGGAAGCCCTGGTCGGTCTGGTCCGGCTGGTCGATCTCCCGGGTGACAAGTGTGACGGCCATCAGCAGTACCCCCACCAGCACCGGAAGAATGATCCGGCGGCGGCGACCCCGGGTGCTCACCGGCCGTCGTCCGTTCTGGACGGGGCCGTGGCGAGCAGCTCTCCGAGCCGACCGGCCTGGTCACGCATCCGGTGATCGTGTTCGGCGGTGGCCGGGCGTTGGGCGTACCACACCTCCGAGAAGATGGCGGCGGCGGCGGTCAACGGCGGCCCGGCCGGTGGATGGTTGGCGGCGGCATCGCTGACCACCTCGGCGACGGTCATGCCGGGCCGGACCTGTACCACGTGCCGGTCGGTGAGCTGGTGGAGCATGACCCGCAGCCGCTCGCGGACCGCCTCGGCGTAGCGGCCCTCGGCGGCCAGCCGGTCGGCCACCAGGACGGTACCGACCGGACCGGCGGGCGGTGGTGCGGCGACGGTCACCGGCGGCGTGGGCTCCAGCTTCCCGTTGCCGGTACCGGTGCGGCGGCGTCGGCGCGGCCGGGGGAGACGGCGGGGCAGCCAGCCGGGGAAGGTGTACCAGGCCGTCGCGGTGAGCGCCGTGAGCAGCACCAGCAGCAGCGCGGCCAGCGGCAGCGGCAGGTGGTCGCCGAGGGCGGCGGTGGTCTCGGTCCACCACCGGCTGAAGCTCATCCGCCGACCGCCAGCAGTTCGGCGGTACGCGGTGCGCCGGGCGCGCGGGAGAGCCGGATGTCCAGGCCCTCGGTGCGGATCCGGGTCTCCAGGTGCAGGACCGCGTCCAGGCAAGCCAGCGCGGCGTAGGCGACCGCGTTCACGGCCGCCCAGACCAGCATCCCCAGGGCACCGGTCCAACCCTCGGTGACCAGGCCCAGCGCGGTCAGTCCGGTGAACGTTCCCCAGCCGAGCCCGACCCGGATGATCCACCAGATGAGATAGCCAAGTACCCGGAGCGCGGCGGCCCGCCCGCACAGTCGCAGCGCGAGCGCGGCGGAGCGGTTGATCGCTCGTACCGGCGCGACCCGGTCGACCACGAGTGCCGGTGCCACCGCGCCCAGCAGGGCGAATCCGGCGAACCAGGCGGGGCCGAGCACGGCGGCGAGCAGCAGCATGACCGCGCCGACCGCGGGGCAGAGCAGGGCGGTGGCGCCCCAGCGGCCACCGGAGCCCCACGCGTCAGCGGCGGTGGACCGGTGGCCGACCAGTGCCTTGGCGGCGGCGCGAGCGGCCGGATTGCCGAGCAGCACAATGATCATCGCTTCGGTGGCCGCACCCAGGGCGAGCAGGAACCAGAAGATGTAGAGCTCGTTCGTGTCGGGCACCAACCACAGCGGCGCGGTGGCACCCGCGGCAATCCGCACGGGCAGCAGCACGAGTTGTTCGGCGGCGGCCAGCACGGCGGCGAGGGGGAGCAGGACCGACGCCTGGCCGCGCAGCAGCAACACCGCGGAGTCGAGCAGTTCGCCGGTGGTCAGTGGGCGGCCGGGGAGTACGACGGTCGGGCCGGTGTCGGGCACGCGCACTCCTGGAAGGCGGTGATGGTGGCGCGCTGCGGCGCACCCGGGGATCATGTTGACACGCGCGGTCCCCCGGGGTGCAGACCCGCCCCCCGGGGTGGCACGTGCGGGCGGTAGAACCGAGCGGTGCTGGGCACGGCCCACCTGACGGCAGTAGCGTGCGGGTGACGCCGAGCCCACCGAACTGACGGGATGGAACCATTAACCCCATGAGAGCCCGGGTACTGGTGGTCGACGACGACCCCGCGCTCGCCGAGATGCTCGGCATCGTGCTGCGTAGCGAGGGTTTCATGCCCTCGTTCGTGGCGGACGGGGAACGGGCCTTGGCCGCGTTCCGCGACAATCGGCCCGATATCGTGCTGCTTGACCTGATGCTGCCCGGAATGAGTGGTATCGACGTGGCGCGGGCGATCCGGGGTGAGTCCGGAGTGCCGATTGTGATGCTGACCGCCAAGAGCGACACGGTCGACGTCGTCCTCGGTCTGGAGTCCGGCGCCGACGACTACGTGGTCAAGCCGTTCAAGCCGAAGGAACTGGTGGCCCGGATGCGGGCGCGGCTGCGCCGGGGCGAGGACGCCGCGCCGGAGTTGCTCACCATCGGCCCGCCCGGCAACCAGATCGCCATCGACGTGCCGGCGCACACCGTCAGCCGCAACGGCGAGGAGGTGAAGCTGACGCCGCTGGAGTTCGACCTGCTGGTCGCGCTCGCCCGCAAACCGCGTCAGGTCTTCACCCGGGAGGTGTTGCTGGAGCAGGTCTGGGGCTACCGGCACGCGGCGGACACCCGGCTGGTCAACGTGCACGTGCAGCGACTACGTGCCAAGATCGAGCCGGATCCGGAGCGACCCGAAATCATCCTCACCGTTCGTGGCGTGGGCTACAAGGCGGGCACCGGATAGCCTTGGTCGCACTGTGGCCACCTCCCCGCTTCCCGATCTCGACCCGACCTCCCGCCGGCAGGGCGCCGGGTGGGAGTTGTGGCGTGGGGTGAGCAGCCGACTGGCCCGATCACTGGCGAGGCTGCACCAGACCTGGCGCCGCTCGTTGCAGGTACGGGTGGTGACCATCACGTTGGTGACGTCCAGCCTGCTGGTCGGTGGCTTCGCCTACCTGATCGCCGACAAGATCACGAGCATTCTGCTGGACAATGCCAAGACCGACGTCCAGCTGCGGCTGCTCAACGGCGCGGAGTACGCGGCCAAGCAGTTCAGCCTCTACAGCCAGCCCCAGGAGGCCCAGCTCCAGGAGACGATCGACGGCACGGTCACCTACCTCGCCGGCGGCGATCCCCAGCAGAACAGCGGCGTGGTGGTGGCCCTCACGGCGGACAACTGGCCCGGCGTGATCGAGGCGCGTACCTCACCGTCGGCGGACGTCCGGCCGCTGATCAGCCCCGAGCTGCGGGCCGCGGTGGCCGACGGCAACGTGGCCAACCAGATCCGCACCGGCCAGCTCACCGGCGACGCCGAGACGAAGTACCTCGTCTACGGCTCGCCGGTGCCCACCGGCTTCGGTCAGGTGGAGCTCTACTACTTCGTGCCGCTGACGCTGCAGGACACCACGGCGGCACAGGCACGGGCCACCGTGGTGGCCACCGGAGTCGCCCTGGTGCTGCTGCTCGGCCTGCTCGCGGCGCTGGTGACCCGGCTGGTGGTGCTCCCGGTACGGGTGGCCGCCCGGACCGCCCAGCGACTCTCGGCCGGTCTGCTCGACCAGCGGATGGCCGTCAACGGCGAGGACGATCTGGCGCTGCTCGCGGCCTCGTTCAACCAGATGGCCACCAACCTGCAACGGCAGATCCTGCGGCTGGAGGAGATGTCCCGGCTGCAACGTCGATTCACCTCGGACGTCTCGCACGAGCTGCGGACCCCGCTGACCACGGTACGGATGGCCGCTGACCTGATCTTCGCCGAACGTGACGAGTTCGATCCGGCGGTGGCGCGCAGCGCCGAACTGCTCCAGGCCGAGCTGGACCGCTTCGAGGAACTGCTCACCGACCTGCTGGAGATCAGCCGGTTCGACGCGGGCTTCGCGGTGCTCGACGCCGAGCCGACCGACCTGGTGCCGGTGGTCCACCGGGTGGCCGACCGACTGACCGGGCTGGCCGAGCGGGTGGGGGTGGCCATCGAGCTGGACGTCCCGACCGCTCCGGTGATCGCCGAGATCGACCCACGACGGGTCGAACGGGTGTTGCGCAACCTGGTCGGCAACGCGGTCGAGCACGGCGAGGGCCGGCCGGTGCGGATCACGCTGGGCATGGACGAGACCGCCGTCGCGCTTACCGTGCGCGACCACGGTGTCGGGCTCAAGCCGGGCGAGGAGAAGCTGGTCTTCAACCGGTTCTGGCGGGCGGACCCGTCGCGGGCGCGGCAGACCGGCGGGACCGGCCTGGGCCTGTCGATCAGCCTGGAGGACGCCCGGCTGCACGGCGGCTGGCTGGAGGCGTGGGGTGCGCCGGGCCAGGGCGCGCAGTTCCGGCTCACCCTGCCGGCGCGGGCCGGTGATCGGCTGACCACCTCGCCGCTGCGGCTGGTGCCGGCCGACGCCACGCTGCCGTTCGGCGGCGCGCCCGCCGGTGGGCTGCTGGCCATCGGGTCCGGCCCGGCCGGCACGCTCGCCGTCGGCCCGGCTCCGGACCTGGCGCCGCCGGCTGAGCAGCGGCGCGCGGAGGTGGGCTCGTGAGGCGACGGTTGCTGACCGGGGTTCTCGGCGGCGTGCTGATGCTGGGTGTCGCCGCGGGCTGCGGAATCCCCGACCGCAGCGAGGTGCAGATCGAGCAGCGTGGACCGGCTGCGGAGACGAACGGGTCGCTGGGACGCGGCCTGGAACCGCCGACGCGGGAGGCCAGCGGCAGCGACGCCGAGGCGTTCGTCCGCAACTTCCTCGCCGCGGCGGCCGGTGAGCCGGACCGGGCGTACGAGCGGGTCAAGCGGTTCATCGCGACCGCCGACCGCAACGGATTGTCGGAGAAGCAGGGCAGCGAGGTGGCGCTGTCGGTGGTGCGGCTCACCGACGACCCGGTGATCGAACCGGACGTCGACAGCATGAAGGTGACCATCACCGTGCAGCAGGTCGGCCTGCTGCGGGCCAACGGGATACTGGTGCCGCCGGTGGCCACCGAGTCGACGTACGAGTTCCGGCTGATCAGTGCCGGCCCGACCGGAGAGGACGACGCCGGGTACTACGTCAGTGACCCGCCGAACGTGCTGCTGCTCAGCGACGACGCGCTGCGCCGGTACTACCAGGCGGAGGCGATCTACTTCTGGAACTCCGACCGCACCCAACTCGTGCCTGACCAGCGGTACCTCTCCTCGGCCGTGCCGGCGGAGCGCCAGGTGAGCGAGGTCATCCGGTGGTTGACCGCCGGTCCCTCGGAGTGGCTGCGGATCGGCGTCTCCGGTCTCCCCGACCGGACAGAGATGATCAACAATGCCACCGGCTCGGATGGCCGCTGGGAGGTCAACCTCGACATGCCGGGCGCCGACGAGCGGCGGCTCGAGCAGTTCGGCACCCAGTTGGCATGGTCGCTGCGGGAGCTGCACGGCACCGTCGAGGTGAAGATCCTCAACCAGTCCCGCAAGGTGATCGACCTCGCGGAGCAGCGCCGGCTGAATCCGCTGGACCTGAGCGAGGTCAACGCACGGCGATACTGCGTCTACGAGGGGGCGATCCACTCGCTGACGGTGGCCGGCGAGGCCGCCGGCTCGGTGCCGCTGGCCCCCGAGGTGAACCACGACATCGTCTCCGCCGGACTGCGTCGCATCGACAACGACGTCCTGGTCGCCGCCGTGGTGGCCGGTGAGGACGGGCGGCAGCGGTTGGCCGTCGGCCGTGGTGATGGCGTGGTGGAAACGCTCACCGCCGGCACCAGCAGGTACGCCGCGATGAGCCGCCCGGTCTGGGTCCGCAGTGACGGTGCCCGGCCGGCCGGCCTGGTGGTGGCCGACGGCCGGCTCTACCGCTTCGACAGCCAGGCGACGACGCGGCAGGTCCAGCTCGGCCTGCCGGGCCGGGTCACCGGGGTGGCGGCCGCCCTGGACGGGCACCGGCTCGCGCTGATCGTCGACGGCAGGCTGCACGTCGCCGCGATCAACTGGGAGGGTGGGGTGCCCACCGTGGGCCCGGCCCGGCGATTGGTCAGCTCGCTGAGCGACGCCACCGCGGTGGACTGGTCGGCGGCGAACCTTCTGCTGGTGGCCGGCTCGGCCGGGCGTCCGGCGATCTACGACGTGAGCGTGGACGGTGCCCTGGAGACCCCGCTGCGGGAGGACACCGGCAGCCACGTCGACCACCTCGCCGCGTACCCTGCCGTCGCTGAGCGCTCCCCGTTGGCCGGCTCGTTCATGTACGAGGCGAACGGGGTGGCGTACCGCAGCAACCCGTTCGACCGGATCAACCGGGACCAGGTCCAGGGTGTGACACCGCCGCCGGCGGGCGTGCGTCCGGGCAACCCCACCGCACCCGTCTTCCTCTACTGAGTGCCGTGACCGGGGGGCTCTGGGCGGACCTGGCCGACCTGGTGCTGCCCACGGAGTGCGCCGGCTGCCGGCAACGCCGCCCCGGGCTGCGGCACGGCGTCTGCCCGGACTGCGTCACCGCGCTGCGGGCGCTGCGCCCGGTTCCGGTGCGCCCGGTCCCGGCCCCACCGGATCTGCCGCCCTGTCACGCCCTCGGCGAGTACGGCGGGCCGCTGCGGGAGACGCTGCTGGCGTACAAGGATCACGGCCGGCACGGTCTGGCCCGACCACTCGGTGAGCTGCTCGCCGAGGTGGTCGCTGCGGCGCTCGGTGCGGTCGGTCCGGTGCTACTGGTGCCGGTGCCGGACACCCCGACGGCGGCCCGGGCCCGCTACGGAGATCACCTGGACCGGTTGACCCGGCACTGCGCCCGACGGCTGCGGGCGGCGGGCTGGCCGGTGCGGGTGCACCACGCGGTACGCGCCGCACCCCGACCGGACTCGGTGACGCTGGACAGCGCCGGGCGGGCGGCGGCGGCCACTTCCGCCTTCCGGGCCCGGTCGGGCCGCGATCCGCTGGTCGCCGGGTCGAGGGTGGTCCTGCTGGACGACATCGTCACCACCGGAGCGACCCTCGCGGCGGTCAGCCGGGTACTGACCGGGCGCGGGCTGTCGCCGTACGGGGCGGCGGTGCTGGCCGCGACACGGAAAAGGCACCAACAGTGACCGATCGTGTTTCCGTTTCACCCCTTCGTGTATGAGGTGTGGAAATTCTCCGGCCGGTCTTGGCGACCGGGGGTGACTGTCGGGCTAACAGGAGTTAGCGTTTGGCTGTCGGGGGTAGGAAGGCCATCCCACCCACCCCCGGCGGTGAGAGGAGGCGTAGCCGCATTGACCGGTCGACGCCGAATGGGGCCGTCCCCCGGGCGCGACCGGCTTTCCGGATCGAAGACCGTCCGAACGAGGGAGGTCACGTGGACATCGTGGTCAAGGGCCGTAACGTCGAAGTGCCGGACCATTACCGGGTGCACGTAGCAGACAAGCTTGCGAAGATCGAACGCTACGACCACAAGCTCATTCGTGTCGATGTCGAACTGTTCCACGAGCGCAATCCGCGCCAGGCCGATCACTGCCAGCGGGTGGAGATCACCTGCTATTCGCGTGGCCCGGTGATCCGGGCCGAGGCCTGCACCAGCGACTTCTACAGCGCTCTGGACTCGGCGATCGCCAAGCTCGACTCCCGGCTGCGTCGCGCGGCCGACCGGCGTCGGGTGCACCGAGGCCGGCACGCGCCGCTGTCGGTCGCCGCCGCGACCGCCGGCCTGCCGGTGACCGACCTGCCCGCGCTGTCCGCCCCCGCGGAGACCAGCAGCGCCGCCACGGAGACCAGCACCGCCACCGCGCTGGCCGAGCGGCCCGAGGAGGAGTACGCCGACGACCAGCCGTGGCACATCGCCCGGGAGAAGGTGCACCCCGCCGAGCCGATGACCATCGACGACGCCCTGTTCCAGATGGAACTGGTGGGCCACGACTTCTATCTCTTCCAGGACAAGGAATCCGGCCGCCCGAGCGTGGTCTACCGGCGGCACGCCTACGACTACGGCATCATCTCGCTGGACATCTGACCGTCACGGCGGCCCGGCTCGGCACCTGCCGGCCGGGCCGCCAACCCTCGATCGGCGGGGCCGCCGGTCAACCCGTCGGATCGGTCGGTAGCAGGCCGTAGACGGTCGAGTCGGCCCGGTGACCGGCCGCCCCCGGCAGCCGGCCGCGCAACAGCCCCTCCCGCTGGAAGCCGACCTTCTCCAGCACCCGCTGGGACGCGGCGTTCTCCGGCAGGGTGCCGGCCCACAACCGGGACAGACCGACGTGGTCGAACCCCCACCGGACGAGCAGCCGGACGGCGCGGGTGGCGTAGCCGCGTCCCCGCCACTGCGGCAGCAGGCTGTATCCGATCATCGCCTGCCCGCTGGCGGGCTGGTCGTAGTTGAGTGTGCAGTTGCCGACGAAATCACCGGACCCACCGTCGAGGACGGTCATCGCGGCGGCGGTCCCGACCAGCCACTGCCCCTCCGCGCTGGCGCACCGCCGTTCGATCTCCTCCCGGGCGGGCGCTCCCGGGGGAACCCGACTGGCCGCCACCTCCGGATCGCTGTGCAGGCGGTAGGTCTGCTCGGTGTCGTCCGGTCCGAGCCGGCGCAGCACGATCACCCCGTCGGTCAGTCTGCCGTCGGGCAGGTCCGGCAGCGGGCGTGGCGACGGGCCAGGCGGGTCGTCGGCGAGCCGTACCCACACCGTCAGGTCCCGCCGACCGCCGCCCCGAACTGGTGTCGCGCAACGGCGTACCCCTTCGGGGCGGAAACCGGCGGCCAGCGCGACCCGCTGGCTGATGGCGTTCTCCGCGCGGGTGAGCAGTTCCAGGCGGGCGGTGCCGCCGGCGAAGGCGTGCTCGGACAGGGCGCGGGTGGCGGTGGTGGCCACCCCCCGGCCGCGCGCCCACGGTGCCACCCAGTAGCCGATCTCCGCCTGGCCCCGCTGCGGCACCGGATTGTTCAGGCCCACGGTGCCGAGCAGCCGGTCGGTCGCCGGGTCGGTCACGGCGTACGCGGCGCCACCGCCGGCGAAGGCGGCCGGCGCACCCTGCGTGATCCACCAGCGTGCGTCGGCCTCGGTGTACGGGTCGGGCAGGCCGTCGAGAAACCGCTGGGTGAGCGGATCGGCGCAGCCGGCCGCGACATCCTCGGCATCGTCGAGGCGGAACGGCCGTAGCCGCACCCCGTACGCCTCGATCCGCTGCTCGCTGTACTGATGATTCGCTCGCGGCTGCTCGCCCATGCCGGCCCTTCGCTGCGCTGCGCTCATGACAGGTCCTCCGCGAGCAGGGCACCGACCCAGGCGTCGACCCGGTTGCCGCGGTGGTGAAGGGCTCCTCGGGCGGTGCCCTCCATCGCGAAACCGGCCTTCTCGGCGGCCCGTCGGGAGGCGAGGTTGCCGACGTTGGCCCGCCATTCGATCCGGGCCAGCCCGAGAGTGGTGAAACCCCAGGCGCAGAGGGCCGCCAGCGCCGCCGGCTGGTAACCCCGCCCCCGGGCCTGTGGTGCGGTCATGAAGCCGACGTCGGCAAGCAGCGGATCGGTCGGCGACAGCCGCAGGTCGATCGAGCCGGCGTACCGGTCGGCGGCGTCGGTGAAGACGAAGGTGGCGCTGGTACCAGCGGCCCAGGTGCCCTGGACGAACCGCAGGAAATCCTCGGCGTCCGCTCGGGTGTAGCCCTCCGGCACGGTCGTCCAGCGCAGCGTGTCCGGGTCCCGGCAGGTGGTGACGATCGCGTCGAGGTCGCGTTCCTCCATCGGGCGCAGGCTCAACTCGTGCCTACCGGCGGTGGCGAACAGGGTCGGTTGTGGGTTGCCGAAGACGGCCGCACGCCGGGCCTCCAGGGTGCCCGGACCGGCCGGACCGACCTCGCCGGGCGCCGGTACGTCACCGGGCAGCAGCGAGCCGAACCACTCGTGGGCGCCGCCCGCCGGGTCGGCGGACCGCAGCCGGCCCTCGATCCGGAAACCGGACCGGAGCGCGACCAGCCGGGAGGCGTGGTTGCCCACCTGGGCACCCCAGAGCAGCCGGCGCAGCTTCAGCTCGTCGAAGGACCACCGGGCGACGGCCCGGACGGCGCGGACGGCGACCCGCCGGCCACGCGCCCACGGCGCGGTCCAGTACCCGATCTCGCTGAGTTCGTGGTTGCGGTCGATGGTGATGAGCCCGCAGGCACCGAGCACCTCGCCGCTGGCGGCGTCGCAGACCGCGAAGGCCGCCGCGCTGCCGAGTTCCCACTGGCGGGCCCGGTCCGCGACGAAGCGCTGCGCGTGTTCGTGCCGGTACGGGCGAGGTACGGTGGTCCAGCGCTGGATGTCCGGATCCTGGCAGGCGCGATGCACGTCGTCGACGTCGGTCTCCCGCCATGGTCGCAGCAGCAGACCGTCCTCGGTGATCTCCACGGGCTCCACCGGGTCATCGTGCCGGATCGTTCGCGCACGGCGTAACCGGATAACCGGGACGCGAACGAATGCGGAGAGTGTTATGTCGGTTTCGCGGCGGCCGACCACCGCCACCAGTGACCATCTGCCCGATGGAACGCCTACGATGGTTCGAGACTGTCTAGGGGAGCGTTGATCCGTGTCGATTCTGGAAAAGGTCCTCCGTGCGGGCGAGGGGCGCATGGTGCGCCGCCTCAAGGCGATCGCCGCCGCCGTCAACTCGATCGAGGACGACTACGTCAACCTCACCGATGATGAGCTGCGCGACATGACCGAGCAGTTCAGGGAACGCCTCGCCGACGGCGAGACCCTGGACGACCTGCTGCCCGAGGCGTTCGCGGTCTGCCGGGAAGCGGCGGCCCGGGTGCTCGGTCAGCGGCCGTACGACGTGCAGGTGATGGGTGGCGCGGCGTTGCACTTCGGCAACATCGCCGAGATGAAGACCGGTGAGGGCAAGACCCTGACCTCGGTGATGCCGGTCTATCTCAACGCGCTGTCCGGCAAGGGCGTGCACGTGGTCACGGTGAACGACTACCTGGCCCAGCGCGACGCCGCCTGGATGGGCCGGGTGCACGAGTTCCTCGGCCTGAGGGTGGGTGTGGTGCTGCCCAACCGGCCGGCCGCCGAGCACCGGGTGGCGTACGAGTGCGACATCACCTACGGCACGAACAACGAGTTCGGTTTCGACTACCTGCGCGACAACATGGCCTGGTCGAAGGACGAGCTGGTCCAGCGCGGCCACAACTTCGCCGTGGTCGACGAGGTCGACTCGATCCTGATCGACGAGGCCCGTACCCCGCTGATCATCTCCGGCCCGGCCGAGCACTCCGCCCGCTGGTACGGCGAGTTCGCCGCGGTGGTGGCCCGTCTCCAGTCGGGCAAGGACGGCGCGGGTGACTACGAGGTCGACTACTCCAAGCGCACCATCGCGGTCACCGAGCGGGGCGTGGCGAAGGTCGAGGACCGGCTCGGCATCGACAACCTCTACGAGTCGGTGAACACTCCGCTGGTCGGCTACCTGAACAACGCGATCAAGGCCAAGGAGCTGTACAAGCGCGACAAGGACTACATCGTCAGCGACGGCGAGGTCCTGATCGTCGACGAGTTCACCGGCCGTATCCTGCACGGTCGCCGCTACAACGAGGGCATGCACCAGGCGATCGAGGCCAAGGAGGGGGTGGAGATCAAGCAGGAGAACCAGACCCTGGCCACCATCACCCTGCAGAACTACTTCCGCCTCTACGACAAGCTCGCCGGCATGACCGGTACGGCGCAGACCGAGGCGGGCGAGTTCAACAAGGTCTACAAGGTCGGCGTGGTGACCATCCCGACCCACCGGCCGATGATCCGCGAGGACCGGGCCGACGTCATCTACAAGACCGAGCAGGCCAAGTTCAACGCGGTGATCGAGGACATCGCCGAGCGGCACCAGGCAGGTCAGCCGGTGCTTGTCGGCACGGTCTCGGTGGAGAATTCCGAGATCCTGGCCCGGCTGCTGACCCGCCGGGGCATCCCGCACTCGGTGCTGAACGCGAAGTTCCACGCCCGGGAGGCGGAGATCGTCGCTCAGGCCGGCCGCAAGGGTGCCGTCACGGTGGCCACCAACATGGCCGGCCGGGGCACCGACATCCTGCTCGGCGGCAACCCCGAGTTCCTCGCCGCCAACGAGCTGCGCCAGCGTGGGCTGGACCCGCTGGAGAACGCCGAGGAGTACGACAAGGCCCTCGAAGAGGTGCTGCCGAAGTGGAAGCAGGCCTGCGACGCGGAGGCCGAGGAGGTCGCCGCTGCCGGTGGGCTCTACGTGCTCGGCACGGAGCGGCACGAGTCCCGGCGGATCGACAACCAGCTGCGTGGCCGGTCGGGCCGGCAGGGTGACCCGGGCGAGTCGCGGTTCTACCTGTCCCTGCAGGACGAGCTGATGAAGCGGTTCCGTTCCGGTGCGGTGGAGGCGGTCATGGACCGCTTCAACATCCCGGAGGACGTGCCCATCGAGTCGAAGATGGTCACCCGCCAGATCAAGAGCGCCCAGGCCCAGATCGAGGGGCAGAACGCCGAGATCCGCAAGAACGTCCTCAAGTACGACGAGGTCATGAACAAGCAGCGCCAGGTGGTCTACGCCGAGCGACTGCGCGTACTCAACGGCGAGGATCTCTCCGACCAGGTGCGCAACATGATCGACGACACCATCGAGGCGTACGTGCGGGGGGCCACCTCGGACGGCTACGCCGAGGACTGGGATCTTGAGCAGTTGTGGTCGAGCCTCAAGCAGCTCTACCCGGTGGGTATCACCATCGAGGAGCTGGAGGAGGAGGCCGGTGGGTCGCGGGCCAGCATCGACGCCGACTTCCTGCTCGCCCGGCTCAAGGAGGACGCGAACGCCGCGTACGACCGGCGGGAGGAGCAACTCGGCGCCGAGGGCACCCGACAGTTGGAGCGGATGGTGCTGCTCCAGGTCATCGACCGCAAGTGGCGTGAGCACCTCTACGAGATGGACTACCTCCAGGAGGGCATCACGCTGCGGGCGTACGCCCAGCGCGACCCGGTGGTGGAGTACCAGCGTGAGGGCTTCGACATGTTCGCCACCATGATGGACGGCATCAAGGAGGAGACTGTCGGTTTCCTCTACAACCTCGAGGTGCAGGTCAACGAGCCGGAGCCGGAGGCCGAGGAGGTCCAGCTGCTGGACAAGCCGGTGGAGATCCGGGCCAAGGGCCTGGGTCGTGCGCCGCAGCAGCAGGGGCTGCAGTACTCCGCGCCGACCATCGACGGTGAGGCCGGTGCCGGTGCCATCGCGGTGCAGCGTGAGGAGCAGCGGGCTCCCGCGCTCGGCATCGGCCGTCCGGACCAGGCCGCACCGGCGGCACCGGGGCGGACGGCACCTACCGCGCCGCAGCGTCCAGCGGGTGGCCTGCGTGGTCCGGCGGTCCCGGTCGGCAACTCCCGCCAGCCCGCACCGGGGCAGGCGACCGCCAGCAACGGCCCGTCGCGCAACGCGCCGTGCCCCTGCGGCTCGGGTCGCAAGTACAAGCGCTGCCACGGTGCGCCCGGCGGCACCTCGGCCGGCTAGTGCGGTATCCAGCGCCGGACATATCGCGCCCGATCCACGGGCGAGTGGCCGTGAACCGCGAAGGTGGCCGCTCGCCCGGGAATCGGGCGCGTTCTCGTCCGGGTGCCCGTCGCGGTGCAGCCGCGTCGCCAGGGAGTGCCCGTCAAGGGCCGCAGCGTCAGAGCACCCGCAGGTCGGTGCAGAACCAGTTGCCGCACCGTTGCTCCAGGCGCAGCGCCATCGCCCAGCTGAGACCGCCGGCACCGGTGAGCACGGCGGCGGCCTCGATGGCGGTGGGCCGAGGCTCACAGACGCGCAGCCGGCGCAGCCGCACCCCAGCGCGCGCCGAGCGCCGCCGAACCGGTGCCCCGCGAGCGGTGGCGCGGGCCAGCTCGGGCAGCAGCACCGCGACCCGAGCCGGGTCGAGTTGACGCCGGAGCTGCACCGGCGGTCGGAACCCGTTGAACACCTCCAGGCAGGTGGCGACGAAGCGGTGGGCAACCCGGGTTGCCCCGGGCGTGGCCGTGGTCAGCGCCTCGGGCGGTAGCCGCCGGGCCGGCTCGCGGCCGGACCACGTCGCACCTGATCCGCCGGGCCGCCCGGCCGCACCCGACCACGGCACGCCCGGGGCGACCGGTCGGCTGCCGGAGCGCGAGGCCCCCCACAGCATCGGCGGCCGGTCCGGGCCACGGCCGCCAGGCCCTTGGCGGCCGGTGGCGAAGAGGTCGAGGGCTAGCTGGCCGTCGGCCGGGCGGGGCCAACCGGCGAAGTCCTCGTCGACGGAGGGCGGCTCGAAGGCGGGCGCCGGTCGCAGCCGCACGGGCGGCCGCGCCGGCACAGGTCGCCGAAGGTCGGTCATGGCGTTGCCCCCAACCATCAAAGCTTGCGTTTGCCTTCGTTTGCTTCCGACAGCTTCGATTGTCGGGCACGGTAGAGTCGACGGTCAATGCCGTGACAGGTCCTACCGCTCCTCGGGATCGCGTTCCGCCAACGGGTTGCCGCGTACCCACTCGGCGGTCTCGTCGTACTTGCGCTGGATGTACTCCTCCAGGCGGGCCCGTTCCACCCGCCACTGCCCCCGACCGCCGATCTTGATCGCGGGCAGCTCGCCGCTGCGTACCATGTGGTAGACCTGCGAATCCGACACGTTCAGCTCGGTGGCCACGTCGGACAGCAGCAGGAACCTCGGTTCCACCGAAACTCCCCTGGTTGACGTCGTTCGCCTCAGTTTGCCACCGACGGTCGACCGCCGACCAATCCGTCGCCCGCCCGGCGGGACACACCGGCCCATCGCCGGAACTTCCACGAGGGCGATGGGAGGTGTATGACGGTCAGGGCGAACGGCAGGGCCGTACGCCGAACCGGCGGTCTCGCCGCCGGACGGAGCAGAGCGGGGGAGAAAACGGTGACCGAGGAGCTTGTCCGGGTCTACGTGCCGGCGACAGTGCCGATGCTGACCAGGCTGCCGGAGCACGGCCTAGCCGCGCCGCAGGCGCACGCGGTGACCCCGACGCTGCGCGAGTGGTACGCGGAAGGCGACGAGGAGGAGCTGGAATACGTCGCCTTCACCCGCGCCGCCCAGGACGCGCTGCAACTGATCCGGCACGACCCGGCCGCGCCGCGCCGACGGGTGGTGGTTTCGGCGGACCTGCCCGCGACGGCGATCGGTCGGGGTGACGGTGAACTCGGCTCAAGCGTGGTGGAGTTGCAGGCCCCGGTGCCGGTCACGGCCGTCGCGGCCGTGCACGTGGACGGGGTGGACGCCGCCACCGACGTGGCCGCCGCCGTCGAGGTGGTCTTGGAGGCGTTGGCCGGCGACCCGGACGCCCAGTTCACCGTCGACGGTGCCGAGGACCATGAACTGGAGTGGTACGACCCCAGCGAACTGGAGTCGCTGCTGCGCGCCACCGCCACGGAAGGCTGACCGCCGTCCGGGTCACCGGTCGTCGACTACGCCTCGTCGTCGGCCGGGGCGCCGAGCGTGCGGCCGAAACTGACCACGGCGGTCAGCGCTCCGACGAACAGCACCCAGATGGCGTTGTCCACCCGCGAGGTACCGAGTGAGGTCTGCGCCACCGCATCCGCCTCGCTGAGCGCGGCGGCCAGGTCGATAAGCGAACGCCCACCGATCCGGATGATCACCTCGGTGAGCAGGAGCAGGAGCCCCGGTCCCGCGCCCGCCACCAGGTACGCCGGCCAGCGCGGTCCAGCCGCGCCACCGTCACGTACGGCTCGTCGCCGGGCCCAGCCGAGGTAGCCGAAGGCCAACGCCCCGGCGATGAGCCCGGCCAACAGGGACTCTGTCCGGGAGACCCAGCTGGCCGCGTTGACGAGCGACTGCTGACTGTCGCCGGCACCGAAGAGGTTGAACAGCGGATCCCGGGTCACGCTGAAGGCCACCACGAAGACCAGGGTGCCCAGCGCGGCGGCGGCCACGGCACCCACCACGGCACCGTTACGGGCCCCGGCGAGCGCGCCACCGATGACGCCCGCGGCGGCCGTGGTGCCGGCGATCGTGCGGGTGGTGACGTCACCGGCGTAGGTGAGATCGATCGCGAGCGCGGCGAGCAGCCCGACCAGCAGCCCGGCGCCGATCGCCACCGCGAAGCGCAGGGTCACCCGCTCGGTCCGGCGGGCCACCGGCTCGCCGGCGGCCAGCCCGACGGCGGCGCCGGCCACCAGCGCGGCCGAGATCACTCCGGGCAGCGCGAAGGCGGAGAGACTGACTGCAGTGACCCCGGCGGTCGCCGAACTGATCGCCTCTCGGGTCGACCAGAGCATCGCGGCCAGCCATCCGGTCGCCAGCAAGGCCAGCGCGGTCGTTGCCGGTGCGGGGGCCGGGCGTCCGGCGTCGATGTGGTCACCAGCGCGCGGGTCGGGGGCGTCGGAGCGCTCGCCGGCGTCCGGGTCGGGGGCCTCGGACCGGTCGCTCGGGTCCGGGTCGGCGGGGTGGGACTGGTCGGGCGCAGCGGCGGTCGGGCCACCGGGCTCGTTGCTCAATCGTCTTCCCTCCGCCGCCGGGCCCGACCGGGCCGCAACCGTCACCGGCAACCCAGCGTACGCGGCCGGGACGCAGGTGAGACCGAAGCCCACGCAGCCTGCAATTCTTCGGTCAGGTGTCGCATCGAGGCACGAATCGGTTCCGGTGAAGGTGAAACACCTCGTGATCAATGGTCCACGCGCGCCCGGGGTGTCATCGACCGATGCTGGACGTGGGAGGATTGGCCCGGGTCCCGCCAGCGCGGGGCCGGTTTCGCCATCGCCGCCGAGATCGCCAGGAGCCCAGATGGACGCCGTGTTCTCCGTACCCGAGCCGCGTAACGAGCCGGTGCGCAGCTACCAGCCGGGCAGCACCGACCGAGAACGGCTCCAGCGGCGGCTCACCGAGCTGGCCGCGGAGCGCATCGACCTGCCGATGACCATCGCGGGCGAACAGCGGATGGCCGGCGGCGAGCCGATCCAGGTGGTGCAGCCGCACCGGCACGCGCACGTGCTCGGAGTCACCGGCCACGCCACCCATGACGACGCGCGAGCGGCGGTCAAGGCCGCCAAGGACGCCGCACCGGGTTGGCGCGCGCTGCCCTTCGAGGAGCGCGCCGCGATCTTCCTGCGCGCCGCCGAGCTGCTCGCCGGACCATGGCGGGACACCCTCAACGCGGCCACCATGCTCGGCCAGTCGAAGACGGCCATCCAGGCCGAGATCGACTCGGCCTGCGAGTTCATCGACTTCCTGCGGTTCAACGTGCACTTCGCCCGCAAGCTGCTGGCCGAGCAGCCGATGTCGTCGCCCGGGGTGTGGAACCGCTTCGACCACCGGCCGCTTGAGGGATTCGTCTACGCGGTCACCCCGTTCAACTTCACCGCCATCGCCGGCAACCTGCCCTCGGCCCCGGCCCTGCTCGGCAACACGGTGGTATGGAAGCCGGGCCCGACCCAGCAGTTCGCCGCACACTTCACCATGCGCCTGTTCGAGGCGGCCGGCCTGCCGCCCGGTGTGATCAACATGGTGACCGGTCGAGGTGAGGAGGTCTCCGATGTGGTGCTGGCCGATCCCGACCTCGCCGGCATCCACTTCACCGGGTCCACCAAGGTCTTCCAGCACCTGTGGCGCACCGTCGGAGAGAACATCGCCGGCTACCGGGGCTACCCCAGGCTGGTCGGCGAGACCGGGGGCAAGGACTTCGTGGTCGCGCACGCCAGCGCCGACGTCGACGCGCTGCACACGGCGCTGATCCGGGGTGCCTTCGAGTACCAGGGGCAGAAGTGCTCGGCGGCCTCCCGCGCGTACGTCCCGCGCTCGCTTTGGGAGGGTGGCCTGCGGGACCGGCTGGCCGCGACCGCCGACGGACTGGCCTACGGCGACCCGACCGACTTCCGCAACTTCGGCGGCGCGGTGATCGACGACAAGGCGTACTCCCGGCACACCGCCGCACTGGAGCTGATCACCTCCGACGCCAGCTGCCGGATCATCGCCGGTGGCACCGCCGACGATTCGGTCGGCTGGTTCGTCCGACCGACGATCTTCGAATGCGCAGATTCGGCACACGAGACCTTCACCACCGAGTACTTCGGCCCGATCCTCGGCGTGCACGTCTTCGACGACGCCCGCTTCGACGAGGTGGTCACGCAGGCCGAGGCCATCGCACCGTACGCACTCACCGGGTCGATCTTCGCCACCGACCGGCGGGTGGTCGACGCGGTGGCCGAGAAGATGCGGTACGCGGCCGGCAACTTCTACATCAACGACAAGCCGACCGGTGCCGTGGTCGGGCAGCAGCCGTTCGGCGGTGCCCGGGCCAGCGGCACCAACGACAAGGCCGGATCCTGGCACAACCTGGTCCGCTGGATGTCCCCCCGGACGATCAAGGAAACTTTCGTCCCCCCGACCGACCACACCTACCCTCACATGGGCTGACGATGTAACGAAGGGCCCTCAACCGACGCCTCGTGTGTGGAGAGGGCCCTTCCGCACGCTGGGCGGATCGCCGGTCGAGGACGACCGGAGGCGGCAGGTGGCCGGCTCCGGTGGACGGTCGCGCGCCGACAGTGCACATAGGAAACCCCAATCGGTGGCGAAAAGGGGAAATCCTGGACGCTGGCCCGGCAAAGTGGCAGCGTAAGGGGCATGGCGGAATCCGGAGTGAACCCCACGGCGGCGGCCCTTCTCGGGCTGCTCCATGAGGGCCCCATGACAGGTGGCCAACTGATGGCCGCCGCCGAGCGCCGGCTGGCGCCGTACTGGTCGATGACCCGCAGCCAGGTCTACCGCGAGTTGCCGGTGCTGGCCGAGCGAGGTTTCGTCCGATTGGGTAAACCCGGACCGCGGATGAGTCAGCCGTACGCGATCACCGCAGCCGGAAAACGGACATTTTCCCGATGGCTGGCCGAGGATCCGGGGCGGGACACCATCCGCAATCCGATCGCCCTGCGCATCGCCTTCGGGAACCTGCACTCCCCGAGCCAGCTCAAGAACCTCCAGGCCGCAGCCAACGAGTACCACACCGACGCCCTGGCCCGGGTCCGCGAGCAGGTCAAGAATGCCAAGAAGGAAGGCGACACGTACGACGCCAGCGCGCTGGAGTTCGCCGTGGCGTACCACCGCGCCGCCCTGTCCTGGCTCAAGAGCGCCGCCGCCAGCTGAACCCGACGCCGGCTCGCCTGCTCGTCCGGGCTGCGCTGGTTGGCTCGGACTGTGGGGCTCGCAAGCTCACTCCTCGTCCGAGCAGGTCTGTTTTGGCTCGGACTGCGGGGCTCGCAAGCTCACTCCTCGTCCGAGCAGTACCCTTGTCTGTCGTGACTGCTGCCGACTTCGCCGAACAGCTCAAGGAACTCGACGCCACCCTGCGCAACATCGAGGCGGTGCTCGACCTCGACCGTCTCCGCGCGGACAAGGCCCGCCTGGAGCAGGAGGCGTCCGCCCCGGATCTCTGGGACGACCAGGCCCGCGCCCAGCAGGTGACCTCGCAGCTGTCGTACGTCAACGGCGAGATCGACAAGCTCGGCAGCCTGCGGTCGCGGCTGGACGACGCGCACGTCCTGCTGGAACTCGCCGAGGCGGAGTCCGACTCGGGCGTGCTCACCGAGGTCGAGTCCGAGATCACCGGGCTGACCAAGGCCATCCAGGAGATGGAGGTCCGCACGCTGCTGTCCGGCGAGTACGACTCCCGGGAGGCGCTGGTGGCCATCCGGGCCGGTGCCGGCGGCGTGGACGCGGCCGACTTCGCCGAGATGCTGCTGCGGATGTACCTCCGCTGGGCCGAGCGGCACGGCTACCCGACCGAGGTCTACGAAACCTCGTACGCCGAGGAGGCCGGCCTGAAATCGGCCACCTTCACGGTCAAGGTCCCGTACGCGTACGGCACGCTCAGCGTGGAGTCCGGCACCCACCGGCTGGTGCGGATCAGCCCGTTCGACAACCAGGGGCGGCGGCAGACCAGCTTCGCCGGGGTCGAGGTGCTGCCGGTGGTCGAGCAGACCGACCACATCGACATCCCCGAGAACGAGATGCGGATCGACGTCTACCGCTCCTCGGGCCCCGGCGGGCAGAGCGTCAACACCACCGACTCGGCGGTACGGATCACCCACGTTCCCACCGGCATCGTGGTGACCTGCCAGAATGAAAAGTCCCAGCTGCAAAACAAGGCCTCCGCGCTGCGGGTGCTCCAGGCCCGGCTGCTGGAGCGCAAGCGCCAGGAGGAACAGGCCAAGCTCCAGGGGCTCAAGACCGACGCCGCCGGGTCGTGGGGCGACCAGATGCGCTCGTACGTGCTGCATCCCTATCAGATGGTGAAGGATCTGCGGACCGAGCAGGAGACCGGCAACCCCGGTTCGGTCTTCGACGGCGACCTGGACTCCTTCATCGAGGCGGGTATCCGGTGGCGCAAGCAGCAGCAACTGGCCGGCGACCGTGCGTGATCGATCGTGGGCGGAGCGCGCCGTCGATCTCCACCTGACGTGCTGATTTGATGACTTGCCCCGCAACGGCGGGGCGTGGGACTTGGCACCGCAGTTACACGGCGTAGACTCACCACCCGTGATTCAGCTTGAGCAAGTGACGAAGACGTACCCGAAGGCGTCGCGGCCTTCGCTCGACAACGTGTCCGTGTCGATCGACAAGGGCGAGTTCGTCTTCTTCATCGGCCCATCCGGCTCCGGCAAGTCCACCATCGTCAAGATGCTGCTGCACGAGGTGGTCCCCAACAAGGGGCGCGTCGTCGTCAACGGCAAGGACGTCACGTCGATGCGGTCCTGGAAGCGCCCGCACTTCCGCCGCTCGATCGGCTGCGTCTTCCAGGACTTCCGGCTGCTGCCCAACCGCACCGCGTACGAGAACGTGGCGTTCGCGCTGGAGGTGATCGGCAAGACCAAGGCGGTGGCCCGCCGGGTCGTGCCGGAGGTGCTGGAACTGGTCGGCCTCGGCGGCAAGGAGCACCGCTACCCGCACGAGCTCTCCGGTGGTGAGCAGCAGCGTGTGGCGGTGGCCCGGGCGTTCGTGAACCGTCCGCTGATCCTGCTGGCGGACGAGCCGACCGGAAACCTGGACCCGGACACCTCCATCGAGATCATGCGCCTGCTGGACCGGATCAACCGCACCGGCACCACCGTCGTGATGGTCACGCACGACTCCAACATCGTGAACCAGATGCGCCGCCGCGTCATCGAGATCGAGAGCGGCCGCATCGTTCGCGACCAGGCCCGCGGCGTCTACGGGTGACGGCACCTACCCACCACACCCCGATCTGACGACGAACACCTCACGCCGGAGAGCCGGAGGAATCCCGATGCGGATGAAATACGTCATGTCCGAGGTACTGGTCGGACTGTGGCGCAACGTGACCATGACCATTGCGATGATCATCACGATGGCGGTCTCGCTGACCATGCTCGGCGCCAGCGGCCTGATCTACACCAAGGTCGCCGACATGAAGCAGCTGTACTTCGAGAACATCGAGGTCTCGATCTTCCTGGACGCCGAGGTGACGGAGGAGCAGCGCAGCGCGATCGCTACGCAGTTGGACTCCGACCCGCTGATCTCACAGGTCACCTACGTCAACAAGGACGAGGCCTTCCAGCGCTTCCAGGAGATGTTCCGGGACTCGCCGGACCTGCTCAGCGCGGTCAAGGCCGACCAGCTTCCGGAGTCGTACCGGCTCAAGCTGGTCAACCCGGAGGAGTACAAGACCATCTCCGACCAGTACACCGCGGTCGAGGGGGTCGACCAGGTGGTCGACCAGAGTCAGGTGCTCGACAAGATCTTCAACCTCTTCACCGCCGGGCAGAACATCGCGCTCGTCGCCGCGATCGCGATGGCGGTCGCCGCGCTGCTGCTGGTCGCCAACACCATCCAGGTCGCCGCGTACAGCAAGCGGCGTGAGGTCGCGGTCATGAAGCTGGTCGGCGCGTCGAACTGGTTCATCCAGGCGCCGTTCGTGCTGGAGGCGGTGGTCGCCGGTCTGATCGGCTCGGTCCTGGGCCTCGGTGCCCTGATCGCCCTCAAGATATTCCTCTTCGACGGTGCGCTCAGCGCTCTCCAAGGTCTTTTCGCGCCGGTGAGTTGGGGCGAGGTGTTCCTGACCTTCCCGGTGATGGCCGGCGTCGGTGGTCTGATCAGCGCGGTCACCGCCTGGGTCACGCTCCGCTTCTACCTGCGGGTCTAGTTGTCGCCCGAGGGCCCTCCCACGCCGGAATAAACGGCGCGGGAGGGCCCTTGTCGTTCGGGTAGCATGATCTCCGCTCGGCGGCCGGCCAGGTCGGCCACGGGCGGCAACGAAAGGGAGGTGGCGCGGCGATGCCACGGGAGAAGGGGCGCAAGGTCGTCGCCTCCAACAAGAAGGCGCGTCACGACTACGCCATCCTCGACACGTACGAGGCGGGCATGGCGTTGACCGGCACCGAAGTCAAGTCGTTGCGGGCCGGACGAGCCTCACTTGTCGACGCGTTCGCTCAGGAACGCGACGGCGAGCTCTACCTGCACAGCATGCACATCCCCGAGTACGTGCAGGGCACCTGGACCAACCACGAGCCCCGGCGCACCCGGAAACTGCTGCTCAAGCGGCTGGAGATCGACCGGCTGATCGGCAAGCTGCGGGAGAGCGGGCTGACCCTGGTGCCGCTCCAGGTCTACTTCTCCGACGGCTGGGCCAAGGTGGAGATCGGCCTGGCCAAGGGCAAGAAGGCGTACGACAAGCGCCAGGATCTTGCCAAGCGGGACGCCGACCGGGAGATCCAGCGGGCGGTGGGCCGGCGCGGCAAGGGCATGACTGACTGATTTGTCCGGTTCGTTCCGCCCGGTGCGTCGCTCCGGGCTCGGGATGAATCCGGTTGCGGCAGGCGTTACGCTTGTCGGAGCCGCCGGAGATCGGCGGCCTGTCGAGGGGGTGACTGGTTTCGACTTCGTACGTTGCGGCAGGGGAAGCGAGCCGAGGAAGCCGACGTCGTCTCGAGAATCGTTCGTCGGAAACCAATAAGCGCCAAGAGCAATCGCGCTGACTTCGCTCTCGCCGCCTGAGGCGAGTAGCAAGTCTGTCGGCCTGGGAGCGCCTTCGACCCAGTTAGCCGGCATCAGCTAGAAGGCTGGCCAACCGGACCCGGTCGCGGGGTCCGTGCGGCGAGATCAATCAGCGACTGGGCCCGTCACACCGACTCGCTCGCGTGATCGGAGGGGCCGAGTAGAGGCACAGCGAGCTGCGCTCGGAGAAGCCCTGACAAGGCGGCGAAGGACCCGGGTTCGATTCCCGGCACCTCCACCAGTCGACTGCGCGCCCCGGTCACCCGACCGGGGCGCGCAGTCGTTCCCGCCTGCCGGTCCTGACGGCTCAGGGGGCGTCGGACCGGGGTGGCACCGTCTGCCCACCCGCGCCGGCCAGGTTGTCCAGTGCCGGGAACCAGCCGCAGTGCCGCGCCGTCAGACCGGTATGCGCCGCACACTCGCCCTTGTGGGCCTGCCACTGCTGATGGCGGCCGCCGGTTGCGCCCCGGCGGGCAGCGAACCGACAGGTCCGGGCATCCCGAGCGACCGGCACGAGGCGTTCGAGCAGCGCGCGACGGCGGTCGCGCAGGCGTGGCGCCCGGGTACGGCGTGGGACACCGGCTACGTGCCACTCCAGGAGCCCACGGTGCTCGTCGGTGAGCCCGCGTTCACCGAGGAGACAAAGCTCGCCTTCCACGCCGGCTGGTACCGGCAGCAGGTGCCGTTGCCGGCCGGGCGGCCGGACCAGGGCGCCATCCGGTTCCCGGACGGGGAGCTGCGCGTACAACTGATCAGCGCGGCGGAGGCGTACCGGCAGATCGACCAGGGGGATCCGCCGCCCTGTCCCGGGCGGCCGAAGGACCCGGGCACGCCGCCGCCGGCCAACCCGCCGGACGGGCCGGACGCCCCGGTGAGCAGCGGCCCACAGGCCGCCTGTATCCCGCTCACCGTCACCGGCGTCGAGCTGGGTGCTGCGCCGGTGCGCACCAGCCGGGGCGAGGCGCGGGTGCCGGCGTGGCTGTTCACCGTCGAGGAGATCAATGCCGTGGTGGCCCGGCTCGCGGTCGCCCCCGAAGCCGTCGGTGCGCCGCCCGAGCCGGTCGCGCCGTCCGCACCCCCGCCGCAGAACCTGGTCAGCGCGCAGGACGTCGAGTCCGCGGAGGGCACGACGGTGAACTTCCGGCTCGGTGTCGGTAGTTGCGACACCGGGATCACCCCACTGGTGCAGGAGCACGACCATCTCGTCGTGGTCGGTGGCACGGTGGTGCGGGGCACCGGCGTCTGCGACGACATGCTCAGGCTGGAGCCGGTGACGGTGACGCTGCGGGCCCCGTTGGCAGACCGACCGGTCCTCGACGTGGTCAGCGCGACGCCGCTGCGCTTCACAGCTGGCTGACACTCAGAGGATCGGCGGCACGTCGGTGCGGATCGGCACCGGCAGCACCGTCGGCCCGTCGGCCCGCAGCGCCGTGGCCAGCGCCTCGCCGAGCTGGTCAGGATCGTCGACGACGGTGGTGGCGCACCCGTAGCCGCGGGCGATCGCCGTGACGTCGATGCCGGGCAGGTCCAGCCCGGGTACGCCCGGCGTCTGCTTGAGTTCCGCGAACGCCTTGAGGATCGCGTACTGCTGGTTGACCGGCACGACGACGACCAACGGCAACCGCAACTGGCTGGCGGTCCAGAGCGCCTGGACCGAGTAGTGGAACGAACCGTCGCCGATCACCGCGATCACCGGCCGGTGTCGGCCGGTGTCCCGCTGCGCCAGCGCGATGCCGACGGCCGCCGGTAGGCCGTAGCCGAGACCACCGCTGGCCATCGTGAAGTAAGACCCGGGAGTGTCGAACCGCAGTCGGCGACGCAGCGCCGACAGGTTCGACGGAGACTCCTGCACCAGCACCCCATCGGTGGGCCAGTGCCGAGCCAACGCGGCGAAGAGTCCGTCGGCGCTGAGCGGAGACGAATCCTCCACCGGCGCCGGTACGGGCCGGGCGGGTGGTGGTGGCCGGTCGGCCGGTGGCATCAGGTCGGCCAGCGCGGCGAGGGTGAGGCCGGCGTCACCGAGGAGGCTGTCGCCGACCGGGGCCCGGGCCGCCTCCTCGGGATCGTCGGTGACGTGCAGCAGTCGGGCGCCGTCCGGCAGCGTCTCACCGGGCACGTGCGGGTAGTACCGGAACACCGGGGCACCGACCACCAGCACGGTGTCGTGCCCCCGTAGCTGCTCGGCCAACGGGCCGATCGCGAAGGGCAGCACGCCCCGGAAGTGCGGATGATTCTCCGGGAAGGCGGTCCGCTCCGGTGCGGGCGCCGACCAGACCGGGGCGATCAGCCGCTCTGCGAGGGCGATACCGGCCTCCCAGGCACCGGCCCGGTCCACGGCGGCCCCGAACACCAGGGCCGGTGACCGACTCGTCGCCAGTGCCGCGGCGAACTGACGTAGCCGCTCGGGATCGGGCGCGAACCGGGTGGCCACCGTGCGGATCTGCGGCGGCGGGTCGGCAGGCTGGGCCCAGTCGTCGAGCGGCAGGGAGAGGAAGACGGGCCCGGTCGGTGGTTGGATCGCAGTCGCGTACGCCCGCATGAGCGCGGCGGGGACGTCCTGGGCCCGGACCGGCTCGTGGGCCCACTTGACGTAGGGCTGGGGCAGTTCGGTGGGATGGCGGGCGGTGAGCCGGGGTTCGAGCAGCAGCATCTCCCGGGTCTGCTGTCCGGCGGTGACGATCAGCGGGGTCCGGTTGTGCCAGGCGGTGACGATGTTGCCCATGGCGTTGCCGGTGCCCGGTGCCGTGTGCAGGTTGACGTGTGCCGGTGCCCTGGTGACCTGCGCGTAGCCGTCGGCCATGCCTACCGCCGACGCCTCGTGCAGGGCGAGCACGTAGTGGAAGTCGTCGGGGAAGGCGTGTAGAAACGGCTCCTCGGTGGAGCCGGGGTTGCCGAAGACGGTGGTCATGCCCAGGGCCCGGAGCAGGTCGTAGGTGGTGTCGCGGACCGTTGCCATCGCTTCTGAATGTATCGGGGTGACTCGGGAGTAAAGGGCATTTCGCCATGGCTCCGGCATGAGCTTGCTACCGCACCGACCACCGTCGCCTCAGGTGGTGACGCGATGCCCGGCCCAGTCGACCGTCTGTCGATCACCCGACCGTCAGACCTTCGCCTGGATCGGGAGCGCAAGCTATGGTGCCAGGCATGGCGATGACAGCGCGGATGTCACCGGTTGGGCCCACCCTCGATGAGTGTCACCGGTTCCGCCTCCCCGTGCACGACTGACGGGTACGCGTGATGCAGGGAGAGGGGCAGGCGATCGGCGGGCAGGCGACGGAGTCGATGACCGGGAAGCTGCTGGTGGCGACGCCGGGGCTGAAGGACCCGAACTTCGACCGTACCGTCGTGCTGCTGGTCGCGCACGAGCCCGGCGGAGCGCTCGGTGTGGTGCTCAACCGGGCCACCGAGGTGCCGGTGGCGGACGTGCTGCGCGACTGGGGCGACCTGGCCCGCCACCCGGCGGTGCTGTTCGAGGGGGGTCCCGTGCAGCCCGACTCCGCGATCTGCCTGGCCCGGATGCGGTCGCCGGTGCGCCGCCTCAAAGGCTTCCACCAGGTCTCCGGCGCGGTGGGCACGCTCGACCTGTCGGTCGACCCGCAGCGGCTACGGGAGAACGTGCAGAGCATCCGGGTCTTCGCCGGGTACGCGGGCTGGGGCACCGGCCAGCTGGAGCAGGAGATCGAGGACGGCTCCTGGTTCGTGCTCGACGCGCTGCCCGGTGACGCTTTCGTCGACCGGCCCGACGACCTGTGGCCGATGGTGCTGCGCCGCCAGGGCGGCATGATGGCCGCGGTCGCGCACTTCCCACCGGACGTGGCGCTGAACTGACCGGCGTCGGCGGGCACCCCCGCGAGATGACCATGCCGACGGGCGTGTGTATAGTTCTTCCAGTGCCTGGGCGACCGGGTGCGACGACAAGGGGCCGTGGCGCAGCTGGTAGCGCACCACACTGGCAGTGTGGGGGTCAGGGGTTCGAGTCCCCTCGGCTCCACCCTTAAGTAGCAGGTCAAGGGCTTGTTCACCAAACAATGGTGGGCGAGCCCTTGATCATTTGACCCCCATTCGACCCCGGACAGGGACCCACGACCCGGCAGAAGCAATCATGTGACGGCTGCCACATCGTCTGCCCTGGGTGGATCATGGGGTGGACGGGATGGCACGACGCCCAGCCCGCTACAGAGTGGTGACCTTCGGTTCTCGATGGCCCGAGGCCGTAGCTGGCCCTCCTCGGCCCGGCCGCAGGGCTTCTTTGGGCGGCGTCGGGTGCGAGTATGGCGATGCGCTTGTGCGGCGGGAGCTACTTTTCTGACGCCAGATGGTGATTAGTTGATAGAGAGCCAGGCGGTCCGGGTGGCGGGGGAGGGATATTGTGTCGAGTGGACAGCGGAGCCAGCCACGCCGAGGTCGGGCGTGTGCATTTTGTGGCCTCACCGGATCGCTCAGTAAAGAGCACATCTGGCCTCGGTGGATGCACCGGCATCTGGAGACTCCGAATGCCACCCGCTACGTACACCATGCCGGCTTTCGGTGAACTGCTGTCGATGCTTTCACCGAGGATCCGACTGTAGTGACTGAACGGCAAGGTTCTGTCCTGACGTTGGTTGCGCGAGAGGTCTGTCAGGGCTGCAAACAACGGGTGGATGAGTCAGCTTGAGCAGCGGGTGCGACCCACGGTGTCAGACCTGGTCGACTCGGCCCGCAGCCGCAGCCACTTGTGATTCAGCCGGATCGGGCGGCCGATCTTGCTACCTGGGCAATTAAGACGGCGTGGATGCGGGAAGTTTCCGTACCAATGCCGGCAACAACAACGCTCGCAATGCGTCCCAGCTACAACAGACTGAGCTTCCACCCGAGCACAGTGCAGTTTGGCTGGGGTCGCACATCTGGCGCCGGTCGTGCGGCCCCTGAAGCTGTCACCCCATCACGGAGGTTTCCAGGTCGCGGCGGGTAAGCGCGGCACGGAGCTGCAGCGCCTCGGTCGCCAGATTCTGACGGCCGCCCTGCTCGCGGTCGACGGCGCAGACCACCGTCTCCACCTGGGCGCCGATGGAGCGCAGTTGCCCGCACGATGCCAGTAGGGCGCCGCCCGTGGTCACGACGTCCTCGATCAGTACGACACTGCGGCCCTTCACGGGACCGCCCTCGGCGACCTTGTTGGTGCCGTACTCCTTGACGTGTTTTCGCACGAACACGGTGGGCAGTCCGGTCAGCTGGGACATCACCGTGGCAAGGGGGATGCCGCCCATCTCCATCCCCGCCAGCACGTCGCACTCGGGCAGCAAGGCGACCATCGCTTCGGCGACCTCACGCAACAGATCCGGCTGCCCCTCGAACAGGTACTTGTCGAAGTACTCCCCGCTGATCTGCCCGGATCGCAGACGGAACCGTCCGGTCAAATGGCAGGTGTCATAGACGCGGCGCGCGAGCGGGAAAGTCACTCGGACAGCCTCGCATCCCGCCTGGATCAAGCAATCGTGCCCCTCGACAGCGGAACGCGACATCCTGCTCGAGGACAGGCTGACGGAACTCGTCGATCGGCACAGGGCGCACATAGTGGCGTCACGCGGTCGGGGCCTGGTGTGGTCTGGCTTTCCGGGAGCCGCACCTGGCCCGACGGGTCGCCCGGGAGGCGTTGCCCCGTGGGCTGCTGATGGAGAGGTCTGGGTCCACCGACGAAGTGCTGAAGCTCATGCCACCCCTGACCTTGACGGAGGAAGAACTGGCCGAGGGCCTCGGCATTCTGGAGCAGGCGGTGTCGGCAGCGCTCGCACTCCGCAACCGTTGACGGCCCAGGAGCCGCAAGCGAGGATCTTCTTGGCATGGACGGACAGGAACCCCAGTCCAGGTCGGCTTGAATCCGACGCCACAGAAACCGCACCTTCACGGGCCAGCAACGAGTTTCGAACGGTACCGAGTCCGCGGGTGATCCCACGAGCGCAGGAGTTGGATGATGGACGCGTACCCGCTGCGCCGCGAAGCGGTCTGACCACCGATGCCCACGGTAGATCGCACAGCGGTGCTTGACCGGCTGGTCGCGCCGACGTCCATCGCCCTGTTCGGGGTCTCCAGAGATCGGACGAAGCTGGGTCACCAGATCGCCGACGGACTCTTGCGCGGCGGGTACGCCGGCCGGGTGGTGCTCGTCAACCCACGTGGTGGTGAAGCTCTCGGCCGCCCGCTGGTCCCGGACGCCGCAGCGTACGGCTGCGACGTGGCGATGGCGGCCGTACCAGGGACCCGGCTGCCGGGCGTGCTGCGCCGCTGCGAGGAGCTCAGCATCGGCCTGGTGGTCTCGTGCGCCAGCGGGTTCGAGCGGCGCGACAGCCCGCTGGCCGACGAGGTGCGGACCGCGCTGGCCGAGACCGGCGTACGGTTGCTCGGACCGGCGTCGATCGGGGTGTATTCGCCCGCCGCCCGGGTCAACCTGACGACGTTGCCCGACCTGCCCGCCCGCCCGGACGGCGGCGTCTACTTCATCGCGCAGTCGGGTGGCATGGCGTACCACGTCGGCCGGCGGTTGGCCCGCCTGCGCTGCGGATACGACGTGTACCTCAACATCGGCGCCGCCTACGACCTCGGCGCGCGGGAGGCCGTCGACCACGCTGCCGCGCGACCGACCACCGGGGTCGTGCTGCTGTACCTGGAGTCACTGGCCGGCGGCGACGGACTACTCACGTCGATCGCGGCAGCGGCGCGCGCCAAGCCGGTGGTGGCGCTGCTCGGTGGCAGCACCGGGCACGGCCGGCAGGCCACCATCTCCCACACCGGGGCGATGCTGCCGCCGGGGATGCGCGCCGCGGCGCTGCTCACCGACGCGGGTGCCCTCGTGGTGGAGACCTTGCCCCAGGCGATCGCGGCGGCCGCCGCCCTCTGCGGTACGCGACCGGTTCCGGTGCCGCTGCCGAGCCCGGCGCCGCCTGCTCCGATGCCGGAGCCGACGCATCCGTACGACGCGGGCCCGGGATCGCCGCCGCGACGGGTGTTTCTGCTCGCCGACGGTGGTGGCGCCGCGGTGACCATGGCAGACGCGCTGGTTCGCGCCGGGCTCCAGCTCACGGAGCCGTCGACCGGGACTGGTCGGGTGGTCAGCGAGCTAACCGGTGGCCGGCCCGGCGCGACCGGCAACCCGCTGGAGCTGGACGGCCTCGCCGAGCGCGACCTCACCGTCTACCGTCGCCTGGTCGACGCTGTCGTCGGCAGCGGCGAGTTTGACGCTGTGGTCATCGCCGGGTACCTGGGCGGATACGCCCGGCTCAACGGCGCCCACCTGGCGGCTACGGAGCGTGCCGTCGCCGTGGACCTGGCGCGGCTCGCCCGGCGGACGCCGATTCCCATCATCGTTCAGTCCTCGTTCGTCACTGATGACGGCGACGCAGCGCAGATTCTGCGTGACTCGCCGCTGCGTTGGGTGGAATGGGCGGAGGAGGCTGCGGCGCTGCTCAGCACGCCCGGCCGCGGTGCACCCGGTGACGTGTCCCCCACCGCGTCGGCGGTGCGTGCCGACCTCACCGCCGTCCACGCGTTGGTCATGGACGCGTTCACCTCGGCCGGCGTCGATCACCTGCTCGGCCGCCGCCTCGCCACCGCGCCCGCGCCCACGGAGGGCACCTGGGTGCTCAAGCTCCCCGGGCTGGCCCACAAGTCCCGCCTGGGCGGCATCGAGCTCGGCGTCGCGGCGGCCGAGGTGCCCGCCGCCCACCGTCGCCTGTACGACGTCGCGCTCGTAAACGGCATCGCGCCCGACGTCTGGCTCAGCCGCCAGGTCGACGTACAGGCGGAGGTTGTGCTCACCGTCTGGCGGACCGATGAAGCCTGGACCGGGCTCACCCTGGGCACCGGCGGCACCAGTGTCGAGCTCGCCGCCGACACGGTGACCGGCCGGGCGACGGCCAACGTCGACGAGCTGCACGGGATGCTGCGTCGCACCAGGTTCGGCGAGCGGTTCGGCCGCGAGCCTGCCATGCTCAATCTCCTCGCCGGGGTGGTCACCGTATTCCGGCACCGACTGCCGTGGCTGGCCGAACTCGAGTGTAATCCGATCGTCGTCGGACAGAACGGGACCTTCGTGGCAGATGTGCTCGGGACGATCCAGGACACGCGCCATGGCCGTTCGTGACCCGCGTCTCGCCCTCGCCGGCGAGGAGGCCCGCGCCGTCCTCGCCCGGTACGGGCGGCCTCTGGTCGCTGCGGCTGTGGCCGAGCTGGCACTGCCGCACCGCGACGTCGAGGCCGAATTGCACTCGCTGGACGAGCAGTTGCGCCGGCTGGGTGGCCTCGGCCGGCGAACGGCCCATCGACCGGCCCTGTGCACCGGTGAGGAGGCGATCTACCTCCTTCTGCCGTACAACGTCACGGTAGCCGCGGTCTGGGACATCGTCCGGCTGGTCGGCACGGGCAACGCCGTGCGGGTGCGCTTCTCGCGACGGGCCGTCCGCCTCGCGGAACTGGTCGCAGACTTTGCTGCGGCAGCCTGGCCCGGAAGAGTGATGGTGGACCAGCGGGCACGGGACGTGTTCCTGGCCGAGGCGCTAACGGCGGGCTCGCCGGCGGCGGCCCTGTTCGCCTACGGGGGTATGGAGCTCGGCGCCGGCCTGGCCGGCTACCGCGGGTCGAAGAAGGTCGTCTTCGAGGGCCCGGGCAAGGATCCGGCGATCGTGCTGCCGGGAGCGGACACCGCCGACGTGGTGCGGCAGGTGTGTGCGGCCAAGTTCGCCTACGCGGGACAGCAGTGCGTCGGACCAGAGACGCTGTTGGTGCAGCGGGCCCACTACGAGTCGGTGATCGACGCACTGGCCCGGCACTTCGTCGCGGCGCGCGTCGGTGACCCGACCGATCCCGCCACGGACGTCGGGCCGGTGGCCAGTCAGGCGGTCGCCGAACGGGCCCGGCGGCAGATCCGGCAGGCACAGCAGGCCGGCGCCCGGGTCGTGGTCGGCGGAGCCGTCGCCGGGCATCTCGTCCAGCCCACCTTGGTCGCTGACGTACGGCCCGGAATGGCGCTGTGGCAGGAGGAGACGTTCGCACCGATTCTCGGCGTAGCGCCGTTCGACGACCCGGACGAGGCGGCGGCCCTGGCCCGTACCACGCGATTCGGGCTGTGCTGCAGCATCTACGGTACGGACGCCGCCGCGCTGGCCCGGCGCCTCCGCGGGCGTCCGTACGCTCACCGCGTACCGGAACTGCGGGGTGGACAGTTCGGCGTGGTGACGGCGAACCGAGCGCCATTCACGCGCATCACCGACCATTTGGCACCATTCGGCGGCTACGGACTGTCCGGTTGGGTCTGGGATGGGCGTCAGCTGCTGCAGGGTCCGAAATGTTTCGCACGGGAAGCTACTGTGGATCCGCAGGGAGACTGACCGGCGCCGCGCCTGTCGAGGTGCTCGAAACCCGGCACGGCTAAAGCGTCGGTCCTGAATGGATTGCTACGGACGTCTTCACCCAAAGCGGATGTACCGACAAGCCCGGATCGTTCGGATATGTCCCACTCTCCACTGTCGGAAGACACTTCAACCTATGTCCATAGGTGAGACTGACTGATACCGTGGCCAGTGCCTAGCTGAGACTGTCACGCGATCACGTGGCGGAGAACGGGGGTTCTCGATGACAGGCCGCCGCCTGCGGCGATTCCTTTGTGGCGTAACGATAGCGATCACATCAGCGGCGAGCCTCTCCGCGTGTGGCGACGAGGGCGGGGCCGCAGAACGGAACGAGATCGTTTTCAACTCCTGGGGCGGCGACTTCCAGAAGGCGCAGTCAGAGGTTATCTTCGCCCCCTTCGAAACCGAGTCGAAGATCAAGGTCGTCCAGCTCAGCGACGGGGAGAACATCTACGCGAAGGTGAAGTCGCAGGCCGGCCAGGACATCGGCGAAATCGATATGGTGCACGGCGACGCCTCCTGGTTGATGCGCGGCCGCCAGGACAACCTCTGGGCAAAGATCGACTATTCCGAGCTGTCGGCTGTGAACATCTACGACGACGCCCGAGACGACTATGGCGTCGGTGTCCTGTACTGGTCGTTCAACATCGTCTACAACCCGGCGAAGTTCACCGAGGCGCCGACGACCTGGGCGGATGTCTGGGACTACGCGAAGCAGCACCCGAAGCGCGTCGCGATGTGGAGTGCCCGCCCGAATTACGTCATCGAAGCCGCGCTCATGGCGGACGGCACACGACCCGACGGGGTCTATCCGCTGACCGGCGAGAAGATCGATAGGGCGTACGCGAAACTCGACGAGATCAAGGACAAGGTGGCCTGGTTCGAGGGTGGCGCCCAGGGTGGGCGGCTCTTCGAGGAGGGCCAGGTGGACATCGGCATGTTCTACGGCGGCGACGCCTTCTCCTTGAAGGTCGACGGCGCAGCGCCGACGGTCGTCTGGAACCAGGGCCTCTACACCCGCGACTACTGGCTGATTCCGGCGAACGCTCCGCACAAGGAGCAGGCGCTTCAGTTGCTGAAGTTCGCGCTGCAGCCGCAGCGACAGGCGGAGCTCGCCGACCGCACCGGCTACGGTCCGGTGGCGCCAGAGGCGGTCGCCCAGCTCGACCCGGCCGTCCAGGCCAAACTGACAAGCGTCGAGCCGCAGAAGTCCAGCCAGCTCAGCTACGACTACGAGTGGTGGGGAGAGAACGACGACGCGCAGCTCCAGCGGTGGACAACGTGGTTGCGTGGCTGATGGCCGCCGACGTCGCCCCGCAGCACGTCCTGCGCCTGGATCGGGTCTCGTTCCGGCGAGGCAGCCGCGAGGTGCTGCGCGAGGTCACCCTGGACCTACGGCCGGGCGAACGACTCGGCCTGATCGGACCCAGCGGTGCCGGTAAGACGACGCTGCTGCGCCTGCTCGCCGGGCTGGAACGCCCAGCCAGCGGCGTCGTGCAACCGGCGGTCGTGCCGGGCGAACGCAGCGCCGACGGCATTCGCGTCGGCCTGCTCTTCCAGGATCTGGGCCTCTTCCCACACATGCGGGTCCGCAGCAACGTGGCGTTTCCTCTGCTCGCCCGGAGCGTGCCACGCGACGCGCGACGCCGGCGTGCCACGGAAGCCCTCGTACAGGCCGGGATCGGCGACTTCGCGGACCGATTTCCCGGATCGCTCAGCGGTGGCGAACGCCAGCGCGTAGCGATCGTCCGGACGCTGCTCAGTGAGCCGTCGATCGTGCTGCTCGACGAGCCGTTCGCCTCGCTCGACCCGCACCTGGTCGGACGGTTCGCGGAGTGGCTGGAGGATCTGCGTTCACGCGCCGAGGTCTGCATGGTTCTCGTCACCCACGATGTGCGCCTCGTCATGCGGTGGGCCGACCGGTTGGCGATACTCGTCGACGGTGCCGTCGAGCAGGTCGGGTCGCCCACGGAGTTGTACGCGCGGCCGCGTACCGCCTTCGTGGCGACGTTCCTGGGCGAGGCCAACGTGGTCGACGCGGTAGTCATCGAGGCGACCGGGGCGGGCTCCGTGCTCTGCGAAGTGCCGGCGTTGGAGGGCCGCAGCGTCCGGGCAAGCGTCGCGACCGACATGGCGGTTGGCGCGCGGTGCCGGCTGGTGATCCGTCCAGAACACCTTGCCGTGGGGAACGCGGGCGAGCCTGGTGGCCTGACGTGCGAGGTCGCCGGTGTGGGCTTCGCCGGCCGCAGCGCGGATCTGTTGCTGACCACCGGGACGGGCGCTTCCCTGCGAACCAATGCGGGACCGGCCGACCTGACCCGGAGTACCGGCGAGAAGGTCACGGTGCGGTGGCCACCGGTGCAAACGCATGCCGTGGCGCCATGACCGGATCAAGGACCGGCGGGCGCGTGGCTCCGGCCGCGGTGTTGACGGTGTTCATGGTCGGTGGACTGGTGCTGCCCCTCGGCCTTGTCCTGGCGGAGTTGGCCGCCGAGCCCGAACGGCTCGGCCAGGTCGTTGGCGAGAGCGCAGCCGCGGCCGGCCGTTCAGTACTGCTCGCTGTCGTCGTCGCGGCGATCGCGTTGCCGCCGGCCATCACGGTCGCCCGTTCGCTGACCCGCGCCCGGCACGCGGTCCGGGTGGTCGGGGTGGCGCTGTGCGTCCTGCCGCTCGTCCTGAACCTCCTCGTCGTGATCCTCGCCTGGATGGTGGTGCTGGAGCGCGAGGGCCTGGTCAACACCTTGTGGACGACAATGGCTCTGCCCGGTGACCCGCCGCAGATCCTTTACACCCGGTCCGCCGCCGTGCTCGCGATGGCGTACGTGGTGATGCCCGTGATGGCGCTGATCCTGCTGGACAGCTTCCGGCGGATCGACCCGCGCATGCGAGAGGCGGCCCGGCTGCTGGGCGCCCGACCACTGACCCGGTTTGTCCTGGTCGAACTCGGCTTCGTCGCGCCCGCCCTCGTCACGGCGTACGTGATGGGCTATGTCCTCTGTCTGAACCTGTACCTGGTACCGGAGTACCTGACCGGACCGCACCTGACCACGCTCGGCTTCCTGGTGCAGGAAAACGTGATCAAGAGCTTCGACCTGGGTTCGGCCGCGGTACAGGCGACGATGCTCTTCGTCATGGCGGTGCTACCGGTCTGCGGGGCACTGGCGATGGATCGCGGTGTGCGGCAGCGATGAGTCGGCCCGATACCTGGCGGCACCAGCTCTCCACAGCCGCACTTGCCCTCTGTCTCACGTTCCTGGCCTGCCCGCTCGCGCTGGTGGTATGGATCGGGCTGAGCGATGCCCCGACGATCTCCCTGCGGGCCGGTGGGCTCACGCTTCGGTCGATCGAGGCGTTCCTCGCCGATCCGGCGTGGGCGGACGCAGCGCGGCGCAGCCTGGTGATGGCCGTCATCGTGGCAGCGCTCGCCGTCGCGGCGGGCTCGCTGGCCGCGTATGTCAACGTCCGGCAGACGGGTCGCCTGTCGATTCTCACTGCCGGGCTGATGATCCTGCCTGCGGTCGTCCCGACCGTCCTCTACGCGCTGGGGCTGGTCCTGCTGGCCGCCCGGATCCCGCTCAGCGCGATCGAACTCGTCGTCATCGGCCAGAGCGTGCTCGCGACGCCACTGGCGTTCCTGGTCATGCGGATCGGCCTGCACGCTCTGCGCCCGGAACAGGTCGAGGCGGCACGCCTGCTCGGCGCCCGGTGGCACACGACCCTCCTGCGGGTGGTCGTGCCGCCGCTGGTGCCATACGCGGCGGTGTCGGCCGCGATGGCGGCGTCGCTGTCGTTGGCGGAGCCGGTGCTGGCCATTTTCCTGGTCAACGACGCGGCGGCGACGTTGCCACAGAAGTCGTTCCAGGGCCTACGGTTCAGCTTCGACCCGCGCATCATGACCGCCGCCGCCTTCATCGTGCTATTGACGGCGGTGGTCACGATCCCCGCCCTGTTACTGGCGCACCGGCGTCGGATGGCGGTCGATCGATGACCGGGCCGCCGCTCCCCTTCCTGACCGTCACCGACGTCGTCGTCAGTTACGGCAGCCACCTCGCGCTGCGCGGCGTGTCCCTGGACGTCCTGCAGGGAAAGGTCGTCGGCCTACTCGGACAGAACGGCGCCGGCAAGAGCACGCTGATGCACGCGATCACCGGATTGGTCCAGCTCTCCGGCGGCTTCATCGGGGTCGGTGGTATCGATGTCGCACGTGACCAGCGCGCCGCGCGCCGTCTGATCGGGATCGCGCCGCAGGACCTCGCCGTATTTCCGTCGCTGACCGTTCTGGAGAACCTCCGCAGCTGGGCGGAGCTGTCCGGGCTCCGCGGCAGTAGGTGTCAGCGCGCGGTGGTCGAGGCGATCGAGGTGATGCAGCTCGGACACCTGCGCGACCGGCGGGTGCATCGACTGTCCGGCGGCGAGCAGCGCCGGGTTCACTGTGCGATGGCGATCGTCGGCAAGCCGCCACTGCTGCTGCTCGACGAGCCGACAGTCGGCGTCGACCCCGCCACGCGGCGCGCGATTCTCGGTCACGTCGAAGCACTCGCCGACGAGGGCTCCGCGGTGCTCTATTCCACCCACTACCTCGCCGAGATCGAGCAGCTCGGCGCCGACGTGGTGATCCTGCACCAGGGCTCGGTGCTGGCCAACGGCAGCGTGGCCAGCCTGGTCAGTCGGTTCAGCGAGTCGGCCGTCGAGCTGACATTCCGGTCCCCCGGGGCCGACGAGGTGATCCGGGTTCCGGCAGCGGACCCGGTCGACGAGCTGCCGGCCGTGCTACTGCGGTTCGACGATCGGCGGCGGGATCTGGTCGGGGTCGCGATCCGCCGGCCGAGCCTGGAGGACGTGTTCGTCCAGGTGACCGGTGGCGACCTGGATCCGGCTGCGGCGTCCGCGGCGGACCGCACGCCCCGGGCGGGATTGGTAGACCGATGATGGCGTTCTCCGCGATGGTCCGGCACGAGTGGCGGGTGCAGCGGCGAGAGCTCGCGCCGGTCGCGATGCTCACGGTCATGCCGGTGGTGCTCATTGCGGTCCTCCTGCCCACGTACGAGAACGCGCTGGCGCAGACCGGCGCACTGACCGGTAACGGCGCCGAACACGCGGTGCCCGGCTTCGCCGTCATGTTCGCGCTGTTCCTGGCCGCGCACGCGGGCATGACGTTCTTCCGCGACCATGCCTGGCGCACCTGGCTGCGGGTGCGCACGCTGCCGATCTCCGGCCTGACGCTGGTCCTCGCGAAGCTGGTCGTGCCGTTCCTGCTCGTGCTCGTCCAACTCACCGCGGTGCTCGCCGTCGGCGTCGCGCTGTTCGAGCTGCGGGTCCACGGCTCCCCGCTGGCGCTGGCGGTGTTGCTGACCGAGTTCGCCGCGTGCGTGCTGGCGCTGAGCGTGCTGGCAGTGGCGTTGTGCCAGACCGTTGTGCAGCTCGCGGCCGCGACGAACGTCGCCACACTGGTCATCACCGGGCTCGGCGGCGCCCTCGTGCCGGTGGAACTGCTCCCCGACTGGCTGGAGCCGATCGCGCCGCTCACCCCTTCCTACTGGGCGATGCGCGGGTTCCACTCAGTCATCGTGGACGGCGCCGGCCTGACCGGAATCTCGACGCCGCTGGGCGTGCTTGGCGCGATGACCCTGGCGTTGTCGGTCATCGCAGCCGTGCTGTTGCGCCCGGACCGACCCAAGGAGCCATGGTGACCGATCACACCGTAGGCAGGGCACTGGGCGTGGTCGGCGTCGACCTCGATTCCCTGCTCGCCATGGCCGGCAGCGTCCTCGCCGACGGCCATCCCTACCTGGTCGGATCGCTGGCGGTAGGCCTGGGAAACCGGGGCAGCGACATCGACATTCACCATTTTCGGCCCGGCATCGCGGAGCCGGCACCGCCCTATCTGATGTTCGTCGACGGAGTCACGGTCGACGTGGAGTACTACCCGGCGGAGATGCCGGCGAGCACGGTCAGCCGGTACACCGGCACACCACTGGCCACCGTCGCCGACGGCCGGATCGCCCTGGCGCCACCGCCGGACCGCACGGTGGCGGACCGGTTGACCCGCTGGTTGACCGCGTTGCCGCTGTACGAGTCGAGCCCACCGCTGATCGCCGAGGGCGACCGCGCCACCGTCGTGGCGCTTCTGGCGCGCGTCGCGTACGAGCACCTGGTGCAGTTCGCCGCCCTGGCCACGCTGGCCGAGCAACCCGCTGCGGCGTACCTGTGGCAGCGGGCTGCTCGGCAGGCGCTGGAGGTGGCCTGCCGGGTCGCCGGCGACGTGGCGACCGGCGACAAGTGGCTGCCGCGCCGGGCGGTTCGCACGCTCAGCAGTCGCACTCTGGTCGAGTCCGGGTACCGGGCCGGCACCGAACCGGCGCTACGTGAGCTGCTCGCGGCGTTGCGAGTGCCGCTCGGTGATCCACTCGCGATGACGTGGGTACAACCGTGCCCGCAGGCCCGCGAGGTCGCGGTCGGGCGTACCCGGTGCCTGATCACCCGACACGGCCGGCTGTTCCCGCAGTGGACCTCGGTGGCGGGCCAGGTCGCGGCGGCTGTCGCGGACGTCGGCGCCGCACAGCTGCTCCACGGACTACGTACCGGCCAGCTGACGATGCGGGTCGACCCCCCGGCGTGTGCGGAGGTGCTGCGATGAAGAATCCCGCTGGCGACGACCTGACCTGGGTACTCACCCACGGCACGGGAGCGACGTGGCAGTTCGCCATGGCTGTGCAGAGCGGGCTGGAGGACGTCGACGCCGCGTACGACGACGGTGACTGGGCGGTCTGCGTCGAGTCGTGCGCGGCGGCGCTGCGCGCGGTCGTGTACTGCGGACAGGTGGCGCACGGGTACGTCGGCCCGCCGACCGAGGTCGAACGTTCTCTGGAGATCGCGTTCGGCACCGGCGGCGCGATCGAGGCCCTGCGGTCGCTGCCGGTGCCGGTCGGTGCCACCCGTGCCGACGCCGATACGGCGCGCCGGCTGGTCACCGGGCCGGTGGCCGACCTACGGTCCCGGCTGCCCTTCGAGGTGCCCGTGATGCGCAGCGCCGCCGGGTACTTCCCGACGGTGCGCATCGGCCGGGACATAGAGCGGCTGCGGGCCGCGCACGGCCTACCGCCCCTGGACTGGAACCAGTGGGAATTCTGAAGCTCTGCGGAACCGGAGGAGCGCACGATGCCGATCGTCAACACCAGCCATGACACCGAGCAGCGAGCCGACCGCGTCTGGGCGGCGTTGCTGGACGTGGAGTCATTCGCCTCGTACATGGACGAGGTAAACGAAATCCGCATCTTGGAACACGACGGCGCCCGCCGGATCAGCGCATGGAAGGTGCTGCTGAAAGGCTCGGAACTGGAGTGGCAGGAAGTAGAGCTGATCATTGAGGACCGCCGGCGCATCGAGTTCCGCCAGACCGAGGGCGATCTGGCGTACTTCTTCGGCCACTGGCAGATCACCGAGCGGGACGACGGCTGCACGGTCGAACTGCACGTGGAGTTCGACATCGGCATCCCGCTGATGGCCGAGATGCTCAACCCGGTCGCGGCGCGCGCGCTGGAGGACAACTCCCGGCGCATCCTCGAACAGCTCGGGGAACGGGCGGCCGTGGTCCGGCCGGCGGGGCCATGACCACCAGCACCGGGCCGTCGATCGCCGCCCGGGTGTTCCGGGCCGTTCAGGACCATCTGTCGCCGCCGCTCGCGCTGGCGACGAAGCTCGCCGGACGGGGCGCGGTCGAGGTCGCCGCCGCGGACGTGTGGGTCTCCATGTCCGACGGCCGGCGGCTGCTGGACTTCGGTTCGTACGCGGTCACGTTGCTCGGTCACCGGCACCCCGCCGTCGTCGCCGCGGTATGCGAGCAGCTCCAGGTGATGCCGACGGCTACTCGCTCGATGGGCAACCCGACGCACGCCACAGCGGCCACCGCGCTGGTCGACTACTTCGCTGGCGCGTTCCCGCGGGTTCACTTCGGTCTCAACGGCGCGGACGCCGTCGAGGTCGCCGTCAAGCTGGCCCGCGTTCGTACCGGACGGCCGCGGGTCCTCGCGGTGACCGGCAGCTTCCACGGCAAGTCGCTCGGCGCGCTGGCGCTCACCCACCACGCCGCGTTTCGAGCCGGCCTGCCCGACGCACTGCCGCCCACCACGTTCGTGCCCGCGGACGACCCGGAGGGGGTCGCCCGGGAGCTCCATCGCGGCGACGTCGCGGCCGTGGTGTTCGAGCCGATTCAGGGCGAGAACGGGGTGCGGCCGCTCGACCCGGCGGTCCTACGCCGCTGGTGCGACGACGTACACCGAGCCGGCGGGTACGCGATCGCGGACGAGATCCAGACCGGGCTGCACCGGTGCGGCGGACGAAGCGTCGCGCGGGAGTGGGGGCTGGAAATCGACGCGGTGCTCCTCGGCAAGCCACTGGGCGGTGGGGTCGTACCGGTGTCGGCGATGCTCTGCACCGACGACCTGTACCGGCCGATGGCGACCGACCCGTTCCTGCACACGGCGACCTTCGGCGGGCATCCGCTGTGCACCGCGGCGGTGCCCGCGACGTTGGCGGTCATGGCCTCCTGCCAGCCGCGCGGGGACCGGTTGGCGGCGCTGCTGTCGGCGGCGCTGTCGGAGCTTCGGGACACGTACCCGGATCTTGTCGTCGCGGTCCGCGGCAAGGGCCTGCTGTGGGGTTTGGACTTCGCCAACCCGGAGTTGGCCGGCGAGATCATGCTCAGCCTGCTCCAGAACGGTCTGATCGTGTCGCCGTGCCTGAGCCGGCCGTCGTCGCTGCGTCTGCTGCCGCCGCTGGTCGCCGAGCCGGAGCACGTCGAGCGGGCGATGGACCTCCTGAGCCGCTCTATCCGCGACGCCGGACGCCTGATCCGCAACCGTTAGGGAGACTCGTGGACCTGCATCCGTACGGGACCGGCGCCGCCATCTGGCCCGACGTCGCGCGGTTCCTACCTGACGAGCTGCTCGCCGAGATCGCCGTCGACGCGCCGACCGCCGACCTGGACGGGCGCCCGGCCGCGAAGAGTCTGGAACTGCTCCGCACCGCGGACTGGCCCGGCTTGCCGGTACCCAGCGAATTCCAAGGTCGCGGTGCGACGTTGCAGGAGTGCTGTGCAGGCCAACTCCGACTGGCGACGGCCGATCCGGCGCTCGCTATCGCGGTCAACATGCACCTGTTCTCGGTTGGGTTGATGGTCGAGCACTGGCGCCGCCGCACCGACGTGTCATGGCTGCTGTTGGAGGCCATCGCCGCACAGCGGCGACTGCTCGCCTCCGCCTTCGCCGAGCCGAATCTGGGCGGCTCGGTCAGCAGGTCCACATTGCTGGCCCGGCCGGCCCCGGACGGTTACCTGGTGTCGGGTACGAAGCGGCCGTGCTCGCTGGCTGCCGAGGCGGATCTGGTCTCGTTCCAGGTCGAGATGGACACCGGCAGGGGCCGTGACGTCATGGTCGCGCTGCTGCCGACCAACGCGCCGGGGTTGACCGTGCAGCGGTCCTGGGACGCCCTCGGGATGCGCGGTTCCGGCTCGGACACGCTCGTCTTCACCGACTGCCACGTTCCTGAGGAGTTGGTGTTCTACCGGGCACCCGCCGGCGACGAGGACGACGACGTGCTGGCCGCCGGGGTCGTCTGGTTCAGCCTCACCGCGTCCGCCTGCTACCTCGGCGTCGCCCGAGCCGCGGTGTCGGCGGCGCGACAGCTACTCGCCCGCGGTGTCCTCCACCATTTGGGTGTCGAGCGCGCCCGGGTGCCGAGCTATCAGGGCGTGGTGGGCGCGCAGGTGGCGTCGCTACTGACGTTGGAGGCGGCGTGTGCCCAGCTGGCAGGGCAGCTCGACGCCGGGGTGGCGCCGCAGGCGGTGCTGCCCGCCTGCCTGGCGGTGAAGCAACAGACGATGGATGTGGTGCCGGCCGCGGTCGGCGCGCTGGCCGAGGCGTGTGGCGGCGTGGCGTACTCCCGGTTGGCGCCCCTCGAACGGCTCTGGCGTGACGCCCAGGCCGTCCGCTTTCATCCGCCGACCCGCCTGCCCACGTTGCAGTACCTGGGTCGTAGCGCGCTCGGCCTGCCGGCGCACCTGGATCTCGACGAGAACGCGCCGCGCCTCACGGAGGAACTCGCGCGAACAGGGGAAGGGGAATGATGACGATGCCGTCCCGGGCGGAACTCTCGACGCTGGTGCGGACCAAGGTCGCGGAGGTGCTCGGCACGCCGGTGGAGGAGATCGACGAGTCGACGAACCTCGAGGTGGGATACCAGATCGATAGCCTCGAGCTGATGGAGATCGGCGCTCGGCTGGAGGCAGCGCTCGGCATCCGCCTCGATCTGCGTGAGCTGATCGGGGTCGAGACGGTGGGGCAGGCGACCGACCTGCTGACCCGGCGGCTGGAGGCGCAGCCGTGAGCCGGCCCCGGGTCGCCGTGACCGGGTTGGGTGTGAAGACCCCGGCCGGTACGAGCGTTGACGCCGCGTTCGACTGCCTGCTGGACGCCCGGTCCCGGGCGGTACACGTGCCGGAACTGGTCGCCCGAGACCTCGCCGTGCAGTTCGCCTGCCCGGTGCCAAATTTCGACCCGGCGGCCTACTTCAACCAGCGCGAGATCCGCCGCCTGGACCGGGGTGCGCAGCTCTCGGTCGCGGCCGCCGCCGACGCGATCGCCGACGCGGGGGCCGAGGGTGCGGCCGCACCGGACCGCACGGGCGTGTTCCTTGGCACCGGACTCGGCGGCATCCTGCCCAGCACCATGATCGCGCTCGGCTGGGACACGGACCCGTCAGGCATGCCGGTGGACAGCGTCGCGCGGGTGATGCCCACGGCGCCGGCGGCCTGGATCGCGTTGCGCTTCGGCTTCCGGGGGCCGTGCCTGACGTACGCCACGGCGTGCGCCAGCGGCGCGACCGCGATCGGGGAAGCGACGCTGAAGCTGCGTGCCGGCGAGGTGGACATGGCGATCGCCGGCGGCGTGGACACGCCGATCGGCGCGATCATAGTCGCCGCGTTCGCGCGGATCGGCGCACTGTCGCTGCACAACGACGACCCGGCCGGCGCTTCGCGCCCGTTCGAGGCGACCCGCGACGGCTTCGTGATGGGCGAGGGCAGCTCGTTCCTGGTGCTGGAGCGCTGGGAGCGGGCGCGGGCGCGAGGGGCCCGGATCTACGGCGAGGTCGCCGGGTACGGCAGCAACACCGACGCGTTCCACATCGTCGCCCCGATCGCCGATGGTACGGTCGCCGCCGCCTGTATGGACGCGGCGCTGGTGGACGCGGGCCTCAAACCGGCCGACATCGGACACGTCAACGCACACGGCACGGCGACGCCGTTGAACGACCGGGCCGAGGCCGCCGCGCTCGTCCGTTGCTTCGGCGGTCGACCTCCGCCGGTGACCGCGCCGAAGGGCGTGACCGGGCACCTGATCGGCGGGGCCGGCGCGTTCGAGGCCGCCGTCGCCCTGCTCGCGGCCCGGCGCGGCGTGGTGCCGCCGATAGCGAATCTGGCCGTGCCTGATCCGGATTGTCCGCTGGACCTGGTCCGCGACGAGCCACGCCGGATTCCGGTGGCGCCGGTGCTCACCAACTCGTTCGGATTCGGCGGGCACAACGCCACGCTGGTCCTCGTACCGGAGCCGTGACGTGCGCGTGTTGTTGACCGGCGCGACCGGCGTCGTCGGCTCGGAGGTGGCCCACCGGCTGGGCTCCATCCCCAACGTGCGGCTGGTCCGGGTGGCCCGGCGGCCCGCGGCGGACGGCTTGGTGGTCGCTTGGCGGATCGGGACGGAGCCGGCCCCGGCGGAACTGCGGGGTGGCTGGGACGTGATCATCCACGCGGCGGCGTCGACCCGCTGGACGCTGTCCCGGGCGGAGGCGGAGGCGGCGAACGTCGCGCCGGTGCGTTCCGTGCTCGAACTGGCTACCGGGGACACCCACCTCGTGCACGTCTCGACCGCGTACGTGGGCGGCGAGCGCGGCGAGGACGACAGCACCGAGCAGTTCGACGGCTATCGCAACGGGTACGAGTGGTCGAAGGCGGCCGGTGAGGCGCTCGTGGTCGACCGGCACGCCGGCCCGGTCACCGTACTGCGCCCACCGCTCATTCTCGGTCGCCGTGGCGACGGCGCGATACGGCGGTTCAGCGGCCCGTACACCCTGTTGCAGTCGCTCGTCTCCGGGCTGGCCGCGGTGGTCGTCGGCGATCCCGAGGGCTACGCCGAGATCGCGCCGGTGGACCAGGTCGCGGATGTCATCGTCGAGGCTGCGCTGGGCACGGCTCCGGCCCACCCGGTCGTCGAGGTGGTGGCCGGCGGCGAACACAGCATGCGCCTCGCCACGTTGGTCGAGGTCACCTGTCGGGAGCTGAACGCTTGGCGGGCCAGGCACGGTGCGGCGCCGATAGCGCAGCCACCGCTGATCTCGCGGCACCGCTGGCACCGGTTCTTCCTTCCGCTCGCCGACCAGTACCTGTCGCCGATCCAGCGCAGCGCGGTCGACCTGCTCGGCATGTTCGAGAGCTACACCAGCATGCGGCGACCGTTCACGCCGACGCGGCCGGTCGAGGATCCGCTCGACGTCCTGGTCTCGTCGGTGCGGTACTGGGCGGACGCCAAGCCGCGGCTGGCGGCGCGTGAACCGCAGCCATGGGCGCTCATCGAGCCACGCTGAGGTAACGCCCATCGAAAATCTGGTGACGAAAAGCGATCAAATCGGTCTCCTGCGTATGCGGGCAAACACTATGATGCTCGAAAAGGCTTGTAATGCGCAGGCCCCTTGCGCGATGAGATATCGTCGGGCTTTCTGACCGACCGACGCCGTCCGACGAGACGGCCAGCCGACATGAGGGGTATGCATGTGCGGGATCGCTGCGGCGCTACCGGACTACGACGGCGATCTGCCAGCGGTCTCCGACAGGCAACTGCTGGACGTGCTGCCGGAACTGCCGCACGTCGACCCCGCGGCCGACCGGCCCAGCGGGATGGATCTGCACACCGCGCTCGACGGTCTGGTCAAGGAGCTCGCGGCCGCGTTGGACCTGTACACGGCACCCACCGCGGTGCACCGGCTAGCCTGCGAAGGAAAGCTGCGCGAGGCTGTCGCGGCGCGGACGTCGACACTGAACCGCTGGCTCGCCGTGGCCGAGCGGACCCTCGACGACACCGGCGCCGGATGGGACGCTGACCTGCTGGAGCAGGTCCAGCAGCACGCGGTAGCCGCTCGGGACCTCCTCTGGTCGATAGAGCAGGACAGGATCGGCGCCGCGCTGCGGATCGCCGAGCTCGCGCGGCACCGGATGATCTCCCTGAACCAGGCCCGCAGCTACCTCGCCGTCGACGCGGTCCTGGACGCCGTCGACCGGCTGGAGGTGCGCGGCAGGGACTCGGCGGGCGTCCAGGTGTGGGTCACTCTCGATGATGCCGACCTCGCGCGGGTGCCGGCCGCGCTACGGGACCGGGTCGACGGCGACTTCCGCCATCGCGCGGCGGCGCACTTCCGCGGCGGCGTGTCACTCGTGTACAAGCGCGCCTCGGTCATCGGTCGGCTCGGTGACAACGTCGCGTACCTGCGCGCCGCCATGGCCGGCGACGACGACCTGCACGCCGTGCTCGATCTGCCCAGCGCCCGGGTCACGGTCGTCGCGCACACCCGGTGGGCCAGCGTCGGCCGGATCAGCGAGGCCAACGCCCACCCGTTGGACAGCACCACGCCGGCCGGCGACGGGTCCTGCTTCGCGACCGCCGCTCTCAACGGTGACATCGATAACCACGTCACGCTGCGCGGCCAGCTGAACCTGCCGGCCTCGTCCACCGGAATCAGTACCGACGCCAAGTTGATCCCGGTGATGCTCGCAGAGCGGATGGAGGCCGGCCACCCGCCCGAACAGGCGATCGCCGCGTGCGTTCGGAACTACCACGGCTCGTTCGCGATCGCGGCACAGGGCGACCTCGCCGCCGACCGCCTGATGCTCGTCGTCAAGGGCAGCGGCCAGGGCCTGTACGTCGGTTTCGCCCCCGGCTGTTTCCTGGTGGCCAGCGAGGTGTATGGCCTGGTCGGCTGGACCGATCGGTACCTACGGATGGATGGTAGGTTCTCCGACGAGGGCGAGGCCGGTACGGTGGTCGTGCTCGACCGGGCGCGTGCCGGCACCCTCGCCGGACTACACCGTGCGACGATGCTCGGCCGCGCCCTGCCGGTCGCCGAGTCGGACCTCACCACCGCGGAGATCACCACGCGGGACGTCGCGCGCGGTGAGTTCGACCACTACCTGGTCAAGGAGATCACCGAGGCGCCGTCCTCGTTCCGCAAGAGCCTACGTGGCCGAATCGCCGACGACGGCCAGCGGCTCTCCGTCGCACTAGGCGAATCCGCGCTGCCGCAGACCATCCGGAAACGCCTCGCCGACGGGGAGATCCGCGAGATTCTCTTCGTCGGTCAGGGGACGGCCGCGGTCGCCTGCGAGGGCATCGCAAACGTGGCGAACGATCTGCTGCACCCGCACCTCACCGTCGCCGCGATGCCGGCCACCGAACTGTCCGCCTGGAAGCTGCGAGCGGACATGTCGTCGGTCTGCGTCGTCGCGGTCAGCCAGTCCGGCTCGACCACCGACACCAACCGCGCCATCGACATGGCACGCGCCCGCGGTGCCGCCGTGCTCGCCGTGGTCAACCGCCGAGACAGCGATCTGAGCCACAAGGCCGACGGCGTGTTGTACACGTCGGACGGTCGCGACGTGGAGATGGCGGTCGCCTCGACGAAGGCGTTCTACTCGCAGGCGGCCACCGGTACGCTGCTCGCCCTGCAGATCGCCAGGCTGTGTCAGCTGCTCTCGCCGGAGCTGGAAGACCTGATGCTGCACGCGCTGCAGGAAATGCCGCAACAGCTGCAGACGCTGGGCGGCCTCGGACCGAGGATGGCCGAGATCGCGCAGGTGGCGATCCGGCACCCGCACTGGGCGGTGGTTGGCTCCGGCCCGAACCGCGTCGCCGCCGATGAGACCCGCATCAAGCTCTCCGAACTGTGCTACAAGACCGTCTCCACCGACGCCGTCGAGGACAAGAAGCACGTCGACCTGTCAGCGGAGGCATTCGTCCTGGTCTGTGCGGCCGGCACACCACCGGGGCAGCTGCGAGACCTGACCAAAGAGGTCGACATCTTCGCCGCCCACCGCAACCAACCGGTCGTCGTCGTCGATGAGGGCATCGAGCTGCCGTGGGCGACCGACTGGGTGATCCGCGTGCCGGCGGCGCACCCGGCGTACGCCTGGATCCTCAGCACCGCCGCCGGGCACCTCTTCGCCTACCACGCCGCTCGGGCGATCGACGCCACCGCGGAACCGCTGCGCGAGGCCCTCGCCGCGCTGGAGGCTTCGGTCGATGCCGGCCGCGTCGCGTTGGACGAGATGGACGCCGCATGCGGCGGCATCCACCAGTTCCTCGCCGAGGCGGCCCAGGGCAGTGTCCGCGGCGTTCTTCCCAGCGACGTCGCCCTACGCCTGCATCAGGCCGCGTCGCTGCTGCGGCATGGCGCGGCGGTTCTGCCGGAACTGCCGGTCGCCGTCGCCGATCCGGTCGACTTTGTGCGTACCCAGCTCACGGCCACCACCGACGAGCTGACGCGCTCGATCGACTCGGTCAAACACCAGGCGAAGACGGTGACCGTCGGCACCTCGCGCGGCGACTCCGACCTGCTGGACAACGCGCTTGCCGTGGCCGTTGTCGAGGCCGGCGGCGATCTGTCCGTCCTGAGCTATCCAGTGCTGCTCGCACTCCGCGCCTTCGCCCGGGTGGTCGGCCATGTCGACGGCACGATCCGATACCAGTTGGGTCAGTCCTCCGGCCGTGCCACCCTGCGCGTTCTGCGCAAGACCGGCGTCGCGCGGGATCTGGCCAGTCGCGCGGACGACGGTGCCGAGCTGAGCGGCTCGAAGCAGCTCGCCGTGGCCTCGCGCATGGTGCGGCTCGTCCGCGGCGTGCGCGACGGTCGGTTGGTCCTCATGGTCCCGGAGCAGACCGGCGCGCGCGTGCACTCGCTCACGCTCGCGCACGTGACGCTGGTTGACCGGGCCGAGCCGGCCCACCTGGCCGAGGTACTCGAACTGACCGGCACGCGCCTGGCGGAGATCAGGGCCGCGGTCACCGAGGCCGACACGCCGTTCGCCATTGCGAGCCTCGCGCACGTACCGGTCGAGGCGGTTCTCCTGGGCTCCGTGGATGAGGTGGTCCGGCTCCTGACCGGGATGAACTGAGCCCGACGGTGCGCCGAGCCACTCGTCAACCGCCGGTGGCGACCTGGGCGGCGGCAAGCCGGGCCGCACCCAGGGCCGGGTCGTCGGCCGTCGTCGGGCCGACGCCGTAGCGCTCCCGGACGCCGCGCTGCACCGCCGTGCCCACCGGGCCCGGGGCGAGCAGCACCGACCCGGCCAGCACGACCGTCGGCGCCCTCGCGGGGCCGTCCGGGGCCACCGTCGCCAACGCCTGCAGGAGTCGGTCGGCCGCGTCCGCGGCGATGCCGGCGGCCACCTCGTCGCCGCTGGTGGCGGCGGTCGCGACCACCGGGGCCAGGCTCGCCAGGACCGCCGAAGGCGAGGGGCTGATCCGCGCGACCAGCGTCTGGCGCAGGTCAGCGCCGTCGCCGGAGGTGATACCGAGGGCGCCGGACACCGCGGCGGTCAGCGCCGTCTCGGGCGCACGGCCGTCCAGCGCGGCCAGCACGGCCCGCACAGCCGCCCGCCCCAACCACACGGCCGACCCATCGTCGCCGAGGAACCAGCCGTGCCCGTCGCATCGCCGGACCAGCCGGAGCTGTCGCACTGCCGCCGCGGCGGCACCCGTGCCGGCGACGAGGACCAGGCCACCGGTGTGCGCGGTGGCCGACACGAAGGCCAGCTCGAGGTCCGTGCGCAGGTCCACCGGGCAGGTGAGCCCGACGTCGCGCCAGGCCGACCACAGCGCCGCAGTGGCGGCCGGGCGGCCGGCCGGGCCGGCGCCCGCCATGCCCGCCACGGCGCGGACCACGCGACGCGGATCGGTGTCGGCGAGCGCGGTCCGCAGCGCGGCGGCGATCGCGGCGTGGGGCGCGGCGGCCGACCACGGGTTCGCCCCGCCGGCCTCGCCCCGGCCGATGATCCTGCCGCCAACCGTCGCCACCACGCACCGGGTACCGCTGCCACCGCAGTCGAGGCCCACTACCAGTGGCTCCCGGTCACCGGGGCCAGCGCGGGGTGCCGCGCGGTCCGGTGCGGTCGTCCCGCGCCCCAGCTCGGCCACGACGTCGGCCGGTACCCCTACCCGGCCGTCCACCGCGTCCCGGACTGATTCTTGCGGCCCCGACAGGATCGCGACGACGGCGGCCCGCACGTTCCACCCGGACTGACGCAATGCCTCGGCACACGCCTCCGGGGCAGCACCGGTCGCCTCGGCGACCACGGCTACCCGCCGACGGTCGAGCTTGTCGTTGCGGCCCGCCACGTCGACCATCAGGTTCGAGTAGGTGTGGCCCAGCCGCACCATCACCGCGGTGGAGAGCGTGTGCAGGACGAGTTTCGCCGCCGTGGCGGCCTTCATCCGGGTGGAGCCGGTGACAACCTCCGGGCCGGTGTCCACCGCCACGTGCACGTCGGCCGACCCGGCCAGCGCCGCCTGCGGGTCGTTGGAGACAAGGACGGTCCAGGCGCCGCGGGCGCGGGCGGTGCGCAGAGCGGCGCCGACGAACGGGGTACGCCCGCTGGCCGTGACACCCACCACGACGTCGCCGGGTCGGACAGCGTCGGCCATCCGCTCCGCGGCGGCCTCCGGGTCGTCCTCGGCTGACGGGTCGGCGGACAGGAGGGCAGCCGGGCCGCCCGCCAGGTGCGCCACAACCCGATGGCCGGCGGCGCCGTAGGTGGGCGGCAACTCGGCGGCGTCGAGGACGGCGAGACGCCCGGACGTGCCTGCTCCGACATAGTGCAGACGACCACCCGCCGAGAGGGCGTCCACCCCTAGATCGACCGCCGCCACGATCTGCGGCAGGGCGGCGGCAACCGCACCGGGCACGGTGGCGTCCTCGCTGTGGATGGCGCAGACCAGCTCGACGGTCGGCATCCGGTCGAGATAGTGCGTACGGGGATTGCGCCGCTCCGTCGGCGGAATCCTGGCACGGCCGGTCACGCGGACGCCTCGTACAGCAGGCGCATTGACCGGACGGCTGACCGGGTCTCCTGTAGATAGTTGCCGGGAGAATACCGCACAACGGGCAGGGCTTGGCGAATGGTCGCGGGGTCGACCCCCACCGTCTCCACCTCACAGCCCTGCGGCAGGGCGAGGATGCGAATGGCATCGCAGTGCTGGTACGGCACATAGATGGGGGAGGTGATGATCAGTACCCGGTCGACCGGACCGAGTGCCACCTCACGCACCCAGTGCCGCAGAGTGTCCTGTGTAGAGGCACGACGGGTGTCCGGTGCGCTGGATGGGGAAGCCAGCAAGCAAACCTCCGGACCAGGGCCGGACCACCGTCGGCTCGACCACGACCGGTTCAGCTCCGGGCCGGTGTGCAGACTTTCGACGACCTTGTCCGGCTGGTCCAGTCCGAACGCCATCTGCGCGGCGGCGGCCAGCACGTCGATCTCGTACGCGCAGCCGTCCAGGCCCAACTCGATAAGGGGCGCCAGCTCCACGTCGCGGAGGCGCCGGAAACTGCCGAGCCCGGTGACGGTGCCCGGAGCGACCGTGCCGGCGGAGACCAGGTGCCCAGCGTAGAACACCCGCTGCAGGCACGCGGGTGCGACGGCCCCCAGCAGGAGCAGATGGGTGTACGTGGTCCGGCGCGGTGGGCGCACGTCACGCAACCCCAACGCTCTGGTCGCCACCTCAACCAACCGCACCATGTCTGCGCTCAACGTCGGCTCGTCCGCGTCGAGGCGTTCCCGGCCCCGACGATAATCCCAGTTCTCGGCCGTGAAATCGTCAAGGAACGACAGGATGACGCCGGTGTCGCCACGGGGAAACCTGGCGCCGAAGGCCTCGACGAGGTCCCGCAGCGGTGGCGAGGTGCTCCACCGCGACACCGCGTCGACGATGGCGGCGGGCGACACTCCCGGTCCGAACGAGGGAAGGGATACCTGCTCGTACCGCACCGTTCGCACCCCCCGCCGGGCCCGCCTCTACGACGTGCATTTTTCCGGATGCGTCGATGGTGGACAAGGCTCGACCAGCCGCGGGGGAGCATCGCCGAACGCGGCTGTCGGTCACGCCTCCCGTTTCCGCGTGCGGATTCGCCACCCGCGACCGCACGGCCGGGTGGCGGTGCCGCTCATCGCGTCGGAGTCACCTTGGTGATGCCTTCGGGGGCGTCCGGGTTGTTGCCCCGGGTCACCGCCAGAGCGAGCGTCAGCCGCTGCAGCGGCAGGATGTCGAGCAGCGGACTGTAGCGCTCATCCACGCCGGGAACGTGGAGCCGGTCGTGGGCCCCCGCCACGTCGGTCGACGAGACCACGGTGACCTCGGATTGCCGGGCCGCGAGCCGGGCGACGACCTCGCTCATCGCGACACCGCCGGGGCCCTGCCCGACGACGGCGAGCACCGGGACGCGCGGGGCCGTGACGGCGAGCGGACCGTGCAACAGATCCGCGCCGGAGTATGCGAGGGCCGGCAGGTACGACGTCTCCATGATCTTGTGTGCCGCCTCCCGGGCGGTCGGATATCCGTAGCCCCGGCCGGTGATGACAAGGCTGTCGACGAAACGCAGGCGCGAGGCGATCGGCTCGGCGCCGTCGTCCTCGAGGAGCCGCGCGGCGAGTTCGGGGAGGGTCGCGAGGAATGACGCCTCCGGCTCCGGTAGCCGCCCGTCGCCGGCCCGCACGCCCTCGATCAGCATCAGCAGCGCGAGCAGTTCGGTCGTGTAGGTCTTCGTGGCGGGCAGGGCTCGCTCCACGCCGGCGTCGAGGTGAATCACCAGCTCGGCGTTCTGCGCCAACAATGAGTCCGGTTCGTTGGTAATGGCCACTGTGGTCGCCCCGGACTTACGCGCCGCCTTCACGAGCTCGCACAGGTCCGGCGATCGGCCGCTCTGCGAAACCCCGATGACGAGCGCCTTGGAGTAGTCGGCCTGGGTGCCGAACAACGTCACGGTGCTGGGAGAGCCCAGGCCGGCGGGCAGCGCCAGCCGGATCTCGGCCAGATAGGCACCGTAGAGCGCGGCGTGATCCGAGGTGCCGCGGGCGGTGAGCATCACGTGGCGCGGTCGGCGCGCGGCGACGACTGCCGCCACCTCGGCGATCCGGGCGGCCGAGCCCGGCGCGACGAGCCGGGCGAACGCCTCGGGCTGCTCGCTGATGTCGGTGGCCATGCCGACGCCGATCCCGTTGGTGCTCGTAGGGTGCGCGTTACCGGAAACCATCTGCTCATTCTTGCGCATACCAAGCTGCTGCCGCAACAAAACACGCACGCTCAGCGTTCGCTCACCGAACAGGGGACGAGTCGCTCCAGGATGTCCGCCGTGAGTTCCTCGGCGGGGCGCTCCGCGTCCAACACCACCACCGCGGGGCACTGCTGCGCCAGGCGCAGGTACTCGTCACGGAACGTACGCAGAAAGCGCACGTGCTCGTTGGTCTGGGCCGGCTTCTCCGTGCGCGTCACGATCCGCTTCCAGGCCAGCGCCGGGTCCACGTCGAGCAGGAACGTCACCTCCGGCGGGCGGACCAGTCGCAGCATCCGCATGATCCACAACGGATCGACGCCGTAGGCCCGGGCGTACGCCTCGTAACAGAGCGGGCCACGGTCCCAGATCACCGTCTGGCCGGCGGCGAGCCGGGGCTCGATGTTCAGCCGCGAATGTTGGACGACGTCGCAGGCGATGACGAACTCGCGAAGTGTCGGCGGTATCGCTGGATGGTAGGAATGTGGGTCGCCGAACATCTCCTCGGCCAGATGGAAGATGCTGTAGGTCGCCGACAGGCTGGTCTTCGAGGTGACCACCTCGATCCCGCGCCCCGCCAGCGCCGCGGCGACCGCCGCAACCTGCGTGCTCTTGCCGCTCCCATCGATGCCCGCGAAGGAAACGAACTTCGGCAACCCCATGATCTCCCCCTGATCACTGGCCGACCCGGTACCTATTCGCCGAGCATACTGATCGGAGGCTAGCTATGCCGACCCGTCAGATGACCACCCCCCATCGACGCCTGTTCTCACTCACCTGCTCGGGCGTCGGGCGGCTACCCGCCGCGTCCTCGTCCGGCACCGCGAACAGTGCGCGCTGCTTCACTACGCGCGCGTTGAGTGCGATGTCGTCGAGCAGCTCGGGTGGCACATGTTCATCCTCGAAGATGGCTTCCCACGGGCACTCCGGCTCACACGCCCCGCAGTCGATGCACCCGTCAGGATCGATGAACAACTGGTTCGGCAGGTCGGCGGCGGCATCGGGAACCGGCTTGACGATGCAGCTCACCGGGCAGACCTCCGCACACGACATGTCGACACAGTCTTGGCATAGCCGGGTGATGACCCACGTCACAGTGCGTCCTTTCGAGGGAAGGCGGCGCGGAAGCCGAGAAGGAACGAGGAGAGCCGCTCGGCGGCGGCGTCGAACCACACCCGGCCCTTCTCCGCCGTGGCCAGGGATGGCGACCCGATGACACCGCTCATCGACAGCTGGTCGAACACCTCCGGCATGAACATCGGGGACTTCTCGACCAGATCGTGGTGCAGACCCGGCAGGCGTCGGTAACTGATCTCGTCCTCGATTAGCTCCGTCCGGACGCTCTCCGGCCGCAGATGAAGCATCAACGAGGTCTCGAACTCGCAGCCGTGCGCCATGCCGCCGGGCGTGGGTGACTCGCGCAGCTCGCGCACCTCGGATAGGCAGAGGTTCCAGTACGAGCAGCACGCGACCCGGAACGTGGGGTCCTCGTTCAGAACATGCGTCGCGGCCCGGACGAGGTCGTTGTTCCACCCGTGGCCGTTGACGATCACCAGCCGGCTCCACCCGGATCTGCGCACCGACCGCCCGACCCCCACCAGCAGGTCCAGGTAGGTGGTGGCCGGCACGGAGACGGTACCCGGGAACGACAGTTCCTTCTCGTTGTAGCCGAAGGGCAACGCCGGCAGCACGTGATCGCCGGAAGACGAGCAGGCCGCCACCGCGACCCGCTCGGCGAGGAACCGGTCGGTGTCCAGCGGCAGATGGGGGCCGTGCTGTTCGCACGCACCTGTCACCAACACCGCGGTGGGGTCGCCGTCGCGGAACGCGCCGGCCACATCCGTCGTGGTCAGTCTTCCAGCATCCATGTCCAGCCAGTCAGCAGGGCTCGGCGACGGTACTCACGGCGGTCCCGGTCAGGCAGGTGATCTTGGAGGTGATGTCGGGCGGCAGGGTGGCCAGATCCCGGATAAGGTTCTCGCGGATCTCCGCCGACCGATGCAGATGCGCGATTCGCTGCCGGTCGAACGCCTCCTCGCTCCAGTCCGTCATCGCGATGTCGAGCGCCGACTCGAAGAACTGCAGTCCCGTGTCGTTGAGCGTACCGAGGTGCTTGTCCGCGATCGTTTGGATTCGTCGCACCATGTCCTCGCCGAGGTCGCCGTTGTGCGCCCTCCGCCAGAACGCCGGCACATCGACCACGGCGAAGCGTTGGAAGAACTTGTCGATCTCGATGAAGTCGGCAGTGTAGCCGCGCATGAACGCCTTCCCGAGGTGGCCGATCTCCGCGACCTCCCAGTCGTACACGTCGTACGGAGAGTCGTAGCTGAAGTCCACCGCGAGCATCCCACGCTTGATCAGCATCGTGGAGATTTCCGTACCGGGGAAGACGTCCAGCGTCTGGCAGTAGTTGGAGTACAGGTACATCTGGCCGACCGAGTGGAGGAAGTGGCCGTCGATCTTCAGATCCTGCCAGGAAGTGAACGGATCGAACATGATGAACCCGATCTGCAGGCCCACCCGAGCCTCCCGGAGCTGCTGCAGTACGGCGTAGTACTCCTCGGGCGACTCGTGCTTCTTGAAGTACTCGAGGCGCCGCGGAGATCCCGATTCGACGCCGATGTACACACAGCTGAGGCCACTGCGCATCAGCTTGGCGATCAGCTCCCGCTCGCCGTTAATGGCGTCGGCACGCAGCAGCGCCCGGTATCCCACCTTGAGCCCCGACTCGATCAGCAGGTCGGCGATCTCGGAGGCCCGCTGCCGACCCCGCTTCGAAGGCGGGATGAAGTTGTCCTCGCTGAACCAGAAAAACTTGATTCCGTACCGCTCGACCAGGTTCTTCATCTCCTGCACGACCAGTTCGGCGCTGCGCGCCCGCCACTTGATGCGGTAGCCCAGTGACGGATCCACGCAGAACGTGCACTTGAATGGACAACCGCGGCTCGTCGAGATCCGCGCGTCCGTGATGTTCATGCCGCGCGAGATCATCTCTTCGAGCGTGTCGCGGGCGGGTTCGGGCAGGTCGTCGAGGGCCGGCTCGGGCGGTGGGCCCGTGTAGACCATGAGGCCCTTCTCGCCGCGTAGGTACAGGCCGGTGATCGACCGCAGCTCGGCTCCGGTGGCCATCGCGTCCACCAGTCGACCCATGGTGATCTCCCCGTCGCTGGCCACGACGGCATCGACACACGGCTCGCGGTGCAGCAGGTCGCGAGCGCTGTAGAACGCCTGGTGTCCGCCCCAGACGATGAGCAATTCCGGCCGCAGCTCCTTGAGCCGGTACGAGATGTCCAACGCCTCGCGAATCGTGATGCCGGTGATCGACATGCCGACGATCTCCGGCTCGGTCGCCAGGATCTGCTCCGCGCAGTCGTTGGCGTCCTTGACCGGCGCCTTCTCGGCCAGTTCCCAGTAGGAGATGTAGCTGTCGACCTGGAAGTTCAGAATCTTGACCGGTACGTCTCGTTGGCGCAGGTACGCCGCTATGTAGCCAATGCCGAGGTGCTCGGCACCGGCCTGCGACACAGCGGAGGAGCGCTTCTCATCACTCGACGGCAGGACGAGCGTCACCCTTTTCATCTGGACCTACCTCCCTCGGTTGCGAACTCGTTCCCCATCGCCGCCAGCGCTGGCTACCCCTGGCGTGGGCAGTGCACCGGCCGGATCCTCTTGCCGAGACACTCGTTGCAGCCGTCGCAGGCGCCCTGGCGGACGCCGGCGAGGATCTTCGCCGGCAGATTGGGCTCGACCACCAGCGCACGGGAGAGCGCGACGAAGTCGGTGCCCCCCTCGGTGACCGCGCGAGCCATGCCTGCGGCGGTCCGGAAACCGCCACAGGAACCCACGACCAGGTGTGGGTGACGCGCCTTCACCCGGCCGGCGAACGGCACGAAGTAGCCCTCGGATCTGACGTCCGCCTCGCCCAGCCGCGACGGCGACAGCCAGGGCCTCGCCGCGGGTGTCCAGGCGCTCCACTCCACCGCGGACACCCGGGTCCGCGCCAGCGCGTCAGCGAAGACGTCGGCGTCGGGCACGTCGTAACCGCCCGGGACGAAGTCGGAGACGTTCGCCTTCACCAGCACCGCCAGGTCCGGTTGTACTGCGGCGCATGTCTCATCGAGGACCCGCAGCGTCGTTTCGAGCCCGTCGTGTCGTACCGGACGCCGCCGCAGTGGTGGCGCCTTGGCGACCAACTGTCCCAGCAGGTAGCCGTGTGCGGCGTGCACCTGCACGGCGTCGAAACCCGCCTCGGCGGCGGCGCAGGCCGCGTCCCGGAATGCTCGCACGATGCCGGCCTCGTCGTACCCGCCGAGTGCCAGCGCGCCACCGTGGCCGAGCTGGGCACACATCCGTGCGGGGCCGGCGTCCCGGCAGGCGGTGATGATCTCCGCCCAGGCCGGCACGGCCGGTCCGGGTCGCAGCACACCGTGGCTCATGCTGGCCCGTACCGAGGTGTCGACCGCGAGATAGCCGGTGACCACCATTCCCGCGCCACCGGCGGCCAGCTCTTCATGGATGCGCCGCATGTCGCGGGTCGGCAGGCCGTCCGCATCGACCGCGCGCTCCGTGGTCGCGGACCGGACGATCCGGTTTGCCAGGCGCAGCGATCCCATAGCCAACGGCCGCCCGAGGACCGCGGCCGCAGCGTGCCCGGCACCGGGCCGGTCGACCACGGTCAGCAGCGGGCGGGGGCGCAGCTCGTCGACGAGCCCGGATACCAGCCCATGCGCGCGCAGCACCGCGTCCGCCTCGGACAGCTCCGCGGTCGTCGGATTGCGGGCCGATGGCGACGCGCCGACGAAGCCGGCCAGCTCGTGGCGGCCGAGCACCGCCACCGAGACGACCTCGGGAAGCAACGCGAACCTCAACGCGGTCTCGGCGACGGCCCGACCAGCCGTTGACCACCGTCCGACAAGCTCGCGGGCCGCGGCGGCGCGCGCGTCGACCGCGGGTGTCCCGGTCGCGGGGAGATTCTGCCCGGGTGGTCCTCCGGCGGCCAGCAGACCCTCCTCCAGCGGGTTACGTACGATCACCGCGCCGCCCCACCCGCGCAGCCGTCCAAGGCACTCGAGGAGCACTTCCTGCCGGACCGCGCTGAAGGGCAGCTCCACAGCGTCCAGCCCGGCCACCTCGATCGCGGTGCTCAGCTCCGCTGCCGTCCGCACCGCGGCACCGACCGTCCGCAACCGGTGGCGGTGTTTCAGCTCGACGAGCTGGTGGAGTCCGTCGGTGTCGGCGCCGGTGTCCGTGCCGGTGAATTCGAGCAGGACCAGGTCCGGCGGGTCGTCAAGCGGCGACCTCCCGATCATGGCCGCGGCAGCAATGGGTCGGGCGGCGAACGACTCGGGCACCGTGGGCGCGCTGGGCCACACCGGCCCCGGCCGGACGACGCGGAAGAAGCGCACACCTCGGTCGTACGCCGCGGTCCAGAGGTCCGACTCGGCGGGATCTCCGGCAAGCCCGACCTCAGGGAACGTCAGACCCGTCGAGCCGAACCGACGCAGCCGCGGCCGCGTCGTCAACATCCGTGCTCAATCGACATGGCCGACCGCCGTCGTACCCGGAGTCTCGTTCGTCAGCAACGAGAGAAGCTGGTCGAGGGGCTCCTCCAGGCGCCGGTACTCCGACACGTCAAGCGACACCGCGAGCGTCGGCTTGTCCGGATCGAGGTAGAACGACCGGTAGCCGCGGACCACGTCCGCAATCCCCGTCAGCGGATAGCCCCACTCGTGGAGAAGCGGAACGCCGTACTCGCGCAGCGTTTCCAGGAGCTGATCTGGCCGGGCCGCGTTGAGCAGCACCCCGAACAGCGCCACCCCCATCTCCATGGCGTACAGCGGTGCGGGGTCACCCGCCGCGGTCCACTCGACATCGAAGTCGATGAAGTGCAGGTGCCCGTTAGGGTCGACGATCTCGTTGTAACCCCACCGGTCGCCAAGGATGATGCCCTGCCGATGGGCGCTCATGAGTTGGTGGAGCAGTCGCAGCACGGTGGCCGGGTTGCCCACGTCGCGCAGCTCCTCCGCGAGCGGTCGGCCGGGGACGTACTCCAGCGCCAGCCACTCCTCGCCCTGTGCGGCGACCGCGGGCGTGCGCACACCTGCGGCCCGAAGCCGCGCGATGAACGCGGCCTCCTCGTCCAGCGTACGCAACCGGAACCTGCCCCCCAGTTCGGACATGTGAGCGTGCTCGTAGAGCAGGCGCAGGTAGTTGACGGTCGCACGCCGGTCGTTCTCCTTGCGGACGCGCATCACATACGCGGCCTTGGATCCCGTCAGGTGCACGACGGTGTTGAGCATCCCGCCACTGAGCTCACGCACCGAGTAGTCGTCGGATGGCAGCGCCATCAATGCCTGCCGGACCAGCTCCGACATCGAGTCGCGCACCGGCGCGGCAGGCCGTGGCCCTTCGGTGCGGCGCCGCCGACCCGGCAGGTCGACCGCCGCCGTGGCCACCTCCCTGTGCAAGTCAGCCAGTTGGGCGACGCCGACCCGCTGGGCGGTCCAAGCGTTGTCGCGCAGCTCGAAGAAGCGCTCCCCGCACCGGTGCCGGCGGGCTTCGTCGATGGCGGCCATGAAGAACGTCATGTTCGCCTCGTTGAGGTCCCGGATGACCGCCTCCTCACGGCGCTGCCAGCCCGCCAGGTCGACGTGGCCGCGCAGCTTGCGGTAGAGCCGGGGTAGCAGGTTTGTCCGGTACCGGTACAGCCACTTGTCGCGGGTGACGGTCTCGCTGTCGTGCGACTGTTCGATGAGCTTCGAAAGCCGGCCCAGGTCGCGGTCGGCGAAGTCGTACGCGTCGTACGGGGAGGTGGCGTCGAAGCCCTCGTGGAGCAGTCCGTCGCGCTTCATCTCGTCGGCGATCTCGGTACCGGGGAAGACGTCCAGGGCGTGCGTGAAGTTGCTCTCCAGATACATCTCCTGGATCTCGTGCAGGAACGTCGCCGACGCCTCCAGATCCGCGAAGCTGCAGTACGGCTCGTACATGATGAAGCCGCACTGCAGCGCGATCCCGAGCGCACGCATCTCGTCCACGATCTGCTTGTGCTGGTGGACCGTGGTGCGCTTCTTGAACCTGTCGAGCTGCTCCTCGCTGCCCGCCTCGAGCCCGACGAACGCCGACACCAGGCCACTCTCCGCCAGGCGGGGCAGCAGTGACGGGTCGCGCAGGAAGGTGTCGGAGCGGAACCGCACCCGGTAGGTGAGGTCGAGACCGCGGGCGAGCAGGTCGTCGGCGATCTCGCGGGCGCGACGTTGGGAGGACGGGGCGCCGGTCACGAAGTTGTCGTCCGACATCCAGAAGTGATCGATGCCCAGCCGACGGTTCAGCATCTCCATCTCGTCGACGGTCTGCTTGGCCGTGCGCGCGTACCACATCCGGTCGTAGCGCATGGCGTCGATGCAGAACGTGCAGTCGTAGTTGCATCCCCGGCTCGTTGTTATCCGGCATTCGGTGATCGGCGCGCGCAGCAACATCCACATGAGGTCGTCGCGGGCCGGTACGGGCAGGTCGTGCACGCCCTTGGGCATCGCCCGATACATGTCCATGATCCCCCGGTCGAGCGTGCGAGACCGGGTCACCATCTCAGGGATCGAACAGGGAAAGACGCCCCGGGTGAGGGCGTGCCCGAGCAGCACCATCGCGCGCTCGCCGTCCTTCATCCCGATGAAGTCCAGGACCGGGAACTTGTCCATGAGTTCGCGGTGGCACAGAATCGCGTGCGGGCCGCCGAGTCCGAGTACGCAGTGCGGTCGCTCCGCCCGGATGATCTCGCAGACGCGCAGGCTCTGCAGCAACGTCATGGAAGTGACACAGAGGCCCACGACGTCAGGGTGGGTGGCCAGAATCTCCTTCGCGATGTCTTCGGCCGAGTAGCTGTCCCGGGGGTCCTCCAAGCCGTCCCAGGCGTTGAAGAAGGTCGACAACTGGTAGTTGAGCTGTGTCGCCGGAAATCCCTGGGAGCGCAGGTAGGCTGCGATTGATCCGAGCCCGAGATGCTCCGCCCCGGCCATGGAGACGGCGCTGGAACGCAGCGACTCGGTGCGGGGCAGGACGAGCGTGAACCGCGGCGAGTTCCGCAGTCGGACGTGCTGCACACGCGACTCCGCAGTCTGCGCCGGATCAGGCTCGAACTCGTTGAGAATGATCAGATTGGCCACTCGGCATCCTCCCGTTCCATCGTTCCGGAGGGGGGAAGGCCGTTGATGCGGGCGTGGTTGGCGCTCGCCATCTGGTCGGCCTCTTTCGCGAGTCTCTCGAGTCGCTGCAGATAGGGCCGGCGCTCGGCCCGCATGGATCGAAAGCAGCTCTCGAGCACCTCCATGTCGAAGGAGTCCTCGGCATTGTCGATCGCGGCATGGATGGTCTTGTGGTGCACCATCGCCATCAGGTCGAACAACTCCTCGGCCTCCTCGTTGATGGACCGGTACACCGAAGAGACCGCATCGCTGAGGTGGTTGCCCTGGTCGAGCCAGAGCAGGCGGGGCAGGTTGAACGCCCGCAGTCGCATCAGAGAACGGTCGATCGCCATCAGGGGCGCGCTGTAGAGCGTGTCCATGGCCACCGCCAGTGGCGCGATGCGCGGGTCCTCGTACTCGTACCGGCGGAAGCCACCCCGGTACGGGTGCTCGAAGTGGCCCAGACCCTTCTTCTGGATCATCCGCCGGTACGGGGTCCCGGGGTAGACGTCCATGCTCTGCGCGAAGTTGAAGAGGTTGTACGCCTCACCGATCTCCAGCAGGAAGTCGGTGTCCTCCCGCATGTCTGGGAAGGAGGTGAGCGGGTCGTAGAAGATGTATCCGATCTGTAGTCCCATGCCGACGCTGCGGATCGCGCTGATGGTGGTGCGCACCTGGTCGGTGGTGCACTGCTTGCCGAAGTACTTGAGCCGGCGCGGGGCGGCGGATTCGACGCCGATAAGACCCATCGTCACACCTGCGCGGAACATCAACGGGATGAGGTCGTTTCGCCCGTCGAACGCGTCGGCCCGGAAGTACGCTCGCATCGTGATTTTGAGCGGGCTCTGCAGCAGCGCGTTGCAGATGCCGCTGGCCCGTTCCTGAGACTGGGGCGAGCGGCTGACGAAGTTGTCGTCGACCAGCCAGAAGTGGTTGATCCCGAACCGCTCGTGCAGGTCTTCGATCTCGCGCACGACGTCGTCCGGCGGCCGCAGCGTGTGGCGGCGGAAGCCCGCCCGGTCGGACGTGGCGCAGAACGTGCAGAAGTCCATGCAGCCGCGGCTGGTGCTCAGCCGCGCCTCGTTCGCGCCGGTCTGCGCGCGGATCTTGGCCAGGTCGTCGCGGGCAGGATGCGGCAGATCCCAGAGGGCGTACCGGTCGGCGACCTGGGGTGGCGGCGAGGGCGCGGACACGCCCGGCAGACTGATCCGCAGCAAGTCACCCTTACGCGCGCCGATTCTCCACCCGCCACTGAGTGAACCGTCCGCGCGCCGGACGAAGAACCCGTCGCAGTCCTCCAGGCTTTCGCCCGCGTGCATCCGCTGGAGAAACGCTGGCAGGGTGAAATCGCAGTCGCCAACACCGATCGAGTCGATGTACGGCTCCTCCTTCAGCAGTGCCTCGGCTGCCGCTGTCGCCTGGTGCCCACCAAAGCAGACATGCAGATCGGGGCGGCGTTCCTTGAGGATCGCGGCGAGCCGCAGCGACGTCTCCAGGGTCGGCCCGGTCACGGTGATCCCGCAGAAGTCCGCGTCCTCGGCGAGGATCTGCCGGGCCATATCCTCCGGGTCCGGCTGGATCTCCAGGAAGCCTTCCTGCCTCATCACCCGCAGGTAGGTCTCCAGATCGAAGTTCAGAATCTTCGCGTCGAATCCGGCACGACGCAACGACGCGGCGAGATACGCGACACCGATGTGCTCCGGTCCGGCGACAGAGGTGAATGCGACGCCGGCGTGAATGAGCGGCGGAACCACCAGGACCGCCTTCAGGGTATCGCTGACGGACACGGCCATAGAGCCCCCCGCACTCGAATGAACTGATGTTGGGCATCCGATGGGAATAGCGTCAGACGGTGATCATTGGAATCCGGCAGCACGGAAAGCGCCCACCACGCTCACCACTAAACGTGCCCCGCGGTCGTCGACAATGAGATCATGTGCGTCAATGGACTGCGCCGAGAGTACGCAACCGGCAGTCGGGGTGTCAATGATCACATTAGATCCAGCCGCTAGGCGACGACAGCGCGTCGTGGCGGGATTGGGTCTGTCAAACGAGCGGCCCTGTTCACATTCGGTGGTGACGGAGGGATGCTGCTACCCGAGGAGGATGCGGTGGCGGAGCAGGGTGAAGCCTGCTCGTCCGTGCCTTTGACGTGCGATCCGATGGAACCTCGACCCGCTGGGCGTCGCCGGGGGACGTCCGAACACCGGCCCAGCCTGCCGTTTTGCTACGTCCCGATCGGCTGGCCGTCCGGCCGCCATACCGCCACGACTCCGGGTTTGGGCAGGTCACCGGCGGGCCACCGGGATGCCGGGCTGTCTGCGGTGGAGCCGCTCATCTCGCCGGGGTGCTGGACCGCGACGATGACCGTGCGGCGGTCTTCGGTGATGACCGGCCCGCACACTTCGGCTCCGATGGGCGCGCTCAGGAACTGCCGCACGTAGCCTGCTTCGGCGCCCGAGACCGGGGTGACGAACAGCCCGTCGTTGCCGCCCAGCGCGTACTCGCTATCAGTAGCAAGCCACAGATTCCCGGCAGCGTCGAGCGCAAGGTTGTCCGGGGATGACATGGGAGACACGGCGGTCTTGTCGTACCCGCCGTAGTAGGTGCTCGGATCGGCTGGATCACCACAGATGATCGGCAGCGACCAGGAGAAGGCGGTGGCCGCGAGGTCCCGCCCGTCTTCGACGATTTCGAGGATGTGACCATGGCGGTTCACGGCACGCGGATTCGCCGCGTCCGGCAGCGGATTGTCGGCCGCGCCCCGGTAGGAGTTGTTTGTCAGGGCGCAGTAGACCCGCCCGGTGGCGGCGTCAGGCTCGATGTCCTCAGGCCGGTCCATCTTGGTGGCGCCGACCCGATCTGCTGCCAGCCGGGTGTTCACCAGCACCTCTGTGACCGTCATGCCGGCAACGAGGGACCTGCCGTTGCGGGCGAGCGGGATCCACCGGCCACGGGCCCGGGGCGCGGCGCCGGTGGCCGCACCGCCCTGGTCGAGCCCGGCAGCGGTCGGAGGAGCGAACGCCGCGACATAGAGGGTGCCGGACTCCAGCAGCGTGAGGTTCTGTCGCCGGGCAGCGGCGTTGCCCCTGCGGTCGACCCGCCCGCTGGAGACGAACTTGTAGATGTATTCGAAGCGTTCGTCGTCGCCGCTGTAGACGACCGCATGCCCGTGCCGGCTGACGGCCGTGGCGGCTCCCTCGTGCTTGAACCGGCCGAGGGCGGTGTGCTTGCGCGGAGTGGAGCGCGGGTCGTACGGATCCACCTCCACGATCCAACCGAACCGGTTGGCCTCGTTGGGATGCTTGGCGAGATCGAACCTTTCGTCGGCGATCTCAGCGCTCGGCCAGCCACGGTTCTCGACGTCGAACCCGTACCGGCGAAGCGCCGTCCTCATCGCCTCCGGGGCGGCGTTGGCGCCCACGAACGCGCCGTTGAAGTTTTCCTCTCCGGAGAGCACAGTGTCCCACGGCGTCACGCCGCCGGCGCAGTTGGCCATCGTGCCCTGGACGTGTCGGCCGGCGGGGTCGGCCGCGGTGCGTAGCAGGTCCGACCCGGCGGCGGGTCCGGTCAACCGGAACCGGGTGTTCATCGCCGTGATCCGCCGGTTGTACGTGCGTGGGCCGACGCGGACCAACTGCCACTGGCCACTCGATCCGACCCGTTCGACCTCGACCACGAACATGCCGACCGCGGCGAGCATAACCAGCACCTGTTCCGCGGTCGGCATCGCCGTCAGGCCGGGGAACATCAGCTCGGGATTCGGGTACTCGTGGTTGCCGACCAGCAGCGCACGGCGGCCGTCGTCGCCTAGTGGCAGCAGGGCCAGGAAGTCGTTGTTGTAGCCGAACTGCCGTTCCTGAGCGTCGCGGGTCTGCCGGTGTGGATCCCACGCCGGCGCGTCGGGTAGGACGGGATCGCCCCAGGCGATCACGACAGCGTGCTGGTACCCGGGCGGGACGACGACGGCATCCCGAGTGTTGGTTGGTACCGGTTCGAACGTCAGACGACCGGGTGCCTCGGGGGCGGGACCAGAGCTGGAGTCGGCCGAGGCGGACAGGGTCAGGCCGACCAGGCCAGACTGGAGCACCAGTGCGCCGGCCATCAGTGCGTTTCGCCGGGAGATGTTCTGCCGGAGCAGATCCCCGAAGTATGGATTGGTCGAGGTGTTCGGAGCGGGGTGAGCGCAGGCACTGCCGCAGCGATACTGGCAGGTGACCGGATCACGGCCAACCCGTCGGATGGGTAGACGGAAAAGGGGCCGCCGATCCTGCGACACCGAATGCCTCCCCCGTTGAACCATGGCGCAGACCCGCATGATGCAATCACATGAATTGATCTCGAGCAAGGTGGGCGATGCAGGATGCGGCGTCGACGATGGTGGTCTGGTCGACCCGACGCCGGCGCACCGGGGCCAACGCTAGCGGCGGGCCGAGGGGCGTCGATGACCCGCTGCGCGGCGGAGTGCTACACCCCGGACAACGGGCCGCTCTGCCGCATCGTCAGGTTCGTGCGCCTGTAGGCGGCCACCAGTAACACCCGGGCGGAGAGGTCGAGTGACCACTGTGGGCCCGGCCGGCCGGGTTGCGAACCAGCCGTCTTCCTTCGGGAAACAACCGGTGGCGACGCCGCACCGGACGGGTCGCGTGCCGACCGGCCCTCAATTACTATTGCGGCACGCGATCGTTGTAGCGGCTTCGGCGGCTCGCAGGGCCGATGTGACCGCTTTCTTCCTCGCGAGCAGAACCACTTCGTCACGGGGCTAGGTCATCGAAGTGGAGGGGGAAGGCCGTGCTGGATCTGATGCACCCTTGCGCGCGGGTGATCGACGCGGTGACCGGCGAGTCCCTGACCGAGGATCTGATCTCAGCGGCGGCGGACGCCCTGATCGGTGAGAGCGTCCTGATCTTGCCGGTGGAACCGACCATCGCATCGGTCGCCCGTTATCTGGCCGGGCTGCGGCTGGGCAAGCCGGTGCTCCTGCTTGATCCGGCCGGCAGTCACAACGAGTTCGCTCCGCGGTTCCGTACCGACGACGTACATCCCGAGTTGGCGCTGCTGCTGGCCACCAGCGGCTCGACCGGCAATCCCAAGCTCGTCCGGCTCTCCCGGTCAGCGTGTCTGGCCAACGCCGAGCAGATCGCCGGGGCGTTGGACATCGGCGAGGACGCCGTCGCGATTACCACGCTGCCGCTGTTCTATTCGTACGGGCTGTCGGTGCTGCACTCGCATCTGATCAGCGGCGCCACGGTGGTGCTGGAACGCAGCGGGCTAATGCAGCGCACGTTCTGGAACGCGGTGGTCGAGCACCGCGTCACGTCGCTGGCGTTGGTCCCTTCGCAGTACGAGATGCTGAGACGGCTGCGCTTCGACCCATCCGGCTATCCGGCGCTGCGGACGCTCTACCAGGCCGGCGGCCGCCTACGGCCCGATCTGGTGACCGACTTCGCCGACCGGATGGCGACGGTCGACGGCGCGCTCCACGTGATGTACGGCCAGACCGAGGCCGGCCCCCGGATGGCCACCCTGCCGCCGCATCGGATCGCCGACAAGCCCGGCTCGGTCGGGCGGGCCTTGGCGGGCGGCGAGTTCACGGTCGCCGACGGCGAGGTGGTCTACCGCGGGCCCAACGTCATGATGGGGTACGCCGAGAGCGCCGCGGACCTGGCCCGGGGCGACGAACTACGCGGCGTGCTGCACACCGGCGACCTGGGCTGGCTCGACGACGAGGGCTACCTGTTCCTGACCGGCCGGCTCAAGCGGATGGCGAAGGTGTTCGGCGTCCGGATCAACCTCGAGGACGTCGAGCGGAACTTCCCCGTCACCGCGATGGCGGGCGACGACAAGCTGGTGGTTTTCGCCGAGAGTGCGGACTCCGCGCTGCGATATGAGATCGCCGACTGGCTCGGCACGCACCCTACCGGGGTGGTCCTGCGCGGCGTCGAGGCGCTGCCGCTGTTGCCCAACGGGAAGGTCGACTATCGCGCCCTGGAGGCGATGCTGTGAGCGTTTTCACCCTCGACCAGGCTGCGAAGGAAAAGGTGCTCCTCGCCGAGCTGTCCGCTCTCGTCGAGCACCACCGTACGCGGTGCGAGCCTTACGCCCGGATCCTGACAGCCCTGGGGTACGCCGGCGCCGGCTCGGTGGCCGAGTTGCCGTGGTTGCCGGTGCGGTTGTTCAAGAACCTGACTCTCAAGAGCGTGCCGGACGACGAGGTGTTCAAAACACTGACCTCCAGCGGTACGACAGGGGGGGTTAGCCGGATCTACCTGGACAAGGGCGCTGCTGCCGCGCAGACCCGGCATCTTGCCGCGACCGTACAGTCGGTGCTGGGCCCTCGGCGGTTGCCGATGCTACTGGTCGATTCGAAGGCACTGCTCAGGGATCGCCGCACATTCAGCGCTCGTGGTGCGGGAGTGCTGGGCATGGCCACCTTCGGCCGTGATCACGCGTGGGCCCTCGACGATGACGGCAACGTCGCTCTCGACGTGATCTGCGGGTTCCTGGCCGCGCACGGCGACGAGCCGTTTCTCATCTTCGGTTTCACCTACCTGGTGTGGCTACATCTCTACCGCGTCGCGCGGGAGCATGGGCTGAACCTGAGCAACGGGTTGCTCATCCACTCCGGCGGCTGGAAGAAGCTTGTCGACCAAGCCGTTTCGCCGGCGCAGTTCCGGGCCGCGCTGGCCGAGGTCGGGCTGGCGCGCACCTTCAACTTCTACGGCATGGTCGAGCAGATCGGCACCATCTTCCTGGAGGGGCCTTCCGGTGGCTCGCTGTACTGCCCGGACTTCGCCGACGTGGTGGTCCGCGATCCGCAGACCTGGGCCGAGCTGCCACCGGGTGAGCCCGGGCTGCTGGAGGTGGTCAGCACGCTGCCCACCTCCTACCCGGGTCACGTGCTGCTGACCGAGGACCTGGGCGTGGTACACGGCATCGACGACGGCGCTTGGCCGGGCAAGCGGTTCTCGGTCCTGGGTCGGTTGCCGCGCGCCGAGGCCCGCGGTTGCAGCGATACCTACCAGGAAGCAGCATGAGGATCAGATTCGGCGCCGATGCGGACCTGACCGCGCCCAGCAACGACAGGCTCAACGTCGGCGATCCCCGGGTGATCGATTTCCTGACCCGCTTCGCCCGCCGGCTGCTCGCCCCCGCGGTCGCCCGCCGGCACCCCGAGCTGGGCTCACTCGGGTTTTTCCTGCGGCCCGCCGAGATCAAGCGTGCGGTGGCCGCGATGCAACGCCCGGATGCTCTGGTCTTTCCCCGCGGCAACGTCTTCCACGTGTCTCCGGCCAACGTGGACACCATTTTCGTGTACTCGTGGGCGCTGTCCGCGCTGGCCGGCAATCACAACGTGGTCCGCATCTCGGAACGCTCCACTACTGCGGCCGACGCCGTCCTGGATGCTCTGACGGCTACCCTCACCGACGCCGATCCGATCATCAGCCGCACCCAACACATGATCACCTACGGTCGCGACGACAGACTCACCGCTGCGCTGAGCACGTGGTGCGACCTACGGGTGATCTGGGGTGGCGACGTCGCCGTCAACACCATCCGTGAGCATCCGCTGCGCCCGTCGGCACGAGATCTGACCTTCCCGGGCCGTACTTCCTGGGCGGCGCTGTCGGCGGCCGGCTGGCGAACTGCCGACCCGGCTGCCCGGCGCCGGGCCGTGGCCGGCTTGGCCAACGACACGTACTGGTTCGACCAGGCCGCCTGCTCCTCGCCGCTCACCGTCTTCCTGGTGGGCGAGAGCGTCGACGGCGTCGGCGACGAGTTCCTCACCCTGCTGCTGGACGTGGTGAACGAACGTGGCTGGCAGGTCGACGCGGCCATGGCGGTGGAGAAACGGGTGAACGCGTACGGACTGGCCGCCACCGGAGCGTTCACCACGATCGCCTTCCCGGCCAACGCGGTCACCGCGATGTCGGTGAGAACCCTGCAGGACGTACCTCGTCGATGGCTGGGCACCGGCTCCTTCCCGTTTGCCCAGGTCGGCTCACTGCTCGACCTCGTGCCCGCGATCACCCGCCAGGATCAGACCTTCAGCCACTTCGGCTTCACCCCGGCCGAGCTGCAGGCATTCGCCACCGCGCTTGGCGGTCGCGGCGTGGACCGGATCGTGCCGTTCGGCTCGGCCTTGACCTTCAGCGCGATCTGGGACGGCTACGACCTACCGCGTGAGTTCACCCGCCTGACGACCCTCGTACCGTGACCCTGATGCCGGAGCGCCCGCGCCCGAGCCGCCGTCCGGCTCGACAAGATCTGGCCGGAGCCGCACCCTGGCCACCACGCTGATTCGCTAATCTTGTCCAGCCGTGGCCCGAAGGCAGCTCCACTGTGGCACCAGGGAGGAAACTCAGTGATCAAGTCGAGCTGCCTGCGTGACCGGGGCGCCCTGGAGGACCGGGCGGCAATTCCTCCCGAACCATCAACGCCAGCCCGTCATCAGCCACACCTGGTCCACCCGGACCGCCTTACATTCTCAGGGAACCCGGCATGACTGATCCGGTTCTGACCGACCCCGGCCAGCGTTCTGCCCGCGAGGTCTTCCAGCAGCTCAGGAAACACATGCAGCCGGGCTTGGCGCTGGCGGCGAGGATCTCGGGCGGCGGTGCGGTCGAGTCGTCGGCGAACGGTGCCCGGATCACCCTGTCCGACGGGCAGTCCCTGCTGGACTTCGGTTCCTATGCCGTGACCCTGCTCGGCCACCGTCATGCGGCTGTGGTCGCCGCGGTCCGCGATCAGCTCGACCGCATGACGGTGTCCAGCCGGGTACTGGCCAACCCGGCGACCGCCGCGGCGGCGGCCGCGCTGGTCGAGTACCTCGGTGGTGCACTGCCCCGGACCTACTTCGGCCTCAACGGTTCCGACGTGGTCGAGGCCGCGGTCAAACTCGCGCGGCTGGCCAGTAACCGGAACCGGGTGCTCGCGGTAGTCGGTGGCTTCCACGGCAAGACGATGGGCGCTCTGGCCCTGACTCACAACGCCCGGTACAAGGCCGGTCTCATGCCACTGCTGCCCGCGGTGACGCACATCGCGCCGGACGACCCGGACGCGGTGGCTCGTGAGATCGCCACCGGAGACGTGGCAGCCGTCGTCTTCGAGCCGATACAAGGTGAAAACGGGGTTTGGCCGCTGAGTGGGGATATCCTCGCCAAGTGGGCGGGCGACGCACGCCGCAACGGTGTGTTCGTCATTGCCGACGAAATCCAAACCGGCCTGTCCCGCGCCGGTGAGCCCGCGCTCGCGATCGCCGCCGGCCTGCCGGTCAATGCCGTCCTTGTCGGCAAGGCACTCGGTGGCGGAGTCATGCCGGTGTCAGCGCTGGTCTGTGACGACGAACTGTACGCCCCGCTGCTGGCCGATCCGATGATCCACACCGCGACCTTCGCCGGTAACCCTTTGGCATGCGCTGCCGCATCGGCAGCGTTGGACGCCATCGATCGCCTGACCGAGCGCGGCCGCGAGATCGCGGCGACCATGGCTTTCGGTCTCGCTGAGCTTCAGCGACAGTACGGCGACCTGGTGGTCGACGTACGTGGGCAAGGACTTCTCTGGGGACTCCAACTTGCCTCGGCCAAGCTGACCAACGAGATCCTCACTACCCTGGTCAAAACCGGTTTGATCGTCTCGCCCTGCATGAGCCGCCCTGAGGTGCTGCGGCTACTGCCCCCGCTCGTCGCCACTGACGCCGAACTGGCCGCCGGTCTCGAACTGGTTGACGCGGCGCTGAACCAGGCCGCAACCTCCGCCGCGTTCATCGCGTCGGCTTGACGGCCGCGATGGTCAGGGTGGCTTCGGAGCGGACGGTGAGTTCGTCGTTGCACAGCCGCCGGACGCAGCCAGCCGAACCACCTGTCGCCATCCCGGCACCAGCCGGGACCAGGTAACCACCGCTCCATCAAAGCGGGGGGGACTCAACCCCGCTCGACTTCGAAGAGCCCGCATGGTCGGCAATGCCCAGGTCCGCCAGAATCTTGAGTGCCATGGGGAAGCTGTCTATGCTGATCAGCTGCTCGCTGTCGATTTCGACTTCGAATTCATCTTCGATGGCCACCAGGAGCGCGAGATGACCGAGCGAGTCCCAACGCGGATGACCACCGTGCCGTAGCTCGAGTACCTCGACGTCCTCCTCCAGTTCGAGGGCTGCGATGAACACCCTTCGCAGACGATCGGATACGAGCATGCACGTCGCTCCCTGCTGGAGAATATCGGCACAGCGCCATGTACATCGATGCGTTGGGCATGGCGCTGAGATGATACGACACTCGGGTATCTGGCGCAGCCGGTCAACCTCGTGCGCCTGGCCTCAGGTCCGGCCGCTCGGTGCCGCGCGCACCTCGCGTTGCCCGGACAACTGGCGCTGTGTGGTGTCGGAGTGGCTTTCTCCATCGCGCGTAGCGGCTCGCCCCGACGTGACCCGGCACCCCTCTGCCCGCCGCCGACCGACGGCGGCCCGAGCACTTCGTCCGTGATGGCCAGCCGCCCTATGTCTCATGGCGGCAAGGTTGTCAATCTCTTGCGGCCGCTGTTCCCGCAGGTATCATCATGGGGCTCGCTTGGATGGTCTTCGATTGGTCTTGCAGCCGGTCGGCGTGGAGTCGGTTGGCGCGGTGTTGTCCCCATCGCTTCCAAGGCGAATCGGCGGTGGGGACGGGGGAGGTGCCGCACGCGGACCTCGAGTCCCCTGTGTACCGGCCCACAATGCACGTCGTGGGCGCCCGGTACGGCAAGCCGTCGACAATTGTTGACGATGAAGCGGCGGTCGCACGTATCCTGCGCCGTGCAGTCCTCACGGGATCGTCGACGGGGCCCCGATGCGGACGGGTTGCGCGGCCGCCATCACACCGGGCGGATGCATTGGGGGTGGTGTCGCCGGCTGGCGGCAGGTTGACAAAGGCGGCGCCGGGGCGGCGATCCCGCACGCCGATCTACTGATCAGAGCCACCTGAGCAGCATGCCAGGTGAGCGGTCCGGCGGGGCGACCGAAAGGAACTCGGGTGGAGAAGACGGGTCGGGTGCGTTTCAGCGGGGCGACGGGAGGCACCTTCCCCGCGACGTGGAGCCAGCGCGAGTTCTGGCACACGATCAACAAGAAACAACCGAGCGGGTATTACCAGATTCCTTGGGCCGTCCCGATCCCACCGGGATGTCGGCTGGATCGTATCGAGCAGATTCTCGCCAGTTTCGCCATCAAGTACGAAGCGCTACGGACGACCCTGCGACGAGACCCCGACGGTGAGCTCCGGCAGATCGTCCACAGCGAAGGAGTCATACCTACCTGGTCGGCGAGTCTTCCTCCGGACCGGGCGGCAATCACCGCTTCCGGACCGCTGAAAGAGTTCCTTGAGTCGGAGCCCGCGGTCGATCGGGAATTCCCGTGGAAGATCGTGGTGCTTACCTGGAACGGCTCTCCGCACCACCTCGTCTGCGTCTGCTCCCACATGGTGCTGGACGGACAAAGCGGCGCGCTGTTGGCTGCCGAGATGCGCGAGGCGCTGACCGCGGATGTGGAGGCTGGCGACACTTCGGCGGGCGACCCGGTCTGGCAGCCGTCCGACCTCGCGCGGTGGGAGACGGCGGCCGGGGGCCGTAAGGTTTCCCAGCGCGCGCTCGACCATTGGCGGTCGGTACTGGCTGGCGCCCCGGCGAGCCCGTTTCCATCGGCCGCGCGGAAGGGCGCTTCTCCGCTGTGGCGAGGGTTGTTGAGATCCACGGCGGTCGAGGCCGCCGAGCAGGCGGTGATCGGACGCACCGGTCTCTCCTCCAGTTCGCTGTTCCTCAGCGCGGCGGCGTCGTTGCTGTGGCTCGTGACCGGAAGTAGTTGTTTTCTGTTCCGGGTCCCGACCAACAATCGCGTCAGCCGGGATCTGCAAGGCTATGTGGGTGCTCTGCAACAGCACGCTCTCGTCAAGGTCGACGTTCGCTGCGACACCTTCGATGAACTGATGCGGTCGGTTGCCGGCAATCTGCTCCGCGCTCAATCCCGTGCGCGATACGATGGTGACGGTCTGTACGGGATGCTGGAGGAGCTGAGTTCAACTCGGGCCGGGCAGCCGGACCTGACCCTCCTTTTCAACGACCTCAGACCCACATACCAACGACCGCAAGGCCGGCCTCTCCCGACCGATTCGGGAGCGGATCGCGACGCCCCGGAAGTCACCTGGGAGCTGCTTCACACCACCAACCCGGACATCACCCTCTACGTCCGCCTCGCGGACGCGCGGGGCGTACTCTCGCTGGACGTCGCGGCGGACGAATCATGCATGCCGAAGCCTGAGATCGAAGGGTTCGTGCAGGCGATGGAATCGCTGTTGACGCACGCCGCTCACAGCAATTTTCCGCTATCCGACATACAACGGGTAGCAAGCGGTAGGCCAGCCACGACCGCGCCGAGCAGACGGCGCTGACACGGGCAGCGCCACCATCAGCGCGTGGCGAGCGGCCGACGCCACGATGAGCGGTCGCCCCGCAGCGCACCGGGACGCCGGCGGGGAAAGCCGGCCGTGGGCCAGGGCGCGGAGCCGCTACATGCCCCCGGTTACTCCCTCTCGTCTCCGTGCCACAGCAACTCCGTCAACGCTGGATCATCGACCAGGCGCTCCCACATCTTCCGCCGCATCGGCTTGCCGCTCGTAGTGCGCTGGATCCAACCGGTCCGGCCCCGACGGACCTCAACCCGCAGGCCCAGGGCGTGTTTCGTCAACGCCTTCCCCACCAAGGCCGCGCCGATCGGGTCGATGCCCTCCACCACCACAACTGCCGTGTCTCGGCCGTCGAGGGTGCCGAGCATGGCCACGGTGCGGTTGGGGCGGGGCGAGACATCCACCGCGACCCGCTCGATCTCCTCGGCGAAGACCCACTTGCCGAGCTGCTTGAGGCTGTCGCCCAGTCGTCCCACCACGTACAACTCACCGTGGAGAAGAAAACCGGCGTCACCGGTGGGTAGTGCCCCGCGGGCGAAATGCCCTGCGTCGTCGGCACCGACGTAGCCCTGCGCCAGCGACGGCCCGCTCACCTCGATCTCGCCGAACGTGCCGTCCGGGAGCGGCTCACCGGCCTCATCCAGGATCCGCAGGCCCATCGCGGGCAGCGCGGTGCCACAGGACGTGATCTCCGTACCCTGACCGGTCGTGCGGACGCCGACCGGCTGTCCGAGTGCCAGCGACGCCGGGTCCACCGTTACCGATCGCCAACCGGTCCGCGGCCGGGTCGCGGAGGCAGCCAGAGTAACCTCGGCCAGCCCGTACGCAGGCAGTAGGACCTCCCGGCGGAAGCCATACGGCGCCAGCAGGTCGGCGAAGCTGCGCAGAACGGCTGGCTCCACCCGTTCGGCGCCGACGATGAGGGTCCGCCAGGTCGACAGGTCCAGTCCGTCCAGGTCGGCGGGCCGCACCCGGCGCAACACGTGTGCGAGACCGAAGGTGGGGCTGGCGCTTGTCGTGGCGCTCATCTCGGAGAAGGCGGAAAGCCAGCGGTGCGGTGACCGGATGAACTGATCCGGGCGGAGCAGCCAGATGTCGCTGCTCCTGGACATCGCGGCCAGCAGCCCGCCGACCAGGCCCATGTCGTGGTGGAGAGGCAGCCAGCTCACCAGCCGGTCGTCCGGGCCCCAGTCGAGCCAATCCCGGATCGACGTGACGTTGGCGTTGATCGCTTCCAGGGAGACCCGCACCCCCTTCGGTTCCGCGGTCGAGCCAGAGCTGAATTGGAGGATTCCGATGTCCGATAGCGGCAGCGGTGCCGACAGGTCGACGTCGGACTCGCCGGAGTCGGTGACGACGGGGGTCCCGAGGATCTCGGTCACGTCGCCGAGAGAGGAACGCAGCTCCGGCGTCGTGGCGATCGCGGCCGGGCCGACGAGGCGCCGAAGCCGATCGATGTGGGCGAGGTAGGCGGTGCGGCTCTGGAATGAGGCAGGAATACCGACCGTTGCCGGCGTCGCTCCGCTCAACAGCGTGCCGAAGAACATCGCCACGAAGTCCGGCGAAGTGGGGCACACCACCAGGACGGTGCTACCCGGACGTACCCCCGCGGCCTGCAAGAGAGTTGCCGCGCGCCGAGCCCGCATTGAGAGTTCGGCGTAGGGGTGCAGCTGCCAACCGTCACCGTCAGCGAATCGCAGGCCGGTGTCCGTTGCCGGATCCTCCAACCACGCAAGGATGTTCTCCGACCTGACCACGGCCGTCGACGCCTGATTCGCCACATTGCCTCCATTCAAGGTAGATGCCGTCTCGGCCGGCGCGGACAGCGGCGATCGGGCCGGGCGCGGCGCCATTGTCATGCCGCGTGCTCCGCGAGATCGAAGGTGCGCATGGCCACGTGCCGGCTATGCAGCTCCGGCCAGAGCGAGGCGGTGCGCTGGTCCACGTCCCTGCCCGGGCGGTACTGAACGGTCAGGCGGCTCAACGCCGCGGTGAGCCACTGCGGGCTGCCGAGGAAGGAACGCCCATCCGAGCCGCGCCAGACGCCGATGCAGGCGCTGGCCGCGAGCAGCCGGCTGTACCGGTCGGCGAGGTCGTACGACGACGCCGGGAGGGGACCGTTCCGCCCGGCCGGCAGGTCGGCCACCGTCCGGCGCAGCGCCGCGAAATCGGCGAGGTGCGCACCGATCACCCGGCGCAGCTCTGCGTCACCGGCCGCCGCAGCCAGGATCGCGTCGGACTCGGCAAGCAACGTTCCGCCCAACGCGTCGCGGCCGTTGCTGCTCATCGCCAACTGGTGGTAACGCAGGTCGGGCAGGTCGTGCGAAAGCCGGAACAGCAGCGGGTCAGCGGGCTCGGGCGTCGACCAGCCCCGGCGTACCAGCTGTTGCATCTGTGGCACCAGCATCGCCAAGCTCGCCTTCGGCGCCATGTGACCGAATCCCGCGGGTGCCAGGTCGCGCAGATGTTTCTGGAACATCCCGTGTCGGCCATTCCGAACGTAGAACGTGCTGCCGAGCAGCGTCGACAGGCTCCGGACGGCCCGCAGCAACAGGTGCGGCACCAGGTACTTTATCGCCGAGGAGACGATCGTGGTCTGTTGTGGCAGCAGATGCAGGGCGCGCGCGCCCACGGTGGTGAAGGCGTCGCAGACCAGCAGATCGACGAACGCGTCGACGAGCAGTCTGCGAACCTGTGGCAGGTCTGCGATCACACCGCGACCGAGGTGCCGGGAGGTCGCCAGGGACATCGCCTCGCGCAGGGCGCCGTCCAGACCAGCGCAGGCGATCGCCGGCAGGGCGGTCCTGGTTACCTGGAACGCTCGGGTCGCCGTCAGCACGCCGTCACCGAAGCGACCGAGCACATGGCCGGCCGGCAGCCGGTACCCGTCGAACTCGATTCCTCCGAGTTGGACGCTGCGCATGCCGGCGCTACGGAAGCGGGGCAGCAGACGCAGCGCGGTGTCTCCAGTCGCCGCGGTCAGGTCGACCAGCAGAAGCGAGTGACTACGCGGCCCCAGCGGCGTACCGGTGCGCGCGTACAGCACGAGCAGGTCGGCACGGGCCAGATTCGAGATCACCTCTTTTCTGCCGTCCAGGACGAGAGTGTCCCCGGCCCGGCGCGCGGACAGCTCGGCACGCGCGACGTCGTTGCCGTGCGCCAACTCGTGATACCCGGCGGCGACCCGCCCACCGCCCAGCACCAGATCGGCGACGGCGCGCTGCTGCGCCGGTGAACCGGCCGTCCACACGTTCGTTGAGGCGATGAAGGTGCTGCCGCTGTACCCGAACGCCAGAGCCAGGTCACGCCGCCCCACGGTGCGGGCGATATGGATCATGTGGTCGAGCCGGGTCAGCCGTCCACCGAGATGTGCCGGGACGAACTCGGCCGGAAAACCGAACGCGTCGAGCAGCCGCTCACCGGCCACGAACGCCTCCCCGCGTTCGTCGACGGCGAGCGCTGCGGCGTTGCCAACCGGGTTGTCCGCTTCAGCCGGGTCGCCCAGCGCCACCCGCAGCGCATCGAGCCGTTCCGGTTCCGTACGGTTCATCGCAGGTCCGCCAGTGTCGCCGGGAAAATCGACATCGGCGGTCCCCACCCAGGCTCCGGTCGCCGTCCGCCGAGCCGGATGAAAAGGTCGTCAGCGGCACCATCCGGCTCGGCTCCGAGCCATTCGGCCAGCAGGGTGAGCGCGCACAGTAGCCACTCGGCTTCGTGCCACAGTTCGGTGGTGACGTGTTCGTAGTTGTACCGCCACAGCAGTAGGCACGAGGCGGACGCGAAACACAACTCGTATCGGCGGGCGAGGTCGAAGGCGATGGCCGGTAGTGCACCTCCGGTGACCCGCCAGCCGGCCAGTTCGTCGTGAAGTTCGGTGACCGCGTCGCCCAAGACCGCGAGCAGGGCCGCCGGCACCGTGCGGACGATCACCGGATCAGCCAGGAGGTCCGGCAGCGCCTGGACGACACTGCAGCCGTTCGGGGACAGCACGTCCAGGCGGTGCAATTCCAGTGGCGGCAGCGGTCGTGCGAGGTCGGCGGCTACCGCGACGCCGTCACGGTTCAGCCGGCGCTGACGGTAGCGGCGGCCGAGCCGGGAGAACTGGCCGGCCAGGTAGTTCTGGTTGACGGCGGTGCTGCCGTCGAAGATGCCGACGATGCGGTGATCACGCTCGACCTTCTGGAAACGACCACCGTGCAGCACGTCGAGCAGGAAGGCCCGGGCGCCCAGCAACTCACCGACGTCGTGGATGAGGTCGTCGACGACGCTTGGCACGAAGGCCTTGACCACCGCGGCCACGACGCTCAGTTCCTCGGGCAGGGCGTTGATGGCGCGGCAGCCGAGCAGCACCGCGGCCTCGGCCACGAAGAGCGCGGCTGCCGCTCGACCCAGCGAACGGCGCACGACGGGGAGGTCGACCAGGCGACCGCCGTAGAGTTCCCGGTCGGCGCAGAAATCGTACCCGAGGCGTAACGCCTGGTCGGCGGCGCCGAGCGACAGCGGGGTGGTAGCGATCCGGGTGACCTGCAACGCTCGCAGGAGGGTGTCCACACCCCGGCCGATGCCGCCGACGACACCCGCCGGGCCGACGCCCGCGCCGGCGTACCGTACACCGCTGATGTCCGCGCCCCGGATGCCGTGGGTGGGAATCTTCGCGGTCCCGGTCATCCCGCCGGAGCCGGCGAGCCGGCGGTCGACCAGCAGGAGGCTGAGGGCACGCGGGCCGGCATTAGGACTGGTACGCACCAGAGTGGTCACCACCGTCGCCCGGCGACCGTTGTTGATCAGCCACTTCTCGCCGGTGATGGTGAGGCTGCCCGGTTCATCGCCAGGTTCGGCGACGGTCCGGGTGGCCAGCAGGTCACTTCCGATGCCGCGCTCGGTGAGCCCGAGCGCGATCGGGTGGCCGGCGAGCACGGTGGCCGCGAGATCGTCTGCCTGCGTCGTGGTGCCGGCTACCCAGACCGGTGCCGCGCCGAGAAACGTCTTGAAATGCGCGATGGCGACAGTGAGATCCCGCCGAGCGATCAGTCGCACCATCGTGGCGGCGTCGTCGAAGTTGCCCAGCAACCCACCGTGCGCCACCGGCACGTAATACGCGGGCAGGCCCAACTCGTCGAGGTGGGCGCAGATGTCGTCGGGAAACGCCTCGGTGTCGTCCAGCCGCAGGCAGCGCGGGTACGAGAACAGCACGTCCGGGTCGTCCGGATCGCCGAGCAGCGCGTCCCAGTCCTTCGCGCGACGTACCGGACCGTAGGCGATGCTCATCTCGCCACCGCGGGTCTGCTGGTGCCCACCGTCACCCGCAGCGCCGACAAGGCGTGGGCCAGATCGTCGTCGCTGCTGACCATCGGAGGCAGGAGCCGCACCGTGTCACGGGCGCTCAGGCAGGGCGAGACCAGCAGTCCGCGGCGGGCCAGCTGCGCCACCGCCCGGTCGGCGGTCGCCGCTGAGTCGAACTGCAGTCCCCACAGCAGGCCCCGGCCCCGAACCGCGCGAATCGTCTCGGGTGCCTCGGCCGCCAAATCGTGCAGGCCGGCGCCGAAAGCGGCGCTCAACTCCGCGCCGCGCCCGGCCAGCCGGTCGAGCATGTCAAGGGTGGGCGGCACCGCCGCGCACGCCAGCGGGTGCCCGGCGAAGGTGGCGGTGTGCAGGGCGGGGTCGTCGGCCATCGGCCCGAAGAGTTGGTCGCGGCACACCAGCGCGGACAGTGGCATCACGCCGCCGCCGAGAGGCTTACCGAGCAGGACGGCGTCGACATCGAGTTCGAGCGCCCGGGCCAGGGAGGACTCACCGCACCGGCGCAGTCCCGACTGAATCTCGTCGGCGATGATCAGGACCCCGCGCTGGCGAGCTGTGGCGCACCAGGTGGCAAGGACATGCGGGTCCAACGCCCGTACCCCGTTCTCACCCTGGATCGGCTCGAACACCAGCGCGGCGACGTCGTCGTCGGCCGTTTCCCGGTCGAGTGCCAGCGGGTCGTCGACGGGCAGATGCGTCACGGCGTGGGTGCTACCGACGAGCCCGCGACGGAAGTCGGGATGGTGCGTCAACGCCAGCGCGCCGAGTGATTTGCCGTGGTAGGCGCCCTCGACCGCCAGGATCCGCGGCCGTCCCGTCGCCAAGCGGGCCAGCTTGACCGCCGCCTCCACCACGTCGCAGCCGTTGAGCCCGAACAGGACCCGCGGCAGCCCGGGGAAGTGGGCTGCCAGGCCGGCCGCGGCGCGGGCGGTCACCGGGTTGGCCAACAGCCGGGTGGCGGTCGTCTGTGTGTCGAGCTGCTCGCGGACGGCGTTCGTCACCGCCTCCGGCCGGTGCCCGAGCAGGGTTACGGCGTAGGAGCCGAAGTCGAGCATTCGACGGCCGTCGGACAGCTCGACCCAGGCGCCGGAGGCGGACAGTTCGACCGCGTTGCCGCCGACGAGTCGGCTCAGCACCGCCGTACGCCGTGACATGTGCCGTTGCATCCAGCCGAAGACCGCACCGGGTTGAGCATTCCCCCGCATGAACCCCGCCTTCCTCAGAACACGATGAGCGACCGGCCGCCGGATCGACTGTCCAGGCGGGCGAAGGCCGCAGGCAGGTCCGCCAGACCGATGGTGTGGGTGATCAGATCCGCCGGCCGGAACTGGCCGTCCCGCACCAGCGCCGCCAGTTCCGGGACGTCCTCGGCCGGCCGGCTCGATCCGTAGACGCATCCGCGTAGCGTCCGCCCGGACGTAGCCAGCGCCTGGGCGGGTAGCCGCACCAGGTCGGCGGACGCGCCGATGCCCACGATCGTCGTGACGCCGCCGCGTCGTGTCAGGTCCCAGGCCAACCGGATGGTGCGCGCCGAACCCACGCACTCCACCACGTGGTCGGCGCCCAGTCCGCTGGTGAGCCGCAGCACGTCGCGGGCTCCGGCCGGACCGGCCGGCAGGAAGTGGGTGGCACCCTGGGCCAGCGCGCGTTCGCTCTTGTCCTGGTTCGCATCGACCACGATCACCGGTCCGGCCCCGGCGAGTGCGGCCGCCCGCACGGCGCACAGTCCCACCGCCCCTGCGCCGATGACGACCACACTGTCGCCGGCCGCGACCCCGGCGGTCCGGCGTACGGCACCGAAGCCGGTCAGCGCTGCGCAACCGAGCACTGCGGCTTCAGCCGGAGGTATCCCGGCCGGCAGCGGCACTGTGGCACGGGCCGGTACGACGGTCTCCTCCGCGAAGGCGCCGATGCCCATCCCCGGATACACCGGGGTTCCGTCGCGCAGCGCGGCATGCGGTACCGACGCCGCGGCGGCCGAACGCCGACAGAGATACGGCTGGCGGTACGTGCAGTACCGGCAGGTGCCACAGGCCGGTGCCCAGATGAGCAGGACCGGATCACCGGCGTCGCGGTCGGTGACGTTCGCCCCGACGGCGGTGACGACACCGGCGGCCTCGTGTCCGAGGACCGCTGGCATCAAGTGCGGTACGGTGCCGGCGGACAACGAGAAGTCGGTATGGCAGACACCGGTGGCGGTGAGCCGGATGCGGATCTGTCCCGGCCCGGGCTCGACGAGGTCGATCTCGGTGAGCCGCGGTGGTTGCCCGACAGTTTCCGTCAGTGCCGCGTAGACCATCCTGTGGTTGCCGTCAGATTCGATCGAGGACTGAGTCGATCGTGCTCTTCTCCGGCAACGTGGCCTTGCCCTCGTCGACCATCCTGATCGAGTAGGCCACGAGATCGCCGACGCTCCCGACCGGCGGAACCTCGTCCATCGCGTTGGGATCCAGTGCGAACAGTTCCTCCAGGACCAGTGACAACTCCACCATACGCAGCGAGTCGAAACCGAGGTCGGTGACCAGCTGTTCGTCGAGGCCCACCTCGGTACGTGGGTCGGGCGCCAGCGCGCCCACCGCTCGGGTGATCGCCTCGGCGACAATGGGCGAGGGGGTCAGTTCCCCTTCACTCATCGGGTACTCCAATCGCTGTCTAGGGCCTCAGCGCATGAGGGATAGTTGCTGGAGGTGACGTCGTACGCGGGGCGTCAGAAGGCTGAGCTTGTCGAGATTGGCAATGATCTTGGTAAACATCAGGCGGCGGAAGCTCAGCATGACCTCGTCCTGCTGCGTGTACGCGATACCGGCCTCGACGTCCAGGTCCATCCGGTCCCAGATCTCGGTGAGCTGGAACCGGCGCGCCATCAGCAACGAGGACTCCATCACGAACTCCTCGCGCTCGTGCAGCTCCCGGGACGTCATGTCGTCGTACAGGCCACGCAGCGCGAGGACACCGAAGGCGACGTGCCGGGATTCGTCTCGGGCCACGAGATCGATGATCTGCTTGATGGTCGGGTCGAATGAGCTGGCCTGACGAAGCCGGAAGGCGGCCAGGGCAAGGCCCTCCACAATGATCTGGTTGCCGAGATAGATGACGTCCCAGCGGCTGTCACCGATCACGCTGGCGAGCATGTCGCTCAAGGCTGGATTGACCGGGTAGGAGACGCCGAGTTGCTTCTGGTACCGGGCGAAGGCCTCGACGTGGCGCGCCTCGTCGGCGACCTGACTCGCTGCGTACAGCTTGGCGTCGACATCCGGCACCGTCTCCACCAGCCGGGCGGTGGCCATCAGCGCGCCCTGCTCACCATGGAGGAACTGGCTCGTCATCCAGGCGTGGTATTCCCACCGGAATGCGTCCCGTAGCTCCGGTGGGACCGGTGAATCATCCAGAGTGTGCAGAAGTTCGGCGGTCACTGCGGTCGGCTCGGCCAACGGGGCCCCGTACGTTATCTGCCGTCCCCAGTCGATGTCGCGTTGCGCGTCCCATTGCGCCGATTTTGCTTTTTCGTACAGCTCCCGCAGCTTAGCGTCTTTGGACTCGTAGTCCCAGGTGAACCGGGTAACCACGGACGCGTCGACGTCCATCGCCGCAAGTCCGTCGGCCATGCCGATGTCCTCCGCACCAGTTTGATTAAAACAATTCGTCGGCCTGAATGCTGCCTGAGGATGCTACCAGCTTCCCGCCCGCATCGTAATGCCCCTCTTTCGGTCACCTCTGGCATTCCGGGCGGTGGATGTCTAGCTCGCCGGGCGACCGGATATCCAGCGGCTCGGCAGGGCGACCTGAACGTCGCCGCCGTTGTGCGTGGCCAGCAGCACCTGGTCGTCGGCCACTCGCACCACGAGCGGTCCGATCGAGCGGTAAGGCGGCCAGGTCGCGGCGTCGAGCACTCCCCAGCAGGTCATCGCGCCGACCAGCACCGGATCGACCGGCACCCATCGGTCGTCCACCAGCAATTCGGCCCAGTAATGCAGATTCGCGTAGGGTGGCGCGGCGATTACACCGAATGAACGCCGGGCGACAGCCCCCACCCCCGCCGCCCGCTGTGCCACCAACTCGCTGACTCCGACGCAGTCCACCAGGCCGCTGTCCTGGATGAACGTCAGGTCACGCTGCAACGACGGCGGCAGGCGCATGAATTCGAACTCGTCCAGCGTGCCGAGTCGCGCGGCGAGCTCGTCCGGCACGGCCGGCCACCCGTCCTGAAGCGGCACGTCGACGTCCAGGCGTAGTCCCGCCGCCGGGGTCGTGACGACCTGTCGCGCCGTGGGTCCCGGCAGTGTCACGTCGAAACGGCACGGTCCGTCGTGCCTCGGTTCCGGGCAGTCAGCCTGGTACCTCAACCGGTACCGGATCGGTGCTTCGTGCGCTGCCGTCAGGGCGGCCGGCCAGGACCGCCGCGCCGCGCGGGACATCGGGCCGACGCCCAGATGAATGCAGACGTTGACCACGTCATGCCGGTCGAAGTGCACCTCGCCATCGACCCGGCGTGACGGCAGCCCGGCGTCGAGGAGCGCGACCAGTAGCGGCTCCGGGATCCGGTATCGGCGCTGTGCATCTTGCCGGCCAATCGAGAACCGGCGGGCGGAAGCAGGGATTCGGCGGAGCTTGGCGACCAGGTCAGGCACGGCCTGGAGACTGACATCAAACCGCGCCTGCTCCTGCATGCGAGTGATGCTACTTGATGTCGTCGAGAATGGTTTCTGCGTACCGCCCGCCACAATCGTCATTGACCGTACTGGTTTGCTCCGCTATCTTGTCGATCACCGGTAAGCGGAACGGGGGTCGGTATGGCGAATCGCACGACCGCGCGTGACGTGGTCGACGCAGCGATTGCCGCCCAAGTTCGCCACTCACCCCACAAGCCGTCGGTTGTGGAGGCTCGCCCGGCCAACGTTCGCAGCCTGACCTGGCTCGAACTCGACGAGGCCAGCCGTGCGGTCGCCGATCGGATCACCGCCGCCATCGGCGGTCCCGGCGTGCTCGCCGTCGATGTGCTCAACACCCTTGACGGCGTCATCGCACTCGTGGCGGCGTTACGCTCCGGCGCTGCTGTGCTGCCGATCGACCGGCAACTACCACGGCCGGAGCGCCGGGTGCTGCTCGACGCGGTGGCCGCCCGCTTCGGCACCGTTCACACGCTGGCGGGACCGACGGCCGGCCCGGTCCTGCACGCCGCCGTGCCGGACGCGTCGGAGTCGCCCGGCGACGTGGACTACCTCCTGGCCGGCGGCGGGACGTCGGGCCTGGCGAAGGTGACCGCGAGCGTGCTTCCGGCCGACTCCCTGGGGGTCCTCGGCGGCTTCCACCTGCTGCTGCGCCGCACCGGCTGGAGGCCCGGTCAGCGGCAGCTGATCGTCGGGCCGTTGTATCACGCAGCCCCCTTCACCTGCTTTCTCGGCGGCCTCTGCGACGGCCACACCATAGTGGTCACCGGCGCCTTCTCCCCGGCGAAGACCCTCGGCGCGATCGAACACACGAGCGTCGACTGGATGCAGGTCACGCCGGCGCATCTGAGAGCGGTGCTGCACGATGCCGATGTGTCCCGGGGCCGCCTGGCAAGCCTGCGCGGCGTGTTGCACACCGCCGCGCCCTGTGACGTGGCGACCAAGCGCGGCTGGATCTTGCTGCTCGGTCCGGACCGGATTTTCGAGACCTACGGCGCGACCGAGCAGATCGGGATGACGCTGACCGACGGCACACAGTGGCTGGCCCGCCCGGGGACGGTCGGCAAGGGCTTCATGACACAGATACGCATCATGCGGGATGGCCGACCGGTGCCGCCCGGCGAGATCGGCACCGTCTACCTGCGGCGCCCGGGAAATCAGCGCCGGGATCGGCCCGGGATCAGTCACACGCCGGGCGGCTTCCTCAGCGTCGGTGATGTGGGCTGGACGGACGCCGAGGGATACCTCTTCCTCGTCGGGCGTCAGGACGACATGATGACCGTCGGCGGTGTCAACGTGTATCCCGCCGAGATCGAGCTGTGCATCGGGGAACTGCCCGAGGTGGCCGACGTCGCCGTGGTGGCCCGGCAGCACGCAGGCCTCGGCTCGGTGCCGCATGCGCTGGTGGTGCCCATCACTGGATCGGGGCTCGCTCCCGGCACGGTGCGCAGCCATTGCCGGCGAAGGCTCGCGAAACACAAGGTTCCCAGGACCGTCGAGTTGATCGGCGAGTTACCCCGCCGCGATAACGGTAAGCTGCTGCGGTCTCAGTTGACGGCGGCGCCCGGTCGGACGGCGGTAGGCAGGCGGGAGGAACGGGCGTGACCACCGAGCAGTCCAGTCCGGCGATCGACCCGGATCGGCGCGAGACCCTACGCCGACTCGCTCTGTCGCATGACACCGTGGCGGAGGCCGAGCCGTTCTGGATCTCGCGTGACCGCGGCTGGATACCCGCCATCGCGGTCGTGCCGAAATCCTTCGCCAGCGCGGTCGAGATCCGCAACTTCCTGCGGGCCAACGACCCAGGCACCGAACCACCGCAGGTCATCGGGCTGCTCGGCGCACTGCCCCGGGACGAAGCCGGCGAGGTTCACCCCGACATGCTGCCGGAACTGGTCGCCGGTCTCGACCCGAGTCAGCTTTCGGAGTACCTGCCACCGGAGACCGAGGCCGAGGCCGTCGTCTGCGAGCTGATCGGCACGATCACCGGCGCTGTCTGGGTGAGCCCACTGGACGACTTCATCGATCTCGGCGGCACCTCGATCGACACCGTCCAATTGAGCGCCCGTATCCATGAGCGCTACGGTGTGACTCTGGCACTCGAGGAAATCTTCGAGGCCTCCACCCCGCGCGCTATCTCCCGGCTGATTGAAGCCGCCCGGAGCAGGTGATCACCATCTTGCTGGGGCGCGGCGACCGGCGGGACGCTGCCCTGTTCTTCGGCGGTCAGCTCGCGCTGACCCACGGACAGTTGCCGGCAGCGCTCGGCCCATGGCGACGGCTCCTGGATCGTCTGCCGGACCGGGGTGTGGTGCTGCTGTCCGCGAAACCCTCGGCCGCCGGTGTTTTGTGCCACCTCGCCGTCATCGAATCCGGCCATGTGGTGATGCCGGTGCTCCCTCAGGACGTGACGCGGCAAATGCGTGCGTTCGAGCCAGATCTGGTCGTCTTTCCAGCCGGTGCCCGGCAAGATCCACCCGTCGGCTATCGGGTTGTGCCGGCACCGGAGCCCGCCACCGCGTGGATGACGGTCGAACCCGCCAGCACGCCGCCGCCGAATCCGGACCTGTCCGTGGTGCTGCTCACCTCCGGCAGCGTCGGGCCGCCTCGCGGAGTGCGGCTGCCGGCCACCGCAGTGGCAGCCAACGCTGCGAGCATCACCACCGCGTTGGGCCTCACCCCCGCTGCCCGTGGTGTCACCTCGCTTGCGCTGCACCATAGCTATGGCCTGTCGGTGCTGCACAGCCACCTCTTCGCCGGGGGGTCGGTCTCGGTGACCGCCGAGCCTCCGACAACTCCCCAGTTCTGGCGGGAAGCGATCGGATGCGGGGTCACCGTGTTCGCCGGTGTCCCGCTCACGTACGAGGCGTTGGCCCGGCGGCTGGAACGCGAGTGGCCACCGGGGCTGCGGGCCGCCACTCAGGCGGGCGGGGCGCTACGGCCGGCGCTCGTGGCCCGGATCGCCGACGTCGCCCGCCGGCACGACGCCACATTCTTCGTCATGTACGGCCAGACCGAGGCGACCGCCCGGATGGCCGTTCTGGACGCGACCGCCGAACCGGCCGGCATCGGCTCGGTCGGCCGCGCCATCGCCGGCGGCCGGTTCCAGATCGCACCGAGCGACCACCGAGGCGACGGTGAGGTCGTCTACCACGGGCCCAATGTGATGCACGGGTACGCCGCCAACCGCGCCGATCTGGTCCGCAGTGATGAACTGCACGGTCGGCTGCACACCGGTGACCTCGGCCGCCTCGACGGCGATTTGCTCTACATCACTGGCCGGCGCCGACGGATCACGAAACTGACCGGAGCCCGGATCAGCCTGGACGAGATGGAAAGTGCCATCGGCGGCTGGGTCGTCGAGGCCGAGCGGCGGCTGCATGTATTCCATCGGGCCGCCAGTCCGGTACCCGCCACGCTGTTGAACGACGTGTGCGCCCGGCTCAGCATTCCGCTCTCGTACGTGTCGGTGTGCCCGCTGGACACCGTACCGATGACCGCGACCGGCAAGGTCGATTACCCGGCCCTGGTCGAATTGGCGGCGGGCAACCAGTCGACGAGCGCGGCGTCCGGGTCCGGGGGATGCCCGGCCACACCCGTAGCGAAGCCGACCACCCGGATGGAACGTCGCGGATGAGCCTCATCGTAGCCACCACGTTGCAGCAGGAGGACTGGATCAGGTCGTTGTCGCGAGGCGGCCGGTTGCGAAGCATGCCGTGCGTGGTATCGGTGCCCCGGCTGCTGACCGCCGAGAAGCTGAGCGATGCCCTCGCCGTACTGCTGGCTGAGCATCCCGCGTTGCGGACCAGCTTCGGTGACGATCCAGGCCGCGCGTTCGTCCACACCGTGGATCACGCACCGACGGTGGTCTCACTCGACCATCGCGGAGATCCGGTGGAGACGATGCGCGAGTTCGCGACCCGGCCGTTCGACCTCGATGCCGCGACGCGCATCCGGGCCGGCCTGCTCCGCGTCGCCCAGCGGCAGAGCCTGCTCGTTCTCGGCATCGACCACCTCTGCGCCGACCTGGCCTCGCAGCACGTGATCGTGCACCGGCTCGGCGAGCTGCTGCGTCCGGGCACGACCGTCGCGTCGCAACCACCGGAAAGCCCCGGACCGTACGGCCGGTTCGCCGACCGCCAGCGCCGGGCCCTCGCCGGCCCCTGGGGCAAGTTGGTGCGAGCCTACTGGCGAGAGCATTTCGAACGGTGGGGCCCCGGTCGGCACCCGACCCCGTTCGCCCGTTCGGTGCCCGGCACCGGTACCAGCACCGCCCGGGCTCGGATTACGTTGCCCGGCTCGGCCCGGGCAGCCCTCGCCGCCCTCGCCCGGCAGCACCGGACCTCCCGATTCGTCGTGATGGCCGCGGCGATCCTGTGCGCCCAGGCTCGGCTGTCGGCGGCGCCTTCGGTCGCGGTGAGCACCGACTTCCACGGCCGGACCGCGCCCGGCACCGCCGACGTGGTGGGCCTCTTCTCGCACGGACTGCGGTTGCCATTGGAGCGGTCGGAGGCGGTCGACCTCAACCTGGCTGTGCCGACCGTCCGAGAACGGCTGAACGCGATGAACCGCGTCGCAGTACCGCTCGGCACGGCGGCCTCCGACTGGGCCCGCGAGGCGGGTGTCACCCCCGCCGCCGGAGCGGACCTCTACCTGGTGACGCAGCCCCGGCCCGCGAAGCGACCGGATGACGGGCTCGACCGGCCTGATGTGAACGCCTTCGCCGCGGCCGGCCCCGACCGGCTGTACGTCGAACTCGCCGGCGAGGGTACCGAGCTGGCGCTCGACGTACGTATGCACACCGGAACCTTCGATCCGCAACGCGTCACCGAGGCGCTGACCGGAACCTTTTCCATGATCACTCGCGCGGCGCTCGCCGGAACGACGACTGGCGGTATTCGGCAATGACCCGTGATATCGACGCCTCCCGCCGGATCCCCGCACCAATCGGGCGGCGACGCTGGGTGGCATGGGCATGTTCGTCACTGGTCCTGTCGGTGTCGTGATGGCGGAGCGTGAACGCGGCGGCCGCAACATCCCCGCAGTGGGGCTGGGGACCAGCCCTTTCGGCAAGGAGTGCGACGAGCGGACGGCGGAGGCGGTGGTCCGCGCTGCGCTCGATTTCGGCATCGCCCACTTCGACACCGCCGACAGCTACGGCCCCGGCCGCAGCGGTCGGGCCGAGCAGATCCTGGGCCGGGCGCTTCACGGAGTGCGTGACCGGGTCTTCATCACCAGCAAGGTGGGCACGGAGTTCGCGGGCCAGCCGCCGTCCCTCAGCCCGGATCGGATCCGCGCCGGCATCGAGGCGTCTCTACGCCGGCTGCGCACCGACTACCTGGACGCCTACCTCCTGCACGTGCCTGACCCGGCGACTGCACTGGATGACGCCGTCGACACGCTGGCGGAACTGGTCGACGCCGGCCTCGTCCGGGCGATCGGCGCCGCGAATCATCACGCGGAGGCGCTGCTGCGTGCGGCCGGGCGTTCCTCGGCCTTCACGGTGGTGCAGGACGAGTACAGCCTGCTCCGGCGGGACGTGGAGATGGAGACGCTGCCGGCCTGCCGCCGGGCCGAACTCGACTTCGTCTGCTATGCGCCGCTGGCCGAAGGACTGCTGACCGGCAAGTACGAGAGGGCAGAGCCGGCGCTCGGGCGGCTGAGCGCCCGGCCAGCCCGGAAGAATGCGCGGTGGCAGACGCCGCAAACCCGCCGCGCCCTGGCCCGTTTTCTGGACCTCTGCGCCGAAGCGGCGCTGCCGCCGGCCCAGGTGGCGCTGCGCTGGTTGCTGGACCAGCGCGATGTCACTGCCGTCATTCCCGCCGCCACCACAGTGGACCAGGTTGCGGAGCTGGCATCCGCAGTCACCGTCGAGATCGACCGGGGCCTACTCGCAGCCGTTACGGACATCGATCCGATGCGCTAGACGTACGCTCGTTCGCAATACCGGAAGGAGGGCTGTCGGGCTGTGACCGTGATCGAGGCTGTGGGCGGCTATCTGCCGCCGACCCGGGTCCGGATCGGTGAGCTGCTGGGTCGGCACGGGATGAAACCGAACCGGGTCAGGATGTACGAGCGGTTCTTCGGCTTCGGCGAGGTTCCCCTGGATCCGGATGCGGGCTTGGTCGATCTGCTGGTGCACACGGTCATGACACTGCCGGCGTTCGAGGAACGGCGGCCGCTGATTCGCTACGTCATCCAGGCGAGGACCATGCCGGTCGTCGCGCCGTACCCCGTGAATCCGCTGCATGAGGCGTGCCGGCGACTGGAGCTGGAGCATGCCACCGCCTTCTGTCTGACGCAGCACGCCTGCGCATCTGGCCTACTGGCGATCGATGTGGCAGGTCACCTGCTGGCTGGGGACGGCGAGCAGGACGCGCTCGCTCTCGTGGTGGTGGGAGAGAAGACGTTCACCTCGACTCCCCGGCTGGTGAACACCACGGGGGTGATGGGTGAGGGGGCGGCGGCGATCCTCGTCCGGGCCGACGGCGAGCGGGACCGGGTACTCGGTTACGCCAGCCGGACCCACGGCCAGTACCACGCCGCGGGCTCGATGTCGCCACAGCAGATCGCGCAGTTCAACGAGCAGTACCCGGACCACCTGGCCGCCGTGATACTGGCCGCTGTCGAGAACGCCAGCCTCGACTTGGCGGACATCGATCTGATCCTGCCGCACAACGTCGGCTGGATGTCGTGGTCGCGAGTCCTGCGCAGCCTGGGCATCACCGGTTCGGAGCGGCTTTTCGCCGACAACTTCGCCGCCTACGGGCACAGCTTCGGAGCGGACTCCTTCCTGAACTACCGATCGGCCTGCGACGCCGGCCGCATCCGCCCCGGGGACCGGTACCTGATGACGGCCGTCGGTCTGGGTGCCACGTTCGCGGCCATGGTGTTGCAGCATTGAGCGGGATGACCGTGCACCGCAGGCGGTGCGAGGAAGGAAGCCCGGATGTACCTGGGAAGGCAACCGGACCCGGCCGGTGCGGCGGGGACCTTGCGGATCGTGTCCGGTGTTCAGTGCGTACTTGAGCCCGTGGCTCCCTATCCTGAACACGACCGGATCTACTTCACCAATCTGCTGGCGAGCTACGGCCTGCCGGCGCCGGACCACTTTGCCGCCGCCGGCCGGGTCACGTTCACCGAGCTGGTCGCGGCGCTGCTGTCCGACCTCGGGGCACAGCTGTCCCCGTTCGACCTGGCGCTGATGACCAGCGTCACGTCGGACTCCGAACTTGGCTGGCCGATGTGCTATCTACGCCACGTCCTGCCGGATACCGGCCTGGCCTTCGCGGTGGCCGATCAGGGTGTCGTGGCGCCGTTCACGGCTCTGCACCTGGCTGTCCAGCGGGTCCGTACGGGCGGCGCCCGCCGGGTCCTGCTGGTCATGCTCGACCAGGCGGCTCTCTTGCACGACGGCCAGGTACCCGACCGGATGCGGGTGGAGGGCAACGCGGGTGTGGCCCTGGCCCTCGACGCGAGCGACACCGGCGGCGCGGCAGTGAGTGCGGTCCACTCGCGGCGAGTCGACAGATCGGACGTGGCGGGCTTGTGGACGCGACTCGTAGGGCAAGCGCGCGACAGCAGCGACCTCGCGATCACCGCCGTGTGCGGGCTGGGACTGCTGGACACTCTTCCGGCATCACCGCCGGCCGAGACCGCGGCTCCGGCACCCGGAGTTCCGTGCACCGGGATCTGGCAGACCTTCCTCACCCGGCTGCCCCAGTGGCGGACCACCGGACGCCGACTGCTACTGGCCGACTACGACCCGGAGCTGGGGCGGTTGGCGCACTGCCTGATCGATATCCGGCCGGAGGTGCCCGCCACGTCCGCAACATGACGCGAGACCGGCCCGTCCGGGGCGGGGGCGACGAACTGCGGGCCGGACTCGTCCCGCCGCCGTGTGCGACTGCCGGTCAGCTCCGCTCACCGGCGAGGGCGAGAATCTTTGCGGCCACCTCATCCGGTCCCAGACCGTCGGTCTCGACCACCGACCCCCGCTCGGCGAGCCCGTGGAAGGCCTTCTCGTACCGATCGAGCTGTTCCAGCCGCCATGGCCGGGCACCGACGTCCACCGTGTCCGCCTCGATGCGTCGACGGAGCACATCGGACGAGGCGTGCAGGGTCACGTGCAGCACGTCCAGCCTGCGCCGGCGCAGACCGTCCAGGATCTCCAGCTGATAATCGAGATTGAGAACCGACATCGCCATCAGCACCGTCGCATTCCGCCGGGCCCGGCGGGCCGCGCCTCGAATGGTTCCGGTACGCCACATCGAGAAGTCCTGGAAATCGCCGGGCCGGAGAATGCCGAGCGTCCGCTGCAGAACCCCGCCGTACACCTCGGGGTCGTATGTCGTCGCGTCCGGCAGGCTCGCGTGCAGCTTCGCGACTGTTGTCGTCTTACCCACCCCGAAGGGCCCGTTGATCCAAATTATCACGTGCGGCTCTCTCCCTCTGGTGAGGCTACGACGCCTACTTCGCCGTTCGCGTGGGCGTCGCCATGGTATGCGGCGCAATGCATCTCGTACATCCGGGCGTAGCGGCCGCCGATCTCCATCAGCTCCTCATGTGTGCCGAGCTCGGTCGGCCGCCCTCGATGCAGCACGACGATCAAGTCAGCCGAACGGACCGTGGAGAATCGGTGCGAGACCACGACAGTGATGGTTCCGAATCGCTCGGCCAGCATTCTGGACAGGCGCGCCTGACGGGTGAATATGGCGTCCTCACTGGGCGCGTCGAGCGCTGCCGTCGGCTCGTCGAACAGCATGAGAATCGGAGCCTCGCGCATGTTTCCGCGGGCCAGGGCGACCTTCTGCCACTGCCCGCGAGAAAGGTCGGCGCCGCCCGGCAGAAGCGGTCCGATCGGTGTCGCCAGTCCCGTCGGAAGGTGGCTTTCCAGGTCGATGGCGGCCGATCGGCGGAGCGCGGCCCGCACCCGGTCCACGTCATCGATTCGGGACACGTCCCCGAGGCCGACCGCTTCCCGGAGGAGAACCTGATAGCGGCCGAAATCCTGGAAGGCGGCGGTGACCGCGTCCCGCCACCGGGGGTGGAGATCCTCGGTCGCTATGCCGTCGATCAGCAGCCGGCCCGACGTCGGCGGGTAGAAGCCGGCCAGCAGCTTCACCAGCGTCGACTTACCCGAGCCGTGCTCGCCGACCACGGCGACCACCGAGCCGGCCGGGATATCCAGCGTGACGTGCTCGATACTGGGGCCTGCGGCGTCGGGATAGGTGAACGCGACGTCGCGCAGCGAGATGCCCGTGGTCAGTCGGTCGGGCAACGGTAGATCGCCGCCCCGCCACGCCTGCCGCGCGTAGGACTTGAGCCAGTGGTACGGGCCGGTCACTGCGGCCGCGGCCAGCATGCGGCTGATCACATACAGCAGACGTTCGATCAGACTGCGTAGCTGACCGACAAGCGTCACCACCATGATCAGATCACCGATGGTGCGCTGCCCGCCGGCAACGAGGCGGACCACGAACCCGAGCGCCACCACGTAACCGAGGACCACGATCGCCCCGCCGACGCCGGACAGCGCGGCCGAGCGTATCGAGGCGGCGACCTGGATTCCGGACGCTCGGCGCCAGGCCGCGTCCGCCAGCCGCATGACCTCGCCGTGCGCGGACGCGGCCCGGACCTGGCGGACCGCCTCCGGCTGGGTGACCACCTCGTGAAGGTGCCGTTCCAGCCGTTCGTCCTCCGAGGCGCGCAGCGCTGCCCGGCCGATCCGGCCGTACGCGACAGCGTTGAGCGCACCCGCGGGGAGCATCAGCAGCAGCATGAGCAGCAGCGCCGGGTGCACCACTGCGAGCAGGACCATGGTGGCGAGTACGCGGATAGCCGAGGAAACCACATCGACGGCGGCCCAGCCGCCCTCGGCCAGCAGCATGCCCCGGCCCTGCACGAGGCCCAACCGGTCGGCGTATTCGGCCCGTTCCAGGTGTTCCAGGCCGGGCAGTGAGGCGGACATCCGCTGGATCTGCGGATCGAACTCCAGTCGCCCCACCCTCTCGGCGATGTCGAGCCGAGTCTGGAACTGGACGACGTCACCGACCGCGGTGAGCGCGAACGCGATCGCGGTGACCACGGCCCCGACCAGCGCGGCACCGGGCCGTCGATCCGCCGCGTTGTCGACGACGGCACGGATGCCGACCGCGGTCAGCACGAATAGCGCGTTCTGGACGATCACCAGAGCCAGGACCAGGAAGGTGCGGAACCGATCCACGGCCCACGAGCGACGCAGCACCAGCCACCACGTCATGGCGCGGGTACCTCCGGTCCGGTGACGGTCGCCGGTGCGGCGAACCGGTCGGCCTGCAACCGGTACAACCGGCTGTAGATCCCGCCGAGGGCCATCAGCTCATGGTGGCTACCGGTCTCGGCTGCGACTCCGCCGGACAGGATCACGATCGTATCGGCTTTCCGTACGGTGGCCAGGCGGTGCGAGATCAGCAGTACGCAGGCCTGCCGGGCGAGATCCTGGATCCGGGCGATGACCTCGGTCTCGGCCTGGACGTCAAGGTGGGCGGTGGGCTCGTCGAACAGCACGATACGGGCCCCGGCCCGGACGGCGAACAACGCGCGGGCCAGGCCCACCCGTGCCCACTGCCCGCCGGAGATATCCACCCCGCCAGTTCGGTTCGGCGACAGCGGCGTGTCCCAACCCGCGGGGAGACGGGCGACGAGATCCCCGAGACCCGCATCCTGTACGGCCGCCTCAAGATCACTGGTCGACGAGTGCCCGGGTGCGGCCAGCCGTACGTTGTCCCGGAAGGAGAGGGCATAGCGGATGGGGTCCTGTGCCGCGACGCACACGAGCCGATGCCGATCGGGGTGGTTGACCAGCGAAACGCCGTCCAGGGTGATCCGGCCGGTGCGGGGCAGGTACAGCCCCGCGACCAACTTCGTCACGGTGGTCTTGCCGGCACCGTTCAACCCGACGAGCGCGGTCAGCTTTCCGCTGGGGATCTCCAGGTCCAGGCCCTGCAGGACGTCGCGGCCGGTATAGCCGAACCGAATCCCGGAGAGGCGCAGGAGGCTTCCCCCGCCGGCCGGGAAAGGTGCGCCGTCGCCTCCCGGCGTCGCCGCGGGCGATTGGTGCCGCAGCTCCTCCAGCGCGCGGGCGGCCGGCAGGCCTTCGACATAGTCGAGTACCTCCTGCGCGGCGAACGCTCCACCGGCGACCGCCCACACCGCGGCCAGGTCGGTCGCCAGCCGGGAGAGGTCCAGCTGCCCGCGTGCCGCGGACAACGCCAGGATCGCTATCACCACGCCGGTTCCGCCGGCCAGGATCAGCGCACGCAGCCACTGCCGCCGCAGCATCCGGCGGCGGGCTGCCCGGTGCGGGTTCAGGTGCGCCTCGGTAGCGGACCGGTACCGGGCCTGCATCCAGCTCGCCAGGCCGAAGATCCGCAGTTCCTTGGCGACCTCCGCGCCCGTGAGCAGTGCGTCCCAGTAGCCGGCCAGCCGCCGGTGCGGTACCCCGTTGGTCCAGGCCGTGGCCAGCAGCAGCGCATCGGCTGCCTGGAGATGGCGGACGACCAGGACGATCAGCAGCAACAGCCCCGCGGCCACCGGCGAGTCACGGGCGATGACCAGCACCGCGAGGACGTTGGCGAGCAGCCGCGACCACAGGCACAGGAGTCCCCAGACCGCGGATCCGGAGGTACGACCCGTACGGTTGGTCGGCTCGCCGGCCGCCCTCGCGATGAGATCCTGATAGCCGGGATCCTCCAGCATCGGCATGCTGGCCGTCTCGGACACCGCGGCCTCGACGGCTCGCCTGTGGGTGCCATCCACCCGCCGGGTGAGCGCGAGACGCAAGGGCTCGACCGCGAACTCCACCACCTGCGCGATGATGAGCAGCACCGCCAGCGGCAGCAGAGCGCCGAGTGCGGACGTCGCCCACTCCTGGGAGCCGGACGCCTCCACGAGTTCCCGGACGAGCGCTCCGGCAGCCAGCGCCACAGCGGCCGGCACCAGGGACCGGCCGGTGAGTATGACGATCGAGAGCAGCCGCAACGGCGTTCCGGTGCCCGCCCACAGACGTAGGACGAGCCGCCGGTCTGAGACCTGGCCAGGTCGCGGTTCAGGCATCGGCCACCGGAAAGGATCGCCCCTGGGCACCGGCGGACCGGGAAGGGTCGGTCGGTCGCCGCGCGACCCGGTCGATCATCGCGTCCGCCGTCCGGAGCGTAACGTCGCCGGCGAACAGTTCATCCTGCAGCGGCAGACGTTTCGACCTCGCTGCGACCGGCACATCGCCCCGGCACCGGTCGGGGAGAACTGTCGCTTGCTGAGCCGATCGGTAGGCGATCCCGGCGACGTGACGGTCCGCCGTGGGCATCATGTGCGTCGCGGCGGTACCGCAACGGATGCCTGAAACAGGATCCGGCACGCCGACCAACATGCACTCCCTCCGCGGCACGATTGCCGTACGCCAGTCCTTCTTTGGCTTATTTTCGCGAAAAGACTGTGGTCTTTTCGCGAAAGAACCGTGGTTCTTTCTCCGGAAAGGCCACGGCGGTCAATATAATAGACCATTACGGCCGGTGCAAGGAGTTCACCCGAAACCCACCCATCCAGTGCCGGTCACTCCAGGGATGCAACTAATTACTTATAGTAGCGATTCGCGTGGCGGTCATGCAGAAGCCAATGTCACCCAACGTAATTCCATCATGGTGGTGGGCTGGGTTTCGTAGGTGGGGCGGCACCACCCGGTCGAACACCCCAACCAGCGGCTCCGCACCCAACCGCTTACGCGCCGGAGTGATTCCGCCCGGCGTCGGCGTACGACGCCGACGCCAACGCGAAGTACACCATCCCATGCGGCGGCAACTTCGCATCCGACCGCGGCGCCTGCCTGCCGGCGACCTCGACCGCCCCATCGACGACCTCACGCGGCACCGACCCGGCGAGGACTCCCATCGAGATCCACTCCGGCAACCGTCCACCCACGACCTGCGCTTCCGCGATCACCCGCAGACCCTGACGCCCACACCCCGGACCTACCACCACGACACCAGCACGACCACGGAAACCCGGCCCACCACCACGATCAACTTACGTTAAGTGGCATTGGCACTGAGACCGCCCGGACGCGCCCATTGCGTAGCTGCTGCGATCTATGCTTAGATCCGGATGATGGATGACGGGGGTTGTTCCGAGCACATGCTTGACGATTCACTGGCGTCTTGGCGCCTGGCGTCTTCACAGAGTTTACCGCTGTTGAATGCCGAGGTGAATCGGAGGGGCGACACATGGTGAACATCGCCGAGGGGGCCCCCTCAAGCACGGCCTCGCCAACCATGATGGCGGTCCAGGACAACACTACCGACCCGCTGACGGTCCTCTTGCCGTGCGCCGGTGCGGGATCGCGCTTCAAGGCGCCCTACCCCAAAGAACTGCATTGCATAGCCCGTGGAGTCACCGCGCTGGACGCGGCTCTCGCCCCGGTGGTGGATCTGTCCCGGAACTATCCGGTACGTCTGGTCGCGGTGGTCGGCCCAGGCCGTGAATCAACAGTCGAGCGGTTGTATCCGTACGGCGAGCATCTCGATCTTTGTATCACCTTTCAAAATGAACGCCATGGGCCGCAGATCATGGGGGCACTACGGGCGGCCCACGATCTCGTTTCCGAGCGCGTCCTGATCGTACTTCCCGATCAGTATTTCTCCTGGGAGCCGGGAGCGAACCCGTTGCTGGATTGTGTCCGGGCACTTCAGGCCGACGAATTCAGCGTGATCGCCGCAAAGCCCGGTAGCCGTCCGCTGACCGAGGACGGAGCGCTGGCCGTGCAGGCCGGCCCGCACGGACCGAGGGTGACCGCAGCCGCCGAGAAACCGCAGGACCCGACCGGGTTCGACGCCGCTTGGGTGGTCGTCGGGCTGCGCCGCTCCGCGTGGGACCGGCTGCCCGACGTGTTCCGGCGTACGGCCGGCAGTCCGCTAGTCGGCGCCCCCGTGGTGTTCGCCGGCGGTTACCGCCACCTTCATGTCCCGAGCAGCGCGAACGAGAACAGCTCATCATGACGACGGGCACGGGGCACGTGGTCCTCGATGCCGGCAGCTATCCCATAGACGGTGCCCACATCGGCGGCATCGGATTGCGGATATGTGAACTGGCGGAGACGCTCGCCGAATTCGTGCCGACCACCGTCATGGCGGAAAGTGTGGCCGGGGCGGTGCCGGTCGGCCGGGCCCGGCTGGCATCCTCCCGTTCCTGGCGGGAGCTCGTCGGCCACGCGGACGCGGTGATGTTCTTCGACGGTGGTTCCTCCCAGCGGCTCCACGAGGCGCAGACCCGCCAATGCTTGATCATCGTCGAGAATGCACCGCCGATCGAGCAGTTGGAGTACCCGTCGCTACGGTCGGCGGCCGACCCGGGCGCCGTCCATCGACGTCTGGTCGAGGATTACGCGGCCCAGCTCCGGGCGGCCGACCACTTCCTCTGCCGGTCCGCCGTCGAGCGCGTCACCCTGCTGGCGAACCTGTGCCTCACCGGCCGGCTCAGCGCAGCGGCGCTGGACCGGTCCCGGACGCTCGAACACCTGGTCTCCCTGGTGCCGATCGGCTTCAGCGCGTCGAGCGCGGAGCGTGCCGCCCGAGCCGCTCCGCAGCCGGGTCCGGATCTATTGTGGACCGGTGGGCTGTGGGCATACTTCGACCCGGTAGCCGTGGTGGAGGCTGTGAAGCTCTGTCACGACGCCGGGCACCCGGTCAGCCTGGGTTTTCTCTATGGCCGGGCGCAGCCCGACAACAAAATGGTGGTGGACGACCTCCTGACGGCGATCCGCACCCATCACCTCGAAGATTGGGTGGAACTGCGGACGGAGCCGATCTCGCACCTGTCGCGGGATGGTGTCCTCAAGGGATCGAAGGCACTGGTCAGTATCGCGAAGCCAGGCATCGAGAACGACACCTGCGTGCGCCTGCGTATTCGCGACAGCCGGCTGTACGGGCGTCCGCTGTTGTGCGACAACTTCGGGCCGACAGCCGTAGAAGCGGCGGCCGACGGACTCGGCACCGCGGTCGACCCGCGCGACCGGGCCGCACTCGCCGCCAAGATCATGACCCTCACTGCAGGGAGCGAAGCTCATGACACTCACGGACCGATCGGGGGGTTCGACTACACCCGCAGCGCCGCCCGGTTTCTCGACTGGCTCGTCGACGCCATCGCCCGGCGGAGGGCCCGGCTCTGACCCGGCGACGGCCGGCGTCTGGCACGGTTGGTCGCCGGTGCGCCAGCGGGACCGGCCGACCATCGTCCGCGGAGCCGGCTGGCACGTCTGGGACGACGCCGGCCGGCGCTATCTGGACGCGACCTCGTCGGCCCTGAACGCGGTCTGCGGGTACGGCGAGCCCCGGATCCAGGCGGCCGCCCAGGCGCAGGCCGCCCGGTTGCAGCACTTCGAGCTGTCGCGGTTCGCGCACCAGCCGGCATCGGCGCTGGCGGAGCGGCTGGCCAGCCTTCTCGGCGGCCCACTCACCCGGACGGTTCTCGTCAACAGCGGCTCGGAGGCGGTGGAGGCGGCCGTCCGCATCGCGGTGGACCTGTGGCCGCTGCGCGGCGAGACGCGAATCCGGGTGGTGACGCTCGAACGCGGCTATCACGGATCGACGGCACTGTGCCAGTCGCTGTCGGGTCTGCCGCACCTGGCCAACCGGTATCGTGACCCGGTCGTGGTCACCCGCGTGACGTTGCCCCGGGAGGGTGCGGCGCTGCGCACCACGGAGGGGCTCGAACGCACCGTCGAGGCACTCGAGCGGGCCATCGTGGGACCGCACGATGCCGGGCCGCCAGCCGCCGTGCTGCTCGAGCCGCTTCTCAACGTCGGCGGCGGCATCGTCCTCCCGCCGGGACTTCTGGCCCGGCTGCGCCAGATCTGCGACCGCACCGGCACCCTGCTCGTCCTGGACGAGGTCTTCACCGGCTTCGGCCGTACCGGCGCCTGGTTCGCCCATCAGCACGACGGCGCCCGGCCGGACCTGATCGCGCTGAGCAAGGGCCTGAACGGCGGCTACGCACCCATCGGGGCGGTGGTCGCGGCGGGACACCTCGCCGAGGAGTTCGCCGCCGAACCGGTGATCGGCGGCCTGCGGTACGGACACACCACGTCCGGCCACGCGATCGCCTGCGCCGCCGCCCTGGCCGCGCTCGACGTCATCGAGAAGGACGACCTGGTCACGCGGTCGGCCCGGCACGGCGCCGACCTGCTTGACGCGCTCAGGGCCGCCGCCACCGGTCCCCTGGTGACCGATGTACGGGGGCAGGGCCTAATCGTGTCGGTCGAGATGGCCGACGCGGACCTCGCGACGCAACTGGTGCTGGCCGCGACAGCCCGTCACGTGCTGCTGCGCCAGCAGGGCCGAACCGTCATGGCGGTACCTCCGCTGACGATCGACGAGGCGGGCATCCGTGAGATCGCCGGATCGGTGGCCGGCGCGCTGACCAACGTGCTGACCGGGAGCCGATCTTGAATAACGACGCCAACTCGCCGTCAGCCGTACGCCGAATCATCGACGCGATCGCGGACCTGCGCGCCGGACGGCCGCTCGACGGGCCCACCATCCGCGGCGTCGTCGACGACTATCTGGCCGGCCGGGTCACCGACTATCAGATGTCGGCCTGGCTGGCCACGGTGGCCTGTACCGGCCTCCGGCCGGACGAGACCGCAGCCCTCGCGATGGCCTACGTCGACAGCGGGCGACGGCTCACCCACCCCGGGGTCGGCCGGGTGGTGGACAAGCACAGCACCGGTGGGGTCGGTGACAAGGTCAGCCTCTTCGTGGTGCCGGTGGTGGCTGCCTGCGGTGTCCCGGTGGTCAAGGTGTCCGGCCGCGGCCTGGGGTTCATGGGCGGCACGGTGGACAAGCTCGAGTCGCTGGCCGGGCTGCGCCTCGACCTCTCGGCTGGCGAGGTGGCGGACGCGCTGAAGGCCGTTGGCATGGTCATCACCGGGCAGAGCGATGAAGTGGTTCCCGGTGACCGAGCCACGTATGCCCTGCGGGACGTGACCGGGACCGTTGACAGCATGCCGCTGATCGCGGCCAGCGTGATGAGCAAAAAAATCGCCACCGGCGCAGACGCGGTCGTTCTCGACGTCAAATGTGGTGAGGGCGCTCTGGTCCCCGATCTGGACGCGGCCCGGACGCTGGCACGGCTGATGATCGATATCGGCCGGGCCGCGGGCGTGGAGTGTCAGGCCGTGCTCACCGACATGAACCGGCCGCTCGGACGTGCCGTGGGCAACGCCGCCGAGGTGCGCGAAGCGATCTCCGCTCTTCAGGGCGACATCGTGCCGGGCTATCACGAGGTTTGCCGGCAGGTGGCCGTTCTCATGGTAAGCCTGGGCCGCCCGAATCTGAGTACCGGCGCGTGCGAGGAGCTCGTCGAGCATGCCGTTGCTTCCGGTGCGGCGCTGCGCATCCTCCGTCGCTGGGTGGAGTACCAGGGCGGCGACATCGCACAGATCGACGACCCGGACCTGTTGCCGAGCGGCCGCCACGAGGCCGTCGTCCGGGCCACCGAAGACGGCTGGGTGACCGGGATCGGGCCGACCGAGATCGGCAAGGCCGCGCTCTGGCTGGGAGCCGGTCGTTTCCAGCACGAAGCCCCCCTGGATCACGGCGCGGCCGTGCTGCTCGACCGGCAGGTCGGAGAACGGGTTGCCGCGGGCGAGCCACTGGCCCGTCTCGTCTGGAACGACGGCCGGCCCGATGAGGCCGAGAAGGCGGTCCGCGCAGCGTTCCGGGTCGGCCGGCAGCCGCCCGAGGAGATCAACCCCGTCCTCGATGTCGTGAATGTCAATTGACGACGCAACGCAACTGCGTGCAGTCGCACAACGGTGGCCTGTCCCGGCATGTTCGGCGGACCGCCCGATAGGTGAAGTGAAGTGAGATGACAATCGACTCGTTGAACCTGCTCAAGACAGCGAAGGACGTACCCACCTTCGACGCCGTTCCGTGGGACTCGCCGGTCGCCTGGCACCCTGCCGGCAGTGGCGCATCCGTGGACCTGGCGGCCGTCCGAGAAATCGTCCGCCGCTACCGGCGGCACGGGTTCTGCATCGTTCAGCTGCAGCCCGGGACAGCCGACGAGCAATCCCTCTCCTCGCTGGCCGAAGCCCTGCGGCTGGGAAATCCGTTCGTGCCGCCGCTCTACCGTCTGAACGGCAATACGCCGTCCGCGGTCTCCCGAATCTCCGCCGGGCTCAACGCCTCCACCCAGGACGCCACCCACCCCTCGTTCGGGCGGAGCAGCGGGCAACGCCTGCACACCGACGGCACCCTTCAGGACATCGGTCAGATCCGGACCACGCTGCTGCTGTGCCAGTCCGTCGGGCGGACCGGCGGCGACACCCGCCTCTTCAACGCCACCGCGGCCTACGCGGAGCTACTGACAGCCGATCTGCCGGCGGCCCTGGCGCTGGCCACACCCGGGAGCCTGGTACGCCGAGCCACCGTCAACGGCAGCGACGACTTCAATGCCGGTCCCGCCTTCGCCGTCGTCGACGGGCAGTTGGTGACTCGTTACTCACTGACCGACACCGACCGGTGGGAAGTGCCGTCCGGAATTTCCGCCGACGATTTGTGGCGGGCGGTGGCGTACCTCGAGAGATGTGCCGAGGACTCCGCGGTCTACCGCGAATTCCGGTTGGAACCGGCTCAGGTGCTGGTCTTGGCCAATGCTCGACTCTCGCACGGCCGGACCGCCTATACCGACGATCCGCAACAGCCGCGGTGCATGTTCCGGACCCTGCACGAGCGGGAACCCGCTACGGAGCCGATCCCGTGTCCGTAGAAGACCGGCCGGCCGGGTCGACTCGGTCCGCCCGGACCCGCCGTGATGCGTGGGCTGTTGTCCGTTGCTGAGCATTTTGGGGCGAATCTGGGCTATTCTTTCCGCGTGAATGAATACACCCTTCAACAGTCCTCCGAAGGCCGTCCTGGTCGGGTCGCAACGAAGGCTATTCTGCCATCCGGCGGATTAGCCACCCGCCTGCTTCCGGCCACCAAGTCGGTGCCCAAGGAATTGCTGCCGATCGTCGACACGCCGATTCTTGAGCACCTGCTGGAGGAAGTCGGCGATGCCGGCATCAGCGACGCCCTGGTGATCACGGTGCGCGGGAAGGAAGCGATCAACGATCATTTCGACACCGACCCCGTGTTGCTCTCGCATCTCGGGCCCCGATACGAGCAACTCCTGTCCGGGACGCTCAGGTTGATCGACCGGGTCACCGTTCACAGCGTGCGTCAGGGCGGTGCGACCGGCATGGGACTTGCCGTGTACCGCGCCCGGCAGCACATCGGTGACGAGCCCTTTGCGGTCGTCACCGGCGACGAGCTGCTCGACCGGGAGGCCGGCCTGCTGACCCGGATGATCGACGTGCAGGCGGCCCATGGCGGCATCGTGCTGGCAGTGAGCTCGGTACCGGATGAGCTGGTGCCGCTGAGCGACATGGTTGCGGTCGGTGAGTCCAGCTCGGACGAATTGCTCACCGTGACCGACGTTGTCAAGCGGCCGTGCCTTGAGGACGCTCCCTCTCGGCTTGCCCTGATCGGCCGCTACGTCCTACCTCCGGAGATCCTCCCGGTACTCGGCCGAACTTCCCCCGACCACGGTGGAGAGGTGCAGCTGCCGGACGCGATGGTCGAGCTCGCACGGGCCGGCGTGCCAATTCACGCCGTCCCGTACTCCGGTGCCCGGTACGACGTCGCCACCCGGCTGGGGCTGCTGACCACGGCGATCCAGTTCGCCGGCCGGCGTGACGATCTGCGTGACGATCTGCTCGCCTGGCTGACGAGCTACGTAGCCGGTCAGGAACCGTCAACCGTCGACTGAGCCGGGCACCCGCGGACGGCCGGTAGGCCGTCCGCGGGCCGTACCGGCGCAGGCCCTGGCCAGGAGGCCGGTCAGCTCGGCGACGGTCTGCCGGGGAGAGACGGCCGGGCGGGAGGAGACATCATGACGACGCCGCGGCCAGCGGGCCGCTGACGTACGGGCCGATGCCGTACATCCGCACCGGTTCCAGGGGTAACACGACGTGGCTGCGGCCACGGGCGTCGGTGATCGGTGCGGTTGCCCGCGCTCCGGCTCGGGCGTAGCAGGTGAGGACCGTCCCGTCGTCACGCTGCTTCTGCAATGCCAGGCGGGGGCTGGTCTGCAGGTCGCGCTCCCGAACCGTGTCGAGATAGAGGAACATGTTCAAGGACGCCGACCTGTCGAATTGCAGCTTGACCGCCGCGAGGTGGGGCCAGCGGGAGCTGCCGTAAGTCGCGACCGCGCACATGTAGATGGAGTTCCAGGTCTCCAGGAAGTCCCGTGCCGGCAGCACCCGTCCGGGCTTGCCGAAAAACGACCTCTGTACCTGACCGGCCCGGTCGAGCGACGCGTCGAGGATCCGCTGCACCCGGGCCAGACCGTCGGGATCCCAGTCGGCGGTTTCGTTCATGCTTCCTCTCCTCGGTTCGTCGTATCCGCCAGACCCAGCAGGCGGTGAGCCGCAGCGACCACGTTGGCGACCGTCATCCCGAAGTGCCGGAGCAGTACGTCACCGTGATCGGAGGCGCCGAAATCGTCTACCGACACCACGTCGCCGTCCAACCCCACCCATCGATGCCAGCCCATCGATGACCCGGCCTCCACCGCCAGCCGTGTCCGGACCGCCGGCGGCAGAACGGCGTCGCGATAGGCGGCATCCTGCGCCTCGAACAACTCCCAGCAGGGCATCGAGACGACGCGGACGGCCGTACCGGCGTCGGCGAGCTCACGTGCCGCGGCGAGGACCAGATGAACCTCGCTGCCGCTCGCCAGCAGAACGATGTCGGGATCGCCGGTTTCGCCGGCGAGAACGTATCCACCTCTGGCCACGCCTTCCGCCGCGGCGTCGGTCGCGGCCTCGGCCAGCACCGGCAGCAGCTGACGCGCGAGAACCAGTGCCACCGGGCCTTCGGTCCGGGCCAGGACCGCCCGCCAGGCGTACGTGGTCTCGTGCGCGTCGGCCGGGCGCATGACCCAGATGCCCGGCATTGCTCGCAACGAGGCCAGATGCTCGATCGGCTGATGAGTACGTCCGTCTGCCCCGATGGCGATCGAGTCGTGCGTCCAGATCCATACCACGGGTAATCCCATCACCGCGGACAGGCGGACCGCCGGGCGCATGTAGTCACCGAAGGTGAGGAACGTGGACCCGAACGGTTTGGAGATGCCACCGTGCAACGCGAGCCCGTTGACGACCGCCGCCATGCCGTGCTCGCGAACCCCGAACGCCAGGTTGCGATCCGGAGCGGCGGCGGTGAAGACGCCCGCTGCGGCCAGCGCGGTCTTGGTCGAGTCCACCAGGTCGGCCGCGCCCCCTGTCATCGTCGGCAACCGGTTGCCGAGCTCGTCCAGCACAAGCCGGGAGACGTTGCGGGGGGACACCGGTTCGTGAGTGGGGACGGCGAACCCGGCGAGCACATCCCGCGGGATCGGTCCGTGCGCCGCGTCCCACGCGGTGCGCAGCTCCGGGAACTCCCGGCTCCACTCGGCGAAGGTCTTCTCCCACAGCGACCTCTCCCGGCTGCCGCGGGGACGTGCGTCCAGCATCTGGGGGCCGACGTCCGGTACGCCGAAGGTGACCGCCGGATCCAAGCCGAGGGCGGCCTTGGTCCGGGCGGCCTCGACGGCGCCGAGCGGGGAGCCGTGCGCCTTGGTGGTCCCGCGCACCGCTTCGGCCGGGTAACCGATCTCGGTCGGCAGAATCAGGAGAGTTGGCCGTCCGTCGCGCCGATTCCGCACGCGCCGCAGCGCGTCCGCAAGGACCTCGACATCCTCCACCGCGGCGACCTGCTCGACCACCCAGCCGCTGGCCCGAAACCGGGCGACCTGGTCCTCGACACCGAAGGACAATGAGGTGGGGCCGTCGATGGTGATGCCGTTGCTGTCGTAGCACACCACGAGCTTGTCCAAGCCCCACTGCCCGGCCAGCGAGATGGCCTCCTGGCTGACGCCCTCCATCAGGTCGCCGTCCGACGCCACCACGAATGTGGCGTGGTCGACGATCTCGAATCCCGGCCGGTTGAACCGAGCGGCCAGCAGGCGCTCGGCCACCGCCAGGCCGACGGCTGTGGCCAGTCCCTGACCGAGAGGACCGGTGGTCGTCTCCACTCCGGGTGTCACGCCGTACTCGGGATGACCGGGAGTTCTCGAACCCAGACGCCGGAACGACCGCAGATCGTCCAGGGTCACGTCGTAGCCGGCGAGGTGGAGCAGGACGTACTGCCAGGCGGAGGCGTGCCCGGCACTCAGCACGAGACGGTCCCGGTCCGGCCAGTCCGGCCGGGCGGGGTCGTGCCGGAGGACGTCACCGTAAATCGCGCACCCGAGTGGTGCGAGGGCCAGCGCGGCCCCCACGTGGCCGTTGCCGGCGTGTTCGACCGTATCGATGATCAAGCCCCGGACCGCGGCCACCGACGCCGTCCATGGCGATCGTTCGGTGATGGTCACGGGTGGTGTCCGATCGGCTCGGTCGAATCCAAGCCGACGCACGTCCATCGGATGGGTACGGACGGCCCGGCGTCGGTGCAGGACTGCAGCCGGGCCGGCGACTGGTCCTCGGAACGGACCGTCACCGTGTGCCGGCGACCGTCGGCCGTGGTGAAGTGATTCCGGTAGGTTCGGTCGCCGACCTCGATCGCCCGCTCGGTCAGGGTCACCTCGTCCACGCCCAGATAGCCCTGCCGGCGCAGTACGTCGTCGGCTGCCTGTTCTGGGATCGTGTAGGTCGAGCGGCCACGGAAATGCTCCAGGTCGATCCGGCCGGCCTCGGTCGCCGAGGTGATCGCCGCAGCCGCCGGCGGGTCCACCCGGCCGTAGTAGTGCCCGTGCGGGAAGACGACCACGTTGGCCGCGAACTTGTGTCCGCCGACGTGCGCGGTCCGGCGGCCCCGATCACCGACCTGTGCCCGCAGGGCGGCGTGGACCGCGGAGCCGCTCCGCCCGCAGCACGGATCACCGGCCTCGTTCGCGCAGACCGCGTACAGCGGTTCGGCGAGCGGCTCGAAGCCGGGAGGAAGTTGCCCGGCCGCCAGAATCGAGAAGTCGAGGGACAGTAGGTCGGTGATGTCATCGACCGCCTTCCGGCCCCATCCGGGTGTCGCGCCGGGCGCGCGCACCGCGGCATAACACCACCGGGGTCGCTCGTCGCCGGGCGGGCTGATGAGCTGGGTTCGTACGCCGATCCGGCGCTCCACCTGATCCAGCTGGTGAGTCACGGCCGGGTCGAGACCGCTCTCGGTCAGGGCGTTCTTACCCCAGGGACCCGGGTGTTCCAGCAACAGCCAGGCGGTCACCTCGAGCGCGGTGGCCGTCAGGGGATCTCCCAGCTGCTGGGCCAACACGGAGCACGCCGGCGCATCTCGGCTGACGAGTGCAGTCAATTGGCGTCACCTTTCATCAGGGCAGGAACAGTCATCACGGCACGGAGCGCGTCGAGATCGTTACGGAGCGCGTCCGGCGGTACCGAGATGTTGAGGCGGATGGCCTGGGTGCCGGGATACAGCCGGTTCCACACCTGCTCGTCGGCACCGAACAGGTACATCGGATTGACCTTGAGTCCGACCCGGCCCGCTTCCGTCGCCCATGCGGTCAGCGCCTCTCCGGTCGGCAGATCCGGTATCCGGCGGAACGCGGAAAAGCCGGCGACCGGATCCGGCAGGCGGTCCACCGGCATGAGTAGGCCACTGTGGTCGGCCATGGACAGGGCTTGCAGGAATTCACCGCGGCGGGACTCCATCACGGTTCGGAACCCGGCCAGCGTGGACTCACCGCACCACGGTAGCCCGGCCGCGCGGAAGTCGTCGGCCAGCACGGTGGCCCGTCCGGCGCCGGTGGGGTCGAACACCGCGAGCAGGAGGGCCAGGTGCACCGCAGCGACGCGGCCGAGTCCCACCGCAACCGAGTAGCCACGCTCGAACCGGTCCGCCCGGCTGTACGCAAGCAGCTCAGGATTACGGGTCAGCATGACCCCGCATCGGAGCCCAGGCACCGAGAGATCCTTCGACGGGCTCATCAGTACCGCGGTGCGGTCGAGCGAGGTGACCCGGGCCCGCAGCCGGCCGAGGAACTTCTCGGCCGGCTGGAACGTCGGCAGAGCGAAGACGTGGTCCACGAGGTCGAACGACGGCATGAGCGCTTGCCGTACCGGCTCCGTCCGTGCCCACGCTCCGGTCACACCGTTCGGCGCGACGTCAACGAACAGCGGCCCCGGGCCCTGCTCGTCCGACACCCGCAGCATCCGCCCATCCGCGGTGTAGTAGGCACACACGCGCACCCGGTGCCGGGCCGCGGACTGCTCGAAGCTGCAGTACAGGGGCAACGGGACGGCCACCGGCATGCCCTGGGCCGCCGCGAAGCCCAGCAGGACGCTGATCGCCTCGGTACTTCCGTTGAACAGCACCACGTGCTCCGGTCGGAGCCGGGTACCCAGATACCGGCCGGCGAGCTCGGCGATCAGGTGCCGGTCGGCCAGGTCGCCAGATCCGGTGTAGTCGGCGATCCGCCCGTCGAACATGTCGTCGTACATCCGGCTCAGCCATTGCCGTACCCCGGTGGCCGGCATCCGGCGGTTGATCCCGTATCCCAGCTGGCGGGCGGCTGCGGTGGTGCGGGAGCGGATCCGGCGGTAGTACGTCACGCACTCCACGTCCGGCAACGCCGGTGAACCGGTGCCGTCCGGTTCGGCGAGGGGCGGGTAGGACCCGGTGACCGGTGGAAGCAGGTCCGGTCCGGTTCCGAGAGCCGGTATCACGCAGCCGCACCGACGACGAGATGCAGACGCAGGTCGCGAGCGCCGTTGAGGGCGGTGTGGGTTTGCCGGGTGTCGACGAAGTACGCGTCGCCGTCGGCCGGAATCCGGAACACCTGGTTCTCGTCGACGAAGACGAAGGCCGCGTGCTCGGTGGTCTCGATGGCGACGTGCACCCGTGGCGTGGCGTCACGGTGCACCGAGTAGCAGCGCCTCGGATCGAGGCCAAGTAGACGCGACCGGAAGACGGGGAACGGGAAGCGGGCCAGCACCTCGGCGAGGTACGTGCCCTCGAGCTCCGGGTTCAGCGTGTCGTACTCCTGTTCCGGGGCGATGTCCTCCTCCTGGTAGCAGGACTCGTACCAGGGGTTGGTCGAGCCCGGACGGATCTGGACGGCCAGCTGCCGGGTGGACTCGAAGATGAGCGGGTGCTTCTCCAGCAGGTCGCGGATCTCGGTGCGTAGCCGTTCGGCATCGATGCCGAGCGTGAACCGCCCGACGAGGGGCGCACCGGTCGCTCCTCGGGCGATCCACTCTGGTTCCGGCATTACGTTGCGGTTACTCATCGACGCGCTCCATCCCTTGGTCGTCGACCAGATACTGATCAGGGGCGGGTAGTTGCCCGAAGTGTCGTGCGTGCACGAGCGTGTAAGCACCGAACGAGGTGGCCAGGAGACGGTCACCGGCGGCGAGGCGGGTCGCCGACGGAGTCCTCGCGGTACGCCGGAAGTGGTCCTTCTCGTACAGCGACGGACCGAACACGTCGCCGGTGAAGACCTGTGACGGGTCGTCGACCGGATGAAAGGACGGATAGGCCCAGGGTGCAAGGTTCCACGCCGACGCGTCAACCACCACTCCCTGCCCATGAACGGACGCGCAATCGGCGTCGAGTACCTCGGTCACCAGGTAGGCATGGTCGAGGGTGAGCGCGGCCCCGGGCTCCATCCAGACGTTCAGCTCCGGGCCTTCATGCGCTCGCAGCTCGGCCGCCACCGTCTGCAGCACCGCCTCCAGCACGTCCGGGCGCCGCGACAGGCGTAGCAGGCCCCCGCCGAGGTTGATCTGGGTGACCGTGCCGAGCAGGCGGGCGACGAGCAAGGCGTACCTGGCACGGAAGGCCAGCAGATCCGGCGTCACCTCTCCGGTGTGGACACGTATCCGCTGCACCGACTGCGGCGCCGAGCGGATGCGTCCGGTCAGTTCCTCGTTCAGAACCAGCCCGAAACGGCTCTCCTGGCCCCGGCTGGTGGAGGAGCGCAAGGAGTCCGGCAAGGGCACCCGGACCCGCAGCCCCCATCCGGCCGCGCCGCCGGCTCCCGCGTGTGCCTGCTGGTTCAGCAGCTGCGTGAGCTGCACGGGCGACTGGGCGTCGAAGAGTACTCCATCGGCCAGCAGTTCACGGATGTGCACCGGCCCGAACGCGGGACCGGTGGCGGAGATCCGGTCGAACCCGAGCGTCCGGGCGAGCCGGTACTCCTCGATGGTCGCCACGTCCGCGGCCCGGGCGGTCTCGCGGAGAAGCGTCACGATCGGCGCGCTCGCACAGGCCTTCAGCGCGACGTGTAGGCCCAGGTTGTGTCGTGCCATCAACTGCCCGAGAGATCGGACGTGGGCCGTCAAGCCCGGGACATCCCAAAGGATGCGGGGTGTCGACTTCACCTGCGCCGCGGCTCGGAGGATTCGCGCCGGCAGGCCGGACTCCGGGGGGTCGAACGGTGCGGCACCGGCCGCCGTCGTTGTACCCGCGGAGCCCGTGGCTTCTCGCAAAGCGGAGAGCTCCGCTACATACCGCGCCCATCCGCCGGTCCGCACGCTACCCCCTCCGCGCCGCCGGGGAGTCGAGTCGTCCCCGGCCGTCGGTATCGTCATGCCGTGAGCAAGCCGGACTCAGTCGCCGGCGACGGTTGGGCCGCCCTCCCACGGATGGTCGTTCGCGAGCGCCGCGACGGCGAGATCGAGCCCGTTACCGTCATCGGGCTCGAACCAGAACGGCCGGCCCGCGGCTTCCCGGATGTCCTGCGCCAGCCGGGCGACCTTCCCGGCGTCGCCGTCCCGCGCGACCATGAAGGCCTGTACGAGCAACTCCATCGACTCCTCGCGGGCACCGGTGAACGTCAACTCATTGACGCCGAGACGCAGAGCCGGTCCGGGTACACCGGGCAGATCCACCTGAACATTGACCCGAATCTGACCTTCGTAGAGGGCGCCGGCGATTGCGTCCGTCGCCGCCGCGTCCCCGATCCGTACCCACACCTGATGGTTCTTCGTCGCCCGACCGCCTTCCAGGACGACGTCGAACCCGGCCTCGGCGAGGCCCGTCTCGAAGCGGCGAGCGTTCGCGACGGTCTGGGCGGCGTAGGCGCCCCCGAAGACGGTGAATTCAGTGGCCGCCACACCGAGCGCCAGCGTCTCGGCGAAATGGTGCGATGACAGGAGGGTGAACTGTGCCTCGGTGATGGCCCGAGCAAGCTCGGATCGGCGGGTCATGAGGACGCCCTTGTGCGGTCCCGGGAACGTCTTGTGAGTGGATCCGCCGATGGTGTCCGCACCGTCGTCCAGCGGGTTCGGGTGCGCGCCGCCGAGTATCAGGCCGAGCGAGTGACTGCAGTCGACGTGGACGAGGGTGGACGGCGACTCGGCCCGCACCGCCTCGACGACCGCCGTCACGTCCAGGATCTGACGGCTGTTCTGCAGATCGAGGTAGACCAGCTTGGGCCGGTGCGTGCGCAACGCCGTTCGCAGTTCGGTGTCGTCCACCGCGCCCATACGCACCGGCAACAGGGAGACGCCGAAGCCGAGCCGCCGCGCCACCGAACCGGTGGCGTAGTGGCCGCCGTGGTCCGGATGGATGCACAGGACGTGTCCGCCGGGCGGCCCGCCGAGGCCGCTCAGGGCGAGGACCATCGCACTCATGCCGGAGATCGGCCGCACGTTCACCAGTTCGGCGCCGGCCAGGCGGCCGAGACTCGACTTGGTCAGCTCAGTTTCGAGGAAGCCCACCGACTGCCCGCCCCGGAACTGCCAGAAGCCCGGATCCAGGCCATCGTTGAAGAAATAGCGGTGATAGAAATCCGTTCCCAGTACGCTGGACGCCATCGGCGACAGCCGGTTCTCACTGGGCACCAGGTTGAGCGCGTCACGCGAAGCCCGGCTGGCGTCGGCCAGGGCACGCACGACTTCGCCCAGGCGTCGTTTGACGGCATCTGGTTCTTGACCGCTCATCCACATTGGGATTGCCACGTCGCCAATGCTCGGCTCAAGCCGAGCGGGTCATGGCCCGCGAGCTCAGGACGTCAAGAAATTTCGACCTCAAGGAAGTTGCCCCCGTCAACAACGAATGCCACGAGCTGCTTACTCGGAAAGTAGAGGCTATTCATGGCAAGAATGCAAAATGCTTAATTTGAATATTAGATAAGAATTTGTCGTGAATGAATGCTACATGCGTCCAAGGGGGGTGTCAAGAGATCGGAGATCGACGTTCCGTCATGATGCGCTTAGGCTAGTGACCACGGCGCGTAACCGGACAAACCTGCGGAAGATCCGTCGGCGGCCAGCAAGGGCACGAAGGGCGACGTCTACCACCCGCCGGCAAGCCTGGCCATCATCACGACCAAGGCGCTGGACGCCCTGACCCGGGATCGCGACGGCGTCTTCCTCTTCGTCGAGGAGGAGGGCATCGACGAGTTCGCCCACGAGAACAACCGCTCCGATCTGCCGGGTCCGGTACCGCTCATCAATGAGCGTCGACGTGCCGGGTCACGTACGTATGCTCGCATCATGAGCGGTACGACCAGGCAGATCGATGTGGCACGCCTTCCCAGTGATGTCGCGGCACTCGTCGACACGCTCCGGCCGGGCGAGGAATTGATCATCACGCGAGCTGGCGTGCCGATTGCATCCGTCTGCGGCGCGATCGGCGGGACCATCGTCGTTCCCCACCGGCCTCCAGAGGACTCCGAACAGCCGCCGACCGGCCGCGACGACGTGACCGTCGTCGCCACGGCGATGAGGCTGCCCGAGTCGGTTCGTGCGGTGCTCTCTGCCCAACTTGGAACGGACTACATCGTGGTCGACATGCATTGCGCGCCGACGACAACCGATGTGTTGTTGGTGCCGCCGACAAGTCCCCAGCTCATCGGGAATCTCCGGTCGATGTTTCCCCAGGCTCGCGTCGTCATCGTCGAGTTCGAGGATGACGATCTCGGAATCCACTACCTTGGACCGATCCGACGCATGCTCGACGCAGGCGCCGACACCTATCTGACCCCCACGACCATCCCCAGCCTGGCGAGGCAACTCGATGAGACCGTCACCCGGCGTCGCGAAGTCACCGGCAGGGCCGACAGAGATCTCGCCATCGAGGCCGCCGGTGCCGAGTTGGGCTGATCCGACGGCAGGTCGTGCCGGGCACCGATCTTCAGCAGGCACTTCGCCGTGATCTTGGCGGTCGGCCTGATCGAGGTGAAGTGTGGGGTGCCCGAAGTGGTGTCGGCCGGCTGTGCCGCACGTCCGAAGTCCATCCGTGCCGTAGCGTCAGGGACTGACGTGCCGTGGCCGGCACGGGTGCCCCGTGCCGGCCACGTCGGTGGTGGTGCGATTCAGCTGGCGTACGCCTCCAGTTCCCAGAGCGAGTGACCCCACGCGGTACCCCGCGCGGTGCCGTAGATCCGGAGGTAGCGGCCATTGGCGCCGAGCGCGGTGTGCTCATCCACCCCGCCGTCGGCCCCGGTCACCGTCTTCACGTCGACCCAGGTGGTGCCGTCGTTCGAGGTCTGGATGCGGTACGAACTGCTGTACGCCGCCTCCCAGCTCAGCTTGACCCGGCCGATCGCGGTCGGGCTGCCGAGGTCGACCCGGATCCACTGCGGATCGGAGAACGCCGACGACCAGCGGGTGGTGAGGCTGCCGTCCACCGCCTGGGCACCGGACATGCCGGCCCCCTCGTTGCTGGACGTCAGCGTCGGTTTGTTCAGCAGCAGGTTGGTGCCCGGCTGCGGCCCGCTGGTGCCGCCGTACACCTCGAATTCGAACAGGGAGTAGCCCCAGCCGGTGCCCCGGGTGGTTCCGGTGAGCCGGACGTACCGGCCGGAACCGGTAAGCCCGGTGAGGTCGTCCACGCCACCGTCGCCGCCGGTCACGGTGCGGATGGTGGTGAAGTTGACCCCGTCCGGCGAGGTCTGGATCTGGTACCCGCTGCCGTACGCCGCCTCCCAGGTCAGCTTGACCCGGTTGATGTCGTAGCTGGCACCGAGGTCCACGTCGATCCACTGCGGGTCGCTGAACTCGCTGGACCAACGGGTGCCGGGCGCACCGTCGAAGGCGTTCCCGGCGACGAAGGCGTCCTGCACGGTCGAGGCGCGGGCCGGCTTGCCCTGGGCCAGGTTGGCGCCCGGTTCCGGGTCGGGGCCGGGTCCGCCGCCGGGGCTGGTCGAGAGGGTGAACTCGTCGATGTCGAAGTACGGTCCGGTGCCCTTGAAGACCAGGAAGAGGGCGCGGGTACCGGTCGGGGCGGTGATTGCGCCGGTGACCGTGGCGAACGTGGCGTACCCGCCGGTCGGCGCCACCGTGGCCTGACCGACGAGCGGTCCGGTGGGGGAGTCGACCCGCAGTTCGATGGTGCCTCCGCCGTCAGCCGGGGCACCGACCCGGGCGCTGAACGACTGGATGCCGGTCAGGTTGTACGGGTGGAACGAGATCCAGTCGTTGTTGTCGACGTACCCGATCGCCGCGCCGCCGTGCGCGCTGCCCGGGGTGACGACCTGGATGCCGGACGAGTCGCCGAAGTGCTCCGCCTGGCGCACCCGGGGCTGAAGGACGGCCTGGGTGTGCGTGGTGAGCGGCGGCTGACCGGCGCCACCGAGGTCGGTGTACTCGGCGTCGATGATGCCGAAGATGTTCGCCGCGGTGTCGTGCTCGCCGTCGACCGAGGTCTGGATGACCCCGGAGCAGCCCTGCACGCTGCTGATCTGGTGGCCGTGTGAGTCGTGGCCGAGGACGTAGTTCACCTTCACCCGGGCGCAGTCGATCGGGCCGTCCTGGGCGTCGGTGACCGTGACGCTGAACGGTACGGCGTCCCCGAAGTTGAACGTGGACCCGTTCAACGGCGTGTTCACGGTGACCACCGGGGCGCTGTTGCCGACCGTGATGACGGTGCTCGCGGTACCGACCTTGCCGGTGCTGTCCCGTACGGTCAGGGTCGGCGTGAAGGTGCCGTTGGTGGTGTAGGTGAACGTCGGGTTCGCCGCGGTCGAGTCGGTGGTGCCGTTGCGGTCGAAGTCCCAGGCGTAGGTGAACGGGTCGCCGTCCGGGTCGAGCGTGCCGGCCGACGAGAACTGCACGGTCAGCGGTGCGACGCCGCTGGTCGGGGTGGCCGAGACGACCGCCCGTGGGGCTCTGCCCTCGCGGGCGTACTCGATCCGGTAGAGCGCCGAGTTGGCGTCGCCGTTGAACCAGCCGGTGCCGTAGTCGAGCACGTAGAGCGCGCCGTCCGGGCCGAACTCCAGGTCCATGACCTGGGTGCCGGTCCACGGGAACGGGTTGATCTTCAGCGGCTGGCCGGCCGCGTCGAGCTTGATGTTCTTGATCCAGCGGCGGCCGAACTCGCCGGCGAAGTACGTCCCGTCGTAGTACTCGGGAAATGCCACGTCGGAGGTGCTGTCCGGGTCGAACCGGTACACCGGGCCGCCCATCGGGGACAGACCGCCACCGGTGAACTCCGGCGGGGAGCCGGAACCGCCGTACGGCAGCCAGGCCGGGACGGCCGGCGGCAACTGGGTGAGACCGGTGTTGTTCGGCGAGTTGTTCACCGGCCCGTTGGCGCAGTCGAACTTCGGGCCGGACGGGCCGGACGGGAAGGTGTAGTCGTTGTACGCGTCGTTGCGGGCGGTGCAGTACGGCCAGCCGTAGAAGCCGGGCTTGTCGATCCGGGCGAACTCCACGTTGCCCGCCGGGCCCCGGTTCGGGTCGGCGGTGCCCGCGTCCGGGCCGTAGTCGCCCAGGTAGACGACGCCGGTCTCCTTGTCCACGCTCATCCGGAACGGGTTGCGGAAGCCCATCGCGTAGATCTCCGGGCGGGTCCGTGCGGTGCCCGGCACGAACATGTTCCCGGCCGGGATGGTGTACCCGCCGGCCGCGCTGGGCCTGATCCGCAGCACCTTGCCGCGCAGGTCGTTCGTGTTGCCCGAGGTGCGCTGGGCGTCGAAGGCCGGGTTGCGGCCGGCTCGCTCGTCGATCGGGGTGAACCCGCTCGACTCGAACGGGTTGGTGTCGTCGCCGGTGGACAGGTACAGGTTGCCGGCCGCGTCGAAGTCCATGTCACCGCCGACGTGGCAGCACATACCCCGGCTGGTCGGCACGTCCAGGATCAACGTCTCGCTGGCCAGGTTGATGGTGTTGTCCGCGTTGGCGGTGAACCGGGACAGCCGGTTCACGCCGTCCCACTGGGCGAAGTCCGCTGGCGTACCGGTGGTCGGCGCTCCGCCGCCGGGGGTGTCGAGCGGTGGCGCGTAGAACACGTACACCCAGCGGTTGGTGGCGAAGTTCGGGTCGACCTTGATGCCCTGCAGGCCCTCCTCGTCGCCGGTGTAGACCGGCAACGTGGCGGCGACCTTGGTGTTGCCGGCCGCGTCGGTGTGCCGGATGACTCCGTTGCGGGAGGTGTGGAACACGCCCCGGTCCGGCAGCACGGTGAGGCTCATCGGCTCGCCCGTCTCGGCCGCGCCCTTTGCCAGCTCGACCTGCTGGAAATTGCTGGTCACGGTACCGCCACAGTCGGCCTCGGCCGCGCCGGCCGCACTCATGATGCCGCCGAGCAGGTGGGTACGGAAGTTCGGCTCGGCGTACGACTCGTCGGTGTGCCCGAGGCCGGTGTACCAGGCCCGGCCGCCGGAGTAGTTGTGGCACCAGGAGATCGGGTGGTCGTACCCGTTGCCGCCGCCGCTGTAGGTGCTCTCGTCCAGGGTGGCGAGCACGTGCACGCTGCCCCGGGGGTTGGTGCGGTAGTTGTACCACTCGTCCAGTCGGGTCCACCGCTGCGGCAGCGAGGCGGTGGACGGGTGCACCTGGTCGGCGACCTTGATGGTCGCGGTCTGGTTGGCCGGATGCGAGGCGAAGTACGCCCCGACCAGCCCGCCGTACCACTGCCACTCGTACTCGGTGTCGGCGGCGGCGTGCACGCCCACGTACCCGCCACCGCCCTCGATGTACCGCTCGAACGCGGCCTGCTGGCTGGCGTTGAGTACGTCACCGGTGGTGGACAGCCAGATCACCGCGGCGAACCGGTCCAGGTTCGCGTCGGTGAACTGGGCCGCGTCCTCGGTGGTCTCGACGGTGAACCCGTTCGCCGCGCCGAGCTGCTGGATGGCGGCGATGCCGGGGACGATGGATCCGTGCCGGAATCCGGCGGTCTTGCTGAACACCAGCACGGTGAACGGTGCGGCGCTGGCCGCGGGTGGCACGGCGACGATGCCGCCTGCCACGAGTATCGCGCTCAGTACGGCGCCGAGCCACGATCTCAGAGATCTGCGCACGGTGGGTCCTTTCGAGGACGGCGTGCGCCGATCACGCCTGGCGGTGTGGAGGTGGTGGTGCCGAGCATCCTCGTGGCCCGCTCAACGCGCCGTCGCCGGTGCGAGCGTGAGGCATCTGCATACATCGTTGCCGCTGTGTCACTGGCGCGTCAAGCACTCCAGCCCGATTCGTGAGAGCGTTATCTCGGCAGGTCAGGGCTGACTGGCAAATCTCTTCCGAGGAGCCCGCTCAGGGGAGGGTGAAGTTCAGCCGGGTGACCTGGTCGGCGGTAACGGTCGCGGTCTGTGGGGCGGTGTTCCGCTCGCCGGTGTGCACCACGATCTCGTAGCGGCCCGGCGGGAGTCGCCACTCGTACCGGCCGGTGTCGCCGGTCAGCACGCCGATCTCGGGGATCGCCGGAGCCGGCTCGTCGAGGGCGGTGACCCGCACGGAAGCCTGGCGTACGGGTTCGCCGTCGGTGGCGGTGACGGTGCCGGTCACGACTCCGGTCGGGTTGGTGCGACCGGGTGGGGCGGGTGGCCCGTCGTCGGAGACGGGGTCGTCGCCGCCGACGGCCAGCAGGCTCGCCCCGATCAGCAACGGCGCGGCGATCAGGAGTGCCAGCACCCCGAGGCGGGTCCTGCTCATGCCTGCTCCCTCGGTTCGTGATGACGGACAGTAGCTGGGACGTGTCCGAGGTGGTGACGGTTCCGGGCGGGTGGGCGGGCTGGTCGCCCGCCCACCCGCATGGACAACTCGGGTCAGCTGTTACGCCAGGTGATCAGATTGTTGAAGACGCTCTCCGTGATGCGGGTGCCGTGGTTGTTCGTGGAGTGGGGCGAGGAGCCGTGCAGGCCGTACGCGTGGATCGCCATCACGCACTGTCCGACGCAGTATGAGCTGCCGGCGGCCCGGGTCTGGTAGACCGGGCTGCCGCTCTGGCAGCCGAAGGTGTCGTTCTGGTAGAACACCTGCCGGGCGTGGGTGACCGCGACGGTCTGCCCGGCGTGCCGCCACTGCTGGCCGAAGGTCTTGTCACACGGGTAACCGCTGACGGTGGTCGCCGTGCCGGTCAGCGAAGCGCTCTGCCACCACATGCCGAACCAGCCGGTGCTGTTGCCGGCGGCGCAGCTCAGTCGGATGGCTCCGTAGTCGTACGTCTCGTCGCCGCTCTGGGTCCAGCCGGTGACCGACAGCAGTTGGGTGGCGGTGCAGGTGCCGTACGGCGTCGATGTGCCGTTGCGGCCCGGGATGATCTGGAAGTCTCCGCGCGGGTAGAAGTTGTTGCCGCCGCCGCCGTTCTGGCCGCCGCCCGGGTGCACGCAGTGCCCGGCGGTGGCGACGATGCTCGGGCCGTACAGCCAGCCGGTGCAGCCCCAGGTGCTGCCGTTCGTGGTGCGGACGATCTGCACGATGGCGCTGGACGGGAAGACGGTGGTCGGGTCGACCCGGACCCGGTTGTCGGCGCCGATGACGCTCTGGATGCCGATCGAGTCGCCGTCGGCGGCGGCGGGACGAGCGCCGACGTCGAAGCGACTGCCGCCCGGTCCGGCCTTGCCGGTGCCGACCGATCCGGAGGTGCCGGAGCCCCGTACGCCATCGAGGCCACGCTGCACGGTGGGCAGCGCGACGGCGGCGGGCACCGCGCCCGAGTCGGCGACCGCGCCGTGGACCCCGGTGCGGTCGGCGACGGTCGGAGCGCCGGCGGTCGGCGCGGCGGTGGCTGGTGCGGCGGCGAGTGCCGCCGCCAGGACGGTGGTGATCCCGATCGCGAGGATGATCCCCGGTCGGGTTCTGGTGAACGGTACGGACGTCACGAGAGCCCCTCCTCATCGAAGCTGAACGCTTCCGAGGGGCAAGCTATATCGACCAGGTTGATCCACACTCGTATGTGTCTGTCCGTCGACAGCGCTACGGTTAGTTTCGGACAGATCGCTTAGCGTGTCGGCGGGTGTGCCACGCCGACCGGTCGCTCGACGGGTCAGATCGACTGACCGGCGACGACCGACAGGAGTCGGAGTCTGTCGTGGCTGTCGGTGCCCGGGACGGCGGTGAAGACCTGCAACAGCTGCGACTGGTCGGGGTCGACGAGCACCTGGCAGTGCAGTTCGAGCAGCCCCACCTCCGGGTGCTGGATGCGCTTGGGCGCGCAAAGACCTCCGGCCACGGGATGCTCGCGCCACAGTTCGGCGAACTCGGGGCTGCGGTCCAGCAGGGCGTGCACGATCTCTCCGGCACGGGAGTCACGACCGTCCCGGGTGTACGCGCGGTGCAGGTCGGCGGCGATGGTGCGGCTCTGCGCGGAATGATCCTGTTCGGGGTGGATGCGTCGGCTGTCCGGATCGGTGAACCAGCGGTAGTGCAGGCTGCGAGCCAGGCCGGTGTGCCGGGTCCCGTCGCCGAGCAGTGCGCTGGCCAGCCGGGTCTGCGTCAGTGTCTCACCGAGATCGCTCACCACCTGGGCGGCGACGTCGCCCAGACCGTCGAAGACGCGCATCATGCCGGGGTTGACGTGGTCGTTGCGCCGGATCCGCTGCGGCGGCGGGTATCCACCGAGCCGGAACAGGTGATCCCGTTCGGCCACGGACAGCCGAATTCCTCGGGCGATCGAGGCGAGCATCTGCTCCGACGGACGTGGCCCGCGCTGCTGCTCGATCCGGCTGTAGTAGTCGGCCGACATATCGCTGAGCGCGGCCACCTCCTCGCGGCGAAGCCCGCCGGTGCGCCGCCGCCGGTGCCCGCGGGGCAGCCCGACGTCCTCGGGCTGGAGCGCCTCGCGGCGGCTCCGCAGGAACTCGGCGAGTCGCGCGCGGTCCATGACGGCTCCTTCCGCTTGCCCCTACCGGGCTGGCCCGGCCACCCCGCCAACTGCGCAACAACCGCAGGTCCGGGTCTGTTTCCCAGGCTGGCACGAGGCGGTGCAGGCCAGCCAGGTGTTGGTTGTCCGGGGATCCGCCCGGCGGGCAGCCAGGGATCGGCTGTGCCTGGTTGGTGCCCGCGCGACCAGCCAAGACTCGGATCCATGACAACCAACACCCCGACACCGGTCGGACACTGGATCAGCGGCGAGGTGGTCCCCGCCGGATCCGTCCAGACCATCACCGTCAGCAATCCCGCGACCGGGGAGGCCGTCGCCGAGCTGCCTGCCGGCACCGCCGCCGATGTCGACCGGGCCGTCGCCGCCGCGCGGGCCGCCTTCCCCGGCTGGGCCGCCACCCCGCCCGGTGAGCGGGCCGCCGTGCTGCGGCGCATCGGCGCGGGCCTGCGCGAGCGCAGCGAGGAGATCGCCACGGCGATCACCGCCGAGATGGGCTCGCCGCTGAGCATGTCCCGGACCGCCCAGGTCGGTTTCCCGATCGCGGTCGCCGATTCGTTCGCCACGTTGGCCGAGGACTTCGCGTGGACCGAGGAGGTCGGCAATTCCCTGATCGTTCGCGAGCCGGTCGGCGTGGTGGGTGCGATCACGCCGTGGAACTTCCCGTTGCAACAGATCGTGTCGAAGCTGGCACCCGCCCTGATCGCGGGCGACACGATGGTGTTCAAGCCGTCGGAGGTGGCGCCGCTGACCGCGCGGATCCTCGCCGAGGTGACCGCCGGGGCAGGCCTGCCGGCCGGCGTGTTCAACGTGGTCTACGGCACGGGCGACGTCGTGGGTGAGGCGATCTCGGCGCACCCGGACATCGACATGATCTCCTTCACCGGCTCCACCAGGGCCGGGCGGCGGATTTCGGCTGTCGCCGCCGAGACCGTCAAGCGGGTCGCGGTCGAACTCGGTGGCAAGGGCGCCCTCGTGATCCTCGACGACGCCGACCTGCCCCGGGCGGTGCAGACCGGCGTGATGATGGCGTTCGCCAACGGCGGCCAGGTCTGCGGCGCGTGGCCGCGGATGCTGGTGCCGGTCTCGCGCCAGGATGAGGTCGTACGCCTGGCGGTGGCCGCCGCCGCCCAATACCAGGTCGGCGACCCGCAGGACGAGGCCACCCGGATCGGCCCGATGGCGTACGAGGCCCACCGGCGCAAGGTGAACAGCTACATCGAACGCGGTGTCGCCGACGGGGCGAAGCTGGTGTTCGGTGGCCCCGGCCGGCCCGACGGGCTGGAGCACGGCGCCTACGTGCGGCCGACCATTTTCGCCGGGGTGGATCCGAACTCCGCCATCGCCCAGGAGGAGATCTTCGGCCCGGTCCTGACCATCATCGGGTACGCCGACGAGGACGAGGCCGTGGCGATCGCCAACGGCACGTTGTACGGCCTCACCGCCGGTGTCTTCGGCGAGCCCGAGCACGCACTCGCCGTCGCCCGTCGACTGCGGGCCGGTCAGGTCGACGTCAACGGTGGCCAGTGGAACCCGTACGCCCCGTTCGGCGGCTACAAACAGTCCGGCAACGGTCGCGAGTTCGGCCGGGCCGGTCTGGAGGAGTTCCTGGAGACCAAGTCGATCCAGCGCTGACCGGGACCCGTCGTGGTCGGGAAGGAACGCTGCTCCTCCCCGGCCACGGCACGGTGACCAAGCCGCTCAGGCGGCGACGGCCTGCTCCGAGTACGCCCAGAGGCGCTCCGCCGCCGCCGGGTCGAGCGCGTGCGGGGCGACCCCCGCCTCGGCCTCCGCCGGCACCGCGGCCACCTCGGCCTCCTGGTTGTCCTCGAAGTACCGCCCGGTCACACCCTCGATGAGAGGCGAGGCGGCCAGCAGGACCGAGGTTGAGGCGCCCTGCTCGGGCGTCTTGTAGTAGTCCAACGGAACCCGGTTGCCGGCCTCGTCCAGCACCCCGAAGGACCGCATCGTCTCGTCGTCGAGATGCCGCTGAAGGTTGGTGAGGATGTAGCCGGGATTGGCGGCGTTGGCGATGATGCCCTGGTCCGCCCAGCGGTTGGCGATCCCGACGGCGAACAGCACCGTCGCGGTCTTCGACTGGCCGTACGCCGACCAACGGTCGTACGGACGTTCGCCGAAGTGCGGATCGGTGAAGTCGAAGGGCGCCCGCAGGTGCGCGCCCGAGCTGACCAGGACGACGCGCGCCGAACCGGCGGCGCGGAGGTTGTCGTGCAGGCCGGTGACGAGCGCGAAGTGTCCGAGGTGGTTGGTGGCCAGTTGCGCCTCCCAGCCCTGCGCGGTCAGCTCACGGTTCGGCACTGCCATGATCCCGGCGTTGGCGACGACGCCATCCACCGGGCCCTGCCAGTCCGCCACGAAGGCGGCTACCGAGGTCAGGTCGGACAGGTCGAGCTGGGCGGCGCGGGCCGTGCCCGGCAGGGGCGACATCTCCGCGACCAGGTCGGCCGCGGCGGCCGGTCTGCGGATGGCGACGGTGACCTCGGCACCGGCGCCGACCAGTGCGCGGACGGTCTCGGTGCCGAGGCCGGAGGCGCCGCCGGTGACGATGATCCGGCGGCCGGTGAGGTCGACGCCCGCCAGCACCTCCGCAGCCGTCGTCCGCGGCCCGAACGGGGTGACGACCCGGGCACGGGTCTTCGTGTTGTCGTCCATGAGGGCAACGTTAAGGCTCGTGCATCGGACGTACTATGGTTTTCAGTCCAGTTCTCTTTAGTGTGAGTCCAGGAGGTGGCCGTGGACCCGCTGCACGACGTGCTGAGCCTGGTCGGTGCCACCGGCCAGGTCTCGGCCAGTATGGCGGCGGGCGGCAGTTGGGCGGTCGAGTTCGAGGCACCGGTGGGCATCAAGTTCAACGCGGTCCGCCGGGGGCGCTGCTGGCTGCGCGTGGACGGTTGCGCCGAGGCGCTGCCGCTGGCGGCCGGCGACTGCTACCTGCTGACCCGCGCCCGGTCGTACACCCTCTTCAGTGACCCCGAGGCGGTCCCGGTGCCGGCGGGACCGGTCTTCCTGGCGGCGACGGGCGGGGTGGCCCGCGTCGGGGCGGGCGACGACTTCGCGGCCATCGGCGGCGCGTTCCACTTCGGCGACCGGGCCCGCACCCTGCTGCTCGACGCCCTGCCCCCGGTGGTCCACGTGCCCGGGGCCACCGCCGAGGCCGCCACCCTGCACTGGGCGATCGACCAGGTCGACGCGGAACTGCGCCAGCAACGTCCCGCCGCCGGCCTCGTCGCCGAGCATCTCGCGCTGATCATGCTGATCCAGATGCTCCGTCATCACCTCGCCGCCGACGCCCGAACGACGACCGGCTGGCTGGCCGGTCTCGGTGACCCGGTGGTCGCCCTGGCGCTGCGGGAGATGCACCAGCGGCCGGCGCACCCGTGGACGGTGGCGGAGTTGGCCCGGGCCGCCTCGGTTTCCCGTTCGACCCTGGCCGCACGCTTCCGGACGGTGGTCGGCCGGGCTCCGCTGGAGTACCTCACCGGCTGGCGGGTGGAACTCGCCGCCGACCGGCTCCGCCGGACCGACGACACCCTGGCCCGCATCGCGCAACTGGTCGGCTACGGCTCCGAGAGCGCCCTCAGCGTCGCCTTCAAACGCATCACCGGCCACACCCCGCGCGCCTACCGCCGCCGCTGACCCCCGCGATCTTGCACTTTCCGTCGGGACAGATACCCCTTTTTCCGGCATCTCGGCGACCGAAAGTGCAAGATCGCGTGGGGGGGGGTGGGGGTGGGGGTGGGGGTCGGGTCAGCAGACGCGGGCGGGGGTGGGGACGGCGTCGGGGCCGTCGTGTTCGACTGTGGAGAGGTTGGTGAGGGTGGTGGCGGCGATGTTGTGCAGGCCGTCCTCGGTGAAGAACGCCTGGTGGCCGGTGATCAGCACGTTGGGGAAGGTGGTGAGGCGGGCGAAGTCGTCGTCGCCGAGGACCCGTTCGGAGCGGTCCTCGAAGAACAGGTCGCTCTCCTCCTCGTACACGTCGAGGCCGAGGTAGCCGATCCGGCCGCTCTTGAGCCCGGCGATCACGGCCCTCGTGTCCACGAGCGCCCCCCGGCCAGTATTGATCAGCATGACGCCCTCGCGGAACAGGGCGATGCGTTCGGCGTCGATCAGGTGCCGGGTGTCGGAGGTGAGCGGACAGTGCAGGGTGATGATGTGCGACTCGGCGAGCAACCGCTCCAGCGGGACGTACTCCACCCCGGCGGCGACTGCCGCGTCGTTCGGGTACGGGTCGCTGGCCAGCACCCGGCAACCGAAACCCGCCATGATCTGGGCGACGCAGACACCGATCCGCCCGGTGCCGACGATGCCGACCGTACGGCCGTGCAGGTCGAAGCCGAGCAGGCCGGCGAGGGCGAAGTTGTGTTCGCGTACCCGGTTGTAGGCTCGGTGGATCTTGCGATTCAGGGCGAGGATCAGGCCGGCGGTGTGCTCGGCCACCGCGTGCGGCGAGTACTCCGGCACCCGCACCACGGTCAGGCCCAGCTCGCGGGCGGCGACCACGTCGACGTTGTTGAAGCCGGCCGAGCGCAACGCCACCACCCGGACGCCGGCGTCGGCGAGCTGATGGAGCACCTCGCTACACAGGTCGTCGTTGACGAAGGCGCAGACCGCGTCCGCCTCCTCGGCCAGCCGGGCGGTCTGCGTGGTGAGCCGCGGCTCCAGGAAGGTCAGCTCATGACCGGCCGTGGCGTTCGCCTCAGCGAGGAACGTCCGGTCGTACGGCTTGGTGCTGAACACTGCCACCCGCACGGATCGCCTCCACCCTCACGTCAACTGTGCGTCGATCTCGGCCAGTTCCTCGGCGGTCAGGTCGAGGTTGTCCACGGCGGCGATGTTCGCCTCGAGCTGCGACACGCTGCTGGCACCGATTATCAGGCTGGTCATCCGGGGATCGCGCAGTGCCCAGGCGAGCGCGAGCTGCGCGAGGGACTGGCCCCGGCGCTGCGCGACGGCGGCCAGCACACGGATGGTGGCCAGCCGCTGCTCGCTCACGTCGCTCTCGTCGAGGAAGACGCTGGTGCGGACCCGGGAGTCGGCCGGGATGCCGTCGAGGTAGCGGTCGGTGAGCAGACCCTGGGCCAACGGGCTGTAGGCGATGCAGCCGGCACCCACCCGCTCCAGCGTGTCGAGCAGCCCGTCCTGCTCGGTCCACCGGTTGAACATCGAGTACGCCGGCTGATTGATCAGTAGCGGGGTGCCCAGGTCGCGCAGGATCGCCGCGGCCCGCTCGGTCTGCTCCGAGGTGTAGTTGGAGATGCCGACGTAGAGGGCCTTGCCGGAGCGGACGGCGGCGTCGAGAGCGCCCATGGTCTCCTCCAGCGGGGTGTCCGGGTCGTACCGGTGGCTGTAGAAGATGTCGACGTAGTCCAGACCGAGCCGGCGCAGCGACTGGTCGAGTGAGGCGATGAGGTTCTTGCGGGAACCCCACTCACCGTACGGGCCCGGCCACATCAGATAGCCGGCCTTGCTGGAGACGACCAACTCGTCGCGGTACGGCTTGAGGTCCGTGGCGAGCATCCGGCCGAAGTTCTCCTCGGCGGAACCGGGCGGCGGCCCGTAGTTGTTGGCCAGGTCGAAATGGGTGACGCCGAGGTCGAAGGCGCGCCGGACGATGTCCCGCTGACGGTCGAACGGGCGGTCCGGCCCGAAGTTGTGCCACAGGCCGAGCGAGATCGCGGGCAGCCGAAGCCCGCTGGCTCCGCTGCGCCGGTAGGTCATCTGGTCGTAGCGCGTGTCGGCGGCGAGATAAGTCACGATCATGACCATATCCCGAGGTCGGACAGGCACCGCCTCGACGTCGTCCGAGGGTGCCGAAAGCTTGGCGCCGGACGGATCGCCGGGGGCCGGGGATGGGTGGCGGGACGCTGTCGAGCTGACAGCGCGAACGACTCGCGCGCTCCGCCGCTCGGGGCGCCGGACCGGAAGGCCGAGCGGGGCTGAGCGCATGAACCGCGACGGGTAGCGTCGACCCATGCGTTACGTGCGGCTCGACACTGCGAAGCCTCTGTCCAGGATCGGTCTCGGTACCTGGCAGTTCGGTTCGCGGGAGTGGGGGTACGGTCCCGACTACGAACGGCTGGCGGCGACCATCGTCCGGCGCGCCGTCGAGCTGGGCGTGACCTTTTTCGACACCGCCGAGATCTACGGGTTCGGTCGCAGCGAACGGCTCCTCGGCGCGGCACTGGCCGCCGACCGGGACAAGGTGGCCATCGCCACCAAGATCTTGCCGGTACTGCCGGTCGCGTCGGTGGTGCAGCAGCGGGCGGTGGCCTCGGCGGCTCGGCTCGGTGTCACCGGTATCGATCTCTACCAGGTGCACAAGCCCAACCCGGCGGTCAGCGACCACCGGACCATGCGCGGGATGCGCGCGTTGCAGGACGTCGGCCTGGTCGCCGAGGTCGGGGTGAGTAGCTACAGCCTGCGTCGCTGGCAGGTGGCGGAGGCGGCACTGGGTCGGCGGGTGCTCAGCAACCAGGTCCGCTACAGCATGCTGGACCGCAAGCCGGAGGAGGACCTGCTCGGGTACGCCGAACAGGCCGGCCGGCTGGTCATCGCGTACAGCCCGCTCGCGCAGGGCTTCCTCTCCGGGCGGTACGACGCGAACCATCCGCCGGTCGGCGCGATCCGCCGGGCCAACCCGTACTTCCTGCCGGAGAACCTGGAACGTGGCAGCGCGTTGATCGAGACGCTGCGTCAGGTGGCCGCCGCGCACGACGCGACGCCGAGCCAGATCGCCCTGGCGTACGTGCTGCGTCACCCGAACGTGGTGGCCATCCCGGGCGCGTCAAGCGTGGAGCAACTGGAGCGCAACGCCGCCGCTGCCGAGATCGACCTGACCGAGGACGAGTACGCCGCACTTGTCAACGCGGCCCGGGCGTTCCGCCCGGTCACCGGGCTCGCGGCCGTACCGAGGCTGATCAGGTCCCGAACGCGCGGTTGACCAGGCTGTCACGGCAGGTCGCGGGCGTAGCAGACGGAGAGCGGCTCGCCCCGGTACGGCCCGAAGTTGTCGATGCGCCGGTAGCCCTCCCGCTCGTAGAAGCGCATCGCGTCGGGCTGGGCGGTGCCGGTCTCCAGCAGCAGGGTGTGTACCCCGGCGTCGCGGGCGGCCGTTTCCAGGGCGCGCAGGATGGCGGTCGCCACCCCGGTGCCCCGGGCCGGCGGGCTGACGTACATCCGTTTGATCTCGGCGGAACCGGCGGCGAGGAAGCGCAGGCCGCCGCAGCCCACGGCGGTGCCGTCGGGGTCGCGGGCGATCAGGAAGATGCTCACCGTCTCGGCCGTGGGTGCCGCGCCCGGCTCGTGGTCGTCGCAGCCGTAGCGGGCGTCGAGTTCGGCCCGCTGGGCGGCGCGTAACAGGCTGGCGTCGGTCGACTCCCAGGGTTCGCGATCGATGGAGACCACCACGGTCCTTCCTCCTCACCGGCAGAGTTCATGATCATGCCAGGCTGGTGGGGGTCGATGGGGCGGGTGCGCGCTAGCGTGGGCGGGGTGAGTGAGTCTTCGCCTGTTTCGCCGCTCCCCCCGGCCGACCTGCCCGCCACGCTCGGCGCGCTGCGCGCCGCCGGGCACCGCTACCGCACCGTCAAGCAGGAACTCCGCGACAACCTGCGGGCCCGGATGCGCGACGGCGCGCCGCGGTTCGTCGGCATCGTCGGGTACGACGACACCGTGCTGCCGGAGGTGGAGCGGGCGCTGCTCGCCGGGCACGACATGGTGCTGCTCGGCGAGCGGGGCCAGGGCAAGACCAGGCTGATCCGGTCGCTGGTCACGCTGCTTGACGAGTGGACGCCGGTGATCGCCGGTTCGGTGCTCAACGAGCACCCGCTGCACCCGGTCACCCCGGCGTCGCGGGCGCTTGTCGCCGAGGCCGGCGACGATCTGCCGGTCGGCTGGCTGCACCGCTCGATGCGCTACGGGGAGAAGCTGGCCACCCCGGACACCAGCGTCGGTGACCTGATCGGTGACGTGGACCCGATCCGGCTGGCCCAGGGGCGTACGCTCGGCGACCCCGAGACGATTCACTTCGGGCTGGTGCCGCGTACCAACCGGGGCATCTTCGCGGTCAACGAGCTGCCCGACCTGGCCGAGCGGATCCAGGTGGCGCTGCTGAACGTGCTTGAGGAACGGGACATCCAGGTACGCGGCTACCAGCTGCGGCTGCCGCTGGACCTGCTCCTGGTGGCCAGCGCCAACCCGGAGGACTACACCAACCGGGGTCGGATCATCACCCCGCTCAAGGACCGCTTCGGCGCGGAGATCCGCACCCACTACCCGACCGACCTGGAGTTGGAGCTGGCGCTGATCCGGCAGGAGGCCGACCTGGTCGCCGAGGTGCCGGAGCACGTGCTGGAGGTGCTGGCCCGGTTCGCCCGGGCGGTACGCGACTCGCCGTCGGTGGACCCGCGTTCCGGTGTCTCCGCCCGGTTCGCCATCGCCGCGGCGGAGACCGTCGCCGCCGCCGCGCTGCGCCGGGCGTGTCTGCTGGGCGCCGAGACGGATCTGCCGTCGGCCGAGGCGGTGGCGCGGGTGGGTGACGCGGTGTCGGTGACGTCGACGCTGCGCGGCAAGGTGGAGTTCGAGAGCGGCGAGGAGGGCCGGGAGATCGAGCTGCTCGGCCACCTGCTGCGGACCGCCACCGCCGAGACTTTCCGGGCCCGGCTGGCCGGGCTGGACCTGTCCGGCTTCACCGCGCTGGTCGAGGAGGGGCAGGCGGTCGAGACCGGGGAGCTGGTGTCGGCGGCTGACCTGCTGCGTCAGGTGGGCACGGTACCGGGGCTGGCCAAGGTGCTCGACCGGCTCGGCATCGGCGACGCGCCGAGCACCGGGCAGGCCGCGGCGGCCGTCGAGTTCGTGCTCGAAGGGCTGTATCTGAGCCGCCGGCTGGGCAAGGACGTCACCGACGCCGGGCGGACCCGCTACGGCGGTCGGGACTGAGATGGCCGGCAACCGGTTCCGGTACGGGCAGTGGCGCGGCGGCCCCGATCCGCTCGCACCGCCGTACGACGTGCAGGGCGCGGTGGACCAGGTCGGCGCGGAGGTGCTGGCCGGCGGTAGCCTCCGCGACGCGCTGCGGGATCTGCTGCGCCGGGGTCCGCAGGGGCGTGGCGGGCTGGACGGGTTGACCGCCCGCGCCCGCCGGCTGCGTCGCGAGGCGCTGCGCCGGGGTGAGCTGGACGGTGCGGTGACCCGGGCGCGGGCGCTGCTCGACCAGGCGTTGGCCGCCGAGCGCGACGAGTTGGCCCGGCGCGACGACGAGGCGGCCCGGTTCGCCGAGACGATGCTGGGGAGCCTGCCCCGCTCGACCGCACAGGCGGTGCGGGATCTGTCCGACTACCGGTGGGCCAGCGACGAGGCCCGGCAGACCTACCAGCGGATCCTCGACGGGCTGCGCGACGACGTACTCGGCCAGCGCTTCGCCGGGCTGCGCGACTCCGCGCGGCTGGCCGGTGACCCGGCGGTGCAGGAGCAGGTCGCCGAGATGGTGCGGGACCTCAACGCCCTGCTGGCCCGGCACGCCCGCGCCGAGGACACCACCGACGCGTTCGCCGAGTTCATGCGCCGGCACGGCGCCTTCTTCCCGGAACGCCCGCGCGACGTGGACGAGCTGATCGACATCCTGGCGCGACGGTCGGCGGCCGGGCAGCGGCTGATGAACTCGCTGTCGCAGCGCCAGCGGGAGGAACTCGCCGGACTGATGCGCGAGTCCCTCGGCGACCGGCTGGCCGGCGAGTTGGCCGCGCTTGAGGGAAACCTGCGGGCGCTGCGGCCCGACCTGCGCTGGGGGCGGGGCGAACGGATGCAGGGCGGCCAGCCGCTGGGCTACGGCGAGGCGACCGGGGCGCTCGACGAGATCGCCGAACTGGACGATCTGCTCGACCAGTTGGGTCAGGCGCACCCCGGGGCGACCCTTGACGACATCGACGTCGAGGCGGTGGCCCGGACGCTGGGCCGCGACGCAGCCGACGACGTACGCCGGCTGCGGGAGCTGGAGCGGGAGCTGCGCCGGCAGGGTTGGGTGACCCGCGATGCCGACGGTCTGACCCTGAGCCCGAAGGCGCTGCGTCGCCTCGGCGGCACCGCGCTGCGGCAGGTCTTCGCCGAGCTGACCGCCGGCCCGAGGGGCCAGCACGACCTGCGCTCGGCCGGGGCGGCCGGCGAGGTGACCGGGGCGTCGCGGCCCTGGGAGTACGGCGACGAACAACCGCTGGACGTGGTGCGGACCCTGACCCGGGCGGTCCGCCGGGCCGGCCCCGGGGTGCCGGTGCAACTTGCCGTCGAGGACTTCGAGGTCGTCGAGACCGAGCGGCGGGCGTCGGCGGCGGTGGCGCTCTGCGTCGACCTGTCGTACTCGATGATCTCGCAGGGCCGGTGGGGGCCGATGAAGCAGACCGGGCTGGCCCTGGCGCACCTGATGGCGACCCGGTTTCCGCAGGACGCCTTGCAGATCATCGGGTTCGGCCGGCGGGCGGAGACGCTCACCCAGCAGGAACTGGCCGCCGTCGAGCCGGACATGATGCAGGGGACCAACCTGCAGCACGCGTTGCGGCTGGCCGGCCGGCACCTGCGGCGTCATCCGGACGCCGAGCCGGTGGTGCTGGTGGTCACCGACGGGGAACCGACCGCCCATCTGGACCCGGACGACGGTGAGGCGCTGTTCGCGTGGCCGTCGTCGCCGGAGACGATCGAGGCGACGGTCCGGGAGGTGGACCGGCTCGGCCGCTACGGGGCCACGTTGAACCTCTTCATGCTTGGCGACGATCCCGGGCTGCGCCGGTTCGTCGACGCGGTGGCCCGCCGCAGCGGCGGCCGGGTGTTCACCCCGGACGCCGACGACCTCGGCGAGTACGTGGTAAGCGACTACCTGCGGGCCCGCCGGGGCCGCCGCTAGTCCGCGTTTGACGAGGCTCGCCCGGACCACCGTCTGAGTCCGGCGTAGCCGGGCACGGCCTCATGAAACGCGGACTAAGCTCGGCCGGGTGGAGGTCGACGGGCTGCGGCGGGCGTACGACGCGGTGCTGGCCGAGGTCGACGCGGGCGGGTTCGGGCCGCCCCCGCCCGAGCGGTACAGCGCCGAGCAGGTCGTGGCGCACCTGATCGCCAGCGACGAGTTGATGCGCGAGGCCACTGAGGCGGTGCTGGCCGGCTCGCCGTACGCCTTCTACGACCTGGACGAGGTCCACCGGCCGGAACTGGACGAACTGGTTGCCGAGTGCGGCGACCTCGACGGGCTCGCCGCCCGGCTGCGTGCCACCAGCGAGCGGCTGGTCGCGTTGGTGGCCCGGCTCGGTGCGGCGGCGGACACTCCGGTCGAGACGCACCTACGTGAGGGGTTCGACCTCGTCGTCGACGAGCCGCTGCCGTGGGCCCGCACGATCGACCTGCACGCCCGCGTGCACCTGCCCCGACACCTGAACGAGCTGCGCGCCCTGCGCTACTGAAGCGCCCAGCGCTGGGCCGGGTTGCCGTCGCAGGGGGCCTGGACGATGTCGGTGCCGGCGTCGGCGCCGCCGTCGCGGGCCTGGGCGCACTTGCCGCTGTGCACGGCCACCAGCACGCGCGCGCCGTCGTCGACCGAGCGCAGTCGCCACTGCTGGTTGGCCTCGCCGTGGCAGCCGAACTGCTGCAACCGGGCGCCGTCGTCGCCGCTGCCGCCCTCGACGTCGAGGCACTGGTTGTGGGCGGCGTTGGTGAGCGTCACCGTGTCCGGGCCGAAGGCGTTGACCACCCACTGCTGCTCCGGCCCGCCGCTGCACTCGGTCAGCTTGGCGACCGCCTTCTCACCGTCACCGTCGAGGCCGAGGCAGAGACCCGAGCCAACCCCACGGAGCACCCTCGGCCCGACGATCGCGTCCGGATCCTGGCTGGGGCTCGGTGTGGGGGAGGGTTCGGACCTCGTCGGGCTGGGTTCCGGCTCGCTCTCGGTCGGGCTGGGCCGCACCGTGCTCGGGCTGGGGCCGGCCACCGTCGGTGCCGGCGCCGGCTCGCCGCCGCCGAGCACGCCGACGGCGAACAGGACCCCCAGCAGTACGCCGACCAGCCCCAAACCGAGTGCCGTGACGAGCAGTGGATCGCGGGGTGGTCCGGCTCGGCGGGTGCCGTAGACGCTGCCCGACCCATCGGTGTGCGACATGCCGGCATCCTGTCCCACCGCCCGGGCCACCGGCCAGCCACCCCCGTCGCCCAGCCCCAGCCGAGCGAGAAACACCTCCGATGGACATCCCGCCAGGCGGGCGCGTGGCGCGTAAAGTGATCCCATGCACGCCGTGCGTGATCATGACCTGGCGGTGGCCCAGCTGCGACGGTCGTACGCGGCGGTGCCACCCGGCCAGCCGGTGCGGTTGGCCAAGCGCACCTCCAACCTGTTCCGTCCGCGCAGCGCCCCCGCCTCCGGCCTGGACGTCAGCGGGCTCGGCGGGGTGCTTGGCGTCGACCCGGTCGCCCGCACCGCCGACGTGCAGGGCATGTGCACCTACGAACGGCTGGTCGCCGCGACCCTGCCGCACGGCCTGATGCCGTTTGTGGTGCCGCAGTTGCGCACCATCACCCTGGGTGGGGCGGTGACCGGGCTGGGCATTGAGTCGACCTCGTTCCGTAACGGCCTGCCGCACGAGTCGGTGACCGAACTGGACGTGCTCACCGGTGCCGGTGAGGTGGTCACCGCCCGGCCCGACGGTCCACACGCCGACCTGTACGCGGCCTTCCCCAACTCGCTCGGCAGCCTCGGGTACGCCACCCGGCTGCGGATCGAGCTGCAACCGGTCCGTCGCTACGTGGCCCTGCGCAACCTGCGGTTCACCAACCTGACCGCGTTGACCGAGGCGATCGGCGAGATCACCGCGACCCGCCGCTGGGCCGGCGAGAGTGTCGACGCGATGGACGGGGTGATGTTCGACCCCGGCGAGGCGTACCTGGTGCTCGGCGGCTTCACCGACGACGTGCCGGGCGTCTCCGACTACACCGGCCAGGAGATCTACTACCGCTCGCTGCGCCAGCGCCCGCACGACGCGCTGACCGCCCACGACTACCTGTGGCGCTGGGACACCGACTGGTTCTGGTGTTCGGCGGCGTTCGGCGCGCAGCATCCGGTGGTGCGGCGGTTGTGGCCGGCACGGTGGCGGCGCAGCGACGTCTACCACCGCATCGTCCGACTGGAGCACCGGCACCGGGTCGCGGCCCGGATCGACAGGTGGCGCGGCCAGCCGGCCCGGGAGCGGGTCGTGCAGGACGTGGAGATCCCACTGGAGCGCACCGCCGAGTTCCTGCACTGGTTCGCCGGGAACGTCGGGATGACGCCGGTGTGGTTGTGCCCGCTTCGGCTGCGCGAGCCGGGCGGCCCGGGATCGGCCCGGTCCTGGCCGCTGTATCCGCTCCGGCCGGGGCAGGACTACGTCAACATCGGGTTCTGGGGGAGCGTGCCGATCGCCGAGGGCGCCGCCGACGGCGACGTCAACCGGGAGATCGAGCGCGCGGTGTCGGAGGCGGGCGGGCACAAGTCGCTCTACTCCGACGCGTACTACGACCGGGATTCGTTCGACCGGCTCTACGGCGGCGGGACCTGGGCCGCCGTGCGGGACCGGTACGACCCGGAGCATCGGCTGACCGGACTGTACGAGAAGGCAGTAGCACGAGCTTGAGCGAGCGAAGCGGAGTTCCGGCATGAGTCTCACCGACCGAAGCCAGGGAGCGGCAGGCGCTCCCGCCACGCCGCCCCCTGGGGGCCGGCGGCGTGGTTCGACCGTGGCGGACATCGTCCGGGCGGTGACCTCGGGCCCCCTGCCGGTGCGCGTCACCGGGTACGACGGCAGTTCCATCGGCCCGGCCGACGCCGGGATCACCCTGTCGATCCGCTCCGAGCGGGGGTTGTCCTACCTGCTCACCGCGCCGGGCGACCTGGGCATGGCGCGTGCCTACGTCAGCGGTGACCTCGCCATCGAGGGAGTGCACCCGGGTGACCCGTACGAGGCGTTGCGGGTGCTCGGCGGGGTGCGGATGCGGGCACCGGCGCTGGCCGACGGGTTGGCTCTGGTGCGCGAGCTGGGCTGGGAGCGGCTGCTGCCGCCGCCGGCTCCGCCGCAGGAGGCCCGGCCCCGCTGGAAGCGGATCGTGGCTGGCCTGCGGCACTCGCGGATCCGCGACAGCAGCGCCATCTCGCACCACTACGACGTGTCGAACGCCTTCTACGAGCGGGTGCTCGGCCCGTCGATGACGTACACCTGCGCGGTGTACCGCAGCCCGGACGACACCCTGGAGCAGGCGCAGGCGAACAAGTACGACCTGGTCGCCGGCAAGCTCGCGCTGCGGCCGGGGATGCGGCTGCTGGACGTGGGCTGCGGCTGGGGCGGCATGGTCCGGCACGCGGCCCGCGAGTACGGCGTCAAGGCGCTCGGAGTGACGCTGTCGCGGGCGCAGGCGCAGTGGGCGCAGGCGGCGATCGAGCGGGAGGGGCTGACCGGGCTGGCGCAGGTGCGGCACCTGGACTACCGCGACGCACCGCGCGAACAGTTCGACGCGGTCTCCTCGATCGGCCTGACCGAGCACATCGGAGTCCGCAACTATCCGGCCTACTTCGGGTTCCTGCGGAACCGGCTGCGGCCGGGGGCAAGGCTGCTGAACCACTGCATCACCCGGGCGGACAACCGGGCACCGCACCGGTCCGGTGCGTTCATCGACCGGTACGTCTTCCCGGACGGCGAGCTGGCCGGCCCGGGACGGGTGATCGGTGAGATCCACGATGCCGGGCTGGAGGTGCACCACGAGGAGAACCTGCGCCAGCACTACGCGCTGACCCTCGCCGCCTGGTGCCGCAACCTGGTGGAGCACTGGGACTTCTGCGTCGCCGAGGTGGGTGCGGGCACGGCCCGGGTGTGGGGTCTCTACATGGCCGGCTCCCGGCTGGCGTTCGAGCGCAACGGCATCCAACTGCATCAGGTGGTGGCGACGCGCAACGGCCCGGACGCGGTGAACGGCTACCCGCTGCGCCCGGACTGGCTGCCCTGACCCGGTCACCGCGCGACTGAGGCGAGGCCGCGCCGGAAGCTGCCGGCGCGGCCTTTCTCGTCGCTATTGACAAGGAAGTTTTTTACGTACAAACTGATTTTGTCATGAGAGACGTCCTGTACCTGGAGCAGATCGAGCAGGCCGAGGTGCTGCTGAAACCGCAGCGCGTCGAGATCCTGCGGCAGCTGGCCGAGCCACGCACCTGCACCGAGGTGGCCGCCCGGCTGGAGCAGACGCCGCAGCGCGTCTACTACCACGTCAAGCAACTCGTCGCGGCCGGGCTTGTCGAGCAGGTCGACAAGCGCAAGGTCCGCGGCATCACCGAGGGCATCTACCAGGCGGTCGCCCGGTCGTACTGGCTCTCACCCCGCCTGGTCGGCCGGATCGGGCTGCGTCGCGCCCGCGACGAGCTGAGCCTGGGCTACCTGCTGGACCTGATGGAGGAGGTCCAGGCCGACGTCGCCGCCCTGGACCGCACCGCACCGGAGCTGCCGTCGATCGGCGTCTCCGGCGAGATCCGGGTGCCGGCCGAACGCCGGCAGGAGTTCCTGCACGACCTGCAGTCCGCGCTGCAGGAGTTGTTCACCCGCTACGGCGGCGCCGAGGGAGACGCCTTCAAGCTCGCCGTGGCCTGCTACCCGAAGGGGACCGACCGTGACTGAACCGATGACCCTCGCCGCCCGCCTCGCCGCGCCGATCGCGCGGGTGCGCCAGGCCCTGACCGACCCCGCCGAGCTGCGCGTCTGGCTGGCCGAGCACGCCGAGGTCGAGCTGCCCGAGCGGTACGAGTTCTGGGGCCGCCACACGCCCGAGGGCGACGCTCCACATCAGCGGGTGCTGCACGCCGACGACGACCGGCTGCGCTTCGCCTGGCTGCTCGACGGGGTGGAGACCACCACCGAGATCACGCTGAGCGCGCAGGGACCGGACGCCACCGTGCTCCGGCTGTCGCAGACCCACTTCGACTTCAACGACGTGCTCAACGGCACCAGCATCCGGGGCGTCCTGCAGACCTACTGGGCGCTCTCGGTCGCCAACCTGGAGTCCCACCTGGCCGGCCAGCCGTTGCTGCCGAAGGTGGACTTCACCGGCACCGACTTCCGTGGCGAGCTGGTCATCGCCGCGCCGGCCGACAAGGTGTGGGAATCGCTTACCGACTCCGAGCAGGCCAGCGCCTGGTTCGGTTATCCGATCGGGATCGAACCCTGGGTCGGCGGCCGGTACGCCATGGGCGGCTTCGACAGCGGCTTCGCCGCCAAGGTGGTCGACCTGGAGCCCGGCCGGAAGATGTCCGTCGACTGGGGGGTGCCCGGCGTCACCAGCTGGGAGCTGACCGAGTCGGCGGGGAAGACGAGGCTGACCTTCGTGCAGAGCGGCTTCGACGAGCAGAACCCGCCGTACGCCGCCTGGGCCGGGTCGGTATCCGGGCTGGCCGAGCTGCGCCGCTTCCACGAGGTGCCCGACTGGCAGCCGATCTGGCTGCCCGAGGAGACAGGCGTGGCGACGGGGTAGTGGCGGCGGGCGACGATAGTCGCGCCGGGATTCGCCGGCACGACTATCGTGGCCTGTCGTGACCGACACCGAGCAGCGACTGGCCGCGATCCGGGGTGACGCACCGCCGAAGCGGCACAACGCCCGTACGATCGCCGCGTTGACCGGCAACCCGGGCTGCACCCGGCGGGCCGTGCTGGACGGTGCGGGGGTGGACAAACCGGCACTGGCCGAGCGGGTCGGCTTTCCGGCCCGGTTCGGGCAGTCCCGGTTCGCCATCACCCGGGGCAACACCTTCGAGGCACAGGTGAAGGCCGACGGCGGTGCCGAACTACTGCGACTGGTCGCGGCGCGGCTCGGCGTACCGGTGCCGGCGGCGACCCGCTGGACGGATCTCGGCGACGGCGACGACCCGGCGACCCGGGCCCGCCGCTCGGCGACCCTGCTCACCGAGGCGCTGCCGCCCAGCGGATACCACCCCGACGAGCCGACCGGTGCCGGGGAACCGGGCGAGCCGGCGGCGCTGTTCGACCATCCGATGCTCGGCCTGGCGGTGGCCGGGCAGCGGGTACACCTGGAGCCGGACCTGGTGGCCGCCCGGCTGGGCGGCCGGTTCCACGTGGTCGAGATCAAGTCGTTTCCGGTGGTCGACGGCCAGGCCGACCCGGCGAAACTGGCCGCTGCGGCGGTGCAGTCCGCCGTCTACGTGCTGGCCCTGCGGGAGCTGCTCACCGACCGGGGCCACGACCCGCGGCTGGTGTCGCACGAGGTGGTGCTGGTCTGCCCCCGGGACTTCAGCAACGAGCCGGTCGCGCACCTGCTCGACGTCCGCCGGCACCTGCTTGTGGTACGCCGGCAACTGGACCGGATGGACCGGCTCGACACGCTGCTGGCCGACGTACCGGCCGACTTCACTGCCGATCCCGCCGCCGATCCGGCGACCCTGGTCGGTTCGCTGGCCCGGGTGCCGGCCCGGTACGCCCCCGACTGCCTGGCCAGTTGCGAGCTGGCGTACTTCTGCCGGCACGAGGCGCGTGGACAGACCGGCGCGCTCGGTCGCCCGGTCCGCGAGGCGCTCGGCGGCATCGCCGACGTGGCCGAGGTGCTGGCGCTCGCCGGTGGGGAAACCGTCACCGACCCCGACCGGGCGGAAGCCGCCGCGCTGCTGCGGACCGCGGCCCGCCTGCGCGCCGACGCCCTCGCCACCGGATGAGCGAGCGCATCGGGCACGGCGTCGTGGTGTCTCAGGTCGGAGGGTCGACATGAGCGCCTTGCGGGCGCTGGCCGCGGCGCAGGCGGTGGCCACCGGGGTGGCCGAGCCGGTGGCCACCGTCCGGCATCTGCACCTGTCGAGGCGCCCGCTGGTGCTGGTGCCGTTGGCGATGGCGGGGGAGGCCAATGCGCCGCTCGCCGCGATGATCGGCTCGGCACCCGGCGACGGGCGGCTGCTGATCGTGCCGCAGCCGCGTAACCGGGACCAACGATTCAAGTTCGCCGCCGAGCTGGCCGCGCTCGTACTGCCCTACGTGGACGCACACCGCACGGCGAACGAGGCGGTCGCCGTGGACCGGGGGCGGGACGTCCGGTACCGCTACCTCGACGCACCGCAGCTGCTGGTGCCGAATCCGGCGGGGGTGACGTTCCTGCGGTTGCTCGGTCGGTCCACCCGGTTCCGTCGGGTCGACGGCGATCATCCGGTGCCGCCGCAGGTGCCACTGCTGGGTCGGTGGCTGACCTTCTTCGCCGAACGGGCCGAGCATCCCGGCTCGTCGGCGCTGGTGGCGATGACCCAGGCGTTGACGCTGCACTGGGCGACCGGGCAGAGCGCGGTGGAGGATCTGCACCTGCCGGCGCTGCTGGGCTGGATCGCCCCGCCGGCCGGGTTGTCCGGAGCGGAGGCGGCCGCCCGCGCCGAGGATCCGTCGAGCTGCCCGCCGGCCGGCCCGGCCACCGATCCCGAGTTCGACAACCGGCTGCTGGCGCCGGCCATCGAGGCGTACGCCGCTGCCGACGACGAGGCGGCGCGCGTCGAGGCGTACGCGGAGCTGGAGCGGCTGCTGCGGGACCAGCTGGTGCCCACCTGGGAGCTGATGTGGCGCGGCCTGGGGTTGCTGCGCGCCCTGCCGCCCGGCGCCCGGGTAGCCGGGCGGTGGGACGGCGACCGCGACGCCTTCACCGCCCACGCCGACCATCTCGACGCCGACGGTGCGCCCCAGCCACGCCGGGACGGCGCGGTGGCCGCCGCCGCCCGGCTGCACCGCCTGGAGCGGGCCGCCGCGACCTACGCGGTGCAGCGTGCCTACGACGATCCGCTGGTGATGGCGGAGTACCGGCTGACCGGGGAGGCGTTCGTCGGTGAGGTGTTGCTGGCCGATCCGACCCGGGTCGACGACAGTGGCCGCCGGCCGGTGCTGCGCCCGCGCATCCAGCTGATGACCACCGATCCGGTGCAGCTGCCGGTCGGCGCGACCCTGACCAGCCCGTCCCGTCCCGGGCAGAAAGCGCGGCTGGTGTTCGTCACCCCGACGGCCGACGGCAAGACCGAGGTGGTGCTGGAGCTGTCCGGCGGAATGGGGCGCGGCCTGACGGCCAACCCGGGCAGCGTGCCGGAGGTGGGGCAGCGACTCTGCTACACCACGCTCAGCGACGCCTACGTCCCGGGCGCCGCGTTCCCCATCGCGGATGAGACCCCGTGGACCCACGGTGGTCCACCCGCATCCGGAGCGGCGGCGCCCGACGAAGAATGGGGGTGAGCGCAAGCGCCGGCCGCCGCCAGGACCGCCGACGGTAACTGTCCCCGGCAGGGACACCATCACCTACGGACGCTTTGCTCTGCTTACCTATACGCACAGGTTGCGCTGAGTGACTGGGTCGTACGCCGCGCCATCCCGATAGTGCCTGTTCAACGTGGGGTTGCGTATAGGTAAGCAGAGCAAAGGTGGAAGGCGGCATTGTCGGTGGCGGGCCGGGTGGTCACGTTCAGTGATTTGCCGTCATGGTCACGCGGAGTCATGACCGTGCTGCGGCGGGTTGTGGTCGGCGGGTGGAGCGGGAGGCCCGTCCCGGAGGGCGCCGTCAGGTTGGGCACTTGCGTACTGGTGGATCTGGCGGGGTGGCGGCGGGCGTGGCTAGGCTTTCGTGGTTTGCCAGGGCCGGACCTCACTGTCGAGGGTGTACGCACGAAAGAGAGCCGGAGCGATCGCTGTGTCGCGGAAGGACGTCGAGCGGGCCGCCGCGCGCTCGCCCGGAACGGACCGGGTCGGCCGTGTGGGGCTGGTCGGCGCCGGTGTCGTCGTCGCGGTCGAGGCGCTCTGGCTGATACTCGGGCTGCCCGCCGGTGCGTTGGTGAGCGATCTGGGCGCGCTCACCGTGGCGGGCTGGGCCGCGATCGCCTGCGTCGCGGCGTCCCGCCGGCATCCGACGGTACGCCGGTTCTGGCTGCTGCTGTCCGCCACCATGGCGTTGTCGCTGGCCGGACGGGCACTGTGGACATCTCAGCGGCTACTCGGGGAGAGCCTGCCGCACACCCTGCCCATCGGGTTGCTCTTCGCGGCCAGCCTGCTGACCGGCACCGCCGCGTTGTTCTGCTCGGTCACCGCGCCGCGCACCAGGGTGGGGCGGGCCCGGACCCTGCTCGACGGGGTGATCGTCGGGCTGGCGCTGATTCCGATCGGCTGGCTGCTGATCTTCCGCAACGTCAGCCTGGCCGACCTGGACGAGCCGCTGCGCACGGCCGGCCTGCTGTACCCGATGTTCGACCTGATGCAACTGACCATTCTGGTCGCGGTGGTCGGCCCGAGTCGGCCGGTGTGGCGGCCGATGGCGCTGCTCGGCGCGAGCCTGACGGTCCGGGCGGTGGCCGACACGGTCTACGTGTCGCTGGTGGCCGCCGGCACCTACCAGGCCGGCACCCCGATCGACGTGCTCTGGCCGCTGAGCTACCTGCTGATCGTGGCGGCGACCCGGATGCCCCCACCCCGGGACCACGGCGCCACCGAAGAGACCGGGGAGGCGCCGTTGCCGCCGTGGTGGCGGGTGGTGCTGCCCTACCTGCCGGTGGGCGGGGCGATCGTGGCGACCATGCTGGCCCGCGACGCCGGCGGCCACACCCCGATGCCGATCTTCCTGGCGATGATGGCGCTGTTGGCCACGCTCGCGCTGCGGCAGGGGCTGGCGGCCAACGAGAACCTGCGTTTGGTGCTGCAGCTACGCAAGCTCGCCTACGTCGACCAGCTCACCGGGCTGCCGAACCGACTGGCGTTCATCCGGCGGCTGCGTGGCGCGCTGCGCGGCACCAACCGGGTCGCCGTGCTGTTGTTGGACCTTGACGGGTTCAAGCAGGTGAACGATCGGTTCGGGCACACCACCGGCGACACGTTGCTGTCCGGTCTGTCCCGCCGGATGCGCCGGGCGGTCGGCGACGACGGCCTGATCGCCCGGATCGGTGGTGACGAGTTCGCGGTGCTGGTCACCGACGGGCGGCCGTTGGCGCCGGAGCGGCTGGCCGAGCGGCTGCTGAGGGCACTGCAACCGTCTCCCGGCGAGGAACTGGTCGGGGTGCACCCGTCGGCAAGCATCGGCATCGCCGAGTACGGGCCGCAGCACATCTCCCACACGGATCTGCTGCGCGACGCCGACATCGCCATGTACGCGGCGAAGGCGGCCGGCAAGTCCGCGTACCGGCGGTGCACGCAGGGGCTGCGGGAGTCGGCGGTGAGCCGGGCCGAGCTGATCGCCGACCTGCGACGGGCCGTCGACGAGGAGCAGCTGCACCTGGAGTTTCAACCGATCGTGGACCTGGCCACCGGGGCGGTACGCAGCGCGGAGGCGCTGGTGCGGTGGCGTCACCCCCGGCTGGGCGTGCTCAGCCCGGCCCGCTTCCTGCCGCTGGCCGAGGAGACCGGGCTGATCCTGCCGATCGACAGGTGGGTCATCCACGAGGCGTGCCGGGCGGCGGCCACCTGGCAGGAACGGGTTCCGTCCGCGACGGTGGCGGTGAACATCGCCGCGTCGCACCTGCGCCGGCCCGACCTGATCGCCACGGTCACCGAGGCCACCGCGGGTGCCGGGCTGGCCCCCCGGGCGCTGACCCTGGAGCTGACCGAGTCGGCGCTGATCGAGGGGAGCGACGCGGTGCTGGATCGGCTGGGGCAACTGCGCGAGCTGGGTATCCGGATCGCCATCGACGACTTCGGCACCGGGTACTCGTCGCTGAGTTACCTGCACCGGATCCCGGCGACCGAGTTGAAGATCGACCGGTCGTTCGTGGCCCGGATTCCCGAGGACACCCGGGCGTACGCGACGGTGGAGATGGTGACCCGGCTGGCCGGCGCGTTCGACCTGGGCGTGGTGGCCGAGGGGGTGGAGACCGAACGGCAGCACGAGGCGGTGGCCGCGATCGGCTGCGCGCAGGGACAGGGCTACCGCTACGGTCGCCCGGCCAGCCTGGCGGAGCTGCGTACCGTCCTGGTCGACTGCGACCCGCCAGGCGTGTCCGGCGTCGCAGAATCGGGCTTGACCCTTACGTAACGGCAGGCGGGACCGTGGTACCCGGAAAGGGGGGAACCATGGCTCACACGGTTGGTCAGGTGGCCAAGCTCGCCGGCGTGACGGTCCGGACGCTGCACCACTACGACGAGATCGGCCTGCTGACGCCGAGCGGGCGGAGCGGCTCGGGATACCGGCGCTACTCCGAGGCGGACCTGGAGCGGTTGCAGCTGATCCGGTACTACCGCGAGCTGGGGTTCCCGTTGGACGAGATCGCCGTGATCCTCGACGACCCGGCGAGCGGCCCGGGAGCGCACCTGCGCCGCCAGCACGAGTTGCTGACGGTGCGGATCAAGCGCCTTCAGGAGATGGTCGCGGCGATCGAATTCGCGATGGAGGCGAGCAAGATGAACATCCAACTCACCCCGCAGGAGCGGTTCGAGGTCTTCGGCGACTTCGACCCGGACGCGCACGCCGAGGAGGCGGAGCAGCGGTGGGGCGGCACCGAGGCGTACCGGGAGTCGAACCGGCGGACGTCGAGCTACCGCAAGGAGGACTGGCAACGGTTCAAGGCGGAGACCGAGGACTGGGGGCGGCGGATCGTGGCGCTGCTGGCCTCGGGTGCACCGGCCGACGGGCCGGCGGCCATGGAGTTGGCCGAGGAACACCGGCAGCAGATCAGCCGGTGGTTCTACGAGTGCACGTACGAGATCCACACCGGGCTGGCCGATCTTTATCTGGCCGACGAGCGCTTCACCGCGCACTACGAGGCGAAGGCTCCCGGGCTGACGGAGTATCTGGCCGAGGCGATCCACGCCAACGCGATCAGCCGCGCCTGATCAGCCGCGCCGCCTGATCAGGCGTGCGGACGAGGGCGGATCGGGAGAGTATGACTGGCGTCCGCTCTCCCGATCTTCGGAGGTTGCCTTGCTGATCGTTGCCGGCACGCTACAGGTCGAGCCCGCCGGGCGGGACGACTACCTGGCCACCTGCGCCGAGATCGTCCGTCAGGCCCGGGAGGCACCCGGTTGCCTCGACTTCGCCATCAGCGCGGACCTGATCGAGCCGGGGCGGATCAACGTCTACGAGCGGTGGGAGTCCGAGGAGCAGCTGCTGGATTTCCGTGGCTCCGGCCCGGAGCCGGAGCAGCGGGTGGCGATCGTCGAGGCCGAGGTGCAGAAGTTCCTGATCAGCACCGTCGAGTCACCCTGAGGTCCGTACCAACGGGCCGGTTTACGGTGCCACGGAACCACCATCTCGTCCGTATTGCTCCACCGATCGGGTAATTCGACCACTTCTGGCCGTGTCCAGGGTGGTGCCCGCAGCCGTTAACACTGTGACACCCCATTTGGTGGCCTGCGGTTGGTGGCATGCGCGGCGGAGGAGTCGGCGTGGCGAGGACTGATTCGACGGGTTCGACATGGCGGTACCGGTGGGCGCGCCGGCAGAACGAGCGTCGACTGCGGCTGTTCCGCAGCGCCGAGGGCGGCTGGCGGCGACGCGACGACGAACTGCGCCGCCTGCGTACGCTGGCCGAGCAGTGCCAGGGCTCGACCACGGCCGGCGACGGCCTGCCGCTCGAACTTGCCCCCGACGAGGTCGTACTCCGGGTGGTGCCGGCCGCCCAACTTGTGGAGATGCGGCACAACGCGGTGCTGCCCGCCCCCGATCTGACCGTGGGCGCGCCTACCGGTCGACTGCGTCGGCGGCTGCCCGACGGGGTACGGATCACCGACGCCGGCATGGCGGTGATCACCAACCGGCGGCTGGTGCTGCTCGGCGGGCGGGGCCGGCGCGACTGGGCGTACGGCCGGATGACCGGTCTGGCCCACGACCCGCACGCCTCGGTCACCCTGATCCAGGTGCTGGACCGGCGGCGGACCTCCGGCGTGCTGCTGCGCCCGGATGTGGCGGCCGAGTTCCGGTTCGTGCTGACCCTGGCCTTCGCCGATGCCATCGAGCAGCGCCACGCGGTCATCGACCAACTCGACGAGCTGATCGCCGAGCACGCCCGGCTGCGCCCGTCCCGCCCCGGCATCGCCACCCCCGGGCAGGCGCGACTGTCGACGCTGATCCCCGGCGGCCGACGGACGGCCGTGGTCGCCGCCGCGCTCGCCGTGATGGTGCCGGTGGCCCTGGCCAACTCCGGCCCGTCCGACCCGACAAGCACCGAAACCGCGGTGGCAGCCACCGGGGTGCCGGCTGCGACCGGCACCTCGACGACACCGCGCGCCACCGCCTCCGCGTCGGCACCGCGCGCCACCGCCACCGGCTCCGCGCCGGCTCCGCGCGACACCGGCTCCGCCAAGACCAGCCCGAAGCCCGAGCGGCGCTGCGGCGCCCCCAAGAACCCGATGGGGTACGACTTCTGCGGCGGGAAACGGGTCCGCGAACCCGCCCGCGAGGTGTGCGAGCACTTCGACTGCGTGCCCGGCTTCTGGGAGGGCCGCGGCTACCTGGTGCAGTGCGAGAACGGGAAGGTCAGCCTGGCCGGCGGCAGCCCCCGCGCCTGCGGCCTGCACGGCGGCGTCCGCCGCACCGTCACGACCTGACCACCCACCCACCCAC